>CAVWEV010000009.1:0-313789 GCA_963754225.1 uncultured Thermoleophilia bacterium
ACGTGGAGGAGTGCGTGCCGGTAGGCGAGCACTTCGTCCTCGTCACCTTCCGGGTTGCCGGAGAGGGAGCCGGGAGCGGGGTCGGGGTGGAGTTCCCCCCCGCCGTCTTTCAGCTCGGTGAGATGCGCGACGGACAGGTCATTCGGGTCGGGATGTTTTCGACCGAAATTGAGGCCCTCGAAGCAGCCGGGCTGCGGGAGTAGGCGATGTCGGAGGAGAACGTCGACAAAGCCCGAGACTTCATCGCGGCCTACAACCGCCGTGACTTCGACGCCGCCGTCGAAGACTTCGATCCCGAGATTGAATGGGTGATGCCCGCGCGCCAGCGGTCGGACTCCGGCCGGGGCCCGGACGCGGCCATACGCTTCTTCGAGGAGATCGACGAGACGATGGAGGAGCTGAGGCTGGAGCCGCAGGAGTTCATCGACGCCGGTGACCGCGTGGCGACCCGGCTTCGCCACCACGGGCGCGGCAAGGCAAGCGGGTTGGAGATCGACGAGGAGCTGTACCACCAGGTCGCAACCTTCCGCGACGGAAGGATCGTGCGAATGGAGTACTTCGGAGACTGGGGCGAGGCCCTCGAAGCCGCCGGGTTACGGGAGTAGGGCTAGGAAGAGGGGCGGTCGCTCATTCGCCGAACCACTCCCTGATCCGGACCTGTGAGCCGAGAGCCGAGAAGTCGCCCGTGTCGCGCATGCGCTCGGCCGCGGTGGCCATCGCGTCGACCGCCGCGAAGGCGAGCGCCCCTCCGACGCTGATCCGCCGACCGCCTGCCTCGACGATCTCGCTCATCGACAGGCGCGGGTGGGCGAGCACGTTGAGCGGCTTGGAGAGGCCTCGGCAACCGCGCGGATCTCGTCGCCGCTGCGCAGCCCGGGCGCGTACAGCACTTCGGCGCCCGCCCGCTCGTAGGCCTGCAGCCGGGCGATCGTGTCGTCGAGATCGGGGTTGCCGCGGATGTGGTTCTCGGCTCGCGCCGTGAGCGTGAACGGGAAGCTCGAGCCGCTCCGCCGCGGCCTCGGGGCCGCGGCCACGCGCTCGGCCGCGTGGCCGATGTCGTAGATCTCTTCCGCTGCGGGTCGTAGTCCTCGATCGAGCCGCCGACGGCGCCGGCCGCGGCCGCGCGGGTGATCGCCGACGCGGCGTCCTCCGGATCGGGCCCGTAGCCGTTCTCCAGGTCGACCGAGACCGGAAGGTCGTCGCCCGGTCGAGCGCCCGGACGTGGTCGACCACCTCGTCGAGGGTGACGTCGCCGTCCAGGCGCCCGAGGGTGAACGCGAACCCCGAGCTCGTGGTCGCGAGCGCCCTGAACCCGAGCGCCGCGAGGACCTTCGCCGAGCCGGCGTCCCAGGGGTTGGGGATGATGAACGCCTCCCCGTCGTGCAGGGCGCGAAACTCGACGGCTTTTTCGGCCTGGGTGGGTCGCATGCAGCTTGCCTCCGAGTCCGAATGACGGCGCTGAGGCGGCGACGCGAGGCGCTACATTGGTCCGGCGCGGTGAGCGTAGCTCAGTTGGTAGAGCTCCTGGTTGTGGTCCAGGTGGTCGCCGGTTCGAGTCCGGTCGCTCACCCCTCGAAGTTCCCTGCATAGCGCCACCTTCCCGGCGCCTGCCCGTAAGCCCGGACCCCGATCGACGGTCCAATCACGGTCCATTCCCCCTCGGCGACTTCGCCTCGGAGCCGCCATCGGGTAGCAGACGCACGCCGCGCCAACGCCTCCCGGCGCAGGTCGGCACGGCCGCGACCCTCCGCCCCGGTGACGGCTACATCCCGAGGACGTGAAAGCGATCGTGAGCGGAGGGCTTTCCAGATTCCTATTTGCCCCCGTCCTGTTGCGTGCATAGGGACGCAGGGCAGGTCGAGAAAACCGCGGTGACGCGGTGCGCGGTAACGACAGACCTGGACGCGCTCGAACTCGACGCCATACGACCACACGGATTCCACAGTCCCGGTCCATCGGCTTACTGCTCCCGGTCCGCCGGGGGCAGTGTGCCTCCGCCCAGCCGTTGTCCACGAACCCAATCCATCGGCTTGAAAGCGAAACGCGATACTGAGCGGGCGATGTCGCAGGAGAACGTCGATGGAGGTCTGCTCGGCGCGTTTGACACCCGTGTCACGCACTGATTGGATGCCACCCGCGACGCATGAAGGCGAAAGGAGCGGGAGGAGATGAATAACTACGCGATCCTGCGCCGATCCGGCTGGAAGTCCCCGGGCGACTTGGAGGAGGCTGCAGGACGGTCCGGCAAGGTCGGCGACGAGGAGATGGCCGATGACATCCGCTGGATACGCAGCTATGTCCTTGAAGAGGGCGGCGGTTCCGTCGGCACCGTCTGCATCTACCAAGCGACCAGCCCAGAGGCGATCGAAAAGCACGCCGAGATCGCCCAGTTGCCGGTGGACGAGATCATCCCGGTGGCCGATACCGTGGTCATCCGGCCCGATCCGGAGGGTCTCGGCGGCTAACTGACGTCGCGGGAGGAGGCTCTCGAAGCCGCCGGGCTGTCGGAGTAGGCGATGTCGCAGGCGAACGTCGAGATCGTTCGCAATGCGTTTGACGCCTTCACCCGAGGCGACACAGAAGGCGTGTTGCGACTCTGCGACGAGAACATCGTCATCACGCAGCCGTCGGAATTGCCGGGCGTGGCGCCGCAACAGCACGGCCACAACGGGGTGCTGGAGGCGTTCGGCATTTGGCCGGAGCAGTGGGACGACTACCGCATAGAAATCTCGCGGATCGTGGCCGACCCCGGCGACTACGTCGTCGTCGCCACCCAACAAGGAGGGCGTGGGAAACAAAGCGGGGTCGATGTGCAGATGGATTTCACGTTCGTCTTTACCGTGCGGCGCGGGAAGATCGTCGAATGGCAAATCTTCGTGAACGAGGAGCAAGCCCTCGAAGCCGCCGGGCTGCGGGAGTAGGCGATGTCGGAGGAGAACGTCGAGATCGTCCGCGCCTTCTACGACGCCTCCAACGAGGCGAAGGGGATTCGATCTTGTGCTGGCGCCGCGGTAATGAAAAGTCCGCCAACACGCCTGGTCTGCGCGCCCGAAAACGGAAGGGAAGGACAAGATGGCAAGCGATTCGCGATTCTGATCGTACGCACCGCACGCGATACCCTCGCCGTCCGATAGCGAGGAGGAGAACTATGCGAAGGATTCGAATCGCAGCGGCGAGTGTGATGGTCGCTGCCGGACTCATCGGTGCCGTGGCAGCTCCGGCCTCGGCCGCAAAACCGGCCAATTACGGGACCTGCGTATCGAGCGGATCTGTTTCCCCCGCGACGGGCGAAACCGGCCCGTTGAACCTGCGGGGAAGGGGCGAGAGCGATGAGCGGGGAGGCGGCATACGCACCGGCATTGACCACAGCGGCGGCAAGCCCCGCTTCCAGGGCGACCTTGCCTGCTTCATCGGCTTCTAACGGAACCCCACCCTCGAACTGAATAACCGGAGGCTGCGGGAGTAGGCGATCGTGCGCAGCCGTCCTCGCTTGCAGCCCGCGTCGCGGGATACTGAGCGGGCGATGTCGGAGGAGCGCGACGACACTGCCCACAGAGGAGGAGAGAGTTGATCCTGGCAACGACGACGGTCGAGGATATCGACCGCTTCTTGAATATCTTCTCAACCAAGGGCGCCGAGAAGCGAAAGGAGTACGGGTCCAAGGGTGCGACCGTCTTTCGCGATCCCAATGAGGACGACCGGGTCTGGGTGCTCTACGACTGGGATGAGGAGGGCTTGCAGAACTTCCTCTCCGACCCCGAGGTCCCGCCCGATCGTTCAAGAAGCCGGGTACAAGGGTAGGCTCCAGGCGGCGGAGTTCGTCGGCCAGTACGACTCCTAGCCCCAGGCCCCGAATCGGACCCCTCGAAGCCGCCGGGCTGCGGGGGTAGGTGCGGGACTTTTTTAGGGGGCCGTTCCCGGCTCACTGTCCCACTGCGTGCGCCAAAAACGCCGGGGTTCAAATGATAGAAGGCGACCCCGAGTCTCCCCGCCGGTCGCAGCCTGTAGCAGGCGCCTACGTCACGTCAGCACCGCGGGCCGCACTTGGTACGCAGCCGCTCGCTCTCATGGCTTTCCCCCCCACAGCCACATGGCCAAGACCGCGGCCGCGATGAGAAGGAACGACACCGAGGCCAGGACCCCGGCGAACGACATCGCCATGATCTCAGCGAGGTCCATCGTCACTAGCCGAACACGATCTCGCAGCCGCTCAGGGGTCGTCGACGCCGCCCTTCTACACGGACGGCGAGCCTCAGGCGGGGAGCGGCGTCAAGCAGGAGCTCCTCGGGACCACCGACCACGAGGGGAAGGACCTGGTGACGTACAACGGCCACCCGCTCTACTACTACGTCGACGAGGGCGCCAACGAGGTCCTGTGTCAGGGGGTCGACGAGTTCGGCGGGTTGTGGCTGGTCGTCGATCCGGGCGGGGACGCGATCCAGTAGCTTCAACCCGGGATGGTCAGCCCGGGGATGCGGTGGTTCTTCGTCGTCGCAGCGGTGCTCGCGTTGATCGCCGGAATCCTGCTGTTCGGGCTGGCGACGGAGACCGACCGCTTCTTCTCCTGGACGATCGAGCCGCCGCTCACGGCGGCCTTCCTGGGCGCCGCGTACTGGGCCGCTTGCGTGCTGCTCGCGTGGGCCGCGCGCCAGCGGAGCTGGGCGATGGCGCGCACGACGCTGCCGCCCGTACTCACGATCGCGGTGCTGCTGCTCACCGCGACACTGATCCGCCTGGACAAATTCGACTTGGACAGCGTCTTCGGGTGGTTCTGGCTGGTCGTCTACATCATCGTGCCGCCGCTCCTCATCTACCTGGTGGTCGAGCAGGTCCGGAGCGCGGGCGCCGTGCCCGAGGGCGCACGTCCACTTCCGCCGGCGGCGCGCGGCATCCTCGCCATCCAGGGCGCGGTCCTGCTCGTCGTCGGGGGAGCGCTGTTCATCGCTCCCGAGGCGGCCGACCCGCTGTGGCCGTGGGCGTTGACCCCGCTGACCGCGGAGGCGGTGGGTGCTTTCCTGGTTGGATTCGCCGTCGGGGCGGGCGGCGCCTTGCAGGAGAACGACCTCGACCGCCTGCGAGGCCCCGCGCTCGCCTACGCGACGCTCGGCGTGCTCGAGTTGGCGGCGCTCGCCATCCACTCCGGCGACGTCACGGCGAGCGGAGCCGGTACCGCCGTCTACGTCGCGTTCTGCGCCAGCGTGGTGGCGGCAGGGGCCTACGGCCTGATCGCGCGCAACGCGGCCTCGCGGTCCTCGTAGGCATCCACCCGGATGCCGACAGCGTCGCGCAGCGTCCACACGTGCGCATACCGCGCATCCACCTTGGCGCCGCTTCCGCGACCCCGGGCCTCGAGGTGAATCATCAGCGCCGCCTTGTTCCCCTCGATGACCACCTCCTCCACGTCCTGATGCAGCTCCTGCCACGACTCCAGGAACTGAACGAGGAAGCTCCGCACGGCGCCTCGTCCCCGAAAGACGCCGGCATCCGGCAGCGCCGCGCTCTCGTGCCACTCCGCGTCGGGTGCGAGCACGCCGACTGTGCCGTCGATGTCACCGCGGTTCAGCGCCTCGTAGGACGCGAGCACGGCCTCGAGCTCGTCGTCACGCACAGCGGCAACGATAAGCCCAGGCGAGAACCATCCGGCACGTCCCGGGGCGCGGGGCGAGCGGTGCGAGCCTCACGTTCACGCTGAGCATGGTAGGCCGAGATCCTTCGCAACCGCCGCGGCCGCGTTGTAGCCGCCCCCGAGCGAGCCGGGGATTCCGGGGTGAACGGCGCCACCCCCGAGATAGAGCCCGGCCACCGGCGTGCGCCCACTCGAGCACGAGGGGTGAGGCCGGCCGCGAAACGTCTGCTCGGCCACGAGCGCACCCTGGCGAATCGCACCGCCCCGCGTCGTCCTGAAACGGCGCTCGATGTCGCGGGGCGTGTCGCAGAACTGGAACAGCAGGCGAGCGTCGCGCAGGCGGGTGAAGTTTTCGATGGCGGCGTCCCAGCACTGCCGGCGGTATGCCGCCCGCGTCCTGTCCCAATCGTCGTCCGGGTGCTCGAAGGGGACCACCGTCTGCAGCCGAAGCGTGTGCAGCGGGCCGTAGGGCCCCGGGGAAGCCTGCAACGGGTCGTGAGCGGTCACTGCGGTGAGGTGTCCGGCGACGTTCGCGGGCAGCCCACCATGTACCGCAACCTCGAGGTGGCGTTCTACCTCGGCCGGACCCGCGAAGCCGAACACGCGAATCAGCGCGTCGGGCGCCGTGCCGCCGGCCGGCGCGGGCAGTTCGCCCTTGACCCCATAGTGAGCCGTGAACGGCGCGGCGCGCTCGACGATCCACTCCTCGGCCACGGCGCGCAGCTCGGCCGGTCCCAGTTTTTCGCCGAGCAGCTCGAGGAATGTCGACCGAGGGTCCAGCGTCGAGATCACGGTGCGGGCAAACAGCTCACGGGCGTCGGCCGTACGCAGCAGAAAGCCGTCGCCATTCCGCTCGACGCCGGTGACCGCGCAGCTGACGGGGCAGGACGCGCCGGCGCTGGCCGTAACCCGGGCGAGCGCGTTCGCCAGGTTCTTCGTGCCACCGACGACGATCGCCGGCGCGAACAGCGAGGCCACGGCGAAAGCGCCCATCAGGCCGAGCGGCACGCTCACCGTCCAGGAATCCGGCCAGGCCGCAGGCGTAGCGCACGAGCACGGCGGCTCGCGGATCGTCAAGGCTCTCGGGCAGCGTGCGCGGAGTGGCCGTGGCGAGCGCCAACGCCGCGGAGCGGTTGTCGTCCCCGAGCTCTGCGTGCAACTCCTCCTCCGCGATTGGCGGTCGGTACAGCAACGGCGCGACCGCGGCGGCTGTCGCGGTCAGCATGCGCTCGATATCCCCGCCGAGCCCGCGGCCCCCCCGGCCGATGACAAGCTCCGGGCCGCCCGGCTCGGCGCTCGCGGAGAAGGGAGCTCGGGCTCCACGAACCTCACGCCCTGCGAGCGCAGATCCAGGTCTCTGTACGGCGGCAGCCCCTTGCCCAGCGGCAGCTCGAACTGCGCGAGGTTGTATTGGAATGGCGTCGAGTAGTCGTCGGTCGCGAACGTGCCGCCGCGCTCGAAGCGACGCTCCAGCAGCACGACGCTGGCCCCGGCGCGCGCCAGGTAGGCGGCCGACGTCAGCCCGTTGGGGCCGGCGCCGACGATCGCGACGTCGTAGCCGTCGGCGCGCATTGCCCCCGCTCAGCGCGACGCGACCGGATCGCCGCGGTCGTACTCGAGCGGAGCGAGCAGCCGGTCGAGGTTGTTCAGGTACCACTCGCACGGCCGCGCCTCGCCACCACGGCTGGCGGCGCACGCCGGCATCCTGCGCGACCACGTCGCGCGGCGTTGTAGCCGGCCGCCATCCAGCTCAGCCCACCGGCCACACCCCGTTCGACATGTAGAGGCCGCCGAGCGGCATCCGGTAGGGCATGCGGTCGAGCAGCCACTGGTCCTCACTGAAGTCTCCGCCTACAACCTGCCCGAACTTCGCGGCGCGGTTGAGCCGCCAGTTGTCGAGCGGAGTCCACTCGTACTGGTCGAGCACCATCTCATCCCAGCCGGGGACGAGCTCGGCTCATCATCTCGTTGCGGGCCTGCAGCAGCTCGTGGCGCAGCGGGCCGTCCCAGGCCTCCGGCCCGCCGAGGCCGTGGAGCGGGTAGGGAAAGCACTCCTCGGCGCGCAGGATCGTGTGGCCCTCCGGCGAGACGCTCGTGGGGTCGGCGGGTGCGTAGTAGGTGAACTCCATCAGCTGGCCCGACGCCTTCCAGGTGTCGTTGCCGAGCATGTCGACCATGTAGCGCTTCGTCCCCTCCCAGGAGTCGAACGCCCGGTAGACGAGGATCGCCTCGTTGATGAGCGGGTCGAAGGTCGATGAGCCCCACTCGACCCGCCGGTCGAGCAGCCACGAGGTCACATGCGAGCCGCGCAGCCCCATCTTCCAATGGCGCATCTTGGCGCCGAGCCGGGCGTCGTCCGCGGTCGAGACCGTATCCTCGCCCACCAGGCGCAGGGTCTCCGGCACGCCGGCGTTGGACAGCACTCCGACGCGGGCGTCGATCCGAGCTCCCGGCTGTGGAGCGAGCGTTCGCCCAGCACCACGCCCGTCGCCCGCCCGTCCTCGACGACGATCCGATCGACGGTCGAGTTGGTGAGGATCGCTGCCGCCGTGCTCGAGGAAGCACTGGGTCAGGGCGTCGACCTGGATCTCGTTTCCGCCTACGCCGATGCCGGTCGTGTAGTAGAGGGCGAACGTGACCCCGTAGGCGCCCTGCCCGCGAGCGAACGGCGCGCCGTGCTCCCAGAACGCGACCGGGGTCATGAGGATCTGGCGGCACGCGTCCGACTCGAAGGTGCGCTCGCACAGCTCCGGGCCGGTCATCTCCGACATCTCCTCGACGCTGAAGCCCATCGCGTACGCGCAGATCTCGAAGATGCGGTCGAGCTTGGACGGGTCGGGGTGCGGCGTGAACGAGCAAAGCTCGTTGAACTCGACCATCGTCTCGTGCACGCGCTCCTGGATGCCGAGCATCCGCTCGCCGTCGTGCTCGCGAGTGCTTGGAGAAGTTCTCGGCCGTGCGCCCGGGGTCCTGGCAGATCAGGCAGTTGGTGCCGTCGCGAAACGTCGTGGCCAGGATCACCGGGCTCGCCTTGAAGCGAAATCCGTACTGCTCGAGCTCCAGGTCCTCGATCACCGGGCGAGTTGCCGGCGAAGCTCACGCCGACGTGCGGGCTGTCGAGCGTCTGGGGCCAGGTCTCGTGCGAGCAGCAGAACGAGCCAGCTCGGAGTTCGCCTCGACGACGAGCACGTCGAGTCCCGCCTTCTGCAGGTAGGCGGCGGCGGGGAGGCCGCCCGAAGGCCCGCCGCCGATCACGATCAGGTCGTACGCGTCCTTCACTCCGTCGAGCGCGCCCGCGTGCGCGGCGAGCGCGTCCATGACCACCCGCCCGGCGATCGCGGCCGTCGCCGAGCTCGCGTCGAGGCTCGGGGCGGTCTCCACGACGTCGACGCCGACGAGGCCGTGGCGGGCGATGCCGCGTACCAGCTCGAGCAGCTCGCGGCGAGGTGAGGCCCGCCCGGAGTGGGCACGCAGGTGCCCGGCGCGTAGGCGGCGTCGAGCGAGTCGACGTCGACGCTGAGGTAGATCGCCGTCCGTGCCGCCCGCGGCCACCTCGAGCGCCTGCTCGATCACGGCGGCGGACGCCGCGCTCCCAGATGTCCTCGAGCCACACAACGGTGATGCCGTGCTCGCGGCAGTACGCGTAGCTCGGTCCGCGGGTTCATCCACCCGCTGATCGCGAGCAGCGCGATGTTCTTCGGATCGAACCCGGCATCGACGGCGCGCGTGATCGGACAGCAGTGGTTGAGCTCCTCGCCGGCGACGTCCGGGGCAGTGTCGAGATGGGTGTCGATCAGCACCAGGCCGGGGTTGGAGCCGTGCTTGCGGACCGCCCGGACCGCGGGGATCGTGATCGAGTGATCGCCGCCGAGCGTGGCCGGAACGGCATCGGCCGCGAGAATCTGGCCGATGTCGCGCTCGGCGTGCGCGAAGGTCTTCTCTGCGTTGGCCAGGATGACGTCGCAGTCCCCGCAGTCGACGGGGTTGAGGGCGTCGACGATGTCGAAGTCCCAGGTCGCGTTGTAGGTCAGGAACTGGCCCGAGATCTCGCGAATCCCGCGCGGCCCGTAGTTCGCGCCCGTTCGGCTGATCGACGTCGAGTCCCACGGGATGCCGTAGATCGCGGCCCGCGCCCCGTGACCGCGCAGCGCGTCGGCGTCGGCCGCCACGTGCGGCAGCTTGAGGAACGAGCCCGCCAGTCCCGCGTGCAGCAGCGAGGTCCACATCGTCGTGTCGGCCGGCTCGGGTTGGCGCTCTTGGGTTGCCATCAGGGCTCCTCCTCTTCCTCAATCGAGCAGCTCGACGCCGATCGGGGTGGGGTCACGATCGTTGATGGGAACGATGTCCTGCGGGCACGCCGAGACAACGATGATGGAGTCCATCTCCGCCCGCAACGTGATCGAGTCGCCCGCCGCGGTCGGTGCCGGATCCCAGCCGAGGCCCCCGTCGCCCCCCACCGGGATGTTCATGAACAGGTTGATCGATGCCGGATGGGAGATCTCGTCGTGGCCGAGATCGCGCATGGCGATCTCGAGGTTCTCGCGACACGACGGGTGCCATCCGTCCACGCCGAGCCCCGCGTAGCGCTCGGGATCGCACGGGGCGATCAGCATGTCGTGGACCGCAGGCGTGTCGTCGCGCTCGAGCGTCATGATCGGACGGCGGCGGTTCGTCATGAACGCCTCGCCCGGCTGCGGAAACAGGCGGCTGACCCCGGCCCGGGTATGCATGGCGCTGTGATACTCGCTGACGTCGGCGGCGTTGAAGGCGAACAGGTCGGCGACCTGGTTGCCCTCGAGGTCGATGATCCGAACGGCCTTCCCCTGCGGGACGCGCACCGCCCTTCCCTCACGCGCCGGTACATGGATTCTGTCGCCGATCAGATCGCCTCCGCGCAGGCATCGAGTCTCGCCCACGGCCAACGGCTTGGCAATGCGACGATGGGCCTGAGGCGCAATCGCCCCTCGTACGATCGTCTGACGGGTTTCGCATAAGCTTCGCCGGTGGCGATCACGGTCGCCGAACTGGTGGCGGTCCCCCACCTGAGGCTGCATGTCCATGCCGGTGCCGCCGGAGGCGACCGGCCCGTTTCGTGGGCCCACGCCTCCGACCTGCCGAACGCGACCGAGTGGCTCGCGCCCGGCGACCTCCTGATGTCGAACGGGCTCAACGTTCCCGCCGACTCCGACGAGCAGGTCTCCTTCCTCGACGAGCTCGACGCCGCAAGCCTGAGTGGGCTGGCGATTGGCGACGACATGGAGGCCCCGCCGCTCCGTGATCCGTTCCTGGCCAGGGCCGACGAGCTTCGCTTCCCGGTCCTCGCGATTCCGCACGAGGTTGCGTTCGAGGCCGTGTCGCGAACGGTCGCCAACGCCAACTCGGACGAGGAGCACGTCCGGCTCGTCCGCACGGTGCGGCTGTACGAGAGCCTGCGGGCAGCCGTGTCGGACGATCGTCTCGGCGGACAGCTTCTCGCCGAGCTCGAGGCGCAGCTCGAGTGCCGGATGCTCATGCTCGACACCGCGACCGGGCTTCCTGTGCTCGAGACGGAGAACGGGATCCCACGTGGCCTGAGGCATCGCGTCGTGGAGACGCTGCGCAAGCGCAACGGGGTGCTCCCGGGGGTATTGCGGGTCAGCCACGAGGACGTCACGGCGCTGGTCATCCGGATTCCGGCCGCGCGCCCGACCGCTCTCGTGGCGCTGGCCTCCGAGAACGACGGCCCCGATCTCGATCTGCTCAGCCACGCCGGCAACATCGCCGCGCTCGAGGTCGCGCGGGTGACGGCCGAGCGCGAGCAGGAAGCCCGGCTCGGAGGCGAGCTGCTGTCCCACCTGCTCGAGCGCCGGCTCGACCCGGGCTCCGGGCTGCGTCGGATCGCCGATCACGGGATCGTGCCCGAGGCCGCCGTCCTCGTCGCCGTGGGCGCCGAGGAGCGGAGCGGGGACGGCGACCTGCACCACGAGCTCGCCCAGCGCGGCGTCCCGCACCTGGCGCTGCGGCGTGGCGAGCGCGTCCTCGTCGTGCTGCCCGACGCAGAGGCCTCGCTGTCAACGCTTCGGAGCGCTGTCGGCCCCGAGGTCGCGCTGGGTGTAAGCGACGTCCTCGGACACTCCGACCGGGTCCCCGACGCCGCGCGGGAGGCGGGCTGGGCCGAGGCCGCCGCGCACAATCTCGGCCGGCCCGTTGTTCGCTACGGCGAGAGCACCCCGCTGTTCCTGCCGCGTACCCTGGGCGAGGCCGACGCGGCCGCCGACCACGTCCTCGGCCCGTTGATCGCCTACGACGAGGCCCACGGAACCGAGCTCGTGCGGTCCCTCGACGTCTTCCTCGAGCACAACCGGTCGTGGCAACGCGCCGCGGGCGCGCTGTTCGTCCACAAGCAGACACTCGTCTACCGCATGCACCGGATCGAGGAGCTCACCGGCCGCGACCTGCGCGAGACGGGAGACGTCGTCCAGCTGTGGCTCGCCCTGCGGTCGCTCGAGCTCGCCCGCGGCGACCTGGCCGCGAAGCCCGATCGTGCGACTCAGCCCTCCTCGGCGTCTGCCCAGACCGATCCCGGCCGGTCGGTGTCGAGCCGGTAGTCGGTGCTGCGGACGACGGCGATCCTGCGCCCGAGCTCACGCGCCCGGCCGAGTGGGTCGCCGGGATCGAGGCGGACGTCCCCGCGCTTGTTGCCGATCCCCTGAACGACGCCGACGAGCGGCGAGTGCGTGTACCGCGCGTACTCCTGGATCTCGTGGACGACCCCCAGCGGCGCGCCGGGGTAGGTCTCCTCCGACGCGATGACGAGCGCCAGCCGCTTGGCGGTCAGCCCGCGGACGAACATGTCGGATTCGGGCTCCGACGCGGCGATGTAGCAGAACAGCCGGTCGAGGAAGGTCTTGAGCTGCCCGGAGACGCCGTACCAGTAGAGCGGCGTGGCGAGGATGAGCGCCTTGGCCGGCAGCACGCGCTCGCGCAGCAGGTCCTCGAACCCGTCGTCGATCGTGCACCGGCCGGCGGCGTCGCGGCACCGGCGGCAGTCGCGGAGGAAATGGCGCACGTGGTCGTCGAGGTGGACCAGCTCCGCGTCGTGACCCGCCTCCCGCGCCCCCTCGACGGCGGACTCGGCCAGCAGGAACGAGTTGCCGTCGCGACGCGGGCTCGAGCTGAGTGCGAGGACCTCGATTCCGGCAAGGCTAGCTGCCGGCGGCGGGCCGCTCCACGCTGCGATCCCAGTGGATCGCCGAAGGGTCCTCCTCGAGCCGCTGCTCGGCGGCCTTCAGCTTCGAGCGCCCCGGGAGGTAGGCGAGTATCCCGAGCGCGGCGACGATCCCGGTCATCAGGAACACCGCCCAGTCCTGGTACCAGGGGACCTCGACCGCACGGGGCCAGGCGATGTTGATGTACTCGAACACCGTCCAGACGGCAGCGATCACGGACACGATCATGCCCCAGCGGCCGAGCGTGAAGGTGGACGGGCTCCCAGCGGCCCTTGAGCCGCACCCACAGCATCCCCAAGACCGGGAATGCGAACGAGATGTAGAACCCGCCGGTCGCCATCGAGACGAGCGTCAGGTACACGTCCTCGGACTGTGTCGAGATCAACAGGATCGCGGCGATAACGAGGGTGACCAGGACCGTAGCCCACGGAAGCCGGTTCTTGGCCGTCAGCGTGTCGAGCTGGTCCGCCGCCGGCAGGACCTCTGCGCGGGCGAACGCCCACATGATCCGCGAGCAGTTCGTCTGGATCGCGATCAGGCTGGCTGTGAATCCGATGATGAACAGGATGAACAGCGGTCTCGTGATGTCGTCTCCGAGCTGGAAGCGATCGTGTCCGCGACCGGGTCGACCACCTTGCCGCTGAGCACTGCGTTGTAGCTCTGGGATCGCCAGGATCAGCGCCAGCGACGCGTAGCTGACGACCACGGCGACCGCGACCAGCGACAGATCACCGCCTTGGGGACGTCGCGGCGCGGGCTCCCTCGCCTCCTCCGCGACCGATGCGGCGGTGTCGAAGCCAACGTAGGTCCAGCCGATGAACCCGACAGCGGCCAGGAACCCGGCCCACAGGTATCCGCCCGAGAGGCCCTCGCCCGCGCCGAAGCTGTCGAAGAGGACGCCGCGGCCCGTGCTCGTTGTGGAAGAACAGGAGCACGGTGCCGATCCCGATCGAGCCGATCACCTCGGCGCCGATGCTCGCGGCCATGAACACCTTCAGCGCCTTGCGGCCGACGAGGTTCATTGCTGTGCCGAAGAGGAGGAACCCCAGCGCCACGAACAGCTGCTCGCCCGGCGTGAACGGATCGATGTCGAGCACAATCGGGACGAACCCGGCGGCGCCGTAGGCCACCGCGACCATCGTGATCATCAGCGTCCACATGTAGGCCCAGCCGGCGAACCAGCCGTAGGTCTCGTGGATCAGCCGCCGCGACCACTGGTACAGGCTGCCCTCGAACGGCCAGCGGGAGGCGCACTCGGCGAACACGAACGCGACCAGGAGCTGTCCGGCGAGCACGACGAAGAACCCCCACCACGCGGCCGGACCGGCGCACGTGATCGCGAACGCGAAGATCCCGTACAGCGCGACGATCGGCGAGATGAACGCGAACGCCAGCGCGAAGATCGCCCACAGCGAGAACTCGCGCTTAAGCCCCTCGCCCTCGCCGCGGGTAGTCGATGCCAACGCGTCGTCGGGCACCGCCAGTGGCTGGTGATCGGTCACGGAGCCTCCTCCATTGCTCGTGCTGACACCTCGCGCCCGCTGGGCGCTTTGCGACTCTATGCGTCGCCGCGCACACGGCGCAAGCCGACGATCGTACGAACGGGGGACGGGCGTTTGAGCCTTCGTTCGAGCCTGCTTGACACCGGTGAGGGCGCTAGGTATGTAGCGACGCAGCGCTGCCTGTCCAACCCGGAGGAGGCTTCATCTCATGGGCATGTTCCACCATCACGGGCAGGCAACGGCCCCTTCGATCGGGGTCGGCTGCGGGGGATGCGGGTGCTGCGCCGGCTGAAGGACATCACCGACCGGCGGACCCGCGAGCAGCTCGAGCGGGGATTGGACCTCGGGCTCGAGGCGGCGCCATCCGTGCAGGACCGCACGATCTCGCTGTTCTCGCGCGGGGCGCAACCGGCATTCGCGGGCATCAACACCTTCACCAAGGCGCCGTACTGCGAGAACATTCGCGACGTCGGCAAGTACGACGTGGCGGTCGTGGGCGCCCCGTTCGACATGGGCACCACCTATCGGGCGGGCTGTCGGTTCGGCCCGCAGGCGGTGCGGCGGATATCCGCGCTGTACGACTCGTACAACGCCGACATGGGCGTGGATCTCCTCGAGGAGCTCAACCTGTGCGACGCCGGCGACATCTTCGTGATCCCGTCGAACATCGAGAAGTCCTTCGACCAGATCGACATGGCGGTCTCCTTCATCCACGAGCACGGAGCGTTCCCGGTGGTGATCGGTGGAGACCACTCGATCGGCTACCCGGACGTTCGCGCGATCGCCCCCCACATCGAGGGCAAGGTGGGAATCATCCACCTCGACCGCCACATCGACATGCAGGAACGCGACATGGACGAGCGCATGCACACGACGCCGTGGTTCCATGCCTCGAACATTCCCAACGCCCCGCCGTCGAACCTCGTCCAGATGGGGATCGGGGGGTGGTACGGATCGCGCCCCGGGATGAAGGTGGCCCGGGAGAAGGGCTCGACCGTGATCACGATCTCCGACGTCGAGGAGCTCGGGATCGAGAAGGCGGTCGAGGTGGCGCTCGAGTGCGCGTGGGAGGACGCCGAGGCGGTCTTCCTCTCGTTCGACATCGACTCGATCGACTCCGGGTTCGTCCCGGGCACGGGATCACCGGAGCCCGGCGGGCTGCTCCCACGGGAGGCGCTCAAGGCGCTGCGGATGGTCGCGCGCGAGGGGATCTGCGGGATGGAGGTCGTCGAGATCGCGCCGCCGTACGACGTGTCCGACATGACGGCCCAGCTCGGCGCCCGCGCGATCATGGACGTCCTCGGCACGCTTGTAGAGGAGGGCCACCTCGGCACGCGGCCCAGCGGCGAGGCGCGCGAGCGCCGCGAGCGGGAGCGCCGGGAGCGCGAGCGCGAGGCCGCGGAGAGGTCCGGCGAGGACGACTGAGATGTCCTGGCTCGGCGGTAAGCCGCGCCGTCGCCGTGCTGTCCTTCGACGTCGACGCCGAGTCGCCGATCCTGGCGGCGGGACGACGCTACGCCGATCACGCCATGGTGATGACCCACCAGGCCTACGGGCCGCTTGTCGGCGTGCCGCGCCTGCATCGAGCTTCTCGCCGAGTACGAGCTGCCGGCGACGTTCTTCGTCCCCGGCCTCACGGCCGATCGGTACCCGGAGACGATGGAGCGCATCGCCGCCGCGGGGCACGAGGTGGGCCATCACTCGTACAGCCACCGCAGCGCCGTCGACCTCGGCCAGTCGGGCGAGCGCGCCGACTTCGAGCGCGCGCTGTCGGCGCTCGAGCGAGCGGGGGTGAAGCCGGTCGGCCACCGCGCGGCGCTGTGGGAGGCGAGCTGGCACACCCCGGGGCTGGTCGCCGAGTACGGGCTCGAGTACGACTCCAGCCTGATGGACGCCGACCGTCCCTACCGGCTCCGCACCTCCGCCGGGACGATCGCCGAGCTGCCGCCCCACTGGAGCCTCGACGACTGGGAGCAGTACGCGTTCCTGCCGCGCCCCGACATCGGCGGCATCATCGAGTCGCCGCGCAAGGTGCTCGAGCTGTGGCGCGCCGAGCTCGACGCGATGCGCCGCCACGGGTGCCTGTTCATGCTCACGTGCCACCCGTTCCTGTCGGGGCGCCCGTCGCGGGTGGAGGCGCTTCGCGACCTGATCGAGCACGCGCTCGACGCCGGCGACGTCGAGTTCGCGACCGGCGCGGCGATCGCGCGCCGGGCGCTCGAGGACGGCGAGCTGCCCGAGCGCGAGCCGCGGCCGGTCGAAGTGGATCCAGACCTCTATCCGGAGCGCTAGGCGGGGCTGCGCGTGGTGCCGCCGTTGGGCTGCAGGATCTGGCCGACGAAGGCCCCCGCGGGCTCGCTTGCCAGGAACGCCACGAGCGCGGCGACCTCCTCGGGTTGTCCGATGCGGCCTATGGGGGTGTCGGCGGCATAGCGGCGGCGGATCTCCTCCGGCGAGACCCCGGCGTCGTCGGCGTCGACGTCGAGCTGCGGGGTGTCCATGATCCCCGGCGCGATCGCGTTGACCAGGATGTCCTCGGGGCCGAGCTCGCGCCCGAGCGTCTTCGTCAGCGAGATCAGTCCCGCCTTCGAGGCGGCGTACGCGGTGGCGTTGGCCCAGCCCGCGACGCCGAACTCCGACGCGATGATCGTGATCCGCCCGCCGCCCCGCCGGCGCATCTGGGGAACGGCCGCGCGAACGAGGAAGAACGCTCCCGACAGGTTGACGTCGACGTTGCGCCACCAGTCCTCGGGGTCGTGCTCGACGAAGGGCGCCATCGTCATATAGGCGTGGTTGGCGACGAGCACGTCCAGTCCGCCGAGCTCGTCCGCCGCCGCGCCCACCATTCGGTCGACCGCGCGGGGGTCGGATACGTCGGCGATCGCCGCGATGCCACCCGTCTCCCTCACGACCTCTTCGACCCTTGCCGACGGCTCGCGATCGTTTACGGCGACGCGCGCACCCTCGGCGGCAAAGCGCATGGCGATCGCCCGTCCGAGTCCCTGGCCGGCGCCGCTGACGAGTGCCGCCTTCCCCTCGAGCAGCCCCACCGTCAGATCACCGCCCCGGCATTGGGAGAGAGGGTCTGCCCTTGGAAGTAGGTGCCCTCCTCGACGAGATAGGCCACCGTCTCCGCCACCTCCGTCGGCGTGACCATTCGCCCCAGCGGCAGGGTGGCGAGGTAGCTCGGCTCTCGCCACGGCGAGTCGGCGACGAGCAAGGGCGTGTCGGTCGGCCCCGGCGCAACGCTGTTGACGCGGATGCCCCGCGGCGCGAGCTCGATGGCCAGCGACCGGGTGAAACCGACGATCGCTCCCTTCGCCGCGACGTAGTGAGCGTCGTTCTCGCCGCCCCCCAGCGCCAGCTCCGAGGAGATCGTGACGATCGTCCCCGCGCCCCGGTCGATCATCCCGGGCAGGGCGGCCCAGCAAGCGTTCGCGACCCCGCCGAGGTGGACGGCGAGCATGTGCCGCCAGCGTTCGTCGTCGATCTCGGTGACCGGAGCCATCTCGTAGGCGCCGGCCGCGGTGACCAGCAGGGCGGGCGGACCGAGCTCGTCCGCCGCCCGGTCGACCGCCGCCCTTACAGCCTCCCGGTCGCTTACGTCGGCTTGAACGCTGAGGGCGGTGTCGCTCGGATCCAGATCAATGCCCGCCACGCGCCATCCTCGGGCGGCGAGCGAATCGGTGGTCGCCGCACCGATGCCGCTGGCGGCGCCGGTGACGAGTGCGACGCCCTTGGCCCCGCTGCTCATTGCAAAGACCTTCCTCTCATCTCATCCCACCGCGCGGCATCCTGCCACACCGGTGGGCCGAGGTTGAGCTTCGGCCTGGCGGTCCTCACATCGTGACTCCCGACTTCCAGATCCTGTTCCGCCCCGTGGAGGGCTTCGACGAGTGGCTCACAGGGCTGTTCGACGGCGCGCCTCTGCTGGTCGCGCTCGGTATCGCCTTCGTGCTCGGGCTCCGCCACGCCTCCGACCCCGACCACTTGGTTGCCGTCACTTCCCTGGTCGCCGCCGACGACGGTGGCACGCACGAAGCCACCCGCCTCGGGGCTTGGTGGGGCGCCGGCCACGCGGTGACCCTGATCGCGATCGGAATCCCAATGATCGTCCTGAAGTCGGAGTTGCCGGGGTGGCTCGAGCGCGGGGCGGAGACGGCGATCGGGGCGGTGATCGTGCTGCTTGCCACGCGGGTGATCTGGAAGTGGACGCGCGGCGATTATCGGGCCGGGCGACACGCGCACAGGGCCCGAGGTGACCCGCGGGTGGGGAAGTCGCACCGCCACCTGCAACGCGGAGCGGCGTCCTCGACGCACGCCCATCACTCGATCCGGAGCGTGGGGCAGGCGTTCGGGATCGGCTTTCTCCATGGCCTCGCCGGCACCGGCGCCGTGGTCGTGCTGATGCTCGCCGCCCTGCCGACCCAGTTGGAGGCCGCCTTGGCCCTGGCCGTGTTCGCGCCGGTGTCGATCCTCTCGATGGCGGCGTGTACCACCGCCTTCGCCTGGGTCCTGGCACGGCCGATGCTGGAGCCGGTCTATAGGACGGTGTTGATCCCGCTCCTCGGCCTGTTCGGTGTCATGTTCGGGCTCTGGTACGCGGGAATCGTCTGATGCCGACTTCGTTGTGGTCCAGGTGGTCGCCGGTTCGAGTCCGGTCGCTCACGGCTTGCGTTCGCCGGGAGCAGCGGCTACCGTCGGCGTTGCCTTGCCGTTTCAGGCTGTCCATCCAGGGCTGCGGGGTTACGGATGATCGACATCGAGTGGTGGGTCTACCTCGTTGTACTCGCCGGTCTCCTCGCCGGAAGCCTCCTGCTCCACGTGCTGGTCATCGTCGCCGCGCCCGACGGCACCCTGGCCAAGAAGCTCGGACTCACGGCTCTCTTCCTCGGGGTCGACAACCGAACCTCGACCTCGAAGCTCCAGGCCCTGCTGTGGACCTACGCCATCCTGTGGGCGCTGATCTGCGTCTTGACCGAGGGTCCGGGGACCTTCAACGACGTCATCGGTGACCAGCTTCGCGATGAGTACTTCCTGCTTCTCGGCGGGCCCTACCTCGTGGCGATCGCCGCCAAAGCCAAGACGACTTACGACGTCAACCAGGCGGTGGACAAGGGCAAGCCGAGTCCAAAGCAGCCGAAGTCAGAGGACGACGCCGGCGGTCCGATGCAGCGCGTCGCCGAGATCGTCATCAACGACGAGGACTCGGTCGACCTCGGTGACTTCCAGTACTTCGTCTTCACGCTCCTGGCCCTGACCTACTTCGCCTGGGCCTTCATCGACGCGCCGAGCGACGGTCTTCCCGACATTCCCGGGACCTTGCTGATCCTGACCGGCGTCTCCCAGGCCACGTACCTGGGCAAGAAACTCTTCGTCCCTCCAGCGAAGGGCAACGACGGGAACCCTGGCCGCAGCACGAGTAACAGAGGCAGCGGCGACGCCCCCGCCGACAGCGGCGAGGGCCGCGAGCGCTGACCGGGTCTGATGCCGCAGCCAGCCAAGAAGCCCTCCAAGGTTCTGGTCTGCGCCTCGTCGAAGCCGGCCGAGCTGATCACGACCCTGCCGATCACTCCGGGCGCTGGGGCCAAGCGGAGGATCGCTCTCCGTCTCGGCCGCGACAAGGCGGCGCTCTTGCCCTTCCCCGATCTCCAGCCCGGTGACCAGCTCAAGGTCCTGGTCGAGCTGGAGGTGACTACGGACTGCCGAACCGAGGGCCAGGGGGATTGCCTCAAGCCCCTCGCCCCATACACCTGGGCTCCCCGGGTCCGGGCGCGCCTACTCCTGGCCAACAACCGCACGGCCACGGAGAAGAAGGCTGGGACGGCCAAGGAACTCGATCAGGAGAGCGTGGTTGTTACGCAGGACCGCCATCACTACGTCTTCACGCTGGAGGCGCCGTACACGATTCCGGCCGATTGGAAGGCGCGGGAGAACAACATCATCGTCGCCCTCGACGCCAACAATCGCGCTGCCGGACGCAACCACCGCCTGCTGATCGGCGCCAACGAAGGGGGACGGGTGAGCCAGGACATGGCCCGGGTCAACATCGTCCGCCTGCGGTCGGGCGACGACCCACCGCCGACGCCGGTAACAACGAGACAGCTCCGGGTCAGGAGCTTGCCGCTGACCAAGGCGAAGAAGGTCGTTCTCACGCTCCCGCTGGAGGGCCTGAAGAAGGACGAGCAATTGGTCGTTGGGGGCTTCATCGAGGCCAGCGGCGTTGGCCGCCCATATCCGGCGCGGCTCTCGGCGCACGTGTTTCTCGCCGACAACCCGACCGACATCGACCTGGCCAAGGAATCGAAGAAGGTCGAGCCCGTTTACAAGGGCGAGATCTCGGATCACAACGGCAGCAACTGCCTGCCGGGGGAGATGCTCGAGACTCGCAAGGTCGGCGTCCTGCGAGTGGCAAGGAACGCCGGACGGACCCACCACGTCAATGTGGTCTGTGAGTCGGCGGATCCGGTCTTCGATCGCACTGACGCACCCCTGGCTCTGACGCGGGGCTCATTGAGCGTGACCCGTTACCCGGCGAGCTGGAGGGGGTGATAGCGGCCAAGAACTGCCCGGATCAATGACATCGGCCCAGGCGCCGCCCGAGCGAGGACGGGTTCGGACTCACTCGGCGGCGGTGTCGAGCCGGGATAAGGAGGTGCCGACATGACTCGCGATCGCAATCCGCTGCACTGTGTTCTCCCGCCGTTCATCCTGGAGAACGTGGCGACTCGGGGAGACGACAAGCAGCGCGCCCGCGCGGCGCGGGCCCTGAATCGCGATCAGTCGATCCGCTTGGCGCGGGTTGAGAACGCTCGGGCCCGGGCCGGGGGGCCGCGCGAGGGCGCCGATGCCCTGGCCGTCGAGGCCGAGGCCAAGCTCCAGCGGACGATTCGCGATGCCGAGGGCCAGGAGGATGTAGAAGGCAAGGTCGTCCGTCGCGAGGGTGATAAGGCGAGTGGCGACAAGGCCGTTGACGAGGCCTACGACGGTCTCGGCGAGACCTGGGGCTTCTACAACGAGGTCTTCGAGCGCGACTCGATCGACGACGCGGGGATGCCCCTCCGCGGGGTCGTCCACTTCGCCGAGGAGTACTCGAACGCCTTCTGGGACGGGCGGCGGATGGTCTTCGGCGATGGCGACGGCGTGATCTGCGGGCTGATGACCAGCTCGCTCGATGTCATCGGCCACGAACTGGCCCACGGTGTGACCGAGGACGAGGCCGGGCTGGAGTACTACGGCAAGCCGGGGGCGCTCAACGAGTCGCTCTCCGATGTCTTCGGCTCCCTGGTCGAGCAGCACAAGAAGAACCAGAAGGCCGACCAGGCCGACTGGCTGATCGGCAACGAGGTCTGGACGCCGCAGATCCAGGGCGACGCCCTGCGCTCGATGAAGGCCCCGGGGACGGCCTACGACGACCCCCTGATCGGCAAGGACCCCCAGCCCGCGCACATGAAGGACTACGTCAAGACCTCGAAGGACAACGGCGGGGTGCACATCAACTCCGGCATCCCCAACCACGCCTTCTACCTGGTGGCGACGAAGCTCGGCGGCCGGGCCTGGGAGCGGGCCGGACGGATCTGGTACGAGTCGCTGCAGCACTCGGCCCTCCGCCCACGCTCGACGTTCAGTCGCTTCGCCGGGATCACGGTTCGCGTCGCCGAGCGGATCTACGGCAAGGGCAGCGCGGAGATCAAGGCAGTCCGCGAGGGTTGGGAGAAGGTCGGGGTCGCGACGCCGAAATCCTGAGCGGACCGAGTGCGGATCGAATTGACACGGAGCGGGGGCGTGGCCGCCTTGGAGCTGACGACGGCTGTCGATACCGACGAGCTGCCAGATCCCGACGCCCGGCAGCTGGCGACACTGGCCGGGGAGATCGACCTCGTCGATCTCGCGGCACGCTCACCGCTCCGCGGCCGCGGCGCCGACCGCTTCCAGTACGACCTCGTCGTCAGCGACGAAGGAGCGCGCCACGAGATCACGGTCAGCGAGGACGCCGCCCCTCCGGAGGTGCGGGCGTTGACCAATTGGCTCATGGACCGGGCAAAGCACCCACGCCCGACGTCGGAGCAGCCGTGAGGAGTTCGCGGTGAGCGATGGCGGCGGCGAGAGGCCGGGGTCTCCGACCCGGGATCTGGCGACGACCGTCAGCGCCGTCGCCGCGGCCCTGACTGCTGCGGCGACCCTGGTCATCGTCCCCGGGAGCATCGCCCTCTATCTGCGGCTCCAGGATCAGCATCTCCCGGCCGATCTCGGGGTCGTCGTCAGTCTGCCGAGCCAGTTCTTGATCGGCATTGGGGTCGGCTACCTGCTCTTGCCTCTGCTGGTGATCGCCGGGTTCGCCGTGATCGTCCTGTTGGTCCCCGGAGTCAACGAGCCGAACCCGAAGCTGCCGGCGCCGAAGCCCCTGTGGAAGGACGGGCTCCTGGCGCGGACTGCGGGATGGGTCATCACCGTGCTCGTCCTCTTCGGCGTCGCCGTCGCCGCCGAACTCCCATCGCTGTTCTTTGACACCGCCGGCCCGTGGTGGGTGATCGTTCCGACCGTCGGCCTCGCGGTCACCCTCTGGATCTTGGCCAGCAGCGTGGTAGCGGCTCAGAAGCAAGGACCGCTCAAGGGCCTCCAGGAGAGGATCCCGGCGATTGAGCTGGCCTGCAGCAGGGCCCGGTGGGATGGCGTCATGTTGCTGACGTTCGTCGTTGTCCTGGCGGCGGGCTTGCCCTTTGCCCTTGACTCCGAGCCGCCGTTCTGGAGCTTTGCCATCTCCGCGGCCACGACCGTCGTCTGGCTCGCCCTGAGCGAGCCGATCACCCGGAAGTACGAGGCCCGGCCCCTCGGCCTGCCGGCGGTGACGATGATTGCCGTTTGGACGATCTTCATTTTCCTACCCTGGGCCGTCGACTTCGCGGCCCTGCGAGGCGAGTTCCCGCGGGCCACGGTCTGCACCTCCGATGGCGGGCGCTTCGATGGTGTCCTGATCGGCGAGACGAGCGACCGCGTCTACATCGGCGAACCCGTTGTCCAGGTCGTGGCCTTCGTCCCCGAGGAGCTGCAGCGGGTCGTCGAGGAGAGCCTGCGCGAGGCCGGCGACGACGTCATCCTGGCCAACGTCTTCGAAGGAGTCTCCTTTCGCCGCGCCGACGCGGTCGTTGTCAACCTGGAGAACCGCACCGTGGTCGATCTGGAGCGCCTGGTCCGGGCCGCCAAGGCCCCGGAACTGGGCTTCGTCCGCAAGGGCGAGTTGAACGAGCAGAAGGCGCCGGCCCGTGACGCCGGCATTGACCTGCTCCGATCCCGATCGCGAATCGAGAGCAACCTCCCGGCCTTGATCGATCTGCTCTTGACTCGCGCCGACAAGGACGAGGGGGATCAGGAAAGGTCCAATCGCCGGATCTCCTCCGTTCCCCTCGATCGGGTCTCACAGATCTTCATCGGCGGCACCGGAACCTGCCCCGCGGTGCTACAGCAAGGGCCTTGACGGCGACACCGCGAGCGGGCGTCTCCCGGGAGCTCGCGCGAAACGTCCGCGAGATCGCTCTCAGCAGGCAGAAACCTGTCGCTCCACCGCGTAGTCCGGAGCTTCACCAACTCGTGACGCCGCCCCCGCCCCCAGCAGGAAAACCTCAGAACCGCCTGCGACCGGGCGCGGAAGTCTCGCATCGGGTCTGAGAAGCACCTCCGGGGCGATCTCGGTGCCGGCGAGGGTCTCGCCATCTGGGTCGACCAGCATCGTGCGTGCGTCGCGCAGCTCCTCAGCACGAGCTCTCAAGATCACCACCGCGGTGGCGTCAGGCCATCCATGCTCTCGTGTCAGCACCCGCCGCGATCCTCTACACAGGCGAGCATCGAGCGTCAGGGGTGTGGCCTCGGCGTTCTGTCGCGCGACCCTGTCGCCAAGCATGCGCAGGAAACTCGCGGGCCGAACGTCATACGGAGCCGCGAGTGCCTCGAGCGTCGTCGGCGGAGTCGGCACCTGCAGATGCTCGACGACGTCGCTGAAGTTCAGCTCGCACGCGTGTCCTATCGACGCCGCCTTGATCTGTCGACCAGTCGTCTCCACCTCTTGCGCTTGTAGTTGCTCACGCAGGCGAACGATGTGCGGGTCGGCAGAGGTGAGGAGGTCAGCCGGCCAGCATGTCCGTGCGTCGACTACGGTCCCTCGAAGCTCAAGCTCGACGCCACGCGGTCCGTAGATCGTGGCGTCCCGTAGGTTTGCCGAGGCCAGGTTTGCACCGTCCAGGTTCGCCCCGGCGAGCACCGCGCCCTGGAGATTCGCACCAAAGAGGTTCGCGCCCTCCAGATCAGCGCCCTCCAGATGCGCTTCCTTCAGCGAGGCGCCCGCGAGGTTGGTCTCGCTGAGGTCCTCGCCTGCGAGCTGCGCTTCGTCGAGGACCTTGTCCGGGAGGTTGAGCCCGGCGAGCGGCAGCGGCGGGTCCAGACCGGTGAGGTCACGGGCGACGGCGAGATTGAGCTTGAACTGCTCCTCCTCACTTTCGCGTTCCTCTTCCTTATCGAGATAGGTCTGAAGTCCGAAGATCGCAAGCGCTACGAGCGACCCCGTCAATACCGAGGAGCCGATTGCTCTGAGGTCGCCGACTTCAAATCGCCACAGCTTTCGCTCCCGGGTGAGGAAGAAGAGGCTCACGCCGAAGAGCGCTAACGCGGTACCCGGGATGACCTGCCCCGCAAGAAGAGCGAGCGCGACGAGGACTAGCCAGAGGGCGACGAGTGGCGAATACCTGATGCGGCTTCTCTTGGCAGCCATGCTTGCTCGACCCGAGTGGGCGCCCGTCGAGACCGATCCTAGTCCCGAACCGGCGACGTGCCAAAGGCGGGCCGGACCTCCCAAGCTGCGGCGTGATAGGAAGGGGGAGACGATGGGCTTCGATCAGTACCACGAGCCTCCCGACGAGCTGCCGGCCGAAACGCGCACCTTCGCGCGGCTGTGCGCGTCACTTACCGAGGAGGCCGAGGCGATCGGCTGGTACGAGCAGCGGCTCGCCGTCGAGCCCGATCGCCAGGCGCGGGCGATCATGCGCGACGCGCAGGGCGAGGAGTTCAAGCACTTCGCCATGGACCTCGAGTTCCTGCTGCGCCTCACGCCGCTGTGGCGCGAGATCGCGAAGGGCATCCTGTTCCAGGAGGGCGACATCGTCGAGCACGGCGAGGAGGCCGAAGAGGAGGCCGTCGAGGAGGCGGCCGCGGAGGGCGCGCCGGTGGCCGGCAGCGTCTCGCTCGGCATCGGCAGCCTGAGGGGCGCACAGCGGTGAGCCACCTGCTGCGCGGGAAGGCGCCGATCAGCGGCACGGGCTGGGAGGTCATCGACGAGGAGGCCCGCCAGCGTCTGACGGCGGCGCTGGCCGCGCGCAAGCTCGTCGACTTCGCCGGCCCTCACGGGTGGGAGCGGTCGGCCACGAACCTGGGCCGGACCGAGGCTCTCGCCGGAGCGCCGGCTGAGGGAATCGAGGCCAGGCAGCGCCGCGTGCTCGCGCTCGTCGAGCTGCGGGCGCCGTTCGACGTGTCGCGCGAAGAGCTCCGCGATGCCGATCGCGGCGCACCGGACCTCGACCTCGCCGCGCTCGACGAGGCCGCCCACCGCATCGCGGTGGCCGAGAACGTGGCGGTCTTCCACGGATGGGAGCAGGCCGGGATCGCGGGCGTCGAGCAGTCCTCGCCGCACGACGCGATCGCGCTGGGCGAGGACTGTGAACGCTACCCGCGCCACGTAGCCAATGCCGTCGAGATCCTGCTCGGCGCCGGGATCGAGGGACCCTTCGGGCTCGCGCTCGGCCCGGAGGCCTACACGCGCGTGCTCGAGACCAGCGAGCACGGCGGCTACCCGCTGCTCGACCACCTGCGAAAGATCCTCAGCGGCCCGCTCGTGTGGGCACCGGGAGTCGAAGGCGGCGTGGTCGCCAGCCTGCGCGGCGGGGACTTCCTCTTCGACTCCGGCGAGGACCTTGCGATCGGCTACGACTCCGACGACGCCGACGCGGTCCACCTCTACATCGAGGAGAGCTTCGGCTTCCGTGTCGCTACGCCGGAAGCGGCCGTGGCGCTGAGCCCCTAGGCCTCGGCCAGGTGCTCGTCCATGCGATCGAAGAACGTCGACCACCCTTGCCCGGCGCGCTCGTACTCCTCTGCCGACATGCGTCCGCGCTGCTCGAAGTGCATCTCGGTGCGGCCGTCGCCTAGGTCCGTGAGCACGACGATCACGAGCTCGTAAGCGTCCTCACCAGGCTGGTCGGAGACCGTGAACACGAGCCGCTCGGGCTCGACCACCTCGCGGTACTCGCCCTTCCACTGGATCTCCCGGCGGTCCGGGCCGGCGAACATCGTCGCCCGCCACGAGCCCCCCTCCCTGACGTCCATCGAGACCGTGGACACGGGCACCTCGGCCTCACCGCCGCCGTACCAGTCCGCGAAACGCTCCGGCTCGGTCCACTCCCTCCACACCTGCTCGCGGGGCGCGTCGAAGACCCGCGTGATCGTGAGCCCTTCCTCGGCGGCGTCGGGGGTCGGTGGCTCAGCCATTCTCGGGTCCTTTCTCGGTCGCTCGCAGGCGCGCCTCGAGGCGGTCGAAGCCGCCCTCCCAGAACGGACGGTATCTCTCGAGCCAGTTGACGGCCTGCTCGAGCGGCGCGCCTTGCAACCGGGAGGGACGAAGCTGCGCCGTCCGACCCCGCGTGATCAGCCCGGCCTGCTCGAGCACCTTGAGGTGCTTGGAGACGGCCTGGACGCTGATCGGGAACGGCTCGGCGAGCTCGTTCACCGTTGCCTCACCCTGCGCGAGCTGTCCGAGGATCGCCCGCCGCGTCGGGTCGGCGAGGGCTGCGAAAGTGCTGCTGAGCTGGTCGACAGCCATCCTTGTTCACCTACACGGTTTAGTAACTGATAGGTTGAATATACCCGGCCCTGCGGACCGCTCGGCCGATCGACAACGAGAAGGAGGATCGAGATGGGAAGGATCGTGGTGACCGAGTTCGTGTCGCTCGACGGCGTGATGGAGGCCCCGGGCGGTGAGGACTTCAAATACAAGGCCTGGACCTTCGAGTTCGACCGCGGCGAGGACGGCAACCAGTTCAAGCTCGACGAGACGCTCGAGGCGGAGGCCCTGCTGCTGGGACGGGTGACCTACGAGGGCTTCGCCGCGGCGTGGCCGTCGCGCGATGACGAGTTCGCCGACAAGTTCAACACGATGCCCAAGTACGTCGTCTCATCGACGCTCGAGGACCCGGAGTGGAACAACTCGACGGTGCTCAAGGGCGATGTGGTAGAGGAGGTGACGAAGCTGAGGCAGGAGCTGGACGGGGACATCTACGTCCACGGCAGCCGTCAGCTCGCGCAGGCGCTGCTCGAGCACGACCTCGTCGACGAGTTGCGCCTGATGGTCTTCCCGGTGGTCCTCGGGACCGGAAAGCGGATCTTCGGCGAGACGAGCGACAAGAAGCCCCTGCGGCTGGTTGACTCGAAGACGGTCGGTGACGGCGTCACGATCCTCGTGTACCAGCCGGCCGGCAAGGTTTGAGCAGCTCCGAGAGCGGCGCCTGCGGATCGGCCAGCTCGCTGGGGTCGAGCGGGCGGCGCGAGTGGATCAGCTCGCGGATCGGGTCACTCACGTCCCAGACGTTCATGTTCATCCCGGCGACGAGGCGCTCGTCCTTGAGCCAGAAGGCGATGAACTCGCGGGCGGCGACGTCACCGCGGAAGACGACCTCGTCCCATTCGGTCGCGTGGCCGCTGTACTCCATTCCGGTCTCGTACTGGTCGGAGAAGAAGTACGGGATCCGGTCGTATGCCTCGGCCCTGCCGAGCATGTTCCTGGCTGCGACCGGGCCCTGGTGCAGGGCGGAGTCCCAGTGCTCGACCCGGAGGTGCCGGCCGTAGAACGGGTGGCGTGCGTTGGCGACGTCGCCGGCGGCGAACACGCTCGGGATGCTGGTCTTGAGCTGTTCGTCGACGACGACGCCGTTGTCGATTCGAAGCCCCGCCATCTCGAGCAGGCCGGTGCGAGGTGCCACGCCGACCCCCACGACGACGAACTCGGTCTCGATCGAGGCGCCATCCCGGGTGATCACGCGCTTCACCGATCCCTCGCCCTCGAAACGTTCGACCGTGGTCTGGGGCAGAAACTCGACGCCGTGAGCGCGGTGGAGGTCGAGGTAGAGGCGACCGACCTCGGGGCCGAGCACCCGCTCCAGCGGCAGCGACCCCCTCTCGATCATGGTCACCTCGCATCCCTTTTGGCGTGCAGAGGCCGCGATCTCGGCGCCGATCCAGCCGGAGCCGACGACCACTAGCCGCTGGCCCCCCGCGATGAGCCCGCCGATGCGCTCGGAGTCCGCGAGGGTGCGCAGATAGTGGATGCCCTCGAGCTCCGCGCCGGGCACGTCGAGGCGGCGAGGTTCAGCCCCGGTCGCGACTAGAAGCAGGTCGTAGCCGAGGCGCCGATCGCCTTCGAGCAGCAGCTCCTGATGCCCGGCGTCGACCCCTGCGACCCGCGTCGAGCGCCACAGCTCGATCGAGTTGTCGTCGTAGTAGCTGCGGTCATGGACGTAGGGCTTCGCGGGCGCCTCGCCCCGCAGGTAGTCCTTCGAGAGCGGCGGGCGCTCGTACGGGCGCTCGGGTTCGTCGCCGATCAGGACCAGCCGGCCCTCGAACCCCTCCTCGCGCAGCGTTTCCGCTGCCTTCGCGCCGGCCAGGCCGGCGCCGACGATCACGAAGGTCTCATGTGACGAGGTCATCATTCCTTCCTCGGTGGCGCCTACGCCCGCGCGCCGAACAGCGGTGGGTCGAACTTGCTCGCCAGTCGCGCCAGCGTCAGAGCGCCGAGCAGCAGACCGAAGTCTCGCAGCGCGACGTCGTAGTAGCCCGAGAGGGTGAGCAGGTTGAGGATGATCCCGGCGAGCCACGCGGCGACCACATAGGCCGCATAGCGAGGCTTGACCGCGACCGCGATCCCGGCAAGGATCTCGATCACACCTACCGCGTACATCGCCTCGGCGGGGGTGCCGGGAACGATGTCGTTGATCCACGGCGCCAGGTAGATCTCCCAGTCGACCGTGGCGTCGAAGAACTTGTCGAGGCCGAACAGGATCGGCAGTGCGGCGAATCCGATTCGCAGCAGCAGGTACGCCTGGTAGGCGGGATCGCTCTTGAGGCGATCCATCGCTGAGGAAGCGCCGTTGGTGCTGGACGCGACGCGATCGGTGGGCCCGCGGTCGGTCAGGGTGGCAGTCGACATCCGTACCTCCTTGGTTGGTCGTTGAGCGTGCTGCATCGACTACTTAGCGTTGGTCTCCGGCCGTCTCTTACGCGCGTAAGGAATCGCGCCGGTACGACGCACACACAACGTGTCCTGTCTCACAGCACCCGATGCCGGCTCCGGTGAACGAGCGCAGGAGTCGCAGCGGCCCACCAGCCGCGACAATGCAGGCGATGGACGCACCGGGCCCGCCTCGATCGCGCTCACAGCTCGACGATGAGTCGCGTGCCTGGCTGGATGCGCTGCGCAGCGAGGGCCACGAGCGCGAAGCGGCGACGGCGCGCCTCCATGAGCTCCTGCTGCGGGCCTCGCGGTTCGAGGTCAACCGCCGCAAGGGGGCCATGCCACACCTGCGGGGCGGCGACTTCGACGATCTTGCCCACCAGGCCGCCAGTGATGCCTTGATGGCGATCCTCGCCAAGCTCGATGACTTCCGCGGCGACAGCCGCTTCACCACGTGGGCTTACAAGTTCGCGCTCCTGGAGGCCGCGGTGAAGCTGCGTAGGCGTGCGTGGCAGGGCCGGGAGCTACCCGTGGACCCGGAGCGCTGGTCGCTGCTCGCTGATTCCAGCCCTTCCCCCGCCGCGGACGCCGAGCAGCGTGCGCTGCTCGAGCAGATTCACGAGACGATCGCGTCGGAGCTTTCGCCCCACCAACGCGAGGTGTTGCTGGCCATCACCGTGAACGACGTGCCGATCGACGTCATGGCCGAACGCCTCAACACCACCCGTGGGGCGCTGTACAAGACCGTTCACGATGCCCGCAAGAAGCTTCGCGCCGGGCTCGACAGGGCCGGTTTCGAGTTGGAGAGCAGAGAGGAGGTCGGGAAGACATGAGCGAGAAGGAGCGCCGGAACGAGATCCTCCACCGCCTCCTGGGGCCGGAGGGGCCCGAGCTCACCTGCGAGAGGTGCTTTGAGGAACTCGATCGCTACGTGGAGCTCGAGATCGGCGGCGCCGACGCGGAGGCCGAAATCGCCGGGATGCGTGCCCACCTCGAGGGTTGCCAGGCGTGTGCGGAGGACTACGAGAGCCTCAGGGATCTCGTCAGCGAGGGTCGGTCGAGCCGCTGATCGGCGCTGAGAGCCTCAATTGCTCGCTGATGTTTTGCCGGCCCGGCCGCCTGTGCGGCCGGGCCGGCGCGTGTTGCGCCGGCCTCTAGCCCTGAAGCAGCTCGGCGACCGGAAACTTGACTTCCGCCCTCCGCCGAATAGCCTTGCCGCGCGGTGACGTCCGGCTCGGCCACTTGGCGCCGGGTGATCTCGATCGTGCTGGTCGTGCTCGCTTCGGTGATCGGCTTCTTCTCGGTGTACGCCCTTTGGGTCAAGCGCCAGGCGCTGGAGACCGATACGTGGACGCGCACGAGTAGCGAGCTGCTCGAGAACGAGGACATCCGCAACGCGGTCGCCGACTTCCTGATTGCGGAGCTGTACGCAAACGTGGACGTCGAAGGCGAGATCGCCAAGCGGCTCCCGCCCGAGATTGAGGGCCTCGCGGGCCCCGTGGCGGGCGGGCTTCGTCAGGCGGGGGGAGAGGCCGCCCGTCAGGCTCTCGAGCAGCCGCGGGTCCAGGCCGCGTGGGAGAACGCGAACCGCACCGCGCACCAACAGCTTCTCGCGGTGATCGACGACGACAGCGACGCCGTCTCGACCAGCGATGGGGCGGTCATCCTGGATCTTCGGGCGATCCTCAGCAGGCTCGCGGTACAGCTGGGGCTCCCGAGCAGCCTCTCCGACAAGCTGCCGGCGGACGCCGCCCAGCTCGAGGTCTTGCGTGCCGACCAGCTGGAGGCTGCACAGGACGGCGTCAGCATCCTGCGCACCCTGGCCTGGGTGCTCACGGCGCTGACATTGGTCCTGTACGCGCTCGCCATCTTCATCAACCGTGGCCGCCGTCGGGAGACGTTGCGCAGCGTCGGCATCGCCCTCGTCGCGGTCGGGATCCTGGTCCTGTTCGTGCACGGGATCGCCGGCAACGTGGTGGTCGGAGCACTGACCGACACCGCCGCGTCCGAGCCCCCGGTGCAGGCAACGTGGGACATCACCACCTCGCTCCTCGTCGCGACGGGACAGGGGATCATCGCCTACGGGATCGTGATCGTCCTCGCCGCATGGTTCGCCGGCCCGTCGGCCTCGGCCACGTGGGCGCGGAGGGGCGTGACTCCCTACCTGCGCCAGCCGCGCTTCGCGTACTCCGGGCTCGCGATCCTGCTGGCGCTGATCTTCTGGTTGCAGCCGACCGAGGCCACGCAGCGGCTGGTCCCATCGCTGATTCTGATCGTGCTGCTCGTGCTCGGCGTCGAGCTGTTGCGGCGGCAGGTGATCCGCGAGTTCCCGGACCACGTCACCACGTGGTCCTCGGAGGGCATCGCGCAGGGGCTCGCCGCTCGAATGCGCGACAGACGCGAGCGGCGCGTCGCGACCGGAGCCGCGGCGGCCGCGCCGCCAGCAGCGGCCGGCGACGAGCGGATCGCGCAACTCGAGCGTCTGGCCCGGCTGCGCGAGTCCGGCGTGCTCTCGGACGAGGAGCTCGTCGAGGAGAAGCGGCGGGTCCGCGAATCCGCCTGAGACGGCGGAAGGCTTCGACTACATTCGTTGGATGGCGGAAGCGAGCGATGGACCGCCGACGCTCTACGAGTGGGCGGGAGGGCACGAGGCTCTCGAGCGGCTGATCGAGGCGTTCTACGACCGCGTCGAGGACGACGAGCTCCTGTCGCCGCTGTTCGGGGGCAGCGTCGGCGAGGAGCACCGTCGCAACGTGACCGCGTGGTGGTGCGAGGTGTTCGGCGGCCCCGCCGGCTACACGGACGAGCTCGGCGGCTACGACCGTATGGTGGGCAAGCACCGGGGCCTGGCGATCACCTCGGAGCAGCGCTTTCGCTTCGCCTCGCTGATGAGCCTCGCGGCCGACGACGCCGAGCTGCCCTCCGACCCCGAGTTCCGCTCCGCCTTTGTCGCCTACGTGGAGTGGGGGACGCGGCTCGCGATGCACAACTCCCAGCCTGACGCCGAGGTCTTCCAGCACGCCCCGGTTCCCCGTTGGGGTTGGGGCGAGGCGCCGCCGTTCGAGCCGTAATAGCGAACCCCAGACCACCGGCAAGTTCGCTCGCGAACCTTCCGCGTTATGGCGAACTCTCCGGTGGTCGAGGTCAGGCGGGTTGCGGCGATGCGCCGGGCGCAGAGTCCTCGACGCGCTCGAACGCGATCCGGGCCAGGAGCCCCGCGACCAGTGCCGCGACGCCCGCCATCACCAGCGCCGCCCGCGGGTCGATCTGCTCCGACAGCAATCCCGCCAGCGGGGCCCCGATCGGCGTCGAGCCGAGAAAGACGACGGAGTAGAGCGCCATCACCCGACCGCGCATCGACGGCGCGGACGCGAGCTGCAGCGCCGAGTTGACGCTGGCCGCGAGCGTCACGCTGGCGGCGCCGAGCGGCGCCAGGACGAGCATCTCCAGCCCGATCGATGGCGCGCCCGCCGCGAGCAGCGCGAGGGCGCCGAACCCGATCGCCGCGCCAGCCAGCAGCGCCGGCGTGACCGTGCCGCGGGCGCCGTTCGTCAGCGCCCCCGCCACGGCGCCGATCCCCATCGCGGTGACCAGAGCCGCGTACGCCGAGGCGCCGCCGTCGAATGTGAACCGCGCCAGCAGCGGGAGGATCGCCTGGAAGTTGAACCCGAGCGTGCCGACGATCGCCATCAGTCCGAGCGGGATCCAGAGCTGGGGTGTGGCGCGGACGTAGCGCAGGCCGGCCCGCACGGCGCCGCGTTCGCGCGGCGCGACGGTGGCCGGTCGCAGCGCGTCGGTGTCCATGCCCGCCAGGGCGACGATCATGACCCCGAAGCTGGCGGCGTTGAGCGCGAAGCACGGCTCGACGCCGACCGTCGCGATCAACAGCCCGGCCAGCGCCGGCCCCACGATGCGCGCCGAGTGGATCAGCACGCTGTTGAGGCTGACCGCGTTGACCACCCTGCCTTCGCCGACGATCTCCATCACGAACGCCTGGCGGGTCGGGTAGTCGACCGCGTTGACGATGCCGCGCGCGAAGACGACGGCGTACACGGCGAGCGGCGACAGCCCACCCATGACCGCCAGCGCGAACAGGGTCAGCGGCGGCAGCACGTGCAGCGTCTGGGTGGTCATCAGCAGGCGCCGCTTCGGCATCCGGTCGGCGATCAGGCCGCCCCAGGCGCCGACGAGGAGCATCGGCAGGAACTGGAGCGCGGTTGTGAGCCCGACCGCGACGCCGCTCCCGGTCAGCGTCAGGATGACCCAGATCTCGGCGACCGTCTGCATCCAGTTGCCCGAGATCGAGACGAGCTGGCCGTAGAAGAAGCGGCGGTAATTGGGGATGCTGAGGCTGGCGAAGGAGCGGGCGAGGGCCGCCGTCACGGGCGCTCCTCGAGGATTCCCTCGAGCACCTCGGCGGCGCGCGCAAGCGCCTGCACGTCCTGGTCGGGGAGCTCGCGCAGCCGCTTGGCCAGATACGCGGTCTTCCGCTGGCGCAGCCGCCGTAGGAGCGCGCGGCCATCGGGGCTGATGCTGACGATCGCCGAGCGCCCGTCGCTTGGATCGGGAATTCGCACCACGAGCCCGGCCTCCGCGAGCCGGGCCAGGATGCGCGTCGCGGTCGGCCGCTTGATTCGCTCGCGCTCCGCGAGCTCACTGGGCGCCAGCGGCCCCTGGCGCTCGATGGTCGCGAGCGCCGCCACCTGCGAGGGGCCGAGGTCGGTTCCGGACTCCTGTCGCAGCCGGCGGGCCGTCCGGGTGATCGCCAGCCGCAGCCGCGCGGCGAGCTCGATGTCCCGGGTCGCCGTGACGTCCGGCACCGTGATCGTCTTGGTGGCTTTGCTCAAAGTGGTTAGCCTCGCTAGTTAGTCTAGCAAACCACTTTGGCGCCACCGATTCCGATCGCGCCGCCTCTACGCTTGAACGGTGAGCATCCGCGCCGGCCGGTACACGTTCACCCACGTCACGTACGACGCGCCGAGCGACGTCCTATACGCGTCGATCGACGCACCGCGGCCCGGCACGCGCGCCGAGACGCCCGAGTCGGACGTGCTGCGCTTCGACCTCAGGGGCGAGTTCTTCGGGGTGATCCTGATGAATCCACGAGAGCGGCTCGAGCGAGAGGGCGCCGTCAAGCTCACGCTGCCCTCGGGGGACCTCGTCCGGGTTCAGGGCGTCGAGGCCGCGATGCGCGTCGCCGACGGTGGGTAGCGGGTACCAACCGGCGTACGGTCTGCAAACCCGATCGAAGGAGGAGATCGATGAGAAAGCTCATCCTCGCCGTTCCCGTCGCGCTTGTTGGAGTCGGCGCGCTCGCCGCCGTCAGCCTCGGCGACCAGGAGTCGAGCCCTGCCCCGGACCTCGATCGCGGCTTCGAGCGCGTCTCGATGCATCGCACCGCGGCTCCGAGCGCGTCGGTGGCCGGCACGGCTCAGTCGAGCGCCAAGGGGAAGCCCAAGGTCAAGTACTTCGAGTCCGCCGATTTCGCGGTACCCGTGGCGGGCGTCGACACCTTGGGCGAGTGCCCGAAGAAGTACAAGGCGATCACGGGCTACTTCGGGACCAGCAGGGGCATCACGCTCGACTACTCGGCGAACGGGATCGCGATCGGCAAGTCGACCCGGGAATGGGACTTCGGGCTCTTCAACGACAGCGGTGCAGAGGGCTCGGCGTTCATCGGTCAGGTGTGCGCGAAGAAGCTCTGAGCCCCACAACACCCGCTCCGCCGACCTCACATCGGAGGCCCCCGCGTCGTTTACATGGGTGAGCCGTGAGCAAGACGGAGCTACCGCCATTCCAGTCGTTCCTCGAACAGCACCGGAGGCCGGTGCTCGGGTTCCTGCGTGCCATGGTTGGGGCCGACGCCGCCGACGACTGCTTTCAGGAGACGTTCCTGGCGGCGCTGCGCGCCTACCCGCGCGCCGACGGGCGCAATCTGCGGGCCTGGGTGCTGACGATCGCAAGGCGCAAGGCGATCGACCACCATCGCGCTCGCGCCCGCCGACCCGAGCCCGTCGCCGAGCCGGAGCCGGCCGCGTCCGGTGACGCGGTGGACGGGCTCGGCGGCGGGGAGGTGTGGGCGCGGGCGGCCGAGCTGTCCGCGGGCCAGCGCGCCGCGCTGGCGCTGCGCTTCGCCGCCGATCTGCCCTACCGCGAGATCGGCGCCGCCCTCGGCACGTCCGAGGCGGCGGCCCGGCGACGGGTTCACGACGGGCTCGAGACGCTTCGGACGCGGCTCGACACCACGAGCAAGGAGGATCAATGAGCAAGAACAGCCCACTCGACGAGCTGGAGCGCGAGCTGCGCGGAAGCGCAAGCCGGGACCCCGAGGACCTCGAGGCGGCGTCAGCCCGGCTGGTTGAGCGCGCCGGCGCCGACGGCCTCCTCGACGTCGCGTACGCAACCGCGGACACGCCGGTCGGCCCGCTTCTCGTCGCCACGACCCCGCGTGGTCTGGTCCGCGCCGCGTACCCCCGGGAGCGTCCCGACGACGTGCTGGCCGAGCTCGCTCGCGACGTCTCGCCGCGGGTGTTGGAGTCGCCTCGCGAGCTCGACCCGGTGCGCCGCGAGCTCGACGAGTACTTCGAGGGCCGCCGGCGAGGCTTCGACCTGGCGATCGACTGGCGGCTGAGCCACGGCTTCAGGTGCGAGGCGCTGAAGGCACTGGTCGGCGTCCGGTACGGCGCCACGATCACCTACTCGGAGCTCGCGCAGCGGGCCGGGAGCCCGCGAGCGCACCGCGCCGCCGGCTCCGCGTGCGGCTCGAACCCGATCCCGATCGTCGTTCCATGCCACCGCGTGGTCCGCGCCGGTGGCGGGCTGGGCGGCTACGGAGGCGGCGTCGAGGTGAAGGAGTACCTGCTCGAGCTGGAGGGAGCGCTCAACACGCAGTGATAGCCGGTCTCGTTACTCGCTACGGTCGAATGGTCCTACAGCCAGGTGCTACTGCGACGGCCGGTTTCACCGGCCTGAAAGGAGAACATCATGGGACAGCCGGTAGTTCACTTCGAGGTCATCGGCAAGGACGGGGACAAGCTGCGCAGCTACTACTCGGAGCTGTTCGACTGGGAGTTTGGCGACGTCGTCGGGCCCACGAACTACGCACTCATCCAGATCGATGAGAACGCGAGCCTCCACGACGTCGGAATCCCGGGCGGCGTCGGGACCGCGCCCGAGGGGTACGACGGCCATGTGACCTTCTACGTCTCGGTCCCCGACGTCGAGGCCGCGCTCGCCAAGGCCGAGAGCCTCGGCGGGACGCGGATGATGGGCCCCGACAAGGTCCCGGAGGTCGATATCGAGATCGGCCTGTTCACCGACCCCGAGGGCCACGTGATCGGCGTCGTCAGCCAGTAGCGCCCGCCGCGTAACGCCGAAGAGCTCCGCCACGGCGGAGCTCTTCGTCTGCGCGCTTGCATTGGAGGAGGCGTAGGCGCGACCGGGAACCTCGCAGCCGGACCAATGTCGATCGTCGACTGCGCCCACTATCGCGACGGCGTGCGCCAGCACGAGGGACCGCTGAGCATCGAGTCGGCGGCGAGGGAAGCGAGGGGAGATGGAGCCTTCGTGTGGCTCGGCCTGTTCGAGCCGAGCGACGAGGAAATGAGCAAGGTCGCTCGGGAGTTCGATCTTCCCGAGCTTGCCGTCGAGGACGCCGAGGAGTCCCATCAGCGCCCCAAGCTCGAGGAGTACGAGGGTTCGGCCTTCGTCGTGCTGCGGCCCGCGCGCTACGACGACGCGAAGGAGGAGGTGGAGTTCGGGGAGATCCACCTGTTCATCGGCCCGGGCTACGTGATCGCGGTGCGCCACGGGGCGGCAAGTGAGCTCGGGCCGGCCAGGCGGCGACTCGAGGAGCGCCCGGATCTCGGTCAGCAGGGTCCCGCGGCGGCGGTGTGGGCGATCCTCGACAAAGTCGTCGATGACTACGAGCCGGTTGTCGACGGGATCGAGAACGACATCGAGGAGGTCGAGGAGGACATCTTCGCGAGGCAGGGCGATTCCACGGAACGCATCTACTTTCTCAAGCGTGAGGTGATCGAGTTCCACCGCGCCGCGTCGCCACTGCTCGGCCCGCTGGAGCAGCTCGAGCGCGGCGCATTCCCGCAGGTCGACGACACGCTGCGCAGCTTCTTCCGCGACGTCGCCGACCACGCCCGCCGCGTGGACGAGATGGTGATGGGGCAGCGCGAGCTGCTGACCAGTGTGCTGGAGGCGAACCTGGCGCTGCAGAGCGTGCGCCAGAACCTGATCGTCAAGCAGATTTCGGCCTGGGCCGCGATCATCGCCGTGCCGACCTTCATCGCTTCCGTGTACGGGATGAACTTCGAGCACATGCCGGAGCTGGCCTCGCCGATCGGATACCCGCTGGCGCTGGTCGGGATGGCTGCATGTGTCCTGGTCCTGCACCAGTTCTTCAAGCGCATCGGCTGGCTGTAACCCCCCGGCGGTACGCTGAATTCCATGCCGGTCCTCGCGCACGTCGGATCGGGCACGCTCGAGCCTCTTCAGATACTGCCCCTCGTGGTGATCGCGGTCGCGTACGCGATCCGCGCTCGCACGCTCGACGCTCGCGGCAAGCCGGTCCCGATGTGGCGCCAGGTGAGCTTCGCGTCGGCTGTGGCGCTGATCCTCGTCGCGCTCGTCTCGCCGGTCGCGCACATGGGCGAGGAGCTGCTCGTCGCCCACATGGCGCAGCACCTCGTGCTCGGGGACCTCGCCGCGCTTCTGATCGTGCTCGGGCTCACCGGGCCGCTGCTGCAACCGCTGCTCTCCGCGCCCGGTCTCGGCTGGCTGCGCGGGCTCGTCCACCCGCTTGTCGCGCTTCCGATCTGGGTCGCGAACCTCGTCCTGTGGCACGTCCCCGCCCTGTACCAGGGGGCGCTGTCCAGCAGCGCGCTCCACGCACTCGAGCACGCATCGTTCCTGGGCGCCGGGGTGCTGATGTGGATGGCGCTCCTGGGACCGCTTCCGAAGCCGGAGTGGTTCGGTAATCCCGCCCGGCTCGCCTACGTGGTCGCCGTCCGCTTCGGCGGCGCGGCGCTGGGCAACGCGTTCATGTGGGCGGGCACCGCCTTCTACCCCGACTACGCGTCCGCCGAGGCCTCGTGGGACATCACGCCGCTCGCCGACCAGGGGGCGGCCGGCGTCGTCATGACACTGGAGCAGGGCCTCGTCACCCTGGCGCTGTTCACGTGGCTGTTCTTCCGCTGGGCCAACGAGACCGAGGAGCGCCAGCGCCTGCTCGACCTCGCCGACGCGCGAGGGATCCCGCTCGACGAGGCCCGCGCGGCCAGGGCGGTGGCCGCCGGCCAGGGGGCGAGGCTGGAGGAACGCCTGCGCGAGCGGGTCAACGGAAACCCGGCTGCGGCGGAGGCGAAGCCGAGCACGCGGCCGGAATGATGTCTCGTAACAGGTTCCTCTACGTCTTCATCTTCATCGTCGGCTCCGCCAGCCTGGGCGCGGAGATCGCGGCCGCGCGCCTCATGGCCCCGTTCTTCGGCGCGTCGACGATCGTGTGGGCGAACACGATCGGCGTCGTCCTGGTTGCGCTCTCGGTCGGCTACTGGATCGGGGGCAGGATCGGTGACCGCTACCCGCAGCTTCGCGGGCTCTGCCTGATGGTCATGGGCGCGGCGGTGCTGCTCGCGGTGGTCCCGTTCGTCGCCCGTCCCCTGTTCGATGTCTCGGTCGACGCCCTCGACGAGATCTCGGCCGGGGCGTTCGCAGGCTCGCTGCTCGGCGTGCTGGTGCTGATCGCGGTGCCGGTGATGATGTTGGGGGCGGCCTCGCCGTACGCGATCCGTCTCGCGGTCCCCGACGTGGAGCACTCCGGCCGCGTGGCGGGGCGCCTTTACGCGGTCTCCACGGCCGGCTCGCTCGTTGGGACGTGGCTGTCGGCCCTCGTCCTGATCCCGCTGATCGGCACGCAGCGGACCTTCCTGTGCTTCGCGCTCGCCGCCGGGCTGGTCGCGACGGTCGGGCTCGGCTGGCGCTACGCCGCGGTCCCGGTGGCGCTCGCCGGCGTGATCGCGATTCCGGTCGGGACGGTGAAGGCGACCGACGACGGACGCGTGATCCACGAGGCCGAGACCGAGTTCCAGTACGCGCGCGTCGTCGAACAGGAGGACGGGGACCGCGCCCTGGAGCTCAACGAGGGCCAGGCCGTCCACTCCCTGTACCGGCCCGGCAGCTACCTCACGGGCGACGTTTGGGACGGCTACCTGGTGGTGCCGTTCGCGGGCCTGCCCGAGGCGCCGGGCCGGATCGCGATCCTCGGTAACGCGGCAGGCACGACGGCGCGCGCGTACGGCCACTACTTCCCCGACACCGAGGTGGACGGCGTCGAGATCGACGCGGAGCTGACCGAGATCGGTCGGCGCTACTTCGACCTCGACAATCCCAACCTCCACGTCTACCACGAGGACGCTCGACCGTGGCTGCGCGGCAGCTCCGGCGGCTACGACGTGATCATGGTCGACGCCTACCGCCAGCCGTACATCCCCTTCTACCTGGCGACCCGCGAGTTCTTCGAGCTGGTCCGCGACCGGTTGGCGCCCGGCGGGGTGGTGATCGTGAACGCCGGCCATCCGGAGGGAAACGACGACCTCGAGCAGGTGCTCGGCCGCACGATGGCCGACGTCTTCCCGAGCGTCGTGCGCGACCCGATCGAGCCCACCAACACGCTGCTGCTGGGGGCAGAGGGCGTGGCGTCGGGAGCTCACCTCCGCGGGGAGATCCCGGAGCTGCCGCCGGGCCTGCGCGAGCTCGCGCGGCAGTCCGCGGCGAGGATCGGGCCGCGGCTCGACGGGGGTGAGGTCTACACCGACGATCGCGCGCCGGTGGAGTGGCTGATCGATCGCTCGATCCTCGGCTACGCGGCCGAGGATTGATGCCCGCCCGATGACCGTTCGCGACCGCTTCGGGGCCTGGCTCTTCACCGGGCCGGTGGGGAGGTTCGTCGCCTTCGTGCTCGATTTCGCCGCGGCCCTGATCGACGCGGCGCGAGGGCGCACGCGTGGCGAGTAGCGCTCATCACTAGTGTCCCCTCGATGAAGACCTCGGTCAAGGAGCTGCCCGACTCGCGCGTCCGCGTCGAAGTCGACGTCGACGCCGCCGACGTGGACCGCCGCGTGAAGCGCGCCGCTCGCGGCCTGGGCGGCGAGCTCCGCATCCCCGGCTTCCGCAAGGGCAAGGTGCCGCCCGAGGTCGTGATCCAGCGCGTCGGTCGCGGGGCGGTGATGGAGGAGGCGCTTCGCGAGGCGCTCCCCGAGTGGTACGAGCGCGCGCTGCTGGAGTCGGGAGTCACGCCGGTCGGGGATCCCAAGCTCGACGTCTCGGCGCTGCCGGACGAGGGCGAGTCGCTGAGCTTCTCGATCGAGGTCGCGGTGCGACCGGACGCGAAGCTCGGCGAGTATCGGGAGCTCGAGGTCGGGAGGGCAGAGGTCGAGGTGCCCGAGGACGCCGTCGCCTCGGAGCTGGAGCGCCTGCGCGAGGGGTTCGCGAGCCTGCATCCCGTCGAGCGCGCGGGGGCCGATGGAGACTTCCTGCTGGTCGACTACCGGGGCGAGATCGACGGGGAGCCGTTCGAGGGCGGCGAGGCGCGCGACTTCCTGCTCGAGCTGGGCGCCGAGGGGTTGCTGGAGGGATTCAACGAGGCGCTGCGCGGCGCCGAGGCGGAGTACGAGCGCGAGGTGAAGGTCCAGTTCCCCGACGACTACCGGCCCGAGCGGCTCGCGGGCAAGGAGGCGACGTTCAAGGTCGATGTCAAGGAGGTGCGCGAGAAGCAGCTCCCGGATCTCGACGACGACTTCGCCGCGCAGGCCTCCGAGTTCGACACCCTCGACGAGCTGCGTGAGGACCTCGCGGCCAAGATCCGCGAGGCGCTGGAGGAGCGGGCCGACGACGAGTTCCGCCAGGCGGCCGTGGATGCCGCGGTCGCCGAGGCGACGGTCGAGGTGCCCGCCGACGTCATCGAGGCCCGCGCGACCGACATGTGGGAGCGCGTCGAGCGCTCGCTCCAGGGGCGCGGGATCGCGCCCGAAACCTACCTGCGGATGCAGAATCGCTCCCGCGAGGACCTGATCGCCGAGGCCCGGCCCGACGCCGAGCAGGCGCTGAAGCGCGAGGCGGTGCTCGCCGCGATCGCGGACGCGGAGGCGATCGAGGTCTCGGACGAGGAGCTGGTGGAGTCGCTGCGCCACACGGCCGAGGAGCACGAAGGCACGACGCCGGAGAAGCTGCTGGAGCAGCTGCGCTCCCAGGGACGCGACGCGCTGTTGAGCGAGGAGATGCGGCTGCGCAAGGCGGCCGACCTCGTCGCCGAGTCGGCAACGCCGATCCCCAAGGAGCGCGCCGACGCTCGGGAGAAGCTGTGGACGCCGGAGAAGGAGCGCGCCCCCGAGGGCGGGCTGTGGACTCCCGGGGACGAACCGCCGGATCGCTAGACTGGCGCCGCGATGAGTCCTCTGGTCCCGATGGTCGTCGAGCAGACCTCCCGCGGAGAGCGGGCATTCGACATCTACTCGCGTCTGCTCAACGAGCGGATCATCTTCCTCGGCACCCCGATCACCGAGGACATCGCCAACCTCGTCGTCGCCCAGCTGATCCACCTCGAGTCGGAGGACCCCGACAAGGACGTCAGCATGTACATCAACTCGCCGGGCGGCTCGGTGTACGCGGGCCTCGCGATCTACGACACGATGCAGTACATAAAGCCCGACGTGCAGACGATCTGCGTCGGGGTCGCTATGAGCATGGGGGCGCTGCTGCTCGGCGGCGGGGACGAGGGCAAGCGGATGGCGCTCCCCAACTCGAAGATCCTCATCCACCAGGTCTCCGGCGGCTTCCAGGGCCCGGCGGCGGACATCGAGATCCACGCCAAGGAGATCATCGACGTGCGCCGTCGCCTCGACGAGATCATCGCACTCCACACCGGCCAAGAGGTCGACAAGGTCGCCAAGGACACCGAGCGCGATTACTTCATGACCGCCGACGAGGCGAAGGAGTACCACCTCGTCGACCGTGTGATCGCGCAGCACTAGGGCGGTACCGGCGGGTCCGGGAGGCCCCGGCGAGTCGGTGACGCCGACGGTTGCGCGGCCGGGTAGGGGGAGCAGGAGCGCCTGTCCCAGGCCTCGCCGGGCCGGTCGGAATCCTGCTCAACAACAGCGACGGGGTACTGATCCAGAGCAACGAGGTGCGCCACAACGGCGCGTTCGGGCTTCGACTCACCAACGGCTCCGACGGCAACGTGATCGACGACAACGCATTCCTCGACAACCCGGTGGATGTGCGAGACGAGGGCCTGGGCAACTGCGGCCAGGCCAACATGTTCCAAACGGGCGATCCGCTGCCTCCCTGCTAGCCGGGAAGGGACGGCGCGGCCGGCGCCGTAACTAGCAGAGGTCGAGCCGCAAGCGTCCGCTCGCTAACCTGAAGCGCCAGGCGGTTCGGCACACGTCGAAGGAGAGACCGCTTGGCACGGCCTACAGATTCCAACGAGCAGCTTCTCTGCAGCTTCTGCGGGAAGTCTCAGCGCCAGGTCAAGAAGCTGATCGCCGGGCCTGGCGTCTACATCTGCGACGAGTGCATCGATCTCTGCAACGAGATCATCGACGAGGAGCTGACCGCTCCCCCGAGCTTCGAGCTGGAGAACCTGCCGAAGCCGAAGGAGATCCACTCGGTCCTCGAGGAGTACGTGGTCGGGCAGGAGACCGCGAAGCGGGCGCTGTCGGTCGCCGTCTACAACCACTACAAGCGGGTGCAGATGACGAACGGCGGCGGCGGCGATGAGGCGGACATCGAGCTTCAGAAGTCGAACATCCTGCTGCTCGGCCCAACCGGGTGCGGGAAGACGCTACTCGCCCAGACGCTGGCGCGGATCCTCAACGTCCCGTTCGCGATCGCCGACGCGACGGCGCTCACCGAAGCCGGCTACGTCGGCGAGGACGTCGAGAACATCCTCCTGAAGCTGATCCAGGCGGCCGACTTCGACGTCAAGAAGGCCGAGACGGGGATCATCTACATCGACGAGGTCGACAAGGTCGCCCGCAAGGCGGACAACCCGTCGATCACGCGCGACGTCTCGGGCGAGGGGGTGCAGCAGGCGCTGCTCAAGATCCTCGAGGGCACGACCGCCTCGGTCCCGCCGCAGGGCGGGCGCAAGCATCCCCACCAGGACTTCTTGACCATCGACACGACCAACATCCTCTTCCTGTGCGGCGGCTCGTTCGGCCAGCTCGACGACATCATCGAGCGGCGGATCGGCCAGCAGGGCGTCGGCTTCGGGGCCTCGATCCGCAGCTCGGAGGAGAAGGACACCGGCGAGCTGTTCGAGCAGGTGCTTCCCGAGGACCTGATGGAGTACGGGCTGATCCCCGAGTTCATCGGTCGCCTCCCGGTCGTCGCGGCGATCCACCAGCTCACCCGCGACGACCTGATCACGATCCTGACCGAGCCTCGCAACGCGCTCACGCGGCAGTTCCAGCGCTTCTTCGAGTTCGACGACATCGAGCTCGTGTTCGCCGAGGACTCGCTCGGCGCAATCGCGGACAAGGCGCTGGAGCGCGAGACCGGCGCCCGCGGCCTGCGCTCGATCCTGGAGGAGACGCTGATGGACGTGCAGTTCGAGCTCCCCTCCCGTGCCGACGTCCGCAAGTGCGTGGTCACCAGGGACACGATCGAGCGCGAGCGGAAGCCGACCCTCGTCACCCAGGCGGCCGCCGACGAGCCGCTCGACGAGCAGCTCGAAGAGTCGGCGTAGGCCCGACCCGCGGACTCGACGCCTGACTAACATCGCCCGGGTGGACGCGGAACGCCGCGCAAAGCTCGAGCAAACTACGCGCTACGAGCCCGCCGAGGTGGAGGGGCGGGTGTTCGAGCGCTGGATGCAGGGCGGCTACTTCCATCCGCCGGCCGAGGGAACGCCGGAGGAGAACTACTCGGTCGCGATCCCGCCCCCGAACGTGACCGGCGCGCTGCACATGGGCCACGCGCTCAACGGCGCGATGCAGGACGCGATGGTGCGGATGCGGCGGATGCAGGGCCGCAACACGCTGTGGATCCTCGGCACCGACCACGCCAGCATCGCTGTCCACGCGGTGCTCGAGAAGGAGCTTCGCGCCGAGGGGAGCTCGCGGCAGGAGCTCGGCCGCGAGGCGTTCCTGGAGCGGGCGTGGGAGTGGAAGCAGCGCTACGGCTCGCGGATCGTCGAGCAGTACAAGCGGCTCGGCGCCTCGTGCGACTACGAGCGCGAGCGCTTCACCCTCGACGAGGACTACGTGCGCGCCGTCTACCGGGTCTTCAAGGCGCTGTACGACAAGGGCTACATCTACCGCGACAACTACATCGTCAACTGGGACATCGGCTCGCACTCGGTGATCTCCGACCTCGAGGTCGAGAACCGCGAGGTCGAGGACACCCTGTACCTGATCGACTACCCGCTCGAGGGCTCGGACGAGGTGCTCACGGTCGCCACCGTGCGACCCGAGACGATGCTCGCCGACACCGCGGTGGCGGTGAACCCCGAGGACGAGCGGTACACGGGCCTGGTCGGGCGCCACTGCACGCTGCCGCTGGTCGGGCGGCGCCTCCCGATCATCGCCGACGAGCACGTGGACCCCGAGTTCGGGACCGGGGCGCTCAAGATCACCCCCGGCCACGACCCCAACGACTTCGAGATCGGGCGCGCCCACGGGCTCGAGGAGGTGAGCGTGATCGGCGAGGACGGCCGCATGACCGAGGCGGCGGGGGAGCGGTTCGCCGGGCTCACGGTCCTCGAGGCACGCGAGGCGGTGGTCGCCGCGCTGCGCGACGAGGGCCGGATTCGCGGCGAGCGAGCCCTACGTCCACTCGGTCCCGTTCTCGCACCGCTCCGGCGAGCGCATCGAGCCGCTGATCTCGCTGCAGTGGTTCTGCCGCATGGACGAGCTTGCGCGGCCGGCGATCGAGGTCGTCGAGCGCGACGAGGTGCGGATCACCCCGGGTCAGTGGAAGCGGGTCTACCTCGACTGGATGCACAACATCCGGCCCTGGTGCATCTCCCGCCAGCTGTGGTGGGGCCACCGGATGCCGGTGTGGTACTGCGACGCCTGCGAGGAGACCTACGTCGCGGAGACGCCGCCGGAGCGCTGCGGAGCGTGCGGCGGCGAGCTGCGCCAGGACGAGGACGTGCTGGACACGTGGTTCAGCTCCGCGCTGTGGCCGTTCGCGACCCTGGGGTGGCCCGACGATACGCCGGATCTTCGGGCGTTCTATCCCACCGATCTGCTCGTCACGGCGAGGGACATCATCTATCTGTGGGTCGCCCGGATGATCATGATGGGGCTCGAGTTCCCGCGCCAGATCCCGTTCCGCGACGTCTACATCAACCCGATGATTCAGGCGCCCGACGGCCGCCGGATGTCGAAGAGCCTCGGGACGGGGATCGACCCGCTCGACGAGATCGACGTGTACGGGGCGGACGCGCTGCGCTTCGGGTTGCTCGCGATGTCGTCGAGCCAGGACGTTCCGTACGCGAAGGACCGTATTCAGCAGGGGCTAGACCTGGCGAACAAGATGTGGAACGCGTCGCGCCTGATCCTTATCAATACGCCCGATCTGCACCAAGACAATGCGCGCGATTTGCGAGCAAATCGCGCGGTGCCTGCGGGGATGGCGTCGCGGGTTGAGGACAGCTGGATCCTGTCGCGGCTGCAGCGCGCGGTCGAGGAGGTGGGCCGGCAGCTCGACGCGTACGACTTCTCGCACGCGGCGCTGTAGCTCTACCGGTTCTTCTGGTCCGAGCTGTGCGACTGGTACCTGGAGATCGTCAAGCCACGCCTGTATGAGTCCGAGCCAGATGCCTCCGCGACGCTGACGTGGGTGCTCGAGCAGGTGCTCGCGCTGGCTCACCCGATGATCCCGTTCGTGACGGAGGAGATCTACTCGTACCTGCCGGGCGTGGGTGAGACCGAGGGACGGCCCGAGATGCTCGTCGTCCATCCCTTCCCCGAGCAGGATCCGACGCTGATCGCCGCCGACGCTGAGGCCGAGGTGGGGGAGGCGATCGAGCTGACCAGGAGCCTGCGGCGGTGGCGCGAGCGCGTCGGCGTCGCGGCGGGGAGCGTGCTTCCCGCGAGGGTCGTGGACGGCGATCCGCCGCACGAGCTGGTTGCCCGCCTGGCGCGTCTGTCGTTCGATCGCGACGCGGCCGCGGACGGTGGCGAGCCGCTCGCCCAGGTCGGACGGCTGGAGATCCTCGCGAGCGAGGAGATCGACGCCGGTGAGGTCCGCAGGCGGGTAGGGGAGCGGCGCGATGCGCTCCGCTCCGAGGTTGAGCGGGCGCAGCACAAGCTGAGCAACGACGGCTTCGTCTCCAAGGCGCCGGCCGAGGTCGTGGAGGCGGAGCGGCGCAAGCTCGCTACCTACCGCGCCGAGCTGGAGGAGCTTGGCGACCACTGAGAACTGGTCCTACGCCGACGCCGAGGCGTATCTAGCCTCCCTCGAAGCCGTCGGGTGGCGGCTGGGGCTGGACCGCATCCGCCGTCTCACCTCGGTGATGGGGATGCCGCAGCATCGCTACGCGTCGGTCCACGTGGTGGGGACGAACGGGAAGTCGTCCGTTGCGCAGATGACCGCAGCGCTGCTCGACGCGCACGGCGTGCGCGCCGGCGCCTACCTCTCGCCGCACATCGAGCGGTGGTCGGAGCGGATCCGGGTCGGAGGGTCGGAGATCGGGCCGGCGGAGCTCGCGGATGCGATCGAGCGCACGGCGCAGTCGATCGAGGTCGTCGATCGCTCCCTCGACGCGGGAGACGCCGTGACCCAGTTCGAGGCGATCACCGCGGCGGCGTTCACCGCGCTGGCGGCTGAGGGGGTCGAGGTCGGCGTGATCGAGGCGGGCTTGGGGGGCCGACTGGACGCCACCAACGTGATCCCCTCCCGGGTGTGCGCGCTGACCTCGGTCGGGCTCGAGCACACCGAGTGGCTCGGCGAGACACTGACCGAGATCGCGAGCGAGAAGCTGGCGGTGCTGCGAGACCACTCGACGCTCGTGGTCGGCGAGCTGGACCCCGAGGTCGAGCGGCTCGCGGAGCGGGTCGCCGCCGACCGGGGGGCGTCCGTGGTCCGGGCCGAGCCGGGACCGCGGCTCAACCTCCGCGCGCCGGGAGCCTTCCAGCGCCGCAACTTCGCCATCGCCCTCGCCGCCGCGCGGGCGATGCTCGGGGGCCTCGACGTGGCGACTGTCCGGGAGGTTGCCGGGGGGCTCGAGCTACCCGGGCGCCTCGAGCTGCGCGAGGGCGATCCGCCGCTGATCCTCGACGCCGCCCACAACCCGGATGGGATGCGCGCGCTCGCCGAGGCGCTGCCCGAGGTGGCGAGGGACCGTCCGGTGGTCGCCTGTGTGGCGTCCCTCGGGGAGAAGGACGCCGAGTCGATGGTCGCGGCGCTCGCCCCCGCGATCGACCACGCGATCTGCACCGAGCTCCCAGCCGAGCGGCTCGCCGGCTCGGGTCGCGCGGGCGCGAGCAGCGTCCCGGCACGGGTGCTCGCGGAGCTGTGCTCCGGCGCGGGCGTGAGCGCCGACGCCGTCGTCGAGCCCGGAGCCGCCCTCGATCGCGCGCGGGCGGTGGCGCGAGAGCGCTCCGGGATAACGCTCTGCACGGGTTCCCATTACCTTCTGAGCTACGTATGGACAGGGAGGCCCGCTCCGAGCTCCTAGCGATGATGGGCCTGGTCGCCGTCGTGGTGGCCTTGGTGATCCTCGTCTTCTTCGGGCTCGGATACGCCTTCGGGCGCCTGTTCCTTTGACGCCCGGCTGGATAGGAGAGGGATAGCCAGAACCGCAACGAACTAAAGAAAATCCCCCGGCGCGTCGACCTTTAGACTCACGAGGGGCTCCAAGCACCCTCCTGGCGGAAAAATATGCTCTTTGCGCTCTTCGGAATCAGCAACGACGCCCTCAACCTGGCCGTCAACCTGCTCGTCCTCTCCCTGGTGGTCGTCTACTTCGCGCTCGTCGCGTGGACGTTCTTCGACGCCAGGCGCCGCATGTCCGACCCGGTCCTCGTCGCGTCGTCCGTCGGCGCCTCGCTCGTCTTCCCGTTCATCGGCGCGGTCATCTACTCGATCCTTCGTCCACCCGAGTTCCTCGCGGACGCGCGCGAGCGGGAGGTCGAGATCAAGGCGGCGGAGCTTCGCGTCAAGCAGCTGACCGAGCAGTCCTGCCCCAAGTGCGAGTACCCGGTCGAGAAGAGCTACCTGCGCTGCCCCAACTGCCGCACGCGGCTCAAGGACCCGTGCAGCTCGTGCGGCAAGCCGGTCGATCCGCGCTGGGCTCTATGTCCCTACTGCGAGACCCCGGTGGAGAAGCCGTCCGTGGAGCGCCGGGTCGAGAAGCGCGAGGGCGAGCGCCCCGCACCCGAGGAGCGGCCTTCCCGGGAGGCTCGGCCGGCGCGCGAGCAGCGCCGCGCGGGATCGCGCCGCTCGTCGAAGCAGGGCAAGCGACCCGCCGAGCAGCAGCGCCGCAAGGGCTCCTCGTCCGGCGCGCGGCGCCAGCCCGCCAAAGCGGGCTCCGGGGACACGGTCGAGCTGCGAGCCGACGAGCCGGACGAGCCGCAGGGGCCGGAGCGCCGCTCCTCCGGCGGGTCGACAGGCGAGGAGCGCCCTCGCCCCGCGACAGCGTCCTGACCGCGCGCTGAACCCGTGTCGCGGACGCTCATCCTGGTCAAGCCGGATGCCTTCGAGCGGGGGCTGACCGGCGAGGTGCTGGCGCGCTTCGAGCGCAAGGGGCTGCAGCCCGTCGCGATCAAGCTGATGACGGTGGAGGCTGACCTGGCCAACCGTCACTACGCCGAGCACACCGACAAGCCGTTCTTCGGGGAGCTGATCTCGTTCATCACGCGGGCGCCGCTCGTGGCGATGGTGCTCGAGGGGGAGAAGGCTGTGGAGGCGGCGCGACAGGTGATCGGCGCGACCGACCCGCTCGAGGCGGCTCCGGGGTCGATCCGGGGGGAGTACGCGGTCGAGGTGACGTTCAACCTTGTCCACGGGTCCGACTCCGATGAGTCGGCGCGGCGAGAGATCGAGCTCTGGTTTCCTGAGCTGTAGTGCGCGGCGGCGGCTGGATCGCTCGGCTGCTGGCGTCCGAGATCTCCTCGCGCCAGAGAGGGAGATCCTGAGGCGCCGCTCCGGAGATCTGAGCACCGTCGTCGTGGAGCCGGATGTGGAGGAGATTCGGGAGGGGGAGCCGGAGGAGGTGGTGCTCGAGAACGCGCGGCGGAAGGCGCGTGCGGGGCTCGCGGGGGCGCCGGACGGGTCGGTGGTGCTCGGGGCCGATACGGAGGTCGTTGTGGATCGGAGGGTGCTCGGACAGGCGGGTGGGGAGGAGGAGGCGCGGTCGCACCTGGAGACGCTGTCGGGGCGCACTCACACGGTGCTGACCGGTGTCGTGCTGCTGGGACCGGGGAGGGAGGGACGAGATCCCACCGAGCGAAGTGGCGTGGCGCGATCGCAGGTCACGTTCGGTGAGCTGGATGCCTCGACGTTGGAGCTGTACCTCGGGTCGGGGGAGTGGCGGGGGCGGGCAGGGGCCTATGCGATCCAGGGGCTGGGGTCGATCCTGATCGAGCGGCTGGAGGGGGATTTCTCGAATGTGGTCGGGCTGCCGGTGCCGCTGCTGCTCGGGCTCGCTCCGGAGCTGTTCGGGTAGCGGCCACGCGACTCCCTGCTCAGAGCGCAAAATGCGGCGAAATTTGGCGTGCAAAGGCGTCCGCTAGACTTGCGCCCACTCGTTGCCAGGACGGGGCCGCACGCCGGATGCGTGCGGGCGGGGGCGCCCGGTCGCTGGCTTCCCCTACGCTCCTCACGAATGGGTTTGTTCAGCTATCTGACCGCCTTCGGCGGCCGGGACATGGCCGTTGACCTCGGGACCGCGAACACGCTGGTCTACGTTCGCGGTCGCGGAATCGTGCTCTCGGAGCCATCGGTGGTCGCCGTCGACTCCCACAACGGGAATGTTCACGCGGTCGGCGTGGAGGCGAAGCGGATGCTGGGACGAACCCCGGGCAACGATCACGGCGATCCGGCCGCTCAAGGATGGCGTGATCGCCGACTTCGACATCACCGAGCGGATGCTTCGCCACTTCATCGAGAAGGTGCACCAGAACCGCTTCGCGCATCCACGCGTCGTCGTCTGCGTCCCCTCGGGTGTCACCGGGGTCGAGAAGCGCGCCGTCGAGGAAGCCTGCCTGTCGGCCGGGGCGCGCCAGGCGTACCTGATCGAGGAGCCGATGGCCGCGGCGATCGGCGCAGGGCTCCCGGTCGGTGAGCCGACGGGGAGCATGGTGGTCGACGTCGGGGGAGGGACGAGCGAGGTCGCCGTTATCTCTCTGGGCGGGATCGTCGTCTCGCAGTCGATCCGGGTCGGGGGCGACGAGATGGACGAGGCGATCACCGCGCATTGCAAGCAGGACCACAAGCTTCTGATCGGGCAGCAGACCGCCGAGGAGGTGAAGCTCGAGACCGGGTCCGCGGCCCCGCTCCCGGAGGAGGTGAGCACCGAGATCCGGGGACGCGACATCATCAGCGGGCTGCCGAAGACGATCACGATCACCTCGCAGGAGGTTCGCGAGGCGCTCGAGGATCCGCTGAGCCAGATCGTCGGGGCGATCAAGGACACTCTCGATCGGACCCCGCCGGAGCTCGCGGGCGACATCATGGATCGAGGAGTCACACTCGCGGGAGGCGGTGCCCTGTTGCACGGCATGGAGCAGCGCCTGCGCGACGAGTGTCAGATGCCCGCACAACTTGCCGAATCACCACTCACCTGCGTCGCGGTCGGGTCGGGGCGCTCGCTGGAGGAGTTCGACACGCTCCGCCTGGCGAGCCGCGACTCGACGCGGCGACGCACGGTGGTGTCGGCGGGATAGCCGAGGCCGAGCATGTATCGCAAGCAGGTCCGCCGCCGTCGCGCGGTGCTCGTGCTGCTCGTGGTCGTGTCGCTGATCCTCCTCAGCAGCCACTTCAGCGAGGGATCGAGCGGGCCGCTGCACGGCGTGCAGCGGGTCGTCGCGACGGTCCTCGGACCGATCGAGGAGGGTGCCGACCGCGCGCTGAAGCCGGTGCGCGACATGTTCGACTGGTTCGGCGAGACGTTCGAGGCCCGAGGCGAGCACGACGAGCAGGACGAGGAGCTCGCCGACCTGCGCAAGCGCGTCGCGAAGGCGGAGTCGGCGGTGGGCGAGAACAAGGAGCTCCGCGGGCTGGTCGACCTCGCACGCACGGGCGCGATCCCAGAGGGTCGCCAGCCGGTCACCGCGCGGGTGATCGGCCGCTCGCCGACCGTGTGGTACTCGACCGTGACGATCGACCGCGGCTCCAGCTCGGGGGTCCACGTCGACGACCCGGTGATCACCGGCGACGGGCTCGCCGGCCGCGTCACGGAGACGACCAACGGGAACTCCCGCGTGACCCTGGTCACCGACCATCGCAGCGCGGTATCGGCGAAGGTGCTGCCCGACGGGCCGTCCGGCGTGATCAAGCCCGAGATCGGCGATCCGGGAGAGCTGCTGCTCGACTTCATCGAGGAGGACACCGAGGTCGAGGAGGGACAGATGGTCGTGACCGCCGGGTGGCGGGCCGGCAGGCTCGACCTCGCTTTTTCCCTACGGGATCGAGATCGGCCAGGTGACCGAGGCGACGATCGACGAGCAGCAGACCTACCAGCGCGTTCACGTCCGACCCTTCGCTGATCTTCGTGAGATGGAGATCGTCCAGGTGCTGACCGAGCCCGACCGCGCAGACGGCGAGAGCCGGGTCTCGAACGGGGGGAATGGCTAGGTGAGCAGGACACGGCAAACCCCGCCGCGCCCGGACGCGAAGCGGAGGACGCGGCGGGCATGATTTTGACACCGCAGATCTACGTGCGGATCGGGCTGATGCTGCTCGCGGGGGTGATCCTCCAGTTGTCCTTCCTGTCCGAAATGACCGTCTTCGGGGTCACCCCCTTCGTGCTTCCCGTGCTCGTGGTCTGCATCGGGCTGCTGGGCGGGGCCGTCATCGGCGCCGTATGCGGCTTCGCCGTCGGGCTGCTGCTCGACTCGGCGCTGCTGCAGACGCTCGGCGTCTCCTCACTCGTATTCCTCGCGGTCGGCTATCTCGCGGGCCGCTACAGGGAGAGCTTCGAGCTGTCCAGCCCGCTGGTGCCGCCCGCCCTGGCGGCCGGGCTGACGCTGTTCGGGTCGTTCGTGTTCGCGGCCATCCAGCTGATGCTCGGTGTGGACGCGCCCGTCAGCCTCCTGATCATCCGTGAGATGGTCCTCCAGACCTTGCTCAGCTTCATCCTCGCGGTGCCCGCTCTACCCGGCGGTTCGCTGGGCGCTGCGCCCGGCGCTCGTCGACGAGGAGCCGCAGAGGCGCTCCCGGCTCGCCGACGCCGATCGGGGCGCCCTGATGTACCTGCGCGACGACAACCGGCCCCCCGCCACGTCGCAGTTCGCGTTCAGGGTCGCGGTCCTGGGCGGGATCGCCCTGGTCATGTTCTCGATCATCTTCCTGCGCCTGTGGTACCTGCAGGTGCTGTCCGGCGACAAGTACCTGGCCGAGGCGCAGAACAACCAGGTTCGCGAGATCCGCGTCCAGGCGCCGCGCGGCGAGATCCTCGACCGCAACGGCAAGGTGCTGGTCGACAACCGCACGGCGCTCGCGCTCCAGGTCGAGCGACAGGAGCTGCCGAATCGCAAGCGCGAGCGCAAGCAGCTGTTCGAGAAGCTCGGCGGGCTGGCGAACATGTCGCCGGACGAGATCAAGAAGGAGATCCGAAAGCAGACCAAGGAGCTGCCGGCCAGCCCCGTGACGCTGCGGCGCGACGTCGGCTACCCGCTCGTCTACTACCTCCAGGAGCACCAGGCGGACTTCCCTGGCGTCAACGTCCAGCGGATATTCGTGCGCAACTACCCTCGCGGCAGCTTCGCCGCACACGTCTTCGGCACGGTCGGCGAGGTGACGGCCGAGCAGCTCGCGGAGCCGCGCTACGACACGCTCGCGCCCGGCGACCAGATCGGCCAGACCGGCGTCGAGTACACCTACGACCACCTGCTCCGCGGCCAGCCGGGATCGACCCGGCTCCAGGTCGACGCGCTCGGCCGGCCGCGCGGCGGCGAGCTGAGCTCGGAGCCGGCGACCGCCGGCGACGACCTGCGGCTGACCCTCGACTCGAAGGTTCAGGCGGCCGGCGAGTCGGCGCTGTCCTCGTTCGGCCTGCCCGGCGCCTTCGTGGCGATGGACATCCACAGCGGCGAGATCCTGGGCATGGGCTCCCGGCCGACCTACGACCCCTCGGTCTTCACCCGTGCGTCGGTGCCTCAGTCGGTCTTCGACCAGTTCGAGTCCGAGTCGGCCGAGGACCCGCTGTCGAACCGCGCGATCCAGGGCCTGTACCCGATCGGGTCGACGTTCAAGCCGATCACCGCGACGGCCGCGCTCGAGGATGGTCTGATCACCCCCAACACGATCATCAACGACACCGGCTCGCTGAAGCTCGGCGGGGTCATTTTCAAGAACGCGGGCGGCGTCGTGAACGGCCCGCTCGCGCTGCGAGACGCGCTCAAGGTCTCCTCGGACGTGTTCTTCTACAACCTCGGCCTCGACGCCGAGCAGGAAGGCGGCAACCCGATCCAGCGCTGGGCGCAGAGCCTCGGCCTCGGCGAGCCGACGGGGATCGATCTCCCGGCGGAGGGCGAAGGGCTGATCCCGACGCCCGAGTGGCGCAACCAGCTGTACGAACAGAACACCGATCCCTCGTCACCGGGCGGAAAGGAGGTGCTGCCCGAGAAGGGCGAGTTCACCGACCGGCCGTGGTCGGCCGGCGACGGCGTCAACCTCTCGGTCGGTCAGGGGGACCTGCAGGCCGACCCGCTGCAGATGGCGGTCGTCTACTCGACGATCGCGAACGGCGGCGACGTCGTGCGCCCGCACGTCGCGCAGCAGATCGAGGACGCGAGCGGGCGCGTCATCCAGGAGATCCGCCCCGATCCCCGCCGCCACGTCGATATCTCCCCCGAGTACCGCCAGGTGATCATGGACGGTCTGCACGCGCGCGGCGATGGAGCCGGGCGGTACCTCCTACCCGATCTTCGGGAACTCGAAGGTCGACATCGCGGGCAAGACGGGAACCGCTGAGCGCGGCGACCTGCCAGACCAGTCCTGGTACGTCGCGCTCGCGCCGTACCCGAATCCCAGGGTCGTGGTCGCGGTGACGATCGAGCGCGGTGGGTTCGGCGCCGACTCCGCGGCCCCCGCTGCCTCCCAGATCCTCTCCGCCTACCTGGGTACGAAGGCCGGGCGGCGCCCCGCCGGTCTCCGCCGCGGCGCCGGCCGCCGGGGAGCTACGACTGATGGCCACGGCGCGCACGAGGCCGAGGGCGGCCGCGCGGGCGACCGCGGCGCCGCGCACGCTTCGGCACGCAGCCGGCGGGGATCGCCGAGCGGCTCGGGCTCGCCCACATGGATCCCGCTGCTGAGCGTCGCGGCGATCGGGCTGATCATCTTCAGCGTCTTCACGCTCGCCGCCGCGACCGAGGGGGATGTCCCGGGTGAGCCCCTACTACTTCGTCATCAGGCAGAGCATCTACGCCGTGATCGGGATCGCCGCTGATGCTTGCCTTGACCCGGGTCGACTACTCGCGCTTCCGCGAGCTGCGGGTCGGCCTCTACACGGCGATGATCTCCGGGATCATCCTGGTCCTGATGCTCGGCGAGCGCCACCCGCGGCTCGCGCCGCTGGATCGAGCTTCCGTTCTTCACCTTCCAGCCATCGGAGATCGGCAAGGTGCTGCTGATCGCGGCGCTTGCCGGATTCGTGATCGATCGCAGCACGGCGGATACCGGAGCGTCAGCGCACGGCGCGCCTGCTGCTGCTCGGGCTGGCGCCCGCTGCGCTGGTCTTCCTGCAGCCGGACATCGGCACCGGTGTCGTGTTCGTGGTCATCACGCTGGCGGTCCTCTTCATCGCCGGGGTGCGCTGGACGCACTTCGCCGCCGCTGGGCGCGGTGGCCGCGGCGGCCGTGACGATCGTTCTGGTGATCGCTCCCGCCGTCGGTGCGCCCCTGCTCAAGGACTACCAGCAGGAGCGCGTGACCTCGTTCCTCAATCCGAGCGAGGACCCACGCGACTCCAGCTATCAGATCAACCAGGCTTTGACCGCCGTCGGCTCGGGAGGAAAGACCGGCCGCGGCGACGACGCCACCCAGACGCAGAGCGGCTTCCTGCCGGAGTACCACACGGACTTCATCTTTGCCGTGGTGGGCGAGCGCTTCGGCTTCGTCGGCGCTGCGTTGCTTCTGTCCCTCTACGCCCTGCTCATCTGGAGGGGGCTGCGCATACTGACGCTTTCGAAGAACTTGTACGGGAGCATGATCGCCGGCGGAATCGTCGCCATGCTCATGTTCCAGCTCTTCGTCAACGTCGGCATGACCCTGGGGGTCATGCCGATCACCGGCATCCCGTTGCCGCTGATGAGCTACGGAGGATCCTCCGTGCTCACCACGTTCATGGCGATCGGGCTGCTGCAGAGCATCTACGTCCAGGCGCAGCTCACCTCCAAGACCAGGGCACAATCTTGTAAGCGCCACGCCGACCACGGCGGAGGCATCTAGGAGGTTTGAGCAGTTTGAGAAAACGAATACTCGTATCGGTCGATCCCGGCGAGACCCGTGTCGCCGTCCTCGAGGCAAAGGGGACGGCGCGGAGCGACCGGGATGGACAAAAGGGAAAGGGCCAGGGCCGCTCCGGCGGCCGCAAGGACGGCCAGAGCAAGAACGGCAAGAGCAAGAACGGTGATTGGAAGGTCGCGGAGCTGTACGTCGAGCGCCGTGGCCAACGCTCGATCGTCGGCAACATCTACAAGGGAGTGGTCGACAACGTCCTGCCCGGGATGGAGGCCGCGTTCGTCGACATCGGCCTGGAGCGAAACGGCTTCCTGCACGTCGACGAGATCGTTCTCCCGGGCGGCGAGGCGGCGCCGCGCCGCGGCCGCGGCAAGGGGCGGCGAATCGACCAGCTGATCAAGCCGGGCCAGGAGATCATCGTCCAGGTGGTCAAGGACCCGCTGAAGACGAAGGGCGCACGGCTCAGCATGCAGCTCTCGATCGCCGGGCGCTACCTCGTCTACATGCCCCAGGGCGGAGGCGTGGGGGTCAGCCGCCGGCTGCCCGACAAGGAGCGCGAGCGGCAGCGCAAGCTGCTCGACAAGCTCCACGACGGCGAGGGCGGGCTGATCGTCCGCACCGCCGCGCAGGGCGCGAAGAAGGCCGACTTCGAGCGCGAGATCGGCTACCTGCACAAGCTAAACGAGGTGCTCGACCGTCGCGCCAAGGACGCCAAGGCGCCGTCGATGGTGTTCCAGGAGGCCGACCTGTCGGTGCGGGTCCTTCGCGACGTGCTGCGCAGCGAGTTCGAGGGCGCGATCATCGACGACGAGAAGCAGCACTACCGGGTGACGAGCTTCTTCCAGCGCACCGCGCCCGAGCTGGTCGACTCGGTCGAGCTCTACAAGCAGCGGGAGCCGCTGTTCGAGCGCTTCGAGATCGAGGAGAGCGTTCCAGTCCGTGCTCGAGCGCAGGATCGACCTGCCATCCGGCGGCTATCTGATGATCGACTACGCCGAGGCGCTGACGGTGATCGACGTCAACACCGGCAGCTTCACCGGTCGCGGCAAGGGCAGGCTCGAGGACACGATCACGAAGGTCAACGTCGAGGCCGCGGAGGAGGTCGGTGCGCCAGCTGCGCCTGCGCGACATCGGCGGCATCATCGTCATCGACTTCATCGACATGGCCCGGTCGCGGAACCGCGACCAGGTGCTGAAGACGCTGCGCAAGCATCTCGACGAGGATCGGACGAAGACCTACGTGGTCGAGGTCTCGCCGCTCGGGCTGGTCGAGATGACGCGGCAGAACGTCACCGACGGCGTGCGCGAGATCCTCACCACCCGCTGCCCGACGTGCGACGGCGAGGGCGTGGTGCGCTCCGAGGAGACGGTGGCGATCGAGGTGCTGCGCGAGCTGCGCAAGGTGATCGAGGGCAAGCCGAAGCCGGAGGCGCACCTGATCCGGGTCAACCCGAGAGTCGCCGCGGAGCTGCTGCGGGACGACAGCGGGTTGACCGAGCTCGAGGCGGAGACCGGCAAGCACTTCCACTTCGAGGGTGGCGCGACGCTGCCGATCGACACCTTCGACGTCGCCGAGAGCGGCACCCGCCGCAAGATCGAGGAGCGGGCGCTGCCGTTCCAGGTCGGCGAGGAGGTGCTGGTCACGATCGAGGAGCCGCACATGTACAACGCGGACGACGCGATCGCCCGGGTCGACTCCTACATCGTCAGCGTCAGCGGAGGCCGCTTCGCATGTCGGCCAGCGCAAGCTGGTGCGGATCGAGAGCGTGGAGCGCTCTGCGGCGCTCGCCTCGCTGATCAACGGCGCCGGCGAGAACGGTGGCGCGTCGGCGGATGCCGGGGCATCGGGGGACGGCGGCGGAGAGGAAGTAAAATCCTCGACTCGACGGCGCCGCGGCCGCAGAGGCGGCAGGCGCCGTTCCCGCGCCGGAAGCCGGTCCGGCGGGTCCGCGAAGGAAGGGTCATGAGTCCCAGCTACGCGATAGTCGAGACGGGCGGCAAGCAGTACCGCGCCGAGAAGGGCGCGACGCTGCTCGTCGACCGCATCTCCGAGGACGAGGGCGCGAAGGTAAGCCTGCGGCCGGTCATGTTCCGGGCCGACAAGCAGGTCGTGCTGGAGCGCGGCGAGCTGGACAAGGTGAAGGTCGAGGCCAAGGTCGCGGAGCACCTGCGCGGCGACAAGATCAGGGTGTTCAAGTACAAGCCCAAGAAGGGCTACCGGCGGCGCGCCGGCCATCGCTCCGAGCTGACCAAGCTCGAGGTAACCGAGGTGAAGATGCTGACGCGGAGGCCGGCAGCAAAGAAGCAGACAGCCGACAGCCGACAGCAGACAGCAGAGAAGAAGCCCGCGGCGAAGAAGGCGGCCGCCAAGAAGCCCGCTGCGAAGAAGGCTCCGGCGAAGAAGCGTCAGCCGGCCAAGAAGAAGCCGGCGTCCGAGCCCGCGTTCTGCTAAGAAGGAGAGCTAATGGCGCACAAGAAGGGACTTGGATCGAGCCGCAACGGCCGCGACTCGAACCCGAAGATGCTCGGCGTGAAGGTCTTCGCCGGGCAGCGGGTGGGCGGCGGCGAGATCATCGTGCGCCAGCGCGGCACGCGCTTTCGCCCCGGCGACGGCACCGGCCTCGGGCGCGACCACACGATCTTCGCCACCCGCCCCGGCGTGGTCGAGTTCGGCTCCGGCGGGCGGGGCCGGGTCATCTCCGTCGTCGAGGAGTAGCTCCCCGGCGCTCTAACCTCGCGGTCGTGCTCTACGACCGGGCGAAAATCTATGTCGAGGGCGGACGCGGCGGCGACGGCTGCGTCAGCTTCCGCCGCGAGGCGCACGTACCCAAGGGCGGGCCCGACGGGGGCGACGGCGGGCGCGGCGGCGACGTGGTGCTGGTCTGCGAGCCCTCGCTGCCGCGACCTCTCCGCGCTGCGCCAGGGCACCCACTTCCGCGCCTCCCGCGGGGGACACGGGCAGGGCAAGCGGCGCCACGGCGCGCGCGGCGAGGACAGCGTGGTGCCGGTGGCGCCCGGCACGGAGGTCGGCGGGCTGCACGGGGAGCGGTTCGACCTCACCGAGCCGGGCCAGCGCGCCGTGGTCGCGCACGGCGGCGGCGGCGGCCACGGCAACAAGCGCTTCGCCAGCTCGACCCGCCAGGCGCCTCGCTTCGCCGAGCGCGGGGCTGGACGGGCGAGTCCGGGTGGATCGAGCTGCGGCTCAAGCTGCTCGCCGACGCGGGGCTGGTCGGGCTCCCGAACGCCGGCAAGTCGTCGCTGCTGGCGCGGATGACCCGGGCAGCGCCCAAGGTCGCCGAGTATCCGTTCACGACGGTCGAGCCGGTGCTGGGCACGCTCGAGGGCGAGGATCGCCAGCTCGTGCTCGCCGACATCCCGGGCCTGATCGAGGGCGCCGCCGAGGGCGCCGGCCTGGGCCACGAGTTCCTCGCCCACGTCGAGCGCTGCGGGCTGCTCGTGCACGTGATCGATGTCGCGGGCGACGACCCGGCCGCGGCTTACGAGACGGTTCGATCCGAGCTCGGCGCCCACGACGCACGGCTCGAGGCCCTTCCCGAGCTGGTCGTGCTCTCGAAGCGGGACCTGGTGCCCGACGAGGACGTCGAACGAGCCGTCGGCGAATGGCGAGGCCGGCTGGGCGACGCGGTGGTCGACGTGCTGGCGGTATCGGCGGCGACCGGTGCGGGGATCGAGGAGCTGAGCGCCGCGATCTTCGCCGCCGCGTCAACGCAGACGTCCCGGACGCCCGCGTCGGTGCCGGAGTTCGAGGCGGAGCACCGCATCTACCGCCCAGCGGGCGTGGGCGGGTTCGCCGTCGAGCGGCTGGACGGCGGCGCCTTTCGCGTCGAAGGTCGCGGGATCGAGTTGCTGGTCGGCCGCCACGATCTGTCCAACGCGGAGGCGCTCGCGTACCTGGAGCAGCGGCTGCGCGAGATCGGGGTGCTGAAGGCGCTCCAGGACGCCGGGTTCGAGCCCGGCGACGAGGTTCGGATCGGCGAGGAAGCTTTCGAGCTTCACGTCTAGCCGCACCTACACTGCCTCCGCATGACAGTCGTGGCAAAGCTCGGCTCCGCGATCGTCGCCGAGGACGACGGCGAGCTGCGCTCGACCGTGCTCGACAGCGTGTGCGGGCAGGTGGCGGAGCTGAGCCGGGGCGGCGAGAACGTCGCCATGGTCACCTCGGGCGCGATCGCGCGCGGGATGCGCGTCATGGAGCTGGCGACGCGCCCCCAGGCGGTCGACGAGCTGCAGGCAGCCTCCGCGGTTGGGCAGGGGTCGCTGTTCCGGGCCTACGAGGAGCGGCTGGCGGGACGGGGCGTCCACGCGGCACAGGTGCTGCTGACGGCGTTCGACGTCTCGGCGCGGACCCAGTACCTGAATGCGCGCGGAACGCTGCGGCGGCTGCTGGAGTGGCGGGTGGTGCCGGTCGTGAACGAGAACGACACCACGGCGACGGACGAGATCACGTTCGGCGACAACGACTTCCTCTCCGCCCAGGTGGCGATCCTGCTCGAGGCGCGGCTGCTCGTGCTGCTGACCGACACCGCGGGCCTGCACACCGCCGACCCGCGCAGCGATCCGGACGCGGAGCTGATCGAGCGAGGTGACCGACTTCGGGCAGCTCGAGCGCTACGAGATCGGCGACCGCACCTCGGCGTTCGGGCTCGGCGGGATGCGCAGCAAGGTGGCGGCGGCCGAGATGGCGAGCGCGGCGGGGATCCCGGTCGTGATCTGCGACGGAACCGGCGCCGGGACGCTCGCCGCGCGCCGCGGCCGGAGAGCGGGTGGGCACGCGGTTCGCGCCCCGCCCCGAGCGCGCCCCGAGCTTCAAGCTGTGGCTGCGCTACGCGAAGCCCGCCCAGGGCCGGGTGGTGGTCGACGAGGGCGCGGCGCGGGTGCTGCGCGAGCGAGGGAGCAGCCTGCTGCCGGTCGGGATCACCGCCGTCGAGGGCGAGTTCACCGCCGGCGACGCGGTCGAGGTCGCAACCGACGGCGAGCTGGTCGGCAAGGGGATCGTCAACTACTCTGCCTCCGAGCTGGCCCGGATCAAGGGCATGAAGACGGCCGAGGTCCGCGAGCTGATGCCGCACGCCTCCGAGGAGGCCGTGCACCGCGACTACTTCGTGCTCAGGTAGCGGCGTTATGGAATCGCTGGTCGCTTCTTGTGACGATGCGGAGGGGCGGCCCCGGGCCGCCCTCCACCGCTCCGTAGGGGGTATGTCCCGGCCGCGGTATCCGTTGGCGCAGGTGAGGCCAGGACGCGCCAGCTTTGCGTCTCAGTTGGGAATTCCTTAGTTGACGGGGTCCACGCCGTGCTGCTGGGTGCGCCTGCGAGCGGGTGCGATGGCCGCTGGACGTGATGGCCAGACCGCCGAGGTCCGGGAGCTGATACTGCACGCCTCCGAGGGACGGGGTGAACCGGGACTACTTGTGCTCACCTGAGCCTCGGAAAGGTTGTCAGGGGCCGCGCCTAGGTTCGTCCGGAAGGTGATGTGCGATGAACGGATCACGGGGGGCGGCCAACGAGCCGCCCCCCGTAGGAATCCAATTTGTTAGGGCTAACAGACTCCGACCACGCTGAAATTCACGCGCGTGTTGGCGTTGTTCCCGTCCCGAGTATTGAGTTGCACCAGCGTGCCGGTTACGGTGGTCGAGTGCCGGACGATGGAAATCCCAGCACCGGAGGAGGTCGTTGCGACGATCGCGCAATCGTCCATGGACCGCGGGAAGCGGACCCTCGGAAAGCCCAAGGCCCCCTCGCCTTCGGTCGTTACCCCGGAGCTCGCTGCGAGGATCGTGGGATTGGCGTTCTGGTAGCTCACCTTCGCGAAGAACCGCTGTGAGTACGCGGACGCGGCAATACCGCCGAGCTGGTTCGCGTTCTCCGCGTTCACCGCGTTGTTCGCGTTCTCGGCGTTCACCGCGTTGTTCGCGTTCTCGGCGTTTTGCGCGTTCTCAGCATTCTGCGCATTCGTCGCGTTGTCGGCGTTGGCCACCGACAGACCCGGCGCCAGCTTGTTGATCTGCTTCTTGGCGATCTTCTTGACCTTCTTCTTGTTGATCGCGCTGGTCGTCGCGACCGGATCGGACGCGATCGCGGTGCCCGCCAAGGCCGCGATGAGCGCTACCACCGCGACGATGAGCGCAGCACTGGGTCGTGCCTGCGTGAGCCGTCTCATTTACCCGCTCCCTTCCTCGTGCGAGAACCCCGGTCCCTGTGAGATGAGGTTCTTGCGTTAACGCGTTCGCGCATCGTCGCTTAAGTGGCGGGGCTTGTCAAACATGGGCGCCGTATACCCTCGAAATCGCGCACGGACCCCGGTTTGCGGTCGCGTCGCGGTGGGGGCGCCGGGTACCCTTGGGAGCGTGGCGACGGTGACCACAGCCATTACCGAGGTGTGCGAGGCCGCCACGAACGCCGCGCGCGAGTTCGCGACGGCCGACACGGAGGCGAAGAACGCCGCGCTGGAGCGACTCGCGGAGTTGCTCGGCGAGCGTGCCGACGACGTGCTCGAGGCGAACGCGGCCGACCTCGCCGACGAGCGCGCCGCCGATCTGACCGAGGCGCTGCGCGACCGCCTCACGCTCGACGGGTCCCGGATCGAGGCGATGGCCGAGGGCGTCCGCGACATCGCGGCGCTGCCCGACCCCGTGGGCGAGGTGGTCGAGGAGCGCACGCTGGCGAGCGGCCTGGAGATGACGAAGGTGCGGGTGCCGCTCGGCGTCGTCGCGGTGGTCTACGAGGCGCGCCCCAACGTCACGGTGGACTGCGCGGCGCTGTGCGTGAAGAGCGGCAACGCGATCGTGCTGCGCGGATCGAGCTACGCGGAGCGCTCGAACGGCGCCCTCGCGGCACTCGTCCGCGATGCGGTCGAGCACGCCGGCCTGCCGGCGGACGCGGTCCAGCTCCTAGGCGGCGATCGCTCTGCGCTGGCGGAGCTGGCCGGCGCCGAGGGTCTGGTCGATCTGATCATCCCGCGTGGGGGGGAGGGCCTGAAGCAGGCGCTGAAGGAGGTCGCCAAGGTGCCGGTGATGTACGCGGCGTCGGGCAACTGCCACGTGTACGTGCACGAGGACGCCGATCTCGAGATGGCGCGCCGGATCGCCTACAACGCGAAGGTCCAGCGCCCCGGCGTGTGCAATGCGGCCGAGACGCTGCTCGTCCACTCCTCGGTCGGCGCCGCGCTGCTTCCCGAGCTGCTGCGCGAGCTCAGCGACGCCGGCGTCGAGCTGGTCGGCGACGAGCGCGTGCGCGAGGACGCCGGTGAGGTGCCGGTGGGCGCCGCCGACGAGGAGGACTGGCGGACCGAGTACCTGGGGATGAAGATGGCGGTCGGCGAGGTCGATTCGCTGGACGAGGCGATCGAGCACGTGAACCACTACGGGAGCGGGCACTCGGAGGCGATCGTGACGGGCTCGGTCGAGGCGGGGGAGAGGTTCACGGGCGAGGTCGATGCGGCGGCGGTGTACGTGAACGCGTCGACGCGGTTCACGGACGGGTACGAGTTCGGGATGGGCGCCGAGATCGGCAACTCGACCCAGAAGCTTCACGCCCGTGGCCCGATCGGGTTGCGCGAGCTGACGACCACCAAGTACGTGGTCCACGGCACGGGCCAGGTGAGGGAGTAGGGGGTACCCCGGTCCCGGAGTCCCAGCTTGGCGACTGACGGCGGCCGAGGCGTGGGCGTGCTCGGCTCGGCGTTCAATCCACCCCACGTGGGCCATCTCGCGCTCGCTCAGGAGGCGCACGCGCGACTCGCCCTCGCGGAGGTGTTGCTCGTTCCCACGGGGCGGGCGCCGCACAAGCAGATCGAGGATGACCCCGGCCCGGACGTGCGCCTGGAGATGACCCGGCACGCGGTCGCGGGTGACGAGCGTCTCGGGGTGTCCGAGCTGGAGACGTCGCGCGACGATCTGTCGTTCAGCTACCGCACGCTGGAGCTGCTGCGCGAGCAGCGGCCGGACGAGGAGCTGTACTTCGTCATGGGCGCGGACGCGGCCGCCGGGCTGGAGAGCTGGCGCAGCCCGGAGCGGATCCTGGAGCTGGCGAGGCTGGGGATCGCGGAGCGCGAGGGCGTGGAGCGGGCCGCGGTGGAGGCCGTTCTGGGGCGGCTCGGCGGCGCCGGACGGGCGGAGTTCCTCGAGATGCCGCACATCGAGGTCTCCTCGACGATGGTCCGCGAACGGGTCGGCGCGGGGCGCCCGATCCGGTATCTGGTGCCCGACCGCGTGGTCGAGCTGATCGCGGAGCGCGGCCTGTATGCGATCGGCGAGCGAGAGAAGGGGTTGCAAGAGGCGTGAGCGCGGAGCGACGGGCAGGCGTGGGCCCGGAGGAGCTGGCGAGACGCGTGGCGCGGATCGCCGACGAGAAGAAGGCCGTTGACATCGTTGCGCTCGACATGCGGGGGTTGGTCGGCTACACGGACTTCCTCGTGATCTGCACGGCGCGCAACGAGCGCCAGGCGAAGGCTGTGCACGACGAGGTGTACGCGCGGCTGAAGGCGGACGGGCGGCTGCCCGAGCCACGTCGAGGGCGTGCGCCAGGCGCGCTGGGTGCTGATGGATTACCTCGATTGCGTCCTGCACGTGTTCGTGCCCGCGGAGCGCGACTACTACCGCCTGGAGAATCTGTGGGGCGAAGCGGCGCGTATGGAGCTCGACGTGGCGGGCGCGGCGCCGAGGGTCGCCTCGGGCGGCTGACGGGCACGAGAACGCCGATTTCGCGCGCGAAATCGGCGGCAAAGTGCACTTCTTGAGCGGGCGCGCGCCATGCGCACGCGTGGCGTCCGAAGGGGTGCCTAGTGTGCGCACGGATGAGCGGCTTTAGGCGGTCGTTCCTGGGTTACCGGAGGAGCGAGGTAGACGCGGAGCTCTCCGCGCGGGATGCAGCGCTTGCCGCGACCGAGCGGGCGCTGTCCGCGTGCCGCGCGAAGGTCGAGGAGCTGGAGGGCGTGGCGCGTCGGCTTTCGGAGATCGTCGTGCAGCGCAATCGCGAGCTGCGGGCGTTGCGCGAGGAGCTCGCCGAGCTGCGGGCGAGCAGCGAGGAGGGGATGCGCTCGCTGGTGGCGCTCGGAGCCCATATCGAGGAGATCCGCAAGCAGGCGCGTGGGCAGGCGACGCAGATACGGATGCGGGCGCTGCGCGACGCCGCCGACCTGGCGGAGCGGGTGTCGGACGTCGCCAAGCTGCCGAGCGGGGCGGGGGGGAAGGTCCTGGAGGCGCTCGACGACGCGATCCAGGGCGCGGGGGAGGAGTCGGCCGCGGCGGACGCCAACGGCGTCGGGCCCCGGCGCACGAACGGCTTCTTCGAAGGGACGGTCCATGTGGACGTCGGCCCGCTGAGCGACTTCTCGCAGCTCGTAGCGCTCGAGGACGCCGCGGGGGCGATCGGCGCGACGTCGGAGATCTCGATCAGGCGCTTCTCGGGGGGCCGCGCGACGCTCGCGATGCGGCTCAGCGAGCCGGTCGAGCTGCTGCGCGAGCTCGAGGAGCGCTGCGACCTGGAGTTCAAGGTGCGGTCGCTGCGCGACGACAGCCTCGTGCTCGACGTCGACGACGAGGAGCAGGAGTAGCGCGGGCGCAGCGGGCGGCGTACCCTTCTTGGTCGTGACCGAGGAGCGGCCGAGCTTCGAGACGCGAGAGCAGGCGGAGGCGTTCTGCCGCGAGCGCGAGAACGAGGGGCCCGAAGCGTCATGGCTCGCGTTCGAGGCCGACGGCCACTGGACGGCGGTGCGCACCAACCTTCCGCGGCACGAGGACCCGCTGGGCACGGCCACCGAGGCGAGGCCCAAGCCGTCACAGGCGGACGATCCGCGCACGGCGCAGCAGCAAAACGCGCCCTACCCCGGGCTGTAGCAGCTCCGTCCCGGCGTCGGGCACGTTACGGCGATATACGGAGCGCAACCCGCCCGACGCCCCGGATGCCTTTGTAAACTCGGCAGCCGACGTCGCGTCTGGGGCTGTAGCTCAGTTGGGAGAGCGTCCGGCTGGCAGCCGGGAGGCCAGGGGTTCGAGTCCCCTCAGCTCCACTCCAACGGACTCCCCGGTGCCAGGGGTCGGCGCCTGATCAACCGTCTCCCCTCCGGTCCGAGAACCGGAAGTGCACTCTCTCTCATACCCGGCCATCCACCTTCTCCTGGGTGAGCGTCGACCAGGCGCGGTCGCCCAGAGCTCTCATCCGCATCTCACCCAAACCTCACCGGACTCTCACCCGGCCCGAATAGACACCTCCCTCGATAAGGCAATCGGCGGGCCGTTCAGCCGCCAATCACGGAGAGGGAGGCATCGAATGGTCAACCCAAGGAGAACCGGACTGGCTCTAGGCCTGTTGGGCGTCGCGCTGGCAGTGGCGGCGAGCCCGGCGATGGCGGTACCCACGCCGCTCCCCCAGGGCAGCGAGCCCGTGAACCTCGATCCCGCGGACTTCAGCACCCGGATCGACAATCAGTACTTCCCGTTGGTCCCCGGTGACCGGTACGTGTACCACGAGACGGACGGGAACGCGAAGCAGAAGGTGGTGCTCAGCGTCAGCAACAAGACCAAGCTGATCGCGAACGGCATCACCGCACGCATCGTTCACGACAGGGTCACCGAGCACGGCAAGGTGATCGAGGACACGTTCGACTGGTACGCCCAGGACTCGGACGGCAACGTGTGGTACCTCGGCGAGGACACCGTCGAGTGCAAGAACGGCAAGATCAAGACCCGCTCGGGATCGTTCGAGGCCGGCGTGGACGGCGCACAACCCGGCGTCATCATGCCCGCCAATCCCCAGCCTGGTCAGCAGTACCGGCAGGAGTACTACGCCGGAGAGGCCGAGGACAAGGCCGAGGTGCTGAGCGTCAACGAGCAGGTCGAGGTGCCGTTCGGGCACTTCACCGGTGCGCTGATGACCAAGGACCTCGTCCCGCTGGAGCCGAAGGTCAACGAGTACAAGCTCTACGCCGCGGGCGTGGGCTTCGTGCTCGCGTTCAAGACGTCCGGTGGCAGCGGGGTGGAGGAGCTGGTCCGTCTCAAGCACGACCAGCGGATCAAGCTACCGTCGCAGAGCAAGCGCTGCGTGGCGTAGCCACAAGGCAACCCGGACAGCAGAACCGAAGCGCGGCGCCCGGCCATCCGGCCGGGCGCCGCTCGTTCGGGCGCCGCTCATTCATCTCTCATTCGGGGTCTTTAGACAGCAGCGAGAGGACGCATGTGGCGATCGACTAGACATCTCATCCCGACCTTGCTCGGCGTCGGCTTGGCGGCCGTGCCGGTCGGTGGGTGCGGGGACGGAGCCAGCGGCACGCGCATCGCCAGCCTGCCGACCGGAGGCGAGCCGGCGCAGCTCGATCCCGAGGCCTTCTCAACGCGGATCGACAATCCCTACTTGCCGATGCGGCCGGGCGAGCGCCGCGTGTACCGGGTGACGGATTCGGAGGGGTTGAAGCAGCGTGACGTGGTCACCGTCAGGCACGACACGAAGCAGATAGCCAACGGGGTCACGGCGCGCGTCGTCTACACCGTGGTGTCGGAGCGGGGCCGGCGGGTCGAGGACAACCACGCCTGGTTCGCCCAGGACAACACGGGCAACGTCTGGCACCTGGGGGAGGAAGCCCGGGAGTTCCAGAGTGGCGACGTGAAGACGACGAAGGGCTCCTGGGAGGCGGGGGTCGATGGCGCGCAACCCGGAGTCATGATGCCCGCCCACCCCAAGGTGGGCCTGGCCTACCGGGAGGAGCAGTACAAGGGCGTCGCGCAGGACCGCGCTCGCGTGTCGAGCCGCCGTGAGCGGGTCGAGGTGCCATTCCGGAGGTTCCGCCGCGTCCTCCTAATCGAGGAGACCGAGCCGATCGAGCCGGAGCTCCTCGATTACAAGTTCTACGCCAAGGGCATCGGGCCGGTCCTCGGCGTCGAGGTGTCAGGTGGAAGCGACCGGCAGGAGCTGGTCAGCCTTCGCCGCGGGCGGAGCTAGCGTCGTGGCGTCGCTTGTCACCGCCCCCGGCACCTGGTTGGTCGTCGTCGTGGCGGCGGCACTCGCCGCCGGCGGCTGCGGCGAGGGCGATGGTGACAAGTCCACGCCGGTGCCCCAGCCGACGGCGGCACAGCTCGAGGCGGCCGGGCTGGAGAAGCTCCCACTGGCGCCGGAGAGCCAGCGGGTCGATCTGACCGTGCCGACGTTCTCGGACCCCACCGAGATCACGAACCCGCTGTTCCCGATCAGCGATCTGCATTCCACCGTCTTCAGCGGCAGGGTCGATGGCAAGCCGTTTCACACCGAGACCACGCTCCTGCCGGAGACGCGGATCATCGAGTGGACCGAGGGCCACCAGGTCGAGGCGCGCGTCTCCCAGTACATCGCGTACCTCGACGGGCGGATCCAGGAGGCCGCGCTCGACTACTACGCCCAGGCGGATGACGGATCCGTTTGGTACCTCGGCGAGGACGTGTTCGACTACCGCAACGGGGAGATCTTCACCACCGAGGGCACCTGGCTCGCCGGCAAGGAGGGACCCCCGGAGATGATCATGCCCGGCGATCCCCAGGTGGGCGACGTACACCGGGCGGAGAACATCCCCGCGGTCGCCTTCGAGGAGGTCGAGATCAAGAGGACCGACGAGACGCTGAACGGCCCGACCGGCCCCGTCGAGGGCGGGATGGTCGCCCGCGAGCTCCACGACGACGGCGCGTTCAGCGACAAGGTGTTCGCGCCGGGATACGGCGAGTTCCTGACGCGCGACGGCCCCGACGTCGAGGCGATGGCCCTTGCGGTGCCCGCCGACGCGCTGGACGGGCCCGTGCCGGCCAAGCTCGAGGCGATCTCGTCCGGGGCGGACAAGAGCTTCGATGCGATCCAGTCCAAGGACTGGAGCGCCGCAGCGGCTGGCGCCAGGGACGCACGGGCCGCGTGGAACGACTATCGAGCCGGCGAGGTGCCGCCGAGGCTCGCCACCGAGATGGCGCGCGTCCAGGTCGAGCTGTCCCGGGCGATCGACAAGCGCGATATCACGCAAGCGGGAACTGCCGCGATCGACGTCGGGCAATCGACGCTCGATCTGGAACTCCGCTACCTGCCGCCTGCGGAAATCGACGTGGCGCGCATGGACCTCTGGGCTCGCCAGATTCTCTTCGACGCATCGGCCAAGGATCTCGGCGGGATCACCGGCGACGTCGCGACCCTGGAGTGGATCCGGGATCGGTTCACGCACGATTCTCGACCCCGCCGACCTCACCCGCATCGACGCGCACCTGCTGGAGCTCCAGGGGAGCGTGGCGGATCAGGATCCCGCCGCCGCCCGCGAGGAGGCGGCGAACCTTCGGGATACGGTCGCCGGGCTCGCCCCGCCACGCTGAGCTCCGCCCACTCTCATCGAGGTCTCACCCAACTGTCATCCGACTCTCACCTCGTCTCCGTAGACATGTGAGTAGACGAGCGGCCGGCCGACTGACGGCCGCCGCGGAGATGAAAAGAGAGACGGAAGTGCGGAACGGAAGCTCAATCGGAAGCGCTCACCGCGGGTCGCACGAACCCAAGCGCTGCGAGCACACGGGGCTCACGATCCCCGAATGCTCGTGCCCCCAGTGCTGGGCCGCTCAGTTTCCGTCCGCTTCGGCCCGCGCCGCGTCCAGCGCCGGGCGCGAACGCTTCCGCATCCGTCGCCGCACCCGCCACGCGGCGCCCGAGAACGCGAGGTTCGCGACCGTCGCGAAGCCCGCCTCGTCCTCGCGCAGCGCGAGCAGCAGGTGAGCGACGCGATCGCCCGCCGGCAGCTTCCCCGGCTCGGCGACGCGAACGCACCAGCAGTCAACCCGCCGCCCACCCGGCCGCACCATCATCGCCCCCTGCTCGCCGACCAGCCAGGTCCCGAGCCGACCGCGCTCCAGCACCAGCCCCGTTCGCTGCAGCATGCTCCCGCTGCTCGTGACCGACGAGATCACCCAGCAGGCCGAGCGCCGCGCGCTCCGCCTGCTCGCTCGCGCCCCGCATCCGGCTCGCGCTGCGCCTGCTCCCGATCGGGACCACGGAGCCGGCGCCGCGCCGCGCGTACAGCTCGGGGATCAGCCACCCGTGCGCAAAGCTCGCCAGCGCGACCGGGAACGTCAGCGGCTCCAGCCACAGCAGGAAGGCGCCGGCGGCGAAGAACGGCGTCGCGATCGCAGCCGTCCACGCCGTCCACAGGCGGCCGTGGCGGCGCAGGGTGCGCCCCGTCGGTCGCTCCCGCCACCACAGCGCGGCGGCCTCGTTGAGGCCTCCCGCGGTGGCGGCCATCAGCGCGCCGGCGCCCTCATCGGCCGGGCGCTCCGATCACCCGCCGGCGATCGGCCGCCTCAGCACGACCAGCTCGGCGTCGAGCGGAAGCTCGCGCACGACCTCGGCCGTACCGGTCTCGTGGCTGACGCTGGCCAGCATTCCCTCGTCGAGCTCGCGGCGGAAGGCCTCGATCGCCTCCTGCTGAGCGACCGCGTCCTCGCGCGTCCACTCGGCGAGCGTCGTGTGACCACTGCGGTCGAGCTTGATCAGGCGCGCCATCTGCCTCTCCTTTCGCCTCCCGTCACTCCCGGGATCACGTCCTGACTATACGACCCGCGCGCCTAAACTCCGATGCGTGAAGCCCTACGAGCCGCGCGAGATCGAGCGCAAGTGGCAGCGCGTCTGGGAGGACGAGCAGACGTGGCACGTGCCCAACCCCGGCGAGCCCGGGTTCGACGGGTCGATGCCCAAGAGCTACGTGCTCGAGATGCTCCCCTATCCCTCAGGCGAGCCCCACATGGGACACCTCAAGACCTACTCGATCGGCGACGCGCTGGCGCACTTTCGCCGCCGCCACGGGATGCGCGTGATCCACCCGATGGGCTACGACGCCTTCGGGCTCCCGGCCGAGAACCACGCGATCAACACCGGCGAGCACCCTCGCGTGTCGACCGAGAACTCGATCGACACCTTCCGCCGCGAGTTCCGCTCCTGGGGGATCTCGATCGACTGGTCGCGCGAGATCTCCAGCCACGACCCCGCCTATTACCGCTGGACGCAGTGGATCTTCCTGCAGCTGTTCGAGCACGGACTCGCCTACCGCGACGAGGCGGCGGTCGTGTGGTGCCCTCACGACGCCACCGTGCTGGCCAACGAGCAGGTCGTCGACGGGCGCTGCGAGCGCTGTGGGACGCCGGTCGAATCGCGGCGCCTGGAGCAGTGGTTCTTCCGCATCACCGCCTACGCGCAGCGACTGCTCGACGACTTCGAGCTGCTCGAGTCGTGGCCAGAGCACGTCGTCACCATGCAGCGCAACTGGATCGGGCGCTCCGAGGGGGCGGAGGCCGTGTTCCGCTGTGAGCAGCTGGGGATCGACTTTCCCGTCTTCACCACCCGCCCCGACACGCTGTTCGGCGCCACGTTCTTCGTCCTCGCCCCGGAGCATCCCGATCTGGAGCGGCTGGTGGCGGGAACCGACGCCGAGGCGCCCGTCCGCGCGTACGTCGACGAGTCGATGCGGATCGGGACCGAGGAGCGAAGCGCCGAGGAGCGCGCCAAGACCGGCGTGCCGCTCGGCCGCACGGTCACCAACCCGGTCAACGGCGAGCAGATCCCGATGTTCGTCGCCGACTACGTGCTGATGGAGTACGGCACCGGGGCGATCATGGCGGTCCCCGCGCACGACGAGCGCGACTTCGAGTTCGCCCGTGCCCTCGACCTCGAGATTCGCCGCGTGGTCGAGCCGGCCGACGGAGAAGCGCCAGAGGGCGAGGCATATGTCGGGCACTCGGAGAACGAGCGCCTGATCAACTCCGGTCCGTTCACAGGGCTTCCCGCTCCCGAGGCGATCGAGAAGGTCACGGCGTGGCTCGAGGAGGAGGGGAGGGGCGAGCACGCCGTCAACTACCGGCTCCGCGACTGGCTGCTCTCGCGTCAGCGCTACTGGGGCTGCCCGATCCCGATCGTGTACTGCGACGAGCACGGCGCGGTGCCAGTCCCGGAGGACCAGCTGCCGGTACTGCTCCCCGATGTGACGGACTTCGCCCCGAGGGGAAAGAGCCCGCTCGCGACGGTCGAGGACTGGGTGTCCACCGAGTGCCCGCGCTGCGGCGGTCCGGCGCGGCGCGAGACCGACACGATGGACACCTTCGTCGACTCCTCCTGGTACTTCCTTCGATATCTGGATCCGCGCGACGATGCCGCGGCGTTCGACCGCGATATCGCCGACCACTGGATGCCCGTCGACCAGTACATCGGCGGCGTCGAGCACGCGATCCTGCACCTCATGTACGCCCGCTTCTTCACCAAGGCGCTGGCGGACATGGGCCACCTCGGCGTGCAGGAGCCCTTCGCCAGCCTCTTCACCCAGGGGATGATCCTCCGGGGCGGCGACAAGATGTCGAAGTCGAAGGGCAACGCCGTCAGCCCCGCCGACTACGTCCAGCGCTACGGCGCCGACACCGCGCGCACCTACATCTGCTTCATGGGCCCGCCGGAGAAGGACGCCGACTGGGCCGACGAGGGCGTCGAGGGGGCCCACGGGTTCCTGAGGCGAGTCTGGAACCTCTCCCAGGAGGTGGTGGAGCGAACCGAGCCCGCTGCGCATGCGGGCGGCGCCGAGGGCCCGGCCGGCGACCTGCTTCGCAAGGCCCACTGGGCGATCGACAAGGCGACCGCCGACATCGGCCGGCGCTTCCAGTTCCACACCGCGATCGCGGCGCTGATGGAGCTGGTCAACGACGCGTACCGTCTCAAGGACTCGCTGTACGGCGACCCCGCCGGGGAGTCGGCCCTGCGCTTCGCGGTCACCACCACCGCCTCGCTGCTGTTCCCGTTCGCCCCCCATCTCGGCGCCGAGGTCTACGAGCAGCTGACCGGCCTTCGGGTGTGGGAGCAGCCGTGGCCCGAGCCCGACCCGCAGCTGCTCGCGCGTGAGACCTTCACCCTGGTGGTGCAGGTCAACGGCAAGCTGCGGGATCGGATCGAGGTCTCGGCCGACGCGCCCGAGGAGGACCTGCTGCGGCTCGCCCGCGACAGCGAGCGAGTCCGCCAGCACATCGACGGCAAGCAGGTCGTGCAGGAGGTCGTCGTCCCCGGGAAGCTCGTCAATTTGGTGGTCCGCTGAGCGGACCACCAAAGATCGGCAAGTTCGCGAGCGAACTTGCCGGTGGTCGAGAGCAGGGGGCCCTTTCCAGCGGCTTTCGACTCGCGCCGCCTCGCGGTCCCGGGTCTGCTAGAAAGCTCCGCGCATGCTAGTGAGGCGGCTATCGGAGGCGGCCGTGACGGAGTGGCACAGCCTCCGGACCCACATCCTCATGGACGCCGGCGAGCTGGGCTCGCGGAACCTGTCCGCCCTCTTGATCGAGGTTCCGCCCGGAGCGTCGGAGAGCCTTCGCTCGCACGAGGACGCCGAGCACGTCTACGTGATCGTCCGCGGGACCGGGACGATGTCGGCGGCGGGGGATACCGAGCGGCTCGAGCAGGGCGACCTCGCCCTGATCCCGCCGGCCACCGACCACTCGATCGCCAACGACGGCGACGAGCCGCTCGCCTGCGTCTCCGTGCAATCGCCGGCCGTGTCCGTCGACGAGCTGTTCGACCGCCAGCTCGCCGGCAAGACCGCCGGGTACGACGAGGACGAGGAGTACTGACTCGTCGCCGGGTCGTGATCCACGGTCACGTCCAGGGCGTGTTCTTTCGCGACACGACGCGGCGACAGGCGACCGCGCGGGACGTTGCCGGCTGGGTGCGCAACAACCACGACGGGACGGTGGAGGCGGTGTTCGAGGGCGAGCCCGACGCGGTCGACGCGATGGTCCGGTTCGCCCACGAGGGCCCGCGGGGCGCCGTCGTGCAACGAGTCGACGTGATCGAGGAGCAGCCCGAGGGCCTGAGCGGCTTCCGCTTCTCCTGATTCGTTTCGATCCGCGCGCCATGCGCGCGTCGCGCGGTCCGATCATCGCCGCGTGCCGCACCTCAGCCGCTCGCAGATCCTCGTCTACGGCGCGGTCGCCGTCGCGCTGCTGCTGCTCGGCGCCCGCTGGATCCGCTCGGCCGACGAGCAGGGCTCGCCGCCCGGTGAGGTGAGCTTCGCCGGGTCCTCGGGGGAAGGTGGGGGCGAGGTCAGCGTGGAGGGTGGGTCCGGCCGCGACGTGGTCGTCCACGTCGCCGGGGCGGTTCGCGAGCCGGGCGTCTACCGCCTCCCGGCCGGCTCGCGCGTCACCGATGCGGTGGGGCGGGCGGGTGGCGCCACCGCTCCCGCCGGGCTCGAGGGCATCAATCTCGCGGCGCTGCTCACCGACGGCCAGCAGGTCGTGGTCCCGGGGGGCGGATCCGGCGCACCGTCGGGCGCCGCGGCCGGAGCCCCGGCCGACGGTCCGATCAGCCTCGGCACCGCCACCCTGGAGCAGCTCGACACGATCGAGGGAATCGGTCCTGTGACCGCGCAGAACATCCTCGACTACCGCGAGGAGAACGGCGGCCTGTCCTCGGTCGACGAGCTCGATCAGATCAGCGGCATCGGCCCGGCGACGATGGAGTCGCTGCGCGCCGGACTCCAACCGTAGCCTTACGAGTAGCGCAGCTGCTCGTCCCAGTCTGTCGGGCGGCCCTCGGGGGTGAGGTCGAACAGATTCCACAACGGCTCGATGGTGCCGACGTGGCGCGGGTCCTGTCCCGGGTCCATCGGCGCGTAGAAGAGCTCCGAGCCCCAGAAGTGGCGGATCGTCCCGCCGTCGCGGTGGAACACGTTCAGCATCGGTCTCTGGTGGCCTTCCGCGGTCTCGCCGAGGTAGTCGTGGTTGTAGCTGTTGCCGGCCGAGGACAGCAGCCGTAGCCGTCGCCAGCCACGCTCCTTCGCAAAGGTGAGGATTCTGGGCAGCGAGGACTTCGCGACCACCGCCAGGTTGACTTGCTGGGCGGCGTGCTCCGCGGCGCCGTCCAGCTGGTCGAGCAGAGCGGTGCACGACGGGCACGGGCTCTCCGCCAGCGGCAGGAGCGCGGTTTGACCGCTCTCGAGGCCTCGCCGCTCGTCACTCGGGTCGCGCGGGAACATGAAGCTGTAGATCAGGAGTGAGTCCTTGCCGGGCGCGAACAGCTCCGACATCCTGACGTCGGTCGGGCTCCCGTCCGCGCCGGCGCCCTGAAACGCGTAGTCCTCCGGGATGGCTCCCCCGGATGGCAGCTCGCGCCTCGCGGCCGACACCGCCTCCATCGCGCGGCGCAGCTCCATCTCCTGCTCGAGCAGACGATCACGCGCCGCCCGGTACTCCGCTGACTCTCCTGGATACGCAGTGCTCATGGTTCCTCCTCGCTGCTTCAGCGGGCGATCTCGAGGTCATTACACCTAAGACCTCGGGTTTGCAGAAAACTGATCGCGAGCGATTGAGTCCACTGGCGCGCGGCATGGATCGAGTCACGAACTAGGCCCACGCGGGCCACGGTCGCGTTGCGATGCGGCCGCAACGCGTGCGCGCATCTCGTGAACGATCGGCGGGGTGGACTGGCGCTTTGCGGCTCTTGGTGGCGCGACCGCGGGGCTCGCCGGAGCACCCTTTGTAGACGCCCCTGACTCGGTCCCGGTCGCGCTCGTCGTGGTTCTCGGGGCGGCGCTCGCCCTTGTCGTCTCCCGCCGCCGCGGCGGTGTCGCCGGAGCGATGTGGCTGGCGCTGGTCGCGTTGCTCGCCGCCGTGGCGGGCGGGATCGCGGGCGTGGAGCGGCTCGCGGCGATCGACGCGGGAGCGCTCGAGGCGATCGACGGCAGCCACGCCACGGTTCGGGGCTTCGTCACCGCCGTCCCGCGTCGCTCCGACGGCACGGTCTCGGTCCGCGTGCAGACGGCCGCCGGCCGGCTGCTCCTCGAGGCGCACGAGCCCATCCCGGAGCTCCCTGTGGGCCGCGAGGTGCGGGCCGCCGGGACGCTTCGCGAGCCGCCGCCGTGGCAGGCCGCCTACCTGCGCCGCTACGGGATCGGCGAGGTCCTGGAGGCGGAGCGGATCGACCCGACGGCGAGGCGGCGCGGGGGAGTCGCCGCGCTCACGGATCGGGTGCGCGACCGGGCCGAGGCGGCGCTGGAGCGCGGCATGCCGGAGCGCGAGGCGGCGCTCGCACGCGGGTTCGTGCTCGGTCAGGACGACCGCATCGACTCTGCGACGATCGACGACTTCAAGCGCTCGGGACTCGCGCATCTGCTGGCAGTCAGCGGTCAGAACGTCATCCTGCTCGCGCTGCTTGCGCTCGTTCCCCTCGCTGCGCTCAACCTCTCGCTGCGCACCAGGCTGTTTTGCGTGCTGGCGCTGATCGCGATCTACGTCCCCGTCACGGGCGCTGGCGCCTCGATCCAGCGCGCCGCGGTGATGGGCGCCGCCGGCATCGTCGCGGTGCTGGCCGGCCGTCCCCGATCACGCTGGTACGCGCTCGTGCTCGCCGCGTGCGCCACGCTCGCCGTCAACCCTCGGGCCAGCGGCGACGTCGGATGGCAGCTCAGCTTTGCCGCCGTGGTCGGCATCCTCCTGTGGGCGGAGCCGATCCGGGATTGGCTGCTGCGGCGGCTGAGCAAACCGCGCGATCTGCTCGCAGATCGCGCGCCTGGTTCCTGGCAGCGGGGTCTCGCCGAGGGCGCCGCTGTAACGATCTCCGCGACCCTCGCGACCGCGCCGCTGATGGCGCATCACTTCGACTCGGTGTCGGTGACCGCCCTGCCGGCGAACCTGCTCGCGCTGCCCGCGGTCGCGCCCGTCATGTGGCTGGGGATGCTGGTCGCGGTCGCGGGCCAGATCCCGGTTCTTCCAGTCGAGCCGCTCAACTCGCTGAATGCGCTGCTGATCGCGTACATCGCGCAGGTCGCGCACTGGATGGCGGCCCCGGAATGGGCGCTTGCCGACGTGGGGCTCCCCGCGGCGGGCGCGCTCGGGGCGTTCGCCGCAATGCTGGTCTGCGGCTGGCTCGCCCGCGCGATCGCGGCGCGTCGGGCCGGACTCGCGCCGCGTCCGGGCCGAGCCCTCCCGCTCGCGGCACTCGCCCTCGGGGTGGCGCTCGCGCTCATCGCCGCCCAGGAAGGTGGAACCGAGCACGAGGAGGGCGATCCCTCGCCGGGCGCCCCGCACCTCGAGGTGACCGTCCTCGACGTCGGCCAGGGGGACGCGATCCTGCTCGAGCCGTCCGAGGGCGAGCCCGTTCTGGTCGACGGCGGGCCGCCCGGATCCGAGATCGCGGCCCGGCTCGACGACGAAGGCGTCGAGCGGCTCGCCGCCGTCGCCGTCACGCACGACCAACTCGACCACGCCGGCGGCGTCGAGGAGGTGCTCGAGGCCGTCCCGGTCGACGCGCTCCTCTACTCGAGGGCGAGCGGGGGTTTGCTCGGCGAGGCGCGCGCCGCCGGGACGAGGACCGTGCGGGCGCTGCAGGGCGGGACCGTGCGCTCCGGGCGCCTGCGGCTCGACGTCCTGTGGCCTCCGCGATCGATGCTCGCCGGTCGCGCGGACGAGCCCGCGGCCGACCCGAACGTGCTCTCGCTGGTGCTGCTCGCGCGCTGGCGGCGCTTCTCGATGCTGCTCACGGGCGACGCCGAGGCAGAATCGGCGCCGGTCGATCCCGGCCCGGTGGACGCCCTCAAGGTCGCGCACCACGGAAGCGAGGATGCCGGCCTCGAGCGCCTGCTGGACGGGACGATTCCTCGGCTCGCGGTGATCTCCGTCGGTGAGAACTCCTACGGCCATCCCGCCCCGGCGACGCTCGCCACCCTCGACGCCCACGGGGTGCCGGTGCTGCGAACGGACCGCGACGGCGACGTCGAGATCGAGGTCACGGACGACGGATGGACGGCCGGCCCCGAATGACGGCGGCGTCGGTGCTGACGACCCCGGCCAATACACTCGCCACATGCCGGCGGACATCAAGCCCGCCTACCTGATCGCGGGGAGCGACGACGCCAAGATCGACGCCGTACTGGCGCGGCTTCGCGCGCGAGCGGAGGGCGAGGGCGGCCCGGGAGCGCTCGAGGCGATCGAGTCGAGCGAGGGGCAGGCCCCGGACGCCGCGGCGCTGATCGCCGCGATTCCGGCGATGTCGTTGATGGCGTCCCACCGCTACGTGCTGGCGGACCGCGTCAACCGCTGGTCCGCCCCGCAGGCGGCGAGCGTGGCCTCGGCGCTGGCGGAGCTCGGCCCGGACACGACCGTCGTGCTGGTGGCGCGTGGGAAGACGCCGGCCAAGCTCGGCCCGGCGGTCAAGAAGTGCGGTGGCGAGGTGCTCAAGTACGACGCTCCGCGCGAGCGGGACCTGCCCCAGCGGCTCGTCGGTGAGGCCGCCGAGCGCGGTTTTCGCCTCGAGCCCGCGGCCGCGCGACTGCTCGTCGAGCGGATGGGCGCCGGGACCGTGCGGCTCGCGAACGAGCTCGACCGCCTTGCGCTGTGGGCCGGGCCCGAAGGCGTGGTCACGCTCGCGGACCTCGAGTCGATGATCGCGGACACGTCGGAGGCGGCGACCTGGGCGCTGTCGGACGCCCTGATCGAGCGCCGGCCCGCGGAGGCAACGCTCGCGGCCGAGCGGCTGATCGCGCAGGGCGAGAGCATCACCGGCCTCGTGTACGCGCTCGCGCGGAGGCTGAGGCGCGCGCACCGCGCGCTCGCCCAGCTCGAGTCCGGGCGCTCGCCGAAGGAGGTCACCTCCGAGCTGGACATGCACCCGTACGCCGCCAAGATGCTGGTCCAGAAGGTCCGCGGCACATCTCTCGAGGAGATCCGCGAGACGATCGGCGCGATCGCCGATCTGGAGATCTGGTGCCGCGGCGGCTCCGACTACGACGAGCGAGTGGCGCTGACCCTCGCCGTGAGGCGCGCGAGCGGCGCCGCCGCGGGCGCCTGAGCGATGTCGCGGGTCCTAGCTGCCCGCGCGGAGCCGCGCCGCGCGGCTCTTCTTGCGCGCGCCGGCGTTGGCGTGAAGCGCGCCCTTGCGGACCGCCTTGTCGATCCGAGAGACGAGCAGCCGATGCTCGTGCTCGACCGCCGAGTCGTCTCCGGACTGCACGGCGCTCTCCAGGCGGCGGAAATCGAGTTCCGACCGCGCCGCTGAGGCGGCGGTTCTCCAGCCGCTCACGCTCGGTGCGGTTGTTGCGCTTCTTCTGCGAGGCGATGTTGGCCATCGGGCGGCGGGTGACTATAGCGGCTGACGATGGAGCGCCACGACCGTGACCCTCCGACCGTAGACCCCCGCGACCCCGGCACCGTGACCTTCGAGGCGGTGCAGGGGGAGCCCGTCGCGGGGCCGGCCGAGCCGCCGCCCGCGGCCCCGGGCCGGCTGGCGCGCTCCACCGCGTTCTTCTCCTTCGCCACCGGGCTCTCGCGGATCGCTGGCCTGGTGCGCGAGATCGTCGCGGCGGGCTACTTCGGGGTGAAGGGCCCGATGTCGGCGTTCACGATCGCCTTCCAGGTGCCGAACCTGGTGCGCAGCCTGTTCGCCGACGCGGCGATCCAGGCGGCGCTGGTCCCGGTGTTCACCGAGCACCTCGAGCGCGGCGAGAGGCGGCAGGCCTTTCGCCTCGTCTCGACCTTGATCTTCGCCTGCATCCTCATCCTCGGCGCCCTCACGGCGCTGTTCATCGTGGCAGCGCCGGCCCTGATGCACGTGTTCGCGCCCGGGTTCTCGGGCGAGGTCTACGACCTCACGGTCGCGCTGTCGCGGCTCCTGTTCCCGATCCTGCTGATGCTCGGCGTCTCGGGGCTCGTGGTCGGGGTACTGCAGAGCTACGACCGCTTCGCGGTGTTCGCGATCGCGCCCTTCTTCTGGAACGTCGCGATCATCGCGGTGCTCGTCGGGCTCGCGCCCGCGTTTCCCGAGAAGGACCAGATCTACGCCTACGCGATCGGGGTGCTCGTGGGGACGGCCGTGCAGCTGGCGCTGGTCTCGTGGGATCTCCGCAACACCCCGTTTCGGCTCCAGCGGGTGTTCGCCTGGACTCCCGACGTGCACAAGGTCCTGTTGCTGATGCTGCCGGTGACGATCAGCCTCGGGCTGATCAACTTCAACCTGGTCATCAACAGCCTCTTCGGCACCCTGGTTTCCGATCGCGCTCCCGCGGCGATCGACAAGGCGTTCCGGATCTACATGCTGCCCCAGGGGATGTTCTCCGTCGCCGTGGCGACTGTTGTCTTCCCGACGCTGTCGAGGTTCGCCGCGCGCGGCGCCTACGACGATCTGCGGGCGACGATGGCGAACGGCATGCGTCAGATCATCCTTCTGCTGCTCCCCGCGGCGGCAGCGATTCTGGTCCTGTCCGAGCCGATGATCCGGCTCGTCTACGAGCGGGGGGAGTTCGGCCCCTCCCAGACCGTGCTGGTGTCCACGGCGCTGTTCTGGTTCGCGTTCTCGCTGCCCTTCAACGGGCTCTTCCTGCTGCTGACCAGGACCTTCTTCAGCCTCCAGCGTCCCTGGGTGCCGACCGCGATCTCGGCCGCGAACCTGGCGATCACCGCGCTCGGCGCCCTGGCGCTGTACGGCCCGTTCGGCGTCGGCGGGATCGTGGCGGCGACAGCGATCGCGACCGCGGTCAGCGTCACGGCACAGTGTGCGGTCCTTCGCGGCGCGCTCGGCGGCCTCGAGCTGAGGCGGCTCGCCTCGAGCTCGTTGCGAATTGGGATCGCCTCCGCTGCGCTCGCGGGGGTCGCGTACGGCGTGTGGGCGCTGCTCGACGACGCGCTCGGCCGCTCCACCGGTGCGCAGATCGTCGAGATGGCGGCCGCCCTGTCGGCGGGGCTCGCGGTCTACGTCGCCGCGCTGGCGGCGCTCCGCGTTCCCGAGCTGGAGCAGATCCGCCGCCTCATCCGTCGCAGGTCCGCCTGAACACCCGCAACGCCGCCACGGCGAGCACTCCCGCTAGCGTGAGAGCCCAGCGTTCCCTACCAACGCGCATCCGTTGCGATCCACGCGGTCCCAAATGCAGGACATCCGGAACTTCTCGATCATCGCCCACATCGACCACGGCAAGTCGACGCTCGCGGATCGCATCCTCGAGCTGACCGGCACCGTGCGACCCCGCCAAGATGCGCGCGCAGGTGCTCGACTCGATGGACCTGGAGCGCGAGCGCGGGATCACGATCAAGGCGCAGGCGGTCCGTGTCGGCTACCGCGCCGCTGATGGAGAGACCTACCGCCTGCACCTGATCGACACCCCCGGGCACGTCGACTTCTCCTATGAGGTCTCCCGCAGCCTCGCGGCGTGCGAGGGCGCGCTGCTGGTGGTCGACGCGGCGCAGGGCGTCGAGGCGCAGACCGTGGCCAACACCTACGCCGCCGTCGAGGCGGGGCTCGAGCTGATCCCCGTGCTCAACAAGGTGGACCTGCCGAGCGCGGAGCCCGACGTCGTCGCCGGCCAGATAACGGACCTGATCGGAGGCGATCCCGACGACGTGCTGCGGATCTCGGCGAAGACCGGGGAGGGGGTCGGCGAGGTGCTCGAGGCGATTGTCGAGCGGATCCCCCCGCCACGCGGGGGAGCCGGAGGCGCCCGCACGCGCGCTGATCTTCGACTCCGAGTTCGACCAGTACCGCGGCGTCGTTGCGTACGTCCGCATGGTCGACGGGCGCTTCTGGAGCCGGGAGGCGATCGCGGCGATGCAAGCGGGGACCGAGGCGGAGATCGACGAGATGGGTCACCTGGTCCCGGAGCTGCGCGCGGCGGATGAGATGAGCGCTGGGGAGGTCGGATACGTGATCACGGGGATCAAGGACGTGGCGCTGCTTCGGGTCGGGGACACGCTGACCTCGCGTGCCGGCCCCGCCGCTGAGCCGCTCCCCGGGTACCGCGAGGTGCAAGCCGGTGGTCTTCTGCGGCCTGTTCCCGATCGACACCGACCAGCTACGAGGACCTGCGCGACGCGCTGGAGCGGCTCGCTCTCAACGACGCGGCGCTGTCCTACGAGCCGGAGACCTCCGAGGCGCTCGGGTTCGGCTTCCGCTGCGGCTTCCTCGGCCTGCTGCACATGGACATCGTCCGCGAGCGCCTGGAGCGCGAGTACGACCTCGAGCTGCTGGCCACGACCCCGAACGTGCGCTACGAGGCGAGGATGCGGGGCGGCGAGCTCATCGAGGTGCAGAAGCCCCGCCGAGATGCCCGAGGCCGAATGCGGTCGAGGAGATCCTGGAGCCGTTCATCCTCGCCACGATCGTCACCCCGAGCGAGTACGTCGGCGCCGTGATGGAGCTGTGCCAGGGCCGCCGCGGGACCCATGTGGACCTGCACTACCTCTCGCCCGAGCGGGTCCAGCTTCAGCTACGAGCTGCCGCTGGCCGAGATCGTGCTCGACTTCTACGATCAGCTCAAGTCGGGGACGCGCGGCTACGCGTCGCTCGACTACGACCCGATCGGGCAGCGCGCGTCCGACCTCGTCAAGCTCGACGTTCTGCTCGCTGGCGACCGCGTGGACGCCCTGTCGATCATCGTCCACCGCGACAAGGCCTATCCGGCGGGCAAGGCGCTGGTCGAGCGCCTCCAACGGACGATCCCGCGCCAGCTGTTCGACGTTCCGGTGCAGGCGGCGATCGGGTCGCGGGTGCTCGCCCGTGAGACGGTCAAGGCCCTGCGCAAGGACGTGACCGCGAAGCTGTATGGCGGCGACGTGACGCGCAAGCGCAAGCTGCTCGAGAAGCAGAAGTCGGGCAAGAAGCGGATGAAGCAGGTCGGGCGGGTGGAGGTGCCTCAGGAGGCCTTCCTGTCGGTGTTGGAGCTGGATCAGTGACGGCGGAGGCCGGCCGCGAGGACGATCTGGCGCTCGTGCGGACCGGCATCGAGGCGACGAACAAGGGGGACATCGACGCACTGGTCGCGCTGCTCGATCCCGAGATCGAGTTCCACATCGCTCCGGGCCTGGGCAACGCCGGCACGTACCACGGACACGACGGTTTCCGAGCGGGGCTGGGCGGCTGGCTCGAGGCCTGGGAGGACTTCACGATCGACTCGGCCGAGCTGGAGCCGGTCGGCGAGCGGCACGTGGTGTGCGACGTTCGACAGTCGGGACGCGGCCAGGGGAGCGGAGTCGAAGTCGAGATGTGGCTCGGATACATGTTCGAGCTCCGAGCGGGTCGGGTCGTTCGCCTCCAGGTCCTCCCCGACCGCGACGCGGCGCTCGCCGCGGCACGCGTCGGCGAGCCCGCTTCGTAGTGCGAGGCCGGGCCGACGGTCCGCAATAGAATCCCGCCGCCGTGGCCGTGAATGAGGATCTGATCGGGAAGCAGTGGCCCGCCGTCGAGTACGAGGTCGGGCGGGAGAAGATCCGCGAGTACGCGAACGCGGTCGGGGAGACCAATCCGGTGTACCACGACCCGGAGGCGGCCCGCGAAGCGGGCTACCGCAACGTCGTCGCGCCGCCGATGTTCTGCGTCGTGTACAGCGCCCCGGCCGTCGGCCCGGGGGTGGTCGATCCGGAGCTTGGGATCAACCTCGCCGCGATGGTGCACGGAAGCCAGGTGTTCGAGTGGGGAGAGCCGGTGTGCGCCGGCGACCTCATCACCACCCAGGCGACGCTGGCCGACCTGAGCGAGAAGACCGGGATGACCTTCTACGTCTTCGAGTCGGAGTCCGTCAACCAGGACGGACAGCCGACGGTCAAGGGCACGTGGACGAACATCGTCCGCGGCGGTTGACTGCGGGCGACGAATGGACAGTTGCCCCCGATATACGGGGAAAACTGACCACGCGTTCTACGGCCGGCCTGGAGTGAGCGGGAGCTCCACGCGGAGGGCGTCGAGCAGGGCGAGGTCACGGACGCCTGCCGGGTTGCCGCGGCGCGACCAGTTGACGCTCACGGGCTGTCGCGCGAGAAGTGCCCGCCACGTCGGACCATCGACCGAGCCGTTCGGCTCGAGCCCCTTCGCTGCCTGGAACCTCCGCACCGCCTTGACGGTTTCGCTGTCGTAGGTGCCGTCGATCTGCACTTCCTGGGCGTGCGCCGCCAGATGCTGCTGCGCCCACACGATGAGGTCGCCTCGATCGCCTCGCTCGATGGTCGCGTAGCGGGATGCCGCAATCCGGCCCGCGGCGCGTGACCTGGTCGCGTCGCCCCCGAGCGGCTTGCCGACCCAGCGCCATTCGCGTCCCTTCGTCTCCTGCCACGACCACCAGCTGACGCCGCCGGCGTCGTACTTTCGCGCGTACTTGCGGAACTTGATGACCGACTTGCGGCTCACGTTGAGGTAAGTCTGACCGAGCGGGAAGATCGGGCGGTTGTAGGGAGCGTTGACCTTGTAGGTGTGGGCGTAGATGTTGCGCACCGACGTCCCGATCGTCTTCCAGTACATCTGCGGGACGTTGAACTGCGCCGCCCCGTCGGCGAGGAAGACGGAGTACGGAAACGAGGGGTGGAAGTCGACGTACGGGAACGTGGCGAGGGCGACCGGGTAGTCCGCGCCGACGCGCTGCCGGAGCTCGTCGATGTAGCGGGCCGCCGCCTTGTAGCGGCCCTCGTAGTGGCTCTCGGCGTCGATCAACAGGCAGTCGGCCCCGTTCTCGACCGCCTCGGCACCGACGGCGGCCTCCGGACGCGGGTCACCGCCGTACACGAACTGCCACGCGCACACCTGCAGCCCGCTGTCGTGCAGGACGTCGACCAACTCGGGCGAGAACTGGCCCCAGTAGTGGCTCGCGTCGGAGCTCTTGATCATCACGGTGTCGATGTTGTGCTTGTTCGCCTTCTTGGCGATCGCCTCGGCGGAGCCTCCCGAGGCGCTCACGTACCAGATCCACATCCCGTTCCCATCCAGGGGTGAGCCGGTCACCGCCGGGGCGTCCGCGGGCGCTGCGGCGGCGCCGAACGCGAGCAGGCTCGCCACCGCCGCGCCCGCGAGGAGCGTGCGCGAGCGCGAGGCGGGCTGCGTGCGGTTGGCCGGCATGTCCTTGTCCGTGGCGCGGGGCTCCGGCGCAAGGCTCGAGCCCTCGCCTAGAATCCCACGCCCTCATGCGTAACACGGTCATTTCCTTGCAGTTGCGGGCGGTGGACGGATGAAGGCGGAGGAGAGCCTGCCCGAGCTTCGGGTCACGCCCGACAAGTACCTGCCGCACCGCTACGCCGGCGCCTCGGGCGACTTCAACCCGATCCACATCGACCCCGAGTTCGCGAAGGCCGTGGGGCTGCCGGGCAACATCCTCCACGGCCTGTACACGATGGCCCAGGTCGCGCGCGCCCATACGGACGCCGCGGGAGGGGATCCGCGGGCCCTGCGGCGGCTGTCGGTCCAGTTCCGCGGCATGGGTGCGCCGGAGCAGGAGATCGTCGTGACGGCGACCGTCAAGGAGGCGGACGACGGCCACGTCGTCACCGACACGGTCGCCGTGCAGGACGGCAACCGGATCATCCGCAACGCGGAAGCCGTGCTCGACGTCCACTAGGCGCGTCCCGCCCGTGACCCCGCCGGGCGCTCGCGCCCGGCGGGAGTGATTCCCGTCCTAAAATCGATGTCGATGGTGGCCGACCGCACCGAACCCACACTTAGCCAGCGCCAGGAGCGGATCCTGACCCTGGTCATCGGCTCCTACCTGGAGTCGGGGCGGCCCGTCGGATCGCGGGCGATCGCGACCCGCAACGAGATCGAGTGGAGCCCTTCTACCGTGCGTTCGGAGCTTGCGGCGCTGGAGCAGGCCGGATACCTCACCCACCCACATACCTCCGCGGGACGCGTGCCCACCGACAGCGGCTACCGGCTGTACGCGGACTCGTTGCTGGCCTCCGAGCAGCGTCTCCCGGCCCGCCGCGAGGCCGACCTCGAGCTGGCGCGCATGCGCCACGAGGTCGACGAGGCGATGCGCGAGACCACGTCGGCCCTGTCGCAGGTAACGGACCTGCTCGCGCTCGTCACCGCCCCGCCCGCGAGCAGCGCCCGCATCCACCGCGTCGAGGTGCTGCTGCTCCAGCCCGCCGTCGTGATGGTGGTCGTGATCGCGTCCAACGGGATGGTGAGCAAGCGGATGTTCACCTTCTCGGACCCGGTCGACCCGGGGCTGGTCGAGTGGGCAGCGAGCTACCTCAACGAGCGCCTCGACGGAATGGGGCTCGGCGCGCGGATGATCGCCGGCCGACTCGCGGATCCCGAGCTGGGCGAGACCGAGAGCGGCTTCCTCGACGAGATCGGCGGCGCCTTCACCGATCTCGAGCAGCACGCCGACGAGACCCTGTACGTCGACGGCGCCGCGCGACTGCTCTCGGAGCAGCGCGTCGCCGAGATGCCGCGGAATCGACGCGCTGATGAAGGCGCTGGAGCGCCGCGCCAGCCTCCTGCACATGCTGCGCTCCGCGCTCGACGAGCGCTCGGTCTTCCTGTGGATCGGGGGCGAGAACCCCGAGCCCGAGCTTCGCTCGATGAGCGTCGTCGGCGCGAACTACGGGCTCGGCTATCGCAACCTCGGCGCCGTCGGCGTGGTCGGCCCGCTGCGCATGGACTACGCGACCGCAATCGTCTCGGTGCAGGAAGCGGCCGGCGAGCTGTCGCGCTTCTTCGAGACCGTCTACGAGCGCTAGATGACGGATTCCACGACCACGCAATCAGTCATCTAGATGGCGCAGGACTACTACGACCTCCTCGGCGTCGAGCGGGGCGCGAGCGAGACGGAGATCAAGAAGGCGTTCCGGCAGCTCGCGCGCGAGCTGCATCCCGACGTCAACCGTCACGACCCCGAGGCGGAGGAGAAGTTCAAGCAGGCGGCCGAGGCCTACGAGGTGCTCTCCGACCCCGAGCGCCGGCGAGTGTACGACGCGTTCGGCGAGCAGGGCCTTCGCAGCGGAGGCTGGAGCCCCGGCGCCGCGGGCTTCGGGAACCTGGAGGACGTCCTGGAGTCGTTCTTCGGACGCGGTGACCCGCTGTTCAGCGACCTGTTCGGGTTCGGTCGCTCCGGCCCGGCGGCCGGCGGCGATGTCGCCGCAGAGGTAGAGGTGTCGTTGGAGGAGGTGCTCAACGGGGCGACCCGCGAGCTGTCCTTCGACGCCGTGACGACCTGCGAGCACTGCCGTGGGAACGGCGCCGAGCCGGGGACGCCGATCAGGACATGCGAGGAGTGCGGGGGCACGGGTCAGATCAGACGCGTCAGCCAGACTGCGTTCGGCCAGCTCGTGCGGGCCGGCACCTGCGGCCGCTGCGGCGGCGACGGACGGGTTCCGGAGCAGCCGTGCGCGGAGTGCGGAGGCAAGGGTCGGGTGTCGGGCAAGCGAGCGTTCGAGGTCGAGATCCCGCCCGGGATCGAGTCCGGGCAGCGGATCCGCATCTCCGGCGCGGGGCACGCCGGGGAAGCGGGGGCGCGCTCGGGCGACCTCTACGTGGGCGTCCAGGTGGCGGAGGACGAGCGCTTCCAGCGCGAGGGCGCCGACCTCGTCACAGTGGTCGAGATCCCGGCCACCGAGGCGATGCTCGGGGCCACGATCTCGGTGCCGACGCTGGACGGTGCCCACGAGGTCGAGGTCGAGCCCGGGACACAGCCCGGCGAGCGGGTGGTGCTGCGCGGGCTAGGCCTGCCCGATCTGCGTGGCTCATACCGCGGCGACCAGCACGTGTTCGTCAACGTGATCGTCCCGGGGAAGCTGAGCGAGGAGCAGCGGGGGCTGGCGGAGCAGCTCGGCGAGAGCCTTGGCCCCGAGAACCTCAGCCGCGACGGCCGACAGGGCCTGTTCTCGCGGATGCGACGGGCGTTCAGGTAGGCCGCTTGATCCGGCTGGCGGTCCGCTGCGCGCCCGGGGCGGCCGAGCGCGTGCTCGCGGAGCTCGTCGAGCTCGCCCCCGGAGGCGTGGAGGAGGAGCGCGGCGAGAGCTACGTCGAGTACGCGATCTACGGCCCGCCCGGCGAGCTGCCCGCGCTGCCCGACCTCGAGGCGGCGGCCGGCGATGGATTGGTCGAGGTCAGCTCGAGCGTGGTGCCGGACGACTGGGCCGATCGGTGGCGGGACTTCCACGGGCCGATCGTCGTCGGGGAGCGCCTGCGGGTGAGGCCCTCGTGGGTCGAGGACGCGGGCGGGCCCGCCTCCGAGATCGACGTCGTGATCGACCCCGCGCAGGCGTTCGGGACCGGAGCCCACGCGACGACCCGCCTCTGCCTCGAGCTGCTGCTCGAGCTGGCCGACGCGGGGAGAGCCGGGGGGCCATTGGTCGACTGGGGGACCGGATCGGGGGTGCTGGCGATCGCCGCCGCCAAGCTCGGCTTCTCTCCCGTGGCCGGCTGCGACCACGAGTCCGCTGCGCTCGAGGCCGCGGAGGGAAATGCGGCCGCGAACGCCGTCCATCTGGAGCTGGCGCGGGTCAATCTGCGCGAGGAGCCACCCCCCACGGGTCCGACAGTGACCGCGAACCTCACCGCGCCGGTGCTGCACGCGGCCGCGGAGCGTCTCGAGGCGGCGGCCGCCCCACGAACGCTGATCTGCTCGGGGTTGCTCGCGGGTGAGCTCGACGACGTGGCCGCGGGGTTCGCGCGCTCCGGCCTCGTGGAGCGCGACCGTCGCGCCGAGGGCGAGTGGCGTGCGCTTCTGCTTGCGCGCTGAGGCTTGCTAGGCCGCCGCGCTGCGCACCCTGCGGCTGCGGGGCGAGCGGCGGGACACCACGTCGCCCCAATCGGCGTCTTCGATCAGCACCGGCTCGGTGGTGCGGAGAAAGTCGCGCAGGACCTCGGCCAGCCCCTCCGGGTCCTCGAGATGGGGGAAGTGCGCCGCCCGCGGGAGGGTCTCGAAGCGGCTACCCGGGACCGCGTGGTGGGCGTCGCGACCGTGGGCCAGCGGGATCGTGTTGTCGCGCTCGCCCCACACGATCAGGGTCGGCATCGGGGCGAGCAGGTAGAGCCGGTCGCGGGCGCTGACCCGCTGGCCGTGGAAGTCGATAACCGAGCGCAGTGTCTGCAGGAAGGCCTTGCGGGCGCCGGGCTCCTCCAGCGGGCGCAGCGCCCGGACCAGCGCCTGCAGGAACGCGCCCTTGGCGGAGCCCCGCTTCCGCAGCCCATCGCCCGCGCGATCGAGCCCCGTCATCAGGCCCGGATGGGCTGCCAGCCACACGAGCGCCGACACCCCGGGAAGGGCGGCGCCGCGCAGCAGCGGGCTGACCTCGCGGCCGAGGCCGCCGCTCGACACGAGCACGAGGCGCTCGGTTCGCTGAGGGAACTGGTAGAAGAACTGCATCGCCACGCCGCCCCCGAGCGAGTGGCCGACGAGTGTGGCCCTGTCGACTCCGATCGCCGCCAGAAGGTCGCGGATGCTGGCGGCATGGGCGCCGAGCGAGTAATCGCCGCGGACCGCGGCCGAGTCCCCGTGGCCGATCAGGTCGGGGGCGATCACCGTGTACTCGTCGGCCAGCCGCAGCGCCACCGACTCCCAGTGGCGCGACGAGTTCACCATCCCGTGGATCAGAACCACCGCCGGGCCGTTCCCGGCGATCCGGTAGATCACCCGGTGCCCGTGCAGCTCGGTCTGCCACGCCTCGAACACGTCGCCCGGGCACCTTAGCGGCGGCGTTCACGCTTCGATCGCCAACCCGCCACAATCGCCACATGGCAGGGCACGCTCGCTCGCTTCCCATCGCCGTCTTCGACTCGGGCGTCGGGGGGCTCACGGTGTTGCACGAGTGCCTCGTCTCGCTTCCCGAGGAGGATTTCCTCTACCTCGGCGACAACGCGCACTTCCCCTACGGGACGAAGCCGCTCGCGGAGCTGCGGGCGCTTGTCGAGCTGAACACGCGCTTCCTGCTCGAGCGGGGCGCCAAGCTGATCGTGATCGCGTGCAACGCCGCGACGTCCGCCGGCGCCGAGGTGGCGAGGGAGATCGCGGCGGAGCGCGACACGGAGGTCGTGTCGGTGATCGAGCCGGAGGCGGAGATAGCGGCGGCGATATCCGATTCGGGGCGGGTCGGGGTGCTCGCCACGCCGGCGACCGTCGAGGGCGGCGCGTACCGTCGCGCGCTGGCGCGGCAGGGGCGCGGGCTCGAGGTCACCGAGGTCGCGGCGCCCGACCTGGCGCCGATCATCCAGAACGGGTTCCCGTTCGACGAGGGCGTCGTCGCCAAGGTGCGCTCGTACTGTGCCCCGATCGGGGAGGCTGACGTGGACACGCTGATCCTTGGCTGCACGCACTATCCGCTCGTCGCGCCGATGCTGCAGCGCATTCTCGGCCGCGACGTGCGCCTGGTGACCGCCGGGCACGCCGTCGCCGCCACCGTACAGCGCACGCTGGAGTTGGGTGGGCTGGAGTCGGCCAACGTGGGCGAGGGCACGTACCGGTTTCTGTGCACCGGTGACGCCGAGTCGTTCCACGAGCTGGGGAGCCGCTTCCTTCAGATGCCGCTCGGCGAGATCGAGCGCGTCGAGATCGACTAGCGATAGACGGCGATCAGCCGCTCCATCCCGAGGTCCTCGACGATCGCGGTCTGGATCGGCTCACGGCCGGTCCACATGTGCAGCTTGCGCTCGTCCACCGGATCATGTACGTGCTCCTCGGTCACCCAACCGGGCCACCGGTAGGGGACGCTGACGATCGCGGTCCCGCCGGCCCGCAGCAGCCTGCGCGCGAACTGTCGCGGCCGCTCGAGGTGCTCCAGGACCTGCAGGCAGAGAACGAGGTCGAAGCGCCGTTCCGCCTCGAAGTCGTTGAAATCGGCGACGACGGTCTCCACGCCGTGCCGCCGTGGGATCCCAGCGACGTCGAGCGCCACCCGGCGCTGGAACCAGTCGAGCCGCTCCAGCAGCTCCGTCTCGTTCGCGCCGACGTCGAGGGCCGACCCTCCTCCCGGCACGTGCTCACGGGCCAGGCGGACGACCTCGCGGTAGTAGCGGAAGCCACGGCGAGCCTCCCAGTACGACGGCTCCTGCCAACCCGGCATCGCTCCACGGACGATAGCCCCGCGCTGCGGGGACTCAGCTCGTGCGCCCGGGGCCCGTCGGCCTGCGCCGGTCCAGGCGCCGCTTCAACGACCCGACCCCCCGCCGGACGCGCTCGGCCGCCGTCGGCGGGGCCTGCCCGCGGGCGGGGTCCAGCGCGGCGCCGCATAGCGCGCAGCCGGCGGCAAACGCGGACACTCGCTCTCCGCAGTTGGGGCAGGTGTGGGGGCCGGTGTAGGGCACGCCTGCATCCTTACACCGAAGGATGAAGCGCACCTCAGTCCGGGGCTACCCTGTACCCGTGAGCATTCTCCAACAGGTTCAGGCGGACACTCGCGTGGCGATGAAGGCCGGTGAGCGCGACAAGGTCGGCGCTCTGCGCATGATCGCGAACGCGCTGCAGCAGGAGGCAAAGGCCGGTGATGCCGACGATGTCGCCGTTCTGCGCCGCGAGCGCAAGCGTCGCCTCGAGGCTGCCGAGGCGTACCGCGACGGTGGCGGCGTCGATCGAGCTGACGCGGAGGAAGCGGAGGCGAGGCTGATCGAGACGTACCTGCCCGCGGAGATCTCGGACACCGAGCTGGGGCAGCTGGTCGCCGACGCGGTCGCCCAGTCCGGCGCCGAAGGGCCGCAGGACATGGGCAAGGTGATGGGCGCCGTGATGCCGAAGGTGGACGGACGCGCCGACGGCAAGCGGGTAAGCAACGTGGTTCGGGAGCGGCTTGGCGCGTAAGCAGCTCACCCTCGACAACGCGGTGGCGGCCGAGCTGGCGGGCTCCGAGGACGCGGTGCTGCGGGCGCTCGAAGGGCACCTCGACTGCGACCTGTATCTGCGCGGGAACGTGCTCACGCTCGATGGCGAGCCGGGCAAGGTGAGCTCGGCGGAGTCGGTGGTCGGCGAGCTGGTCGACCTGATCGGACGCGGGCACGAGATCGCGCCGGGCACGATCGAGGCTGTGACCGGAGCCCTGGACGCGAGGGAGAGCCCCTCGGAGATCCTCGAGGACGTGATCTGGAGCCACCGCAACACGAAGGTGGCGCCGCGCACGGTCAACCAGAAGCGCTACGTGGACTCGATTCGGGGTCACACGATCACGTTCGGGATCGGCCCCGCCGGGACCGGCAAGACGTTCCTCGCCGTGGCGATGGCGGTGGCAGCACTCGACGCCCGCGAGGTGAACCGGGTGATCCTCACCCGACCGGCGGTGGAGGCCGGAGAGCGGCTGGGGTTCCTGCCCGGTGACATCCAGGCCAAGGTCGATCCCTATCTGCGACCGCTGTTCGACGCCCTCTACGACATGCTCGACCCCGACCGGGTCAACACCTACTTCGACAGCGGAGTGATCGAGGTCGCGCCGCTGGCGTTCATGCGCGGCCGCACCCTCAACGACTCGTTCGTGATCCTCGACGAGGCCCAGAACACGAGCCCCGAGCAGATGAAGATGTTCCTCACCCGCCTCGGGTTCGGCTCGCGGATGGTGGTCACCGGCGACATCACCCAGATCGATCTCCCGCGCGACCAGCGCTCCGGGCTGGTGGTGATCGGAGAGATCCTCGCCGACGTGGCCGACATCTCGTTCGTCCGCTTCGGCGGCGAGGACGTCGTGCGACACAAGCTGGTGCAGCGGATCGTCGCCGCGTACGGGGAGTACTCGGAGCAGGAGGATGACGAATCGCGCGACGGCGACCGCCGCAGTTGAGCCCGGAGCTCGACGACGTCCCCGCGGAGCTTCGTGAAGCGGTCGCCTCGACGCTGGACGCGGTGGGCGTGGAGGACGGGCACCTGTCGGTCGAGCTGGTCGGCGAGGAGCGGATCCGCGAGCTCAACCGCGAGCACCGCCGCCGCGACGCGCCCACCGACGTGCTCGCGTTTCCGCTCGACGGGGATGAGGACGTCGTCGGCCCGCGCGAGCTCGGGGACGTCGTGATCTGCCCCGCCCACGCCACCGACGTTCGCGAGGCGGCCGTCCACGGCGTGCTTCACCTGTGCGGCTACGACCACGAGACCGATGCGGGCGAGATGCTCGCGCTTCAGGGTCGGGTCCTGGAGTCGCTCGATTGAGCGCGTTCACCGTCCGCCCGGCGCGCGGGGGCGAGGTAGACGACCTGCTTCCCACGTACGAGTGGCTGTTCGCGCCGCCGGGCTCGCGACCTGCGGCCTGGGACGAGGAGCGCGCCTCGCGAGCGCTCGCCGAAGCGATCCGCTCCGCCGACAGCGCGGTGCTGGTCGCCGAGGGCGACGGTCGCCTGATCGGCCTGTGCACGGCATACCTCGATCTGCATTCGGTGCGCTTCGGGCCCCGGTGCTGGGTCGAGGATCTCGCGGTTGATCCCGCGCACCGCTCACAGGGCGTCGGCGCGGCCCTGCTGAAGGAGGCTCGAAGCTGGGCGGAAGGTGCCGGGGCGACGCATCTCGAGCTCGACACCGCCGAGGCGAGACCGGATGCCCAGCGGTTCTACGAGCGCGAGCGCCCGAGCTGGCGCTCGATCTCGTACGCCTGGCTGCTCGACGGGTGATGGCGCGTTCGGGGTTCGTCGGCCTCGCCGGTCGGCCCAACGTCGGCAAGTCGACGCTCGCCAACGCGATCGTCGGCGCCAAGGTGGCGATCGTGTCCGATCGACCGCAGACCACCAGGCGGGCGATCCGCGGCATCGCCACCGACCCGGATGCCGGCTGGCAGATCGTGCTCGTGGACCTGCCGGGTGTGCAGAGGCCGCGGGACGACCTAACCGAGCGCATGCAGCGCCGGGTCGAGCGGGAGCTCGATGACGCCGACGTCGTGCTGCTCGTGATCGACGGCGAGCAGGGGGTCGGTCCGGGCGACCGTTACATCGCCCGTGCCCTGCTCGGCGCCCGCGACGACACCACCGTCGTGTGCGCCGTCAACAAGTGCGACCGGCTCAACAACGCGCAGACGGCGAAGGTGCTGACGGACGCCGCCGAGCTCGAGGCCGTGGACGAGATCTTCCCTGTGAGCGCGAAGCGTGGCAGCGGGATCCCGCCGTTGATCGAGCGGCTCGTGGAGCTGCTGCCCGAGGGACCGCTGATGTACCCGCCCGACCAGCCCACGGACGCGCCGCGCGACGTCAAGCTCGCGGAGCTGATCCGCGAGCAGGTGCTGCGGCGCACCCGGGAGGAGGTTCCGCACTCGGTCGAGGTGATGGTGACCGACGTCCAGAAGCGCGAGGACGGCCTGGTCGACGTCCACGCGGAGGTGTGGGCCGAGACCGAGTCGCAGAAGGGCATCCTCGTCGGCCGCGGCGGCAAGATGGTGCGAGACGTCGGCGCGGCCGCACGACGCGAGCTGGAGCGCGAGCTGGGGGCACACGTCTACCTCGACCTTCAGGTCAAGCTGCGACGCCGGTGGCGCCGCGACGAGGCACTGCTCGACCGGCTCGGGATCGACTGATTCCCGCATCCGGCGTGCACGGAGCCCGGCGAGCCGGCCGGCGCCCGGCCCCTACACTCAATCGATGGTCAACGGAATCGACTTCGACGAGCGCGGGCTGGTTACGTGCGTGGTCCAGGACTGGCGCACGGGCGAGGTGCTGATGGTCGCGCACATGAACGAGGAGTCCCTGCAACGCACGCGGGAGACCGGTGAGATCCACCTGTACAGCCGCTCGCGCCGCGACATCTGGCACAAGGGCGCCACGTCGGGCAACGTTCAACGCGTGCGCCAGCTTCGCTACGACTGCGACGGGGACGCCGTCGTCGCCCTGGTGGAGCCGGCCGGTCCCGCCTGCCACACCGGCGAGCGCTCGTGCTTCTATCGTGACCTCGACGGCACCGCCGAGCCCGCCGTGGACGCTCCGCCGGCCCCCGGCGAGCCGTCGCCGGCGGCCCACGAGGCGCTGCCGGTGCTGGAGCGAACGCTGGTTGCGCGCTCCAAGCAGCGTCCCGCGGGCTCGTACACGGTCGAGCTTCTCGACGACCCGCCCAAGATCGGTGCCAAGGTGCGCGAGGAGGCCGAGGAGTCCGCGCGGGCCGCGCGCTCGGAGTCGGAGGAGCGCCTCGCCGAGGAGAGCGCCGACCTCGTCTATCACCTCAACGTGCTGCTGCTGTCGCGCGGGGTCTCGATGGCCGAGGTGCTGGAGCTGCTGAATGGCCGTCGCCGCTGATCCCGGCCTCGGGCTCGACCCCGACATCGAGCGTGCGCGTGAGCTCGCCCGCGACGCGAACGTGATCCCGATCGCATACCGGTTCATCGAGGATCGCGAGACCCCCGTGTCGGCGTTCCTGAAGCTGCGCGACGGCGGGCCGGCGTTCCTGCTCGAGTCCGCGGAGCAGGGACGGACCGGACGCTACTCGTTCCTCGGGTTCCGTCCCAGGGCGGTGCTGCGCTGGGCGGACGGAATCCTCGGCGAGTGGGGTGGGGCCGAGCTGAAGGCGGCTGCCGAGACCGGAAGCTGGGAGGACCCGAGCACGGCTCACGACGCACCGGACCCCTACGCGGCGCTCTCCGAGCACCTGGGCCGGTACCGGATCGCTCAGGTCGAGGGACTGCCGCCGTTCGCCGGTGGAGCCGTGGGGGTCTTCGGCTACGACCTCGTGCGGACCGTGGAGCCACTGGGCGAGCCCAACCCCGACCCGCTCGGGCTTCCCGACATGGCGCTGATCGTCACCGAGACGTTGCTCGCCTTCGACCACCTCCGACACGAGCTGACCGTTCTCGCACACGCCTTCGTGGGGGACGACCGCGACGTCGACGTGGCGTACGGGCACGCCGTGGCCACGATCGAGGAGGTGCGGGCGCGACTCCGTGAACCGGTACCGGCGTCACCCAGCCGCGAGAGGTCGGCCACGGTGGACTTCGAGTCGAACATGTCGCGCGAGCGATTCGAATCGGTTGTCGGACGGATCATCGAGTACGTCCACGCGGGCGACGCGTTCCAGGTCGTGCCCTCGCAGCGTTTCTCGGCACCCGCGCCGGTCGAGGCGTTCTCGATCTACCGCGGCCTGCGCGCGATCAATCCTTCCCCGTACATGTACTTCCTCGATCTCGGCGACTTCGAGGTGGCGGGCGCCTCTCCCGAGCCGCTTCTCAAGGTCACAGGGCGCCGGGTCGAGACACGGCCGATCGCGGGGACGTATCCCCGGGGCGGCACGGACGAGGAGGACCGCCGCCAGGCCGAGGAGCTGCTGCGGGACCCCAAGGAGCGTGCCGAGCACGTGATGCTCGTCGACCTCGGCCGCAACGATCTCGGCCGCGTGTGCGAGTACGGGACGGTCAGCGTCGACGAGCTGATGGCCGTCGAGACCTACTCGCATGTGCTCCACATCGTCAGCCAGGTCTCTGGCCGGCTCCGCGAGGGCATCACCGCGATGGACGCGCTGCGCGCCACGCTTCCCGCCGGGACGCTGTCCGGCGCCCCGAAGGTCCGCGCGATGCAGATCATCGACGAGCTCGAACCGCACAAGCGCGGCTCCTACGGCGGGGCAATCGGCTACCTGAGCTTCACGGGCGACCTCGACACCGCGATCCACATTCGCACCGTCGTCGTGAAGGACGGGATCGCGCACGTCCAGGCCGGCGGGGGTACGGTGGCCGACGCGAAGCCGGATTACGAGTATCGCGAGTCGGTGCAGAAGGCGAAGGCGATCTTCAGCGCCGTCGAGACTGCGGCAAGTCAGCCCGAGTGGCCATGAACGTCCTGGTGATCGACAACTACGACTCCTTCACGTACAACCTCGTCCAGCACCTCGGCGAGCTCGGCGCGGACGTCGAGGTGGTGCGAAACGACAAGGCCGAGGTCGGCGAGCTGCTCGACCGGCCGGTCGATCGCCTCGTCATCTCCCCCGGGCCCTGCACGCCGCACGAGGCGGGAATCTCGATCGAGGCGTCTCGCTCCTTCGCCGAGGCCGAGATCCCGGTGCTCGGCGTATGCCTGGGCCACCAGTCGATGGTCGAGGCGTTCGGCGGGCGCACGATCCGCGGCGAGCCGATCCACGGCAAGGACGCCAGCATCGAGCACGATGGCGAGGGCTTGTACCGCGGGCTTCCGAACCCGTTCGTAGCGGGTCGCTACCACTCCCTTGTCGCCGATCCCGACCTGCCCGACGAGCTGGAGCAGACCGCGAGCTTCGGCGACGTCGTGATGGGCGTCCGCCACCGCTCGCTCCCCGCCGAAGGCGTCCAATTCCATCCCGAATCCGTGCTGACCCCTGACGGCAAGGACCTGCTGCAGAACTTCCTCAGCAATGGCACCCGCCCGTGACTGGTGACTGGTGACTGGTAACTGGTGACCGCCTAATGCCAAACGAAATCCTCACCCGCGCGATCGACGCCATCTGCGATGGCACCCACCTGACGGCGGACCACGCCTCCGCGGTGCTCGACGAGATCATGGAGGGACGGGCCGACGAGGTGCAGACAGGTGCCTTCCTGATCGCGTTGCGCGCGAAGGGGGAGACGGTCGCGGAGCTCGTAGGGCTGGCGCGCACTATGCGCCGCCTCGCGGCCCACGTGGAGTCGGACCGGGCCGACCTGGTTGACACCGCGGGGACCGGCGGCGGGCCGTCGACCTTCAACATCTCCACGGCGGCGGCGCTCGTCGCCGCGGCGGCGGGTTGCGCCGTCGCCAAGCACGGCAACCGCTCCAGCACGAGCAAATGCGGCTCGGCCGACGTGCTCGAGGCCCTTGGAGTCAACATCGAGCTCGGGCCGGAGGACGTCGCCCGCTGCATCGAGGAGGTCGGGTTCGGGTTCATGTTCGCCCCCCGCCACCACGCGGCGATGAAGCACGTCGTCCCGGTGCGCAAGGACCTCGCGGTGCGGACGATCTTCAACTTCCTCGGCCCGCTGACCAACCCGGCCGGCGCGAGCCGCCAGCTGCTCGGTGTCTCGGATCGCGGCTATCAGGAGACGATCGCGGAGGCCCTGGTGGGGCTCGGCTGCGAGCGCGCGCTGGTGGTCACCGGCGCCGACGGCGTCGACGAGCTGACTCTGTCGGACGAGACGCGGGTGATAGAGGTCAAGGACGGTGGCACGGAGGAGTGGTTCGCGAGCCCAGGTGAGTTCGGGATCGATCAGCGGCCGATCGACGCGATCGCCGGCGGCACCCCCGAGGAGAACGCCAAGGTCGTCCGCCAGGCGTTCGAGGAGCGCTCCGGGCCGGCGCACGACGTGATCGTGCTGAACGCGGGAGCGGCGATCACAGTCGGCGGCCGGGCCGCCGACCTGGGCGAGGGGATCGAGACGGCGCGCGAGACGATCGAGTCGGGCGGCGCGACCGAGGTCCTCGACTCGCTGATCGAGACAACCGGCCGCCTCGCGGGCGCCGCGGCCTGAGGCTCGCGACCCGCCCGGTAGCCTTTCGGAGCACGATGAGCAGGCTCGAGGAGCTCGTGGCCGGCGTGCGCGACACGGTCGAGCGACGACGCTCGGAGATCGCGCTGGACGACCTGCGGGAGCAGCTCGGCACGCGGACCGGCTACCGACCGTTCAGCGAAGCGCTGGTCGGCCCCGGCCTGTCGCTGATCGCCGAGTTCAAGCGCCGCTCCCCGAGCGCCGGAGAGATCCGGGGCGGAGCCGACCTCGCCGGCATCGTCGCCGCCTACGAGCGCGGGGGCGCCGCGGCGCTGTCGATCCTCACGGAGGAGCACCAGTTCGGCGGATCGCTCGGGGACCTCCAGGCCGCCCGAGACGGCTGCGACCTGCCGATCCTGCGCAAGGACTTCACGGTCGACCCCTACCAGCTATATGAGGCCGCGGCGAGCGGCGCCGACGCGGTACTGCTCGTCGTCGCCGCGCTCGCGGACGCCGACCTCGCCGGCCTGTACGAGGAGGCGCGCGCCCTGGACCTCGACTGCCTCGTGGAGGTCCACGACGGCGATGACCTGGAGCGAGCGCTCGCGATCGACGCCGACGTGATCGGGATCAATAACCGCAACCTCCGCGATCTCACGCTCGACATCGCGATCACGCACGAGCTGATGACCGACGTGCCCGCCGGCAAGACGGTGGTCGCCGAGAGCGGCTACGAGCGCCGCGACCAGCTCGACGAGCTGGAGCGGATCGGGGTCGATGCCGTGCTGATCGGCGAGATGCTGATGCGCGCCGACGACCCCGAGGCGATCGTCCGCGAGCTCACCTTCGACGAGGAGTCGACCCGAGAGCACCACCTCTGAGTCCGGTCCGCCCACCGGGCGCCGCGGTTTTAGTCCTCGTTTAGCGCTTCGCTAGTCGGCGTTTATCCATCGCACCGATACTCGATTCCGATGACGCAGGCGAGTCGGATCATCGACAGATCGAAGCGGTTCATACGCGCCCCCTTTGGCTCAGCCGTGATCGGCGGCCTCGTGGTCGGCGTGCTCGGCTTGATCGCGATCGGCGCCGGGTGGATCGACTCGGGAGACGACGATTCGACCACACTCACCGCGGCGCCGCTCACCCGGCCCGCGGCGGACCGCCACCAAAGCAACGACTCGCTCGTCAACCAGATCTACAACGAGGACTCGCCCGGGGTCGCCTTCATCCAGGCGGAGACCAGCGGAGGTCCACCCTCGCCGCTCAACCCGGTTCCCGACCAGCAGGGCACCGCGACTGGGTCCGGCTTCGTGATCGACGACCAGGGCCACATTCTCACCAACGCACACGTCGTCGATGGGGCGCAGAACATCGAGGTCACGCTCGGCGAGGATCAGCAGCCGATCGATGCCAAGGTGGTCGGCAAGGACACCTCGACGGACGTCGCGGTGCTCCAGGTCGACCCCGACGAGGCGGACCTGCATCCGCTCAGCCTCGGCAGCTCCTCGGGTGTCAAGGTCGGTGATCCCGTGGTGGCGATCGGCAACCCCTTCGGCCTCGAGCGCACGGTCACGACGGGGATAGTTTCGGCACTTCAGCGCCAGATCCAGGCACCCAACGGCTTCACGATCAGCGACGTGATCCAGACCGATGCCGCGATCAATCCGGGCAACTCGGGCGGGCCGCTGCTCGACGAGAACGGTCAGGTGATCGGAATCACCTCCCAGATTGCCACGGGCGGCGCGGGCGGCGGCTCGGTCGGCGTCGGGTTCGTCGTCCCGAGCGACACCGTGCGCGACGTCGCAAACCAGCTTCTCGACACCGGCGAGGTCGAGCACGCGTTCCTCGGGATCAGCGGTACCGACGTCACCCCAGAGATCGCCGACGCGCTCAACCTCCCAGTGGACGAGGGCGCGCTGGTGCAGAAAGTCGTGCCCGACTCGCCGGCCGACCATGCCGGGATCAAGGCCGGTGAGCAAGAGGTCTCCGTCGGCGGGCAGCAGCTGCTCGCCGGGGGCGACGTGATTACCCAGGTCGACGGCCAGACCGTCACCGGGATGGACGACGTGATCGCCGCCGTCAACACAAAACAGGCCGGCGACCAGGTCACGCTGCAGGTCAACCGCGACGGGAACACCCAGGACGTCACGGTCGACCTCGGCGAGCGCCCGGCGCAGGCGCGCAACGGCTAGCGGATTTCACGAGTCCCACGCCCGGTCTGCGACCCTTGTGGGCATGACCCGGGTGAAGATCTGCGGGATCACGAACCTCGAAGACGCCGAGGAGGCGGTCCGCCTCGGCGCATGGGCGATCGGGCTCAACCACCATCCGGAGAGCCCGAGGTTCTGCCCGCCTGAGGTCGCGGCGGAGATCGGCGCGGCGTTGAAGCGACGCTGCGAGGTCGTGGGCGTGTTCGTCAACTCGCGCCTCGACGAGGTCGCGCGCGCGGCCGACGAGGCCCAGCTCACGATGGTGCAGCTTCACGGCGACGAGGGCCCGGCGTTCTGCGCCGAGGCGGCACGGCGGACCGGCTGCAAGGTGATCAAGGCGCTGCGGGTTCGCAGCGCCGCCGACGTCCGGGCGGCAGAGGCATTCAGGACCGACTTCCACATGCTGGACGCGCACCAACCCGGGATGCAGGGCGGGACGGGGGAGAGCTTCGATTGGGAGCTCGCCGCGGGCCGACGTTCGGAGGTGCCCCTGATCCTCGCCGGTGGGCTCACCCCGGACAACGTCAGCGAGGCGATCGCCGTCGTGCGGCCGTTCGCCGTCGACGTGGCGAGCGGGGTGGAGGCCAGCCCCGGACGCAAGGACCCGGCGTTGCTCGCGGCCTTCTTCGAGGGCTCCCGCCTCGCCACCCGACCGGCGACAGCGTGAGCGCACAGGGGTACGACCCCGCGGCCGCGGCCGGGGTGGACGAGCGCTTCGGTCCCTACGGTGGCCGTTTCGTTCCGGAGTCGCTGGTCGCCGCGCTCGACGAGCTGACCGCTGCGTGGGCCGAGGCGCGCGAGGACCCGGGCTTTCGAGCCGAGCTCGACGCGCTGCTGCGCGACTACGTCGGTCGCCCCACGCCCCTGTTCAGGGCTGATCGACTCTCGGAGGCCGCGGGGCGGCGCGTCTACCTGAAGCGAGAGGACCTCGCGCACACCGGCGCCCACAAGATCAACAACGCGATCGGGCAGGCGCTGCTCGCGCGCCGCATGGGCAAGCGGCGGGTGATCGCCGAGACCGGTGCAGGCCAGCACGGTGTCGCCGCGGCGACGGCCTGCGCGCTGCTCGATCTGGAGTGCGTCGTCTACATGGGTACCGAGGACATGCGCCGCCAGCGTCCCAACGTGGAGCGGATGCGGCTGCTCGGCGCCGAGGTGGCGCCCGTGGAGGTCGGCGCCCGCACGCTGAAGGAGGCTGTCAGCGCCGCGATCCGTGATTGGGCGGCGAGCGTCGGGTCCACCCACTACGTGATCGGCTCGGTCGTTGGTCCGGCACCCTTCCCATCGCTCGTCCGCGATCTGCAGCGGGTGATCGGCGATGAGGCGCGCGAGCAGGCGCTGGCCGCCGAGGGCGCCCTCCCGTCGCGCGTGATCGCATGCGTCGGAGGAGGCTCGAACGCGATCGGCACCTTCCGCGCGTTCCTCGATGACTCCGGCGTCGAGCTGATCGGAGTCGAGGCGGGCGGTGAGGGGCTCGACGGCCGGCACGGTGCCTCGCTGACCAGGGGGAGGACCGGGGTGCTGCACGGGACGATGTCGTCGGTGCTCGCCGACTCCGAGGGACAGATCCTCGAGGCCCATTCGGTTTCGGCCGGTCTCGACTATCCGGGGGTCGGTCCCGAGCACGCGCAGCTCCGCGACTCCGGGCGCGCCGGCTACGTCGCGGTCTCCGATCAAGCGGCGCTGCGCGCGTTCCGTGAGCTGGCGCGGCTCGAGGGAATCCTGCCCGCGCTGGAGCCCGCCCACGCGATTGCGTGGCTTCTGGGGGACAGCGACAACCTCGAGGGATACGACCTCCTTTGTCTGAGCGGGCGCGGGGACAAGGACCTCGCGGAGGTCCTCGAGCACGTGGGTGAGCTCGATGGCGACTGATCGCGTGGCACCGCCGGCCACGGGCACAGACAGGATCGCGAAAGCGTTCGCGGGGGCGCGCGAGGATGAGCGCGCCGCGCTGATGCCCTACATGATGGGTGGGTTCCCGGACCAGGGGACCGCGGGCGCCGTGGCCGAGGCGTACGTCGAGGCCGGGGCAGACCTGATCGAGCTCGGGGTGCCGTTCTCGGATCCGCTGGCCGACGGGCCGGTGATCCACGCGGCCGCGAGCAGCGCGCTAGCCCGCGGAGCGACCCTCGGCAGCGTGCTCGAGACGTGCGCCACGATCCCCGACCGCGTGCCGGTGCTGGTCATGTGTTACGCGAACATGATCCTTGCGGAGGGACCGCGCGAGTACGCGCAGCGCCTTGCCTCGGCCGGTGCGGCGGGGACGATCGTCCCCGACCTGCCGCTCGAGGAGGCCGGGGGGCTGCATCCGGAGCTGCGGGAGCGGGGCCTCGCGCTGGTCCCGCTCGTTGCGCCGACAACGCCGCCCGAGCGTCGCCGGTGGATCTGCGAGCGCGCCGAGGGATTCGTGTACGTGGTCTCGGTCTCCGGGGTGACGGGAGAGCGCGCCGAGCTTCCGCCCGAGCTCGGGGAGCTGGTTGGCGCCGTGCGCTCCGAAGCCGCGGTGCCCGCCGCGGTGGGATTCGGCGTCGGGACGCCCCAGCAGGCGGCCGCCGTGGGCCGGATCGCCGACGGCGTGATCGTCGGCAGCCGGCTGGTCCGGGACGCGGGGGATGCGGACGATGCTCGATCGGCAGCCGCTGCGGTGGCGGAGTTCCTCCGCGAGGCACGCACGATGATGAGTTAGATTGCGCCCGTGCTGCTGCTCGTCTTTACGGTGATCGGGATGTCCGCCGCGCTGGTCGGGTTCGCATTCGGACTCGGCGGTGCCGTCAGCTCGGTGATCTTCCTCGCGATCCTGTTCACCGGGGTCATGGTGCGGTGGAGCGAGCCGCTCCGCGAGCGACTGCGCCCCTAGCTAGCCGAACAGAGGGGCGAAGACCTCGTAGTCCTCGAGCGGCACCGTGCGCAGGCCCGCGACCGCCTCGGCGAGCGATACGAGCTCGATCCGGTTTCCGCGCAGCGAGACCATCGCTCCCCACCGGCCGTCGTTCGCGGCGGTGATCGCCGATAGGCCGTAGCGCGTTGCGAGCACCCGGTCCGACGCGGTAGGTGTGCCCCCGCGCTGCACGTGGCCGAGCACCGTCGCCCGGGTCTCGAAGCCGGTCCTCGACTCGATCTCGCTCTCGAGCCAGTGCCCGATCCCGCCCAGACGCCGGTGCCCGAACTCGTCCAGCTCGTTCGCGGCCTCCACGGACTGGCCGTCCTGCGCCGAGGCGCCCTCCGCGACGACGACGATCGAGAAATTGCGACCCCGGGACTTCCGGCGTCGCAGCATCGCGCAGACCCCGTCGACGTCGAACGGGCGCTCCGGTATGAGGATCACATCGGCCCCACCGGCGACGCCGGAGTACAGGGCGATCCAACCCGCCTCGCGCCCCATCACCTCGACGACCAGGATCCGGTGGTGGCTCTCGGCGGTCGTGTGCAGGCGATCGATCGCCTCGGTCGCGATCTGGAGCGCGGTATCGAACCCGAACGTGACGTCTGTCCCGTCGAGGTCGTTGTCGATCGTCTTCGGCACCCCGAGCACGGACACGCCGTCCTCGTGCAGCATGCTGGCGGCGCCGAGCGTGTCCTCCCCGCCGATCGCGATCAGGCCGTCGAGCTTGAGGCTGCGCATCGTCTCGCGGACCATCGGCGGGCCCTCGTCGTCCTTGAGCGGGTTCGTGCGCGAGGTGCCGAGGATCGTGCCGCCGCGGTGAAGGATCCCCCGCGTCGACTCGATCGTGAGCTCGTCGTACTCGTTGTCGAGCACGCCGCGCCAGCCGTCGCGAAAGCCGATGATCGCGTGTCCGTAGTCGTCGATGCCCTTGCGGACGATCGCACGGATCACCGCGTTCAGTCCCGGGCAATCGCCGCCACCGGTCAGTACTCCGATTCGCACCGCGCGAATATAGACGCACACAATGCAAGCCGATCACGTGATTCTCTATGACCGCGACTGCGGGTTCTGCAAGTGGTCGCTCGACAAGCTGTTGCGCTGGGATCGAGCCGGCCGCCTGAGCCCGGTCGCGATCCAGAGCGACGAGGGGGAGCGCCTGCTCTCCGGGATGTCCCGGGAGGCGATGCTCGACTCGTGGCACCTCGTCGAACCCGACGGAACCGTGACCTCAGCGGGCGCCGCCGCGGTGCCGCTCGCCCGCCTGCTCCCGGGCGGGCGCCCGATCGCGTTCGTGCTCCGCCGCTTTCCGCGCGCCACCGAGCGCGCCTACCGCTGGGTCGCGGGCCACCGGGGCACGCTCGCGCGCGTGCTCCGAATCGACCCCGAGTACGACCCGCGGAGGGGAACGGGTCGGTGATCGCGACTCGCGCTCTCGGCATGGCGTGCGCGCTGCTCGCGGTCGCGACGTGGGGTGGGTGCGCGACGGACGACGGCGGTGGAGCGGGGAGGGGGACACGCTGACCGTGTACGTCAGCGTGCCGCTTCGGGGCCCGAGCGGCGCGTTCGGACACGCGATCCGCGACGGAGCCCGGCTCGCGCTCGAGGACGCAGGCGGGAAGGCCGCCGGCGTGGAGATCGACGCGGTCTTCCTCGACGACACAGAGGGGGGGCGATGGAATCCCGGCGTCGTCGGCGAGAACGCTCGCGCGGCGTCGTCCGACAGCACCGCGATCGCCTACATCGGCGAGTTCGAGTCGGGCGCGACGCGCACGTCGCTGCCGATCACGAACGAGGCGCGGATGCTCCAGGTCTCGCCGGCGAGCACTGCCGTCGACCTGGTGAGCCCGTTCCCCGGTTCGGACGAGGTCCCCGACCAGGTCCAGCCGAGCGGCGAGCGCAGCTTCGGGCGCGTGATTCCCGATGACGAGGCGCAGGCGGCGGCGGGGGCCGAGTGGGCCCGAAGGCTGGGCGTCCGCGGCGCGCTCGTGGTCTCCGACGGATCCGAGTTCGGCAACACGGTCGCCGAAGAATTCGCGGAGGAGGCCGAGGACCTCGGCGTCTCGGTCGACCGGGCGGGAAGCGAAGCCGCCGCGCTGCGCGGCGCCGGGGCGAATCCCGATCTCGTCTATTACGGAGGCATCGGCGCTGCCGGGATGCCCTTCCTGGAGCGCGCGGTGCGGTCGTCCGACGCGATGATCATGGGCACCGACGCGCTGCTGCTCGACCCGTCGTTCCTGCGGCGCGCGCGGCCCTTCGAGCCCCGCCTGCGGCTGACGGCGTCCGCCCAAGACCCCGCTCAGCTACCGCCCCCGGAGCGGCCGGAGTTCGTGCGCGGGTATCGCGACGAGTTCGGCCGCGGGCCCGGCCCGTACGCCGCCTACGGCTACGAGACGGTGGCGGTTGTCCTCGACTCGATCGAGCGCGCGGGGGACACCGTCGACCGCACGTCGGTGATCGACGCCTTCCTCGACACGACCGACCGCCGCTCGGTCCTCGGCACCTACTCGATCGACGAGGTCGGCGACACGACGCTGGACCGCCTGGCCGGCTACCGGGTGCGCGACGGGCGCCCGGTGTTCGACACCGCCCTGCGTGCCCCCTAGCCGACCGCGGCGCGGAGCGCCGGCTCGAGCCCGGCGTACCGAAACTCGAATCCGAGGTCGAGCGCGCGGCGGGGGATCGCCCGCTGCCCGCCGGCTGACCACCTCGGCGAGCTCGCCGCCGAACAGGACGGCGAGCGCCAGCTTCGGCACGGGGACCACGGCGGGACGGCTGAGCACTCGACCGAGCGAGCGCGCGAACTCGCGGTTGGTGACCGGCTCCGGGGCGGTGGAGTTGATCGCTCCGGAGACCCGCTCGTCGTCGAGCGCCCACAGCAGGATCCGCACCTCGTCGTCGGTGTGGATCCACGGCAGGTACTGGTTGCCGCCGGCGATCGGTCCGCCGAGCCCGAGCTTGAACGGCAGCAGCATCTGCTTCAGCAGCCCACCTCGCTTGTCCAGGACGGGGGCGCTGCGGGTGAGAGCGACGCGCAGGCCGGCGTTCTCGGCCTCGCGGGCGGCGGCCTCCCAGTCGACGCACGACCTCGGCGTCGAAGCTGGATCCCGGCGGGGGTGTCCTCGTCCACGAGCGCGTCGCCGCGGTCGCCGTAGTAGCCGACGGCCGACTGGCTGACCAGCGCCCTCGGGCGCCGGTCGGCGGTGGAGATCGCCTGAACCAGGTTGTGCGTTGCCTGTATGCGGCTGTCGCGGATGCGTCGCTTCGCCGTCCTCGGTCCAGCGCTGGTTGATCGACTCCCCGATCACGTTGATCACGCCGTCGACGCCCGTCGAGCGCCTCGTGCCGGCGGGCGCTCCAGGGTCGGGTTCCACGGCATGCCAGAGCACGGTCGGGTTGGTCGCGCGGGCGCGCTGCGGGTTCGCGGGTCAGCCCCACGACCTCGTCGCCACGCGCGAGCAGCGCGTCGCACACCGACGAGCCGATCATCCCGCTTGCGCCGGTGACGAGAACCCTCATTCGATCCGTCGCGAAGCTGCCGGTTTCCTCGGAGACCCGCGCGATCCCGGCGTTGCGCGCCTCTCGACACGACCGCCTTGGCGACCGCGGGAGCGACGTCGCGGTCGAACACGCTGGGGATGATGTAGGCCTCGTCGAGGTCGTCCTCGGTGACCACGTCGGCGATCCCTTGCGCGGCCGCGAGCTTCATCTCCTCGGTGATCCGCGGCGCGCCGGCGTCGAGGGCGCCGCGGAAGATCCCCGGGAAGCACAGCACGTTGTTGATCTGGTTGGGGTAGTCGGAGCGGCCGGTGGCCATGATCCGCACGTACGGCTCGGCCTCCTCCGGCATCACCTCCGGGTTCGGGTTGGCCATCGCGAACACGATCGCGTCGTCGTTCATGCTTCTCCAGCGCCTCCGCGGGCATGACCCGCGCGCCGGAGAGCGCCGACGAACAGGTCGGCGCCCTCGATCACGTCGGCGGGGCCGCCGCTGAGCCGCTCTCGGGGTTGGAGTTCTCCGCGAACCAGCGCTTGATCTGCTGACATCTCGCCAGCGGCGTAGTCCTCGCGCTCGGTCGACAGCGCGCCCTTGCGGTCGCAGCCGATGATCTCGGTGACGCCGCAGGCGAGCATCATCTTCGTCACCGCGATCCCGGCCGCGCCGAGCCCGACCATCACGACCCGAAGCGACTCGATCGGCTTGCCGACGATCTTCAGCGCGTTGAACAGCGCCGCCATCACCACGACGGCGGTCCCGTGCTGGTCGTCGTGGAAGACCGGGATGTCGATCTCCTCCCGCAGCCGGTCCTCGATCTCGAAGCAGCGCGGGAGCGGAGATGTCCTCGAGGTTGATCCCGCCGAAGGTGGGCGCGATCAGCTTCACGGTCTCGACGATCGCGTCGGGGTCCTGGGTGTCGAGGCAGATCGGGAACGCGTCGACGTCGGCGAACTCCTTGAACAGCATCGCCTTGCCCTCCATCACAGGCATCGCCGCCTCGGGGCCGATGTCGCCGAGCCCGAGCACCGCGCTGCCGTCGGAGACGACGGCCACCGTGTTGCGCTTGATCGTGTACTCGAACGCCTTCTGGCGGTCGGCGAAGATCTCCTGGCAGACGCGCGCGACGCCGGGCGTGTACGCCATCGAGAGGTCGTCGCGCGTCTTCAGCGGGTACTTGTTCTCCATCGCGATCTTGCCGCCGCGGTGCATCTGCAGGGTGCGGTCCGTGTACTCGAGCACGCGCGCCCCGCGCGTCCCCCCGATCGCGCGCATGATCTGCTCCCAGTGCTCCTGATCGCGGGCGTCGACGGTGAACTCGCGCACGCGCTTTCCCTCGACGCCGGCGCCGGGCACGAGGTCGACGCCCTGAAGCTGGCCGCCCGACTCGGCGATCTTCGCGGTCAGCTCGCGCAGGGGCTCCTGGCGCGCGTCGAGCTCGACGCGCACGGTGACGCTGAACTGTGGGCTGACCGAGGGCAACGGGGCAGCGAATCATAGAGTCTGGGTCGATCGGCGCCCGGGTGGCTTCCTATGATGGGTTGGTGCCCGGGACAAAGCCAAAGATCGCGTCCACCAAGCCTGGCGAGAGGTCGCAGAAGGTGAAGTCCGGAGACGACGGGTCCGGGTCCAAGCTCCGAGCTGTTCCTGATCGACGGCAACAGCCTCGCCTACCGGGCGTTCTTCGCGCTGCCGGAGGAGATGTCGACCGCGGACGGGCGGCCGACGAACGCGATCTACGGGTTCGCGTCGATGCTGGCCAAGCTGTTGATCGAGCACACACCGGCGGCCGGGATCGCCGTCTGGGACGCCGGGCATGTCGGGTCGCGAGAAGGAGTACGAGCCCTACAAGGCGCAGCGCAGGCCGCGCCCCGACCTGCTGTCGGAGCAGTGGCCGCCACCTGGAGCCGATCGCGGAGGCGTTCGGGTTTCGGAATATCAGGGTCAAGGGCTACGAGGCCGACGACGTGATCGCGGCGCTCGTGCGCAAGGCGCAGAGAGGATGGGATCCGGGTGATGGTCGTGTCGGGCGATCGCGACGTCTACCAGCTGGTCGGCGACGGCGTTCGCGTGATGACCACCTCGCGCGGGATCACCGACACGCAGGTCTACGACCGCGATGGTGTCGTGGAGCGCTACGGCGTGCCCCCCGAGCTCGTCCCCGACCTGATCGGGCTCAAGGGCGACACCTCGGACAACATCCCCGGCGTTCCGGGCGTCGGCGACAAGACCGCGGCGCAGCTACTGCAGCGCTTCGGCTCGCTCGAGGACGTGCTCGACAGCGTCGACGAGATCTCGGGGGCGAAGCGCAAGCAGAACCTGACCGAGCACGCCGAGGACGCCCGGATCTCGAAGCGGCTCGCGACCCTCCAGTACGACATCGATACCGAGCTCGACCTCTCGGAGCTGATGGGCTTGAAGCCGGACCGCAGCCGGCTGCGCGAGGTGGCACGCGAGTTCGAGCTGCGCCAGGTCATCCAGCGGCTGGACGAGGAGCTGCCCGAGGCCGTTCCCGAGGCGGCCGCCGAGGAGCGGATCGAGGTCGAGGTCAGCGAGGGTGCGATCGGCGACCTCGCACGCCGGCCACGTGGCGATCGCCGTCCGCGACGGACCGCTGGGCGGCGTCGGACGGAGAGCGGGTCGTCGCCGGCGACTCGCCCAGCTCGCGAGCCTGGCCGCAGAGCTTCGGGAGCGGCCGCTGATCGCGCACGACTTCAAGTCCGCTCGGCGGAGTCGGCGCGGACGGGGCTGATGGCCGCCGCCCAGCCCGAGGGACTCGACCTCGAGCACGACACGATGGTGGCGGCCTACCTGGTGGACCCGGCGCGACGCGTCTACGACCTCGCGCGACCTCGCGGCCGACCGAGGGCCTGGCGGCCGCGCGGCCGGACGGAGAGCCAACTCGCGCTCGAGGCACCCGAGGGTGAGGCCGCCGGCCGACCCGGCCGCCGAGGCCCGCCTGGTGTGGGAGCTCGCGGGCCGCCAGCGCGAGCGGCTCGAGGAGCTGGGGCTCGAGCCGCTGCTGACCGACGTCGAGATGCCGCTGATCGAGGTGCTGGCGGCGATGGAGCGCACCGGGGTCCTCGTCGACGCGAAGCGCATCGAGGAGATGTCGGCGGGGATCGCCGGCAGGGCCGACGAGCTTCAGGACGAGATCTGGAACCTCGCCGGGCACGAGTTCACGATCGGCTCGCCGCAGCAGCTCGCGCCGGTGCTGTTCGAGGAGCTGGGGCTGACGAAGAAGCGGCGCGGCAAGACCGGCTTCTCGACCGACGCCCGGGTGCTGGCGCAGATCCGCGACGAGCATCCGATCGTCGAGAAGATCGAGAGCTGGCGCGAGCTGACGAAGCTCAAGAACACCTACCTCGACGCGCTGCCCGAGCTGATCGATCCCGAGACCGGCCGCATCCACACGACCTTCAACCAGGTGGCGACGACAACCGGCCGGCTGTCGAGCATAAACCCGAACCTGCAGAACATTCCGATCCGCTCCGAGCTCGGACGACCGCTGCGCGCCGCCTTCGTCGCGCAGCCGGGGTGGCGCCTGCTGTCGGCCGACTACAACCAGGTCGAGCTGCGCGTGCTCGCCCATGTCGCGGGCGAGGACGTGCTGCGCGAGATCTTCGCCCGCGGGCGAGGACGTCCACGCGGCGACCGCCGCGGAGGTGCTCGATGCGTCCGAGGACAAGGTCACACATGCCGAGCGATCGAAGGCGAAGATGGTCAACTTCGGGATCGCCTACGGCCTGTCGGCCTTCGGGCTGGCCGACAGGCTGCAGATCGAGCAGGACGAGGCGGCCCAGTACATCGACCGCTACTTCGAGCGCTTTCCCGCGGTGAAGGCGTTCATCGACGAGACGATCGCGCAGGCCGACCGCGACGGCTACGTGACGACGCTGATGGGCCGCCGCCGCATGGTCCCCGAGCTGCGCGCCCGCCAGCGACAGACCAGGCTGCTCGGCGAGCGCCTGGCCGTCAACACCGTGATCCAAGGAACGGCCGCCGACATCATCAAGGTGGCGATGGTGCGCTGCCACCGGCGACTCGCCGAGGCGGGAAGCGAGACCCACCTCGTTCTCCAGATCCACGACGAGCTCCTGTTCGAGGGTCCGGAGGGCGAGATGGACTCGGCCGCGGAGCTCGTGCGCGAGGAGATGAAGGGCGCGTTCGAACTCGACCCGCCGCTCGAGGTCGACGTCGGGATCGGTGAGGACTGGCTGACGGCGAAGTAGCGGCCCCATCCATATCCGCAACCGCGCGGTCGATTTCGCCTGCCTAGCCGATGACCCCGGTCAGCCGGTGGCCACCGGCGCCCGCTGCTTGGCGTCGGCCCCGAGCACGTCCAGCACGATCCGCGCCACCTCGTCGAGCGGCAGCAGGGCCTTCGTCTTCAGCGCCCGTTGCTTGATCGCCGCGACGACCTCGCGCATCTGCTCCTCGTCGGCCTCGATCCCGAGCCCCTCGAGCGCGACTGCCACCGAGGGCAGCCCGCTGCCCTTTCCGTACACGATCCGCGCCGGGGGCTGGCCGACCTCGTCCCAGTGGAACGGGAACAGCTCGGTCGGGAATTCCTCGATGCACTCGTGGTACCAGCCGGCGATGATTCCCGACTCGACCTCGAACAGGCGCTCGCCGACCGCCGGCCGGTTCGAGGGGATGGTGTGGCCGGAACGCTCGCGAACGAGCCGCGACAGGGAGTAGAAGCTCGTCGTGTCGAGCCCGTGCTCGGCGCCGTACAGCATCGTCAGCGCCAGCGCCATCTCCTCCATCGGGGTGTTGCCGGCCCGCTCGCCGACCCCGGTCACCGTGGTGTGGACGAGCTCGGCGCCGGACGCGAGCGCCGCGATCGAGTTGGCGACGGCGAGCCCGAAGTCGTCGTGGAAGTGGGCCTCCAGCGGAGTGTCGGGGAGCCGCTCACGCACCTTCTCGACCCAGACCGGAATCGCCTGCGGGGTGACCCCCCCGAACGTGTCCACGAGGGCGAGCGCGTCCATGTGGCCCTCGGTCGCGACCCGGGCGACGAGGTCGAGATACCAGTCGAACTCGGCGCGCGACGAGTCGATCGTGAAGAAGACCGTGTACAGGCCCTCCTCCTTGGCGGCCAGCGTGGCCTCGATCGAGGCCTCGATCGCGCGCTCGAGCGGCCAGCCGTACGCGCGCTCGATGATGTGCCCGGAGGAGGGGATCTCGACGACGACGCCGCTGACGCCGCACTCCTTGGCCTTGTGGATGTCGTCCACCATGCAGCGGGCGAAGGCGAAGATCTCGGCGTCCAGGCCCGCCTCGACGATCGACTTCACCGCGGCCTCGTCCTGCGGCGAGACGATCGGCATCCCGGCCTCGATCCGGTCGACGCCCGCCTTGTCGAGCCGCTTGGCGATCGCGAGCTTGTCCTCGGCGGTGAACGCGACACCCGCCTGCTGCTCGCCGTCGCGAAGCGTGACGTCATGGAATCGGACCCGGGAGGGGAACTCGAGCCCGGCTCGCGATTCGTCCAGGTGGTTCCAGGGACTCGTGAAGAAGCGGCCCTCGGACTCCCAGGGCGTGTCGGTTGTCATCGGGAACCTCCTAGTCGCGAACCGGACGGACGCGAATCGCCGATCGGGTGTTGAAGCAGCGCTGAAAGTCTCGCTGTGTCGCTGAAAGTATATGGGCTAGTGGGACTCAACGTTCGCAGCCGGCTCGAGCGCCTGGAAGCTGTGTCGCGAGACGACCATGATCACCGCGGCGGCCACGTAGAGCCCGATCAGAACGGACAGGCCCGGGCCGTACTCGTCGGTGCGCTCGAGCAGCCAGCCGAAGGCGGGGGGCGACACCGTGAACCCGAGGCTGAACCAGAACACCACCAGGCCCGACGCCCGCCCGGTGCTGGAGTCGTGCGCCTCGGCCATTGCGGCGAGCATCGAGACGGCCCCGAACCCGAGGCCCCCGATCCCCCAGATCGCGGCGCCGATCCAGTACGCGGCGGGGCCGATCTGCGGCGCGGCGAGCAGGACCGCACAGGACACGACCGCCACCCCGGCGAGGCCGGACAGCGAGTCCGGGAATCCCCACCGCGCCTCGCTCCAGTGGCTCCACAGCAACCTCGAGATCCCGCCGGTCAGCCCGGCCGCGATCAGCACCGCCCCCGCGGCGCCGTCGCTGAGGCCGCCGGCCTCGTGCGCGTACAGCGGAAGGTAGGCGGTGATGGCGCCGGTTCCGGCGCCCATCACGAGGTTGTAGGCGTTGAGCCGCTGGATCGAGCTCGGCATCCGGCGCTCGGCGGCCGTCGGCGCCCGGTGCGTGGTTCGGTGCGTTCCCTCGATCGAGAGCGCCGCCCCGACCAGCACGATGGCGGCGGCGAGCCCGAGAATGAGCAGCGGCGCCCGCCACCCCCACAGCACCGCCGCTGCGGGAAGCGTGCTCGCCGCCAGCACGATGGCGATCGTCTCGCCGGACTGCTTCACTCCGGTGATCCACCCGCGGCGCCCTCGCGGCAGGCGCACACTGATCAGGCGGTTCGTGGCCGGATTGGCGCCCGCGCGGCACAGTCCGGCGAGCGCGAGCGCGAGCGACATCGCGACGAAGGTGGATGCGGCCGCCATCAGGGCGAGGCTGACCGCGCCGGTGGCGAGCACCGCGAGCAGCGCCCCGCGGTCGCCGATGCGGTCGACCAGGGCGCCGGCCACCGGCGAGAGCACCGCCGAGACGCCCGCCACGACGGCGACCAGGAGCCCGAGGTCGGCCCGGGAGATGTCGAGGTCGTCGATCAGGAACGGCGCCAGGATTCCGATCGAGACCATGGGGAGGATGCCGAGCGCCATCGCCACGGCGAGGGCGGTGATGACCAGCGCCCGCCTGCCGCCGCGTCCGAGTTCGTCGCCACTCGAGCTCAAGATGTAAGCAACAGTAAAGATCTTTGTATGATCGCGTTCGTGGCGCTTAACGACGCATGAGTGCTCGACAGGGGGGAGCGACCGCTCGGGTCGCGGTCTCGCGGCTCACCGCGAGGGCGCGGGCGCTTCCGGTCGCGACCAAGGGCGTCCTGCTCGTCGGCGTCGGGGTGGTGGTGCTGAGCCCGGACAGCCTGCTGATCCGGCTGATCACCGTCGACGAAGGGACCCTGCTGCTGTTCCGCGGCGCGTTCTCCCTGCTCGGCTATCTGATCCTGCTGCAGCTCCTGACCGGCGGAGTCGTGCGCCGCGGGACGTGGGCGATGAGCCGCCCTGAGCTGGCGATCTCGGGACTGATGGTCGTCGCGAACGTCCTCTTCGTGACCTCGATCCGGCACGCGAACGCGGCCCTCGCGCTGGTGCTGATCGCCACCGCCCCCGCGTTCACGAGCGTGTTCAGCCGCGTCTTCGCGGGTCAGGTTGTGGCGGCGCGTACCTGGATCGCGTCGTGGGTCGTGCTCGCCGGGGTGGCGGCGATCTTCGTCACCGAGCCGCAGGGCGGCGAGCTGATCGGCGCCCTCGCTGCCGTCGGCGCCTCGGTGGTCCTGGCGGCGACGCTGGTCGTGCGCGGCTCCCGTCCGGTGAGGATGCTCCCCGCGCTCGCGCTCGGCGCGCTGCTGACGGCGCTGGTGGCGATCCCGTTCGCCGATCCGTGGTCGGTCTCGGGGTCCGACCTCGCGATCGCGGCGCTAGGCGGGCTGATCGTGTTACCGGTGTCGCTGGAGCTGATCTGGCGGGGACCCCGCTACATCTCCGCCCCCGAGGTGAGCCTGCTCCTGCTCATGGAGGCGATCCTTGGGCCGGCCTGGATCTGGCTGGCCCTCGGGGACCCTCCAACCGTCCAGGCCGTGCTCGCCGGCGCCCTGATCCTCGGCACCCTCGCGACCCACGCCGTGCTCACCCAGCGGGCGCTGAGCACCGCCCGGTGAGGCTCATATCGGGTGTCGCCGCCGCCGAGCGCACGGTCAGCCGGCGTCCGGGAACCCGTACAGGGCGGCCGGATTTCGCTCCGCGATCGCCTGTACGACCGGGCCGTCGGCGGCCGTCTCGAGCAGCTGCATCGGCTCGGGCGTCGCCATGTCGAACGGCAGGTCGGTGCCCATTACCACATGATCGGCGCCCGCGCGCTCGATCAGGTAGGCGAGCGCTGTGGGGTCGTGGGTGATGATGTCGAAGAACAGCCGCTCGCGGTACGCCCACGGATCACTCGGTGCGTCGGCGAGCTCGGGCCGCACGGTGCCCGCGTGGCGAAGGCGGCCGACCTGGTAGGGAAAGTAGCCGCCGCCGTGCAGCAGAACGAGGCGGAGCGCCGGATGGCGGTCGAGGAGGCCAGAGACGATCAGCCGCTCGATCGCGATCGTGGTGTCGAACAGGAAGCCGAGGACGTTCTGGAAGTAGTAGTCGTCCAGAGCGTGGTTTCGCTCCAGGTAGGCCGGGTGGAGGGTGACCGGAAGCCCGAGTCGCTCGGCGGAGGCCCAGAACGGCTCGAAGCCGGGCTCGTCGAGGCGGCGCCCGTCGACCGCGGTACCGATCTCAACGCCGACGCAACCGGCTGCCACGGCGTCCTCGAGCACGGCTGCGGCGCGCTCGGGCTCCTGCATCGGCACGCTCGCCAGCCACCGCAGCCGCTCGGGGGCCTCGGCGCAGAACTCCGCCAGCCCGCGGTTGACCGCCCGCGCCATCGGCTCCCCCGCGGTCTCGGCGTCGACGTGGTAGTAGAACAGGGGCGGGGCGACTGATACGACGGCCGCCTCGAGGCCCTTGGACTCGAGCTCGGCGAGCTTCGGCGCGGGCTCGACGAAGGAGGGGACGATCTCGAAGTTGACGTGGAGCCCGCCGCTCCACCGGCTGCCGTCGAGGGTCACGCCGTACGCCGGCTCGGCGCGGAGCAGGTCGAGCGCCGGCTCCGGCATCACGTGGTTGTGGACGTCGATCCTCATCGTCGGCCTCCGATCGGCGGTGCAGTGGCTCCGAGCAATGCGTTAGTGCTGCTATTGAGACCGCCTGGAGCCGAACGCCTTGTAGCGACGCAGTATGGCCGTCGGGTGGGGGGTGTGGTGTTATCCGCCGGATTGGATAGTATTACTGTCGTCGTGATTCGGATTGTTAGCACCGTTAGCGTGCGCGGTTGATGGCCACGGAAACGTCCTCAGCCCCGTCAACCGCCAGGCGCAAGCGCAAGGGCCAGTCCGCCGCGGACCGCGTTGGGGAGCGCGTGGCCAGCTACCGCAAGGACCGCCATCTCAAGGTCTCCGAGCTGGCGCGCATGGTCGGGGTCTCCCCGAGCCTGATCAGCCAGATCGAGCGCGGCCAGTCGCAGCCGTCGGTGGCGACGCTGTTCGCCCTCGCCGAGTCGCTTGACGTGCCGGTGGATGCCTTCTTCCTCAAGGAGGGAAACTCGGCGACCGCCGCGGAGACGAAGCGAAAGCCCGAGAAGGCCGAGGTCGCGGAGCCCGAGGTGGCCGCGAGCACGGCCACCCCGGCGCAGCGCTACCTGGTGCGTCGCGACGCCCGCGCCGCGATCAACATCGAAGGAGGTGTGCTGTGGGAGCGGCTGACGCCCGAGACGCTCTCCCACGTCGACTTCCTCGAGCTCACCTACCAGCCCGGGGCGGAGTCCAATCCGGAGCTTTACCGGCACCCGGGGACCGAGATGGTGCTCGTGCTGAGCGGGCGCTTCGACATCTACGTCGGATTCGAGCGCTACGAGCTCAACGCCGGCGACAGCATCCACTTTCCGTCGTCGTTCCCGCATCGCTACGTGAATCCGACCGATGAGGTCGCGCGAGCCGTGACGGTGATCATCCACGACGGCGAGCTGAAGCTTCCCACCGAGGGGGACCAGCGCAGGCCGTGAGGACGGCGGTGCCGCCGTGATCGGCATGGCGGTGCGCGAGTACGGCGAGCCGCTGGAGCGGCTCGAGTTGCCCGAGCCCGAGCTGCGGCCCGGATACGCCCTCCTCGACGTGCTGACATGCGGCGTGTGCTTCACCGATGTGAAGACGTCCCGCGGCCGCATGCCCTACAGCGACCGGCTGACGTTGCCGCACGTCCCCGGGCATGAGATCTGCGCCCGCGTCGTCCGCGCCGACCCGCCCGTGCTCGAGCCCGGGACCGTGGTCGTCGTCTACCACCTGTGGCCCTGCCGTCGCTGTGCGCGCTGCCGCGCCGGCGTCGAGCAGCTGTGCCAGGACCCTCAGGGGTGGACCGGGTTCGTGACCCCCGGCGGCTTCCAGCAGCGACTTGCCGCCCCGATCGACCGCCTAACGGTGGTCCCGCCCGAGATCGACCCGGTGCACGCGGCGCCGCTGACCTGCGCGATCGGGACCGCCTACCGGGCGGTGATCACCCGCGGCGGCGTCCGTCCGGGGGACACGGCGCTCGTCATCGGCCTCGGCGGGGTGGGGATCCACGCGCTGCAGATCGCAGCCGCCCTCGGTGCCCGGGCGATCGGGATCGATGTCTCGCCGCGCGCAAGGGAGGCCGCCTCGAAGCTCGGCCTCGAGGCGCTGGCGGGCGACGATCCTGGGACGGATGGGCTGGTTATCGAGGCGTCCGGTGGGGACGGCGTGGACGTGGTGATCGACACCGTCGGCAGCGACGCCACCTTCGCCCGCGCCTTCAGCCTCGTCAGGCCGGCGGGCCGGATCGTGGGTGTCGGCTACTCGGTCGACTCCACGTTCGGGGGCGTGCCGACGGCGCGCTTCGTGCTCGAGGAGGTGGAGCTGGTCGGCTCCCGCTACGTCGGCCTCGACGAGCTCGAGCGGGCGGTCCGCCTGGTCGCGGACGGACGCGTCAAACCGGTGATCGATCGCGTGCTGCCCCTGGAGAGGGCGAACGAGGCCCTGAACGCGCTCGAGCAAGGGGACGTGGTCGGCCGGGTCGTGCTCGACGTGGCGGGGAGCGCGTAGGGAGAACGGCCGATTCGATCGCCCTTGGCCGGGGGGCACGCTATGGGCGAACGGCGGCTGGGTAGGGGGGAGCCGCCGGATAAGCTCGGTTTCGAGGCGCTGGCCAGCTCGAAACCGGAGTTGACCACGATATACGCGGTTAACTCTGGTTTCGTCTTCGGATGGCGGTCGAGACCGGGTTTTGCAGCGTTGCCCAGTTCCCCCTACCCAGCCGCTGTTTCATCCCGCCAACCCCCGAACGGAGAGTGACCACCTACCCCAGCCGGTCCGGCTGCTCGACAGGGGCCTCGCCGTACACCTCGGGGTTGACGGCGTTCGGCGCCCGCTCCCCGGCGACCATCGCCCGCAGGTTGTCGACGACCGCGAGCGCCATCTTCGTTCGCGCCTCGACGGTCGCGCTGCCCATGTGGGGAGTGAGGATGACGTTGTCGAACTCGAACAGCTCGGGGCTCGGCGCCGGCTCTGAGACCGGAGGCTCGTTCCAGTACACGTCGAGGCCCGCCCCCGCGATCTTGCGCTCCCGCAGCGCCTCGATCAGCGCCGGCTCGTCGACGATCCGGCCGCGCGCGGTGTTGACGAAGAACGCGGAGGGCTTCATGAGGTCGAACTCGCGCACGCCGATCAGCTTGTGGGTGGTCTCGTTGTAGGTCGCCATCAGGACGACGAAGTCGGACTGGCGCAGCAGCTCGTCCCGGTCCGCGATCCAGGTGAGATCGAGCTCGCGCTCGGTGTCCTCGGGAAGCCGGTTGCGCTTCGTGTAGACGACCTCCATCTCGAACGCCCGGAGCCGCTTGACGATCTCGGTGCCGATCTCCCCGACCCCGATCATGCCGACCACCTTGCCGGCCAGCTCCGTGGTCAGGAACGACGTCGACTGCTCCTGGTGGAAGCGGCCGCAGCGGGTGAACCGGTCGGCCTCGACGATCCGCCACGCCAGTCCGATGATGTGCGCGAGCGTGAGGTCGCAGGTCGTCCTCGTGATCACGTGCGGGACGACGGTCACCGGCAGCTTGCGCGCCGTCGCCGCCTCGACGTCGACGACGTTGGGGAACAGCGCCATCGTCGCGATCCCCTTCAGCTCGGGCGCGGCGTCGATCACCTCGGCGTCGATCGGCGTGTCGCCGAGCATCCACACGTACTCGCAGTCGCGCACCCCGTCGATCAGCTCGGGCCTGCTGATCATCCGCTCGGACTCGAACACCTCGACCTCGGCGAACTCCTCGAGGGCGCGGCGCCCCACGTCCATGATCGGCTGCACGACGAACACCTTCGGCTTCTCGGCCATCGCTACTCCTCGAAGATCGAGGCGGCCGTTCGCCACAGCAGGTCGTCGCGCTCGGAGTCCTCGAGCACCTCGGAGCTCTTCAGCCGATCGACCGCTCCATACACCTGCATCGGAGCGGGCCAGTCCGTCCCGAACACGACCCGGTTCGAGCCCAGCACGTCGAGCATGAAGCGGAGGTTGCGGTCGGTGAACGTGACCGTGTCGTAGTAGAAGCGGTCGACGTAGGTGCTCGGCTTGTCCTTGGAGCGGCCGCGCGAGTCGGGCCACACCTCCCACCCCGTATCGATGCGGTCGAGCGCGTAGGGGACGTAGCCGCCCGCGTGCGCGAGGCAGATCTTGAGCCCCGGGTAGCGGTCCATCACCCCGCCGTACACGAGCGCCGCCCAGGCGAGCGTGCGGTCGACGAGGTTGCCGACCGAGTTGAGCAGGAAGTAGTCCTGGATCCGGTAGTAGACGACCGTGGGGTGGAACTGGTGGATGAGGATGAACGCCCCAAGCTCCTCGATCGCGGCCCAGAACTCGTCGAACACGTCGTGGTCGTAGGTGAGCGCGTTGACGTGGTCGTCGATCATGAACCCGACCAGGCCGAGCTCCTTGATCGCGTGCGTGGCCTCCTCGACCGCCCGCTTCGTGTCCTGCATCGGCAGCGTCCCGAGACCCATGATCCGGTCCGGGTAGTCGCGCGCCATCTCCGCGACCTCCTCGTTGACCTCGCGCGAGATCGTCTGGGTCACCTTCGCGTCCTGCCCGTACTGATAGAAGACGTCGGTGGGGGAGACGACCTGGACGTCGATGTTGATCTTGTCCATCTCCTCGATCCGGCGGTCGGGCAGCCAGCGGTTCGGCAGGTTGTCGAGCTCGCCATCCGCGATCGTCATCCCGTGCCAGTCGTTCCCGTTGAGCACCGCGCGCTGGAAGCGCTGCGGCGTCACGTGGCAGTGAACGTCGATCACGCGTCCCTCGGCCATGCTCACATCCCTCGCATGACGTGCGACAGGCGGGCGGTCCACTCGTACTTCGTCACCGGGGCGATCGCCGCCATCGCGTTGCCGTACACGTCGCCCTCCAGCATCGCCTTGGCCTTCTTCTCGTCGGAGACGTGGACGTCGAGGATCCAGTCGAAGTCGGTCTTCATCGGCCCGACGTTCGGCGCAACCGTGAGCTTCTCCACGCCGTCCGCCGACTCGAGTCCTCGCGCCTGCTCGAAGGCCGCCTCCTTGGCGGCGTCGTCGGCGTCGTCGCGCCACACGAACATCGCCGAGTGGCGCACGTGGCCGGGCGTGATCAATGACTCGCCGTCGTAGTTCCAATCGACCCGGGCGGTCATCTCCGGGCGGCAGATCGAGGCGTTGTACTCGCCGACCTCGTGGTGGACGTCGTCGTCGTTGTAGGCGTCGAGTCCGGCCTGGTCGGGGAAGTCGAGCATCAGCGCGACGTCGTAGTTGCACGGCGGGCCCGCCTCTGCGGCGCGCCACCGCGGCGTCCGGTCCCATGGCTTGACCTCGCGGAGGACCTTCGATCCATCGAACAGGTCGGTGCCGTAGTCGAGTCCGACGACGCTTCCGCACTCGAAGCGCATATACGCGAGCCCCTTCAGCATCGCGAGATGCTGGGCCGGCGTGATGTCCTCCCTGAACAGGAAGAAGGCGGTGTGTCTGAGCACGGGTTTGCTACCTCCTCGGTCGGCGTTCTCGTCGTTCCTTGGGTGAACCCGAAGTGGGGCTCAACTCGGCGCGGCCACGGCCCCCGATTGCTTCGCGCCGGCGCCGTTTCGTTCGGTCGACTCGGCCTCCATGACCTCGAACAGCTCGAGGATGTCGGCCTGAAGCGTCACCACATCGTGGTCGGTTTGAAGCCTGGGATAGGGGAGGTCGATCTCGATGTCGCGATAGATCTCTCCCCGGCCGCTCATCATCAGCACCCGGTTCGACAGCAGCACGGCCTCGAGCACATCGTGGGTCACGAACAGGATTCCGGCGCCGGCCTTCTGCCACAGTCGTTGAAGCTCCTCGCGCATCGATCGCGCGGTGATCGCGTCGAGGTGGCTGAACGGCTCGTCCATCAGCAGCAGTCCGGGATCGATCGAGAGCGCCCGCGCGATGCCGACCCGCTGCTGCATGCCGCCGCTGAGCTGGCCGGGGTACTGCGAGCCCGCGTTCTCGAGGCCGACGAGCTTCAGGAACTCGTTCGCCCTGCGGCGCCTCCCCGCGCGGTCGCCGTGGTCCTGGACGTAGAGGATGTTGTCGAGCACGGATCGCCACGGCAGCAGCCTGGGGTCCTGGAACACGTAGCCGATTCGCACGTCCTCCGAGCCTTCTCCGACCAGCTCCAACTCACCCGCCGTCGGGATCTCGACTCCCGAGACGAGGTTGAGGAAGGTGCTCTTACCGCATCCCGACGGGCCGACGAGCGAGACGAACGTGTGGCCCTCCATCTCGAAGCTGACGTTGGTGATCGCCACAACCGGCTCCTGGCCACTGATTCGCGGCGGGAACACCTTCCGGACGTTCTGTGCCACCAACCTGGCCATCGGGCTCCTCGCGGACGGGCCTCTCCAACTCGTTCGACAGTTGCACTAAACGAGCAACAGCGCGGCTACTGTAACCGCTCGATCCGGGGAAGTCAAGCACCGCCGCCGCGGCGGGTCGTGTGCTCCTCCGCCGCCCCGTGGACGCTCGGGACGTTAGTGGTACTGTGTCCCGGCTGGCCCCGGCCGTCGGCGCCGGCGGCGGCATCGGCGAAGAGCAGACGGAGGGTGTGATGGATCAGCGCAGCGGCTTGGGCTCGTACGCGCACGGCGCCTTCGGCGTCGACTACGAGGCGAGAATCGACTTCGCGGCGCTTCGCGAGCAGCGCCTCGAGCGCGCCCGCGGGGCGCTCGCCGCCTCTCCGCTGGACGCGCTGCTGCTGTGGAAGGACGAGAACGTTCGCTTCCTATCCGGGCTGCGTCCGCAGATCATCCAGGGCAAGAGCGCGCTGCTGAACGGCTGCCTGCTCGCCGGGGATGGGTCGCTGGTCCTGTTCTGCTCCGGCGGCGAGGTCGACCGCGTGCGCAGCGTGATGCCGTGGGTCGAGAGCGTGGAGACGGTCCCGATCATGGAGGCCAGGGGCCTGATCGCGGGCACGGTCGCCGAGGTGATCGCTCCCGTGCTGGAGCGCCACGGGCTAGCGGCCGCCGCGATCGGCCTCGACGAGCTCGCCTACGCCCAGGTCGAGGAGCTCTCCCGCGTGCTCCCGGAGGCGGAGCTGGCCGACGGCGACGCCGTCATGCAGTCGGTGCGGCTGATCAAGTCGGATGCGCGAGCTGGCCGTGATGCAGGAGGCGTGCGCGATCGGCGAGGCCGTCACGGAGTCCGCGATCGCGGCCGTGGAGCCGGGCGTGCGCGAGTACGACGTGCGTCGCCGAGGCGATGCACACCCTGTACCGGCTCGGCGGCGAGATGGCGCATCTCGCGACCCCGTTCGTCGCCTCCGGCGAGCACATGAGCCCGCCGAACCGCTTCGCGTCCGACAAGCTGATCCGTGAGGGCGACCTGGTCTTCATCGACATCGGGGCGATGTGGAGCGGCTACTACTCCGACATCGGTCGCACCGTGATCTGCGGCGAGCCGAGCGCGCGCCAGCGCGAGATCTTCACGGCCGTCCGGCACGCGCTGGCCGCCGCCACCGACGCGATGCGCCCGGGGAACACGAACGACGACGTCGCCGGCGGCGGTGCGCGCGGAGGGCGAGGGACACGGCCTCGGGGAGTCGTTCCTGTCGCCTGTTCATCGGGCACGGGATCGGCGTCGGGCGCGAACGAGCCTCCGTACGTGGGCGAGGCGCTTCCCGGGGCCGAGACGGTGGAGCTTCGCGCCGGGATGACGATGGCGATCGAGCCCCTGATCTGGGTGCCCGACGTCCCGGGGGCGGCGGCGTTCGCCTCGAGGACACGATCGTCGTCGCCGACGGCGGCGGCGTCGCGCTGACCCGGACGGGGTTCGACGAACGTCTTCTCAGCACATGAACCGCCGTTGGACAGTGGCCCTGAAGTTGTGTAGCATAGCTTCACAGAAGGGCAGAATCGTTACTGGCGCTTTCCCTGCGGCCGAGTATCTCTCCTCTCCTCGGCCGTAGCGCAAGCGGCGGGGGCGAGCGCCCGGGGCGCGACGGGAGACGACGACGACGGGAGGCAGCGACAGAATGCTCCAGCGGCCGACTGACACGCAGGCGCAAGGCAACGGCGTGACCGAGTTCGGCAAGGGCATGGACCTCGGCTTCCTCGGCAAGCCGCACGAGTTCGAGCCGCGTCGCGTCTACAGCACGACCGGGACCGACTGGCAGGGACGGGTCGACTTCGATCGCATGCGCCGCGACCGCCTCAGCCAGGCGCGGGCCAAGATGGCGGAGCACGACCTCGGCGCGCTGGTCTGCTTCGTCGGCGAGAACGTGCGCTACATCACCGGCGTCTTCCAGGGCAACTGGAAGAACAACATCTTCATCCGCTACTGCGTGCTTCCGCGGGACGGCGAGCCGGTGCTCTTCGAGACCGCCGGCTCGGACCTCGAGTGCGCCAAGATCGACGCCCCGTGGCTGAACGGCAACATCCGCCCGGCGATCACCTGGAAGTGGGCGGAGACGGCCGAGCAGATGATGGTCGACCGGATGGCCGACTCGATAGTCGAGGTGCTGAAGGAGAACGGGGTCGAGGACGAGCCGATCGGTGTCGACATCTACGACCCCTCTGCCGCCGCCGCGTTCGAGCGGCGGGGTCTGCGGACGACCAGCGCGTGGCCGGCGATGTCGGGCGCCCGCGTGATCAAGACCCCGGATGAGATCGAATGCCTGAAGATCTCCAGCGCGATCGGCGACACCTCGTTCTGGAAGATCGAGAACGAATGGCTGAAGCCGGGGGTGAAGGAGAGCTACATCACCGCGAAGGTGAACGAGTACCTCTACGAGCACGGCTTCGACTTCGTCTACGACATCATCGTCGCCTCGGGAGGTAACACCAGCCCGTACCGGCGCTGGCACACCGACAAGGTGATCCGCCAGGGCGACCTGGTGATCATCGACCAGAACGCGGTCGGCCCGGGCGGCTACTTCGTCGACTTCGTGCGCACGTTCAAGGTCGACGGCAAGATGACCGTCAAGGAGCAGGACCTCTACAAGGAGTGCTACGAGTCGATGTACGCCGCGATCGAGCAGATGAAGGCGGGGAACACGACCGAGGACGTCGCGAAGAGGTTCCCCACGTACGCCGACGACGAGTACAAGACGGTGACCCTGCAGCAATTCGCGCACTCCATCGGGCTCTCCCTGTACGAGGGGATGTGGATCTCGCGCGCCTACTCGCTCGACTACCCGGTCGAGCTCAAGGAGGGCATGTACTTCGCCGCCGAGACGTTCGCCGGGCACCCCGGCCTCGAGCAGACGGTCCGGCTCGAGGAGAACCTGCTGGTCACCAAGGACGGGCCTGTGCTGTTCACCAGGCACCCGTTCTACGACTACGCGCTCTCCTAGCTCGATCGCCGCGGGGAGCGCCCTGGGATGGCGACCAAGGTCCTCGTCACCGACCACGTCTTCGCGCGACCTCGAGACCGAGGCGGTCGATCCTCGAGCCCCTCGGATGCCGAGCTGGTCATGGCCTCGCCGAGACGCGGCGAGGAGGAGCTCGTCGACGCGGCGCGGCGACTGCGACGCGATGCTGGTCTGCTACGCGAAGGTGCCCGAGTCCGTGGTCGCCGCCGCGGCCGAGGGCGGTTGCCGGATCATCTCCCGCTACGGGATCGGCTACGACAACATCGATGTCGCAGCGGCGACCGAGCGTGGCCTGCTCGTCACCTACGTTCCCGACTACTGCCTCGACGAGGTCGCCGACCACGCGCATGGCCCTGCTGCTGGCGCTCGCGCGGGGGGTCCACCACGCCGCGCTGGCGGTCGGCAGAAGGTGACTGGGCGGTCCCCCACGGGGCGGTGCACCGGATTCAGAGGCAGTCGGCTCGCCGTGATCGGCGTGGGCGGCGATCGGGCTCGGGTTGTCGAGCGGGCGCGAGCGTTCGGGATCGAGGCGGTGGGCTTCGATCCGTACCTGGAGGAATGGGACCGTGCCGGCGCCGAGCGCGCCACGAGCTTCGACGAGGCAGTCGCGGACGCCGACTACGTATCGCTGCACGTCCCCCTCACCGACGAGAACCACCACCTGATCGACGCCGACTCGATCGCCGGGATGCGGCGGGCCCCAATCATCGTCAACACCGCGCGCGGCCCTCTTGTCGACATGGACGCGGCGGTCGAGGCGCTCGACTCCGGTCGCGCTCGGTGGCGTGGCGCTTGACGTCACCGAGGCCGAACCGCCGCCCGCCGACCACCCGCTGCGCGGCCACCCGCGCGCGGTGCTGACCCCGCACATGGCGTTCTACTCGGTCGAGGCCCAGGCCGAGCTCCAGCGGCGCGCCGCCGAGGAGGTCGCGCGGGCGCTTGCGCGGCGAGGCGCCGGACCGGCCCGTCAACCCCGAGGTCCTCGCGGGCCGCTGAGCCAGGTGAGCGGCGAGCGAGCGATCCCGACGTATCCAGACCTCGCCGGTCGGGTCGCGCTGGTCACCGGGGGATCGAAGGGGATCGGCGCCGCGACGTGCCGCGTGCTGGCGGCGAACCGGGTCAACGTGGCCGTCGTCGCGCGCTCGCAGCCCGGGATCGACTCGGTCGTCGCCGAGCTCCGCGAGGCCGGCACGGAGGCGATCGGGATCAGCGGCGACGTCGGCGAGATGATCGAGATCGAGCGAATGCACGAGCGGGTTCGCTCGGAGCTCGGGCCGATCGACATCCTGCTCCCGTTCGCGGGCGGGTTCGGCGAGTTCACGCCGATCGAGGAGATTTCGGTCGAGGAGTGGCGCGAGGTGATCGAGGCCAACCTGACCGCGACGTTCCTGACCGTGAGCGCGATCGTCCCGTCGATGATCGAACGGCGCGGCGGGGTGATCGTGACGATGGCGTCGAACGGCGGCCGCTACCTCGACAAGCTGCTCACCGCGTCCTACGCCGCCGCGAAGGCGGGGGTGATCCAGTTCACCCGCCACGTCGCCAAGGAACTGGGGCAATACGGCATCCGCGCCAACGTGATCGCGCCGGCGACTGTGAGCTCGGAGCGGATCGAGCGGATCATGGACGAGCCGAGCCGCGCCCGGGTGGCGGAGATGTCGCCCCTGGGGACGATGGGAACGCCGCTCGACTGCGCGCTGGCGACGCTCTTCCTCGTCTCGGATTCGGCCCGCTGGCTGACCGGCGTCACGCTCGACGTCGCCGGCGGCCGGATCATGCTTTGACGCGAACACCTGGTGAGGTGAGCACCGCCGAGGCGGTGATCGAGCGGCTCGAGGCGCACGGCGTTCGGCACGTGTTCGGCATCCCGGGGACCCACAACCTGCCGCTGTACCGGTGCCTCGCCGCCTCCTCGATCGAGCACGTGACGCCGCGCCACGAGCAGGGGGCCGGCTACGCGGCGGACGGCTACGCACGCAGCGGCGGGTCGCCCGCGGTCTGCCTCGCGACCGGCGGCCCGGCGGTCCTCAACCTGATGGCCGCCGCCGGAACGGCCCACGCGGACTCGGTCCCAGTCCTGATCCTCGCGCCCGGGATGAGCGAGGCGGTGCGCGGGCGAGACACCGGCTATCTGCACGAGGCGCCCGATCAGCTCGGCGCGCTCGCGCGCGTCTGCGGCTCGGCCACCCGCGCGACGGGGCCCCGGGAGGCCGCCGCGGCGATCGACGCGGCGTTCGCGGGATTCTCCTCGGGACGCCCGCGCCCGGCCTACGTGGAGATCCCGCTCGACGCGCTCGAGCGTGTCGGCGAGGCCGCGGCGCCGCCCGATCCGCCCGCGGAGCCGCCGGATCCGCGCCCCGCCACGGTCTCGACCGCGGCGGGCATGCTGGCCGCAGCAGAGCGAGCCGCGCTGGTCCTCGGGGGCGGCGCCGCCGACGCCGGCGCGGAGGCCGTGGAGCTCGCGCGGCTGCTCGGGGCGCCGGTGGTGACCACCGTGAACGGCAAGGGCGTGGTGCCGGAGCGCGACCCGATCTCGCTCGGGGCGTCGATCCGGCTGGAGAGCGCTCAGCGGTACCTCGACCAATGTGACGCGGTGCTTGCGGTCGGAACCGAGCTCGCGCACTCGGACCTGTGGCACGACCCTCCGCTCGCGCTCTCCGGGAAGCTGATCCGGGTCGACATCGATCCCGCGCAGCGGCACAAGAACGGCCGCGCGGCGGTCGCGATCACGGCCGATGCGGCGAGCGCGCTGCGGGCGCTCGCGGCCGAGCTCGACGGGCTGGAGCCTCGAGATCGTGGACGCGGTGAGGCGGAGGCGCTTCGCGAGCGGCTGCGAGCCGAGGCGCTCCGCGACGGCGAGGGCTACGAGGGGCTGATCGCCGCCCTCGAAGGCTCGCTGGGTGACGGCGCGATCCTCGCCGGCGACTCGACCCGGGCGTGCTACTACGGGGCCGTCCACCTCCTGGCGCTGTCCGGGCCACGGCGATTCCTCTACCCGACCGGCTTTGCCACGCTCGGCTACGGGATCCCGGCCGGGATCGGCGCCAAGCTCGCTCACCCCGGGCGCGACATCGTCGTGCTGATCGGCGACGGCGGGGCAATGTTCACGCTCCCCGAGCTCGCCGTCGCATGCGCGCTCGAGCTCCCGATCGCGATCGTCGTCGTCAACGACGGCGGCTACGGCGAGATCCGCAGGGAGATGCTCGAGGCCGGGCAGCCCCTGCTCGGCGTCGACTTCGCGGCACCGGACTTCGCGGCCGTTGCCCGCGCCTTCGGCGCCCATGGCGAGACGATCGACGATCCTGCTCGATTGCCCGACCTGCTGAGTGGAGCGTTCGAGGCGTCGACGCCGACCGTGATCGACGTTCGGATGTAGACGCGGCGAGTGACGGATTTGGGTCCCTGTGGATTACCGAATACGTCACTCGGTCGAGGGAGACGCCGCATGCCGAGCGGACCGCCCGTCTAGCCCGAGCCCGCCCCGATCGGGAACGTCATCGCCTCGACCCTCCGCCCATTGCTCGTCACCGACAGCACCGTGGCGAGCCCGCCGGAGTCGTCTCCTGCCGGCCCCTCGACCAGAACCAGCTGACCGCCGGCCCGCCGCGCGTCCGGATAGCGGCGAAGCGCTGCGGAGAGCGGCATTCCGGGCCTGATTCCCTCGGCGGTGCGCCAGCCGGCCTCCACGGCTCGCGGTCCGCGCAACCGGATCTCCTCGACGCGACCCTCCGGACCGCACGGGTCCGGCGGGCCGGCGAAGTCGATCGTGAGCCCGAGATCGGACCAGCGCCGGCGGCACCGCTCGCCACGGCGATCGACCGACGACGGCTCACCGAACGCCCCGACGGCGTGGGCGGGGATCGCCGTGTAAGGGTTGATGGGGCCGAACGCGGCCAGGCCCACCGTCTGCACCTTGACGAGGCGGCTGCCCTCGAGCTGGACGAAGTCGGCCGCGGCTTCGCCCCCGTCGTCACCCGAGCACCCGATCAGCGCCAGCCCCGCGAGCAGCGGGGCGACGGCAGTCCCCCAACGGGCGATTGCAAGCAGGCGAGTGGGCCGCACCACCGGGCGGCCCGCCGCTACACCGTCCAGCCCTGGCTCTGGGCTCGCCAGCGGCGCGTACGGCGGAGCACCGGCTCCAGCACGAGCTTGTCGATCGCGACGATCACCACCAGCATCACGAAGCCCCAAGCGATCATTCCCGTGAAGCTGCCCGCGTCGTACCAGTAGTTCGCCTGGAACCCGATCCCCTCCTCGCTGCCGAAGAACTCGACCAGGAGGATGGCGCCCCAGGCCGCCAGGGTCGCGAAGCGGAAGCCGGCGATGATGTACTCGCTCATCGTCGGCAGGACGAGCGTGCGGAACTGCCTCGTCACCGGCACCTTGTACGCGCTCGACATCTTCTGCAGGTCGCCGTCGACGGCCTGCGCCCCCTGTCTCGTGTTGATGATCAGCATCGGCGTCGCCGAGATGGACGCGACGAAGATCGGCCCGATGTCGTCAAATCCCCACCACATCACGGCCAGCAGCGCCCAGATGAACGCCGGAAGCGCGATCAACACCATCACGAGATCGGTGAAGAAGTACCGGACCGGCCACCAGCGCCCCATCGCGAACCCGAGCAGGATCCCGACGACGAGGATGATCATCAGCGCCACCAGCGCGGTCTGGACCGTGACCCAGATGTTGGGCAGCAGCAGATCACGGTGCTCGTACAGGAACTCCCCGACCTGGATCGGGGTGGGGATGCGGTCTATCTGCGACCCCGCGAGCTGCCAGAACAGCACCGCGAGGATCCGGGCCGTCCACACCGCGGCGGTGTCCGAGACGAGGAAGCGCCACCACCCCCGGGTGCCCCCGGCAAGGTCGGCGTCGGTGACCGCCGAGCGGTCGATGTCCGACTCGCGCGGGTCGATCCCCGGAAGGTTGGCCCGGCCCTCAGCGGCGCCCACGCCGCGCCTCCCGACTGTCGCTTGCGATCCGGCTCACATCGAGTCCTTCGCCATGCCCGGGTTGCGCCACGCGAAGATCCGGCGCTCGGCCGGGGCGAGGAGCACCCGCTCGACGATGATGATGAAGATCACGAAGAACATCATCCAGGACAGGGCGTCCAGCACCGAGAAGGTGGTGAACGCCTTGTGGATCTGGAAGCCGACCCCGCTCGAGCTCCCGAACGTCTCTGTCAGCGCCTCGAGCTTCCACGAGTCAGCAAACGTGACCCGGGCGGCCGCAAGCAGGAACGGCAGTACCGCGGGCACGATCACGTACCTGGTCACACGCCCGGCGTCGCGCCTGAACGCCCTGCTCATCGAGATCAGGCCCTCGTCCGCCGAGGCGACGCCCGCGGCGACGTTGATCGCCACGGCCGGAAGGACCAGCAGCATGACCACGAACGCCGGCCCGATGTCGCTGATCCCGAAGACGACCAGCGAGATGACCGCGTAGACGACGAGCGGCACGTTGGCAAGCAGGTAGACGAGATCGTGGAAGAAGGCCCGCGCGTACCGGAATCGGCCCATCAGCAGCCCGATCGGGAGGCCGAGGGCGATCGCCGCCACCCATCCCATCAGCGTCTTCTGCAGGCTCTTCAGGAACGCCTCGGCGACGAGCCCCTCCTGAATCAGGGCCCACATGTTGTCGACGACCGCGAACGGAGACGGCAGGACGAAGGGCTCGAATGCCCACTCGGACAGCGCCGCCCACAGGCCGAGGAAGGAGAGGCCTCCGAGGAGCGACAGGGCGACCCTTGCTACACCCCGGCCGCTGATCCTGCTCGCAAGCCCACCGACCCGAAGGCTCGGGCGCCGCAGCGTGCTGGGAGTAGCGCTCAATCCAGGTGTCCCCTTCCCTGCGAGTGTCGCTCCTCGGTGACTGCCCCGACTCTACTTACTCCTCGTCGCCCCCGATCGTCTCGGTGACCTCACCGGTCTTCGGATCGACGATCGCGTGCTCGGGGAACGTCTGGTCCTCGCCGATCACCCCGGCGGCCTGGATCAGATCGAAGACGCCTTCCTCGTTGCTGACCCACTCGGGGGTCAGGTAGACCGACTTCTGCTGGAAGTCGAAGACGTTCTTGACGTAGTCCTGCATGAACTTCTCGTCCTCCGGGCTCTGGACCGCGAAGTCCTCCGGATAGTCGGCGATGATCTGGTCCGAGTTCTTGATCCACTCGTCCATGCCCTCCTGCCACACGTCGAGGAAGAACGCGACCAGCTCCGGATTCGCGTCGAACCAGTCCTTGCGGGCGACGAAGTTGTTCGAGTCGACGCCCAGGTGGTTGGGGTCATCCGCGATCTCCTCGGCGTAGAGCTGCGACGCGGACTTGCCGTCGTACAGCGCCTTGATCTGGTCCGTCCGCAGGGCCTCGGTGGCCTGCACCGGGTCGATGATCGCGGCGCAGATCTCGCCGTCCGCGAGCAGCTGAGGCATGATCTGGTAGTCGGCGGTCACGAGCTCGAGGTCGTCTCCGCCCTCCTCGATCGTTCGGTCGTCGATCTGGTTGACCAGCGAGCTCCAGATCACGGTGTTGCCGGTCGTCGATTCCGCGGCGACCTTGCAACCCTCGTCCAGGTCAGCCGCCGATTTCGCGGGATCATCGGCCTTGACCGCGAAGATGTCCTTGTTGGCGTTGTACTTGCCGAACGTGACGGTCTCGATCCCCTGCTCGTCGAGCAACGGGGTCTCGTAGCTCCCGGTCGAGAGGACGTCGGCGTTGCCGCCGGCGAACAGCCCGAACTCGTCGAAGGACTGGAAGGCGTTGATGTCGATGCCCGCCTCCGTGCCCTTCTTCTCGAGGATGCCGCTGTCGTTGATGTAGTTCCACACCGGGTCCGGGGCGAACGCGAAGCGGATCACCTTCTGGGCCTCGATGTTGCCCGTGTCACCGCCCTCGTCGTCGCTGTCGTCGTCGCCTCCACAAGCCGCCAGTGCAAGCACCCCGACGAGCGCCAACGCCCCAACAAGCACTCGGGGCCAGCGCCCCGCCAGTCTCCTGATCATGAGTCCTCTCCTCTCGCTCCTCGTACCCGTTGCCTGAGCTGTAGCGTCTCGATTTCCGCAGAACGGGCCTCGAGCCGATCAGCAAAGTCCGCTGCTGGCTTAATAGTTTCGCTAAACGAGCAAAAGCAGGACTACTGTAACCCTGGGATTTCGCGAAGTCAAGCCGATTCAGGGATTGCCTCCAGCTTCAATTTTGAAAGCGACGCCGCCCGAGAACGGCCGCCCGGCGGTAGTGGTGCTAACGTCCCGCGGCGACCGCGTTGCACTGCGAGAAGGGGAGATGAATGCGATGAGCGTGAGGGACGGAAGCTGATGCGCTGGGGACTGGTCGGGACCCGCGGACTGGTGGACAAGGGGGGGCTGAACGCCTTCCGGGAGGCCGAGAACGCCGAGCTGGTCGCGGCGTTGAGCAGCGACGCGGAGCGAGCGACGCAGTTCGGCGCCGAGCACGGCGTCGGGACCGCGACCGCGGACATCGACGAGTTCCTCGCCGCGCCGGGGCTCGAGGCGGTTTGGATCGCCTCGCCCACGTGGCGCCATCACGAGCAGGGCAAGGCCGCCCTGGAAGCCGGCAAGCACGTGCTGCTGGAGAAGCCGCTGGCGATCGACGTCAAGGCCGGCTGGGACCTGGTCGAGACCGCGAAGCAGGCCGGGGTACTGCTCGCGACCGGCTACCAGGGACGCTATGTGCCCGGTCACCGCAACATGAAACGGCTGCTCGACGAGGGCGCGATCGGCGACGTCTCGGTCGCGAGGACCTATTACGGGATCCATCGGCCCGGGCCACCGCCGGAATGGCGCCAGAAGCGCGAGACGGCGCGCTGGGGCGCTCTGTCGGACGTCGGCACCCATCACATCGACCTGCTCCGGATGCTGCTCGGCGAGATCTCCGAGGCCAGCGGATACTTCGAGCGCCAGCAAGGCTTCGAGACCGACGACGCCGTGGCGGCGGCGATGCAGGCTCGAGTCGGGCGTGGTCGCCACGCTGACGATCAGCACCAACGTGTGGATCCAGTACACCCGGGTCGAGCTGCACGGCACGAAGGGGGCGCTGGTCGCCCAGGACACCAACCCGCTGGGCCAGGGACGGGTGACGCTGCTCCGCGAGGGCGCCGAGCCCGAGGATGTGACTGGGGAGCGGCCGAACTCGTGGGTCGCCCAGCTCGAGGAGGTGACGCGGGCGGCGTCGGGTGAGGACGTGCCCTACGCGAGCGGCGAGGATGGGGCGCGCAACCTCGAGATCATGGAGCAGATCATCGAGTGATCGCCGACCCCGGCCTCCGCTCAGTCCGGCCGGTGCTCCGCTATCAGCCGCTCGAGCGTTTCGGCCGCCTCGCGGGCACGGCGCCTGCCGCGAAACATGAGCGTGTTCGGCGCCACCAGGCGTCGCGACTCCTGGAAGTAGGCATCGGGGAAATCGTCGAACGGCCCCGGTTTCGGCGGCGCCTCAGGCTCAGGGGGTACCAGGACGAGCTGGGCCGCCGCTCCGGGACGCCCGTCGACGACCTCGACCGCGGCGATCTCCGAGTACGGGAAAGCGGCCACGGACCAGCGGATCAGCTCGGCGCGCTTGGCGATCAGCGCCCGGGTGGAGGTGCAGACGAGAGCGTTGGCGCCCAACCCGCGCGTGCTCCACACGGCGACGATCTCCTCGCCGGGCTCGAGCGCCTCCTCGATCGCGCCGCGCATTCCGCGCGGCAGTGGGTCCAATGTCCCCTCCTGCACAACGAGGCGATCCTAGTCGAGTGAGCCAGATGCGCTTGGAGCGAGTGAGATAGTCGTGTACGAGCCCTGGGACGCGCTCGAAGGCCCCGCGCTTCACGGGGCCGCGCACCTACGCGCGGCTGCCGCACGTCAAGGACCTCGAGGGCGTGCACGCGGCGGTCTTCGGGATTCCGTGGGACGGCGGCGCGTCGTTTCGGGGCGGCGCGCGGTTCGGCCCCGAGGGCGTGCGCTCGGCCTCGGCGATGATCCGGACCTACAACCCGGTCCAGAAGGTGCAGGTGTTCGGGGCGCTGTCGACGATCGACTACGGGGACGCCCCGACCGCTGCCGGGCTACATCGAGCAGACGCTCGAGCGCGTCGAGGCCTTCGTGCGCCCGATCGCCGAGTCGGAGGCGCTCCCGGTGGCGATCGGGCGGCGACCACTCGATCGACGCTCGCCGAGCTGCGCGCGCTCGCCGCGGTGCACGGGCCGCTCGGGCTCGTCCACCTCGACTCGCACATGGACCTGTGGGACACCTACTTCGACGGCCTCCGCTACAGCCACGGGACGATGTTCCGGCGGGCGCTCGAGGAGGGGATCCTCGATCCGTCGCGCGTCCTCCAGGCCGGGATGCGCGGGTCGCTTTACGGCGAGGCCGACGAGGAGATCCCGGGCGCGCTCGGGGTCGAGACGATCCCCTGGATCGAGCTCGCGGAGCTGACCGCCCGCGGAGCTCGCCGGAGCGCGCTCGCGAGCGGCTCGGCACCGGTCCGGCGTTCCTGTCGCTCGACGTCGACTTCGTCGACGCGGCGTTCTGTCCGGGCACGGGAACGCCGGAGGTCGGCGGGCCGACGAGCTTCGAGGCCCTGACCTACCTGCGCGCCCTGCACCGGTATCGACTTCGTCGGCTTCGACGTCGTTGAGGTGGCGCCCGCCTACGACGGGCCGGGCCAGGTCACGGCGCTGTTCGCCGCCAACGCGGTGTTCGAGATGCTCTCCCTGATCGCCCTGGCGAGGCGCGGCGACTCAGCCGCGGGCTGAGCGGGGCCTACAGGCGAGTTCGGGCGGAACGAGCGCGCTTCACCACTCGATACATGCGCCGCGTCAGGCGGCGGCCGTCAGGGCGGGCGCGGGCGATCGCTTCGCGTGCTCGCGGGCGTACGCCGGGTGCGCGATGTCGAGGTAGTTGCGGAAGGCCCAGCGCACGAAGGCGTCGGAGCTCATCCCGCGGAGCGCGAGCGCGAGGGCTCGCGGCGGCACCCTGGGCACGAGGCGCTGCACGCGCAGCATCCACTCGAAGTGCCACCGGTGACGGGCGGAGAACGCCGCGTAGCGGCGCAGGGCGGTCGAACGGTCCGCGCGGCCGTCGATCACGCGGCGCAGCTCGCGCCCGCACGCGATCCCGAAGTAGAACGCGGTGCGGATCCCCTCCGCCGTCAGCGGCAGGCAGTGCCCCGCCGAGTCGCCCGCGAAGAAGACGTCCGCCGCCGTCGCCTCGCGCAGGCGGTGTGGGATCCAGTTGCCCTGGTAGCGCACGCTGGGCAGCTCGAGCCGCCGCGCGAGCTCGACCGTGGGCCGCTTGACGTGATCGTGGGGAATGAACGAACCGACACCGACCCGGACCTCGTCGCGCGCGGGGAAGCTCCACCCGTACCCGGCCGGGATCACGCCCCGCTCGATCCAGATCTCGAGGTCGCGCCCGTTCCCCGACGGGTGGACCTCGAGCCCGCGCGACAGCGGCGCGTCCGGCGGCTGGTAGACCTCGTCGAGCACCCGGCGCCACCCGAGGGCGTCGACGACGAGCGGGGCGCTCGACCTCCCCGCGATCGGTAGTAATGGAAACCCCCGCAGCGTCGCTGTCAGCCCGCCCGCTGATCGTCGCCGTCTCGAACTCGGCGTCGCACTGCTCGAACAGCAGCTCGCACAGGGTCGGGTAGTCGAAGGTGGAGAAGGTCCACGGCAGATCCATGCGGACGGTCGTGTGCGGCGTGTGGATGACCAGATCGGCGAACGTCTGCCTGATCGAGTCCGCCACGCCCATCGCGCGCAGCCACTCGGTCGGCGCGGCGCACGCGGACGTCTGGCGCTCTCCGATCTCGTAGCGGTCGAGCAGCAGCACCCGGGCGCCGCTGCCCGCGAGCTCGCGCGCCACGGCGAGGCCGGCGAAGCTCGCGCCGCAGATCACGACGTCGCGCTCGCCACGCAGCGCGACACGCGAGGCTCCGCGCTTGGTCCTCCGGGTGGGCACGAGCCGAGGGTACAGCCAATGCTCCCTGACTCCGTGGAGCCGTGCGCGCTCTAAACTTCGCCGCCGTGTCCGTAACGGATTCAGCGACCGAGACCGACGCCGTGGGTGCCGGCACCGTCACCGAGCCCGGCGCCGGGCCCCCCGAGGGCGCCGCCGCGGAGGGCTCGGACGACCTCCTGATCGAGGTCGACGGCCAACTCGTGCCCAATTACGCCGCGACGATCAAGCCGATCAACGAGGGCGAGGTCGTGTCCGGCGAGGTGGTCCGGATCGACAAGGACGAGGTGCTGGTCGACATCGGCTACAAGTCGGAGGGCGTCATCCCCGCCATGGAGCTGTCGATCCGGCGCTCGGTGGACCCCGGCGACGAGGTCTCGCTCGGCGACCAGGTCGACGCGCTCGTGCTGACCAAGGAGGACGCCGAAGGCCGGCTGATCCTGTCGAAGAAGCGAGCCCGGTTCGAGAAGGCATGGCGCAAGATCGAGGCCGCCGCCGAGTCGGGCGAGCCCGTCGATGGGACGGTGATCGAGGTCGTGAAGGGTGGGTTGATCCTCGACCTCGGCGTGCGGGGGTTCCTGCCGGCGTCGCTGGTCGACATCCGCCGGGTGCACAACCTGGACGAGTTCATGGGCCAGCAGCTCGAGTGCAAGGTGATCGAGCTCAACCGCTCCCGCAACAACGTCGTGCTGTCGCGCCGCGCGGTGCTCGAGGAGGAGCGCAAGGAGGTTCGCCAGCAGATCCTCGGACGCCTCCAGCCGGGCCAGGTGGTCGAGGGCAAGATCTCCAACATCGTCGACTTCGGCGCCTTCGTCGACCTCGACGGGATCGACGGCCTGATCCACATCTCCGAGCTTTCGTGGAGCCACGTCAACCACCCGTCGGAGGTGCTGTCGATCGGGGACACGGTACGCGTCAAGGTCCTCGACATCGACCGCGACCGGCAGCGCATCTCGCTGGGGCTGAAGCAGACCCAGGAGGACCCGTGGCAGCGGGTGCTCGACTCGTACTCGTCGGGAGACATCCTCGAGGGCAAGGTGACCAAGGTCGTCGCGTTCGGCGCCTTCGTGGAGATCGTCCCCGGCGTCGAGGGCCTCGTCCACATCTCCGAGCTGGCCGACCATCACGTCGAGAACCCGAGCGAGGTCGTCAACCCGGGCGACGAGGTCCGGGTGAAGATCCTCGAGATCGACGAGGAGCGCCGCCGCATCTCGCTCAGCATCAAGCGCGTGAACGGGCAGGGGCTGCCGCCGCTGCGCGACGCCCAGGCGCCGGAGCCCGCACAGCAGGCGGACGCGCCGCCGCAGGATGTCCCCGACCTCGGCCTCTCCGAGGAGGTGTTCTCCGAACCACCGCCCGAGGAGCCCTCCGGCGAGGCTCGCGAGCCCGAGTAGAGCTTTTGGCGCCGACCTTCGTCGGCCTCACCGGGGGGACTGGAGCGGGCAAGTCGGAGGCCCTTGCCGCGTTCGAGCGGGCTGGCGCGGCCGGGCTGGCGAGCGACAGCGTGGTCCACGAGCTGCTGCGCACGGGCGAGCTGCGCGAGCGGCTGGTCGAGCGCTGGGGAGAGGACGTTGCCCCCGGGGGCGAGATCGATCGGGGCCGGGTCGCGGAGATCGTCTTCGAGCGCCCGGACGAGCTCCGGTGGCTGGAGTCCGAGCTTCATCCCCGGGTCGGGAAGCGGATCGCGGCGTGGCGGGACGCGCTCCCGGCCGACATGAAGCTTGCGGTGGTCGAGGTGCCGCTGCTGTTCGAGACCGGGATGGAGAAGGCGTTCGACGCCATCGTGTGCGTGGTCGCCGAGGACGAGCTCCGCGAGAGTCGGTCGAAGCGCAGCGGTCTGGCGGGGCTAGGCGGCCGAAGCGGGCGCCAGCTGAGCCAGGAGGAGAAGGCGGCGCGAGCCACGCACGTGATCTCCAACGACGGTACGCTCGCCGATCTCGATGCGAAGATCGTCGATCTCGTCGGCGAGCTGATCGGGAGCGGGGACAGCAAGTGACTTCACGCAGCGCGAGCAGAAGCCCGATGGCTACTCGAGGCGCCGGGGCGGGCAAGAAGCGATACGGCCTGGCGATGCTGATCGCCGCGGCGGTGCTCGGCGTGGGCGGTGGGCTGGTCCTCACGCAGCTCGACCTCGGGGAGACGCTGCTGGAGGTGACGCTTCCGCTGCGTCACGACGACATCATCCGCCAGCAGGCCGCGGACAAGGATCTCGATCCCGCCCTGATCGCCGCCGTGATCTACGCCGAGTCGCGGTTCCAGGACCAGACGTCCCATGCGGGCGCACGGGGCCTGATGCAGATCACGCCGGAGACGGCAAAGGCGATCGAGGGGCTGAGCGGGGGAACGACCTTCGTGCTCGAGGACCTCGCCGATCCGGACATCAACATCGCCTACGGGTCGTTCTATCTCTCCCACCTGCTCGAGAGGTACGAGGGGAACGAGGTTGCCGCGCTGGCCGCCTACAACGCGGGTCAGGCACGCGCCGACGAGTGGGGGGGAGCGGAGCTCGACATCGAGGACATCCGGTTCGATGAGACGCACGGGTACGTCGTGGAGGTGCTCGACAAGCGCGACGAGTACCGGGACCACTACGCCAAGGATCTGGGGCTCGAGGACTAGGTCCGTGGGGAAACGCCGATGAGCATGGTCGCGGCATGGGCCGTGTTCCCGGCGCTCATCGTGGCCCTCGCTACCGGCTGCGGCCTGCTGCTCGAGGCGGTCGCCGGGAGGCGCATGCCGGGGCCGCTAGTCCCGGTGGCCGGCCTGGCGCTGATCATCGTCGTCGGCCAGCTCGCGACGACGACCGACGCCACGGCCGAGCTCGCGACGCCGCTAGTCGTCGCGCTCGCGGCGACCGGCGCGTTGGTCGGCCTTCCGGGCCGGCGGCGTCCCGAGCCCTGGACGCTCGCGGCGGCGGTGGGGGCGTTCGCCGTCTTCGGGGCTCCGGTGCTGCTCTCCGGGGAGGCCACGTTCAGCGGCTACATCAAGCTCGACGACACCGCCACGTGGCTGGCGATCACCGACCGGGTGATGGAGCACGGCCGCAGCCTCGACGGGCTGGCCCCGTCGTCATACGAGGCGACTCTCGGCTTCAACCTCGGAAACGGGTACCCGATCGGCGCCTTCCTTCCGCTCGGTGTCGGCGCCGACCTGAGTGGGGAGGACCCGGCGTGGGTCTTCCAGCCCTATGTCGCCGTGCTGGGCGGGATGCTCGCGCTCGCCCTGTCGGCGATCGCCGCCCCGTTCGTCGCCTCACCGCGGATGCGGGCCGCCGTCGCGTTCGTGGCGGCCCAGCCCGCGCTGCTCGTCGGCTACTCGCAGTGGGGCGGAGTGAAGGAGGTTGCGGCGGCGGCACTGCTCCCACTGGTGGCTGGACTGGTGGTTCAAGTCGCGCAGCGGCCGGTGGTGGCCGGCTCGCTCCTTCTGGGGGCGATTCGGATGCTGATTCCTCTCGCCGTCGCATCGGCCGCGCTCGTAGCGGTGCTCAGCATCGGCGGCGTGGCGTGGCTGGCGCCCCTGCTGCTTCCGGTCGCTGTCGTGCTCGTGCGCCGGATCGGCCCGCGCACGACGCTGCGCTGGGCGGGCGGCTTCGTCGCGATCGCGCTGGTGCTCGCCGTTCCGGCGCTCGCCCTGGGAGGCGTCGTGGCGCCGTGGGCGAGGCCACTGACCAGCGAGGGATCGTTCGGTAACCTGCTCGGCCCGCTGAGCCCGCTCCAGGTCGTCGGCATCTGGCCCAGCGGCGACTTCCGGCTCGACCCCGAGCTCGATCCCCTGACCGGGATCGTGATCGCGCTGACGATCGGGGCCGCGATCGGCGGGTTCGCGCTCGGCGTCCGCGCCCGTGCCTGGGCGCTGCTCACCTACGCGGTGGGCGGCCTGGCGGCCTGCACGGGGATCGTCGCCTTCGGATCGCCCTGGGTTGACGGCAAGGCGCTCGCGATTGCGTCGCCGTGCGTGCTGCTCCTGGCCACCGCCGGGGCGGCCGTGGCCGCGGGTCGCCGCAACGTGCTGGCGGGATGGCTTGTCCTCGTAGCGATAGCCGCCGGGGTCGTGTGGTCGAACCTGCTTGCCTACCGCGAGGTGACCCTTGCCCCGCGCTCCCAGCTCGTCGAGCTGGAGAGGATCGGGGAGCGGATCGCCGGCCAGGGGCCGACGCTGATGACGGAGTACCAGCCCTACGGCGTGCGCCACTTCCTCCGCGAGGCCGATCCCGAGGGAGTCTCGGAGCTTCGCCGGCGGCGCATACCGCTGCGGGACGGGAGCATCGTGAGGACGGGGCGCTACGCCGACACCGACGAGCTCGAGCCCGGGGCGGTGCTCGCCTATCGCACGCTGGTGCTGCGGCGCTCACCGGTCCAGAGCCGACCTCCCGGGCCCTACCGACCGGTGTTCCGAGGCGAGCACTACGACGTGTGGCAGCGCCGCGCCCCGGCCACCGGGGCGGTGCTCGCGCATCTCGGACTGGGGAGCGGAGTCGATCCGCTCGCGGCGCCGCGCTGCGCCGCGGTCCGTCGCGTGGCGCGCCGCGCCGGCCCGGGAGGCCGAATCGCCGCCGCGAAGCGGCCCGCGCCGACCGTGGTCCCGCTCAGCCGGACGGCCCGCCCGGACGGCTGGGGGAGGGCCGGCGACGGCCGCAACAGGGTGCTGCCGCGCGGTGGCGGCGCGATCGACGCCAGGGCATCCGTCCAGGCAACCGATCGCTACGACGTCTGGCTGGGTGGCTCGGTGCGAAGCCGCTTGGACCTGTCCGTCGACGGCAGGCTCGCGAGCTCGGTCCGTCACCAGCTCAACAACTCGGGGCAGTACATGTGGCTCGGTCGGACGCGGCTCTCCCGCGGCACGCACGATCTAGGCCTCCGCCTCGCCGATCCCGACCAGCGTCCCGGAAGCGGCGGCCAGCCGCTCGCGCTCGGCCCGCTGGCGCTGAGCCGGGCCGAGGCGCCGGACTCGACGATCGTCCGCATCGAGGCGGGTCGTGCCCGCCGGCTCTGCGACAGACGCTGGGACTGGATCGAGGCTGTGTCGTAGGCCGCGCCTGGGCGACGGCTATCGTGAATGGAATGCCGGAGTTCCAGCTCAATCCCGCCTACACGCCGACCGCGGACCAGCCGCAGGCGATCACGAGCCTCGCCGAGGGTCTCGATGCCGACGAGCGCTTTCTCACGCTGCTCGGAGCGACCGGTACCGGCAAGACGTTCACTATGGCCGGCGTGATCGAGCGCGCGCAGCGCCCGGCGCTGGTCATCGCGCACAACAAGACGCTCGCGGCCCAGCTGTGCAACGAGTTCCGGGAATTCTTCCCCGACAACGCGGTCGAGTACTTCGTCAGCTACTACGACTACTACCAGCCCGAGGCCTACGTCCCGGCGCAGGACCTCTATATAGAGAAGGACTCGTCGATCAACGACGAGATCGACCGGCTGCGCCACGCCGCCACGGCGGCGCTGTTCGCGCGCCGCGACGTGATCATCGTCGCCTCGGTGTCGTGCATCTACGGGATCGGGTCCCCGAAGCTGTACAGCGAGCAGATGCAGCTGTTCAAGGTCGGCGAGTGGATCGATCGCACGGATGTGTTCCGCAAGCTGATCACGATGCAGTACGGGCGCAACGACGCCAACCTCACGCGGGGGAAGTTCCGGGTCAAGGGCGAGCTGCTGGAGATCTTCCCCGCCTACGCCGAGACCGCGTACCGGATCGCGCTGTTCGGGGACGAGATCGAGTCGATCCAGCACTTCAACCCGCTCACCGGCGAGGTGCTCGACGAGATCGACCACGTCTCGGTGTGGCCGGCGACCCATTACGTGACCAAGGAGGAGGACGATCGAGCGGTCGGTGGGCGAGATCCGCCGCGAGCTCAACGAGCGCACCAAATACTTTGAGGAGCGCGGCAAGGAGCTCGAGGCGCACCGGCTGCGCCAGCGCACCGAGTACGACCTCGAGATGCTGAAGGAGCTCGGGTTCTGCCCCGGGGTCGAGAACTACTCGCGGATCTTCGACGGGCGCCCCGAGGGCAGCCCCCCGCACACGCTGATCGACTACTTCCCCGACGACTTCCTCGTCTTCGTCGACGAGTCGCATCAGACGATCCCTCAGCTCGGCGGCATGTACGAGGGCGACCGCTCGCGCAAGCAGACGCTCGTCGACCACGGCTTCCGGCTCCCCTCCGCGATCGACAACCGCCCGCTCAAGTTCGAGGAGTTCCTGTCGCGGATCGGGCAGATGGTCACCGTGTCGGCGACCCCGGGCCCGTTGGAGCACGCCGAGTCGGCGCGGATCGTGGAGCAGATCGTGCGGCCGACCGGGATCATCGATCCCGAGGTCGACGTGCGCGAGACGCGCAACCAGATCGACGACGTGATGAACGAGATCCGCCGCCGCGCCGAGGCCGGCGAGCGCGTGCTGGTCACGACGCTGACCAAGAAGATGGCCGAGGACCTGACCGCGTACCTGCTCGAGCACGGGTTCCGGGTTCGCTACCTGCACTCCGAGATCGACACGCTGGAGCGGATCCAGATCATCCGCGACCTGCGGCTCGGCGAGTACGACGTCCTCGTCGGGGTCAACCTGCTGCGCGAGGGACTCGACCTGCCCGAGGTCTCGCTGGTCGTGATCCTCGACGCCGACAAGGAGGGCTTCCTGCGCGGCGAGACGAGCCTGATCCAGACGATCGGGCGGGCCGCCCGCAACGTCGAGGGCAAGGTGCTCATGTACGCGGACCGCGAGACCGAGGCGATGCGGTCGGCGATGCGCGAGACGGACCGCCGCCGCGAGATCCAGCTCGCCTACAACCGCGAGCACGGGATCACCCCGGAGACCGTCCAGAAGGGGATCTCGGAGATGACCGACTTCCTGGCGATGGAGTCCCGCACCGCCCCCGCGCGCCGCCGCGCCGCGCAGCGCGACGGCCACGAGATCCGCGAACCCGCCGACCTCGAGAAGATCATCGTCGAGCTCGAGGAGGAGATGATCGTCGCCGCCGAGGAGCTGCGCTTCGAGGAGGCGGCCCGGATCCGCGACGAGCTCAAGGAGCTGCGCCGCGACCTCGAGGCGATGCGGGCCTAGGTCCGCCGCGGCGGCCGGACTAGCGCTCCAAGACCACCGCGATCCGCGCGATCACGGCCTCCGGCCGGTCGACGATCTGGCGCCAGGTGACGCGCACGACTCGGAATCCCCGTGCCGCGAGGTCCGCGTCGCGCTTGCGGTCGCGCTCGAACGCGGCGCGCGAGGAGTGGAACCGGAAGCCGTCGACCTCGACGATGACCTTCTGGCCTCGCCACAGGAAGTCCACCTCGTGAGGTCCCACCCGTACGTTGAGCTCCGGCGCCGGGAGCTCGGCGGCTCTTATCAGCGCGAGGAGGCGCTCCTCTGCCTCGGAGCGGGTCAGTGAGGGGCCGCGGTCGGCGTCGAGCAGGGCGCGGAGCGCCCCGACGCCGGGCCGGGCTCCAACGCGGGCAAGTAGGGAGAGCAGCTGGTTGCGCGGTGCAAGCCGCCGCGTGTACCCCTCGGCCACCGCGCGCTCCAGTTCGCGCGGTGTGACGACGGCGGCCAGGTCCAGGATCGTTCGCGCGGGCGCGGTAACGGGAATCCCGCCGAGCTTGCGGACGTCACGCCAACCGAGGGCCGCGACGCAATGGACTCGGATGCCTCGCCTTGACGCGCACTTCCGGCCGACCACGGTTATGTCGATCGTGGTCGCAGCGTTCGGAACCAGCCGCCACAGGCTCGCCGCACTGCGGTGGCTGAGCACGGCCCCGCGCCCGCACGCCAGCACGGCCGCCAGCTCACGGGCGCCCTCGACCGGGACGGCGTGTCCGACCAGGTAGACGCCGCGGTAGATGGCGTGCAGCCGAGCCGAAGCGAGCCGATGGTCGATGGCGCCCGCATTGAGCCCGATGCGAAGAAGCTGCGCGCGGGTCACCACGCCGCGCTGCCGCCCGGCCAGCTCCGCGATCGCCCGCTCACTTCGGGCGCTCCCAACGACAACCCCGGTTTCGACGCCTCGCCCAGCTCGAGAGTGGACTTCGCCCCGCATATCAGGGTCAACCCCGGATTCGCCTCCAGCGCTCCCTCGAAACCGGGGTCTTCGTGCCGGTGCGGAGCGGCTCAGCTCTTCAAGCCGCGTGCCGGCCCGGGTCTCACCCTCCTCGCTGCCGCCGTTTCACGAACCGCGAGGGCGGAGCGCCACGCCGCAGCTACGACCCGCTCTCGCGGCGCGGCGCCTCGACCGGCTCGGTCGGCCTGCCGCCGATCGCGCCGCGGAACGAGTCGTAGATCCGCTCGACGCGGTTGTGCCGGAATCGCTTCTCGGCGCGCGCCTGCTTGCGAGGATTGCGCTCTCCGTAGTAGCGCTTCGCCCACGGGGAGCCGGGCTTTGCGAGCCGGACCGCCCCGTAGAACGACAGCGGATAGAAGAACAGTCCGGCGACACCGTGTCCGATCCGCCGCTTCAGGAAGCAGACGGCCGCAGTGCCGATCGCTATCAGGGCGCCGGCGAGCGAGAGCAGGAAGAGGCCCCAGTCGGAGTCGTCGAGCTCGAACGGCACCACCCCCAGGAACACGATCATCATGAAGACCGCCGCGACGACGACCGCGTCGACGGAGCGCCGGCCCTCCTCGGCCCAGTAGACGTCCTCGAGATGCAGCCACAGCGCGAACTCGTCGAACGTGAGACCGGCGCCGATGCCGAACGCCAGCGCCGTCAGCTCCCACCACGGGGACTCGTCGCCGATCCCGTAGGCGAGCGTGGGGGCGATCAGCATCAGCGCGATCCCGAACACGAGGTGGTGGACGTGGAGGTCCCCGGTGGTCACGCTGCCCGGCCACCACGGGACCTTGGGGCTGCGCATCAGCCGGGTGCTGGTGCGTATGAACCCGAACGAGACGAGGAAGCCGACGAAGACCAGGAACACTCCCTCGCGGCCCTGGTCGAGGATCTGGTCGTTCCAAATATCCGAGATGAATGTCGCCAGCACGACCATGTAGGCATTATCGGTCCTTTGCCGCGGGCCTTGAACCGATGCGCGCAGACCCGGTCGCGGCTACCCTTTCGACTTCATGCCGGGCAATGAGGCCAAGTCACTCGCCGAGCAGGCCGCCGCAAGCGTCCAGGAAGCTATCGAGGCCGCCGAGAAGCGGGCAGAGGAGATCGTCGCCCATGCCGAGGAGGAGGCCGCGAGTGTCCGAGCCCGCGCCGAGTCGGAGGCCCGCGAGCGAATCGCGCGAGCGCAGGGCGCGGTCGATCGTCTCCTGCGTCAGGCGGACGAGCTGCGCGCAGCGGTGACCAGCCTCGGCAACGAGGTGGCGACCGACGGCGGCGCTAGCGCGGAGGTCCCGACCGCCCCCGAGATCGACCCGACTCCGGTGACGGTCCCCGAGCCGGAGCCGGCGCGCGAGCCCGAGCCGACGCCGCCGACCACGCCCGAGCCGGAGCCGCCGCTCGAACCGGAGCCGCAGCCGCCGGAGGTCCCCGAGCCAACCCCGCCTGACGCGGATCGTCCTTCCACCGAGCAGCTGCTCGAGCAGCTCAAGGGGGGCGCCGCGAAACCCGACGAGGCGGCGGCGCGCCTGGTGGCGATGAAGATGGCCCTCGACGGCTCCCCCCGCGAGGACGTCGAGCGGCACCTGGCAGAGAGCTACGAGCTGCCCGGGGCGGACCGGCTGCTCGACGACGTCTACGCGCGCGTCGGCAAGTAGCAGGCGCGCGCTCAGCCGTCGGGCCGGCCGAACGTCCCCGGCGCGCCGCCCGCGCGGGCTCCCGCCGCGTACTCCGACATGTCCTGGGACCAGAACTCGACCACGTTGCCGTCCGGGTCGGTGACGTAGATCGCGCGGTCGGCGCCGAGCTGGACGGGCCCCTCGACCTCCGCCCCCCGCGCCAGCAGCCGCTCGCGGATCGTTTCCACGGCATCGCGCGGGACGTGGAGCGCGAAGTGGACGTGCTTGCCGCCTCGGCCGCCGGCGAGCCCGATCTGCGGCGTCCACAGCCCCAGCCGCGCCGAGTCCCCGATCAGGTACCAGCAGCGGTCCTCGCGGCCCTCTCCGTACAGCGTCTCCTCGAGGCCGAGCACGTCGCGGTAGAACTCACGCGCCCGGTCGAGGTCCGCGACCTCGAGCACCAGCTCCGAGATCCCGCTCACCGGGGGCGGCTCCGCCACTGATCGAGCTTATTGCGGAAGGGCGCACCGTGAGCCGCCGGAACCAGCTGAGGCCGCACGTACACTTGTTCTAGTGGCCGCCAGCAGCGAGATCGTCGTCTCCGGCGCCCGGGCGCACAACCTCAAGGGCGTCGACGTCACGCTGCCGCGGGACGCTCTGATCGTGATCACCGGGCTCTCCGGCTCGGGCAAGTCGAGCCTCGCCTTCGACACGATCTACGCCGAGGGACAGCGCCGCTACGTCGAATCGCTGTCCGCCTACGCGCGTCAGTTCCTCGGCCAGATGGAGAAGCCCGACGTGGACTCGATCGAGGGGCTGTCGCCGGCGATCTCGATCGACCAGAAGACGACCTCGCGCAACCCTCGCTCCACGGTGGGCACGGTGACGGAGATCTACGACTATCTGCGCCTGCTGTGGGCGCGGATCGGCAAGCCGCACTGCCACAAGTGCGGCGCCCCGATCACGGGGCAGTCGGTGGAGCAGATCGTGGACAACGTGATGACGCTCCCCGAGGGCTCTCGGTTCATGGTCATGGCGCCCGTCGTCAGAGGGCGCAAGGGCGAGTACGGGAAGCTGCTCGAAGAGATCCGCGCCCAGGGCTACGCGCGGGCTCTGATCGACGGCGACCTGCGCCGCCTCGACGAGCCGATCGAGCTCGACAAGAAGTTCAAGCACGACATCTCGGTCGTCGTCGACCGGCTGGTAATGAAGCCCGATCTGCGCAAGCGGCTGGCCGACTCGGTCGAGGCCGCGACGGGCCTCGCGGACGGCCTGGTCGAGGTGGACCCGCTTGGCGCCGGCGACCGCATGGTGTTCTCGGAGCAGTTCGCGTGCCTCGAGTGCGGCACCTCGATCCCCGAGCTCGAGCCGCGGATCTTCTCCTTCAACTCCCCGCATGGGGCGTGTGAGCGCTGCCACGGGCTCGGCTTCCAGCGGGTTATCGACCCTGAGCTGCTCGTCCCCGACCCGACGCTGTCGATCGCGGACGGCGCCCTGCAGCCGTTCACGCGGTCCGCGTCGCGCTACCACCGGCGGCTGTTCGAGGCGGTGGCGGACAGCAAGGGGATCGACCTCGAGACGCCGTGGCAGGACCTGCCGCGCAAGGACCGCGACGTGATCCTGCAGGGGACGGGCGACACGCGCCACGACGTCAGCTACCGCAACCGCTACGGACGACGACGCCACTACACGGTGCGGTTCAGCGGCATCCTCAACGAGCTCGAGCGCCGCTATCGCAACACGGACTCCGACAAGACCCGTGAGCGGATCGAGGAGTGCATGTCGCTGCGTCCGTGCCCGGAGTGCAAGGGGGCCCGTCTGCGGCCGGAGAGCCTCGCGGTCACGGTCGGCGACCTGTCGATCTACGACTTCACGCGCTTCTCCGCCCACGCCGCCCTCGATTGGATCGAGGCCCTGGAGCTGACCGAGACCGAGCAGGTGATCGCGCGGTTGATCGTGCGCGAGATCGGCGAGCGGCTGAGGTTCCTGGACGCGGTCGGCATCGGATACCTGTCGCTGGAGCGCGCCGCCTCGACCCTGTCGGGTGGCGAGGCGCAGCGGATCCGGCTCGCGACCCAGATCGGCTCCAGCCTCGTCGGCGTCCTGTACATCCTGGACGAGCCTTCGATCGGGCTTCACCAGCGCGACAACCGCAAGCTGATCGCGACGCTGGAGCGGCTCCGCGAGATCGGCAACACGGTGATCGTCGTCGAGCACGACGAGGGGACGATCCGCTCCGCCGACCACGTCGTCGACCTCGGGCCCGGGGCGGGCGAGCACGGCGGCGAGGTGGTCGCGGAGGGCACGCCCGCGGCGATCACGCGAGCCTCGCGGTCGCTGACCGGCAAGTATCTGAGCGGCAAGCTCGAGATCCCGCTCCCCGAGCGCCGCCGCGTGCCGCAGGGGGAGCTGGTCGTCAAGGGGGCGGCCCAGCACAACCTCAAGGGGGTCGACGTCCCGATCCCGCTGCGCACGTTCTGCTGCGTGACCGGGGTGTCGGGGTCGGGCAAGTCGACGCTGGTCAACGAGATCCTCTACCCGGCGGTCGCCAACCGCCTGCACCGGGCGCGGATGCGGCCGGGGGCGCACAAGGGCATCGAGGGCCTGAGCCAGATCGACAAGATCATCAACATCGACCAGTCTCCGATCGGGCGCACGCCGCGCTCCAACCCCGCGACCTACAGCGGCGTCTTCGACCACATCCGCAAGCTCTACTCGCAGACCCGCGAGGCCCGGGCCCGCGGCTACGCGCCCGGCCGGTTCAGCTTCAACGTCAAGGGCGGGCGCTGCGAGGTGTGTCGAGGGGACGGGCAGATCAAGATCGAGATGCACTTCCTGCCCGACGTGTACGTGCCGTGCGAGCAGTGCCACGGACGCCGCTACAACCGCGAGACGCTCGAGATCCGTTTCAAGGGCAAGACGGTCGCCGACGTGCTCGACATGTCGGTCGAGGAGGCGGTCGAGTTCTTCGCCCACATCCCGAAGATCGCCCGCCGCCTGCGGACGCTGCACGACGTCGGGCTCGACTACATCCGGCTGGGCCAGCCGGCGACGACCCTGTCGGGTGGCGAGGCGCAGCGGGTCAAGCTCGCCACCGAGCTGTCCAAGGTCGCCACCGGCGACACGCTCTACATCCTCGATGAGCCGACGACGGGGCTCCACTTCGCGGACGTGCAGCGATTGCTCGAGGTGCTGGGACGGCTCGTCGACGCGGGCAACACGGTGGTCGTGATCGAGCACAACCTCGACGTGATCAAGTCAGCCGACCGCCTCATCGACCTCGGGCCCGAGGGCGGCGAGGCCGGGGGAGAGGTGGTCGCGAGCGGAACGCCGGAGGAGGTGGCCGGCGTCAGCGACTCGTACACCGGCCAGTTCCTCAGCGACCTGCTCGAACCGGCGCCCGAGCCACGACGGACCCGGGCCCGCAGCCGCGAGCCGGTCGCGGCCTGACCATCCGCGTGTCCGAACTCGCGAGGTGGCGGATGTGGTGGATCAAGCGGCGCTGGTACGAGCGCAACCACACTCCGCTGGGCCGGTGGCGGATCAACCGGCACATGGCGCGGGCCGGCGCGTTCATCCGCCACCCGATCGAGGGCGAGGTGCTCGAGGCGCTCGACGAGGGGAGGCTGGTGGTGGGGGAGGGGACACTGTTCGAGCCGGGGTGCTGGCTGACCCTGTCCCCCCGGGCCAGGATCGAGATCGGGGAGGGGTGCTTTCTGAACCGGGAGACGATGCTCGCCGCGATCGACCGGATCGAGATCGGCGACCACGTGATGTTCGCCAACCACTGCTTCGTCGGCGACGCCGATCACCGCTACGACGACCCCGACAAGCCCGTGACCTGGCAGGGGTTCAGCTCCCAAGGCCCGGTGCGGATCGGGTCCAACTGCTGGTTCGGCGTCGGGTGCGTGGTGACGAGCGGCGTCGAGATCGGCGAGCGCTGCGTCGTCGGTGCCAACTCGGTCGTGACCGAGGACCTGCCGCCGGGCGTGATCGCGGCCGGCACGCCGGCCAGGGTGATCCGCGAGATCGAGTTCCGCAGGCGCGAGCCGGGCGAGGGTGCCTAGCGCTACGGCTCGATCCGGGTCAGCGTTCCGCTGCCGCCGTTGGCCACCCACACGGAGTCGTCGCCGACGGTGACGCTGGCCGGCTCGTCGCCGACCTTCAGGGCGCTGCCGATCGGCTCCAGCGAGCGCGGATCGAGCCGGGTGACCGTTCGCTCCGTCGAGGTCACCCACACGGAGCCGAAGCCGGCCGCGACGTCGAGCGCCCCGCGGACCGGGGCGGGCGAAGCGGTCGCCTGGAGCGATTCCGGGTCGATCCGGGTCAGCGCTCCCGACGCGGACACCACCCACACCGCGCCTTCGTCGGCCGCGACGCTGAACGCCTCAGGGACCTTCACCGGGTCGCCGTCTGCCTCTCCGGACGCGGGATCGATGCGCACCACCTCGCGGTTGTCGACCGCGACCCAGAGGAAGCCCTCGCCGGCGGCCAGGCTGCTTCCGAAGCCCGTGAGCTCGAACCGATCGGCGGCCTGACCGGTATCGACATCGATCGACTCGACCGCCTTGTTCGCGAGCGCGTACACGGACCCGTCGATCCCCGCGAGGACCGAGGGGAATCCATCGAGCTCGATCACGTCGCCGGGTGACTCAGGATCGGCGAGCTCGCGACGCTCGACGGCCTGCTGCTCCGGAAGCGCGTAGTAGGCGCCGCCCTCGTTCACCGTCACGTCGGATGCCGGCCCCTCGAGGCTGAACGTGATCGGCCTTGCGTCCGAAGCCTCGGACTCGAGCACGGTGGCGCGGCGCTCGAAGGAGTCGGCCACCCACACGCCGCCCTGATTCGCGGCGACGGCGGTCGGGCGACCGCCCACACGGACCGTGGTCAGCCGTGGCGCGGGTTCAGCCGGCGCGGGCTTCGTTTTGTCCGTCTGTGGCGCCCGCACGGGTGGTGGCGTCTCCGCCGCCTCCTCGTCGTCCCCGCCCGCGAAGACGCCGGCGAGGGCGAGCACGGCGACCACCGCCACCACCACGGCCACGACGCCGGCGGCGATGCGGACCCGCCGTGCGGTGTCGCTTGTCTCGCTCCCGGGGTCCAACCCGCGGCGCTAGGCGACCACCTGGACGAGAACCGTGCGCTCCCGCGGCCGATCGTCGAAGTCGATCAGCACGAGCTGCTGCCACGTCCCGAGCACGAGCCTGCCGTCGGCCACCGGCACCGCCTCGGAGGGACCGACGATCGATGCCCGCTGGTGAGCGTGCGAGTTGGTGTCGTGGTTGAGACGGTTGTGCTCGTACTCACCGCGGGGTGGGACGAGCCGATCGAGCACGGCCTCGAGGTCGGCGACGTTCCCGGGCTCGTGCTCCATCGTCGTGATCGCCGCGGTCGACCCGCGCACGAATACCGAAGCCAACCCGTTGCCGACGCCCGTCGTGCTGACCAGACGCTGGACCCCGTCGGTGATGTCGATCATGTCGGCGTCGCCGCGCGTGGACAGGCTTAGCTCGCCACTGTGAACCGCCATCACGAATGGTTCCTACCAGTCCCACGCCGAGGAGGCGAGGCTCTCCTGATCCAGATAGCGCCGAAAGCTTTCGAGCTCCTCGGCGTCGACCTGGTAGGTGTGCTCGTCCTGCGGATAGCGGCGCGAGCGCACCTCGGCGGCGTACCGCGACACGCCCTCGACCATCTCCCGCCGCGCCTCGGCGTAGCGCTTCACGAACCGCGGCACGCGCCCATCGTAGATCCCGAGCAGATCGTGGAAGACAAGCACCTGCCCGTCGGCGGGCCCGGCGCCGATCCCGATCACAGGGACCTCGAGCTTCTCGACCAGCGCCGCGGTGACCGCGGCGGGGACCGCCTCGAACACGATCGCGAAGCAGCCGACGGCCTGCAGCGCGAGGGCCTCCTCCGCGATCTGGGTCGCCCGCTCGGCGGTGCGCCCCTGCGCTTTGTAGCCGCCCAGCTGGCTCGCCGTCTGGGGGGTGAGGCCGACGTGGCCCATCACGGGGATGCCCGCCCGGATGATCGCGCGGGCCCGGTCCACCGACACTCCGCCCCGCTCGAGCTTGACGGCCTCGCAGCCCGCCTCCTTGACGTAGCGCTGGGCGCTCTCGATGGCCTGCTCGTTGGAGCGCTCGTACGAGCCGAACGGAAGGTCGCCGACCATCAGCGGGGTGCGGAGCCCGCGGCGAACCGCGCGGGCGAGGACGAGCATCTCCTCCATGCTGACCGGCACCGTGGAGTCGTAGCCCAGCACCGTCATCGCGCCGGTGTCGCCGACCAGGACTAGATCGACGCCCGCCGCCTCCGCGATCGTGGCCGATGGATGGTCGTAGGCGGTGAGCATCACGATCGGCTCGCCCGCGACGCTCATCTCGGCCAACCGCGGAAGTGTCATCGGTGTGCGCTCGACGTCCATTCAGCCTCCGATCAAAGTGTTGTCTATGAGCCGGGCCCGGCCCACTCGCGCCGCGAGCGCGACGAGGACGGGTCGCCCGTTCAATGTCTCGGCGGGCGTCAGGTCCTCGGAGTCACGCGCCTCCAGGTACTCGGGCTCGACGCCCGCCTCCCGGAGCTCCGCGCGCGCCGCGGCGAGCGCGGGCTCGACCGAGCGCTCGCCGCCGCCGGCTACCTCCGCGGCCGCGCTCAACGCCCGGTGCAGCGCGGTCGCGCGCCGTCGCTCCTCGTCGGTCAGGTGGCGGTTCCGCGAGCTCATCGCGAGCCCGTCCGGCTCTCGCACCGTCGGGAGGACCTCGATCCGCACCGGAAAGTCGAGGTCGCGGACCATCCTTCGGATCACGATCGCCTGCTGCGCGTCCTTCTGCCCGAAGAATGCGACGTCGGGTTGAACGATGTTGAGCAGCTTGGCGACGACCGTGGTGACGCCGCGGAAATGCTCCGGCCCGCGCAGCTCCGGGGCGCCGCACAGGACCTCGGTCAGCCCCAGGACCTCGACCGCGGTCGTGAAGCCGGCGGGATAGACCTCCTCGGCGGGTGGCGCGAACAAGAGGTCGACCCCCTCCTTCTCCGCCACCGCGAGATCGCGGGTCTCGTCGCGGGGATAGGACTCGAGATCCTCGCCGGCGCGGAACTGGGTCGGGTTGACGAACAGCGTCACGACGACGACGTCGCAGCTGCGCCGCGCGGCGCGGATCAGGGACAGGTGCCCGTCGTGGAAGTCGCCCATCGTCGGGACGAGCCCGATCGACTCGCCCCGGCGCCGCGGCTCGATGAGGTGCCGCCGCAGCTCCGCCCTGGCACGAACCGTCCTCACGCGGCCACCTCCGGCTCCGTCGCGCGGCGCCGCGGCTCCGCGGTCGGGCCGTCGCGGTCGGCGAGGGCGCGCGTGCGCTCGGCAAGCGCCTGGTAGGTGTCGAGCAGCTCGGGGGCGATCTCCGCAATCGCCTCCACATGGAGCTCGACCGTCTCCTCGTCTCCGCGCGCGATCGGACCTGTGAGCGCGCCACCGCCGCGCTCGGCCCAGTTGGCGGCCGTGCGCAGGACGAGCGGCGCCAGGAGCGCGCGGGCGTCGTCGGCCCCCGCGCGCTCCAGGAGGTCCGCCGCGAGCTCCTCGAGGGCGACCAGGTAGTTGGACGCGATCGAGGCGGCCGCGTGATAGGCGGCCCTGTTCTCCTCCGGCATCGGGAAGGGACGCATGCCAAGTCGCGAGGCGAGCGCCGAGGCGAGGTCCCGAGATGCGGCGTCCGGGCCGGAGACGGCGCACGGCGCTCCCGCGAGGCTGGCGTCGGCGTCGGGGACGGTCTGCAGGGGATGGATCGAGAACGCGCGTGCTCCCCGCCGCGCGGCGGCGTTCAGCGCCTCGAGGCCGGTGGAGCCGCTGGTGTGCCCCACGTAGCGCAGCGGAGGAACGGCCGCCGAGATCGTCTCGCAGGCCTCCTCGATCGAGGAATCGGGGACGCACAGCAGCGCGACCTCGGCGTCCTCGGCGGCGGCGAGCGCGTCGCGGCGCCCGGACAGCGACACGCGCAAGCCGGCATCCGCGGCGGCTCGGGTGAGGGCTCTCCCAACACGGCCGGCACCGACCACGGCGAGGGGCGGGAACTCGCGATTGCTGTTCATGACTGAAAGGGTCCACGCCGACTGGGTCGCGGCCCAGTGCGAATTATATGAGCCTGATCACGCCGCTATTTGCGCGCTTTCGGTCACCTGCGGGGCTCCGTGAACGCGTCTACGATTTCGCGGGCACGATGGACGATCGTCGAGGAGATCGGCCAGGGGAGTCCCGAGACTGGAACCCGCCGGGAGCGCTTGGTCGAGCTCTACAAGGAGGCGTCGGGCTGCACCCGATGCCCGCTGTCCGAGACCAGGACCAAGGTGGTCTTCGGGTCGGGGAACGCCGACGCCGACCTGATGTTCATCGGCGAGGGGCCCGGGGCCGAGGAGGATCGTCAGGGCCTTCCGTTCGTGGGCCGCGCGGGGGCGCTGCTGACGGAGTTGCTGGACGAGATCGGGCTGAGCCGGGACGACGTGTGGATCAGCAACGTCGTGAGATGCCGCCCGCCCGGCAACCGCGATCCGGAGCCGCTGGAGGTCGAGTCCTGCCAGCCGTATACCTACGGCCAGGTCGAGCTGATCCAGCCGCGCGTGATCGGAACCCTCGGCAACTTCGCCACCCGGCTGCTGACCGGCAACCGGACGCCGATCAGCCGCGTCCGCGGAACCCCGCAGATTCACAAGCTGGCGGGGCGGCCCGTGTTCCTATGCCCCTGTTCCATCCCGCGGCGGCGCTGCGCACCCCGCGCCTGGTCGAGACGCTTCGAGAGGACTTCGCAAAGCTCCCGAGCCTGATCGACGAGCCGCTCCCGGAGGGCGCGGCGCGCGAGAGCGCGACGGCGGCGGCGGTCGCCGGCGCGGCCCCGGAAGAGCCCCGCGGCGATCAGCTCGACCTGTTCGGATAGCCGAGCGGACGCACAGCGGCGAGGAGACCGAGGCGCGTCGGGCGGCGCCTCGCGGAGTCGCTCGAGCCGGGCGACGTCGTCCTCGTCAGCGGTGAGCTCGGCTCCGGCAAGACCACCCTGATCCGGGGCGCCTGCCGCGCGCTCGGCGTCGAGGAGTCGGTCGTGTCACCCACGTTCACGATCGGGCGTCGCTACGCGGGGCGCGTCGCCGTGTCGCATCTCGACCTGTTCCGGCTCTCGACCCTCGCCGGGGAGGACCCCGCCCTGCTCGACGACTACCTGACGCCCGACGCGGTCGCGTTCATCGAGTGGCCCGCACTCGCGGAGCCCGCGATCGAGGCGTCGCTGCCCGCGCGGGGAGGGCGCCTGCGCCGGGTGGAGATCCGCCACGCGGGCGGCGACGAGCGAGAGATCCGGATCGACTAGGCGCTGGCGCGGCTAGTACCTGTCCTGCGCCTTGTTGATCTTCTCCTGAGCCTTGTCGATCCCCTCCTGGGCCTCGCTCCCGGCGTCCTCGGTCGCTTCGTCAACCTGCTTCTGGACCTTGTCGATCTGCTCGTCGGCCTCGTCCTCGCCGCCACCGCATCCCGACCAGGCCGCCCCGGTGAGTGCGATCGACAGTGCCGCAAGAGCGGCGACAATCCTGCTGCGCATGCTCCCCTCCGTTCCTAGATTCGCCACGGTCCTCGGCTTCGACACCGCGACCGCCGACGTCAGCGTAGCGATCACCCGCGATGCCGAGTGCGTCAGCGAGCGATTCGTCTCACCGCCCGCCGGCTCCAACCCCCGTCACGCCGCTGAGCTGCTGGGCGAGATCGAGCGCGCGGTCGACGATGCCGGGGGGTGGGACGGGGTGGACCTGATCGCCGTCGGGATCGGCCCCGGCTCGTTCACCGGGCTTCGCATCGGGATCGCCACCGCCCGCGCGCTCGCCCAGGCGCTCGCCAAGCCGCTCGCGGGCGTCGGCTCGCTGGACGCGCTGGCGCGCGGAATCTCGGAGCTTCCCGCCGCCGAGGGCCGGCCACGCCTCGCCGTGATCGACGCAAAGCGATCGGAGGCGTTCGCGTCGCTGTACGACGCCGGAGGCGATCGGGCCTGGGGTCCTGAGGTCGCGACACCGGTCGCGCTGGCGGACCGGGTCCGCGCGCTGCCCGTCACGCCGCTGGCCGCCGGGGACGGGGCGGTACGATTTCGGCGAGATCTCGAGGATGCGGGCGCCGAGGTCCTCCCAGAGGACGAGGCGGCCCACCGGCTCTGCGCTCGGCATGTATGCCTCCTCGCGGAGGACGTGGCGCCGTCGGCTCCGCAGGAGATCACACCCATCTACCTGAGACCACCCGATGCGAAGATTTGGCGTGACCGAGATCGCGGACAGCGAAGCGCTTGATGGACCCTTTCGGGTCCGCAGGCTCACGTACAGCGACCTGCCGTCGGTCCTGTCGATCGAGCGCCGGGCGTTCCCGACGCCGTGGTCGCTGGCGATGTTCGTGCTCGAGCTGTCGAAGCCGTCGGGCATCTGCCTCGCCGCGACGACCGAGCGGGGCCTCGCCGGCTACCTGATCTGCTCGCGCTACGCCGACGTGTGGCACCTGATGAACGTCGCGGTGACGCCCGATCTGAGGCGGCGCGGCATCGCCACCATGCTGATGCGGACCCTGTTCGACGAGGCGGGCGCCGATGCCCGCTACACGCTCGAGGTGAGGACCTCGAACGAGGAGGCGATCGCCATGTACCGGCGCTTCGGATTCCGTCCCGCCGGTCGCCGCCGTCGCTACTACCACGACAACGGTGAGGACGCCCTGATCATGTGGCTCGACTCCCCTGCCACGGTCGGGGCTTGAGGGTCCTGGCGTTAGAGACGTCGTGTGACGACACCTGCGCGGCGGTCGTCGACGGGCCGCGCGTGCTGTCGAACGTGGTGTCGTCGCAGGCCTCGTTCCACGAGCGCTACGGCGGCGTCGTCCCCGAGGTCGCCTCGCGGCACCATCTCGAGCTCGTGAACCCGGTCGTCGATGCGGCGCTCGGCTGAGGCAGCGGTCGACCTCGATGACCTCGACGCGCTCGCCGTGACGCGGGGGCCGGGCCTGATCGGAGCGCTGCTCGTCGGGCGTCAGCACGGCGAAGGCGCTCGCCGCCGCGCGCCGCAAGCCCCTGGTCGGGGTCGATCATCTGCACGGCCATGTGGCGGCGAGCTTCCTGGAGCCCGACCCGCTCGAGCCGCCGTTCCTGTGCCTGATCGCGAGCGGGGGACACACGCTGCTGGCGGCGGTCCACGACCACGCCGGCTTCGAGACGCTCGGCGAGACTCTCGACGACGCCGCCGGAGAGGCGCTCGACAAGGCGGCCCGCCTGCTCGGGCTCGGCTATCCCGGCGGCCCCGCGATCCAGCGTCTCGCGGCCGAGGGGGACCCGGACGCGTTCCCGTTCCCGGTCGCGATGCGCGACGACCCCGGCCTGGACTTCAGCTTCAGCGGGCTGAAGACGGCGCTCGCGTACGCGGTCCGCGAGCTGGGGTCCGAGGAGGCCGCCGCCCGCAGGGCGGACCTGGCCGCGAGCTACCAGGCCGCGGTGGTCGGGACAGCTTGTCGCCAAGCTCGAACGCGCCGTGGACGTCGACGGGTGGCGAGCCGTGGCCCTGGGTGGCGGGGTGGCCGCCAACGCGCTGCTGCGCAAGGACGTGGCCGAGCTGTGCGAGCGGCGCGGCCTGCGACTCAAGCTCGTCGCGCCGGCGCTGTGCACGGACAACGCAGCGATGATCGCCGCCGCCGCGACCCACTCGGACGCGGCGCCGTACCCCGAGTACCTATCGTGGGACGCTGCGGCGTGATCGACGTGATCCTGTACACGCGGCCCGGATGTCATCTCTGCGATGACGCGCGGGAGGCGATCCTCGCCCTGCGAGATCGTGGTCCGAGCTTCGAGCTGCGCGAGGTGGACATCGAGCGGGACGAGCGGCGGCACGCCGAGTACGTGGAGCGCATCCCCGTCGTCGAGGTGGAAGGGGCGATCGTCTCGGAGCTGGTCCTGGACGTGGACGCGCTTCGCTCCAGGTTGCATACTGTCGCGGCATGACCCCGGAGCGGGCGGCCAGGAACAAAGTGAGGACCGGGACCGCCTCGAAGTCCCAAGGGGGGGCGCGATCGCGTGCGGCGCGATCCGGAGGCGACCGGGCGCCGGCCGCCGGGCCCCGCGCCGACGACCTGATGTTCGGGGACGGAGAGCGCCTCTCGCTCGGGGTGGCGGCGCGTCTGTCCCGCTATCTACAGGTGCTGACCCAGGCGCGGAAGATGGGCAAGGAGTCGATCTCCTCGCAGGAGCTCGAGGACTACACGCACATCAACTCGACCCAGATCCGCCGCGACCTGTCGAGCTTCGGCAAGTTCGGCAAGCGGGGCGTCGGATACCGGGTGGACTCGCTGGTCGGGGAGATCCGCAAGATCCTCCGCACCTCCGGCCAGCACAACATCGCCCTGTTCGGCGCCGGCAAGCTGGGACAGGCGATCGCCGGCTCCGACATCTTCGCCGACCACGGCTTCCGGGTCGCGGCCGTCTTCGACGTCAACCCGAAGCTCGTCGGAAAGCCGCTCGGCGACAACCTGATGGTCCAGGACTTCTCGCAGCTCGAGAGCGTCGTCACCGAGGAGGAGATCGTCGTCGGCGTGCTCGCCGTGCCCGCGAAGTCCGCCCAGGAGGTCGCCGATCGCCTTGTCGACAACGGCGTGAAGATCATCTTCAACTACTCCGAGCAGCTCCTCCAGGTGCCACCGGAGGTGACCGTTCACACCTCGAGCCCTGCGGTCGACCTGCTCTACGCGCTGTATTTCTATTTGACCTGAGGGCAGTGACCCTCGACCTGACGCGAGCCCGCGAGCTTTTCGAGTCCTCGACCGACTTCACGATCGGTATCGAGGAGGAGTTCGCGATCGTCGATCCGGACAGCCTCGAGCTCGAGCAGCGCTTCGAGGAGCTGTACGAGGCGTGTCAGGGAGACGATCTGCTCGCCGACTCCGCGGCGGGCGAGCTGATCGCCTCCGAGATCGAGATTCGATCGGGACGCAACGACAGCTTCGCCGAGGCGATGGAGCGCCAGCGCGAGCACCGCTCGCGTCTGTTCGCGCTCGCCGAAGCGCGCGGGATCGGGCTCGCGGCCGCCGGGACCCATCCGTGGGCCAACTACCTCGACCAGAGGATCATCGACACCCCGCACTACCAGCGGCTGAGGCGCGACCTCGGCTACGTGGTGCAGCGCAACAACACGTGGAGCATGCATGTCCACATGGGGGTGCGGGGCGCCGATCGCGCGATCGCGGTGTGCGACGCGCTGCGCGGTGTGCTGCCGCTGCTCCTCGCCGTATCGGCCAACTCGCCCTTCCTCGACCGCCGCGACACCGGCCTGCATTCGGTGCGGACCGAGATCTTCACCCGCGTCTTCCCCCGCTGCGGGATACATGAGCCGTTCGGAGACTGGCGGACGTACGCGGACTTCGTCGAGCTGCTCGCGCGCACCAAGACGATCGTCGAGTCCACCCAGCTGTGGTGGAGCGTTCGCCCGCATCACCTCTTTGGCACCGTCGAGGTGCGGATCTGCGACGCCCAGACCCGGGGCGAGGAGTCGTTCGGGCTCGCGGCGCTGATCGCGGCGTGCGTCGCGCAGACGGCACTCGACTACGATCATGGGCGGCTTGCCGAGCCGCTGCGCCAGCGCGAGATCGAGGAGAACCTGTGGCGCGCGATTCGTTACGGGATGGACGGGGCGCTGATCGACTTCGGCCGCGGGGCTGAGATCGAGGCGGCGGCCGAGCTGGAGCGGCTTCTCGAATGGACGCGCCCGGCGCGCGACATGCTCGGGCTCGAGGTGACGCTGCCGGACCTGAACGGCGCCCAGCGTGCACGGCGCGCGCGCGAGCAGGGCGAGGCGATCGAGTCGATCTACCGAGACGCGCTAGCGGAGACTCGACGTACCTACGTCCCGGAGGGGGTCGTCGGTTAGATTGAGTCGCCGATGAACGAGGATGAGGAGCAGAGTCGGCCCAGCGACGCCGCCGAGGCGAGCGGGTCGGGCGGCGACCCGGTCGAGCCGGACGGCGGTCAGGGGGCGCCGAACGAGGAGGAGCTGCGCCGGCGGCTCGAGGACGAGCTGCGCAAGCTGCGCGTGCAGGACGTGCTCCTGCAGAGCGTGGTCAGCCTGATCAACCTCACCTCGCGCCGGATCGCAAAGGAGGACGAACGCGACCTCGAGCAGGCGCGGATCGGGATCGAGGCCGTGCGGTCGCTGGTCGACCTGCTCGACGCCGAGCCCGCGAGTCAGGTGCGAAACGCGCTCTCCGAGCTCCAGATGCTGTACGCGAAGCAGTCGGGCGAGGCGGGGGGACCGCCGGAGGGCGGCGAGGGCGGCGAGCAGGCGGCCGGGGAACGGCCCGAGGCGCCGGGCGGAGAGCGCAAGCCGCCGCCGGGCCTATGGACGCCCGGATCGGGCTAGTCGGCCTTCCCGTCCACTAGGCGGATAGACTCGCGCGCGATTTGACCGAGTTCCTGACCGATTGGGGCGTCGTGATCGCGCTCGTGTGTGCGCTCGCAGGCGTCGTGTATGGCGCGCTGGTCACCCAGCGCCTGCTGCGCAAGTCCCCGGGCAACGAGCGGATGCAGGAGATCTCCGCCGCCGTCCAGGAGGGCGCCAAGGCCTACCTGACCCGCCAGTACACGATCATCGCCGTGGTCGCGGTCGTGCTCGCGATCCTGATCGCGATCCTCCAGGACGTCCCGTCACCGCGATCGGGTTCGTGATCGGCGGCGACGTTCTCGGGCGCGGCCGGATTCATCGGCATGAACCTGTCGGTGCGGGCCAACGCGCGCGTCGCGGAGGCGGCGCGGGGTGGCGTGTCGCCGGCGCTCGACGTCGCCTTCAAGGGCGGCTCGGTCACCGGGCTGCTTGTCGTCGGTCTGGCTCTGCTCGGCGTCGCCGGCTACTTCGGCATCCTGATCCTGGCCGGCAAGACCGACAAGGAGGCGGTCGACGCGCTCATCGGGCTCGGCTTCGGCGGCTCGCTGATCTCGGTCTTCGCGCGACTCGGGGGCGGCATATTCACCAAGGCGGCCGACGTCGGAGCCGACCTGGTCGGGAAGGTGGAGGCGGGGATCCCGGAGGACGACCCGCGCAACCCTGCCGTGATCGCCGACAACGTCGGCGACAACGTCGGCGACTGCGCCGGGATGGCCGCCGACCTGTTCGAGACCTACGCGGTGACCGCGGTCGCGGTGATGCTGCTCGGCGTGCTCACGTTCAGCTCCGAGTTCGCGCGCGAGGTCGCGATGTATCCGCTCGTGATCGGGGCGGTGGCGATCGTCGCGTCGATCATCGGCGCGCTGTCGGTCCGCTCGCGGAGCGGCAACGTCGAGCGGGCGCTGTACCAGGGCCTGATCGTGTCCGCGGTGCTGTCGGCCGCCGCCTTCTACCCGATCACCGATTGGCTCATGGACGAGCCGCTGCGGCTGGGCTTCGCGAACGCCTCGACCGAGGTGACGAGCGTCACCGACCTGTGGCTGTGCGGCTTGATCGGGGTCGGGGTGACGGCGGGCCTGTTCATCATCACCGACTACTACACGTCGACCCGCTTCCGGCCGGTGAAGACGATCAGCCGCGCCTCGGTGACCGGGCACGCGACGAACATCATCCAGGGCCTCGCGCAGGGATTCCAGTCCACGGCCGCGCCCGTGCTCCTGATCGCGCTGGCGATCCTCGGCGCCAACGAGCTCGGCGGGATCTACGGGATCGGGGTCGCGGTGATGGCGCAGCTCTCGCTCACCGGCCTGATCGTCGCCCTCGACGCCTTCGGCCCGATCACCGACAACGCCGGCGGGATCGCCGAGATGGCGGACCTGCCGGAGGACGTGCGCAACGTCACCGACCCGCTCGACGCCGTCGGCAACACGACCAAGGCGGTCACAAAGGGCTACGCGATCGGCTCCGCGGCGCTCGCAGCGCTGGTGCTGTTCAACGCGTTCGAGATCGAGCTCGCGGACGAGGCCGGGCGGCGAGGGGCTGTCGTTCAGCATCTCCGATCCCGCGGTGCTGATCGGGCTGCTGATCGGCGGGATGATGGTCTACCTGTTCGCGGCGCTTGCGATCGAGGCGGTGGGGCGCGCGGGCGGCCAGGTGGTCGAGGAGGTGCGGCGCCAGTTCCGCGAGCACCCGGGGATCATGGAGGGGACCGAGAAGCCCGAGTACGGCCACACGGTCAGCGATCGTCACCGCGTCGGCGCAGCGGGAGATGATCGTGCCCTCGCTGATCCCGATCGTCGATCCCGCTGATCGTCGGCCTGATCAGCGCCAAGGCGCTGGGCGGGCTGCTGATCGGGGTGATCGTGGTCGGCCTGTTCGCCGCGATCTCGATGACCGCGGGCGGCGGCGCGTGGGACAACGCGAAGAAGCTGATCGAGGACGGCGCCTACGGCGGCAAGGGATCGGAGGCGCACGCCGCCGCGGTCACCGGCGACACGGTCGGCGATCCCTACAAGGACACCGCCGGCCCGGCGATCAACCCGATGATCAAGGTCGCCAACATCGTCGCGCTGCTGATCATCCCGATCGTCGCGCTGTAGCGTCAAGCCCGCCGGCCCCTCGTTGCCCCTGCTTCGCGAGGGCCCATCGCCGCCTGAGCCTATATTCGTAGCTATTAGCGGGCTTCTCGATGGCTGAACGGCATCCAAGAGAGGAGTCGCTGCACCGCGTGCACGGCGTCGGCGCGCTGTTCTCGGCCGCCTACGGGAACGTCGGCTCGTCGATCTACTACGCGCTCGGCGTCATCGCGGCGTTCGCCCTCGGGCTGACGCCGGTCGCGTTCGTGATCGCGGGCCTGATCTTCGTCTTCACCGCCGCCACCTACATCGAGGCGACGGTGATGTACCCGGAGGCCGGCGGGTCGTCGAGCTTCGCGCGCCACGCCTTCAACGAGCTGGTCGAGCTTCTTCGCCGCCTGGGGGCAGATGCTCAACTACATCATCACGGTCGCGATCTCGGCCTTCTTCGTGCCTCACTACCTGGCGGTCTTCTGGGAGCCGCTGGGGCACGGCCCCGGGGACATCATCGGCGGGATCGTGCTGATCGCGCTGCTCGCGGCGCTCAACGTCAAGGGGACCCAGGAGTCGGCGCGGCTCAACCTGGTGCTCGCGATCGCCGACCTGCTGACCCAGGTCGTGCTGGTCGTGATCGGGATCGCGCTGGTGCTCAACCCCGACACGCTGGTCGACAACGTCCACCTCGGGGTCGCGCCGACCTGGGGCGACTTCGCGCTCGGGATCGCGGTCGGGATGATCGCCTACACCGGGATCGAGACGATCTCGAACATGGCCGAGGAGGCGCAAGGACGCCGGACGGACCGATCCCGCAGGGGACGGGGCTGACGGTGCTCGCGGTGCTCGGCCTCTACGTGCTGCTGCCGGTGATCGCGCTCTCGGCGATGCCGGTGACCCAGGACGCCGCGGGGAACTTCACGCACCGAGCTGGGGACGACGTTCGCCGACGACCCGGTGCTCGGGAATCGTCGAGAACCTCGGGCTTGAGCGCGGGGCTGACCGACGCTGCTGCGGGTCTACGTCGGGGTCCTCGCCGCGGTGATCCTGCTGATCGCCACCAACGCGGCGCTGATCGGCGTCTCCCGGCTCACCTTCTCGATGGGCCAGCTACCGCCAGCTGCCCGAGCGGCTGCGCCAGGTCCACCCGCGCTTCCGCACGCCCTACGTCGCGATCCTCGTCTTCTCGGCGGTCGCCGCGATCACCCTGATTCCCGGGCGAGACCGAGTTGCTGGCGACGATGTACTCGTTCGGGGCGATGCTCTCGTTCACGATCGCGCACATCTCGGTGATCCGGCTGCGGCAGCGCTACCCGGACCGCGAGCGGCCGTGGAAGCCGCCGCTCAACTTCCGGGCCTTCGGGCGTCGAGCTGCCGCTGACCGCGGTTCTCGGCGGGCTCGGGACGTTCGCCGCCTGGATCGTCGTGATGGCGCTCAACACGCGGACGCTCGTGGTCGGCGCGGCGTGGATGCTGATCGGGATCTCGATCTACCTCCTCTACCGGCGCAACCAGGGGCTGCCGCTCGCGAAGACGGTCAAGGTGGTGCACGCCGGAGCCGCTCGGCGTCGAGGAGGTCGAGTACCAGAGCGTGCTGGTCGCGTTCGAGGACGAGCCGTTCTCGGAGGAGGCGGTGGCGACCGCGGTCGGCTCGCCGCGCGCCGCCGCCGCGGGATCCACGTCCTCTCGCTGATCACGGTCCCCACCCACCTGCCGCTCGACGCGCCGCTCGAGGCGCGAGGAGAGCGAGGCGCAGAGCAAGATCGAGCAGGCGAAGCTGATCGGCGGCCTGCGCGTGACCGGCCACGTGGAGCGCGTGCGGCCCGGCCAGGCGGGCCACGCGATCGCCGAGGAGGCGCGCGCGATCAAGGCGGCCGCGATCGTCGATGCAGCTGCGCTACCGAAACGGCGTCCCCCTGTACGGGAAGACGCTTGCAGACGGTGCTGGCGGAGCGCCCATGCCGGGTGATCGTCGTCGCCGAGCCGGAGCCCTCGCGCGATGGAGCCGCCACGGCTCGGGTCCCCGTAGGCCGCGCCTGAGCGTTCAGGAGCCGGGCGCGAGCCTAGAATCGCCCCGATGTCAGCGCCCGAGCGGCTGTACCGCAACGCTCACCCTCGGCTTCTCGGTCGTGATCATCGGCTTCGGCGTCGTGATCCTCGCGGTCACGCTCGCGTCCGGGGGCGGCCCGTCGTCCGCCGGGGTTCTGCTCGGGCCTGCTGTTCTGTGGCGATCGGGCGGGACGAGGCTGTACCTGGCATTCGAGGACCAGCCATTGATCAAGCGGCTGCTCGGGGTCCCGTGGCTGTTCGCGGTCGCCTACTCGGCGGTCGGCTTCTCGCTCTACTTCTCGATCGGCGTCGTCGCCGACCGCGGGCTCGGGCTGACGCCGCTGATCTTCCTCGCCGCGGGGCTGCTGTTCGTGCTCACGACGCTCACCTACATCGAGGGCGGCGCGATGTTCCTCGAGCGCGGCGGGTCGACGACGTTCGCCCGCCACGCGTTCAACGAGCTGATCAGCTTCATCGCCGGCTGGGCGATCCTGATCGACTACATGATCGTCATCGCGCTGGCGGCGATCACGGTGCCGCACTACCTGAGCCCGATCTCGGACCGCTTCACGCGACCGGGCGGGCGAGGTCGCCGACGGCGGGCGCGGTGATCGTCGTCGCCGCCGGCGATCAACATCGCGGGGATCACGGGCCAGCGTCGCCAGCGCGGCTGCTCGTGCTGCTCGCGCTGGCCGACCTCGCGCTGCAGGTCGCGGTGATCGTGCGTCGGGGTGGTCGTCGTCTTCGAGCCCGACCTGCTGACCGCCGAGCTCGACCTGTTCACCTCGCCCTCGCTGAAGGACGTCGTCTACGCGGCGGTGATCGCGACGGTCGCCTTCGCCGGGATCGAGGCGGCCTCCGACCTCGCGCCCGACCTCGAGTTCGAGCCGGGGGACCTGAAGCGGGTGCTGACGGCGGGCGCGGTGCATGGTCCCGCTGATCTACGCGGCGATGGCGGCGGTGGCGCTGATGGCGGTGCCCGTCGTCGCCGGCCCCGCAGGGGCCCGAGACCGAGCTCGGCGGGGCCGTTCATCGAGGAGCCGGTGCTCGGGGTGGTGCAGAGCTACGAGCCGGCGTGGCTCGCCGACGTGATGCAGTGGGCGGTCGTCGTGGTCGCGCCGGCGGTGCTGGTCTGGGCGGCGAGCACCTCGATGCTCGGGCTGTCGCGGCACGTCTACGCGCTGGCGACCAACCGCCAGATCCCGAGCTGGCTGGGAAAGCTGGGGCGGCGGTACGCGACGCCGCTACGTGGCGATCGCGATCGCGGCGGTGCTCGCGTTCGCGCTCGTGGTGCCGGGCGACATCGAGCTGCTCGCCGGCGTGTACGCGTTCGGCGCCCTGCTCGCGATCGCGATCGCCCACCTGTCGGTGATCCGGCTGCGGGTCACCGATCCCGATCGCGAGCGGCCGTACCGGGTGCCGCTCGACGTTACGGTCCGCGGGCACCGGCTCCCGCTGCCGGCGATGGTGGCGGCGGTGATCACGATGCTCGCCTGGGTGAGCGTGATCGCCTTCCACGGCGGCGCGCTGTGGCTGGGCGGCGGGTGGATGATCGTTCGGGCTGGTCGCGTACGTGGTCTACCGGCGGTTGGTCGAGAGCACGTCGCTGACGAAGCGGGTGACGGTGCCGGCGCGAGGCGCTGACGAAGGAGCGCCCGGACGTCGAGTACGGCGAGCATCCTGGTGCCGGTCTTCGGGACGAGGCTCGACGACGACATCGTCGGTACGGCGGGCCGGCTGGCCGAGGCGCGCGAGCCGCAGACGCGGCGAGGGAGCGGCCCGCGCCTCGAGGTGGTCTACGTGCATCGCGCATGCCGCTCACGGTGCCGCTCGACGCGCCCCCGCCGCCGAAGCGGGTGGAGGCGGCGGAGGCGGCGCTGCGAGCGGGCGCAAGGAGGTGGGGGAGGAGTACGAGTCGGTCGAGGTCGAGCACGGAGGTGGTGCCGGCGCGGAGCGTCGGCGCGGGGATCGTCGAGGCGGCGCGCGCAGCGGGAGGTGGAGGCGATCGTGATGGGCGGCGAGCCGCCGACCCGGGTGCGCGGCGGCGCGATCCTGGGCGGGATCGGGGCGGCGCGCCCGCCCGAGATCGGCGAGGTGACGGAGTACGTGCTGCGCAAGGCGCCGTGCCGCGTGCTGCTGACCGCGCCGCCCGAGGCGGTAGGCGTCCCGCGGGATAAGATCCGGCACATGTTCATCCTCATCGTCGGCGCGGGGCGCGTCGGTTCCTCGCTGGCGCGCGCAATGCTGAAGGACGGTCACGAGGTGTCGTGCCTGGACGAGGACCCGGAGTCCCAGGCGCGGCTGGAGGTCGGCCTGGAGAGCGCGTGGGAGGACCCGGGCGGCCAGTTCACGGTCGGCACGGGCCTCGAGATCGACGCGCTCGTGGCGGCGGGGATCGAGCGCGCGGACGCGTTCGTCGCCGCCACCGACGGCGACAACACGAACATCATCATCTCCCAGATCGCCAAGCGGCGCTTCAACGTGCCGACGGTGATCGCGCGGGTCCTCGACCCGCTGCGCGCCGAGTGGTACGAGCAGCAGGGGCTGCACACGATCTGCCCCACCCGGGTCGCGATCGAGATGCTGCAGGCCGAGGTCCGCGAGGCGGCCGTCGAAGCAGCGGGTGCGGGGCGGCGTCGGCGCGGCGAGCGACGGTGCGGCGGCCCAGGACGAGGAGGCCTGAGCGGGTGGGAGAGAAGATGTACGTGATCATCGTCGGCGCCGGGAAGGTGGGCTGGAACCTGGCGCGGGAGCTGCTCGAGAAGGGCCACGAGGTGACCCTGATCGAGAACGACCGGGATCGGTACCTGACGGTCGAGCAGGAGCTGGAGCACAACATCCAGTACGGGGACGCCAGCGAGCTGTGGGTGCTCGAGCGGGCGGGGATCTCGCGCGCCGACATGGTGATCGCGGTGACCGGCGACGACGAGGACAACATGCTGATCTGCCAGGTGGCGAAGGAGAAGTACCTGGTCGACCGGATCATCGCCCGGGTGAACAACCCTCGGAACAGGGAGTGGTTCGAGCTCCTGGGGATCAGGCCGTTCGTGTCGGCGACGGACCTGATCCTGCGGCTGATCGAGCACGAGGTGCCCGAGTACGGGCTCGTCCACCTGCTCGACCTGCCGCAGGAGCGGCTGGAGATCATCGAGATGCTGCTCGGCGACCGGGTCGCGGGTCACCGGCCGCAGGGTCGGGGACCTGGAGATGCCGGAGGGGACCCTGCTGATCTCGGTGCTGCGCGAGGGGCGCGGCTTCGTCCCGGGCCCGGACACGGTGCTCGAGGCGGGCGACGAGGTCCTCGCCGTGCTCGACCCCGGGGTCGAGGAGGACCTGAAGGCGTTCTTCGGCGCCGACGGGTCGAGCGAGTGAGCCGCGTGAACGCCAGGCGCGAGGTCGAGTTCCTGATCGTCGGCGGCGGGATGGCGGGCGCGCACTGCGCCGCGGAGCTGCGCAAGCGGGGCGCCGAGGGCGACGTCGTGCTGGTGGGGCGCGAGCCGCATCCGCCGTACGAGCGGCCGCCGCTGTCGAAGGAGTACATGCGCGGCGAGAGCTCGGTCGGAGGACGCGTACGTGCACGACGCAGGAGTGGTACGGGGACAACGACGTCGAGCTGCTGACGGCGACGAACGTGATGTCGCTCGATCCCGGCGGAGCGGGTGGCGAGGCTGCAGACGAAGGAGGAGATCGGGTTCGACAAGGCGCTGGTCGCAACGGGCGCGGACGTGAGGATCCTGCGCGTTGAGGGCAGCGCAGCTGGACGGGATCCACTACCTGCGCACGTTCAAGACGTCGGACGAGATCCAGGAGGACGCCGAGAGCGCCGACCACGTGGTGCTGATCGGCGGCAGCTACATCGGCACCGAGGTGGCGGCGTCGCTGACCGCGACGGGGAAAGCGGTGCACGATCGTGATGATGGAGGACGTGGCGCTGTCGCGGACGTTCGGCGAGGAGGTGGGGCGGTACTTCCACGAGCTGCTCGAGTCGAAGGGGATCGAGCTGGTCGGCGGGGAGGAGCTGGAGGCGTTCCTGGGGGAGGGGCGGGTGAGCGCGGTGCGGACGAAGTCGGGGCGCGAGATCGAGGGCGACGTGGTCGTGGTCGGCGCGGGCGTCCACCCCGACGTGCGCCTGGCCGCCAAGGCCGGGCTCGAGGTCGACAACGGGGTCGTGTGCGACGAGCGCCTGCAGACTTCGGTGGAGGGGATCTACGCGGCGGGCGACCTGTGCTCGTACCAGAGCGTCGTCCACGGCCGGCGGCTGCGGGTGGAGCACTGGGACGTGGCGCTGCAGCAGGGCCAGTACGCGGGGAAGGCGATGCTGGGAGAGGAGGAGCCCTACGACGTCGTGCCGTACTTCTTCAGCGACCTGGCCGATTGGGCGAGCCTACGAGTACGTCGGTCCGGCCGAGCGCTGGGACGAGGTCGTGTGGCGCGGGGACCGCGACGCGGGCGAGTTCAGCGCGTGGTACCTGGACGGCGGCAAGGTGGCGGGCACGCTGGCGCTGGGGCGCTCAGACGACCTTATGCATGCGCGACGGCTGATCGAGTCGGGGGCGGACGTGTCGGGCCAGCGGGATGTTCTTTCCGACGCGGACAGTGAGCTCGACGCCGTCGGTTGAGCTGGCCGGTCACCCCGTCCACTGTGACGACGGCCGATATCTTTGAATCGCAACCAATGGGGATTGGTGTAATTGGCAGCACGCGGGTTTCTGGTACCCGTAGTCCTGGTTCGAGTCCAGGATCCCCAGTGTCTTGGGTTCGAATCGGCGGCTTCGACCTCGCGTTCATACGAATTCGCGGCGATGAGCCGCCGAGCTCGGTATCGGCGGAGCGCAAGTCGCGCATCGAGGACAGTCACAAACGGCCGGACGCTGAGGTGGGTTCGGGCCGCAGCGGCGACGGGCAGCGCCCAGGTGGGGGCAAGGTCAGTCGCTAACCTCCCCGCCCATGAGGCCGAGGAACGTGGCACTCGCCCTGCTCGTCGGCGCATTTTGCGCGGGCGGCGGTCGTCGCCTGCGGGGGCGACGACGACGCCCCGATCGTGCCGGTCGAGACACAGACCGCGCCCACCGACCAGCTCGACCAGGACGCGTTCATCGACGAGGCCGACTCGATCTGCGAGGAGGCGAACGTCGCGATCGCCAGCCTCGCCGACACCTCCGGGGGCGACCCCTCCACCCAGATCTCCGAGGAGAGGGAGATCGTCGAGGGCGTGATCGACCAGATCGACACGCTGGGAGCGCCGAGCGAGGACGAGAGCACGCTCGACGACTTCATCGACGCCTTCGAGGAGCTCGCCGACAACCTCGACAAGCAGGAGCTTGCCGCGGAGCGCGACGACGCCACCGCCCTGGCCGAGCGCACAGACGGAGGAGGCCTCGATCCAGGCCGAGATCGCGTCCGCCGCCGAGGACTACGGGTTCAGGGAGTGCGGCCAGGAGGGCGAGGCGACCACCGACACCGGCACCGACGCGACGGGCGGCGACACCGGTGTCGCGCCGGTGGAGCCTGCCCCGGTGGAACCGGCCCCGGCACCGGCTCCCGCCGAGCCCGCGCCCGCTCCCGCTCCCGCACCGGCGCCCGCCCCGCCCAGCGGCGGGACCGGCGGCGACACTGGCGGCACCCCGCCCGGCGGGGACTCGGGCGGAGTCAGCCCGTAGCCGCACGCTCGCGCCGGATCTGCTTCAGGCGGCCTGCTCGGCCCACGCGCCGTACAGGCGCGCGTACTGTCCGCCGCCGGCGATCAGCTCGTCGTGCGTGCCCGACTCGACGATCCGCCCGCCCTCGAGGACCACGATCCGCGCCGCGCGCCTGATCGTCGACAGGCGGTGGGCGATCACGATCGCCGTGCGCCCGATCAGCAGCCGCTCGAGCGCGCGCTCGATCTGTCGCTCGGTGCGGACGTCGACGCTCGAGGTCGCCTCGTCGAGGATCAGGATGCGCGGCTCGGCGAGCAGCGCCCGCGCGAAGGCGACGAGCTGGCGCTGGCCGGCCGACAGCTGCACCCCGCGCTCGCCGACCTCGGTCTCGTAGCCGTCGGGCAGGTGGGCGACGAACGCGTCCGCGCCGACCGCCGCCGCCGCGGCCCTGATCTCCTCGTCCGACGCGTCCGGGCGCCCGAAGGCGATGTTCTCGCGCACCGTGCCCGAGAACAGGAACCCCTCCTGGGGCACGATCCCGAGCTGGCTGCGCAGGCAGCTCGCTCGAACCTCGCGCAGGTCGTGACCGTCGACGAGCACCCGCCCCCGCTGGGGGTCGTAGAAGCGCGACACCAGCTTGGCGAGCGTCGACTTGCCGGCGCCCGTCTCTCCGACCAGCGCGATCGTCTGGCCGGCCGGGACGTGCAGGTCGACGTCGCGCAGCGCCCACTCGGAGTCCACCTCGGGCTCCGGGTCATCGGCGTACGAGAACGACACCCCCTCGAGCGCGATCTCCCCGCGCAGCCGCCCCGGATCGATCGCGTCGTCGCGGTCGGTCATCTCGGGCTCGGTGTCCAGCAGGTCGAAGATCTTGTCGAGCGCCGCCATCCCCTGCTGGTAGGTCGTGTACAGCTGCGAGATCTGCTGGATCGGGTCGAAGAACGTCTGCAGGTAGCCGACGAACGCGACCACGACGCCGATCTCGATCGCGCCCTCGAGCGACTGGTAGCCGCCGTACAGGATGATCACCGCCGTCCCGACCGCCGACAGCAGCTCGACCGCCGGGAAGTACGGCGGCGTTCAGGTAGACCGTCTTCATGTTGGCGTCGTAGTTCTCCTCGTTGAGCGCGTCCATGCGCTGCCACGTGGCGCGGCTCCTGCGCGAAGCTCCGCACCACGCGCACCCCGCTCAGCGTCTCCTGCAGGTGGGCGGTGATGTTGGCGATCTTCTCCCGCGTCAGCCGGTACGCGTTCGACGCCACGATCCGGAAGACGATGCTCGCGATCGCGAGCAGCGGGAAGGTCAGGAACGTGATCAGCGCCAGCTGGACGTCGAGCAGCAGCAGGATCACGACCACGCCGAGCAGCGTCAGCGTGCTCGAGAACAGCGTCACGATCCCGTCCGTGACGAGGCTGTCGAGCGCCTGCACGTCGTTGGTCAGGCGCGAGATCAGCACCCCGGGCCGACGGCGGGTGAAGAACCCGATCGACATCGCCTGCAGGTGCGCGAAGATCCGCTGCCGCAGGTCCTGTAGCGCCCGCTGGCCCACCCACCCGACGAGGTAGGTCTGCGGCGTAGGTCGCGCCCCAGTAGACGAGCGCCGAGAGCAGGAAGGCGCCGACGATCAGCCGCAGCGCCCCGAGGTCGCCGGGCCTGATCCCGGCGTCGATCGCCTGCCCGACGAGGTACGGCGGCGCGAGCCCGGCGGCCGTGGCGGCGAGCAGCGCGCCGAGCATCAGCGCGACCCGGCCCCGGTAGGGGCGCAGCAGGCCGAGCAGCCACCGCAGCTTGCGCCCGCGCTCGTCCTCGCCGCGCGCCAGCCGCCACAGCTCCTTGATCAACAGCCAGATCCGCTCAGTGCCACACTCACAGCCGCGCCACCTCCTCGCGCTGCTCGAGGTCGCGTTGCAGGAACACCTTGTCCTCGAGCCCCTTCTCGGCCAGCTCCGCGTACAGCGGGCAGCGCTCGAGCAGCTCGTCGTGCGTGCCGCGATCCACGATCCGCCCCTCGTCCATGACCACGATCTCGTCGGCGAGCGAGATCGTCGACAGCCGGTGCGCGACGATGAACGTCGTCCGCCCCGCCATCGCCTCGCGCAGCCCGTCGCGTGATCAGCGCCTCGGTGCGCGCGTCGACCGACGAGGTCGCGTCGTCGAGGATCAGGATCCGCGGGATCGGCGATCAGCGCCCGCGCGATCGCGATCCGCTGGCGCTGACCGCCCGACAGCGTCAGGCCGCGCTCGCCGACCAGCGTGTCGTAGCCGTCGGGCAGCTCGCGGATGAAGCCGTCCGCCTGCGCCCGCCGTGCCGCCAGCTCGATCTGCTCCCGCGTCGCCTCCGGGCGCGCGTAGGCGATGTTCTCCGCCACGGTGGCCGAGAACAGGAAGCTCTCGTCGGCGACGAACGCGATCTGCGAGCGCAGCGACGCCACGTCGACCTCGCGCACGTCGACGCCGTCGATCAGCACCGCCCCCCGGCTGCGGGTCGTAGAGCCGCGCCATCAGCGCCACCAGGCTGGTCTTTCCCGAGCCGGTCGGCCCAACGAGCGCCACGGTGCGACCCGGCTCGACGGCGAGGTCGACGTCCTCCAGCGCCGGCTCGCCGCCGTCGTAGGCGAGCGAGACGCGCTCCAGCTCGACCCTCCCCGGGCCGGCGGGCCAGCGCGGGCGCGCCCGGGGCGCTCGTGATCCGCGGCTCGCGGTCGAGCACCTCGAACAGCCGGTTACCCGACGCGATCGCCCGCTGCGCCATCCCGAGCGCGATCCCGAGCATCCGCATCGGGAACGTGAGCATCATCAGGTAGATGTAGAAGGCGCTGAACTCACCGATCGTGAGGTTCCCGTCGATCACCTGCTGACCGCCGACCAGCAGCACGACCGCCGAGGCCGAGGTTGGGGAGGAACCCGAGCAGCGGGTTGTAGAACGCGCGCAGCCGGGTCGAATAGAGGTTCTGGTCGAACAGGCGGCCTACCGAGCGCCGGAAGCGCGCCAGCTGGTGTTGCTCGCGGGCAAACGCCTTCACGATCCGGATCCCCGTCACGCCCTCCTCGGCATCGGCGGTCAGCTCGGCGAGCCGTTGCTGGACCTCCTGCAGCGCGGGGCGGGAGCGGCGGTTGTAGCGGGTCGCCGTCGCGATCACGAACGGCACCGGAATCAGCGCCAGCGCCGCGAGCCACGGATTGATCGCGATCATCACGGCGCTCGCGAGCAGGATCGTCAGCGCGTTCTGGGTGATGAAGATCAGGCCGTAGCCGAGGAAGAACCGGATCGACTGCAGATCGACCGTGGCGCGGGACATCAGCTGTCCCGTCTGCTGGGAGTCGAAGAACCCAAGCTCGAGCACCTGCAGGTGGCGGTAGAAGACGTTTCGCAGGTCGAGCTCCACCCCGAGCGAGACCTTCCCGGCGATCAGCCGCCGACTCACGGTCAGTCCCAGCCTCAACAGGCCGGCGGCGAGGATCACCAGGAACAGCGGCAGCAGCTCCGGGCGGTCGTGCGAGTTGATCGCGTCCACCGCCTCGCCGACCAGCGCCGGAATCGCGACTGTCATCCCCATCGCGGCCGAGGCGAGCACGAGCGAGGCGATCACGGGTCGCCGGTACGGGCGCAGGAACCCGATCAGCCGCCTGAAGGTGGACATCACCCTTACTATACAAACTGAAGTAGGACTCCCCGGCTGCGCGTCGCTCCCTGATTACGCCTCCGGCGCCGGCGCGGCCCGGGCCGTGCCGAGCGCCCCCGCGCTCGCGGCCACGACCAGCACGATCGCGGCCACCTCGGTAAGCGACAGATCCTGCCCCAGGATCACGAGCCCTGCGATCGCGGCCACCGCGGGCTCGAGGCTCATCAGCACGCCGAACGTCCCCGCGGCAAGCCTGCGCAGCGCCTCGAGCTCGAGCGAGTAGGGGATCGCCGAGCTGAGCAGCGCGACAGCGCAGCCGATCGCCAGCACGCCGGGGTCGAGCAGTTCGCTGCCCCCGCCCGGAATCCCGACCGGGAGCAGCACGGCGGTCGCGACGACCATCGCGAGGGCGAGTCCGCCGCCCCCGCTGGACGTCCTGCCGACGCGCGCCGACAGCAGGATGTACCCGGCCCAGAAGCCGCCCGCGAGGAAGGCGAGCCCGGCGCCGAGGGCGTCGAGAGATCCGCCCGGAGCGGGGGACAGGAGCACGATTCCCCCCGCGGCGAGGAGGACCCAGACGAGATCGAGCGCCCGCCTCGACCCTGCGATCGCGACCCCGAGCGGGCCGATGAACTCGAGCGTTACCGCGATCCCGAGCGGGATCCGGTCGAGCGCCTCGTAGAAGCACAGGTTCATCGCCGCGAGCACGACCCCGAACGCCGCGACCAGACGGAGCGCCTCCGGGCTGGTGCCGCGCAGGGTGGGCCTCCACACCGCGACCAGGGCCACGGCGGCGAACAGCACCCGGACGAGAACCGTTCCCGCCGGGCCGAGCTCATCGAACAGCGTGGTGGCGACCGCGGCGCCGACCTGAACCGAGACGACGCCGCACAGAACCAACCCGACGGCTGGAGCTTGCTGCGCGCGAGCCAAGCGGTGAGGGTAGCTTCAACTTCGATGGTCTCCGAGCCGCTCGATTCCCTCCCTGCGTGGGCAACCGGCCTCCTGGCCGACTCGCGCGTCGCACACCTCGGCCTGCTCGACGACCGCGATCGTCCGCGGGTGCTCCCGGTGACCTTCGTTCTCACCGATGGCGCGCTGTGGAGCGCAATCGACCGCAAGCCGAAGCGGCGCGAGCCGGCACGCCTGCGCTACCTGGAGCGCCATGCGCGGGCGTCGCTGACCGTCGACCGCTACGAGGAGGACTGGTCGGCGCTGGCCTGGGTCCAGGTCCTCGGCATCGTCGAGATCCACGACGCCGCGGCCGCCGACCGGGCGCTTGCGGCCCTGGCGGACAAGTACCCCCAATACCGTGACGATCCGCCGCCGGGCCCGGTGCTGCGGCTCGTGCCACAGCGGGCCCTGTGGTGGGCCGCCGTCTGAGGAGCGGTCGAGCTACCCTGCGCGGCCCATGCTCGGCACGCAAGCCGGCATCGAGCGCGCGGCAAAGGCGTCCGGACGGAGGGGTTCAATCCCGGGGTCGCGGGTAGTGGAGCGTCGCTTTGAGAGCACAAGAGACGATGCCGAAGGCTGAGCCGGACTTCACCCTCGCCGACCGCGAGGACCGGCTGGCGTGGATCCTCGGATCCTCGCGGAGCGGCAGCACGTGGCTGCTTCGAATGCTGTCCGAGCTTCAGCAGGTCGTCGCGATCGACGATCCTCACATCGGCCATCACCTCGGCGTCTGGCGGCCGATTCCGCTCGCGTGGGCGACGGCCGAGGAGATGCCCGGCCTGACGACGTTGTGGACGGTGAAGCGGGGCAAGCAGAGCTACTTCTTCTCCGACCGCTACAGGAACGAGTGGGCCCCCGCGCTGCGGCAGCTGATCGTGACCCGGTTCGACGCACAGGCCAACGATGTCGCGGGCACGCGCGGCGTCCGCGAGCCGACGGTCGTGGTCAAGGAGCCGGGCTCACACGTCGCCGACCTGCTGTTCTCGCTGTTTCCCGAGTCGCGGCTCATCTTCCTGGTCCGCGACGGGCGCGATGTCGTCGACTCCTGGATCGATGCCTACACCCACGGCTCCTGGGCCCTCGACGAAGGCGCGTATCCACTCGCGGCCGAGAGCCGCCTGCCGATGGTGAAGTGGCTGTCCACGGTCTGGACCTATCGGATCGCGGTCGTCCAGGCGGCATACGAGCGCGGCGTCGGGTCGGGGCGGATGATGGTGCGCTACGAGGACCTGCTCCACGATCCGGTGGCGCAACTCGGGCGCGTCTGCGACACGCTCGAGCTCGACGTTCCGCGAAGCCGGCTTGAGGCGATCGCCGAGGAGCAGTCGTTCGAGCGGGTCTCGGCCGCCGAGAAGGGTGGCGGCAAGGAGGTCCGCGCCGCGAAGCCGGGCGGGTGGCGGGTCAACCTCAGCGCGGAGGAGCAGAGGGTGATGCTCGAGATCATGGGCGAGAAGCTCGCCGAGCTGCGCTACATCCGCGGCGCCATCGTCCCGGCCTGAGGGGCCGGCCGACGCGTGCTCGAAGCCGGCACATAGACTCACGGCCATGCGTCGGCTGGGCCCTGTACTTGTGGCTGGGATCGCGGTCATGGTCTTCGGGGCGGCGGCGGATGCGAAGGTGAACGAGTTCAGATCGGGTGTCGCGGCGGGAGAGGTGAGGTCCAACTCGGCACGCATCTGGGGCGCCACGGATGGCTCCGGCAAGGTGCGTGCGCGGGTCTCTACCGACCGCCGGTTCCGCCACGTCGTCGCGCGCAAGCGCATCAAGTCCAAGGGCTCAAACGACAACACGGTCCAGGCCGTGGTCACCGGGCTGAAGCCCGATCGCAAGCACTTCTATTCCTTCTGCGCCAGGGACGCGTGCAGCGACATCGGCAAGTTCAGGACCGCACCGCGGGGCCGCAAGTCCGAGGTGATCGAGTTCGCCTATACGGGCGACACCGACGCCACGGCGGCGCCCGGCACCGACCGGCCGTTCTTCGGCAACTTCCAGACGTTCCGGGCAATGCGCCAGGAGAAGAACGACTTCAACATCCACTTCGGCGACACGATCTACTCCGACTCCGAGGTCGGCGGGGTTCCCCCCGCGCTCACGGTGGAGGAGAAGTGGGACAAGTACGAGCTCAACCTCGAGCAGCGCAACCTCACGCGGCTGCGCAAGTCGGCCGGGTTCTACAGCCACTGGGACGACCACGAGTTCATCAACGACTTCTCGGTCCCCGAGGACGGCGAGCAGCTCTACCGGGCCGGGGTGGAGGCGTTTCGCGACTACGCCCCGGTCACCTACTCGGATGACAAGGGTCTGTATCGCAGCTTCCGCTGGGGCAGGAACCTCGAGCTCTTCTTCCTCGACCAGCGCTCGTTCCGCTCCGCGAAGGCGTCGTTCAACGGCGTCTGCGACAACCCTGACACCGGGGAGCCCGACCTTGCACCTACGGCGCCACAGGCGGTGCGCGACGTGTTCTCGGCGCTTATTCCCTCGCTCGCCAACCCGGTCTCCCAGGCGTGCAAGAACACGATCAACGACCCCGACCGCACGATGCTCGGGGACGATCAGCACCACCGCTTCGTCAATGCCGTCGCCGACTCCAGAGCGCGGTGGAAGATCGTCGTGAACGAGACGCCGATGCAGCAGTTCTACGGCCTCCCCTACGACCGCTGGGAGGGATACGCGTCCGAGCGCCTGCAGCTGCTGAACAATCTCGAGCAGCTCGGCGTTGGGAACGTCGTCTTCATCACCACCGACACGCACGCCGCGTTCGCCAACATCGTCCGCAAGCGCTCGCTCGCCAACGACGTCGCCCCGGCCAACGCCCCGGCTGGCCCCACGGACACCGCGTATCAGGACTTCATCATCGGACCGGTGGGCACGAACCCGTTCTGGGACGAGATCGACGGGATCACCGGCGATCCGGGGACCGGCCAACTCCTGTCGACGGCGTTCTTCAAGCCCAACCCTCCCAACGGCGTGGGCATGCTGTGCGCCCAGGGCGACGTGTTCAGCTACGGCGAGGTCGCCGTGAGGAAGGATCGCGTGGAGATCGCCTACAAGGACCAGGCCGGGCAGACGGTCCTCGACGTCAATGGCGACCCCTGCGGCCCCTACACGATCTCGCGCTTCGCTCCCTAGGTCGGAGCGGTAGGACCATGGAGCTGCCACCCGTCGCCTCGAAGCTCGACGGCGAGATCGGGCTCACGCTCGAGAGCGCCGACGACGGGGTGGTGACGCTGCGTCTCGAGCCGGGCGAGCTTGCCGTGGTCGAGGAGGAGGAGCGCGAGTACCTCCACGGGGGCGCGCTGGCCACCTGCATCGACACGGCCGCGTGGTACGCGGCCACGAGCGCGTCGGGGGCGGACTGGATCGTCGCCGGCCTCCAGCTCGATGCGCTGCGCCTGGCCCGAAGCGAGCCCCACCGGGTCGTCGCCCGCTGCCTGCGGGCCGGGCGCACGCTCGCGGTCGTCGACGTCGAGATCGCGTCGGAGATGGACCCGGCGCGGATCGTCGCCGTCGGCCGCGTGAGCCTGGCGCGGGGCTAGGCGGGGACCGTACGAGGCTAAGCTCGCGGGTGCAGACGTGGAGAAGGGCACGGTCGCATCCGACGAGCGCCTCGACGAGCTCTACCGGGAGCATCCCGAAGGGTTCGTCGCGGGGCGAGATCAGCTCGCCAAGGAGCTCCGCGCCGCCGGCGACGGCGGCGAGGCCGAACGGGTGAAGAAGCTGCGCCGCCCGACGGTCGCGGCGTGGCTGGTCAACCGAGCGGCGCTCACCGCACCGGCGCAGGTGGAGGAGTTCGCCGAGGCCAGCCGACAACTCGAGGACGCCCAGGGCCGAGCGCTCGAGGGCAAGGACGACGCGGCGCCCGAGTGGCGTGCCGCCGCCGGGCGGGAGCGCGACGCGACCGCCGCGATCGTCGAGCTCGCCGAGCGCTCCGCACGTGACGCGGGCCATCCCGCGAGCGAGCGCGCGCTCGAGCTGGCCGGCGAGACGCTGAGGGCGGCGACCACCGATCCGGAGCTGCGCGAGCGCGTCCTCCACGGCCGGGTCGAGCGAGAGCAATCGGCGGCGACGCTGGGAACACCGCCGGCCGGCCCGGCGCCGAGGCGCGATCGCCGGTCGGCGAAGCGGCGGGACGTGGCCCAGGCAGTGCGCGAGCTCGAGCGCCTGGAGGGCGAGCTCGCCGAAGCCACCACGCGCGAGGAGCGGTTGGCGGCACGGGTGGAGCGGACCGCGGATGCTCTGCGGCAAGAGAGGGCGAAGCTCGCGGAGAGCAAGCGCGAGGCGGCCGATCTCAAGCGCCAGGTGAAGGCCGCGGGGCGACGGGCGAAGCGCTAGGGGGCTACAGGCTCGCGAGCCGCAGGAGCAGCGCGGCGACGGCGATCGATGCCATCGCGACCGGGGTGGGCAGGTGCTCCACGTCGTCGGCCCGGATGTGAACAGCGATCGCGACGATGAAGTACGCGATCAATGCGATCGCAGCGGCGACGCCGATCGGGGCCCACAGAAGGCCGAGGATCAGCCCCGCGGCTCCGGCGAGCAGGGTGATCGCCAGGTAACCGAGCTTGTCCTCCGGTACGCCCACCCTGGTGTAGGCGCGAACCACCCGTTCCCGGTGGCTGAGCTTCCTGATGGCCGCGAATGCCAGCAGCGCGGCGAGCAGACCCGACACGATGGCGGTTGCAACGACGCCGGCTTCCAGCGTACGCGCCCCAACGTCGCGTCTCTGCTGGGGCTGGGGAGCGACCAGGCGGGCGAGGACGCGGGCGGCGTGGTCCTCGCGCTCTTCAACGGCCTCCTGTTTCAGGCCCTGCTCGATCCCGCCCTTGCGATCGAAGGCGACCGCATGCGGCTGGCGCAGCGCCGATTGCTCCGAGTCCTACCCGATCGCCCGGGCTGATCAGGCGGGATCGCCCGCCGGGGTGCAGGGAGGGGTCACCTCGACGGCTGGTCTTCTAGCTAGTTCGCTGGCGTTGCCGTCGGGACGGATCCGTGCCCGTCCTGCCCGTCCTCGCCGAGAAGCACTCCGAGCAGATCGCCAACCCTTCGCTGCTCTGTTTCCTGCGTGAGGGGATGTCGCAGCGGTAGCTCGGGCTTCACCCTGTAGACGTTGCGCCTACCAACTCGCTCGCGAACGATGTAGCCGTCCTCGACCAGCTCGGAGACGATCCGATGGGCGGTTCGCTCCGTCACCCCGACGGTCTGGGCGATATCACGCAGGCGAATGCCGGGGTCGTGTGCGACGCACAGCAGGACTTGAGCGTGGTTTGTGAGGAATTGGTACTGGGGCATCTCTTAGCTCCGGTCGCGACGAAGTCCGAACAGGGATAAGGCGCAAACATATCTAGCGTTGTATTACTAGATATAGATAACATGATACGCTTTTCGTTCATCTGCCCTCTGATTGGAGGCTTGCATGGATTTCATTCTTGTTGTGCTCGTGGTGATCGTCTGGGTGGCGTTGGCGTTCTGGCCGGCCCGGGTTGCAGCCCGCAAGGGCCACAGCTTCTTGGGCTACTTCATATTCAGCCTGTTCTTCTGGCCCGCCGCGCTGATCGTGGCTTACCTCGTGCAGGACCGCACGATGGTCGTCGAGGAACGCGCCGCGCCGACCACGACCTAGCGCTCAAACCCGAGAGGGTTGTTCAGCTTCGCGCCCCAGGCGTCTGCTCACAACAACGGCAGACGTCTGGGAGCGGATGTTCAGGCCCGCAAGCGACGCAGGACGACGTAGTTCCTCCGGTCCGGCTGGAGGGCACGGGTCGAACCCGAACCTCGGGCGCGCGGTCGGACAGCGAGTGTGCGCCGCGGCACGCGCTCGTCAGGAAGAGTCGAGTCCGGATAGGTTTCACCGAAGGAGGAGGACGAGATGACCGCGCCGCCCGACGTTCCCCAGACCGCCGCCCCCGGCGCCTTTCTGACCGAGAGCGCCCCCGACCAGGCAATCCCGGAGAACCCGCTGATGCCGATCGCAGCGCAGCGACTCGTCGAGCAGGAGCTCGCCGTGGGGGGCATACCGGAGCGCAACCTGGCCACCTTCGTCACGACCTGGATGGAGCCCGAGGCGCGACGGGTCATCGATGGGAACCTCCACCGCAACTTCATCGACCATGCCGAGTACCCCCAGACCTTCGAGATCCAGCAGCGCTGCGTCCGGATGCTGGCCGAGCTGTTCCACGCGCCCGGCGAGACGACCGGGACCAGCACACAGGGTTCCTCGGAGGCGATCATGCTCGGCGCGCTGTCGCTGAAGTGGAAGTGGCGGCAGCGCCGCGAGGCGGACGGCAAGTCGACCGAGAAGCCGAACCTCATCTTCGGCGGCGACGTCCACGTGGTTTGGGAGAAGTTTTGTCGCTACTTCGACGTCGAGCCGCGGATCGTGCCTCTGCAGCCCGGGAAGTACACGATCGGCCCGGAGGACATCGAGCCGCACCTCGACGAGAACACGATCGGCGTCGCGGCAGTGGTCGGTACTACCTTCACCGGCCACGCCGATGACGTGGTGGGGATCAACGACTTCCTGGTCGAGCTGAAGGACAAGAAGGGCCTCGACGTCCCGCTCCACATCGACGGCGCCAGCGGCGCGTTCGTCTGGCCCTTCCTCTACCCGGAGTCGAAGTGGGACTTCCGTCTCGAGCAGGTGCGTTCGATCAACGCCTCGGGGCACAAGTTCGGCCTCGTCTACCCCGGGATCGGTTGGCTGATCTTCCGGGAGCAGTCCGATCTCGCCGAGGACCTGGTCTTCTACGAGAACTACCTGGGCAAGACCGACGCGACCTTCACCCTCAACTTCTCGACCGGCTCCTCGATGGTTCTAGCCCAGTACTACAACTTCGTCCGCTTCGGCAAGGCGGGCTACCGCACGATCATGGAGATCATGCAGCAGAACGCGGAGACGCTGGCCAACGACATCGAGGCGATCGGCAAGTTCCGGATCATCGGCGCGGGCGAGGAGAGGCTGCCGCTTGTGGCCTTCAACCTCGCCGAGCAGCACCCATACGACGAGTTCGACATCGCATTCCAGCTTTCCGCCGAGCGCGGCTGGATGCTTCCCGCCTACACGATGCCTCCGAATGCCCAGGACGTGAAGATGATGCGGGCACTGGTCAAGCTCAACCTGAGCCGCTCGCTGGTCAACACCCTCGACGACGACATCGCTCACGCAATTCAAACCCTCGAGGAGAAGGGGCCGGTGAGCGAGTCAGAGCGCAGGCGCGTAAACACCAGCGTCACCCACTGAGCCGGCCCCTAGCAGTGAAGATTACGCCTGAGCGGCTGATACGGTCGCCCTGCGCCGGCCTCGAGTCGATTGCCGGCGCCTTGGGTCGCAATGAAGCGCCCGAGGTACAGAAGGGAGCCACACGTGAGAGGTGGAGGCCGGGTCGTGTTCACAGCCATAGTGCTGTTGATCGTGGGCACGATCAACATCATCTACGGCATCGGCGCTCTCGACGATGCGAACATCTTCGTCAACGACCAGAGGTTCATACTCACGAACCTCAACACCCTGGGCTGGGTCCTGATCATCCTCGGGCTGATCCAGCTCACCGGAGGTTTCTCGCTGATTACCGGAAACGTGTACGGCCGGGTGATCGGGATCGTTGGCGGCAGCCTCGGCGCGATCGGGGCCCTGCTGTCGATCGGGGGGAATTACCCCTGGTGGTCCCTCGGCGTCTTCGTGCTCTGCATCTACATCGTCCACGGAATCATCGTCTTCGGTGAGGACGAGAGCGAGGCGGAGAGGCCGGCCGGAGTCTGACATCGCTCGCGGGAGCCCGCCCGAGCGGCGGGCTCCCGCGAGCTCGAAGCAGGAATGCACGGTCGGCGGAAGCGGAAGCGGCGGAGGTGCTGATGTCACGAGCCGATGCGCCCAGAGCGCATCCTGCAGGCCAGAAGTCGCTCGGCCTCGAGCGCCGCAATCGCGCCCGGGGGCGCCAGCGCCTCGGACGTGATGTACATCGCGGCGCCTCGCCGGCCATTGCGGTTGGATACCGCGATGCTGCGGTAGCCGGGGAAGGCGCCCGTGTGGCCCCACACTCCGCAGGCCTTCGACCAGGTGTAGTGGATCAGGCCGAGCCCGTAGGTCCCCACGCCTCCGCCCTCGAGCGCGTTGGGGCCGTCGAGCGACCCCGGAGTGGGGCGCTTCATCTCGCTCAGGAGGGATCGCGACACCAAGCGTCCGCGAAGCAGCGCGCGCATGAAGGCCTGCAGGTCCCCCGGTGTTGAGACGATCGCGCCGGCGCTCCCGGCGATCGTCGGACTGAACGCGGTCACGTCCGCGGGCCAGCTCCCTCCGGCCAGCACGTCGTAGCCGCGGCTGAACGGGCGAGGCATGGACGTGCTGGTGGGAAAGCGGGTCTGGTCTAGGCCGAGTGGCCTGAAGATTCGGCGCTTGTATTCCGCGCCGACCGTACTACCTGTCGCCCGCTCGATGATCATCCCGAGCAGCACGTAATCGGTGTTGGTGTAGGACCAGCCCTGCCCGGGCGGGAATGTCCGCGGGGCCCCGACTCCAATCGCGACGAGCTCCTCGGGTGTCCAGCGCCGAGCCCTATCTGCGGCGAAAGAATCACAGAGCGTGATGCCCGGAACGCTGCAGTAGTCGGCGATCCCGCTCGAGTGATCGAGCAGTTGGCGGACGGTGATCCGATCGCCGTTCGGAACCACGCCGGGCAGCCACTTCTGGACCGAGTCCTCGAGCCCGAGCTTGCCCTCGGCCGCCAGCTGCAGCACCACCGTCGCAGTGAAGGACTTGGTGATGCTGCCATTCCGACCGTGATCGCGGGGCGAGATCGGCCTACCGCTCCGGAGGTTCGCCGAGCCGGCCGAGTAGCGCTCCCGGCCGCCGGGACCTCGAATCACCGCGGTGACACCGGGAGCGCCTCCGTCCACAACGCGCTCCAGCGTGCGCTGGACGTCGGCGCGGGTTGGGACGTCGACGGCGAGCGCCGGCGACGTGACCAGCGACAGCGACGCCCAGGCCGCCGCGACAATGCCGGCGCTACGAGCTCCCCGGCCCCGCCGGAGCAGGAGCCTTCCGCGGTGCGTCCGGCCGACGCGTCGTGCGTGCCCTTCAGATCCCATCCCTAGCCTCCTGCTCGTCGAGTCCCGGCGAGCCGATGCTCTCACAGATTGCGTCAACCCGGAGACTTCGCCCAACCTGTCGAATCCGGCCTACCTGCGGCGTCGTCGAAGATGAGGCCGCGAAACGAGCGGCGAATCCAAACTCAAGGAGCAACGATGCCCAAGTACATGCTGTTGATGTATCAGCCGGCCGGACCGGGTCCCTCGCCGGAGGAGATTGCCGAGCAGTACCCGCAGTGGCAGCGCTTCGATAAGGAGATCAAGGACGCGGGACTGTTTCTCGCCAACGACGGGCTCGCGGGACCGGACGCGGCGACGACCGTTCGGGTGCGCGACGGCGAGACGCAGATCACCGACGGGCCGTTCGCGGAGACCAAGGAGTACCTCGCCGGCTACTACCTGATCGACGCGTCCGACCTCGACACCGCGCTCGAGTGGGCCGCGCGCATCCCGAGCAGCGCCTACGGGTCGACCGAGGTGAGGCCGATGTGGCAGCCGCCCGCGGGAGCGGACTGGGCGGACGCCGGCGCGTGAGCTCGCGCGACGAGTGGCGGCCGGGAGCGGCGCCCGCGGGAGCGGGCGACCCGGCCGCCACCGTCGAGCGGGCGTTCCGCGAGGAGCAGGGCGCGGTCCTGGCGACGCTCATCAGGCATCTCGGCGACTTCCAGCTCGCCGAGGACGCCGTCCAGGACGCGTTCGCGGCGGCCGTCGCGACCTGGCCTCGAGATGGGGCTCCCGACAATCCCGGCGCCTGGATCACCGTGACCGCGCGCCGCAAGGCGATCGACCGGCTGCGGCGCGAGCGTGCCACCGCCGACCGCACCGCGCGGCTCGCCGAGCTCGCCCGGCTTGACGCCCAGGAGCACCACCCGGAAGCGGACGAGAGCGCCGTGACCGATGACCGGCTGCGGCTGATCTTCACCTGCTGCCATCCCGCGCTCGCGATGTCCGCCCGGGTCGCGCTGACCCTGAAGACGCTGGGCGGTCTCAGCACAGCGGAGATCGCGCGCGCGTTTCTCGTCAGCGAAACCACCATGGCTCAGCGCCTCGTGCGCGCCAAGCGCAAGATCGCCGACGCGCGGATCCCGTATCGCGTCCCGAGCGACGACGCGCTCCCAGACCGCCTGACGGGCGTCCTGTCGGTCGTGTACCTGATCTTCAACGAGGGCTACGGAGCCGCCGAGGGCGAGCGCCTCGTTCGCGGCGAGCTGTGCAGCGAGGCGATCCGCCTCGGGCGCCTGCTGGGCATGCTGATGCCCGACGACGCCGAGGTGCGGGGCCTGCTCGCCCTGATGCTGCTCCACGACGCGCGCCGCGCCGCACGGCTCGACGACCACCGCCGGTACCTGCCGCTCGACGAGCAGGACCGCTCGCGCTGGGATGCGGGACGGATCAGGGAGGGCCTGAGGGAGCTCGAGGCCGCGATGGGGCTCCGCCGCCCGGGCCCGTATCAGTTGCAGGCTGCGATCGCGGCGCTCCACGTCGAGGCGCCGACCGAGGAGGAGACGGACTGGGCGCAGATCGCCGAGCTGTACGGGGCGCTGGGCCGCATGTCTCCCTCGCCTGTTGTCGAGGTCAACCGCGCAGTTGCAGTGGCGCAGGCCTCCGGGCCGCACGCCGGCCTCGAGCTGCTGGAACCGCTGCTCGACGATCCGGGGTTGGCGCACTATCAGCCGCTCCACGCGGCGCACGCGGAGCTACTGCGGCGGGCCGGCGACCGCGACGCCGCTGGTCGTGCCTATGAGCGGGCCCTCGAGCTGAGCGGCAACGCGGTCGAGAGGGCCGAGCTGGAGCGGCGGCTGTCGGAGCTGTCGCGGTCGCCCAGCTCCGGCGAGCGCCATGCCAAGCGGCCAACCTGAAGCGCGCGGCTAAAAGACCGGTGCCCCCCAGGCCGATAACCGAGAAGCGTCGGGCATCACCTGATTGGCGGCGGGACACCCTCTGCTGTTGCCGCCAACACCGGGTCCCACTCGCACACCGTACAGGCGTGGCGGAACGCTGAGCGAGCGAATTCCACCGCGAGGGCATGCGAATCGGCGCTCTCGCGGATGTCCTCCCACTCAAGCACATACTCGCCGAGTTGCCCGTCCCAACGAGCCGCCGCGGGGCTGAGGGTCGCGTCCGCAAAGCCATCGGGTGTCGGGTATGCGAAGGCGAAGAATGCCGCCCGCTCGTGGTTCGGATCCCCCGGCCACCACCCGATCGCGACCTGCTGGGCATCGCCTCCATTACGCATGATGAAGTCATCGGACGGTGGATCGGCCGGCCGGCCCGAGAAGAGGTTGACCGCGAGGTCGAAGGTCCCCCACCAGGCGTTGACGGGTGTCGAGCGTCCGCGAAACGGCGCCCGGAAGTCCGCCAGGACGAGCGCCGCGCGGGTGGCGGCGTCGAAGTAGGTTGCCACCTGGTCGGCGTCATAGGTCGCATGCTCGTAATCCTGATCCAGCGGCACCTGCCACGGCGTCTCCTGCGGGGTGGGATTGATCTCGAAAGCGCCCCCCATGCGCGTCACGGCCTCGAGCAGCTCGCGGGTCACCTCCGCCACGGGCCGGTTGGGCGTCAGCGCGATCCGCGTCTCATGACCGCCGCTGTGCTCGACGACGGCCTCGTGGGCGTGCAGGTCAAGCGCCGCGACGATCGCGCCCGAGCCGTCGGCCGCGGGCAGCGGGAGCGTCTCCCAGCCGCGCGCGCTCAGCCGCAGGGCGGCGTGCTGTAGCTGCGGCTCGGGCGGCGCAAGCTCCACAGCGAGCTTTCCGAGCACCTGCGTATGGGCGTGGAGCGTGTCGCAGGTCGCGCTCCACGCGCCGTAGCTGAGAGGTGGCCACCGCATGCTCCGGGTCCTCATTATCCCTCGCGAAGCCATGCTTCGACGGTAGGCGCGGGCGACGCAGCTCGCATCCGCCAGGGAACAGCGCGAGTCGCCAGTCTTGGCCCGGCCGCCACCGGAGTTCGGATGGACCGGAATGAGCAGCTGATCGACCGCGCCGAGCGCCACCCCGCGCCGCTGCTCAAGGTCGCCGCCGAGCTCGAAGACGTGATCGCCAGCGCGCTGCCCTAGTCCATAGCATCGCGTCGGTGTCCTCGCCGAGCAGCCTGGACTTCTACGACGCCGAACTGCGCGCTCACCACGAGCACCTTCGCGCCGCCTACGGGATCAGCCCCGGTGACGAGGTAGTCGACATCGGGTGCGGAACCGGGCTGACGACTCGCGAGGCTGCGCGCGCCGCGGCGCCGGGCCGCGTTGTCGGCGTCGACGTGTCCGAGCGCATGCTTGAGCGCGCCCGTCAGGTGACGGCGGGCGAACGGCTCGACAACGTCCGGTACGAGCTAGGCGACGCCCAGGAGCATCGCTTCGAGCCCGCCGGCTTCGACGTGGCGATCAGCCGCTTCGGGACGATGTTTTTCTCCGATCCGGCCGCCGCGTTCGCCAACATCGCCGCCGCCCTTCGACCCGAGGCGCGCCTGGTGCTGCTCGTCTGGCAGCGACACGAGCACAACGAATGGGCGCGGGCGATCGACGCCGCGCTGGGCGACGCGGCACAGCCACCGCAGCCGGGCGCGGACCCGTTCTCGCTCGGCGATGCCGAAGCCACCGCGGGCATCCTCGAGGGCGCGGGCTTCGACGGCATGCGCTTCGAAGACGTCCACGAGCCGGTCCTCTACGGACAGGACCTCGCCGCCGCCCTCGCGTTCGTCCGGGGGTTTCAGGACACGAGCGCGGCCCTCGCGAGCCTGAGCGACGGCGAGGCGGCTCGTACCGTCGAGCGCCTGCGCGAGACGCTCGCGGCGCACTACAGCGACGAGCGCGGCGTGGTCCTCGATTCGCGTTCCTGGTTGATCACGGCCCGGCGACGCCGCTAAGACCTTGACAAGCGTGGGGATTGTCCCTGAGGCGCCTTCCACCGGGCCAGGCGCCGCTAGTTGTTATCTGAGCTAGCGATTAACGCCTCGAAAAGGCTGGATGATCACGACGCGCGTTCTCCTCCGACATCGCCTACTCCCGCAGCCCGGCGGCGTCGAGGGCCTTGTGCGCTACTCGATAGCGAACTCCGCGAGCTGCCCGAGTTTGTAGTGGGGGCCGTCCTTGCCATCGATCGGACAGAGCATCACGTAGTCGCCTGGAGTAAGCGGCTTCGTCACGTCCGCGATCTCCCCGGTGGGAGACCCGGCTTGTTGTCCGCCCGCGGTGCGATTCCCCGGTGCGCCAGACGTAGTGCGCATCACCTGCGTGGCCGATCCCTTCTCGCCCTGCAGCTCGTAGGCCTCGTCGACGGTGTATCCCTCACCCAGCCTCGCGAAGATCAGCTCATGCGGTTCCTTGCTCTCGTTTTGGAAGACCACCAACGTCGTCTCCGCGGTCGGCGTCGGCGAGACCTCCCAGGTGTAGCGGCCGTCCGCAGCATCACTGGTCGTCACGGTGACTCTCCCGGCCGAGGCCTCGCTCGTCTCCTCATCATCGTCGTCTCCTCCACAGGCGACCAGCCCGAGCGCGCCGAGTGTCAGCAGCGAGAGCAGCAGTGCAGGCGTCTTCAATCTCCTTCTCCTCCCTTAGGTGGAGCCCACCTTATACCTGGCGAGGGGAGGGTCCCAACCCAGGACTGCTCGTTCAGAAACCGCCGATTTCACCCACGCTGTTAGCGCGTGGGCGGAAACTCCCGCGCAGCCTGCCGACGCAGCACCTCGATGCCCACTACGGCCAGCACCGCGAGCAGCACGATCACCAAGACCTGCCCGAGGTTGTTGATCCCGGGCATGAATGACAGCCAGAGCAGGAACACCACGGCGATTACCGCGTAGACCGCGACCGGGTGGTCGCGCAGGTACGGCGCCAGGAAGCGCCGCACCGCGACGGAGTGGCGTCCGGGCCCTGCCAGCAGCCCTCCGGCGATGAACGCGAGTCCGATCACGAGCACGAACAGCGCCCGCTCCCGCAGCCCGTCGGAGAGGATCTCGTACACGGACGTGACCGCGGGCTGGACCGTGTCCGAGCTCGCCAGCGAGTCCACCGCGGAGCCGATCAGCCGCCGCGCCAGCAGGACGACCAGCGCCGCCACCAGGATCCCGCCGCCCGCGGCGATCAGCGCTTCGCGGCGCCACCCCTTCGCGAGGTAGATCGCGAGCAGGTAGAGCACGAGCACCAGCACCGGCAGCACGTAGCCGAGGCTGCGGAACGCCCCGACGGCGCTCTGCACGCCATCGAGCTGGGTCGACTTCATGACCACGAGCTGACCCGGCGTCTGCAGGACCTGGCGATCGAGCGCGGTGCTCACCCGCGCCTCGAGCGTCGCGAGAGCGGCGTCGAGATCATCGACGTTCGCTGCGCTCGGATCTGCGAGCACGGCGGCGCTTCGCTGCTCCAGCAGGGTAAGCCCGGCGCCGAGATCGGAAAGCCGGCCCTCGAACTTGGAGACGCGATCCTGGAGCTGGGCGGGGACCTTGTTCTCGACGCTGGCGATCTTCTTCTCGACGCCCGCGACCTTCCCCTGGAGCTCCTTCGCGCGCGTGTTGATCGTCTGCAGGGTCTGGCGCTGCTCGGAGCTCAGCGTGCCGCTCTGCACCTGGGCGATCGCCGTGCGCGCAGCCTTGATCTCTGACTGGGCCGTGGTCAGGCCCTGGCGCAGCTCGGTGGAGTACTGCTGCACGGCGTCCTGGATCCTCGAGATCGTCGCCGGGTCGACCCCGAGGCGGACTGCGAGATCGGCGAGCACCGGCCCGTACTGGAGCGTCACGTCGCCGCCCGTCGTCGAGACGAGCTCGCCCTCATCCTCGATCAGGGTGACGAACTGCTCCTGCGTCCCGGCGACGGCGGTGGAGACGAGCTCCTGCACCCGGGGCGAGGCGAGCGCCCGCTTCGCGACGTCCAGCGCGAGCTGCTGGGTCGCCGCCGTCACGGGGGCGGCCAGTGCCTCGGCCCCGCTCGGCAGCCTGCCCGCGACCTCCGCTTGGACGTCGACGTTCGCATACAGCTGATCGACGGCGTAGGTGGCAAGCGCCTCCTGCACGTCCTCGTCCTTGAGGATCTCGTCGGTCGTGTTCGCGACCTCGTCGGTGTTGAACAGCTCCCGCTGGATCCAGTTCGCGGTCATCGACAGGACCAGCAGCACCGACGCGAGCACGATCATGGACCACACCACCGTGCGGCGGCGCCGCTTCGGCGGATCGGCGTCCGACCCTGGGGTGGAAGCCGCGGCTCGCTCCGGTGGGGGGGTGTCGGGCTGGTCGGGCATTGCCTGGAGGGATCGCCAGCCTATTCGCTGGGCTTCTCGAATGCCGCCCCGACGTCGTAGCCGATCGCCAGCGCCAGAGCGGGCGCCGCCGCGGAGGGGATCACGCAGCGGTAGGTCGGGCTTCACCTTGTGGACGTTTCACCTAGCGAAGCGGCGCGCTCAACCTGTCGGCCCAAATCGCTCGGTGCGGACTCGGTCGGCGGAGAACCCTGCCCCGAGCAGCAGGCCGGTGGCTGTCTCGACGAATCCGTTCGAACCGCAGACGAACGCGGTGCTGGAGTTCACGCCGGCCTGCTCGATCATCGCGCCGTCGACTCGGCCGGTGTGGCCGCTCCAGCCCTTGGGCGGCTCCCGGGTGAAGGTGAGGGTGGCGTCGTCCCCGAGCTCGTCCGCGTAGATCACCTCCTCGGCGGAGCGGACCGAGTAGACGAGCGACATTGGCAGCTCGGGCATCGTCAGCCGGCGGTGGCGCAGGATCGCCATCAGCGGGACCACGCCCGAGCCGCCGCCGACCAGGAGAACGGGCCGCTCGCCGCGCCAGACGAAGTAGGAGGCAAACGGGCCGCGAACCTCGACCTCGTCGCCTTCGACCACGACGTCGTGAAAGTAGGGCGAAACCTCGCCGTCGGCGAGCCGGTCGATGGTCAACTCGATCTCGCCCTGGTCGAGCGGCGAGGAGGCGACCGAATAGGAGCGTTGGGCGCGGTAGCCGTCGGGGGCGGTGAGGCGGACGTCATAGTGCTGGCCCGGCAGGTGTGGCATCCACATCGGCAGCTCGATCCGAAACGACTTGACGTGCGGCGTCTCCTGCTTGATCGAGGCGACGCTGCCCAGCTGCCAGCGGCCCGGCGCCCGCTGCTCGACCGGCGCCGTCAGTCGGTCCAATAGCGCTCCTCCTTCCAGGGGTCGCCGTGGTTGTGGTAGCCGTTCATCTCCCAGAAACCGGGCTCGTCGTGGTCCATCACCCGGAGCCCGGCTATCCACTTCGCGCTCTTCCAGAAATAGAGATGGGGGACGAGCAGCCGAGCCGGCCCGCCGTGCTCGCGCGGGAGCGGCTCGCCCTCGTGCTCCGTCACCACCCAGGCCTTGCCGTCGGTGAGGTCCTCGATCGAGTGGTTCGTCGTATAGCCGCCGTAGGAGTAGGCGATCGCGTACGCCTCGAGCGGCTCGGCCTCCGCCAGCAGAACGTCGACCGAGACCCCGCGGAACCTGGTGCCGAGCTTCGACCACTTGGTGACGCAATGGATGTCGCACGGAAACTCCTCGAAGGGCAGAGCGCCGAACTCCTCCCAGCTCCACTCGCGCTCCTCGCCGACCATCCCGTCGATCCTGAAGGCCCACTCCTCGGTGGCGACCTGCGGCGTCGGCCCGGCGGTCAACACCGGAAAGCCGGGCTCCGCGTACTGGCCCGGTGGCAGACGCTCGGCCAGTTCGTCCGGGGTGCGCCTGCGACCCTGGAAGCCTCGGGAGACGAACTCGTTCACCGCGCCGCAGGTTACGCCGAGAGGGACGCTTCGGCCACCACCTCGACCTCGTCTCTGACCTTGAGGGTGCCGAACAGTCCCGAGTACGGCTTGATACCCCACTCTGACTGGGTGACAGTCGCGTGGCCCGAGACCTGACCCTCGGGACTGACGTTGAGGACGAAATCGAGTGGGTGGGTGTTGCCGTTCATGGTGAGCTCGCCACTGACCCGTAGCCGCCGCCCGCCGTCCGAGGGCTCGACCTCGGTGGAATGAAACTCGATTGGCTGGGTCCCCAGCACCTCGTCGTCGATGGTCTGCTTGATCTCGACCTTGTCGTCCTCCCCAAGCGGCTGCACTCCCCCGGTGCCCTCCTTCACCTGCAGGGAGCCCGCGTCTACTCTGAGGTCGAGGCTGAACCGCTCGGGATCCTCGCCAACCTCCAGGGTTCCCTCCCAGGAGGTGACGTCGATGACCAGATCGTGACCGGCCATGGCGGCGGCTCCCCGCCGCTCGGTCTTGACTCGAAGGGTCGCGTCCTCCGGTCCCAGCTCGTGGGCGCCTGACTTGATCGACATCAGGGTTCTCGGATGCTCGTGGTCCCTGTCGTTTCCGGGTCGCAGCCGCGGGACCGACCGTACCAACGGCATCCGAATCGATATAACTGCCGCCGAGCGTTCCGGAGCGATCCGGGCAGGCTTGGCCGCCTGACTCAGAGGAGAGAGGGCCGGATGGAGTTCAACAATTCGTTCACCGTGGAGAAGCCCATCGACGAGGTCTGGGGCACCATGGTCGACCTCGCGCGAGTGGTCCCGTGTGTGCCTGGCGCCACGATCCTCGAGAAGACCGGCGACAAGGCCGTCAAGGCCGAGGTCAAGATCAAGCTCGGGTCGATGTCGATGAACTACTCGGGGCCCGCCGAGATCGTCGAGCAGGACGATGCCGCCCACCGGGCGGTGATGAACGCCCGCGCGACGGAGGCCGGCGGCCAGGGTGCCGCGGACGCCAAGGTCTCGATGCAGCTGACCGGCGATGGCGACGGGACCGAGGTCGCGCTGCACTCGGAGATCAACGTCACCGGGAAGGCCGCGCAGATGGGGGAGGGCGTGATCGCCGCCGTGACCGAGGGGATGATCAAGGAGTTCTCCCAGAACCTCGCCAAGCTGTGAGCGCTCGCGCGCCCTGGAAGCCGGGACACCGCTTGTAATATCCTCGCGCCATGGTCGGTGCCGCAGGTGGAGGAGAGGCAACGGAATGCTGATCGGCGCGGACACGACCTCCTGGTACATCGGCCTCGGGCTCGGGGCCGTGGTGGTCGTCGTCGCGGTGATCATCGTCGTCACCATCCTGGCCTTGGCGAATCGGATCGCCGGGCAGGCCGAGACCGCGAACGACGCCGTCGAGGTGGTCCGCGAGCAGACCGACGAGCTCGGCGGCGTCGCCAAGATCAACGACTCCGGCGTCAGGATCCTGCACGCCGCTCGCGCACTGAGGAAGGCGGCGGTCGGGCACTGACGGCGGTCGTGATGGCACTCGCCGACTCGGAGCGCACCCTCTGGTACGTGACCCTGGCGGTGGGCCTCGTCGTCGCCCTCGTCGTCGCCGCCATGCTGGTGATCCTGCTCCGCCTGCTGATCAGGATCCAGAGGGGCGTCCGCGGTCTCCTGGCGTCCGCCGGGAAGGTGGCCGAGAACACGGCGAACATCCCGCAGCTCGAGGCGACGGCGCCGGTGCTGGAGCAGATCGCCGCCGAAGGAGTGGTCCAGGACGGCTACATGAACGCGCTTTCACAGGGCTACGACGAGGAGCAGCAATGAGCACCAACCTGCTGATCGTCCTCAGCGTGGCCGAGGCCGTGGTCCTCGTAGTCGTGCTGGCCCTCGTCCTGATCCAGATCCGCCGGCTCCTCAGCTCGATCGCCGAGGACCTGGGCACTCTCGGCTCGGCGCTGACGACCGTCGAGTCCGAGCATCTGCGCCCCCTGCGCCCCGCGGTGGAGGCCATCAACGCCCAGTTCGAGGGGATCATCGGCCTGATGCCGGGGGTCGCCGAAAAGGCCGCGATAGTCGCAGAGCACGCGAGGAAGCAATGACGATCTGGTGGATCGGAAACGCCGTCCTGCTGCTGGTGATCGTGCCGGTGGTCGTGATCCTGCTGCGTGGCGTGCTCAACGCGGCCAAGGCCGTCACGGCCACGGTCGAGGCGCTCCAACCTGTGGCGGAGGCGGGGTCGAAGGACCTCGATGCCGTCGAGCTGCTGAATACCACTCAGGACCAGGTCGGTCAGACGGTCGCCGTGGTCGCGAACTACGGCGGCTCCCTGGACACCATCCTCGAGGACGCCTGAGCTGAGGCAATGGAACCCGCCGCCGCCGTCACGCTGATCGCCGCGGTCCTGATCATCCTGGCGCTGGTCGTGTACCTCGTCGCCGTGATCCTCGAGCTGCGGAAGATCACCGGCGGGCTCGACGCCGTGATCACCGCTGTTGGGGGGATCGTCAGCAAGAGCGAGCCGGTGAACGGCGTGGTTGTGGCGATCAACAAGGACCTATCCGCGGGGACCGAGCTGCTCGAGGGCCTGCTCGAGAAGAAGGCCGGTCAGGAGGACGCCGCGGGACTGATCGAGTCGGTGTTCCCGGGCGCGGGCGCCGCGGTCCTCGAGCGCCAGGGCAGGAAGGGTGAGGTGAAGAACATCGACGAGGTGTACACGCGGGGGGCTGTTCAGCTTCTGCGCCTCGGGCGGGAGAGCCCGCTGGGCGCCGGGGCGATGTCCGGCGCCGCGCTCAGAGACCCGACCCACTCCAGCACCGCGGCGCGCTCGCTTTACCACAACCCCAACGGTCCGACGGCCGATGAGCCGGGAGGGGCACGCTACCGGCCGAGGTCTCCGACCATCGGGGTGGACGCACCCGAGGTCTTCCCCGAGGATTAGATGCAGACTCCCGGACCAATCGAATACGAGCGGGCGACGAGCGTCCAGAACGCGATCGAGCTGCTCGAGAAGTACGGGCCCGAGACCCGCATCCTCGCGGGCGGGCACAGCCTGCTGCCGATGATGAAGCTCCGGCTGGCCAACCCCGAGCGCCTGATCGACATCAACGAGCTCGACGAGCTCTCCTACATAAGGGAGGCTGACGGGGAGATCCGGATCGGCGCGATGACCCGCCACCGCGAGCTGCTCGAGTCCGAGCTGCTCGCGAGGCACTTCCCGGTCTTCGCCGACGCCGAGACGGTGATCGCTGACCCGGTGGTCCGAAATCGCGGCACGATCGGCGGCTCGCTGGCCCAGGCCGACGCGGCGGAGGACCTCTCGGCCGTCTGCTCGGCGCTGAAGGCCACGGTTGTCATCGCCGGCTCGGACGGCGAGCGCACCGTTTCGATGGAGGACTTCCACGTCGGGCCCTACATGACGGCGATCCAGGACGCCCAGATCCTGACCGAGGTCCGAGTGCCCCTGCGGCCGGGCGGCGGCAGCTCCCATGTGAAGGTCGAGAGGCGGGCGGGCGACTGGGCGATCGTCGCGGCGTCCGCGGCGCTCTGGGTGGATGGGGGCACGATCTCCGACGCCGGCGTCGCGCTGAGCGCAGCGGGGCCGACAACGATTCATGCCACGCGGTCCGAGGAGCTGCTGCGCGGCGAAAGCCCCTCGGAGGAGGTGTTCGCCGAAGCGGCCACGCTGGCGTCCGAGGATTGCTCTCCGATGGCGGACGGACGCGGGCCGGTGGACTACAAGCGCCACCTCGCCGGGGAGCTGACGAAGCGGGCGCTGAGGCGCGCCGCCGAACGCGCACTGAATCAGGAGGCCTGAGTGGAAGTCACGGTCAAGGTCAACGGCGAGGACTACACCCGGGACGTCGAGCCGGCCCTGCTCCTCGTCCACTTCCTGCGGGACACGCTCGGGCTTACGGGCACGCACTGGGGCTGCGACACGTCGAACTGCGGCGCCTGCGTCGTCCATCTCGACGGCCGTCCGGTGAAGTCGTGCACGACCCTCGCGGTCAGCTGCGACGGACACGAGATCCGGACGATCGAGTCGATGGAGGTCGACGGCCGGCTCGATCCGGTCCAGCAGGGCTTCCACGAGGAGCATGGCCTGCAGTGCGGTTTCTGCACGCCGGGAATGATCATGACCGGCCGGGCCCTGCTTGATGAGAATCCCGACCCCTCCGAGGCCGAGATCCGAACCGCGATCTCCGGCGCGATCTGCCGGTGCACCGGGTATGCCAACATCGTCCGAGCGATCCGCTGGGCCGCTGAGCACGAGGGTGCCGAGGCGAGGAGATAAGAATGGCGAGCACCGCGGCGAAAGAGACTCCGGTCGGCCACGGCAACATGAAGCGCAAGGAGGATGCGCGCTTCATCCGGGGCCAGGGCACGTACCTCGACGACATCGTGCTCCCGGGCATGCTGCACGGAGCCATCCTGCGGAGCCCGTACGCCCACGCCCGGATCGTCTCGATCGACACCTCCGCCGCGCTCGCGCACCCGAAGGTGCACAGGGTGATCACCGCCAAGGACCTCGAGACCCTCGGCCTCGCCTGGATGCCGACGATCTCATACGACTCGCAGGCGGTCCTCGCCGGGGACAAAGTCAGGTTCCAGGGCCAGGAGGTGGCCTTCGTCATCGCGGAGGACCGCTACTCGGCTCGGGACGCGCTGCCGCTCATCGACGTCGAATATGAGCCCCTGCCCGCGGTGGTCAACGCCAGGAAGGCGCTTGATCCAGATGCGCCCCTGATCCGGGACGACAAGCCGGACCAGACCGACAATCTGGCGAACCCCCGCTGGGAGGCCGGCGACGCAGAAGAGTGCGACCGTGTTTTCGCCGAGGCCGACGTTGTCGTCAGCCGCGACATGATCTATCCGCGCTGCCACCCGGCGCCCCTCGAGACCTGCGGCATGATCGCCGACATGGACCCGGAGACGGGTCAGCTCAACATCTACAACGGCAACCAAGCGCCGAACCTCCACCGGACCGTTTACGCCCAGGTGGCCGGCCTGCCCGAGCACATGATCCGGATCATGACCAACGACATCGGCGGCGGGTTCGGCAACAAGGTCCCGGTCTATCCGGGCTACGTCTGCGCGATCGTCGGCTCGATCGTCTCCGGCAAGCCGGTCAAGTGGGTCGAGGATCGCTCCGAGAACCTGATGTCGACGGGGTTCGCGCGCGACTACGTGATGAGCGGCCGGATCTGCGCCAAGGACGGGAAGATCACCGGCGCCCAGGTCGACGTGATCGCCGACCACGGCGCCTTCGACAGCACGGCGCAGCCGTCGAAGTTTCCCGCCGGCTTCTTCCACGTGTTTGCGGGCTCCTACGACCTGGAGGCGGCCCACTGCAGCGTCAAAGCCGTCTACACCAACAAGGCGCCGGGCGGGGTCGCCTACCGGTGCTCCTTCCGGGTGACGGAGGCCATCTACCTGATCGAGCGGCTCGTCGGCGAGCTCGCGCTCGAGATGGACGTGGACCCGACCGAGCTGCGAATGGAGAGCTTCATCCGTCCCGAGCAGTTCCCCTACGAGAACAAGACCGGGTGGACGTACGACTCCGGGGAGTACGAGAAGACGATGCGCGAGGCGATGCGGATCGCCGGTTACGACGAGCTGCGCAAGGAGCAGGCCGAGAAGCGCGAGCGCGGCGAGCTGATGGGGATCGGTGTCTCGTTCTTCACCGAGGTCGTCGGCGCCGGGCCGAAGAGGCACATGGACATCCTCGGCCAGGGCATGGCCGACGGCGCCGACCTTCGCGTCCACGCTTCGGGCAAGGCGGTCCTCAGCATCAGCTGCCAGACCCAGGGCCAGGCCCACGAGACCACGTTCGCCCAGATCGTCGGCGAGGAGCTCGGCATCTCCCCGGACGACATCCAGGTCCGCCATGGCGACACCGACCGCACGCCCTTCGGCCTCGGCACCTACGGCAGCCGCTCGACGCCGGTGTCCGGCGCGGCCGCCGCGGTCGCCGCCCGAAGGGTGCGCGACAAGGCGCGGCTGATCGCGGCCGGAATGCTCGAGACGTCCCCCGACGACCTCGTCTGGGAGAAGGGCCGCTGGTACGTCAAGGGCGACCCCGAGAAGGGCGCCACGATCGACGAGATCGCCCAGGCCGCCTACGGCGAGGCGCCGCTGCCTGACGGGCTGGAAGGCGGGCTCGACGGCCAGTCGGTCTATGACCCGCCCAACCTCACCTATCCGTGTGGCGCCTACATCTGCGTCGTGGACGTCGATCCCGACACGGCCGAGGTCAAGGTGCGGCGGTTCATCGCCGTCGACGACTGCGGGGTGCGGATCAATCCGATGATCGTCGACGGCCAGATCCAGGGCGGCCTGGCGGAGGGCGTCGGGATCGCGCTGATGGAGGTGATCGCCTTCGACGATCAGGGCAACTGCCTGAACGGGTCGATGATGGACTACCTGATCCCGACCGCGCTCGAGTGCCCCGACTGGGAGCTGGGCGCGACGGTCACCCCCTGCCCGCACCACCCGATCGGCGCCAAGGGCGTCGGCGAGTCGGCGACCAACGGCTCACCGCCCGCGATCGTCAACGCCGTCTGCGATGCCCTCTACCAGAGCCACGGGGTCGCCCACATCGACATGCCGCTGAGCCCGGCGCGAGTCTGGGCGGCGATGCAGGGCAACGCCGAACCGCCGCAGTGATCGCCGTCTGATCCGGGGCCGGCATGGCTGAGCTCGACAGGATCGACATCCCGGCCCTGGCGACGGCGCTCGGCCAGCGGATGCGAGCGGCCGGCGTGCCCGCGACCCCGGAGCGGGCGGCGCGCTTTGCGCGGGCGCTGGCGCTCGTAGGCCCGATCCGGCGAACCGAGCTGTACTGGACAGCACGCTCGGTGTTCGTCTCCTCGCAGGCCCAGCTTCCGACCTTCGACCGCGTCTTCGGGGCGGTCTTCGAGCCGGCCCTGGAGCCGGGCGAGGAGCGCGGCGACCCGTACTCCCCTCCGCTCGGCGGCGCTCCGCCGAGCGAGCGCCCTCCGAGTCCCGGGGCCCGGTCGGTGCCCGGGGAGCAGAGCGCCGAGGGCGGTGGCGTGCGGGGGACGCGGTCGCCGTCCGAGGCGAGGCGAGGAGGCGCGTGAGGTCGAGGTTCCCCTGGCGCTGGCCAGCGACGAGGAGCGCCTGAGGAAGAGGAGCTTCGAGTCGCTCGAGCCCCACGAGCTCGAGCAACTCCTGCGCCTGATGAGCGCAATCGAGCTGGCCGCACCGCGGCGCCAGTCGAGGAGGAGGCGTCGCGCGAGACGGGGGGAGCACCTGGATCTGCGCCGGACCCTGCGTGCGAGCCTCCGCACCGGCGGCGATCCGATGACGCTGGCGAGGCGACGCCGGCGCACGCGACCGCGCCGCCTGGTACTGCTCTGCGACATCTCGGGCTCGATGGAGCCGTACGCCCGCGCCTATCTGCATCTGCTGACGTCCGCGGTCGCCGGCGGAGCCCCGGCCGAGGCCTTCGTCTTCGCGACTCGTCTGACCCGGCTCACGCGCGCGCTCGGCGGGCGGAATCCCGAGGCCGCGATCCGGCGGGCGGCCGCGATCCCTCCCGACTGGTCGAGCGGCACCCGGATCGGAGAGGCTCTGCGCAGCTTCAACGACCAGTACGGGCGCCGCGGGATGGCTCGCGGCGCCGTCGTCGTGATCCTCTCGGACGGATGGGAGCGCGCCGATCCCGCGCTCGTCGGCCGTGAGATGGAGCGCCTCGCCCGGCTGGCTCACCGCATCGTCTGGGTCAACCCGCGGGCGGGCGCCCCCGGCTTCTCGCCGGGAGCCGGCGGGATGGCGGCCGCGCTGCCCCACTGCGATGCCCTGGTCAGTGGCGACTCCCTCGACGCCCTTGACGAGGTCGCCGAGGCGATCTCCGGCTGCGATCTTCCCTCGCCGACGGCGGGATGGGCGGCGGAGGCCGTCGAGCCGTCCTGGCCGAGCGCCGAGCCAACCGAGGCGCAGAAGCCCGTGCCGATGCCCAGCGGCTACGGTCCCAAGCGCGGCAGGACGACGCGGTGAATCCGGCGGGGACCGTGAGTGCCGCGGTCGGGCACGCATTAGTATCCGGGCGGCCCGATGGCTGATGGCGGTATCTACAGAGCGGTGTTCCTGCGCATGCACCCGACCGGCAAGGCGGTGCTCAGCCTCAGCGAGCAGTCCAAGGGCGAGGAGGCCAGACTCGCCGGAGATCGCCTCGGAGGAGCTCGGGATCCCTCCCGAGGACATCAAGGTCAAGCATGAGGACAACGACCGGTTCGGTGAGGGAAACAGCTACAACAGCGCCCCGAGCGGCGCCGTGGAGGAGAACGTCGCGATCACCGCCCGCAAGCTCCGCGATACGGCGGGTCTCGTGGCGGCGTCGATGCTCGAGGTCTCACCGGACGCGCTTCGCTTCGACAACGGCCGCTGGTCCGTCGAGGGCGGCGACCCGGAGGGCGTCAGGATCCAGGCCGTCGCCGCGAGGGCCTTCGGCACTTTCGAGCTTCCGGAGGGCGTCGAGGGCTCGCTCGACGCCCAGACGACGTACAGGATCGAGGCGGCGCAACCCACCGGGTAGGCGTGGACCTGACCAGGATTCCGGAGCCGAGTGGCTCGGGAGTACCCTTGGTTTCGATGATCGGGCGCGAGCCGGCCGGGCATTCGGAGGATGAGATCGACGGGATGGCCCCCTTTGTCGAGGCGACGGTCGTCCGCGCGCAGAGCCCGACCAGCGTCAGGGCGGGGGACGCGGCGATAGTTCGCCCCGACGGCTCCATCGAGGGATTCGTCGGCGGCTCGTGCGCGGAGGCGTCGGTCCGGCTCTACTCCCTCCGGGCGATTGAGGATGGCGAGCCGCTTCTGCTCCGCATCTTGCCGGGGGGCGCCGAGGGTGAGCCGGCCGCGGCCGAGGGAGCCGTCACGGTCAAGAATCCCTGTCTCAGCGGCGGGGCGCTCGAGATCTTCCTCGAGCCGCAGCTTCCGGCGGCGAGGCTGAGGGTGGTCGGCGAGAGCCCGATCGCGGTTGCCCTGGCGGACCTGGCGAAGCGCCTCGGCTACGCCGTCGAGCTGGGTGCGGCGGAGGACAGCGACCCCCTTGCCGACGATGCCGCCGTCGTGGTGGCCTCGCACGGACACGACGAGGAGCGCGTGCTCGCCGCTGCCCTGCGGGCCGGCGTCCCCTACGTCGCGCTGGTAGCCAGCCAGATCCGTGGCGACGCGGTCAGGCAGTCGCTCGACCTGCCCGAGGAGCTGCTGGCCCAGCTCCACACCCCGGCGGGGCTCGAGATCGGGGCCGAGACGCCCGAGGAGATCGCGCTGGCGATCCTCGCCGAGATCGTCGCCCTGAGGCGCCTGGGCACGGCGGCGGCGCGACAGCCCGGCGCCGTCGGAGCGGGCCGCGGAGCGAGGCCGTCGGCTCCGACCGTGGTGCCGATCGAGGCGGCGGTCGACCCGGTCTGCGGCATGGAGGTTGCGGTCAGCGCTGCGAGCATCCAGCTCGAGCGCGAGGGTGAGCGCTACTACTTCTGCTCCGAGGGTTGCCGCGACAGCTTCAGCGCGGAGGGCGTTGCCGGTGGCGCAACCCGCTGAGCGGTTCGTCACCGGCCTTGTGCTGGCGGCCGGGGGCTCGCGGCGGCTGGGCGAGCCCAAGCAGCTGCTTCCCTACGGCTCAGGCACTCTGCTCGGCCACACGCTCGCCACCGCCAGGGCGAGCGGATTCGACCAGCTGATCGTGGCCCTCGGCGGCGGCTCCGCGGAGGTGCGGCGCGCGGTGGACCTGGAGGGCGCTGACCTGGTCGAGAACCCGGACTACGGCGAGGGCTGCTCCTCGTCGATCGCCGCGTCGCTGGGCGCCCTGGACCCTCGCTGCGATCTCCTCGTCCTGATGCTGGGCGACCAACCGGGGGTGACGCCGGCGACGGTTCAGGCGCTGATCGCGGGGCACCGGCCCGGGCACGGCCCTGGCCGCGTGTCGCTACGACGACGGGCGCGGACATCCTCTGGCCTTCGGCCGGGGGCTGTTCGCCGAGCTGCGCGAGCTGCACGGCGACAAGGCGGTCTGGAAGCTGATGGAACAGCTCGCGGACGAGGTCGCCGAGGTCCGGGTGCCGGGCTCGATCCCGCCCGACGTCGATACGCGCGAGGACTACGAGGCCATCCTCGCCGCAGGCGGGGACCTCGGCATGACGACTACGGCGCGGACGGGGGAGGAGACCCCCCTGAGCGCGGCGGTCCCCGATATCGGGTCGCTCAAGCAGTTCCTGGATCGGGTCGACTACCTGGCCGACGACGGGCTCGCCACGGCGCTCTTCCTCTCGCTGCGGCTGCCCCAGCCGCTGCTTCTCGAGGGCGAGGCCGGTGTCGGCAAGACCGAGGCGGCCAAGGCGCTGGCGGCGGCGCTGGGACGGAGCTGATCCGCCTGCAGTGCTACGAGGGCATCGACGCTCTCGGAGGCGCGTGTACGAGTGGAACTATCCACGCCAGCTGCTCAGGATCCGGTCGACCGAGGCGACCGGCGCCGAGTTCACGCGAGGACGAACTGTTCGGCAGGGAGTTCCTGACGCCCCGGCCGCTGCTCCGGGCGATCGAGCACGCGGGGCCGATGCCCGCGATCCTGCTGGTGGACGAGCTGGACCGGGCAGACGACGACTTCGAGGCCTTCCTGTTCGAGCTGTTGGCCGAGTCCAGCGTGACCATTCCCGAGATCGGCACGATATCGCGCGACGCAGCCGCCGGCGGTGATCCTGACCTCGAACCGCACTCGCGACCTGCACGACGCGCTGAAGCGCCGCTGCCTCTACCACTGGATCGACTACCCGAGCCCCGAGCGCGAGGTCGAGATCGTGCGCCGCCGCGTGCCGGGAACGGCCGAGGAGCTGGCGAGCCGAGGCCGCCGAGGCGGTGCGTCGCCTGCGCCACAGCGAGGTCCAGAAGCCGCCCGGGATCGCCGAGACGATCGACTGGGTGGCGGCGCTCGAGCTGCTCGGGGTCGATCACCTCGATCCGGCCGCGGCGGAGCGGACGCTCGGCTCGGTGCTCAAGTATCGTGACGATCAGGACCAGATCGTCGAGCAGGGCCTCGATTGGCTGGTGGGCACCGATGCCGGAGGAAGATGAGCTGAGATGAGGGACGTCATGGAGGCCGTCGAGGGCTGGGTCGCCGGCGGCGGCCGGGTCGCCCTGGCGACGGTCGTGGACACCAAGAAATCGGCCCCGCAGCCCTCGGGAACCAAGATGGCGGTCAACGCCGAGGGCAAGATGGTCGGAGCCGTCTCGGGGGGCTGCGTCGAGGGCCAGGTGGTCCAGGTCGCCGAGGGCATCCTCGCGGGCGGCGACCCGCAGCTTCTGCACTACGGGATCGCCGACGAGACCGCCTGGGACGTCGGGTTGCCATGCGGCGGCGAGATCTCGATCTGGGTGGAGACCTACGACGGCGAGACCCTGCAGGGGCGCTTCGCCGAGCTGGCCCGCAGGGGTGGCCGCGGGGCGCTGGTCACGGTGCTCGAGGGCCCCAGGGACGTGGGGGCGAAGCTGATGGTGACCCAGGGCGAGGCCCCGGCCGGGACCCTGGGCAGCCCGGAGCTGGATGCCACGGCCGTGGCACTCGCGGACGACGCGATGTGGTCGGAGCGCAGCGAGCTGCACGAGCACGACGGCAGGATCCTTTTCGTCGACGCTGTCGCCCCGCCGCCCCGCCTGATCGTCTTCGGTGCCGTCGATTTCGCCGCTCAGCTTTCCGCCGCGGCACGCATGGCGGGCTGGCGCCCCTTCGTCGTCGACCCCCGCAAGCGATTCGCCACCGCCGACCGCTTCCCGGACGCCGAGCTGGTGATCGCCGAGTGGCCTGACAAGGCGCTCGACGAACTCGGCGGTATCGACCGCGCGACCTCGATCGCGGTCCTCACCCACGACCCGAAGCTCGACGATGCTGTGCTCAAGATCGCCCTGCGCTCCGAGGCCCAGTACATCGGGGCGATGGGCAGTCGCCGCGCTCAGGAGAAGCGCCGCGAGCGGCTGCTCGGCGCAGGGCCTGACCGACGAGGAGCTCGGGCGCCTGGCGGCGCCGATCGGTCTCGATATAGGCGCTCTCACCGCCGCCGAGACGGCGATCTCGATCCTGGGCGAGATCACCGCCGTGCGCCGCGGGACGCGAGGGTGGCCGCCTGATGACCGTCAAGGGCCGGATCCACGATGCGGTCGCCGACGAGGCGCGGGACGCCGCGGCGGCGAGGTGACGCCCCTGCTCGCGCACGTCGCCGGTATCCCGGTGGAGGAGGTGCTGCCGGGCGTGGTGGCGTGCGGCGCTGCCGGCGTCCGGGTGGCGACCGTGTACGTGCGACGCCGGCTGGCGAAGCGGCGAACGCGGCGAACGCGGCGCTCGGCGCGAGCGGGACCCAAGGGAGCCCGCTCGGTGATGCGACGCGAGCCGCTCCTCGACGGGCACGGCCGCACGATCGATGACCTGCGGGTGTCGGTGGTCGATCGCTGCAACTTCCGCTGCCAGTACTGCATGCCCGCCGACGGCCTTCCGTGGCTCGACCGCTCCGAGATCCTCAGCTTCGAGGAGACGCGGCGCGTGGTCGGGCTGTTTGCCGAGATGGGGGTGAGGGCGCTGCGGCTGACCGGTGGCGAACCTCTGGTGCGCCGGGAGTTCCCCAAGCTGGTCGCGATGCTCCGGGAGATCGAGTTGCTCGAGGAGATCGCCGTCACCACCAACGGGTACCTGCTCGAGCGCGACGCCGAGGCCCTGGTGCGGGCCGGGGTCGACCGTTTCAACGTCTCGATCGACTCGCTGGCCCGCGACGCCTTCTTCAAGATCACCCGCCGCGACGCGCTTCCGCAGGTGATTCGAGGCCTCGAGGCGATCGCGGCCTTCCCCGAGGTACGGCCGATCAAGGTGAACGCGATCGCCATGCGCGACTTCACCGAGTACGAGGTGCTGCGCTTCTGCGAGCTGGCGCGGACCACCGACTACCAGGTGCGCTTCATCGAGTTCATGCCGCTCGACGCGGATCGCAACTGGGAGCCCGACGCGGTGCTGACCGGCCGGGAGATCAGGGAGATGATCGAGGCCGAGCACGAGCTCGAGGAGGTCCCCCGCGAGCCGCACGCCACGGCCCGGGTCTACCGGTTCGTCGAAGGCGGCGGCGAGATCGGCTTCATCAATCCGGTCTCCGAGCCCTTCTGCAGCGACTGCAACCGCATCCGCCTCACCTCGGACGGCAAGCTCCGCACCTGCCTGTTCTCGATCCACGAGACTGATCTGCGCGACCCGCTGCGCTCCGGGGCGAGCGACGATGAGCTGGAGCAGGTGATCCGGGACGCCGTCTGGCGCAAGGAGATGAAGCACCAGGTCAACGAGCCCGGCTTCCGCCAGCCGCCGCGGACGATGAGCCAGATCGGCGGCTAGCGCGGCACCAGCCGCGTCGCAGTCGCCTTCCAGGTCGCACGGAGCGCAAGTCCGGGCCGCAAACCCAGCGAGCGGGTAGATTCGGCGGTGACGTCGGCCACCAGTGGTTGCGGTGCCGCAAGACCCACCCGGACGCGAGTCCCCACCTCGGCCACCGAGACGACCTCGACGGCGAGCCGGTTGAGGGACGAGCCGCGCGCCTCGGCGCTCGCCGGCTCCAGGGCTATCTCCCACGGGAAGACGCAGGCGGCGACCCGGCCCTCGATCTGGTCGGTGCTGTGGAGCAGGCCGCCGCCGTCCAGCTCGATCCGGACCAGATCCCGGCTCTCGCGATGCGCCATCCCGGTCAATACAACCGAGCCCGCGACCTCCGCGACGAATGCCGAGGCCGGCCGCGCAGAGAGCTCAGCGGCGGTCCCGCGCTGGACGATCCGGCCGCGGTCCATGACGCAGATCTCGTCGGCGAGGAGTGCCGCTTCGGCGAAGTCGTGAGTGACGACGATCGCCGGAACGCCGGCGCCGGTGAGCGCCGCCACCAGCTCACGGCCGGCTCGTCCCCGGGTGCGGGCGTCGAGCGCCGACAGCGGCTCGTCGAGCAGCAGCAGACCCGGGATCGCGGGCCAGGGCCCTTGCCAGCGCCACCCGCTGGCGCTCGCCTCCCGAGATCGACCCGGGCCTGGCGTCGGCAAGCTCGCCGATTCCGAACCGCTCCAGCAGCTCAAGGGCGCGACCACGGCGCTCGTCCCTCGGCGCGGAGATCCCGAAGGCGACGTTTCTCCAGGCGCTCAGGTGCGGGAACAGGGCGTACTCCTGGAACATGAAGCCGCAGGAGCGCTGCTCCGGGAGCAGGTCGACGCCGCGGCGGGAGTCCAGCCAGACCTCCTCGCCGACCACGACCCGGCCGGAATCGGGGCGCCGCAGCCCGGCGACGATCCGCAACACGGTCGACTTCCCGGCGCCCGAGGGCCCCACGATCGCCACGCAGGCTCGGTCCTCGATCCGCAGGTCGACCTCCAGCTCCAGCCCGCGGAGCCGGTCGCGGGCGCTGACCTCGAGCGCGCTCACGCCCGACCTCCACCCGAGCAGCGGGGAGCGCCCCAGCAGCTTCACCGACAGCAGCAGCGCAGCCGAGACGATCACCAGCACCGCCGAGAGCGCCAGGGCGGAGGTGAAGTCGCTGCTGAAACGCGCGAAGATCGCCAGCGGCACGGTCTGGGTGATGCCCGGGAAGGAGCCCGCGAACATCAGCGTCGCCCCGAACTCCCCCAGGGCCCGGCCCCAGGCCAGTGCGAGGCCGGCGGTGATCCCCTGGCCCGCGCAGGGCACCGCGACCCGAGCGAAGGCCCTTGCCTCACTGGCGCCCAGGGTGCGGGCCGCATCCAGCAGGTTGCGGTCGACCGCGGCGAACGCCTCCTGAGCCTGGCGCAGGTAAAAGGGGGCGGCGACGAAGGTGAGAGCGACGATCACGCCGGCGGTCTGGAGCACGAGCGCGATGCCCGCATCCTCGATCGCGCTTCCGAACAGGCCCTTGGGGCCGAAGCATGCGAGCAGGGCGATCCCGGCGACCGCGGGGGGCAGAACCAGCGGCAGCTCGATCAGTGTCATCACTATCGAGCGCCCGCGGAACTCTCGCGTTGCCAGCAGGTAGGCGGCGGGTGTGCCGACGACCACGATTATCGCCAGCGCGGCGAGCGAGGTCTTCAGGCTCAGCCAGAGCGCATCCAGCGCGTCGGGCTCGCCGAGGCTTCGGATCAGCTCAGCGGGGGAGGTGTCGACGAAGATCGCGACGATCGGCAGCGTCAGGAACGCCAGCGCGACGCAGAGCGCGACGAAGAGCAGCGCGCCAAAGGCGGCGCGGCGCCTCAACCTGGTGGCGGTTTGAAGCCGGCCTGCTTCAGCGCGGAGGCCCCGTCGCCGTCGAGCAGCCCTTCGATGAATTTCCGCGCCCCGTCGGGATTCCCCGCCCCGACGACGACCGCGGCGCCGTAGGCGACGTCCGGCCGCAACGCCGCGGGCAGCTCGATTGCTCGCAGCGCCCCGTCGCTGGCTATCACGTCGGTGACGTAGACGAAGCCGGCGTCAACGGCTCCCCGGTCAGCTTGCCGACGATGCCGCAGCACGTCGGGCTCCTCGGAGCGCACGTTGTCGAGAATTGCCTTGGCCTGATCGGCTGGGAGCCTGTCGAGCACCTCGCGGGTATAAGCGCCCACCGGGACCTCGGGGTCGCCTATCGCGATCGTGGTGCCGGGCCGCGTCAGGTCCTCGACCGAGGTGATCCCGGATCCGGCGGGCACGGCGAGGACTAGAGAGTTGGTCGCGAACACCACCGGCTTCTCGACCAGCCCGTCCTTGTACAGCTCGTCGGGCAGAGTCGTGTTCGCGGCGGCGAAGACGTCGGGCTTGACTCCCTGGCGGATCTGCGCGGCCAGCTCGTCCGATCCGGCGAACGACTGCTTGGCGTCGATCCCGGCCGCGTCGGCGTACTCGGTGAAGGCCGTCTCCAGCGACGACGCTGCCGAGACCACCAGCTGGTCGGACTCATCATCGTTGTCGTCGCTGTCCCCACACGCAGCAAGAGCCGGCGAGCAGGACGCGGCCACGATCAGCAAGGCTGTCAAGCGTGTCATTCACCCCGCCCGCTCGATCATCACGGACGTCGCCTTCACGGTCGCGGTCGCCGGCATCCCCTCGATGATCCCGAGCTCCTCGATCGCATCTCGGGTGATCGCCGCGGTGATCCGATGGGGCCCCGCCTCGATCTCGACCAGGGCCATCACGCCGTCCACCTCCACCGAGGTGACGGTTCCTGGAAATCGATTGCGCGCCGAGAACGAATCCCCGGTGCGATGGCGAGCTGGGGCCGGGCGCAGGCGCTCCACCTCGCTTGCCGGCACCTGGCGGCGGTTGCGTTCATCGCGGGTCGTCCGCAGCTTGCCGGTGCGATCCCAGCGGCGCAGGGTGTCGACGCTCACCCCGATCGCTCGCGCTGCTTCACTCAGGCTGACTTCAGGCACGGCTACCTAAGCATTGCATATGCAAGATGCCCGTGCAGTGCGTGTGTATGTCGATCGGACCATGCGGGCCGCCAATCCCGAAGGCCCCGATGGCGGATGATCTAGGCTCGATGCGAAGAGAGGTCTGCACGTGCCGGAGAAGCTGATCGAGGTCCCAGCAGCCCGCAGGCTGGTACTCGAGCGCGTCAGGCCGCTGCCCGCCGAGCAGGTGCCGCTGCGCGCGGCGCTGGGCCGGGTTCTGGCGGTGGACATCGAGAGCGACGATCCGGTGCCTGGTTTCGACAACTCGGCGATGGACGGGTTCGCTGTCCGGGCCGCGGACACCCGGGGAGCCAGCGCCGAGAGCCCCGGTGGCGCTGCACGTCGCCGATGAGTCGCGCGCCGGGCGGCCCGCCCAGTCGGCGCTCGACGAGGGGCAGGCGAGTCGCCATCTCGACCGGGGCGATGGTGCCCGACGGCGCCGATTCGGTTGTTCGGGTCGAGGACACCAGCACGCGCAACGGCCGCGTCGAGGTGTCGGTCGAGGTCAAGCCGGGCAACAACGTTCGTCGCTCGGGGGACGACATCAAGCCGGGCGCGCCCGTCCTGCGCCGGGGCACGGCGATCGGCGCGGCCGAGCTGGGGGTGCTCGCCTCGGTGGGCGTAGGCGAGGTCCGCTGTGCCCGCCGTCCCCGCGCGCGAGTCCTTACGACCGGCGACGAGCTACTGGAGCCGGGTGACGCACTGCGGCCCGGCGGCGTCCGCAACTCGAACGCCTACTCGATCCCGGCTCCATGGCACTCGGCGCCGGCGCAGAGGTCGCTGCCGTCGAGACCGTCCGCGACGATCCAGCCGCGACCCGGGCCGCGATCGAGGCGGCCCTCCAAGGAGACGTCGCGGTGATCTCGGGAGGCGTCTCGGTCGGGCAGCACGACCACGTGAAGTCAGCCCTCGACGCGCTCGACGTCGAACAGGTCTTCTGGCGCGTCGCCCTGAAGCCGGGGAAGCCGACCTGGTTCGGCGTGGCGCCGGGCGGCGCGCTGGTCTTTGGCCTGCCCGGCAATCCGGTGTCGGCGATGGTCACATTCCTGCTCTTCGCCCGTCCGGCGATTCGCGCCCTGTTGGGGGCTGGCGGAGAGGGTCGAGCGGGCGTCCGCGATCCTCGACGAGGACCTGTCCAAGTCGCCCGGGCGTGCCCACGCGGTGCGCTGTTCGCTCGAGCTCCGCGACGACGGCTGGCACGCGCGGCCCACGGGCGATCAGGACTCTCACGTGCTCACCTCGATGCTCGGCGCCGACGCGCTCGCGATCGTGCCCACCGAGGGGGATGCCCCGGTCGCGGGCGAGCGGGTCGGGATCGAGCTGCTGCCGGGATCGGGCCAATTAGCATCGGGCGGATGACCGTCACTGTGCGACTATTCGCGGTGCTGCGCGAGCGGGCCGGCAGCGATTCGATCGAGGTCGAGCTTGCCGAGGGCGCCACCGTGGCCGAGGCGCTCGCCAAGCTCGCCGAGCGTCCCGAGCTGGGCGACCTCCTGGACCGGATGCCGGTCGCGATGGCGGTCAACCGCGACTATGCGGGCCCTGGCACCTCCCTGGCTGCGGGCGACGAGCTGGCGCTGGTTCCTCCGGTGAGCGGCGGAAGCGGAGATGCGAACGTGCGCGCGCGGGTTACCGAAGAGCCGCTCTCGCTCCAAGCGCTCTCCAGCTCGGTCTCCCGGCGCGCTGCCGGCGCGATCGTCAGCTTCCAGGGGACCACGCGCGAGGTGGCCCGCCTCGACTACGAGGCCTACCGGGAGATGGCGGAGGAGAGGATCGAGGCGATCCTGCGCGACTGCGTGGATCGCCACGGGCTCGAGGCGGCGGCCGCGGAGCACCGCGTCGGGACCTGTCGCGCTGGGCGAGTCGAGCGTGATCGTCGCCGTCTCGGCCGGCCATCGCGGCGAGGCCTTCGCCGGCGCGCGCGAGGCGATCGACCGGATCAAGGCCGAGGCGCCGATCTGGAAGCGCGAGGTCGAGGCCACCGCCGAGGGCGAGCGCGGGCGCTGGGTCGAGGGGACGGCACCTCCCTCGGCAGCGCGGGAGTGCACGCCGTGAGCGACCTCACCCACCTCGACGACTCGGGAGCGGCGCGCATGGTGGACGTGGGCGGCAAGGAGACCAGCGAGCGGCGGGCGAGCGCCGAGGCCCAGGTGCGGATGTCACCCGAGACCGCGGCGGCGGTCGAGCGCGGCGACGGCCCGAAGGGCGACGTGATCGGCACCGCGCGCCTGGCGGGCATCCAGGCGGCCAAGCGCACCGGAGAGCTGATCCCGCTGGCTCACCCGCTGCCGCTCACCTTCGTCGACGTCGAGGCGGCGAATCGACGGCCGGAGAGGGGCTGGTCGTGCTCAGCGCCGAGGCGCGCACGGTGGGGCGGACGGGGGTCGAGATGGAGGCGATGACCGCCTGCGCGGTCGCCGCGCTGACCGTCTACGACATGGTCAAGGGCCTCGAGCGCGGGGTGACGATCGAGGGAGTCAGGCTGCTGGAGAAGTCGGGGGGCCGCAGCGGCACCTGGCGGAGCGGCGACCCCGAAGCGACCGACGAGAGCGAGGCCTAGCGAGTGCGCGCGGCGGTCGTCACGGTGTCGACCTCGAGGGCGGCCGGCGAGGGTGGCGACGAGGGCGGGGATGCACTGGCCGAGTTCGCCGCCGGACTCGGCGCCGAGATCGCCGGGCGGGAGGTGATCAGCGACGAGCGCGAGCTGATCGCCGAGCGCCTGCGCCACTGGGCCGACGAGGAGGGCTGCGAGCTGGTCCTGACGACCGGGGGAACCGGCTTCACGCCGAGCGACCTCACGCCCGAGGCGACCCGGGCGGTGATCGATCGTGAGGCACCCGGCATCCCCGAGGCGATGCGGGCGGCGTCGCGCCCGCACACCAAGCACTGGATGCTGTCGCGAGCGGTCGCCGGAATCCGCAATCGCACCCTGATCGTCAACTTCCCGGGCAGCCCCAAAAGCATCGCCGAGGTCGGCGACGCGATTTCCCCGGCCCTGCCGCACGCCCTCGACCTGATTGCCGGGCGCACTAGCACGCACTAGATGGCGGCTAGCAGCGAGGCCTGCGCTCCACTCCCTCAGGCTTTCCGCGGCGCGAAGGCGAACGCAGTGGGGACGCACCGTGGGAGCGCGGTAGCCCGGCCGGCGACGCGCGCCTATCCTCAAGCCATGACCGAGCACCGCACGCTGATCCTCGGGGGCGGCATCGCCGGCCTCGAGGCCCTGCTCGCCATCCGTGACCTCGCCGGCGAGCGCACCGAGTTGACCCTGGCCGCCGCCGAGCCGGAGTTCACCTACAAGCCGCTCATCGTGGAGGAACCATTCACCTACCAGCCGGCGGAACGCCACGAGCTTGAGCCTGCCGTCCGCGAGCTCGGCGCGCGCTTCGTACGCGGGGTCGCCCGCGCGGTGCGGCCGGATGCTCATACGGTCGTGCTTGCGCAGGGCGAGGGTTACGACTTCGGCTACACCGGCGAGCTCGCCTACGACCTCCTGGTGGTCTGCGTCGGGGGTCGGGCGCGCGCCGCGTATGAGCACGCCGTGACCTTCCGCTTCCGCTCCCTGGGCGACCCGCTCGAGGTCGATGACCTCATCGCGCGGGCCGAGGCGCACCCCTCCAGGACCCTCGCGTTCGTCGTTCCACCCGGGGTCACGTGGTCGCTGCCGCTGTACGAGCTCGCGCTGCTAACCAGGCGCCGAGCAGAGGAGACCGGCCGCCGGGATCTCCGGCTCGCCGTGCTGACGCCGGAAGCGTCACCGCTGATCCTGTTCGGGAGGCCGGCAAGCGAGGCCGTGGCGGAGCTGCTTCGCGCCCGGGGGATCGAGTTCCGCGGCGGTGCCAGCGTCCGAGAATCGGACGACGGCAGGCTGGAAGTGACGCCGGGTGCCGAGCCGATCGACGCGGGTGCCGTCGCCGCCCTGCCGGTGATCGAGGGCCCGCGGCTACCCGGGCTGCCGTGCGACGAGCACGGCTTCATCCCGATCGACGAGCACGCGCGCGTCGCGGGACTGGATGCCGTGTACGCCGCGGGGGACGGGACGACGTTTCCGATCAAGCAGGGCGGACTCGGTACCCAGCAGGCGGACGCGGCCGCGGAACACGTCGCGGCGCGACTCGGCGCTCCGATCGACCCCAAGCCGTTCCACCCAGTGCTCCGCGGGAAGCTGCTCACCGGGGTGGAATCGCTCAGCCTGCGCCACGACTTGACCGGCGGGCGGGGTGAAGGGGCGGTGTCGGCCGATTACCTCTGGTGGCCGCCGCAAAAGGTCGGGGGTCGTTATCTGGCGCCGTGGCTCGCACACGAGGAGCCACACGAGCTCGAGCCGCCGTCGCGGCCGATCGAGGTGGAAGTCGCGCTGCCGGTTGAGTGGCACAAGGATCCGATGGCGCTTGACCCATACAGCGCCCCGCGCGTCGACTGATCCTGCGATCCCTCAGGTCACCAGCGACGTGGCCATCGCCAGGTAGACGACGATGGAGAGCAGACAGCTGGTCGCCTCCGCCGGCGTCGGTGCTCCCCTGGCTCGCGCGGGGCGCGGACATCCCGCGAGGCTATACACCGAGCGCCGCGCTAAGGACCAGCATCCCGACGGTGCCCGTGAGGGTGCCGATAGCCGCTTTGGCGGGGTCGTCGCGCAGCGCGCCGGGAAGGAGCTCGGCGGCCACGAGCGCGAGCATGGCGCCGGCGGCGAACCCGAACGAGACGGGCAGGAGCGGCTCGATCTGCTCGACGAGGAGGAAGGCGATCGCCGCGCCAACCGGCTGGGGCGCGCTGGTCGCGACGGCCGCCCAGAACTGGCGCGAGCGGGAGAAGCCCGCCGCCGCCATCGGGATAGCGACGCTTGTCCCCTCGGGGATGTTCTGAATGGCGATCGCGGTGATCACGAAGAGGCTCAGCCCGGCGGTGTCCGAGGCGTAGGCCGTGCCGATCGCAAATCCCTCGGGCAGGCTGTGGACGAGTAGGACCACGAAGACCAGCACCGAGGCGCGCACTCCTGCGCTCCGGGCGCGCTCGACGTGCCGGTGGCGTGCTTCCAGGGCCGTTCGCGCGAGCACCAGGAAGACGGCGCCAGCAGCCAGTCCCGCTCCGACCGTCGCCACAGAGCCCTCGTCGAGTCCGGGCAGGAGCAGCCCCGCCACGGAGGCGACGCTCATCGTGCCGGCGGCGATCCCGAGCAACAGCGGTCGCAGCCCCGCCGCATCCGGCCCGAGCAGGAACACGGGTATTGCGCCGAGGCCAGTGGCGAGCGCGGTCCCGGCCCCGGCGAGCAGCAGAATCAGCATGGGCCCGGCTCGCCCGGGGAGGGTGGCACGGCGCCGGAGGCTACTGTCCCCGTCGTGGCGGCCCTCGGTCAGGTCCCGGTTGCGCCCGCGCCGCCGGAGCGTTTCAGGGCACTGCTTGGCGATGACTACGCCCGGGTCGAGGAGGCAATCGGGGTCGCGAGCCGACTGCTCGCCGGGCGCGCCGTTTGGCACGTCAACTCGACGGCCAGGGGCGGCGGAGTGGCCGAGATGCTGCAGTCCCTGCTCGCCTACGCGCGCGGCGCGGGGGTGGATGTGCGCTGGCTGACGGTGGCCGGAGACGAGGCCTTCTTCCGGGTCACAAAGCGCATCCACAACCACCTGCACGGCGTCGCCGGCGATGGTGGCGAGCTCCATGAAACCGAGCGTGCCGTGTACGAGAACACGCTCGCCCGAAGCGCCGACGAGCTCGGCAAGCTCGTTCGTCCCGGGGACATCGTGTATCTGCACGACCCCCAGACCGCGGGCCTGATCGAGCTGATGCGGTTCCGGGAGACGCACGTCGTATGGCGATGCCACGTTGGCCTGGACCACCCGAACGATTTGGCCAGGGGCGCGTGGTCCTTTCTGTACCGGTACGTGAAGAACGCGGACGCATACGTCTTCTCGCGCCGCGCGTTCGCATGGGAGGGCTTGGACGAGGAGAAGCTGTGGCTCGTCGCTCCCTCGATCGACGCCTTCTCGCCGAAGAATCAGGACCTCGAGGCGGACGCGGTGCGGGCGATCCTGGCTCGAGTCGGACTCGCGGAGGACGGTGGGCGGGCGCCGGTGTTCGTGCGCCAGGATGGCAGCCACGGCCGGGTTGACCGCTCCGCCGAGCTCGACCAGGAGGAAACCGTCTCCGACGACGATCCGCTGGTCGTCCAGGTCTCGCGCTGGGACAGGCTCAAGGACCACGCGGGGGTGCTGCGGTGCTTCGCGGAGCATTGCCGGCACCCGCGCGCCCACTTGCTGCTCGCTGGCCCTTCGGTGGCCGAGGTGGCCGACGACCCCGAGGGCGCCGAAGTGCTCGCCGAGATTCGAGCGCAACGCGCTGCACTGCGCACCGAGCTACGGGCGCCGCGTCCACCTCGCCTCCCTGCCGATGGAAGACGTCGACGAGAACGCGGCGATGGTCAACGCGATCCAGCGCCGCGCCGACGTCGTCGTGCAGAAGAGCCTCGCCGAGGGCTTTGGCCTCACCGTGGCCGAGGCGATGTGGAAGGCGAGGCCCGTGATCGCCAGCCGGATCGGCGGGATCCAGGACCAGATCGTGGACGGCGAGTCGGGCATGTTGGTGGACGACCCCACCGACCTGGAGGCCGCAGCGGCGGCGATCGACGGGCTGCTTGACGATCCCGTCCGTGCCGAGGCGATCGGAACCGCCGCGCGCGAGCGGGTGCGGCAGTCGTTCCTCGGTACCCGACACCTCGTCCAGTACATGGAGTTGATCGAGCGGATGCTGAAGAACCAATAGGGAACCCACGAATCGGTTGGCGCGACCGAAGCGCCCGGCGATTCGCTAGGCGCCGGGGAACCGAAATAACGATCTGACTTTCGGCATCATGGCCAGCGTGGCCGTCGCGCGTAATCAGATCCCGAAACCGGCGAGCGGGGAGGAGCTACGCCGAATCGACGCCTACTGGCGTGCGGCGAACTACCTATCGGTGGGGCAGATCTACCTGGTCGACAACCCTCTGCTGCGCGGGGCGCTTCGGCCCGAGCACGTGAAGCCGCGCCTGCTCGGACACTGGGGTACGACTCCGGGGCTGAACTTCGTCTACGTCCACATGAACCGGGCGGTCAAGGCGCACGACGTGAACGCAATTTTCGTCACCGGCCCGGGCCACGGCGGGCCGGGACTCGTCGCGAACACCTACCTCGAGGGGACCTACAGCGAGGTCTACCCCCAGGTCGGCCGGGACGCCGCGGGGCTTGCGCGTCTGTTCAGGCAGTTCTCCTTCCCGGGTGGTGTGCCGAGCCACGTGGCGCCCGAGACGCCTGGATCGATCCACGAGGGCGGCGAGCTTGGCTACGCGCTACTGCACGCCTACGGCGCCGCGTTCGACAACCCAGACTTACTGGTCTGCTGCGTCGTAGGCGACGGCGAGGCCGAGACCGGTCCCTTGGCCGCGAGCTGGCATTCGAACAAGTTCCTCGACCCGGGTCGCGACGGCGCGGTCCTGCCGGTCCTGCACCTGAACGGCTACAAGATCGCCAATCCCACGGTGCTGGCGCGCATCGGGCGCGACGAGCTCCGCTCCCTGCTCGAGGGCTACGGATACGCGCCGCACTTCGTCGAGGGCGACGATCCCGGCGCCATGCATCGTCTAATGGCGGCGACCCTCGATGAGTCCGTCGCGGAGATCCAGCGCATCCAGTCGGCTGCCCGCGAGCGCAGGGGCGGGGCGCGGCCGCGCTGGCCGATGGTCGTGCTCGCGACCCCGAAGGGTTGGACGGGGCCGAGGGAGGTCGACGGCAGGCCGGCCGAAGGATCCTTCCGCTCCCACCAGGTGCCGCTGGCCGAGGTAAGGACCAATCCCGAGCACCTCGCCCAGCTCGAGGGCTGGCTGCGGAGCTACCGCCCCGAAGAACTCTTCGACGAGAAGGGCACCCTGCGTCCCGAGCTCGCCGACCTTGCGCCGGAGGGCGAGCGCCGCATGGGCGCCAACCCGCACGCGAACGGGGGGCGCCTACTGCGCGAGCTCGACCTCCCGGACTTTCGCGACTATGCGGTCGACGTGCCCCGCCCCGGCGAGCGCTCGAGCGAGGCGACCAGGGTCCTGGGCGCCTTCCTGCGAGACGTGGTGCGGCGCAACCCGCGCGAGTTCCGGATCTGGGGCCCGACGAGACCGCCTCCAACCGGCTCGGCGCCGTGTTCGAGGCCACGGACCGTGCCTGGGATGCGGAGCGTCTTCCCACCGACGAGCACCTCGCACCCGACGGGCGGGTGATGGAGGTGCTGAGCGAGCACATGTGCCAGGGCTGGCTCGAGGGGTACCTGCTCACCGGTCGCCACGGCCTCTTCAACTGCTACGAGGCCTTCATCCACATCGTCGACTCGATGTTCAACCAGCACGCGAAGTGGCTCAAGGTGAGCAGGGGGATCCCGTGGCGGCGCCCGATCGCCTCCCTCAACTACCTGCTCTCATCGCACGTGTGGCGCCAGGACCACAACGGCTTCTCCCACCAGGACCCCGGCTTCATCGACCACGTGGTCGAACAAGAAGGCGGAGATCATCCGCGTCTACCTGCCCCCAGATGCCAACTGCCTGCTCTCGGTCGCCGACCACTGCCTGCGCAGCCGCCACTACGTGAACGTGATCGTGGCCGGAAAGCAGCCGGCGCTCGACTACCTGACGATGGAGGAGGCGATAGCGCACTGCACGCGGGGCCTCGGCATCTGGGAGTGGGCGTCGAACGGCCACGGTGAGCCCGACGTGGTGCTGGCCTGCGCGGGCGACGTCCCCACCCTGGAGACCCTGGCGGCGGCGGCGATGCTGCGCCGCGAGTTGCCGGAGCTGCTGGTGCGGGTCGTGAACGTGGTCGACCTGATGCGCCTCGAGCCTCCCAGCGAGCACCCCCACGGGATGGACGACGCGGAGTTCGACGCCCTGTTCACCGACGATCGGCCGGTGATCTTCGCCTACCACGGCTATCCCTTGCTGATCCACCGGCTCACCTACCGCCGCCACAACCACGACAACATGCACGTGCGCGGCTACAAGGAGGAGGGCACCACCACGACGCCGTTCGACATGGTGATGCTCAACGACCTCGACCGCTTCCACCTCGTGATCGACGTGATCGACCGGGTGCCGGGCCTCGGCGAGCGCGCCGCCGAGCTGCGCCAGCGGATGGTCGACGAACGCCTCCGCCACCGGGCCTACACGCGCGAGGCCGGCGACGATGCGCCGGACGTACGCGACTGGACCTTGCCGGGTCCCGAGGCCGCGGCCGGTTAGAGCGAGGAGACTCGGCCGAGGTGCGGGTTCTGGCAGTAAACGCCGGGTCGAGTAGCGTCAAGCTGAGAACGCTCGACGAGAACGACGAGCTGGTCGCGTCGGCGGACCTCCCGGTCGAGCGCGGGGAGATCGACGTCGGTGCCGTGCGTGGGGCACTCTCCGAGATGCCGGCTCCCGACGCGGTCGGCCATCGCATCGTGCACGGGGGCGAGCGGTTCACCGGCCCGGTCAGGCTCGACGCCGACGTCGAGGCCGCACTTCGGGAGCTGACCGACCTCGCCCCGCTTCACCAGCCGAAGTCGCTGGCCGCGCTCGCCGCGGTGAGCTTTGCCCTTCCCGACCTCCCGGCGGTTGCCTGCTTCGACACCGCCTTCCACGGCACGTTGCCGCGGGCGGCGGCGACCTACGCGCTGCCGTCGACCTGGCGACAACGCTTCCGGCTGCGCCGCTTCGGCTTCCACGGCCTCTCGCATGCCTATGCGTCCCGGCGGGCTGGGGAGATCCTGGGGCGCGCGAACCTGCGCGTGGTCACCTGCCACCTCGGCGCCGGAGCGTCGCTGGCCGCGGTTCGAGATGGCCGTTCCATCGACACCACGATGGGCTTCACGCCGCTCGAGGGCCTGGTCATGGCGACTCGCTCGGGATCGGTCGATCCCGGGCTCCTCCTCTGGCTCTTGGAGCGGGAGGCGACCACCGAGCGCGAGATGGCCGCAGCGCTCGAGCACGAGTCAGGTCTCGCAGGCCTCGCCGGGACCGCCGATATGCGCGAAGTGCTCGCCCGCGCCGCAGCAGGCAAGCCGGACGCCCAGCTTGCGCTCGACGTCTACGTGCATCGGCTGCGAACGTCGATCGGCGCGATGGCGGCGGCGCTCGGCGGGCTCGATGCGCTGGTCTTCACGGGTGGCGTAGGGGAGAGGTCGGGTGCGATTCGCGCCCTTAGCTGCGAGGGGCTTGGCTTTCTCGGCGTCGAGCTGGACCCGGACCGCAACCGCGAGGCGAGCGGCGACGCCTGGATCGGCCGCCCTGACTCGCCTGTCGCGCTCCTGGTCGTCGGGGCCCGGGAGGACATCGAGATCGCGGCCGAGGTAAGGCAGGTGCTGAGCGGAAACGGGGAGTGAAGAGGGATGACCGCCGCCGGCGGCTGTCCGGTTCGAAGGTGAGACTACTTGCCTCCCGGATGCGCCTCAGGTTTTTCGCGCGCCGGCGGTGCCTCCGAGCGGGGGTAAATCCCGGCTCGTCGCGAAAGGGCGATCACGTGCTCTATACCCCGCTCAAGATGGGAGAGGTCGCTGCGCATCGCGGCCGCATCGTGTCCCTCGATCTCGCGCAACCACCGGAGCCTTCTCTGCAGGTCGCTGATCGCAGCCTCCGCACTGACAAATCGGGGCTCGATCCGACCGGCCGCGGGATCGAGAGCGATGTCGGGATCGAGCTCCCGCTGCCACTCGAATCGACGCGCCACGTATTCCGGGGGGAGCACGAGGTTCAGCTGCTCGACCAGCGACAGCCACCGAATCGCCCGCTCGAAGTCGCCGAGCCCGGCATCCGCATCGGCGGCGGCAAGGAGAAGCCTCACCGCGTGAGCATGCTCGGCCTCGTCCGCCCGCGGATCGGAAGGCGCGGCGAGGTCCACGAGCTCCTGCGAGGATTCCACTGCGAGAGCCCGCGCGAGATACGGCCCGAGATAGTTGCCGGCCAGCTTCAGGGGCGGCGACCACAGCGCACGACCGACGGCCGCCTCGCCGGAACCTTCGCGGAGGAGCGAGCGCAGGAATTCGGGCGCCCCACCGGTTATCAGCTCTCCGCGTAGCACGGGCTGAAACGGCTGGATCGGGACATGCGCCCCCGCGCGGGCGGCGATCGACCGCGCGGCGACGTCGGCTTGCTGGGCCGCGAGCCCGCCCTGCTTGATTGGGAACGACGTCGCGTCACCGGCCGCCCACACGTCCTCGAGCCCGGACACGTGCATTTGGGCGTCGGTGACCACGAAACCGCGCTCTGCTGCGGCAAGCCCGGGAAGTTGGGGACCTCGAGGCCGGGCAGCGCCACGACCCGGTCGAGCGGAAGGTCATCCCCGTCCGCGAGTCGAAGCTCATTCCCTCGAAGCGCTCCGCCACACTTGACAGCCGCAGGGTGATCCCGGCCTCCTCGAGCTGCGCGGCAACCAGCTGCGTCGCCGGGGCACCGAACAGCTCCAGCGGCGCAGATTCGTGAGTCACGAGCGTGAGTTCGACGCCGCTCATGTGGCGGGCATCGCGCTCGGCCGCGGTCAGCAGCGCCAACTCGTAGGCAGCGATCGACCACGTCGCCTCCGTTGGGACGACGAATGCGATTCGCTTGGTGCCCCGGCGCCCCAACTCGCCTAGCAGCTCGGTAAACCGGGCGCGCTCTGGCTCCGTGCCGAAGGTGAGAGCCCCTGGGACGGCCGGGACCGGCTGGGCCCCCGCGGCGACGAGCAAGGCATCGTAGGCGAGCTTGGTGCCGGTCCTAGTCGTGATCGTGCGATCCCGGGGCTCGACTAAGGCCAACGCGTCTCGCGTCTGGCGCGCGCACGCCTCGTCGACGATCGGCCCTAGATCAACCGTCGTCGCTGCTCCAATTCCGAACGGCTCGGCGACGAGCAGCGGCCTATACACGAATACGTCGATGGGGGCGATCAGCTCGATGTCGACGAGCTTCCCGGCGAGTGCTCTCAGCGCCAAGAGCGCCTCGAGCCCGGCCACGCCCCCGCCGGCGATCAGGACCCGCAGTCGCCGGTCTGGGCCATCTTCGACCGCGCTCGTGCTCATTCGGGTGTCTTCCTCTTATCACACCGCCTCGAGGCGCCCTCGCTCGCTCCCACAATCGACCACCGCAAGGCGTTGACCCGGGGGGCCGCGGTATGCGCATTTGGGGTGACCTACGTTCACCGATTCCCAGCTGCGCGCCGGCACGTACCTCGGCGTGCCGAAGCCGCCGTTCACGCCCGGCTACGAGCTCGTCGGCGTCGTCGAGGAGCTCGGCCCGGGCTGCACGAGGCTGCGAGTGGGAGACCGCATCGGCGCGCTGACGGTGTGGGGCGCCGACGCGGAGCGCGTCTGCGTGCCGGAGGCGAACGCGGTCGAGGTGCCCGAGGACCTCGACCCGGCGGAGGTCGTGAGCCTCGTCTTTCCCTACATGACCGCCTACCAGGTGCTTCACCGCACGGCGATGGTGAAGAGCGGGGAGACGGTGCTCGTGCACGGCGCCGCCGGCAGGGTGGGCACCGCGGTCCTCGAGCTCGGAGCGCTGGCCGGGCTTCGCCTCTATCGGGACCGCTTCAGCTCGCGACCGCGCCGCGGTCGAGCGGCTCGGCGCGGTGGCGATCGACTACCGCAACGAGGATTTCCTGGCGCGGGTGCGCGAGCTGACGGACGACGGCGTGGACGTCGTGCTCGACGGGCTCGGTGGCGCGCTGTCGCTTCGCTCCTTCCGCGCGCTGCGGCCCGGCGGAAGGCTCGTCGTGTTCGGCCGCTACTCCACGCTCGTCGCACGGGCGCAAGAGCTGGCGAGCGGTGATCGAGTGGTACGCGGCGACCGCGACCGTCTGGCTCTGGGGCATGCTCTCGCCCCGCCGGCGGGTGCTCGCCTACCGGATCCAGAAGTTGCGCGACGCGGCTCAAAACCGACCCGGAGCAGTGGGCGGAGGGCCCCGCTACCCGGATTGGTTCCGGGAGGACTTCCGCGCGCTGCTCGAGCTGCTTCGTGAGGACAAGATCCACCCGGTCGTGGCGGAGCGCCTGCCGCTGTCCGATGCTCGTCGCGCTCACGAGCTGCTCGAGCGCACGGCGGCGACGGGAAAGCTCGTGCTCGTGCCATAAGCCGACGAGGACGCTCGCTGATGGTGCGCAACGGTCGAGCTCAGCGACCCTGCTCACAGCCAACAGCGCCTCAAGCCCGGTGACGCCCCCGCCCGCGATTCAGGGAATCGGAGAGACCGAGCGCTCTCCGCCGGGCAGCCGCGGTGCATCATCACCGCGCTTGTCTTCGGGCCACGGGAACCCTGATGGGGTAGAGCGAAGGTCGGCGAGCAGGAAGAGCCCGATGCCGGTCGAGGTCAACAGGGCGCCGCCGAGCACGGCGAGGTCCGCCGCTCCACGGTTGAGTCCGGCGCCCGCCAGGATCACCAAGAGCGCGAATCCGACCATGGCCAGCGCCATACCGCGGTGGAAGCGGCCCGCCTCCGAGTGGGGCCAGGCATCCAGCGCCCGCGCGATCTCCCGGCCGCTGTCGGAGTCGGTGCAGGCGTCCTTCAGGCGGCACGCGTTGCAGACGCGCGCGCGAGCTCGGTAGCGGATGAGCCGCATCTCCTGGTCGGTCTCCACCCGGTGCAGCCGCTCCCCCTCGGGGCACTCCCAGGCGTCCATCGACTCCATGTAGGTGAACCCGGCCGTCCGGTAGCGCTCGGAGCGCCGGTTGGAGTGCCGGGCGAGCGGTGTCGAGCCCAAGCGCGCACAGCGCCAGGAAGAGCCCGTAGGCGGCGGCGAGCAGCGACTCGGTCGCGAGCTCGCTCATCGCGGTGCCCCCACAGGCCCCGTCGGCTCGGTCACCTCGGTGAAGAGGAGCTCATCGGGCTCTTCGACCACGATCCTCTTCACCGTGTGACGGACCCCGAGATAGCAGAGGTAGAGCAGGGGAATCACGCCGACGAGGATGAAGTAGGCGTCGCCTGGCAGCCGCAGCCACTCGATCACCGTGTTGGTGTTGGTGCTCAGGTAGTCGAGTGAGCGAGCCTCGAAGTACCCGGCGTTACCGACTCGTACAGCTGCCGGATCCCGAGCGGGAAGAGGGTCACGAACGACATCCAGGCGAGCCCGATGTTGAGCGCCCAGAAGCTCATCTTGGCCGCACGCTCCGACCAGCGCTCCGCGGGTATCAGATACCTGAGGCAGAATATCGCCAGCCCCACCGCGAGCATCCCGTAGACGCCCATCATCGCCGTGTGCCCGTGGTTGGCGGTGAGCGCGGTGCCGATCTCGTAGTAGGAGACGATCGGGAGGTTGATCAGGAAGCCGAAGATCCCGGCGCCGAGGAAGTTCCAGAACCCGACCGCGACCAGGAACATCACCGCCCAGCGGTGCGGGAACGGGGTCGCGGATCTGCGACTCCTGGCGCGCGCCGAGCTGTAGGAATCTCCACGCCTCGACCGTGAGGAAGGTGAGTGGGATCACCTCGAGGGCGGAGAAGACGGCGCCGAGCGCCATGTTCTCGGCCGGCGCACCGGAGAAGTAGAGGTGGTGCATGGTCCCGATCACCCCGCCGACCGAGTACAGGATGATGTCGAGCAGGACCACCAGCAGCGCCACCTTCTCCCTGACCACCCCGAGCAGCACGAACATGTAGGCCACCATCACCGTGGTGAACAGCTCGAGGAAGTCCTCGACCCAGAGGTGGACGACCCAGAAGCGCCAGTAGTCGGTGATCGTGAACGGGTCGCCGGATCGGGCGAGCAGGCCGACCGCGTAGAAGGCCGGGATCGCCAGCGCCGCGAGGAAGAAGAGCCAGGGCATGTTGCCGACCCGCTCGCGGCTCAGCCTGCCCGCGCAGCCCGCGGAAGAGGATCACGATCCAGAAGGCGAGCCCGATGATCAGCAGCACCTGCCAGAAGCGCCCGAGGTCGAGGTACTCGAAGCCCTGGTTGCCGAAGATCGAGACCTCGAGACCAGTTGTGGATGCCGGCCAGCTCGCCGATCAGGCTGCCGAGCGACGACCACGACCAGCGCGCCGAGCAGGGCGAAGGCGAGCTTGCCTGGCCGCGCGGCTCCGCCCGGCGATCATCGGCGCCAGGAAGATCCCGGCCGCCACGAACGAGGTCGAGACGAAGAAGATCGCGAGCTGCACGTGCCAGGTGCGGACCAGGTTGAAGGGCAGCGCCTGGGCGATGTCGATCCCGAAGAAGCCCCCGAGGTCGGCCCGGTAGTGCTGGGAGGCAGCGCCGACCATGGTCTGGAGCAGGAAGAGGCCTGCCATCGCAAGAAAGAACCAGGCCGTCGCCCGCTGGGCCGGAGTCAGGGCCACGTCCCCGGGCAGTCGGAAGCTGAGCTTCGCCTGCTCCCGACCCTGCCAGCCGAGCCGTCCAGCGGCCGAAGACCGCGAACAGGATCCCGATCCCGCCGAGCAGCGCGATCAGCGAGACGACCGACCAGACGACCACGTTGGCGCTCGGCTCGTTGCCCACCCGCGGCTCGGCTGGCCAGTTGTTCGTGTAGGAGTAGTTGTGACCGGGGCGCCGGGCCGAGGCCGCCCAGCTCGACCAGGCGAAGAACGCGGTCAGCTGGTGGATCTGCTCGGAGTCGTCGATCGGCTCGGGACGCAGGCCAATCGGGTGGTGGGCTCCCGGAAGAAGCGCGGTAGTGGCGGTTCAGCTCCTCGAAGGCCGTCGCCTGCTCGGCGGACAGCGGCAGGGTGTCGGTCTCGGCGTCGTAGCGGTTGGCCTGGAACTGGTCGATTGTCTCCTGGCGCGCCGAGTCCGAATCGTCGCCGCCGAGCTGGTCGCGGACCGAGTCCGAGGAGCGGTGCAGGTAGTCGGCGGTGAAGTCGGGCCCGAGGTAGGCGCCGTGCCCGAAGATCGAGCCGTACTCCATGAGGCCGTGACGGAGGAAGACCTTCTGTCCCTCGCTGGACGTCATCGCCCGTGTAGACGACCGTGGCCCCGGCTCGGATCCACGGCCCGCTCGGGGATCGGCGGGTCGGACTGATAGGTCCGGTAGGCGAGCAGGCCGAGGACGAAGAATCCGACCAGGACGACGAGACCTGCGACCTGAAGCCAGGCCTTGGAGACGAGCAGCTCGCGCTTGCCACTCGGCTGCTGCGCAGCTGGCTGTCCCTCAAGGCGCTTCCGGTTCTGCCAGGCCATCCCATCTCCACCCGGTGATCGTCTCCGGGTGATCGGCGCATCCTATGTGGCGGCACCGATCCGGTTCAAGCCGGCGTCCCCTCACACTAGTTGCCCAATCCGTTGCCCACCCGCCATTGCTTCACCGAGTGAAGCTGCTCCGCGAAGCAAGAGAAACCCCGCCGTAGCGGGGCTTTCCTGAGTGCCGGAGGCAGGATTCGAACCTGCGACACGCGGATTATGATTCCGCTGCTCTAACCACTGAGCTACTCCGGCGGGGGTCGAATCGTAGCGGCGGGGATGGGAGTTTCGGGCGGGCTGTGGGGCACGCGGATGCGCGGACGCTCTAGGTTCTCAGTGTGAGCGATCTGGATCGAGCGGTGGAGGCGGTCGTCCGCGATTGCCTCGGTGTGAAGTCGGGCGAGGACGTGCTCGTGATCTGCAACCCGGCGACCCAGGAGCTCGGCGAGCGCCTGCGCGCCGAGGCGCAGGGGGTCGGCGCCGACGCGGTGCTGGCGGTGATGGCGGAGCGCGCCTCGCACGCCGCCGAGCCGCCCGATCCGGTCGCCGCCGCGATGGCCGCGGCCGACGTCGTGCTCGCGCCGACCGTCCAGTCGCTCTCGCACACCGCCGCGCGCAAGGCGGCGAGCGACGCGCGGCGTGCGGATCGCGACGCTGCCCGGAGTCACCGAGGAGATGCTCGCCCGGGTGATGAGCGCCGACATGGAGGCGCTGCGACGCAAGGGCCACGCGATCGCCGACGCGCTCACCGCCGCCTCCGAGGCGCGGATCACGTGCCCGAACGGAAGCGACCTGCGGCTCGGGCTCGAGGGGCGCGCCGCGATCCCCGACGCCGGCGAGCTGACCGAGCCCGGCGCCTTCGGAAACCTGCCCGCCGGGGAGGGCTTCATCGCCCCCGTCGAGGGGACGGCGAGAGGGACGGCTCGTCGTCGACGGCTCGATCGCCGGGATCGGGATCGTCGAGGAGCCCGTCGGCCTGCCGAGTCGAGGCCGGACACCTCACCGACGCCACCGGCGACGCAGGCGCGCGGCTGCATGGAGCTGCTGACGGAACACGGGCGAGGAGGCGACGAACGTCGCCGAGCTCGGCATCGGCTCGAACGAGAAGGCGATCCTGACCGGCGAGGTGCTCGAGGACGAGAAGATCCTCGGGACGGCCCACGTCGCGTTCGGCGCCTCGGCGGGGATCGGCGGCACCGTCCAGGTCCCGGTCCATCTCGACTGCGTGGTGATGAAGCCCGACGGTGTCGCTCGACGGCGAGCCGATCGTGCGCGCCGGCGAGCTGCTCGTCTAGTGCCCGCGGTGCTGCTCGCGGTTCCGAACGTCTCGGAGGGGCGCGACTCGGACGCGATCGCCGGCCGTCCGGGCCGGCTTCGAGCGCGAGCTGTGGTTGCTCGACGAGCACACCGACCCGACCCACAACCGCACCGTCTTCACGCTCGCCGCGAGCCCAGCTCCTGTGGCGGGGCCTGATGCAGGGGGCGGCCTCGGCGACCCAGGCCATCGACATGCGACGCCACGACGGCGCCCATCCCTGCGTCGGCGCGCTCGACGTGTGCCCGGTCGTCTACCTGCGTCCGATCGACCGCGAGGTCGCGCGCCAGGACGCCCTCGACGTCGCCGAGGCGCTCGGCAGGGAGCTGGAGATCCCGGTGTTCCTGTACGGGGAGCTGGCCTCCTCGCCCGAGCGCCGCGAGCGGTCGTACTTCCGGCGTGGCGGCCTCGCCGAGCTCACGCGGCGGATGCGAAGCGGCGAGCTGGCGCCCGGATCGCGGCCCGGGCGAACCGCACCCGACCGCCGGCGCGACCCTCGTCACCGCTCGCCCGCCGCTCGCCGCGTTCAACGTCGTGCTCGACACCCCCGAGCTCGAGGTCGCCCAGACGGTGGCTCGCGAGCTGCGGGAGTCCGGCGGCGGGCTACCGGGCGTGCGGGCGATCGCGCTCGAGCTGCCGGGCGGCCGCACCCAGATCTCGACCAATGTGCACGACCCGATCGCGATCCCGCTCGGGCTTGTCGTCGCCGAGGTGCGACGGTTGGCGGACCGACACGGCGCCGGGCCGGTCGAGGCGGAGCTGGTCGGCCTCGTCCCCGAGGCGGCGATGGAGGCGTACCCCGCGGACGTCCCGCTGGTCGGCTTCGACCCCGCGCGGCACCTGATCGAACGGCGAGTGGCGGCCCTGGGCCGCTAGATTCAGGTCATGGCGCAGACCAAGAAGCGGCGGCGCAAGAAGCATCGAGGCACCCAGACGGGGAGGATCGACAACCGTTCGCGCGGCCGGCCGCGGAACCGGGCCGAGGCTCGCTCCCGCGCGCAATCGAGATCGAAGCCGTCGGACCGGCAGGATCGCCCGCCGACGTGGCGCAGCGCGCTCAACCGCGGGCTGCTCGCCGCGGGAGTCTTCCTCCTCCTGTTGCTGTTCGCGTTCAAGCGGCCCGTACTCGAGGCCGTGGGCATCGCCGCCTTCATGCTGGTCTTCTACGTGCCCTTCGGCTACTACTTCGATCAGTTCTTCTACCGCCGCCGGCAGCGCCAGAAGCAGCAGGCACGAGAGCAGGGCGGCTAGACCGCGGCGACCGGCTCGGCGGGCGCCGGCGCCGGGACCCCGGCCTCTGCGGCGATCGCCTCGAGCACCTCGCGGAGCGCGGCGATCCGGCGATCCCCGAAGCGCTCGGCCCACTCGCTCTCGATGTCGGTGAAGATGCACAGCGCGGCGCGGCGCGCGTCCTGCCCACGCTTCGTGAGCCGGATGATCTTCGCGCGGCCGTCGAGCGGATCCGGAACGCGATGGACGTAACCGTGCTGCTCGAGCTCGTCCACGAACTCACCAACCGCCTGCTTGGTCACCCCCGACTGTGCGGCGAGCTCGGTGAGCCGTGACCCGTCCACGTCGATGTACCGGAACACGCACCCGTGGGCGTTGCGGATCTGCGGATGACCCTCCGCTTCGAGACGGCGGTGCAGCTCCGCGAACCCGATCTGCTTGACGTCACCGAGCAGCGCGGGGAGCGGGGTGCGATCGGGCTCTGTGTGACGAGTCTCATTCATAAAATCGTCAGGCCTCTTGACAATTTGGTAAGGTGCCCTGAGCTTTTAGTCAGATTACCTGACAAGGCTACCTGACCATTCTACACAGACCACAGGAGGCCTCCCGAGAAATGGAACGCAAGTGGTGGACGCTGATCGCCGTCTCTGTCGCGACGTTCATGCTGCTGCTCGACATCACCGTCGTGAACGTGGCGCTGCCGTCGATCCGCGCGGACCTCGGCGCCAGCTTCACGGACCTGCAGTGGGTGGTCGACGCTTACGCCCTGACCCTCGCCGCACTGGTGCTGACGGCCGGCTCCCTCGCCGACCGCCTGGGGCGACGTCGGCTGTTCGCAGCCGGACTGGCGATCTTCTCCATCGCTTCGCTGTTGTGCGCGGTGGCTCCCGACGCCACGTTCCTCAACGTGTCACGTGCCCTGCAGGGAGTCGGCGGCGCGGTCATGTTCGCGGTCTCGCTCGCCTTGGTCGCCCAGGAGTTCCCTGCTGGGCGCGAGCGCGGCACCGCGATGGGGATATACGGCGCGACGATCGGGGTCGCCGTGGCGATCGGACCGCTGGTGGGCGGGGCTCTCACGGACGCGCTGGGATGGGAGTCGGTCTTCTACCTCAATGTCCCGATCGGAGCCGCGGCGATCGCCGTCACCTACCTGAAGCTGCGCGAGAGCCGCGACCCCAATGCCACCCGCGTCGACTGGGCCGGTGTCGCGAGCTTCAGCGGCGCGCTGTTCCTGCTCGTGCTGGCGCTCGTGCGCGGCAACGACGAGGGGTGGGGGAGCACCTTGATCGTGTCGCTGTTCGCCGGCGCCGCGGTCCTGCTTGCCGCCTTCGTCGCGATCGAGCGCCGGGTCGCCGAGCCGATGCTCCCGCTCGGGCTCTTCAAGCGCCCCTCGTTCACCGGCGTTCAGCTCGCGGCGTTCGCGGTATCGGGCTCGATGTTCGCCCTGTTCCTGTACCTGACGCTGTATCTGCAGAACTACCTCCACCTCTCGCCGCTGGAGGCCGGCGTCCGCTATCTCCCGATCACGCTGGCGAGCTTCGTCATGGCGCCGGTCGCTGGTGCGCTGCTGTCGCGGGTTCCGGCGCGGGTGATGATGAGCGCCGGGTTGGCGGCAGCCGGTGTCGGCCTGCTGCTGATGTCGGGCATCGAGGCGGGCGACGAGTGGACGACGCTGCTCGGCGGCTTCCTGGTGGCGGGCGGCGGCGTCGGGCTGCTGAACCCCGTGATCGCCGACGTCGCGGTGAGTGTCGTGCCCAAGGAGAAGAGCGGCATGGCGGCCGGGATCAACGACACCTTCCGCCAGGTCGGGGTCGCCGTCGGTATCGCCGTGTGGGGGGCGATCTTCGTCGGCCGCGGCGCCGACAAGGTCGCCGAGGTGGCGGCGGGGACTCCCGCCGCGAGCGGCGATCGTCCGCGCGGGCTCGTCGAGGCCGCCTCGTCGGGCAACCTCGACCAGGCCCTCGGCGGGGTCCCCCCACAGGCCCAGGACGCTGTCGCGAACGCAGCTGGCCAGGGGGTCTTGGCGGGGTTGAACGAGGTGTTGCTGCTCGGCGCCGTGCTCGCCTTCGCTGGGGCTGTGGCCGCGCTTTGGCTAGTCCGCGAGGACGAGATCGAGCGCGAGCCGGTGGAGGCCAAGCCCGTTCACGAGCCCGATCCCTATCCCGAGGACGTGCCGGAGGCCGTCGCCGCGTAAAGGCGGCGGCGCCCTCCGCCGGCCGCTACCCTGGCGGCGTGGACGTTCGCTCCTTCGTGGTCGGCCCGGTGGCCGAGAACTGCTTCGTCGCGCGGATCGACGGGTCCGACCGCGCCTTGATCGTCGATCCCGGCGACGAGCCGGACCGGATCCTGAACGCGGTCGAGGAGCTCGGAGTGACCGTGGACGCGATCCTCGTCACGCACTGCCACTTCGATCACGTCGGTGCGGTGGCGCCGGTCGCCGAGGCCACCGGCGCACCGGTGTATTGCCCCGAGATCGAGGCGCCCGTGCTGGCGGACATCATGTCGTGGGTCCCCTGGCCCGGGATCGGACCGTACGAGAGCTACGTGGCCGACGAGACGGTCGCTGGTGGCGAGCGCCTCTCGCTCGCCGGGCTCGAGATCGACGTCCTGTTCACGCCGGGCCACAGTCCCGGCCACGTGACCTACGCGATTCCCGACCGGGACGTCCTGTTCTCCGGCGACGTCCTGTTCAAGGGCTCGGTCGGGAGGACGGACCTGCCCGGCGGCGACTGGCCGACGCTGCTCGACAGCATCGGCACGCTGGTCGAGGGCTATCCGCCCGAGACGACGGTCTACCCGGGCCACATGGCCATCACCACGCTCGGCGACGAGCGCGCCACCAATCCCTTCCTCGCCGAGCTCGCCCGCTGAGCGCGGCCGACGAGCACCTCGTTATCGTCGGCTCGCCATGAGCCGGAAGTACCAGGCGCCCAGGGGCACGTTCGACATCCTGCCCGACGAGCAGGAGGTCCGTGAGCGCATCGAGAGGACCGCCCGCGATCTGTTCGGCCGGGCTGGATACGGCCGGATCGAGACGCCCGCGTTCGAGGACACGGAGCTGTTCGCGCGCGGAGTGGGGGAGTCGACCGACATCGTCCGCAAGGAGATGTTCACGTTCGAGGATCAGGGCGGGCGAAGCGTCACCCTGCGCCCCGAGGCGACGGCGCCGATCTGCCGTGCCTACGTCGAGCACGGGATGCACAAGCTCCCCCAGCCCGTGAAGCTGTGGTGCGCGGGCCCGTTCTTCCGCTACGAGGCGCCCCAGGCCGGGCGCTTCCGCCAGTTCAATCAGATCGATGCCGAGGTGATCGGCTCCGATTCCCCGCTCGTCGACGCCGAGCTGATCATGATCCTCGACGACCTGCTCAGCGAGCTCGGGGTTCCGGGCGTTCGCCTGCTGCTGTCCAGCCTCGGCTCTCCCGAGGCGCGCGCCGGCTACCGGGAGGACCTCAAGGGCTACCTGCGCTCGCACGAGTCCGAGCTGTCGCGGGACGTGCGCGAGAGGATCGACGCCAACCCGCTGCGCGCCTTCGACTCGGATGACGAGGGAACGCGCGCGGTGATGGCGGGGGCGCCGACGATGCTCGATCGGCTCGATGGAGAGGACGCCGAGCACTTCGCCGAGGTTCGTCGCCTGCTCGACCAGGCTGGGGTCGAGTACGCGCTTGACGGCACCTTGGTCCGCGGGCTCGACTACTACACCCGCACCGTGTTCGAGTTCACCTGCGATCGCCTCGGTGCCCAGTCGGGTATCGGTGGCGGGGGCCGCTACGACGGGCTCGTCGAGGAGCTGGGCGGGCCGCCGACGCCGGCCAACGGCTGGGCGGTGGGTGTGGAGCGGATCGTGCTCGCGCTCGGAGGGGGCGACGGCGCCCAGGCTCGCGACGTATTCGTCGCCGCGGCGGACGGCCAGCGCGAGCAGGCGCTGGCCATCGTCACCGAGCTGCGGCGCGCCGGGCTGCGCGCCGAGCTCGACCTCGCGGGACGCGGGCTCAAGGGTCAGATGAAGCAGGCCGACCGGGTCGGCGCCCGCCACGCGGTGATCCTCGACGAGGACGGGACCGCCGCGCTGCGCGACATGTCCTCCGGTGAGCAGCGAGACGTCGACCCCGCACGGCTCGCCGACGAGATCGCTGCCGGCGATGCCTGACTCGTTTCCGGCTCTGCGCGACAACCGCTACCGCGACACGTGGTGCGGGCAGGTGCTCGAGGACCGGATCGACTCGCGGGCGCGGGTCGCCGGATGGGTGCATCGCCGCCGCGATCACGGCGGGCTGATCTTCATCGACCTGCGCGATCGCACCGGCCTCGTCCAGCTGGTGTTCAACCCGCAGACGGCCGGCGGCGCGCACGAGCTCGCGCACGGCCTGCGCGCCGAGGACGTCGTCAGCGCCTTCGGCGACGTCGTGCGGCGCGCCCCCGAGACCGTCAACCCCGACTTGCCCACGGGAGAGTTCGAGATCCGGGTCACGGAGGCGGAGCTGCTCGCCGACGCCGACACGCCGCCGTTCGAGATCGAGAGCTTCTCCGGCGACGTCGGCGAGGAGCTGCGGCTCCGATACCGCTATCTCGACCTGCGACGCGACGTGATGCGCGAGGCGATCGAACTGCGCCACCGGGTGGCGCGCTCGATCCGCGGTTTCCTCGACGGGGAGGGGTTCATCGAGATCGAGACCCCGATGCTGTCGCGCTCGACCCCCGAGGGCGCGCGGGACTTCCTCGTCCCCAGCCGCCTGCAGCCGGGCTCGTTCTACGCGCTGCCGCAGTCGCCGCAGCTCTTCAAGCAGCTGCTGATGATGTCCGGTTTCGAGCGCTATTACCAGATCGCGCGCTGCTTCCGGGACGAGGACCTGCGCGCCGATCGCCAGCCCGATTTCACGCAGCTCGACATCGAGCTGTCGTTCGTCGACGTCGAGGACGTTCTCGACCTCAACGAGCGCCTGCTCGAGCACGTGCTAGGCGCCTGCGGGGTCGAGCTGGAGATCCCGCTGCCGCGGCTGCCCTACGACGAGGCGATCGCGCGCTATGGCACCGATAAGCCGGATACGCGATTCGGGCTCGAGATCGTCGACCTGACCGACGCCGTGCGCCAGACCGAGTTCAAGGTGTTTCGCTCCACGATCGAGGAGGGCGGCGTTGTCAACGGGATCAATGCCGGCGGACGCGAGCTGCCGCGCTCGGAGCTCGACGCGCTGATCGAGTACGCGCAGGGAGCCGGCGCGCGCGGGCTCGTGTGGGCGTTCCGCGAGGGGCAGGGATGGCGGTCTCCGGTAGCGAAGTTCCTCTCCGACGGCGAGCTGCGGGCGCTCAACGACCGCCTCGGCGCCGCCGACGGCGACCTGCTGCTCGTCGTCGCGGACGAGCCGCCGGTCGTCGGTCGCGCGCTGGGCGCCCTGCGGATGCACCTGGCCGAGCGGTTCGACCTGATTCCGCGGGATCGCAACGACCTGCTGTGGATCGTGGACTGGCCGCTGTTCGGGTGGGACGAGGACGAGAAGCGCTGGGACGCCCTCCACCATCCGTTCACATCGCCGGCCGGCGATGTCGATCCCGAGCGGCTCGGCGACCTCAGGGCCCGGGCCTACGACGTCGTGTGGAACGGGGTCGAGCTGGGGGGAGGGTCGATCCGAATCAACCGCCCCGACGTGCAGCGGCAGGTGTTCGAGGCACTGGGCATCGGCCCCGACGACGCCGAGGAGCGCTTCGGCTTCCTGCTCCAGGCGCTTCGCTACGGCGCCCCGCCGCACGGAGGGATCGCGTACGGCCTGGACCGGATCGTGGCGCTGCTCCACGGGAGCGACTCGATCCGCGACGTGATCGCGTTCCCGAAGACCGCCTCGGGCACCGACCCGCTGACCGGCGCGCCGGCGCCGGTCGACGATGGGCAGCTGCGAGAGATCGGGATCGCGCTGCGAGGACGGCCCGGCGGCGAACAGCGCTCCGGCCCCGGGGCGTGAGCTCGCCGAACAGCCAGACCGCACGGCACATCCTCGAGGCGCTGAGCGAGGGGGACATCGATTCGTTCGTGGAGCTGCTCGATCCGGAGGTCGAGGTCCACACCCAGCGGGGTGTCCGGCACGGTCCCGAGGAGGTCCGCCGATGGGCGCGGAGCAAGTTCGAGCACCTGGAGCGCCGCTACGAGATCGACGAGGTCCACGAGGCGGGGGACACGGTCGTTGCCCTGGTCCAGGTCCACTACATCTGGCGTGAGAGCCGCAAGATCGGCGATACGTCGATCGTCGGGATCGTGTTCGAGTTCCGCGAGGGGAGGTTGCTTCGCTGGAGGTTGTACGAGGACCCGATGGAGGCGCTGGAGGGGCTCGAGTTGTGAGCCGTGAGTGCTGCTAGCGTTCACGGAGGCTCGAGCTTGTTCGATGGCCGCTCCAATTGTGAGCCAACACAATCGGCTTGGGAGTCGATTTCCGGTGGTCCCTCGGGGCCTGTCCGGTAGACACCCACCTTCCTAGAAGGGTTCTCAGGCCGAGCGGCGGTCGGCAAGCTGGGGCCTTTTTCTTGCCATGAATCCGGATCTGCTCGAGCACTATCTGAGTGACGACTCTCGCCGCGGCCCCGCCCGGGAGGGCTGGCACAGCGGCGCGGCGGGCGGCGCGCCCTGCGGGGACCTGGTCCGAATCTCGCTCTCGCTCGACGACGGGCGGATCGACGCGGCGCGTTTCGACGCGGAGGGCTGCTCCGCCGCGATCGCGGCGGCGTCCGCGGTCGCCGAGGCCGTCGAGGGCCTGGCGGCGCTCGACGCGGCGCGGGTCGGCCCGGGGGACGTCGCCGACGCCCTGGGCGGGCTCTCCCCCAGGGCCGCCACGCCGCAGAGCTCGCCGCGGACGCGTTTCACCGCGCGCTGACGGCGGCGATCGCCTCGGGAGAGCCGCTGATCCCAGCCCACCCGCCGGGCCGGCGGGTGCTCGTCGCGGTGAGTGGCGGTGTCGACAGCGCCGTTGCCGCATGGCTCGAGTGCGAGGGCGGCGCCGAGGTGGTCGCGGTGACGGTCAAGCTGTGGGCGGATCGACAGACCGACGGGGCACGGAGCTGCTGCTCACCCGAGGCCGTGGTCGGCGCACGGTCGCTCGCGCATTCGATCGGGATCCCGCATCTGACCATGGACCTCGAGCAGTCCTTCCGGGCGACGGTCGTCGATGACTTCCTCGCCGGCCACGCCGCGGGACGGACGCCGAACCCCTGCGTGCGCTGCAACGGGCTGGTCCGGCTCGACGCGATGGCCGACCTCGCAGGGCGTCTCGGCGCCACCCGCCTCGCGACCGGGCACTACGCCCGGGTCGCGGACGACGGGCGGGGACCGCTGCTGGTGGCACCCGCCGACCGCGCGAAAGACCAGACCTACATGCTCTCCGCCGTCTCGCCCCGGACCCTCGCCCACCTGCGCTTTCCGCTCGCCGAGCTGACCAAGCCCGAGGTTCGGCGCATCGCGGCGGACGCGGGCCTCCCCGTGGCCTCGAAGCGCGAGAGCCAGGACCTGTGCTTCCTCGCCGGACAGGGCAAGCGCGCCTTCCTGGCCCGCCACGCCCGGTTGCCTGAGCGCGAGGGCGAGGTGGTGGATCGGACCGGCCGAGCTGCTCGGGCGTCATCGCGGCCATCAGCACTTCACCGTCGGCCAGCGTCGCGGCATCGGGATCGCCGCGCCGGCGCCGCTGTACGTGCTCGAGACCGACGCCGCCTCCAATCGCGTCGTCGTCGGTCCCCGTGAGGAGCTCGAGGCGGGGCGCGTGGTCGTCCGCGACGCGGTGCTGCGGCGCGACGGCGAAAGCGTGGACCGCGTCAGGCTTCGCTACCGCTCGCGCCCGCTCGCGTGCACGGTCGAGGCGGCGGGTGCGGACGGGGAGCTCACCCTGAGGCTCGCGGAGCCGGCCGCCGCGGTCGCGCCGGGGCAGACGGCGTCGCTGATGGATGGCGATACGGTGATCGGCCACGGAACGATCGCGTAGGCTCGCGCCGCGTTGCCCTACCCGATCAAGACGACGAAGCTCAAGCCGCAGCCGACCGCGACGATCCGCGTCACCACGGAGCCGTCGCGGATCGGGGAGGCGTTTCGGGAACTGCTGCCCGAGGTCGCCACGTACCTGGAGAGGATCGGCGCCAGTCCCGCCGGCCCGCCGTTCGCGCGCTTCTTCGACTACAACGAGGACGAGGCCGACTTCGAGGCCGGGTTCACGCTCCCCGAGCCCGTGCCCGGCGAGGGCCGCATCGGCGCCGGCGAGCTGCCCGGCGGCAGGGCTGCCGTCACCACCTACGTCGGCCCGTACGAGGCGCTGCAGGAGGTGCACGAGGAGATCGGGGCGTGGGTGCTCGCCAACGAGCACGATCCCGTGGGGCCCGTGTGGGAGGTCTACGTCACCGGGCCGCTCGACGAGCCGGACGCGGCGAAATGGCGCACCGAGCTCGTCTGGCCGCTGCGCAGGTAGTCGCGTGCCGGCGTTCATACTCTTGACGCGATGAGATCAGACGAGATCCGCGAGACCTTCCTGCGCTTCTTCGAGCAGCGCGGCCACCTGCGGGTGCCGTCGGCGTCGCTGGTGCCGGCGCCCGATGACACCTCGACGCTGCTCACCGTCGCGGGAATGCAGCCGCTGAAGCCCTACTTCGAGGGCCGCGAGGAGCCTCCGAGCGCCCGCATCGCCTCCTGCCAGCGCACGTTCCGCACCGTCGACATCGAGGTCGTCGGGACGACCAAGCGCCATCTGACCTTCTTCGAGATGCTCGGGAACTTCAGCTTCGGCGACTACTTCAAGGAGGAGTCGATGCGCTTCGGGTGGGAGCTCTCGCTCGAGGGCTTCGGCTTCGATCCGGAGCTGATCTGGGTCACCGTGTTCGCAGGCGACGAGGAGCTCGGGCTCGGCCCAGACGAGGAGTCGATCGAGATCTGGCGGCGGATCGGCGTCCCGGACGAGCGAATTGTCAGCCTGCCCCGGTCGGAGAACTTCTGGCAGGGGGGCGACAGCGGCCCGTGCGGACCGTGCTCGGAGATGTACATCGACCGCGGCCCCGAGTTCGGCGGCGACGACGAGCGACCCGGCGACGACACCGACCGCTACCTCGAGTACTGGAACCACGTCTTCACCGCCTACCAGCTCCACGAGGACGGCTCCCTCACCGACCTGCCGCGCAAGAACATCGACACCGGCCTCGGGCTCGAGCGAATGGCCGTGATCCAGCAGAAGGTGGACTCGGTGTTCGACACCGACGGCTTCACCCCGCTGGTCGAGCTCGCCGAGGAGCTGTCGGGGCGATCCTACGACGACGACGAGCAGACCACCCGGGCGATGCGGATCATGGCCGACCACTCGCGCGGCATGACCAACCTGCTCGCCGACGGGGTGGTCCCCTCGAACGAGGACCGTGGCTACGTGCTGCGGCGCATCATGCGCAGGGCGATCCACCAGGGCCGGGTGCTCGGTCTCGAGCCTCCGTATCTGGGCCGGTTCGCGGAGCGGGTGATCGAGCGGATGGGCGGCGCGTACCCCCACCTCGCGGAGCGAGCGCGAGACGATCATGCGCTGGGTCTCCGACGAGGAGCAGAGCTTCGGACGTACCCTCGATCGCGGTACCGAGTTGCTCGGCCGGCTGATCGCCGAGGCCAAGCAGCAGAGCACGTCGTGGATCGACGCGGCGGACGCGTTCCAGCTCCACGACACGTACGGCTTCCCGTACGACCTGACCAAGGAGCTGCTCGCCGAGCAGGGCCTGTCGGTCGACGACGCGGGGTTCGAGGCCCTGATGGAGGAACAGCGCGTGCGCGCCCGCACGGGCGCGGGAGCGACCACCCCGGATCGCCACGCCGAGGTGATCACGTTCGTCTCCGCGGCGCCGGAGACACGCTTCGTCGGGTACGAGACGCTGCGGGCGACGACGAGCGTCGCCGCGGCGGAGCGCGCCGACGGGGCGTCCCTCGTGAAGCTCGAGGAGAGCCCGTTCTACGCCGAGGGCGGGGGTCAGGTCGCGGACTCCGGCTCGATTAGGTGGGACGAGACCGAGGCCCGAGTCGTCGACGTCTACCGCGTCGGAGAGGACCAGGCCGTGATCATGCCCGCTAAATCCTCGGCTTCGCCTCCGGTTCAGCGGGGTTCCGGGCAGGACGAGGGTGCCCTTCCCGAACCGGGCCATCGCGTCGAGGCTGCGGTCGACCGCGCGACCCGCCACGCGACGATGCGCAACCACACCGCCACCCATCTGCTGCATGCGGCGCTCCGGGAGCGGCTCGGAACCCACGTCCGCCAGGCGGGGTCTGCCGTGCGCCCCGACAAGCTGCGCTTCGACTTCACGCATGGCGCGCCGCTCAGCGAGGAGGAGCTGCGCGGGATCGAGGAGCGGGTCAACTCCTGGATCAAGGCCAGCCTCCCTGTCCGGGCGCTGCACATGGACCGAGAGGAGGCCGAGGCGCTGGGTGCGATTGCGCTGTTCGGCGAGAAGTACGGGGAGTGGGTGCGCGTCGTCGAGGTCGAGGACGTGTCGCGCGAGCTGTGCGGTGGCACGCACGTCGCCAACACCGCGGAGGTCGGGATCTTCGCGATCGGCTCCGAGGGCTCGAGCGCGTCGAACGTGCGGCGGGTCGAGGCGCTGACCGGGCCCGCGGCGATCGACTGGTTCCGCGACCGCAACGCGCAGCTCGCGCAGACCGGCGCGCTGCTCGGTTCGCCGCGGGACCCGGTCGCGGCCGCCCGGAGGGCGGCGCAGCGGCTCGAGGAGCTGGAGGCCGCCGCGGCGCGGGCCTCCAGCCGCGAGGCCGGCGAGCTGGCGCGCGAGCTCGCGGAGCGGGAGAGCACCCAGGTCGACGGGCTCAGCGTCGTGGTCGCCCGCGCCGAGGTCGGCGCCGACCAGAAGGCCCTGCTCGCGCTCGCGGACCGCGTCCGCTCGCTCGCCGGCGACTCCGCGGTCGTGCTCGGCGGAGCCGACGGAGGCCGGGTGGGGCTCGTCGCCGCGTTCGCCGAGGCTGCGGTGAAGCGGGGCCTGTCGGCGGCCGACGTCGTGCGGGAGGCGGCCGAGATCGTCGGCGGTGGCGGCGGCGGCCGGCCGAACGTAGCCCAGGCGGGAGGGCGCGATGCCGCCCGGCTCGAGGAGGCGCTGGACGTCGCGCGCCGGGCGATCGAACAGCGCCTCGGCGACTAGCGCTCTCTGATCGTGCGGGTCCTCGCACTCGACTACGGCGCCGCCCGCTGCGGCTGCGCGATCTCCGATCCGACGGGGGTCCTGGCACGGCCACTGCCGGTGATCGAGCCGCCCGACCCGCGTGCCGTGGCGCGGCTCGTGGCGGAGCACGCGGTCGACCTCGTCGTCGTTGGACTCCCGGTAGGGTTGGGCGGCCAAGAGGGCGCGCAGGTGGGGGTCGTGCGGCGGTTTTGCGACGAGGTTGCGAATCTGGTGAACGTCCCGGTGGAGACCTACGACGAGCGGCTGACCACCCGCCTGGCGCAGCGCACGGCGCGTGCGGGCACGAGCGCCGCCGAGGACTCCATAGCCGCCGCCCACATCCTCGAGAGCTACCTGCAGGCTCGCTCCGGACCGCCAAGCGGGGGGCGGGAGCCTGCGGAGGAGCCCGAGTGACGGAGCAGTCGCGCGATCCTCACACCGGCGAGCGAACGGTGGACGACGTCACGCCCACCGATCCGTTCAGCTTCGACGATCCGGAGGCGCACGCTCGCGAGGAGCGGCGCCTGGAGCGCGAGCGCAGGCGCCTCGAGCGCGAGCAGCGCCGGCTCGGTGGCGACAGGCCCGCGCGAGGCGGGTTGAAGGGAGTCCTCGGACGCAAGCGCAGGGCATCGACCGACGGCCATCCCGCGGTTGCGTCAGCGGATGCGTCGACGGACGGGTCAGGCGCGCTCGGGCAGGCGCGGGCCGGGGTCGAGGAGCCGGAGCCGACCGCGGTTCGGCCGACCAGGGTGGAGCGTGCTCGGGCCGGGGTCGCCGGCGTTCGCCGCCGACTACGGGCGGCCGCCCTCCCTCCGACGCGATCCGCCGCCGGCCGGATCGCCGCGATCGTCGTGCTCGTCGCTGGCCGCGATCATCCTGTGGTTCGCGCTCGCCGTGCTCCAGCCGTTCGGAGGTGACGGTGACGGCAAGGTCGTGGTCAAGATCCCCAAGGGCGCCACGGCCGCAGAGGTGGGCGACATCCTGGAGCGCAAGGGCGTGATCTCCGACGGCCCGCCCCTGGTCTCCGGGAGCACGCTGTTCAGGCTCCGCCTCTCGATCGCCGGGAAGTCCGATCAAATCCCTGAAGGGACGTACACGCTGGCCAGCGGGATGAGCTACGGAGCGGCGATCGACGAGCTGACCGCGTCGCCGGCCGAGCGCGGGACGACCGTCGTGATCCCCGAGGGCTACACCCGCGACCAGATCGCGAAGATCGCCGACGACGCCGGGCTGAAGGGGAACTACAAGAAGGCGACGCTGAGCTCGAAGCGGATCGACCTGAAGCGGTACGGAGCGGGCGACGCCAACAGCCTCGAGGGCTTCCTGTCCCCGGCCACGTATGAGCTCGACCCCCACTCCACCGTCGACGACCTCGTCGACCAGCAGCTGAGCGAGTTCCAGCGCAACATCAAGCGGGTCGACATGAAGTACGCGGAGTCGAAGAACCTGACTCCCTACGACGTGCTGATCATCGCCTCGATGATCGACCGCGAGGTGCAGGTCCCGAGCGAGCGCAAGCTCGTCGCGGAGGTGATCTACAACCGCCTTGCCGCGAACGAGCCGCTCGGAATCGACGCGACGATCCGCTACGCCACCGGGAACTACGACGAGCAGCTCAAGGAATCGGAGCTGGCGATCGACTCGCCCTACAACACGCGGATCGTCCCGGGCCTTCCGCCGACCCCGATCGGCAACCCGGGTCTCGACGCGATCGAGGCGGCCGCCGATCCCGGTCGCGGGAACAATCGCTGGTTCGTTGTCAAGCCGGGGACGTGCGGGGAGCACGTCTTCGCGCGACTCGGAGGAGGAGTTCAACCAGGCCGCGCAGCGCTACCAGCAGGCGCTGAAGCGCAAGGGCGGCTCGCCGACCGAGTGCTAGCGGCCCCAGGCGATCGCCGCCGCCTGGCGGTGATCGGTCACCCGATCTCCCACTCCCGCTCGCCCGCGATCCACAATGCCGCGTTCGAGGCGCTCGGGCTCGCGGGCGAGTGGGCCTACGAGGCGATCGACATGTCGCCGCAGGAGTTCGCCGAGCGGACGCGGGCGCTGCCCGAGGAGGGGTTCGTGGGCGCGAACGTCACCGTGCCCCACAAGCACGCGGCGCTGGCGCTGTCGGACACCGCGTCGGACGCGGCCGGCGAGATCGGCGCCGCCAACACGCTGAGCTTCGAGCACGGGGCGATCGGCGCCGACAACACGGATGCGCCCGGCTTCCTCGCGGCGCTGCCCGAGCCGCCGGCCGAGCGCCGCGCCCTGGTGCTCGGCGCGGGTGGCTCCGCGCGCGCCGTCGTGTGGGCGCTGGTCAGGGAGCGCGCCGAGGTCGAGGTGTGGAACCGGACCGCCGCTCGAGCGGAGAAGCTGGCGCGCGAGCTGGGCGCCTCGGTCCTGGACGCCGGTGGGCAGCTCCCATCCGGTGGCTTCGACCTGATCGTGAACTGCACCTCCGGTGGGCATGGCACCCCCCGGAGGCGGCGCTCGGCCCGGGTCGGAGCTCGCGGCGCTGCGCCTCAGCGCGGCCGGCTTTCACCGCGGGCAGGTCGTCGTCGACCTGGTCTACGGGTCCGCCGAGACCGAGCTGGTTCGAGCGGCGCGGGAGCGCGGCGCGACCGCGGTCGACGGGCTCGAGGTGCTGGTCCAGCAGGGCGCCGCCTCGTTCCGGGTGTGGACCGGGCTCGACCCCCCGATCGACGTGATGCGCGGTGCGGCGCGTTAGCGTGCTTCGCGCATGGACCGTTTCCGCAAAGTCCTCGATGCCGCAGGCTCGGCGCTCCGCTCGGCGCGCTCGGCGCTCGACCGCCTGCCGAGGTGGGCGCTCGTGACGATCCTCGTCGCGGCCCTCGCGATCGTCGGCGAGGTCGTGTTCCTGCTCGTGCAATCGGACGGCGGGGGGGAGACGTCCTCGGCGGCGGAGGAGACGCTTCCGTGCGACGACAACGCCGCCGACAACGCGGTCAACGCGGACCGCTTCGCGCAGGAGGTCCGCGACCTCGGCACGGTGCCCCCGCTGAGCAACGTGATGGAGATCTACGACGCGAAGGTGGTCGGGTGCGTCGATCTCACCGGCGACGGGATCGACGAGATGGTCGTGCAGCTCCTGGAGCGCGATGTGCCCGCGGAGGACCTCGTCGACTCGCCGATCCCCTGGGCGATCTATCGGGCCGAGGGGAAGCAATGGACGCCGGAGCTGATCCGCACCCATGTCCCCGGTGCGCAGGTAAAGCTCGAGAACGACTCCGTGGACGAGGTCTCGACCGGTTTCGCAGCGGGCGACCCGGTGTGCTGTCCCACCGGTGAGCGCGAGGGCACCGTCCGCTGGGACGGCGAGGAATTCACCTACCGCGCCGCGGGCGGTCCGCGCGGGCGCACGATCGCGCTGGCGGACGGGGAGGCCGCGGCGATCGGCGGCTTCGACGTGCAGGCGGGGAGCCTCCCGGCCGCGATCGAGTTCTTCGGGCTGCCGTCGTCCTATGTGCCGCAGGGCGATCTGTGCCCGGTGACCTGGGACGACCTCGGGCTCGCGATCGAGTTCGCCCAGCTCGGTGGGCTCGATCCGTGCAGCGAGGAGGGCCGCGTGGGCAGTCTGCGTATCGAGGGCTCCGAGGCCGCCCAGTTCGGCTGGCAGACCCAGGAGGGGGCGACCGTGGACATGGCGGAGAAGGAGCTGCGGAAGCGCTATCCGGACATGCGTCCGCAGGAGGAGACCGGATTCGTTCCCGAGGAACCCCTGGGTGAGCTGTTCACCCTCGTCGATCGGCCCTCGTCGGCGGACCCAGAAGGGGTGACGCCGACGCTCTCGGCGCGGGTGGACGCCGGCAGGGTGATCGGGTTCGAGGTCGCCGTCGGCGCCGCGGGCGAGTAGCGGCGCCCACTACTCGTGGCGCTTGCCGGCGCGCCGACCGCTCTCTCGCGGCTGCTGGGGACGGACCGCGATCCTTCCGATTACGCGCTTGGCGTCGACAAGGCGCACCTCGAACACGCCCGTCCGCTCGGGCAGGAGGTCGAAGCGGGCCGGGGCCTCCGGGGTGAGGGCCTGGAGCTGGCCGAGCGCCGGGATCGCGACCTCGTCGGCCACGCCCGAGCGCACCGCGAGCGCGAGCTGGTCGCCGAGGCGCACGTTGACCCTGGCGACGCCGTGGGGGACCACCCGGATCGTCCGCGAGACCAGCCGTCCAGGGGGTTTGGGACGATCGCCGGAGCGTCCCGTTTCGATCGCCCGGGTGCGGCTGTTCGAGCTCGTTGCGTCGTCCCCGTCCTGAGGCGGCACGAGCGCCGCCGCCAGTGTCGACACGGCAAGCAGCACGAGCATCAGGATCAGCAGCCTGCGCGCGGCCATCGGGAGATCCCACCTTAGTCGCGCAGTAGCTCGTCGAGGTACCACTCGACGGTCTCGTCGCCGACGAGCAATCCGGCGATCCCGCCCACCGCGAGGAACGGAGCGAAGGGCAGCGCCCAGCGGCGAGCGGCGGTGCCGTGCCGAACCATCAGCCACACGCCGGCGAGCGCTCCCGCCGCGAACGCGATCAGCAGTGCCGGGACCACTGCGCGGCCGAGATACAGGCCCATCAGCGCCGCGAGCTTGACGTCGCCCATCCCCATCCCGTCCCTGCGCGCGACCCGCCCCAGCAGCAGGAACCCGCCGGCCGCCGCGGCTGCGACCAAGCGCCCTGACAGGCTCCCCGGGTCCGCCGCGACGATGATCGTGAGCCCCATCGCCGCGCCCGCCGCGAGGATCACGTTGGGGATCACCCGCCGCTCCAGGTCGGTCACCGTCACCGTCACGAGGACGGACACGAACGCGAAGGCGAGCGAAACCGCGGCCATCAACCAGGGATGAGGCGCGCGGCCGCGGGAATTCGCCCCCGCACGCGCCGATAGCCTAGGTGCGCCATGAGCCTTCGCTTCACGACAGCTGGAGAATCGCACGGGCCCGGGCTCGTCGCGATCCTCGAGGGCCTGCCCGCCGGTCTCGAACTCGACCGCGATGCCCTCGACCGCGACATGGCGCGTCGCCAGCTCGGCCACGGGCGCGGCGGTCGCATGAAGATCGAGCGGGACGCCGTCGAGATCCGCTCCGGCGTCCGACACGGGCGCACCCTCGGCAGCCCGATCGCCGTCCTGGTGGCGAATCGCGACTACCCCAACTGGGAGGAGCGGATGAACCCGTGGCCGATGAACGCCGAGGTCGAGCAGGTCCACACACCGCGCCCGGGCCACGCGGACCTCGCCGGCCTGCTCAAATTCGGCCACTCGGACGTCCGCAACGTGCTCGAGCGTGCCAGCGCGCGCGAGACGGCGGCGCGGGTCGCCGCCGGGGGCCTCGCCAAGGCGTTCCTCGATGCGCTCGGGGTCAGCGTGCACAGCCACGTGCTGCAGATCGGGAGCGTGCGGGCCCCGGAGCCCGATCAGCTCGGGCCGGGGGACTTCGCCGCCGTCGATGACTCCCCGGTGCGCTGCCTGGACGCCGATGCGTCCGCCGAGATGGTCGAGGAGATCGACCGGCTGCGGAAGGCGAACGAGACGCTGGGAGGGACGTTCGAGGTCCTCGCCTTCGGGCTCGTTCCCGGGCTCGGGTCGCACGTCTCGTGGGAGGAGCGCCTCGACGCGCGGCTCGCGCAGGCGATGGTCTCGATCCAGGCGATCAAGGGAGTCGCGCTCGGCGAGGCGTGGGAGATCGCGGGCCGACCCGGCTCCCAGGCCCACGATGAGATCTTCTGGTCCGAGGCGCGCGGCTGGTATCGCGAGACCAACCGGGCCGGCGGGCTCGAGGGCGGGATGTCGAACGGGGAGCCGCTCGTCGTTCGCGCGGCGATGAAGCCGCTGTCCACGCTCACGCAGCCGTTGCGCAGCGTGGACACCGAGACGAAGCAGCCTGCCGAGGCGCTGCGCGAGCGAACCGACTCGACGACCGTGCCCGCCGCGGCGGTGGTAGGCGAGTCGATGGTCGCGCTCGCGCTGGCGCGCTGCTATCGCGAGAAGCTCGGCGGCGACCACATCGACGATGTCCACGCCGCACTCGCCGCTTACAAGGAGCGGATCGGGTGGCGGAGGTAGCGATCGCGTTCGTGGGCTTCATGGGCGCCGGCAAGTCGGACGCGGCGCGCGCGGCGGCCGAGCGGCTGGGCGAGCCGGCGGTCGATGCCGACGATGAGATCGAGCGAGAGCTCGGCGCGCCGATCGCGTCGTTCTTCGAGCGCGAGGGCGAGGCCGCGTTTCGCGAGCGTGAGCAGACGCTGGCCCTCGAGCTGCTCGCACGGGGCGGCGTGGTCTCGCTGGGGGGAGGGGCGGTCGAGAGCCCGCCGGTGCGGGAGGCGCTGCGCCGTCACGTGGCCGTGTGGTGTCGGGTCGACGAGCGGGTGGCCTGGGAGCGCGCCAGCGCTACCGACCGGCCGCTCGCGGTCGACCGCGAGGCATTCGCCCGTCGCTACAGCGAGCGCCAACCGCTTTACGAGGAGGTCTCTCGGGTCGTGCTGACCGAGGGCGGGGCGGACGCCGGACGGGTCGCGGCGCCGTGGCTCGCCGCGCTGCGCCGTCGCCCAGAGGTGCGGATCAGCTGGGCGCGCTCCGCGTCGGGCGAGTACCCCGCCGCGGTGGGGCCCGGAGCCTCGGCGCTGCTCGACGATCCCAGGCTCGCCGACGCGCTCCCCGCGTCGCGCTGGTTCGCGATCGCCGACGTGGAGGCGCTGCGAAACCACGGGGACCTGCTGCCCGCCTGCGAGGCGGTGATCGAGGTGGAGGCCGCGGAGGAGCGAAAGACGCTCGCCGAGGCGGAGCGCGTGCTGCGCGAGCTCGCCGCCGCGGGCGCTCGCCGCGACGACGGTGTGATCGCGTTCGGCGGCGGGATGGTCGGTGACCTGGCGGGGTTCTGCGCTGCCTCGTACCAACGCGGTGTCCCGCTCGTCCAGATCCCGACGACGCTCGTCGCCCAGGTCGACTCCGCATATGGCGGCAAGACCGGCGTGGACCTGCCCGAGGCGAAGAACTATGTCGGCGCGTACCACATGCCCGCCGCTGTCCTGGCCGATCCGCGCGCGCTCGCGACCCTCCCGCCGGCCGAGCTCGCGGCCGGGTTCGTAGAGGTCCTGAAGACCGGTCTGATCGCGGGCGGCGAGCTGTGGGCCCGCGTCAGCGGGCTGGACACGCTCGACCCGACCGGGCTCACGGATGTCATCTTCGACTGCGCGCGGACGAAGATCGAGGTGGTGGCCGGGGACGAGCGCGACAGCGGGGCACGGGCCGTGCTCAATCTCGGCCACACGATCGGTCACGCGATCGAGTCCGCGACGGGGTACAGCCGCTATCGCCACGGTGAGGCGGTCGGGCTCGGCCTGCTCGCAACGCTGCGGCTCTCGGACGCCGACGAGCTGCGCGGCGAGGTGCACGGGATGCTCGAGCGCCACGGGTTGCCGACCGCGCTCGAGGACGGCATCGGGACCGACGAGGTGATCGCTGCGGTTGAGCTCGACAAGAAGCGAACCGCGGAGGGCGTCGGCTTCGTGCTCCTCGAGCGCCCCGGCGAGCCGCGCGTGGGCGTCAAGGTCGATCCCGGCGCCCTCCGCGCCGCCGTGGACGAGCTTCGCGAGTAGCTGCCGTGGCGCGCTCCCACAACCGCGTCGCGGTCCTCCACGGAGTCAACCTGGACATGCTCGGGCGTCGCGACGCCGAGCACTACGGGAACATAACTCTGACCGAGCTGCAGGTGAGGATCAAGCGCTTCGCGGGCCAGCTCGACCTCGAGGTCACGTTCTTCCAGACCAACCACGAGGGCGAGTTCGTCGAGTACCTGCACCGGCTGCCGGAGAGAGCGGACGCTGCGCTGCTCAACCCAGGGGCCTGGACGCACTACAGCTACGCGATCCGCGACGCAGTGGAGATCGCCGCGGTGCCCGCGGTCGAGGTCCATCTCTCCGATGTGGGGTCGCGGGAGGAGTGGCGACGGAACTCGGTGCTCGACGGCCTCGTCCTGGACGTCGTCGCGGGCGAGGGCCCCGACGGCTACCGCCGCGGGCTTCAGTTGCTCAACGAGAGGCTGGGAGAGTGACCGCGGCGCCCCCCGAGCGCTCGGAGCGGCTCGCGGCGCTCGTCGGCGAGCGCGAGCTCGACCAGCTCCTGGTCGGGGACCTGGTGCGACCGGGGGACTCCGATCGCTCGGGGATGGCCAACCTCCGCTACCTGACGGGGTTCGGTGGCACGAGCGGCCTGTGCGTCGTCGGTCCGCAGGCGCGCCTGTTCGTCACCGACTTCCGATACCGCGAGCGGGCAGGGCGCGAGGTCGCGGACGCCTTCGACCGCGTCGAGGCGGAGCGCCAGCTGCTCCCCGCCGTCGCCGAGCAGCTCGGCGGGAGGGTGGGCTACGACGATGCGAACACGAGCGTCCGCAACCTGGGAAAGCTCGAGGAGCTGGCGCCGGACGGGACCGAGCTGGTCCCGGCGGGCGGGCTGGTCGAGCGGCTGCGGCGCTCCAAGGACGTGGACGAGCTGACCGCGATCGCCGAGGCCGCTCGGCTGGCCGACGAGGTCTACGTGTGGTTGGTGGAGGGCGGGCTGGTCGGAAAGACGGAGCGCGAGGTCGCGCTCGCCTCGGAGCGGCGGATGCTCGATCTCGGCGCCGAGGGAGCGTCGTTCCCGACGATCGTCGCCGCGGGGGAGAACGGCGCTCTCCCACACGCCGAGGCCGGGGAGCGAGAGGTCGCCCGCGACGAGCTCGTCGTGATCGACATGGGGGCGATCGTCGACGGCTACTGCTCGGATTGCACGCGCACGTTTGCGACCGGGGAGCTCGACACCGACGCCCGCGAGGTGTACGAGCTCGTGCTCGAGGCCCAGGGCGCCGGCCTCGAGGCGGTCCGCGCCGGCGCCGGCGGCAAGGAACTGGACGCCGTGGCGCGCGACGCGATCGCGGCCGCCGGCCATGGCGAGGAGTTCGGCCACGGCCTCGGCCACGGGGTGGGGATCGAGGTCCACGAGGCCCCCCGCCTCGGCAAGACGTCCGAGGACGAGCTGGTCGAGGGCGACGTCGTCACCGTCGAGCCCGGCGTGTACGTGCCCGGCCGCTTCGGAGTCCGGATCGAGGACCTGGTCAGCGTCGAGGCCGACGGCTGCCGCAACCTCAGCAGCCGACCCAAGGAGCTCCAGGTCGTCGACTGATCCGTGACGCTCCGCGCGTCACGCGCACGAAGGCGAGTGCCACGATCGGCGGATGATGGGCGAGTGGTCAGTTGAGCCCCAAATAGGGGCTCAAGATTCCTCTCGTCGCACCGGAGACTGGGACCTGGTGCTCGCTCGGCTTGCTGAACGGCAGCACGGCGTGGTGGCGCGGGGCCAACTGCTCGCGAGAGGGATGGGCCGCCGAGCGATCGGGCACCGGCTGGCGCGCGGTCGGCTGCACGCCGTGCACCGCGGCGTCTACGCGGTGGGCCACGCGATCCTGACCCCACACGGTCGGTGGATAGCGGCGGTACTCGCGCATGGACCCAGTGCCGTGCTGAGCCACTGTTCGGCGGCGTCGCTGTGGGGCGTGTTGCGCTCGTCCCGCACGATCGAGGTGACCGCCGCCCGAAAGCGCTCGTTGCCCGGCGTCGTGCTGCACCGCTCGAGGCTGCGCGACGACGAGATCACGCTCCGGGACGGTATCCCTGTGACGAGCGTCCCCAGAACCCTGTTGGACTTGGCTGGGGTGCTCCGGCGCGGTGGGCTCGAGCGCGCCATCGAGCGGGCCGAGGCGCGCCGGTTGACCGATCCACTGTCGCTGCCCGACCTGCTCGCACGCCATCGTGGTTGCCGCGGAGCCGCGACGCTGCGAGCAGTATTGGCTGACGTCCGCACCGAGCCGACCCTCACCCGCAGTGACCTCGAGGACGTCTTCCTGACCTTCCTCGACGCCCACGGCCTGCCGCGCGCGCAGGTGAATGTCGGGATCGAGGTGCGCGGGCGCTGGATGGAATGCGACTGCGTGTGGCGCCCCCATCGGCTGATCGTGGAGCTGGACGGTCGCGAGACTCACGACACGGCGGCAGCCTTCGAGCGCGACCGCGCCCGCGACCGGGCGCTGCACGCCGCCGGCTGGCGCGTGGTGCGTGTCACCTGGCGCCAGCTCCACGCCGACGGGGACCGGATCGCCGCTGATCTCCGTGACTTGCTCGAGCAGAGATACCCCTAGGGGGTATGCTAGGATCGCTCGCGATGGCGACGGCCGCACACACTGGCGGGTCACTCAACTCGCTCGCGCTGAGCGCCACCCTCCACTGCCTCACGGGGTGTGCGCTTGGCGAGTTCGTCGGGATGGTGATTGCGCTGGCGCTCGGCTGGGGCAACTTCGCGCAGCTCGCGCTGGCGATCGGGCTCGCCTACCTGTTCGGGTTCAGCCTCACCGCCATGCCCCTCGTGAGGGCGGGTCTGGCCGCCGGCGTGGTCGTCTCGACCGCGCTCGCCGCGGACACGGTCTCGATCACGATCATGGAGGTGATCGACAACCTGTTCGTGTTGTTCATCCCCGGCGCCATGGAGGCGAGCATCGGCGATCCCCTGATCTACATCGCGATCGCGGGCGGTTTTGTCGTCGCATTCCCGTTCGCCTTCTGGGCCAACCGCTACATGATCGCCCGCGGCACGGGCCACGCGGTGGTCCACGAGTACCACTGAGCGCTCGCTTGGAGGAACCCTCGTCGGCGACGTCTAGGGCTGTTCGACCGCGAACTCGTGGCGAATCCGACCCCGCCCCTCGCCGTAGCTGATCGTCTCGTACACGATCATCGCCCAGACCAGCACGTTGACGACGGCGAGGGTAGCGAGCGCCGGAATCTCGACGGCCACCGGGATCAGCGCGAACAGGACACGGCCAGAGCAACGCGCGTTGCTTGTTGATCGTGTGGATGTGGCGGTAACGGAACGCCGACGTGTCCCAGCAGGTAGACGCCGAGCCCGCCGAGCAGCGCGAAAGCGGGAACGGTGTCGAGCGGGTCGTCGACGTGTCCAAGCGTCTTCTTCAGCCCCAGCGCCACCAGCACGATCCCGGCGACCATCGGAAAGTGAAGGTACGAGTAGGAGTCGCGGGCCAGCGCGTTGCGCACGCGGCCCTCCGCCGCGCGCGCTAGCCGCCGCGCCGAGACCAGCGCCACCACGTCGAAGTAGATCCACCACAGCGCGGCCGCCAGCGCGATGCCCAAGCACCGCGGCGGCGGCGACGCCCACGGTGAGTCCGGCCTCGGCGCCGACGCCGATCGCCACGATCGACTCGCCGAGCGCGATGATGATGATCAGCCCGTGTCGCTCGGCGAAGTGGCCGGGGACGAGCTTCCAGCCCTCGGCGCCGAAGACGTACGGACCGCCCATGTCGAGGAGCAGCGCGAGCGCCCACAGCGACCCCTGCGCGAGCTCCGTCCAGGAACGACGCCCCGACGAGCAGCCCGACTCCGATCGCGGTGCCGACCGCCAGCCCGATCACCGAACGGCGCAGTCCCGGGTCGTCGCGGCTCGCGAGCACGAACAGGGCGATGTGCGCGACCCGCACGACGCCGTAGGCGAGCGGCGAACGTCAGCGCGAGGTCGCCGAAGGCCTCCGGGACGCACAGCGCGACGATCAGCAGCGCCGCCATCGCGGCGAAGATCACGATCCGCACCGCGCCCTCCTCGGGATCGACGACGCTGGTCAGCCACGCGTAGCCGACCCACGACCACCACAGGACCCCGAGCACGAGCAGCGCCTGCCCGAGCCCCTCCCAGGTCGGGTGATCGGACATCAGCGCCGTGCACTGCGTGATCGCAAGCACGAAGACGAGGTCGAAGAACAGCTCGAGCGGCATCACGCGCTCGCCCTCGCGCAGCACCGCGCTCACCCTGGGAGTTCGCGCCCTCGTCGCCGTCGCCATGGCGCCCACAATCGTTGCAGGCGGTTCCCGCCGGATCAGTCGCGAGGGCCCTCGACGGTCTCGAGCACGCCGAGAAGGTCGTTGACCCCGCACACGAGCAGCCGCTCCTCGTCGATCTCGACCCACACGCCCGCCGTCGCAGGGAACACCACGTGGTCGCCGGGCTGTACGGGCATGCTCACCCCGACGTGCTCCCACCAGTCGAGGCCGGGGCCGACCGCCAGCACGATGCCCTGCTGAGGGGGAGGATCGTGACTTCCGGCCGGCACGACCAGGCCGGAGCGTCGCACGCGATCCTGGTCGAGCTCCTTGATCACGATGCGGTCGAACAGTGGTCGCAGCTGGTGGCGGACCGACTCGAGCGATGAGGGTGATCGTGAGCTCACGAGACCGTGAGGGTACTGGCCGGCGTTGCCGGCGGGCGGGGCTGCTTCCCCGCTGCACCGTGCGCTGGCTACGCTTCGAGTCCAATGGCGCAGCAGCTGTCGACCAACCAGTTCAAGAACGGGACCCACATCGAGGTCGACGGGTCGATCTACCGGATCCTCGAGTTCCAGCACGTGAAGCCGGGGAAGGGCGGGGCCTTCGTGCGCACGAGGCTGCGCAAGCTCGACGACGGCACCGTGCACGACAAGACGTTCAGGGCCGGGGAGAAGTTCCGCGCCGTTCACACCGAGACGCGTCGCATGCAGTACCTGTACGGGTCCGGCGAGGCCCACGTGTTCATGGACAGCTCGAACTACGAGCAGCTCGAGCTCCCCGGCGACGTCGCGGGGGAGTCGATGCGATGGGTGCTGCCCAACAGCGAGGTCGAGGTGCTGTTCGTCGACGAGCGTCCCTCAGGCGTCCAGGTCGGGAGCGCCGTGGAGATGGCGGTGGCCGCGACGCAGCCGGGCATCAAGGGCGACACGGCGTCGGGCGGGGGGACCAAGCCGGCGACGCTCGAGTCCGGGGTCGTGGTCGAGGTTCCGCTGTTCGTCAACGAGGGCGACCGCGTGCGCGTCGACACCCGCTCCGGCGAGTACGTCTCGCGGGCCTAGATGAGGCGCTCCGACCAGCGCCGCGACGCGGTGTTCGCGATCTACCAGCACGACGTCACCGGACGCCCGCTGGACGAGCTGCTCACCGGCGCGAAGCCGTTCACGCGCGAGCTGGCGGAGGGGTCCGAGGGCCGCCGCGAGGAGCTCGACGGGACGATCGCGACACACGCGGAGGGGTGGACCGTGGAGCGGATCGCGCCCCTCGAGAGGAGCATCATGCGCGTCGCCCTGTACGAGGCCGCGCATCGCGACGACGTCCCCACCGAGGTGGCGCTGGACGAGGCGGTGGGGCTCGCGCGACAGTACTGCGGCGCGGAGGCCCCGGCGTTCGTCAACGGCATCCTCGGGGCCGCGGTGCGCGCGCGGGCGGGAGAGGGGCCGGCAGCGTGAGCGAGGAACTGGGGCGGCTTGCCCAGCGGCTGCGCGAGCTCGCCGATCAGCTGCGCGATCCCTCGCTCGACGATGAGAGGGTGGAGGCGCTGGCGCGCGAGGCGGCCGACCTCGCCGCCCAGGCCGGCACGGAGGCCGCGGCGGCGCTTCGCGAGAGCGCCGGAGAGGCCGATGAGTAGCGAGCCGGCGGCCGGCACGCGCAGCGGCGCAGGCCGTGCTTACCCCGAGGAGCTGCACCGGCTCGTCGAGGAGTACCTGGACGAGCTCCGCTTCTCCGACGACGCCGAGACCGCGGGCCTCGAGCAGGCGATGCGCTACTCGCTGCTCGCGGGGGGCAAGCGCATCCGGCCCGTGCTCGCGCTCGCGACGGCCGCCGCCACCGGCGCCTCGCCGCGCAGCGTGCTCCCCGCCGCCGCGGCGATCGAGCTGATCCACACCTACTCGCTGATTCACGACGACCTACCAGCGATGGACGACGACGCGCTGCGGCGAGGTCGTCCGACGTCGCACGTCGTGTTCGGCGAAACGTCGCGATCCTCGCCGGCGACGGGCTGTTCGCCGAGGCGCTGCGGCTGTTCTGCGAGCGCCAGGAGGGCGCCCGCGGACCGCGTGCTCGCCGCGCTCACCGAGCTCGCGCGCGCGACCGGCGTCGGGGGCATGGTCGGCGGGCAGTACATGGACGTGATGGAGGAGGCCGCTCGACGCCGGCCGCCTGCGCAGGCTGCACGGGCTGAAGACCGGGCGTTTGATTGCGGCCAGCGTACGCATCCCCTTGATCCTCGCCAACGTAGGTGAACCTGAGACAATCAGGTACCGCCGCTTCGCGGACGAGCTGGGCGTCCTCTTCCAGATCGTCGACGACATCCTCGACGTGACCGGAAGCGATGAGGAGCTCGGCAAGCCACGGGGCAGCGACGAGCGACATGGCAAGCTCACCTACGTCAGCCTCTTCGGGCTCGAGCGGGCACGAGAGCTGGCGCGCCGGCTCGCACTCGAAGGCGCGCGAGGCGCTCGGCGAGATCGCGCGGCGAGACGGACGATCTGGAGCTGATCACGCGACTTCATCTACACACGGCAGTCATGAGCGAGAACGAAAACCCCCGCCTGCTCGACTCGATCGACGGTCCCGACGACCTCGAGAGCCTCAGCGACGACGAGCTCCAGCGGCTCGCGCAGGAGATCCGCGAGCGGATCATCGACGTGATCGGCGAGATCGGCGGCCACTTCGGCGCCAACCTCGGCGCCTGCGAGCTGGCCGTCGCGCTCCACAGCCTGCTCGATTCGCCGCGCGACAAGATCCTGTGGGACGTCGGCCACCAGGCCTATCCGCACAAGGTGCTGACCGGCCGGCGCGACCGTCTCGACACGATCCGCCAGTACGGGGGGCTGGCGCCGTTCTGCTCGATCGAGGAGTCAGAGCACGACATCATGGGAGCGGGCCACGCGTCGACCTCGATCGGCTACGCGGTCGGGATCAAGGAGGCGATGCGTCACGGGATCGGCGAGGACGGCCGCGTGGTCGCCGTGATCGGCGACGGGGCGCTGACCGGCGGGGTCGCATACGAGGCGCTGCAGAACGCCGGCGGGCTGCAGACCCCGATCGTGATCATCCTCAATGACAACGGGATGTCGATCTCGCCCAACGTGGGAGCGCTGTCGCGCAACTTCCAGCGCGTCCGGCTGAACCCGAAGCTCTACCACGCCCGCGAGGGGGTGGAGGAGCGCCTGACCAAGCTGCCGCTGGGGCTCGGCCAGCGAATCGAGCGGCTGGGACCGGAGATCAAGGCCGCGATCAAGGCCTACTGGGCGCCGGGCCTGCTGTTCGAGGAGCTCGATCTCGCCTACACGGGCGTGATCGACGGCCACGACGTGCGCTCGCTGCGCCGCGTGATCGGCGAGGCGCTGAAGGCCGATCGGCCCGTCGTCGTCCACATCCACACCGTGAAGGGGAAGGGGTTCGCTCCCGCCGAGGAGGGCGGCCTCGAGGGGATGGAGAAGTGGCACGCGGCGAAGCCGGGCTCGATCGTCGACCGCCGCCCTGCGCCGAAGAAGCCGGTCCCCGTCAAGGAGTCCGACTCCCCCGAGTCGATCGCGCCCGAGAAGCTCGAGAAGCCGCCGCCGTCCGCGCCGCCGCAGTACACGGCGGTGTTCGCCGACGCGCTCGTCGCCGAGGCGAAGCGCGATTCGCGGGTGATCGGGATCACCGCCGCGATGGCGGGCGGCACGGGGCTCAACAAGCTCGAACAAGGAGGTACCGGAGCAGTACCACGACGTGGGGATCGCCGAGCAGGACGCGATCCTGTTCGCCGCCGGGCTCGCGCTCCAGGGCGCGAAGCCCGTGGCGGCGATCTACTCGACCTTCCTGCAGCGCGGCCTACGACCAGATCGTCCACGACGTCTGCCTCCAGAAGCTCAACGTGGTCTTCGCGATGGACCGCGCCGGCCTGGTCGGCGACGACGGCCCCACCCACCACGGCGCCTTCGACATCTCCTACCTGCGCTGCCTGCCGAACATCGTCCTGATGGCGCCGCGCGACGAGGCGATGCTCGTGCACATGGTTCGCACAGCGCTGGCCCACGACGAGGGCCCAATCGCGCTGCGCTATCCGCGCGGGACCGCGGCCGGCGTGCCGCTCCCGGAGCGACCGCGGGAGCTCGAGATCGGGCGCGGCGACGTCCTGCAGGAGGGGGAGGGCGTGGCGCTGCTCGGGTACGGCTACGGGGTCCAGGTCGCCAACGACGCCGCCGAGATCCTCGCCGACCACGGCCTTCACGTGACGGTCGCCGACGGCGCCTTCGCAAAGCCGCTCGACACCACGCTCGCCGAGCGCCTCGCCGCCGACCACGAGCTGCTGGTCACGGTCGAGGACAACGTCCTGCCGGGCGGCTTCGGCGCCGCCGTCCTCGAGCACCTCGAGGACGCGTTCGCCGAGCGCGACGCCCGCCGCGCCCGAGTGATGCGGGTGGGGCTGCCTGACCGCTACGTCACGCACGGCAAGCCCGCGCTGCTGCGCGAGGAGGTCGGGCTGAGCGGCGAGGCCGTGGCGGAGCGGGTGACGGCGGCGCTGCGTTCGCGCGAGACGGTCGCCGGCTAGCCCGCGAACCGCGGGCGCAGCCGCCGGACCGCGCCGAACGCGGATACCAGCCGCGGCGCGAACGCGATCGCCGCGATCTCGAACAGCACGTAGGCCCCCGCGATTCCACTCGGCGGGTTGCCGGTCGGAAGCGGCGTCCCGGGACGACGGCCGCCCAGGTCCAGGCGCCGATCGCGGTCCCGTACAGCTCCAGCAACGCGACCATGATGAACACGCCCGCGTACAGGGTCGGCGCGCGGCCCCGCACCAGGACATAGATCAGCACGACTCCACACAGCGCGCCGAGCACGTCGGCGCGGCCGAGCAGCGCCAGTCCGGCGATCCCCCAGGCAGCCACCAGCGCGATGATCGTGGCGAGGAAGGCCCGCCGGTGACGCCGCACCGCGGCCGACTGGCTGATCGCCAGGCCCGCGAGGTAGACCAGGCCGTGGCCCGGGGGGACGAACGCGGGCAGGTTGCCGAGCCGGTACTCGTAGGCGCCGATCACGATCGAGCCGAGGATCTCCGCTGTCGTCGCCACGACCACCACGATCGCGACACGGCCCCGCCCCTCGGCGCTCAACGGCATGCACGCGGCGAGCAGGGCGGCCCACGTGGCAGCGCCGATCAGCGCCTGCTCGCGAGCGCCCGCGAACTGGTCCAGCGCCAGGAACCCGACGATGATCGCCAGGACGGCGCCCGCGAAGAGCAACGGCTTGGTGCCCACGCTCAGATCTGCGCGGGAGGCGCGGGGTTGGATCATCCCGGCGCGGTCAGGCCGTCGGGGTCGGTATCCGGCGACGCGCCTCGGCGTGGCGGCGTCCGGTCGGGCTGCTCGCCGCCGGCTCGGTCAGCGGACGGCTGCAGAGCAACTGGTAGACGGCGTTGTCGCCGACCTCGAAGCTGTTGCGGGCGGCGCGCAGGTACAGGCGCCAGACGCGGACGCGCTCGGCGCCCGCCAGGCGCTCGGCCTCGTCGAGGTGCTCGTCGAGACGGGTGATCCAGTGGCGCAGCGTCTCGGCGTAGTCGGTGTGCAGGTTCTCGACGTGCAGCGTCTCGAAGCCGGCGCGCTCGAACGCGAGCCGTCATCCGCGAGAGGTTGAGCAGCTCGCCGTCGGGGAACACGTAGCGGTTGCGAGAACTCGCCGCCGATGTGGACGCCGCCCTTCTGGGCCGGGACTCGGACGATGCCGTGGTTGAGCACCGCGCCGTCCGGCGCCAGCACGCGCGCGATCTCGCGCGCGTACTCGTCGATCTGCGCGTCGCCGACGTGCTCGACCATTCCGATGCTGACGACCGCGTCGAACTGCTCGCCCCGCAGCTCGCGGTAGTCCATCACCCGGATCTCGACCTGGTCGGCGAGCCCGGCCTCGCGCACGCGCTCCTGAGCCAGCTCCGCCTGCGGCGGCGACAGGGTGATTCCCGAGCACCGAGACGCCGTGCTCGCGCGCCGCGTGGATCGCGAAGCTGCCCCAGCCGCAGCCGATGTCGAGCATGCGCTGGCCGGGCTGCAGCTCGAGCTTGCGGCAGATCAGCTCGAGCTTCGCGCGCCTGGGCTTCCTCCAGGGTCTCGGTCCCCTCCTCGAACAGCGCGCAGCTGTAGGTCATCGACTCGTCGAGGAAGAGGGCGAAGAACTCGTTCGAGACGTCGTAGTGGTGGCGGACGGCCTCGGCGTCGCGTCGCTTGGTGTGGCAGTCGTCCGCGCGGGCGCAGCTCCGCGGCGGGGGGCGGGGGCGGGCGGTGCAGCCCGGCGGCGCGAATCGCCGCGGCGAGCGAGGCGGGCGCGGTGCGCGCGCGCTCAGCGGCGGCGCGTGCCAGCGACCGAGCAGCGCGATCACGCCGTCGAGGTCGTCGGTGTCGATGTCGCCGTAGACGTACGCGCGGCCGAGCCCGAGCTGGCCGGGGGAGCGCAGCACGTGGGCGAGCGCCCGCGGCGAGCGGAAACGGCAGCGTCGGGCCGGCGCCGTTGCTCGGCGGCACGCGGCCACCGTCCCAGAACTCGATCGCGAAGGGGCGGTCGGGCAATGCCTGCTGGATCTCGCGGCAGAGGGGCGCGGTGCGGGCGGTGGCCATCGCCGTCAGCCTACCCGTCGCAGAACTCTCGCAGCGCCCGGGCGAAGCCCTCGTCGGCGCAGGGTGCCTTCGGGACGGCGACCGTGCGCGCGTCCGGGAACGCACCCCGGATGTCCTCGAACCCCTCGTCGGTGAACATCAGGCACCCCTCGTGCTTGGCGAGCAGCAGCGGCCGGTCGGCCTCCGCGAGCAGCTCCCCGATGGGCGCGGGCTCATCCCTGATCAATGTCCACACCGACTCGAGCTGGTCTGCCGGGACGCGCTCGACCATCTGCTGCGAAACGTCTTCGTCGAAAGAGCCCTGCGTGAGCTGGGTGATCCCGTAGCGGATGAACGAGTCGAGGTCCTGGTGCATGAGCTGGGCCATCGCCTCCCACAGCTCCTTCTTCAACGGGGCGCGATCGCCGTCCATGTCCCATGAGGCGCACGCATGCCCCAGGGCGATGCCGCGGACGCGATCGCGCCGCTCGACTGCGATCCTGGCCGCGCTCGCGGTCCCGAAGGTGTCGCCCGCGATGAAGTAGCTGTCCCAGCCCAGGGCGTCGAGCTTCTCGAGCCCCGCCTCGACGAGAGCCTCGCGGATGGCCGGTCCTCGGTCCGCCGCCTCCGCCGGGTCATAGCTCGCTACCTCCGCCCACTCCTCCAGCAGCGGCCGGATCGTCCATTCGACATCCGTCCATTGGGGGACCAAGAAGAGTCGCGGGCGGGCCACGTACGGGTACTCTAAGCGCGCTGATGCGCGCTCCACGCCTCGTGCTCCCCATCGCCATCGCCGCCGTCGCGGCGCTCGCCGTTCCGAGCTCGGCCGCAGCCTGGCACTACAAGTTCCAGGACTTCTTCGACACCTCGGGCGGCGCGGTCGCCGCGTCGGTCATCAAGGCCAAGAAATGCCATGGGGGCAAGCTCGGCAACTACAAGTTCGTCTCCCGCGTCGTCAGCTCGGCAGGGAACTCGGAGCTCGAGCTCGAGGTCAAGAACAAGCTCCCCGTGACCGAGAAGTTCAAGCCGCTGACCGACATCGAGGTGAACGTCCTGGCATCGGAGAACTTCGATCCGAGCGTCGTCGCCGAGGTAGTCAGGGCGACGGGCGACTTCTGGGAAACGGTCTCGGCGCGCTGGAAGCCCGGCAAGCTGACCTTCAAGCACGGCAGCCTGGTCATCTTTGGCAACGAGACGCTCGCGCCCGGCAAGAACACGGTCGACTTCAAGCCCAAGCCGGGCTGCTGAGCCGAAGCCGCCCAGAAAAAGAGAGCGCCCCGTTGGGGAACGGGGCGCTCTCAGGTACTACAGGGAGGAGAGATATGTATTTGTTGTCTATGGGAGGGCGGTCGGGTGAACTCAGACGCCGCGTGGGACGCTGAACCGCGTTGAAGCGGTCAGCGCCGTCTGTGCGACGCCAACCCCGACCAGAAAGACTGTTGCCGCGACGTCACCGGTCCCAAGCCCGATTCCGACGCCGAGGACCACCGCCGCGAGTGCCAGCACGTAGTCGAACTCGGCATGGGTGGTGAGCGGGACGACGCGGCGCTCTGAGAACAGCGACAGGGACAGACCGAGCAGGAGCGCGCCGAGCAGTATGCCCGCGACGACGGCCGCCTGATCGAGCCCGAGCAGCAGCGGCCCGACCATGATCAGCGGCGCGGCGATCGTCTCGATTCCGCCATGAAGCGAGAGCGGGACGTATCTGAACAGTGAAACGCTCAACTTGCAATGTCCTCCGCGTGTTTCCAGCTCGGCGGTCCATTGACCGCCGATTCGAAGAATCAGGTTACGAACGTATGTGCGATTCGTGTGTGAGGTGGATCACATAAAGCTTTCAACCCCGGCGAGGAGGTGAACGCCCCCCGGGGCGATACCGTTGAGCCGATGTCACGGCGCCGGGTCGACACGCTGCTCGCCGAGCGCGGGCTCGCCGGGTCGCGCACCAGCGCGGCGGCGTCGGTGCGGGCGGGTCTGGTTCGCGTCGGTCGCGGTGGCCGGCGCGTCGAGAAGCCCGGCCAGCTGGTCGCGGAGGACGCCGAGCTCGCGGTCGAGGAGCGGCCCCGCTACGTGTCGCGGGGGGGCGCGAAGCTCGAGAACGCCATCCGCACCCTCGGGGTGGACGTCGAGGGCCGGGCATGCCTCGACGTCGGAGCATCGACGGGCGGGTTCACCGACTGCCTGCTGCAGCACGGCGCCGCGCGTGTGGTGGCGCTCGACGTCGGCTATGGCCAGCTCGAGTGGCGGCTCCGCGAGGATCCGCGCACGGACGTGATCGAGCGACTCAATGCTCGCCACCTGCGGCCCGAGGACATTCCGTACGCGCCCGGGCTGGCCACGGTGGACGTGTCGTTCATCTCGCTGACCAAGGTGCTGCCCGCGATCGTCGGGTGCCTGGCACCGGGCGGCGAGATCCTCGCGCTCGTCAAGCCGCAGTTCGAGCTCGCGCGCGAGCGGGTTGGAAAGGGAGGCGTGGTGCGTGAGCCGGCGGATCGTCGCGCCGCGCTCCTCTCCGTGGGCCACGCCGCCGGCGTGATGGGCCTGGACGTGGTCGGCTTCGCGCCCTCGGGGGTTCTCGGCCCGAAGGGCAATCGCGAGACGTTCATCCACTGTGCGCTCGAGGGACCGCCGATCGAGGACCTCGAGGCCGCGGCACTGGAGGTCGAGCCGTGAGCGACAGCACCCAGGCGCCCGCCGCCACCCGCACTGCCGTCCTGCTCACCCACTCGGACCCGCTCGGGACCGATGCCGCGGTGCGGGCGGCGGTTGCTGCGGCGTCGCGCGCCTCGTTCGCGCTCGTCGCCGAGGCGGACGAGTTCGCCAAGCACGGTGATGCGGCAGCAGGTGTGCAGCCGGTCGACTCCCTTCCGCCCGGGCCGGACTTCTGCCTCGTCCTGGGGGGCGACGGGACGATCCTGCGGGCGCTGCGCACGTACGCGGGAAGCGACGTCCCCGTGTTCGGGATCAACTTCGGAACCGTCGGGTTCCTCGCCGCTGCGGAGAGGGCCGAGCTCGAGGATGGGCTCGAGCGGGCGTTCGGAGGCGACTACGAGGTGATGTCGCTGCCCGCGCTCGAGATCGGCGGCTGGACGCGGGGAGGGGTCGCGCTCAACGACGTCAGCTTCACGCGGCGACCGCTCGGCAGGGTCGCCGAGCTGTCCTACCGGCTGGGAGGACAGGAGGTGGGGCACGTGCGCTGCGACGGCCTCGTCGCCGCTACGCCTGCCGGATCGACCGGTTACAACCTCGCCAACCAGGGCCCGATCCTGGCCTGGGGAGTGGAGGGATTCGTCGTCAGCTTCGTCGCCGCGCACACCCTCACCGCCCGACCCCTGGTTGTCGCCCCCGACGACGTCCTCCACGTACGCAACGCGGGGGGCCGGGACGCCGTGGACGTCGCCCTGGACGGCGAGCCGATCGGCGAGCTCGCAAGCGAAGAGGAGATCGAGGTCCACTTCCGGGACCGGGTCGGGAGGCTCGCCCAGGTCGCGGGCTCTAACTTCTACCGGCGGATCCGGGAGAAGTTCGGCCGCCTCGCACACTGAGGGAAGCGAAGGCGATCGCCTCGCACCTTCCACAGGGCCGGGAGCCAGGGCCACAGAGCCGTCGCATCGGCGGCGGGCAGGGTCGCGCGTCCTCTCGAATCCTGCTCCGGGAATGACGGTCCTGTTCGTCGCCTGCTTCTTCGAGGTCCTCGCCCAGTCCCTGGAGCTGCGACGAGGTGAGGAGCTCGAGGCGGCGATCGAGGTCGCACCACCGCGTCGTTAGTCTGATCTTGACGTCACCGAGGATCGGGAACCCTGAGCAAGGAGCCACGTTATGGAAAGAAAGTGGTGGACTCTCCTGGCGGCCTGCGTGGCGACGTTCATGCTGCTGCTCGACATCACGGTCGTAAACGTCGCGCTTCCCGACATCCAGAGCGACCTCGACGCCAGCCTGTCCAGCCTGCAGTGGGTGGTCGATGCCTACGCGCTCACCCTCGCCGTGTTCCTTCTCGTCACCGGCTCGCTTGGCGACCGGGTCGGACGCCGCCGCGTGTTCGGGATCGGGTTCGGGGTCTTCACGACGGCCTCGTTCCTGTGTGGCATCTCCGGCGACGCGACGCTTCTCAACCTCGCCCGTGCGCTCCAGGGTGTCGGCGCGGCCGCCATGTTCTCGACCTCCCTGGCGCTGATCGCGCAGGAGTTTCCCCCCGCAGAGCGCCCCACGGCGATCGGCGTCTGGGGGGCCACCGTCGGAGGCGCGGTCGCGGTCGGACCGCTGATCGGCGGGCTGCTGACCGAGGGCTTCGGCTGGGAGTGGATCTTCTTCGCCAACATCCCGATCGGGATCGCGGCGATCGTGCTTACCGTGACCAGGCTCGCGAACGTCAAGGCCACCGACGCCGAGCCGATCGACTGGGCCGGGCTGATCACGTTCTCGGCCGCGCTTTTCCTGCTCATCTTCGGGCTGATCCGGGGCAACCCGGAGGGATGGGGTAGCGGGGTGATCGTCGCCTCGCTGGTCGGCGCGGCCGTCCTGATGGCGGCGTTCATAGCCGTCGAGTTGCGCCAGGACAGCGCGATGCTCGACCTGAGCCTGTTCCGAAAGCCCGCCTTCACCGGGGTCTCGGTCGTCGCGTGGGCGCTGTCCGCGGGGATGTTCGCGATGTTCCTGTACATAACCCTGTACGTCCAGGACGTCCTCGGCTACTCGCCTCTCGAGGCGGGGGTGCGGTTCCTGCCGATCACTCTGCTGTCGTTCCTCGTCGCGCCGATCGCGGGGAGGCTGCTGGGACGGATCCCGGCGCGCTTCATGCTCGGGCTCGGCCTGGTCCTGGTCGGGGTGGGCCTGCTGCTGATGCGCGGGATCAAGCTCGGCGATGACTGGACCACGCTGCTTCCCGGCTTCCTCGTCGCCGGGGCCGGGATCGGGCTCACCAACCCCGCGATCGCATCGACCGCGATCGGCGTCGTGGCGCCGTTCCGCGCCGGAATGGCGTCCGGGATCAACAGCACGTTCCGGCAGGCCGGGATCGCGACCGGGGTCGCGGGGCTCGGAGCGATCTTTCAGTCGCAAATCGATTCGCGGCTCGCGGAGCTGCTGCCCGATGCGCCGCCCGGGCTCGGCGAGGCGGTCTCGGCGGGCGGGGGCCAGGCCGCCGTCCAGTCGGTTCCGCCCGGCAGCCGCGCGCAGGTCGCCGATGCCGCGAACCAGGCCTTCATCAGCGGCTTCAACGACATCCTCCTGGTCGCCGCGGCGATCGCGATCGTGGGCGGCATCGCCGGGTTCGCCCTCGTGCGCCAACGCGACTTCGTGCAGGCTCCCGGCGCCGACGCGGCGGCCGAGCCCGCGGCGGCGTAGCCGTCCGCGGAATCCGTCCACGGCCGTCGCTAGAACGGTCGCTTGATGCTCCACGAGCTGCGGATCGAGAACCTGCTGTTGATAGAGGCTGCCGAGTTGCGCTTCGGCGAGGGCCTGAACGCGATCACCGGCGAGACGGGGGCGGGCAAGACGATCCTCGCTCACTCGATCGATCTGTTGATGGGCGGCAAGGCGCGGCCGCAGATCGTCCGGCCAGGAGCCGAGGAGGCCTATGTGGAGGGAGTGTTCTCGCTCCCCGAGGGCCTGCTCGACGACCCGGACCTGCGCGAGATCGCCCAGCGCCTGCCCGAGGGGAGCAACGAGATCGTGCTCGGCCGCCGGGTCGGAGTCTCGGGCCGCACCAGCGCCTTCGTCCAAGGCCGCTCGGCGTCCGCCACTGATCTGCAGGCGCTCGGAGCCCGGCTGCTCGCCTTCTACGGCCAGCACGAGCATCGCAAGCTCACCCTGTCATCGGCCCAGCTCGAGATCCTGGACGGGTTCTCCGGGCCCGAGCACGTTGAGCGAAAGCGCCGCTACCGCTCCGCGCACGCGGAGCTGACCGTCCTCGCCGCCGAGCTCGCGGAGCTTCGCGAGCGCGAGGGGGCGCGCGAGCGCGACCTCGACATCATGCGCTACGAGCTCGAGGAGATCCAGGCGGCCCGCCCGGACGCGGGCGAGGAGGACGAGCTGGGCGCCGAGCGCGAGCGGCTGCGCCACGCGGAGGCGCTGCGCTCGGCGGCGGGAGGCGCGCTCGGGGCGCTGAGCGGGCGAGAGGACGACGGCGGCGCCACGGCGCTGCTTGCCCACGCCGGCGCGGCGCTGGGGGGAGCTTCGGGCGTCGACCGGGATCTCGATGCGCTCGGGGAGCGGGCCCGGGGGCTGGAGGTCGAGCTCGGCGATCTGGCGGCCGAGCTGCGTTCCTATCTCGACGCCGTCGAGGCCGAGCCGGGGCGCCTGCAGGAGGTCGAGGAGCGGCTCGACGTGATCGACCGCCTGAAGCGCAAGCACGGCGGCTCGGTGGAGGCGGTCGTGGCCCACGCGGAGCGCTGCCGCGCCGAGATCGAGCGACTCGAGAACGCGGACGAGCGCGGCGTCGAGCTTGACGAGCGGGTACGCGAGGTAGCCGAGCGGCGCGATGCTCTCGGCGGGGAGCTGAGCCGGGCGCGGGCGGACGCCGCCCAGGGGCTCGAGGAGCGGGTTGCGGTGGAGCTCGCCGAGCTGGCGATGGAGGGCGCGGCACTCGAGATCTCGCTCGAGCCCCACCCTGACGGCCACGGTCCCAGCGGGCGCGAGCGGGTCACCTTCATGGTCGCCACGAATCCGGGGCTCCCGGTCTCTCCGCTTCGCGACGCGGCGTCCGGGGGCGAGCTTTCCCGGGTGATGCTCGCGCTCACCGGGCTCGGTCCGGACGCCGGCGCGCGCAGCCTCGTCTTCGACGAGATCGACGCCGGGATAGGCGGCAATACCGCGCGCGCGGTCGGCGAGCGGCTGCGCCGCCTCTCCGGGGAGCGGCAGGTGATCTGCATAACCCACCTGCCTCAGATCGCCTCGCTCGCGTCGGCTCACTTCCGGATCGAGAAGATCGCCGAGCGGGGCGAGACCCGCGCCACCGTCGACCGCGTGGACGGCGAGGAGCTCGTGGCCGAGATCTGTCGCATGCTGGGCGCGGATCGTGAGGACGAGGCCGCGAGCCGCCATGCCCGTGAGCTGCTCGCGGCCGCGTAAACCCGGCCGCGGTGCCGCATAATGCGGGCGGCGGATGGCATCCCCCGCTCGAACCCGTGCGCGCTCGCTGTTCGCGTCGCGCGACCCGACGCGCGCCTCCCCGGCTGAGGCCGCCGTCCAGGGCACCGCTCGCATCGGACGCCGCACCAAGCACCTGGTCAAGCGGCTGGGTCCGACCGACGTGGCGATCATCGATCACGCCGACATCGACCGGATCGCCGCCGAGGAGCTGATCGCGTCCAAGGTGCCGGTTGTCGTCAACGTCGCGCAGTCCTCGACCGGCCGCTACCCGAACGCGGGGCCGCTGCTGCTCACGCAGGCGGGCGTGCGCCTGGTCGACGCTCCGGGGGCGCCGCTGTTCGACGAGCTCCGTGACGGCGATCCGGTCATCCTCGAGGGCGGCGAGCTTCGCTCGAACGGAACCACGCTCGCGCGCGGCCGGGTCCTCGACGCCACCGAGCTCGCCGACCAGATGGAGCGCCAGAGGGAGCGCATCCACGAGGCGCTCGCCGCGTTCGCCGAGAACACGATGGCTCACATACGCCAGGAGAGCGACCTCCTGTCCGACAGCCTCGAGCTGCCCGACACGAGCACGAGCTTCCGCGACCGTCACGTGCTGATCGTCGTCCGCGGCACCACCTACCGCAAGGACCTGCAGGCGCTGCGCGCCTACATCGCCGACGTGCGCCCGCTGCTGGTCGGGGTGGACGGGGGGGCTGACGCAATTCTCGAATCGGGGCTGAAGCCCGATGTCGTCCTCGGCGACATGGACTCAGCGGGCGACGCGGCGCTTCGGTGCGGCGCCGAGCTGATCGTGCACGCGTACCCCGACGGTCGGGCGCCCGGACGCGATCGGCTCGAGCGCCTCGGCCTCGAGCACATGGTCATCCCGGCGCCCGGAACGAGCCAGGACGTCGCGATGCTGCTCGCGTTCGAGAAGGGGGCGGCGTTGATCGTCAGCGTCGGCGCCCACTTCAACCTGATCGAGTTCCTGGACAAGAACAGGGCGGGAATGTCGTCGACGTTCCTCACCAGACTGAGGGTGGGGGAGACCCTCGTCGACGCCAAGGGCGTGAGCCGTCTCTATAGAACGGGCATGGGGGCGAGCCAGCTCGCGATGTTCGCGGCGGCATCCGCCCTCCTGCTCGTGATCGTGGTCCTCAGCACCCCGCCGCTCGCCAACCTGGTCGAGCTGCTGTGGCTCAAGATCCGAGTTCTGCTCGGGATCTGACGCATGGGCGGATATAGCGCCCGCTACCACGCGGCGTCACTTGCGGCTGTCTTCCTTGCCCTTGCGATCGGGATCCTGATCGGGGTGGGGTTCGGGGACGACGTCGTCTCGGGGACCACCGAGCAGCTCGAGCAGAGCCTCCAGAACGACGTCCAGGACGCTCGCCAGGACGCGGAGGAGCTGCGCGCGGAGCTCGACCGGGAGCGGGAGTTCGGGGAGGCCGTCTACCCGGCTCTGGTGGGCGATGACCTGACCGGCGAGCGGGTCGCCGTGATCGCGCTCGGCGGCCTTCCCGGGGGGATCGCCGACGACGTCAAGCGGGCGCTCGACCCGGCCGGCGCGGAGATCGCGGAGGTTGCGGTCGTGCGTGAGCCGCCGGACGTCGGCGCGCTGGCCGGCCAGCTCGAGGGGACCCGGCACGCGCGGTTGAAGCGTGACCCGGACGCGATCGAGTCGTTCGGGCGCGCGGTGGGCCGCCAGCTCGTACTGGGTGGCGGGGTGATCCGGCGAGTGCGCGCGCAGCTCCTCAGCCGTTTCAGCGGCCGGCTGGGCCGAGTCGATGACGTGGTGATAGTTCGCCAGGCTCCCGGTGATCTGGACGAGCGCGACGCGGAGACAACCGGGCGGTTCGAGGACGGGCTGCTGGAGGGGATCGCCGACAGTGGGCTTCCATCGGTCGGGGTGGAGCAGGTGGGCACCGAGGAATCCTCGATCGAGCTGTTCGACTCGCACGACATATCGAGCGTGGACAGCATCGAGCTGATCTCGGGGCGCGTCGCGATGGTGTCCGTGCTGCTCGGCGCCGAAGGCAACTTCGGGGTCAAGGACACCGCCGACGAGCTCCTGCCCGATCTGATCAGCCCCTCGGTCCCCCTCGGCACGGGACCGTGAGGCCGGTCTCGAGCGGGGGCCCGTGAGGCTCGTCGCGCTCGCGCTCGCGCTGGGCGTGGCCGGCGCGCTCGTTCCCGCCTGGATCAGGGACATGCGGCGCGTGGGGCTGGTGCGGGAGAACTGGCGCGGATGGGTCGTCGCGTTCCCCGCCGGGGCAGTCCTCGTCGCCAGCGCGCTGGTCACGCTGGCGCCACTGGCGCTGCTCGACGACCGCGCCGACCTCGACCTGCTCGACCCCGATCTGCGCCGCTGGATCGTCTACGTGCTCGGGGTCGCCCTGCTCGGCCTGCTCGACGACTCGCTCGGTCGCGCGGGGGAGAGCGGATCGCCCCGAGGGTGGCGCGAGCACGCGCGTGCCGTGCTCGCCGGGAGGTTCTCGACCGGCGCGATCAAGGCCGTGGGCGCCTTCGCCCTCGCCGCCTACGCCGTATCGGGGCGGGGCCGCGAGGAGCTCGATTACCTCGCCGACCTGGCGCTGCTGCTGCTGGCGACCAACCTCTTCAACCTGCTCGACCTGCGTCCCGGGCGCGCGGAGAAGGTCTTCTTCCTGCTGCTCGCGGGGCTGTGTCTCGGCGGGTGGACCGCCGAGCCGCTCGAGCTGCTGGGGATCTTCATCGGCCCGATCGTGGTCGGCGCATGGTTCACGCTTCGGGAGCGCGCGATGCTCGGCGACACCGGCTCGAACCTGATCGGCGCCGTGGCCGGGATCTCGCTGCTCGAGACTCTGGGCGATCCCTCCCGGCTGATCGCGCTCGGGGCGATCGCGGCGCTGAACCTCTACGGGGAGTTTCGGTCGATTTCCGCGCTCATCGATCGTGTTCCGCTCCTGCGGCAACTAGACTCGCTTGGCAGGGTTAGATGAAGAGGACGACAGTCAGTACGGATGACCAGCCAGTCGCCTCGCAGTTGGGGCTGCGCCCCAACGCTCGGCGCCGGAATCGCTTATGAGCGCAGGCGAGACTCGCTTCATCTTCGTGACCGGCGGGGTCGTCTCGTCCCTCGGCAAGGGGATCGCCGCCGCCTCGATCGGGCGGCTGCTGGTCAGCCGCGGCTTCCGGGTCCAGATCCAGAAGTTCGATCCCTACATCAACGTCGACCCGGGGACGATGAGCCCGTTCCAGCACGGCGAGGTGTTCGTGACCGAGGACGGCGCGGAGACCGACCTCGACCTGGGGCACTACGAGCGCTTCACAGACGAGAACACCTCCCGCGCCTCCAACGTCACGGCGGGTGCGGTCTACAACTCGGTGATCCGCCGCGAGCGTCGGGGCGACTACCTCGGCGCGACGGTACAGGTGATCCCCCACATCACCGACGAGATCAAGCACCGGATCCTGATCGTCGCCGAGTCGCAGGCCGTCGACTTCGTGATCACGGAGATCGGGGGTACGGTCGGCGACATCGAGTCGCTGCCCTTCCTCGAGGCGATCCGCCAGCTCTACGTCGACCTCGGCTCGAAGCGGTCCATGTTCGTGCACCTGACGCTGGTCCCCTACGTGGGACACGCAGGTGAGCTGAAGACCAAGCCCACCCAGCACTCGGTCAACGAGCTTCGCCGCATCGGGATCCAGCCCCACGCCCTGATCTGCCGCTCCGAGGGCGGCCTCGACCGCGACATCCGGCGCAAGATCGCCCTGTTCGCGAGCCTCCCAGAGGACGCGGTGATATCGGCCCGCGACGTCGACAACACGTACAAGGTGCCGCTCGTCTTCCGCGCCGAGGGGATGGACGACCAGGTGCTCGACCACTTCGGGATCCAGACGGACGCCCCCGACCTCTCCGAGTGGGAGGAGCTGGTGCGCCGCGCCGACGCTGCGAGGCGGCCGGTACGGATCGCGCTCGTCGGCAAGTACGTGAAGCTCGCCGACGCCTACAAGTCGGTGGTCGAGGCGCTGCGCCACGGCGGCTACCACCACGGCGCCGACGTCGAGGTGGCGCTGGTCAACTCCGAGGACCCCGACCCCGAAGAGCTCGAGTCCGCCGACGGGATCCTGATCCCCGGCGGGTTCGGCGAGCGGGGGATCGAGGGCAAGGTGCTCGCCGCCCGGATCGCCCGCGAGCGCGGAATCCCCTTCCTTGGCATCTGCCTCGGGATGCAGATGGCCGTGGTCGACTTCGCCCGCCACGTGACCGGGTTCGACGGAGCGAACTCGGCCGAGTTCGACCCCGAGACCCCGTACCCGGTGATCGACCTGCTCCCCGAGCAGAAGGAGGTCACCGACATGGGCGGGACGATGCGCCTCGGCGCCGACCCCGTGAAGCTCCATGACGGGACCCGGGCCCGCGAGATCTTCGGCGAGCCGGTGATCTACAAGCGCCACCGCCACCGCTACGAGGTCAACAACATGCTGCGCCGCCGGCTCGAGGACGATGGCCTCGTGTGCAGCGGCACCTCACCCGACGAGCGCCTCGTCGAGGTGATCGAGCTCCCGGACCACCCGTTCTTCGTCGCCTCCCAGTTCCATCCCGAGTTCAACTCGCGGCCGACGCGACCCGAGCCCCTGTTCCGCGAGTTCGTCGGCGCCGCCAAGCGGCGTGCGGACGAGCGAGCGCCGGAGGACGCCGCCGCCGAGGAGGCGGCGACGCCGGCGCACGAGCCCGAGCTCAGACGCTCGGGATAGCGGGGTTGATCCTCCGCCGAGGTGGTGGGAGGATCGCCGTCCGATCGATCTCGAGGAGGGAGCATGGCCGAGGTTCCGCGCTGGCGACTCACGGGTGACTGGTTCGACGTCTGCAGGTGCAGGGTGCCATGCGGCTGCACCTTCGCCCAGGCGCCGGACGACGGACAGTGCGACGGGATCCTCGCGTGGCACATCCGCGAGGGTAACTACGGCGAAGTGGCGCTCGACGGTCTGAATGCCGTCGCGGTGGGTTCGTTCGAGGGGAACATCTGGGCCGGCGAGGCAAAGCCGGCGATGGGGTTCTTCATCGACGAGCGCGCCGACGAGTCCCAGCGCGAGGCGCTGCAGGCGATCTTCGGCGGGCAGGCGGGCGGCTGGCCCGGCACCTTCGCCGCGCTGATCGACGATCTGCGCGGGATCGAGTTCGCTCCGATCGACTTCGAGATCGCCGACGACCTCGGCCGCTGGCGCGTCGAGGTCCCCGGGAAGGCCAGGGGCAGCGCCGAGGCGCTGTCGGGGCCGACGAGTCCGGAGGAGGGAGCGCGCGTGCAACTCCACAATGCCCCCGGCGCCGAGGTCGGTCCCGGCCAGATCGCGACATGGGCGACCGCCGAGGAGGACGAGGTGGAGGCATTCGGCTTCAAGTGGAGCTGGCCCGGCCGCTCCAGCAAGCACTTTCCGTTCGACTGGTCGGGGCCGGACGAACCCTAGCCGTACCGATACCCGAGGCGACCGATGTCGAGGACACCGGAGACGGTGACGTCGATCAGGGGTGCCGGCTTCAGGCGCTCGCTGCCGTTCCGTGGTCGGGCGCGGGGATGGCGCCGCTGCCACAGCGCCCAAAGGCGATCGACGTTGGCGTGGTGAAGCCAGAAGATGGGATCCGCCGGTGAGGTGGAGGTGCCCATCTCGCCGCCGACGGCGAGGTGAACGTTGTTGTGGACCTGCTCCAGGAGGCGCTGGAAGGAAGCGAACCTGTCGCGCCCGCTGGCGGCGTTGACGTCGGCCCGTGTGGGCAGGAAGTCGCGCTGCCAGCGTCGTCGCACGCCCCAGCGGCGCAGCAGCGCCGGGCGATTGAGTGGTGACGGGAGTCGCGGGTCGGCGATCCAGTTCCAGTACGGAATCGTCACCGACGGATCGACCTCCTGCAGGCGGCCCTCGAACCGGAGCAGGTACTGGCGGTGCCAGGCGAGGAAGTTGCGCCCCAGCATCCCGGGCATCGAATGGACGCCCCACTCGTGGCTCGCCGCCGCGGTCATCGCCCGAACGTGAACATCCACGAACTCTCGATAGTTCGGCCGGGACGCCCCGCGGGTCTGCGCCGCGTTCACGGCCTCGACGAACGCCGACCACTCCGCTCGCGAAAGGCGCGCCTGGTTCTTACGGACGGCGGCCAGGGCTCAGCCTGCCGGACAGGGCTCGCGGTCGTCGAAGACGGGCTCGGGCCGCTCCGAGCCCGGTGGATCGAATCGCTGCTTGAACGTGAACGCGCGTGGCGTCGGGCCGTTGTCCCGCAGGTGGTCGATCCGCCGCCTGGCGTCCTCGGTGCTCGGCAGCTCGCCGGCCGGGACCCACCACAGGCACAGGTAGACGTCCATCCGCGTGAACCACTCGCGGCGGCGCCGCATCACGTCGAGGTGGCGGCCGTCATACACGAACGCCCACAGCGCCTCGACCGACTCCCAGACCGACATGTTGATCAGCACGCGCTCGTCTTCGAAGGGCCGAATCGCGGTCGCGTCGCCGGAGTCGTCCTGGAGACGCCACACGAACCCCGGGCTGGAGTCGGCGATGGCGTTGATCGGCTCCAGCAATTCGACGAACTCCGCCAGCGCCGGCGAGTCGATCGGCTCGTGCGGGATCGCGATGTTCACCTGGGCGAGGTGCCAGCCGGGGGACACGCCGAGATCGTACGTGACGCCGTCCGCAGGCCGCGACGAAGTCGGCCGCGCGTGGCGCCGCCGGCTGCTAGGGCGCCTCCCCGTCCTTCATGGCATCCTCTCCACCCATCGCGCCGCCCTCCCCGGAGGCGCCGCCCATCCCCTCCTCCTCCATCGCGCCCTCGTGCTCGGACCCGGGCTCCATGCCCATCGCCTCCATCGCCTGCATCGCCTCGGGCGAGCCGGGGAGCGTCAGGCCGGGTACGTCCTCGGGCGCGAAGGCCACGGCGAGGCCTAGCACGACCAGGAGCACGGCGATCCCGCGATTGGCAACCGCCTTCCATGGCAACAGCTTCTCGATCGCGATCAGCGCGGCGATGAACGCCATCCAGCCGATGCTCATGATGCCGAGCGCGAACAGGGCGGCCATCAGCGCCCAGCAGCAACCGACGCACCACCCGCCATGCTCGATGCCCATCCGCAGCGCGCCGAGGCGGCCCGGCCTCCACGCTCCAAGCAGGAAGAAGAAGGGGCTACGGCACTTGGTCAGGCAGGCGTCCTTGAGCGGCGTGAGCTGGTAGACGGCGGCCGCGACGATCACACCGCCCGCCACATACGGACCCGCGCGGTCCCACGACAGGGCGTCGATCGAGAGCGATCGCCCGGTCTCGATGAGCGCGTAGAAGGCGAGCCCCGCAAGGGTCCAGGTCACCAGGTACCCGGCGACGAACGTTGCGGTAGTGGCGACCGGTACCGCCTCGCCACGCTCGCGCTTCCCCTCCTGAACGCGCGCGTACATCACCACCATCGGCCAGATCGACGGGAACATCATCGCGGCCATCATCGCCACCCAGACGGTGACGTAGAACCCGAAGCTCCCCGGGTCGGTGCCCGGACCGGCGTCCATCCCCTGCATCCGGCCGTCGGTGACCGCCCAGGCGATCACCGCCAGAACGAGCAGCAACCCGATCAGCCCGAACCGGATCAACTCGGGCAGCGCCGGGGCGCGGCGGGCGGCGGCGGATTCCATCAACCCGAGCGGCTCTTGCTAGCCGCGGCCCCCGGGGGCGCCCGCCGGCATCTCGCTCGCGAACTCGTAGTCCGCCGACTCGCCGTAGATCGCGTCGAACTCGATCCCGAGGGCGCTCACGTGCCCCGGCGCCCGGCCGACGCGGTACTCCTCGGCGAACCCGAACGCGGCGTTGCGAACCGTGGTCTGCGCGCCGCTTCCCTCGGGGCCTTCCAGCGGCTCGAAGGTCCAGCTGCTGTCGCCGATCGAGCCCGACGGGCGGTCGCCGTCGGAGAACGGAGACCGGTCGCCCGCTCCATCCCGAGCCATTCCTCGGTGAGGGCCGCGAACTCGGCGAACGGCCCGCCCTCGTCACCCTTGACGATCCGCTCGAGCGCCTCCGCCTGCTCGCTCGAGGCGCCCTCGTCGACCACGATGCCGAGCTTCCAGTTGCCCGCGGTGAGATTCGACGGGCAAGTAGTTGACGAGACCAAGATTGACGCCCGAGAGATCGGTGTCGTCGAGGTTGCCCTCGGCGATATGGAACACGCCAACTCCGCGGCACTGGCCGTCGGGGCTGGTCGGCGGGCCGTCCACGGGACAGGGACAGATCAGGTTGCACGAGCAGTTCGCGACGTAGGTGCCCGACATTCGCCACGCCATATGCCGCTCCTTTCCGGCGGCTGAGCCGCCGATCACGGCCGGGTATCAGGCTAGGTAGCCGAGACCGGCCTCCGGTCACAACCCTAACGGGCTCGTGGCGATCGAGTCGAGATCGCTGCGCGAACGCCTCCGCGGCGAGCCGCCAGGTTGAACAGGGCCCGGGCGGGTCGTAGGATCGGCGCATGCCGATCGACCTCGACGAATACCGCCAGGCGAGCCACGAGGTCTGGGAGCGGATCGCGACCAACTGGGAGAGCGAGCGCGAGTACATCTATGCCGCGACCGGGCCGGTGAGCAAGCGCATGGTCGATCGAGTCGGTCCGCAGCCCGGGGACACGGTGCTGGACCTGGCGGCGGGCACCGGTGACACCGGGTTCCTCGCCGCGGCCATGATCGGTGACGAGGGCAAGCTGATCTCGACCGACTTCGCGCCGGCGATGGTCGAGGCGGCGCGGGGCGTCGGCACAGAGCTCGGGCTCGGCAACGTGGAGTACCGCGTTCTCGACGCTGAGCGCATGGACCTGGACGACTCGAGCATCGATAGGGTCCTGTGCCGGTTCGGCTACATGCTGATGGCCGATCCCGCTGTGGCGCTCGGCGAGACTCGCCGCGTTCTGCGCGAGCGGCGGGCGGCTCTGCTTCGCGGTCTGGGCGGCGCCCGAAGAGAACCCGTGGGCCTTCGTGTCAGGAGTCGTGTTGGTCGAGCGCGGCCACCTTCCGCCGCCCGAGCCAGGGGCGCCCGGGATCTTCGCGAATGGCCAATCCCGGGCGGATCCGCGAGCTGGTCAGCGGCGCGGGCTTCGCCGAGCCCGAGATCGAGCAGGTGGAGATCGCCTGGCCGTACGAGGACGCGGGCGCGCACTGGAGCTTTACCCGCAAGCTTGCCGGCCCGCTCGCGGATGCGATCGATCGCCTGGACGAGGATGAGCATGAGGCTGTGAGAGGCGACGTGCGCTCGCGGATCGAGCCTCTCATCGCGGATGGCCCGGTCCCCGGGCGCGTCCACGTGGTCACCACCGCCTAGTAGCGGTCGACTCGCCGTGGCTACCGCACCGCCTAGGCTGTCGGCCATGAGCGACGAGCGCCTTCTCGACCGCTTCGTGCGGCTGTGCGAGATCCCCAGCCCGACCGGGTACGAGCGCGCGGTCGCGGACGCGGTCGATGGCGGAGCTGCGCGAGCTCGGGGTCGAGGCGAGCGAGGACGGTGCCGCGGAGGAGGCGCGAGCGGGCGCCGGTAACCTGATCGCCCGGGTTCCGGGGCGCTCGGATGAGTGGGTCATGTTCTGTGCCCATCTCGACACCGTCCCCGAGGAGGGGGGGATCGAGGTGGTGCTCGAGGACGGGACCTACCGCAGCCGCGGCGAGACGATTCTCGGGGCCGACAACAAGGCCGCGGTGACCGTGCTCGTGGAGCTTGCGGCGCGACACGCGACCGATCCGCCGCCGGTCGGGATCGAGCTGGTGTTCACGGTCGCCGAGGAGGACGGCCTGCGCGGTGCCAAGGCGCTCGACCTCGGGTCGCTTCGATCCGACTACGGCTTCGCGATCGACCACGCCAGCCCGATCGGCGAGATCCTCGTGTCCGCGCCGACGTACAAGCGCCTCGCCGTCGAGTTCGTCGGCCGGGAGGCGCATTCGGGCATCCGGCCCGAGGACGGCCGCAACGCGATCGCCGCGGCGGCCGCAGCGATCGCGGAGATGACGCTCGGGCGGCTCGATACGGAGACGACCGCCAACGTCGGCGTGATCGAGGGCGGGACCGCGACGAACATCGTCCCCGGGCGTTGCCGAGTCGAGGGCGAGGCGCGGAGCATCGACGCGGCTCGGGCGGCCGACACGATCGGGTCGATGGTCGACGCGTGCACGTGGGCCGCCAACGAGCGCCACTGCGACGTCGACGTCGAGGTGACCGAGATCTTCCGCGGCTACCGGCCGCGACCCGCCTCGCCGGCGGTGGCGGTCGCCAAGCGGGCGCTCGCGAGCTGCGGCCACGAGCCCGGCCAGCTCGCGACGGGTGGCGGCAGCGACGCCAACGCCCTTCGCGCCGCCGGATTCGACGCCGTGCTGCTCGCCAACGGGACCGAGGCCAATCACACGCCCGAGGAGAGCGTCGCCGCGCGGCGGATCGTCGAGATGCTCGACGTGTGCGAGGCGATCGTCGCGGCCGCCGCCGAGCGCTCCGAGCCCGGGGATCGCTGAGCGATGCTGAAGCTGCGGCGCGGGAAAGTCGTCTCGACCGACCCACTCAGGGTTGAGGTGGAGGGAGACGAGCGCCCGGCGTGGGCGGACCGCTCTCTGGTCGGCGAGATCGAGCGGGGCGACGAGGTCATCGTCAACGCCGAGGCGCTCGACCTCGGCCTCGGCTCGGGCGGGTTCGACCTCGTGCACGCCAACCTCACACGTGGGCTCCTTGCCGAGGGCGGGCGCGAAGCGCACGTGATGAAGCTCAACTACACCTCGCTCCAACACCCCGTGGAGCCGGTAGAGAGGCCCGTCGAGTCCGGATCCCCGCCGCGGGCTCCGGTGCTCGTGCTGCCATTGCACGGCCACCTCGCGCCGGCGGCGTGGGCCGCGGCGCAGGCTCGACCGGGGCTCGGCGTCGGATACGTCCAGACGCCCGGCGGCGCGCTGCCGGGCGCGATGTCGCGCGACGTTGCCGAGCTGCGCTCGCGGGGGCTACTGACCGGGCACATGACCGCGGGCGCGGCGTACGGGGGGGAGGCCGAGGCGATCAGCGTGGTCGGGGCACTCGACGCGGCCCTGGGACGACTCGGTTGGGACGCGGTCGTGGCGGGGCCCGGCCCGGGGATCATCGGCTCGGATACGCGCTACGGGCACGGGGGCATGGCGGCCCTCGACACGGCGCACGCAGCGCTCGCGCTTCGGCTCCCCACGCTGGTCTCCCCGCGGCTGTCCGCGGCCGATCCCCGCTCGCGCCATCGCGGGCTGAGCCACCACACCGCGATGGTCCTCGAGCTCGCCCTGGCGCCGGTCCAGGTACCGGTGCCGGAGGTCGAGGCGAGCGAGTGGCCGACCCCGGAGGGAAGCGCCGGGGCCGGGCCCGAGCCGGGGATGCTCGACGAGCTGCGCGAGGCGTGCGGTGATCGCCACGACCTCGTCGTCCAGCCGGTGGATCTCGAGGGATACGCGCGGAGCGGGCTGCCGGCGCGCACCATGGGACGGGAGATCGGCGAGGATCCGCTGTTCTTCGCCGCCGCGCTGGCGGCCGGCCGGGCGCTGGCGGGGGCCGCGGTGAGCGCGGGATGAGCGGGCTGGAGCGCACCGGCTCTCGCACGGTCTTCGAGGGGAAGGTCGCGGGCGTGAGGGTGGACGAGTTCCGCTATCCCGACGGCTCGACCTCGGAGCGCGAGGTCGTCACCCATCCCGGCGCGGTCGCGGTGGTCGCCCATGACGGGACGACCCTCTATCTGGTCCGCCAGCCTCGCGAGGCCGTCAACGAGCCGGCACTGCTCGAGCTCCCGGCGGGCAAGCTCGACGTCGAGGGCGAGAGCCGGCTCGAGTGCGCGAAGCGCGAGCTGGCGGAGGAGATCGGCAGGCAGGCGGCGGAGTGGCGCGAGCTGAAGCGCTTCTACACCAGCCCGGGATTCGCCGAGGAGGAGGTGACGGTCTTCCTCGCGACCGGGCTGTCGCACGTCGAGGCGCGGCCCGACGACGAGGAGCGGATCGAGATCGTGCGGTGGCCGCTCGAGGAGCTGGACCGCGCGATCGACGAGTGCGCGGACTCGAAGTCGCTCGTCGGGCTGCTGCTCTTCCGGGACATGCGTCGCAGCGGGGCGGCCTGAGAGGGATCGACGCGCACGGGCCGAAACCCGAGGCGCGATGGCCACGACAACTGAGCGCAAGGACGGCGCCGGCGAAGTGCCCGATGCCGAGAGCACTGCTCAGCCCGACGCGCGCTTCGAGGCTCTCGTGCTCGATTTCCTCGCCTATCTGGAGTTCGAGCGGGGGCTGGCGCGCAACACGCTGCAGGCGTACCGCACCGACCTGCTCCAGTACGGCGTCTTCCTCGCCGAGCGCGGCGTCGGCGCGACCGACGCCAGGGCGCTCGACGTCTCCGACTTCCTCGCCGGTCTTGCGACCGGGAATGGGCGGCCACCCTGCTCGGCGGCGACCATCCATCGCAAGACGGCCTGCCTGCGCTCCTTCTACCGGCACCTGCGCCGCGAGCAGATCGTCGACGAGGACCCGACGGGGAGGCTGAGCCCGCCGCGGCGGGGGCGCAAGCTGCCGCACGTGCTCAGCTACTCGGAGGTCAAGAAGCTGCTCGAATCGCCGCGCGGTTCGGAGCCCGCCGCGCTTCGCGACCGGGCGCTGCTCGAGTTGATGTACGCGTGCGGCCTGCGCGCGTCGGAGGTCGTCGGGCTCGAGGTGACCGACGTGGACCTGAAGCGCGGGTTCGTGCGCGCGCACGGCAAGGGCTCGAAGGAGCGGATCGTCCCGCTCGGCAGGCAGGCGAGCGCGGCCGCGGCGGCGCTACCTGCAGTCCGGCCGTCCCGACCTGGTGGGGGAGCGTGCCGAGTCGAAGCTGTTCGTCAACCAGCGGGGCGGCGGGCTGACCCGCCAGGGGCTCTACAAGATCATCCAGCGCCACGCGCGAGCGGTCGGGCTCGACGGCAAGATGAGCCCGCACACGCTGCGACACACGTTCGCGACCCACCTACTGTCGGGGGGCTGCGACCTGCGCTCGGTTCAGGAGATGCTGGGGCACGCCGACGTCTCCACGACTCAGCTCTACACCCATCTGTCCAACGACGAGATCAAGGAGGTCTACTTCCGCGCCCACCCGCGGGCGACGGCGAAGTAGGTAGCGTTGCGCTCCCCGTGTTGGTCGTGGAGCGCATGGAGGTGATCGCCGATCCTCGAGCGGAGGGTTTCTACGAGCGGATGGGATTTCGCCCGGCCGGCCAGGTGACGACCCGGTCGGGCCCGGCGCTTCGCATGCGCGTCGGGCTGTGAGCCAGGGCTCCGGGGCGCTGTTAGCTCCACACTTTCCCGACCAGGTTGGGCGGGAGGCCGTGGCCGGTGAGGATCGCGGAGAGACGTTCGCCCGGAAAGTCATGGCGGCGGATGGCCGCGACGCCTGCAGCTCCCGCTGGTTCCAGCAGCAGGCCGAGCGTGTCGGCCACCAATCGCACCGCCTCGATCATGTCCGTGTCGTCCACGAGCACGAAGTCATCGACCAGCCCCCGCATCCTCGCGACGCTGTCCGCCACCGGGTCGCGCACCGCCAGAGCGCCGGCGATGGTGTCGGCTCGCTCGGTTGAGACCGGCCGGCCGGCCTCCCAGCTGAGGGCCATCGCTGGCGAGCCCTTCGGGCCGACGCCCACAACCCGGGTGCTTGGCGATTGAGCCTTGATCCAGCGGGCGATCCCGGTGATCAGCGCCCCGTCACCCACCTGTACGACCAGCGTGTCGATCGGACCGGCGGCGAGCAGCTCGACGCCGATCGTGCCGGCGCCCTCGGCGATCCGTGGATCCTGACCGTCCTCCACGAAGAGACAATCGGCGTGTTGCTCGGCATACCTCCGGGCGGCCTTCTTCGTGTCGGCCTCGTCGCCCTCGATCACGGTCACGTCGGCGTCGAGCGCACGCATGCGGCTCAGCTTGCTCGGCGTGACGCTCGCCGGTACGAACACGTGGACCGGGAGCCCGTGGCGGCGTCCGGCGTAGGCGATCCCCTGGCCGAAGTTCCCGGCCGTGGCGCACACGAGCGATAGCTTCGACTCCAGATCGCGCACGAGGAAGTCGGCGCCCCTGCCCTTGAAGCTTCCGAGCGGATTTGTCGTCTCCACCTTGACCAGCACCTGCCGGCCGAGTGCCGCGGCGAGCTGTGAGTCCACGAACTGGGGGCTGTCGAGAAACATCGGATCGATGACGTGAGCGGCGGTCTCGATGTGCTCGAGCGAGAGCTCCTCCCGCATGGCGGGGATCGTACGCGCGAGTGGCACGGTGGATGAATCGCGCACCCTGTGAAGGCTGGTCGCCTGCTAGAACGGACGACATGCCCGAGCTCCCCGAGGTCGAGACGATTCGGCGCCAGCTGGAGCCGGAGCTGGTCGGACGGCGGATCGAGTCGGTGGAGGTGCTCGACGAGCGCCTCACCCGCCCCGTCTCGCCGCGCGAGGTCGAGCGAGCCTGCGCGGGCCGGCGGATCGAGGCGGTCGAGCGCCGCGGGAAGTACCTGCTTCTGCGACTCGACGGAGGTCGCTCGCTCGTCATGCACCTGCGGATGACCGGCAACCTGATTTTGGGGGATCCGGGGGAGGATGTCCGCTACCTCCGCGCCGTGATCCGGCTCGAGGGCGGCGCGACCCTGCTGTTCACGGACGCCCGCCGGTTCGGCACCGCGGTCGCGCTCGACGACGACGACCTCGAGGAGTACATGGCTCCGCGGGCGGGGATCGAGCCGCTGTCGGAGCGGCTCACCGCGGAGGAGATCGGCGCGCTTGCCGCGGGGCGGCGGGCGCCGCTGAAGTCGTTCCTGCTCGTCCAGAGCGGGATCGCCGGGATCGGGAACATCTACGCGGACGAGGCGCTGTGGCGGGCGCAACTGCACCCGCTCTCGCCCGCCGGCTCGATGCGCCCCGAGCACTGGGAGCGGCTGCGGAAGGGGATCGTCGACACGCTCGAGGCCGGGCTGGCCAACGGCGGCGCGTCGATCGACGACTATCGCGACGCCCGCGGGGAGGAGGGGACGATGCAGGACGAGTTCCTCGTCCACACGCGCGAGGGCCTTCCCTGCTTGCGGTGCGGCACCGAGATCCGCCGCATCGTCGTCGGCGGGACGCTCGACCTACTTCTGCCCCGGGTGCCAGACGCGGCTGCGCGCGGCGGAGGCGCAGGACCGCTCGGCGCACGAGCGGCGGCGCGTGAGTGACCCGCTGCCGCCGCCCGACGGCTTCGAGATCGGGCACTGGACGAACTCGGAGGGCGCGACCGGCTGCACGGCGGTGCTGGCGCCGGCCGGCACCCGGGGTGGCGTGGACGTGCGCGGCGGCGGACCCGGCACCCGCGAGACCGACGTGATCGGCGCGCTGGCCGGCACCTCCGAGGTGACCGGCGGTGGTGCTGGCGGGCGGGAGCGCCTTCGGGCTCGCGGCGGCCGACGGTGCCGTGCGCTGGCTCGAGGAGCACGGGCGCGGATACACGACGACCGGCGGGGCTGGTCCCGATCGTCCCCGCCGCGGTGATCTACGACCTCGCCGAGGGCGACCCCGAGCGCCCGGCCCGGCCCCGAGGCTGGATACGCGGCGTGCGAGGCGGCCGGCGGCGGGGTACCGGAGCGCGGCCGGGTGGGAGCCGGGACCGGCGCGGCGGTGGGGAAGATCCTGGGGCGGGAGCGCTCGACGCCCACCGGGGTCGGCTACGCGGCCGCGCGCAGCGGTCGCGGCGAGACGGTCGCGGCGCTGGCGGTCGTGAACGCGTTCGGGGACGTGATCGGCGGAGGGCGAGGTGCTGGCGGGCCCGCGGAGCGACGAAGGCGAGGTCGTGTCGACGGCCGAGCTGCTCGCCGCGATGGAGGAGATGCCGGACTGGACCCGGGTCGAGGAGCGCAACACGACGCTGGTGTGCGTGATGACCGATGCGGCGCTCGACAAGCCCGCTTGCTCGCGGGCCGCACGGATGGCGAGCGGCGGCGTCGCCCGCGCGGTGGACCCGGTGTTCTCGGACGTCGACGGTGACGTCGCCTTCTGCCTCGCGTCCGGCGATCCGGTTCGGGGACGGAGCGCTTCACCTCGATCGCCGTGGGGACGATCGCGGCGACGGTGACGGCGGCGGCGATCCGCGACGCGGTTCTGCCTCGCGGCTGATCCGTCCGGTGCGTCTTGCAGGGTGCGTGGGCTGTGCCCGGCAAGTTCAAGACGGAGGCGGTCGTGCTGCGGAGCATTCGCTACGGCGAGGCGGATCGCGTGCTGCACCTGTACAGCTCCACGCGGGGCCGGGTCGGGGCGATCGCGAAGGGGTCGCGCCGGCCGCGGTCGCGGTTCGGCGGGCGGCTGGAGCCGTTCTTTCGCCTCGACCTCGTCCTCCACGAGGGTCGCGGCGAGCTGGCGACGGTGACGGCGGCGTCGACGCGTGGACGGCTACCCGCGGCTTGCGCGAGAGCGGGCCCGCGCTCGACGCGGCGGGGCGCGGATGCGACGCGGTGCTGCGCCTGTTCGACTCGGCCGAGGCCAACCCGGCCGCGTACAACCTGCTGTGCCGCTACCTGGCGCTGCTCGACGGGCGGGAGTCGGTGGACGGGAACGGCTCGGGCGATGGCGCGGCGGGGCTCGGGACGGCGCTGGCGTTCCGGCTCAAGCTGGCCCTCGCCGCCGGGTTCGTCCCCGAGCTGGCCTCGTGCGTGCGCTGCGGCGAGGCCGACGGTCTCGTCGGGTTCTCGGGCGCCGCCGGAGGCGTCGTGTGCGGCGCCTGCGAGGGCGGGGCGTTCGAGCTGTCCGGGGAGGCGCACCGGTTCATGGTCGAGGCGCTGGGCGCCCCGCTGGCGGCGGCGCCGCCGGCGGGGAAGCGGGCGCTGCGCCAGGTCGAGCGGGCGATCACGGAGACGCTCGAGCACCACGCGCACGTGCGGCTGCGGGCGGCGGCCTGAGGGGCACTAGCGCTTGAGCCCGCGACCGAACATGCGCTCGGTGAGCCGGAGCTGGAGCGCCCGCGGGCTCGGCGCGGTGGCGCGGATGAACCAGCGGATCGTCCGTCCCGGGATGACGGAGCGGCGCCCGCGGTCATAGGCCTGTAGCGACTCGCGCACGACCTGCTCGGCGGGGATCTCGCCGGGCACCATGCCCGACCGAGCTGTGGCCGGCGATCTGCCTGCCACTCGGTTGGAACCGGGCCGGGGTTGACGGCGAGCACGCGAACGCCGCTGCCCCGTAGCTCCCCGCTCAGCGCCTCGGTGAAGTTGAGGGCGAACGCCTTGCTGGCGCTGTAGGTGGCCTCGTAGGGGATCGGCTGCATGCCCGCGGTGGAGGCGACGACGATGATGCCGCCGCGGTCGCGCTCGACCATCGCGGGGAGGAAGGCGCGCGTGAGCGTGACGACCGCCTCGCAGTTGACCCGCACCTCCTCGACCTCGCGGGCGGGGTCGAGGTCGACGAAGTGGCCGTAGGTGCCGAAGCCCGCGTTGTTGACGAGCAGGTCGACGGCGGCGCCGAGCTCGCCTACCTTGGCGGGGAGCGAGCCGGCCTCGGTCGAGAGGTCGCAGGTGACGACGTGAGACGTGCCGGGAAGCTCCTCCGCGAGGCGCTCGAGACGGTCGCGGCGGCGCGCGACGAGGATCAGGTCGTGCCCCCGCGCTGCGAGCTGACGAGCAAACTGCTCGCCGATCCCCGAGGAAGCCCCTGTGACGAGGGCGGTGTCGGCCATCGGCGGCAAGCCTATTCCGTTCACGGTGGCGGGGAGGGCGGCGCTTAGAATCGATTCGCCGGCCCTAAGGAGAGTAGGAACGTTTTGAAGACGACCGCCGACCATCCGCGTGCCCCCGATGAGACGCTCGAGGAGCGGGTTCGCGCGTGGGAGGACGAGTACCTGTGGGAGCGGGCGACGCGCTCCTACCCCGCGATCCGGCGCGAGCCGGAGGAGGACAGCCCGGTCCGGACGCCGTTCCAGCGCGATCGCGATCGGGTCGTGCACTCGAAGGCGTTCCGCCGCCTCAAGCACAAGACGCAGGTATTCATCGCTCCCGAGGGCGACCACTACCGGACGCGACTCACGCACACGCTGGAGGCGTGCGGGATCTCGCGCACGGTGGCGCGGGCGCTGGGCCTCAACGAGGACCTGACGGAGGCGGTCGGCCTGGGCCACGACCTGGGTCATCCGCCCTTCGGGCACATCGGCGAGGAGGCGCTCGACGCCGCGCTGCGCGAGCGGGCGAGGCGGCGCTTCCAGCCACAACCGCCACTCCCTGCGGGTGGTGGACGCGCTGGAGCGCGAGGGGCGGGGGTTGAACCTGACCGAGCCGGTCAGGGACGGGATCCTCAACCACACCGGACGCGACGAGCCGGGGACGCTGGAGGGGAAGATCGTGCGCCTGGTCGACCGCGTCGCGTACATCAACCACGACATCGACGACGCGCTGCGAGCGGGGATCATCGACGCGGACGATCTGCCCGCGGCGGAGATCGAGCTGCTCGGCGACACGGGTGGGCGCCGGATCGACACGCTCGTGCGGGACATCGTGTCGACGTCGCGGAGCGCCGGGGACATCGCGCAGAGTGAGGAGATCGGCGGGGGGATGGCGCGCCTGCGCGAGTTCATGTTCGAGCGCGTGTACCTGGGGCCGGAGGCGCGCAGCGAGCACGAGCGGGTGCACCGGGCGCTGAGGGGCCTGTTCGACCACTATCTCGAGCACCCCCGGCAGGTCCCGGACGGCCGCCCGGGTGACGACGACGTGCAGCGGGTGACCGACTACGTGGCGGGAATGACCGACCGGTACTGCATCGCGCAGTTCAGGCGCCTGGCGCTGCCGGAGGAGTCGAAGCTCTGATGGCGCGGTTCTCCCAGGAGATGGTGGAGCGGGTGAAGGAGGCGGCCGACATGGTCGAGGTCGTCTCCGCGTACACCGACCTGAGGCGAAAGGGGGAGCGCTTCGAGGGCCTGTGCCCGTTCCACGAGGAGCGCACGCCGTCGTTCTCCGTCGACCCGCATCAGAAGCTGTACCACTGCTTCGGGTGCCAGGTAGGGGGCGACGTGTTCCAGTTCGTCGAGGAGAAGGAGGGCCTGTCGTTCCCCGAGGCGGTAGAGCGGTTGGGGGAGCGCTACGGGGTCGAGGTCGAGCGGGAGAGCGAGGACCCGCGCGCCGAGGAGGCGCGGCGGCGGCGCGAGCGCCTGTGGGAGCTGCTCGAGCGGACGGGGGCGTTCTACGTCAGCTTCCTGTGGGAGTCGCCGAAGGCGGAGAAAGCGCGCGAGTACCTGCTGGGGCGCGGCCTGGCGGAGGAGGTGCTGCGGGCGTTCGGCGTCGGGTTCGCGCCCAGCGCGTGGGACCAGGTGCTGACGCGGGGACAGCGGGCGGGCTACTCGGTCGAGGAGATGCGCGCCGCGGGGCTGGTCCAGAAGGGGCAGAAGGGTGGGTTCTACGACCGCTTCCGGAAGCGGATCGCGTTCCCGGTGCGCGACCCGCGCGGGCGCGTGATGGGGTTCGGGGCGCGCTCGCTCGGCGAGGACGCGAAGGGGCCGAAATACCTCAACTCGCCGGAGGGGGTGTTCCGCAAGAGCGAGATGCTGTTCGGGATCGATCGCGCGCGCTCGGCGATCGCGCGGAAGGGGCGGGCGGTGGTGGTCGAGGGGTACACGGACGTGCTGGCCCTGCACCAGGCGGGGATCGAGGAGTCGGTCGCGGTGATGGGGACGGCGATCACGCCGGACCAGCTGAAGTCCCTGTCCCGCTACACGGAGGAGGTGGTGCTGGCGATGGACGCGGACCGCGCGGGCGAGGACGCGATGATCCGCGCGCAGCGGGTGGCGGGCGCGAGGCGGATGAGGTTGCGGGTGGCGGCGATGCCGGAGGGCGAGGACCCGGCGGACATTCTGAGCCAGGGGACGTCCGGATCGGGTGACGGAGTTGATCGAGCAGGGCGTGGACCTGCCGGCGTTCCAGGTGCAGGCGGCGATCGACCGCGCCGACCTCGGCTCGGCGGCGGACCGCGACAGGGTGCTCGACGAGGTTGCGCCCGTGCTGGCGGCGACGGACCCAGACTCGGTGAGCCGCCAGGAGCTGGTGCGCAGGGTGGCCGACCGGCTGGACACCGACGCGGGGTTGGTGACGCGGCGGGTCGAGCGCGAGGGGCAGGGGGGGCGTCGCGCTGCGCAGCGGAAGGGCGGCGAGAGCCCCGCGCCGGCGACGCGGCGCGAGCCGCCGGCGCCGCTGAGCTCGCGCGAGCGGCGCGAGCGGGCGCTGATCGCGATGTGCATCGGCTCGCCGGCGGAGGGGAAGGAGTACTTGGGGCGCCTCACCGCCGATCACATGTCGTCGCCGCTCAGTGCGCGGGCGCTGGAGTGGACACGCGGGCATGTGGACGACCCGTTGGCGGGCTTGCCGCGCGATGACGAGGAGCTGGTGTCTCTGGTCACCCAGCTGGTGATGGCGTCACGCCGCGATCCGGGCTCGCGCGAGGCTATGGAGCTCAACTTCCTGCAGCTCGAGCAGGTGTTGCTGGAGGACCAGCTGGCGGCCGCCCAGAGGGGCGGGGGAGACCCACCGGTCGAGCTCCAGCGCCGCCGCAACGAGCTCACGGAACGCATCGCCCACTGGGACACGGCCGCGATCAAGTAGCGAACAAACGTTCGCTTTTCCGTCCGACCCGGGCGGGAGAATCCGGCCATGGATCGCGAGCAGCTCAAGGCGTGGCTGGCGGAGGGGCTTTCTCTGGCGGAGATCGCGGCGCGCGTCGACCGCGATCCGACGACTGTCGGCTACTGGGTCCGGAAGCATGGCCTGAGCGCGAATGGAAGCCCGAAGCACACCTCTCGCGGCGGAATCGACGAGGAGGTTCTCGAGATCCTCTGCGAGGAGGGGTCATCGATTGCCGAGATGGCGGTGGAGCTCGACCGCAGCACGTCGACCGTGAGCTACTGGCTCAAGCAGTACGGGTTGGAGAGTGGCGGCGGAAGACGACGCGCGCAACGACGCGAGGCAAAGAGCACCGGCGTCAAGAGGCTCCAGATGGAGTGTCGCCACCATGGCCTAGCCACGTTCTTCCTCAGGAGCGATGGCGGCTGGCGATGCATGCGGTGCAACAAGGAGGCGGTCGTAAAGTGGAGGAGGCGGGCGAAGCTCAGGCTTGTCAAGGAAGCCGGAGGGAAGTGCGGGTTATGTGGATATGACGAGCACATCGCGGCTCTGCAGTTCCACCATCTCGACCCGTCGAGCAAGTCGTTCGGCCTATCGATGAGGGGCATTACGCGGTCGTTCGACGAGATGCGCGCGGAGGCGGAGAAGTGTGTTCTCCTCTGCGCGAACTGCCACGCCGCCGTTGAGGCGGGGCTCACTGCGCTGCCAGTAGAGTTGAAGGAGGCAGCGGTTCCGGGGTAGTGAGCCTCGGCATACACGCTGTGTTATTCCGGGGTAGCTCAATTGGCAGAGCAGGACGCTGTTAACGTCAAGGTTGAGGGTTCGAGTCCCTCCCCCGGAGCTGGCGCTCATCCGAGCTAGGTCGCCGAGTAGCGCTCCAGCAGCTTGTACGCCCTCGCCGGGCCGACGCATCCACTGGCTGCAATCGCCGACGCTTGTGTGGCGAATCGCTGGTCGCCCAGCAGGCGTCGCGTCGCCAATCGCAGCGGGCCGAGCCTAAGCAGCCGCTCCGGCAGCATCAGCCCGGCGCCGGCCCACGCGACCCGCGCACCGGTCTCCGCCATGTCGCCGATCGCGGGACAGACGAGCACCGGCACTCCCTCGGCGAGCGCCCGCGCCACCGTCCCGTGTCCGCCGTGGCAGATCACCAGGGACGCCTGCGGCATGACCTGCGAGTACGAGAGCCAGTCCACGACGACGGCGTTGTCCGGCGCCGCCACCGCTGGCGCGCCCTGCTCGCGATTCGTCGTCGCGACCACGCGCACCGGCTCGTCCGCCAGTGCCTCCAGCGCGACGCGCACCAGGCGACCCTCGGGATCCTGCGACGTGCTCGGGGCCACGAGCACCAGCGGCTCGCCCCCCGCGGGCAGCTCGATGTCCGCATACGGCAGCTCGAAGAACATCGGCCCCGTGACGTGCACGTGCTGGGGCCACCGCCGCGGATACTCGAGCTGCGGATAGGTCGCCACCAGCGCCAGCCCCTCGCTGATCCCGCCGTGCAACCGCTCCAACGGCGCCAGGCCGAGCTCGGCCCGCGTCGCGTTCATCTCCCGTCGCCCGCGCCGCAAGCCGGCGTCGAGCACCGGCCGCCCCGCCCGCCACATCGCCCGCCCAACCGGGGTCCGCGCCGCCCGTAGCCCGAAGCCGAAGAACGGCAGGCCGTCCTCCTGCACCGGATACACGTGCGGGATCAGCGTCGCCCGCCGCACGCCCGCCGCCTCCGCCGCCAGCGCGGGCGCCAGCGTGAGGATGTCGCTCACGACGACGTCCGGTCCCATCTCCTCGATGAACGGCAGCAGCGCCCGCGCGGCGCTCGCGGCGCTCGGCCCGCCGGAGCCCGGCGGAGGAGGCGGGAACGTCTTGTACTCCTCCGCCGCCGTGAACCCGATCCCCAGCGCCTCGACCGGCTCCCGCCACCGCTCCCACGTCTCGACCACCACCTCGTGCCCGCGCCCCGCCAGCTCGCGCGCCAGCGCGATCGCCGGGAACGCGTGGCCCGCGTCCCCGAACGCCGCCACGAGCACGCGCAGCGGCCGGCTCATCGCCGCCTGCAAGCTCCGTTTCCCCACCGGCGCCACGACACCCGAGCACGCCCCGACGCGCTATCCCTTGCCCCATGCGACGCAAGCCCCGCAACCCCGCCCAGCGCCTCCGCACCGCCGTCGACGCGATGCCCCGCCGCACCCGGATCGCCATGCTCCGCGGCATCGACGCCAACGAGATCATCGCCGGCGGCTACTCGGACAAGCAGGTCGGCGGGATCTGCCCCATGCTCGCCGCCCACCGCAACGGCGGGCGCACCAGCCTGGCCAGCTTCGCCCGCGCCTGGGACCGCTTCACCGGCGCCGAGCGCCCCCGGCTCGCCACCGACCGCGAGCTTCGCGCCCTGCGCAGCGACCTCGAGCTCAGCCTGCTCGAGGACGAACAGCCCGAGTCTCTCCGCGCCCTCGCCGAGCGGATCAAGCACGAGCGCCCTGTCAGGGTCGTCAGGCGTCGCACTCGCCGCGAGCGCCTCGGGGCGTGGCTGATCCCCACGCGCCGCTACGACGTCTTCGCCGGCCGCGTCGCCGCGGCCCAGGAGCAGCTCTCGGAGCAGCGTGCCCCGGAGCTCCTCACACGCCCGCATCCCCGGGTGGGGTCGCGCCCATCCGGCTGAAGATGATCTCCGGGATGCGGCAGTTCGGTGAGGTCGCGAGCAGGAACCTCACTCCCTCCGCGATGTCCTCCGGCCTGATCATGTCCTTCTGCTCCACCGAGTCGCGCGCCCACTCCGTCATCGCCGTGTCCACCAGGCCGGGGCAGAACGCAGTCACCTGAATCCCGTCGCCGTCGACCTCTCGCTGGGTCGCCTGGCTGAACCCGATCACCCCTGCCTTGGTCGCCGAGTACACCGAGATCCATCCCTGGCCCCACTTGCCGCCGATCGACGCCGTATTGACGATCAACGCCTTGCGATGCTCGCCCCCCGCCTGCTTCAGCATCGGCAGCGACTCGCGCGTGGCGATGATGTAGGAGCGCAGGTTCACCGCGATCTGCATGTCGAGGTACTTCGTCTGGATCGCGCCTATCTCGCTGCCGATCCCGACCCCGGCGTTGTTGACCAGCACGTCGAGGCGCCCGAACCGTTCCCGGTGCGACCCGATCAACGACAGGACCTCCTCCTCGTTGACCACGTTGGCGGGCACGCTGTGCACGTCCAGCCCATCGCTCCGCATGTCCTCGGCTGCCGCCTCCAGCTTGTCGGGCCGCCTCGAGGAGACGGTCACCCCGTAGCCGTCCGCGCCCAGCGTCTTCGCGATCGCCAGGCCGATCCCGCTCGATGCTCCGGTGATCAGCGCCGCTCGCTCAGCCAAGTGTGCTCCTCTCCGAATCGGTTCCGGGCGCGGCTCACCCTATCGCTGTCGGCCGCGTGGACTGTTGGCACCCGCCCGCGCTTAAGTCCGCTTACGAGCCCTTTTCTAGGATGTGCGCGATGCCCGCCCCGAGCGCACCGCGACTCGCGACGGGCCTGCTCGCCGCCAGCGCGCTCGCCCTGGCCGGCTGTGGAGGCTCCGACGAAGAAAGCACGGCCAATCAACCCGCCCCGGAGGCCGCCAGCTTCCCCGCCGCGAACGGACGCACGCTCCAGGAAGTCCTCTCCGAGGCCGACTCCGAGGGCCCCGTGGTCTCGCCCGCCGTCCAGGTCTTCAACAAGGGGAAGAACCGCTTCGCGTTCGGCGTCTTCACCACCGGGCGCGAGCAGATCACCGACGCCGACGTCGCGATCTACGCCGCCAACGGGGCGAGCGGCGAGGCGAAGGGCCCGTACCCGGCGCAGATCGAGAGCCTGGAGACGGATCCGGCCTACGAGTCGAAGACCACCGCCGACGATCCCGACGCGGCGCACGTCGTCTACGTCACCGACCTCGACCTCGACCAGGGCGGCGACTGGCGGCTCGGCGCGCTGACCCGCGACGGCGACTCGCTGCAGGCATCGGTGGTCGGGAGCGCGGTGGCCGGGCAGTTCACCGACATCCCGCGCCCGGGTGACAAGGCGCCCCGCGTCCACACCCCCACCGCGGAAGAGGTCGGCGGCGATCTCACCAAGATCGACACGCGCGACCCTCCCGACAGCATGCACGACGACGACCTCGCCGACGTGCTCGGCAAGCAGCCGGTCGTATTGCTGTTCGCGACCCCAGCGCTCTGCCAGAGCCGAGTCTGTGGCCCGGTCGTCGACGTCGCCGAGCAGGTCAAGGCCGAGCACGGCGACGACGTCGCCTTCATTCACCAGGAGATCTACCGGGACAACGTCTTCGATCCCAAGGGCCTGCGACCGCAGGTCGAGGCATACGGCCTTCCCACCGAGCCGTGGCTGTTCGTGATCGACGAAGACGGCCGCATCCAGACGTCGATCGAGGGCGCGTTCAGCGCCGACGAGCTCGAGCAGGCGGTCGAGCAGGTCACCGGCTGAGCCGCTTCGCGGGGCCGGGCACCCCTTCCCCGTGGCCGACGGGTGTACGTTTGTCCGGTGGGGGAGGAGCTTCAGCCGCCGTTCGGGTCGCGCGAGGAGCGCGCCGCGTACAACGAGGATTGGACGCGACGCCTCAACGAGCGCAAGGCCGAGTGGATGGAGAACGGGTATCTGGCCGCCGGCTTTCGATGCGAGTGCTGGAAGCCGGAGTGCACGGCCCGCATTCGGCTGTCAGGCAGCGAATGGCGGAAGGTTCGCTCGCAGCCGAACCGATTTGCCGTGGCTCCGGGCCACGTCAGCGCCGACATCGAGATCGTCGTCGAAGAGCGCCCCAACTTCTGGATCGTCGACAAGCGCGGCGAGGCCGGAGACGTGGCCGAGAAGCTCGCCTGAGGGTACCGACGACCCCTCCGTCGATCGTCCCGCCCGGACAGCCATAATCAATCGACCGGGCCGGTAGCTCAGCTGGTCAGAGCAGCGGACTCATAAGCGATACCCCAAAACAGCGGCTGAGCCCCAATCGTCCGCACGCACCGAACGTGCGCGGGATACTGAGCGGGCGATGTCGCAGGAGAACGTGGAGATCGTGCGCCGGGCGGTCGCGTTCGAGTTCTCCGGGCGCGGGCATCGCACCGAGGCGGAGGCGATCTTCGATCCCAACTTCGTCATGAATCCCATCGAGGAGGGACCGTCGCACGGTCTCGATGCGATTCGAGACAACATCGAGCACTGGAAGGGCGCGTGGGAAGAACTCGAGGTCACCGCCGAGGAGTTCATCGACGCGGGGGACCGCGTGCTCGTGACGCTCCATCACCTGGCGCGCGGCAGGGGAAGCGGGATCGAGGTCGATGCTCGCTTCTATGAGCTCTATGCCGTGAGCGACGGCAAGGTTGTTCGCGTGGACGAGTACGCGGATCGCGCCGAGGCCCTCGAAGCCGCCGGGCTGTCGGAGTAGGGCGCTCACGGCGTCATAGCGAGCGCCGTTTGCCAATCGGCGGTTTTCTGAACGAGCAGTCCTGGGTTGGCACCCTCGCTCTCGCCAGGTATAGGGTGGGCTCCACCTAAGGGACGAGAAGGAGATTGAAGACGCCTGCACTGCTGCTCTCGCTGCTGGCACTCGGTGCGCTCGGGCTGGTCGCCTGCGGAGACGGCGACGACGATCAGACTCCCGCAGCGTCCGAGACCGAGACCACGAGTGACGAACTCGCCGCCGATGACAAGTCCTGCGGCCGCTATTGGCGCTACAGGTTCGCGGTTGAAGGCGACGTCTCGTGTCGCGCGGCGCGGGGCGTGATGCACGGCTTTGCCTACAACAGGCTCCCGGGTTCCTGGAGTTGCGGCGGACCGGATGGCAGTCCGGCGTGCGTTAACGAAGCCGGAGACACGATCAGGGCACACGCGCGCAAGGACGTACTTCGTCGGTGGCGAGCCGCCGAAGCCAAAAGGACCGCAGGCTCCGAACCGTAGGTCGGCGGTCGCCCGAGAACCCCTCGAAGCCGCCAGGCTGTCGGAGCGGGCGATGTCGCAGGAGAACGTCGAGGTCGTCGAGGCCGCCGTGAACGCGTTCTCGCGCGGGGGGCTTGATGCGTTTGCCGAGTACTGGACCGACGTCCGCACCGCGATGGGCGTCGGCCCGCCCGCTCGGTAGCCTGCGTCATCGTGAGGCTGGGCTTGATTCCACTGTTGGCGCTTGTTGTGCTCTTGGGGGCCTCGCCTTCGGCGAGCGCCAGCCCAACAAAGCGCGCTGACGCGAAGCTCGACGCTGCGCTCAGGGACTTCATCCACGTGAACGGCGGCCCGCCCGGGGTCTCGGCGGTGATCGACCGCGGCGGGAAGGCGAAGCTTCACCGGGCGGGGGTGAGGAGCGTCCGAAGCCGCAAGCCGTTCCGGAAGTCCGACCACATGCGGATCGCGAGCGTCGCGAAGGCGTTCAGCGGGGCCGTCGCTCTGTCGCTGGTCGACCAGGGAAAGCTTTCACTCGACAGCACGATCGGAGAGGTGCTCCCGGGGCTCCCCGCGGCGTGGTCGCAGGTGACGCTGCACCAGGCCCTTCACCACACGGCCGGCCTCCCGGACTACATCAAGAGCTCCGGTTTCAGAGACGCTTTCACCGCCAACCCACGCCGATATTTCTCCCCCCTTGATCTGATCGGGTTCGTGGCCGACAAGCCGCTCTTGTTCACGCCCGGCTCGCGCTACGAGTATTCGGACACGGACAACATCGTCGTCGGGCTGATGGCCGAGGCCGTCACGGGACGCTCCTACGAGCGCCTCCTCCGGACGCTCGTCTTCAAGCGGCTTGGGATGAGACGGACCAGTCTGCCGGACGGCTTTCTGATGCCGCGGCCGTACATCCACGGCTACGGGATCGCGCCGCCCCAGCCGCCGGAGGACCTGAGCCAGGCGCTCAGCGCGTCGGGCGCTTGGGCCTCGGGGGGAATCGTGTCCACCCCGGGGGACCTGAACAGGTTCATCCGTGCCTATGGGGGCGGCGAGCTGTTTGGCGATGCTTTGCGGACCCAGCAGTTCCAGTTCATTCCCGGCGGCGCCTCGCAGCCGCCGGGCCCTGGAGAGAACTCGGCGGGACTGGCGATCTTCCGCTATCGGACGAGCTGCGGCACCGTGTTCGGTCACACGGGCAGCTTTCCCGGTTATACGCAGCTCGCGGCCACGAGCCGCAGCGGTCGCCGCTCCGTAACCGTGTCGGCGAACGAGCAGCTCGACGTCACGATCGGGCCGCCGGCCGCGTTCGACGCATTGGAGCGGCTCTTCGTTCGCGGAGCGTGCGCGGCGCTCGCCCGCAAGTAGCGGCAGCGCGCCCGCGCGCGCCCATACCCTTAGCGGGATGAGCTCGATGACGACCGCCGAGCTGGAGCTCGACCTCGACGTCTTCTCGGGTCCGTTCGACCTTCTGATGGCGCTCGTCCTGCGCGAGGAGATCAACCTGCTCGACGTCGACCTCGGAGAGGTCGTGCTCGCCTACCTCGACCATCTCGAGGCCGCCGCAAGAGGACAGGGTCGTCGCCGTCCTGCGGATCAGCGGGCGCGCCAAGCTGAGCGGCGTCGAGACGGACCTGACCTACGCCGCCGTGTACGCGATTCGGGACGGGAAGATCGCGGTTGGTCGCGAGTACGCGACGCGTGACGAAGCCCTCGAAGCCACCGGGCTGCGGGAATCGGTTCTTAGAGGCTGGCCGCCGGCTCACTGTGCCACTGACCGGCGCGCGCCGTTGGCCTCAGTAGCTGCTATTCGTCCATTTCGGAAGCCAACGGCCGGTCAAAGAGGTGCGTCGAGACGGCCGCCCCTCGTCGAGGAGCAGTCGTATCGACTCGTGCGCCTGCTCGTCGTCCGCGGCGCTGGCGACACGTCCCGGCGGGGTCGGCTCCTTTCATGGGTACGCGGCTCTCTCGCGCCGCGACGTGGTCACTGGCCGCTTGGAGTGGTCAGTCGCGAGGCTGAACGGCTGCTCGCCCCGGCACCTCGCTCCCCGCCGCGGCAGGATCCCGTTGATGAGGTAGCGAACGACGTGACGGTCCATGCACGCCGACTTGGTGCCATGTCCGTAGCCGTCGACGGTGAGCAGGCGACCGCGGGCCAGTTCCCGGGACAGCGCGACGGCGGCCTCATACGAGGTCGCAGGGTCGTGCGTGGTGGTGATGACCAGCACCGGATTCGCGGTGGGGCGATCCCATGGCCCGGTGTAGCGAGCTGGGGCCGTGACCGGCCATGTCGAGCACAGCTCGGTCGCCCATAGCCAGAAGCGGCCGGGGGCGCCGGCTCGCCCGAAGGTGACCGGGTCGAACCGGGGAAAGGCGGCCGGTCCCGGGTTCGGACTGTCGGTGCAGTTGATCCCGAACGTCCCGCCGAGATCGGGGAACTCGGCCTCTGCGGCCACGCCGTCGGTGGACCCCGTCGTCCATACGCTCTGCATCTTCCTCGCCAGCTCGCTCCAACCGGACGACACGTAGAGGTCGTTGACCACCGTGCCCACGAAGTCGCCGTAGGTGACGCTCGCGCTCGACGGGTTGGACTCGAGTCGTTGCAGCAGGGCGTCGAACTTCGCTCGCGTGGCCGCGGCGCTGCCGGCTGAGAAGGCGCACCGAGCGACCGGCTGGCGCCCGCACAGGTCCAGGAAGGCATCGAGCGTCTTGCGCGCGCTCAGATCGGTCCGCTGGCGAAGGTAAGTGGGCGCAAACGCCGCCGGGTCGGTGAGCACGTCGCGGCCGCGGTCCACCCAGGCAACGGGGTCGATGACCGCGGAGAGCGCCATGGCGCGCACGCGGCGCGGGAACATGTTGGCGTAGGTGGCTCCCAGGAACGTGCCGTAGGAGCCTCCGAGGAAGGTCACCCGCCGAGCACCGACAGCACGGCGGAGGAGGTCCATGTCCCTCGCCGACTCGGCGGTCGTGATGTGCCGCATGAGGCTGCCGCTTCGTTGCCTGCAGCGCTGGCCGAAGGCTCTGTAGCGTTGAATCCAGCGGGACATCTCGAGCGGGCCGACGGGGAACGTCAGCGCCGGTTTGCCGACGCCGGCGAAGAAACGGTCTTCGTCCGCCTGGGAGGCAAAGCACTTGACCGCGGTGCTCTCTCCCAGGCCGCGGAGATCCCAGGTGATCACGTCGAAGCGCTTGCGCACCGGAGCCCGTAGCCCCTCCACGATCGTGGGGAACAGCGGCCTGGCGGCCGCCGGTCCACCCGGGTTGTAGAACGCCGTCCCGATTCGGCGCGAAGGCTTCGTCGCCCGATGCCTGATCACCGCGAGTCGAATCCGGGAGCCGCCCGCATTGCGGTAGTCCAGGGGCACCCGAAGCGTGGCGCACTGAAAGCCCCGCTGAGCGGGGTCGGCGCAAGGCTTCCAGGAGAGCGCCGGGGCGGCCGCGGCGGGTGGCCGCACGGCACTGGCGGGCACCGCGGCAGCCAGCAGGCCGACAATCGCCGTGAGCGTGAAGATCAACCCCCAACCGCGACGACGGCGCCGACGCGCGACGCACTCCCTCGGGTCCACTCCGCCGGCAACGGGCTCACGTGACAATCGGGCCAACTGCGTAGTGATATCCGATCACGTGGGCGGCGTCCACCGCCACCGACCGGCGGTAGCGTCGCGCTCTTTTGGAAAAAGATCGAAGCGCAGCCCGTTCATACGCACATCACCGCGTAAGCCGCGGGCTTTGACGACCGGCTCGAAGCCGCCGGGCTGCGGAAGTAGGCGATGTCGGAGGAGAACGTTGAGATCGCCTCCGAGACGCGTCTTCGCACGTTCGGCCGAGCTATAGGGACGGGGACCAATCGGATAGAACTGTTCCGCGAGGAGTGCCCGATACAGGAGGAGAGTGTGGAGCAGCGCGGCGGTGACCCGTTCCGCTGAGCTTCGTCCCGTAGCAAGGGTCCATCAGTCCATCGCTCCGCAGGGGGTGTGATCGACCATCCGGGGCGCCGCGAGGCCATACGGCTCGGGGGCGGCGCGGGATTCTGAGCGGGCGATGTCGCAGGGGACGGCGAGGCCGATGACCCCCCTGCTCGACGCGCGTGTAGCAGCACGTGTCTCCATGTATCCTCCGTCACTTGGTACGGAGGCTGCGGGGTGACGTGAAGAAGAGAGTCCAGCGCGTGCGTGGTCGCGGGCGCTGGTGGTTGTCGGTGGCGCTGGCCCTGGCGCTTGGACTGGTGGCGGCGCTGGCCGCCCCTGCGGGGGCGGCCGAGGGCGACCCCGACGCGACCAGCCGGGCCGGCAAGCAATCGCTTCGCATCTGGGCCTACTTTGACGGCGACACCCCGGTCACCGGTGGCCGGGTGCGTGTGTACGCGGACGGGCGGCGACTGCACGAGGGCGGGGCGGGCACCACCAGGACGCTTTCCGAGGGAACCGCGCTGCTGCGGTTCCGCTCGCTGCCGTCCAGGCTCCGCGTCGTGGTCACCGGCGGGCGCGCCGGCGGCAGGCCGGTGCGGGGATCGCTGAAGACGAAGCTGCGCGGCGTTACCGACGGGGAGTTGGTCCACGTCAGCCCGGTCAACACCGTGGCCGACGTGTGGGCGCACGCGGAGGAGGGGCGCAGCCACCGCCGCGCCCGCAACGTGGTCGAGCGCACGCTGGGGATCAAACGGCTCCTCGACGACTACGACCTCAACGCCACCGACCGGTGGTTCGACGGGGACAGCTTCCAGCGTTGGACGCTTGAGCGGGGCTCGGTCGGCGCCGGGGCGAGGGCGCTCGTGCGACGCATCGATCGGCCAGGGTTCAACCGCCGCGTGTTCCGTCCGCGGGACGGGCGAAGTCCCCAACGCCCGCGTCGCCGCCAGCGGGGGCGAGACCGCGGCCACGATCCTGAACGGGCTGATCGGCGCCGCCGGTAGCGCGGCCAACCTTTCGGGTCTGAAGGGATTTGCCCTCGGCGCCTCGCTCCTCTTCGCCCAGCAGCTAATCAGTGGGGTGGCGGGATTGAGCGCGAGCGGTCAGGACGACGTCTCGGCGAAGCTCAACGACATCAGCAGGCAAATCGCGGAGCTCAAGACTCAGCTCGGAGATGCCGTCTTTCAGCTGCAGGTCGAGCAGACTCGGAAGACGATCAACCTGATTCAGGCCGCCCAGGCCGACTTCCAAGATGCGCTGAAGCAGAACCTGTCCACCGCAGCGGGGAAGAAGGCCGCCGCCGAAAGCACGACGTTGTTCCTCGACAAGGCCAAGGAGTTGGAGACCAAGGCGAGCGCCGGCTACCTGCACGACGCGCTCACCTCACAACAGCCCGAGGGAGCGCCCCCGCTGCTCCCTGGCGTCCGTCGCAAGATTGGCGGAGAGCGCTTCTTCACGAGCGCGAACTCGGAGCGCTTGCGGCGCTTCTTCACCTACTACGAGTGGCGGCAGACCGCCCTCGCGACGGTGCTGTCGGAGTACCACACGTACAATGAGTTTGCGCACACGGCAGGGCGCCGCGTACGGGAAATCCAGGACAACCTCAAAGAGCAGCGCCAGTACCTGCCGCCGAAGTACCTTGGCGATGAACCACTGCGAGGGCAGGTCTTCATCGACAGTACGACCAAGCAGATGTGGGGCGTCAACCCGACGTACCAAAACTCCAGGGACATCACGGGATACGGGACATTCTCCTTTTGTGGATCTCGGCACCCCCCGCCGGCGGTGTCCGCAAACGATTACCCAACCTGCCGGCTCAACGCGACGAACCAGTTCGCCGGTTACTCCGGCTGGCGCGCCCCGATAACTGCCGAGGCGAAGAAGCTGTTCGCCAATCACCCGGGAGATGCGCTCTCGTGGTTGAAGACGATGGGCGTGAACTTTTACAACGAGGGATTCCCAATCTCGCTCTGGCTGCGCGACGGGTGGAGAACTGAGAGCGTCGTTATTGGGTATAAGAACCTATGGACTCAGCAGCTCGTGCTTCGGCCGGGCGAGGGCGGCCCCTACAAAGACCCCCAGGAAAACTTCAACACGTTGGTTGCCCAAAGATGCAAAGTTGCCGGGAACGCATATGGGAACAACCCGCAGCTGCCTGCCGTGCCGTCGTGCGCCAGCCCGGCGACGAGGACCGACGGCTATATCCTCTGGGTACGCGATACCACGCTGGCGGAGCGGACGCAAGTCTGCGGGAGCACATGGGAGGTTTCGCCGGTACTGCAATTGCCAACCCGCACCCCCACCGAGGTCAAAGCGCCGTCGTCGATCCCGTCGCTGTGCACCGGGCCTCAGGGGTAGGTGTCGTTGCAGGTGCGAGCGCGGTATGTAGTTGAAGCCCTCGAAGCCGCCGGGCTGCGGGAGTAGGCGGTCGCGCGCAGCCGGCCTCGCTTGCAGCCCGCGTCGCGGGATACTGAGCGGGCGATGTCGCAGGAGAACGTGGCTCCCGCGGCGATAACGTACCGGGGCGGGGAAGGAGACGAGGAGATGCCCAAGGACGTGACGGTGATACTCAAGGACGAGCCCGGTGAGCTCGCGGCGCTCGGCGAGGCGACGGGCGTGGCCGGGGTCAACATCCAAGGCATGGCGGGGTTCACGGGCGAGGGTCGTGGCGTGATCCACCTGCTGTTCGAAGACGAGGATGTCGGCGCTGCGCGCCGAGCCCTCGAGGACGCCGGCCTCGGCGTCGCCGACGAGCGCGAGGTGCTCGTGATCGACGTCGAGGATCGCCCCGGCTCGCTGGGCCGCCTGGCGCGCGCGCTCGGCGACGCCGGCGTCAACATCGGAGTCGTCTACACGACCATCGGGGGCGTCAAGCGCGAGTTCCAGGGCCTCGTCGCGGGGAAGCCGGAGGGCGCGAAGCTCGTCGTCGCCACCGACGACATGGAGGCGGCGCGGGCGGCGTTATAGCGCCGGGCCGCGACCGCCGGGCCATGTCTACGAGTTGGAAGATTGGACGCGTGGTTCGGGCGAGGAACTACCTCAGCCATGCCGAGGCCCTCGAAGCCGCCGGGCTAGAGGAGTAGGCGATGTCGCAGGAGAACGTCGAGGCAATCGCGCTCGGCGGCGCCTCGGGCTGACGGTTCGCGCCGTCGCACGCCTAGACCACGCCTAGCCGGCCCGCGTACGGATACAGGCTCGTACCGGGAGGTCGACCTACCCGGTGGGCTCGTAGACGAGCTGACTGAGTGGAAGGCGCGAAGCCAACGCACCGGGCGCAGCGATCCGCTGTTCGTGACTCGCACCGGGCGGCGGCAGACGGTGACGAGCGTCGACCACCGGATCAAGGGTGCGATCAATGCGGCGAACCGCAAGCTCGAGGATCTCGCGATCGAGCCGATCCCCGACAAGGTGACGCCGCACTCGCTGAGGCGAACCTATGCGAGCCTGCGCGCCGCGCTGCGTGACGATCCCGTCTACATCGCCGAGCAGCTCGGGCACTCCGATCCGGGCTTCACTTTCCGTGTGTATCAGAAAGCGGCGAAGCGCCGCGGGCGACTGTCCGGCGAGTACCGAAAGCAGTTCGACACCGCCCTCCATTGGGCACAAATGGGCACAAATCGCGACTCCGAGCCGTTCCCCACCGGGTCGGTCAACATAGCAGCGGTCGCAGAAACCGCATGACCAAGCCATAATCAGACCCGCGGGCCGGTAGCTCAGCTGGTCAGAGCAGCGGACTCATAATCCGTTGGTCGGAGGTTCGAGTCCTCCCCGGCCCATTCTCGAAGCCCGCTCTAGCAAGCGGGTTTCGTGCTCTCGGGACCGCCTCGCCCGCAGCGGTAAACGTCGACGCGCACCCTCTCCCAGCGAGGATCAGCGACAGGAGGCGAGCGCGTAGTCGGGACCGGCGCGGGGTGTGGCGCGAAGTGTGGTGCACACCTGCGCAGCTTCTCTAATCTCGCTCTCGCAAGCGATTTACAGCCGCCTATGCGGCGGTCTCAAAAAACCGTTGCTGCTCCCCTCGCCGGGGGCAGCACGCCCCGGATCAGCCGTTGTCCTCGAACCCAATCCATCACCGCCGACGATCGACGGCGGCACCGGCGCCTACTTCGCCAACGCCGGTGCGGACCTGCACGCGGTCGGATCGCTGGCTCCGCTCGTTCCGGGCCACGTCGGCTGCGTCGTGATCCGGCCCGATGGCAGCTGCCGTCTCGCTCATGCGGAGCCGGACCCGTTGGCGCAGCAGCCGAACCAGTGAGCCACCAAGCGGGCGTTCGAGTCGGGCGGCGTTCTGCCCGAGATTAGGTCCCGGGCGCTGCGGGCCTCAGACGAACCGCGAGCCTCGCAAGCAGAATCGCCGGTGCGATGCAGACGGCGAGGACCAGCAATTCCCACGGCGAAACCCCTACGCCACCAAGCTTCGCCACCAACAACCCCACCAACGCGGCCGCCCATACAAGTAAGCACGCCACGCTGGCCCGTCGAGCATCGCGGATCACCAAACCGAGTACGAACGCGACCGGAAGGAGAATGAGCGCCACGTATTCCTCTCGTAGAGAATCCGGTGCGAACGCGGCCTCACGGCGCCCCTCCGGGCTACCACGTAGTGTAGCTAGGCGCTGGGGAGGGCAAGCGGGCGGGCGGGCGGCAGGCGGTTTTTAGAGCAGCTCCTCTGGTCACGCTTCGACACTGGGCTGCGCAAAAACGCCGTGCTCAAGCGATACTTCGCGGGCGATGTCGCAGGAGAACGTGGAGATCGTGCGGCAGTACTTCCCCGCGTATGACCGGGGCGGCTTGGACGGGCTCGCCGAGTTCTGGCATCCGGACATCAACTGGCGAGCGGCAGAGGGCGCGCTCGATGACGTCGGGCTGATGGAGGGCCCCGACGCGTTGCGCGACTACCTCCGCCAGTGGGAGGAGACGTTCGAGAAGGGCCGGATGGAGGCCGAGGAGCTGATCGATGCAGGGGACCAGGTTGTTGCCCTCGTCCGCGGCATCGGGCGGATGAAGGACAGCGACGCGGAGATCGACATCCGCTACGCGATCGTCTTCACGATTCGGGACGACAAGATCGCCGCGGGGCGCGAGTACTTCACCCGAGAGGAGGCCCTCGAAGCCGCCGGGCTGCGGGAGTAGGGCGCGGGACTTTTTAGGGGGCCGTTCCCGGCTCACTGTCCCCACCGCGGCGCGCAAAAGTTAAATCGGAGTAGGCTGATTTGACCCAGCCGTGCGGGGCACTCCTCATTCCTCTCTTACTCCGATGGCGGCCTCCCACCGAGAGGGATGAACGGAGGTCGTTATGACCGACGAGCCTCGGCGGATTGCGCATGGCTTGCTCACGATCCGGAGCGAGCCGCAGAACGCCTACTTAGTGTCGCTCCACGGCGAGCTGGACGGGGCGACCGCCAAGGGGCTGGAGGCCGAGTTCATCCGCATTGAGGCCACCAGCGTCTCGCGCATCGTGCTCGACCTATGCGAGCTGGAGTTCATCGACTCGACGGGACTCGCCGTGATCCTGAGAGCCGACAGACGAGCGAACAACGACGGCCACGTCCTCCGCGTGCTGCGGCCGCAAGGGCAGGTCGCCCGAATCTTTGAACTCACCCACCTGGATGAGGTGCTGGCCTTCGGCAGCTGACGAACAGAAAGCGCCTGACGCCGGTCCGCTGCGAGAGCGGGCATGAGTCGGTTCCGTCCCGTGAAGGCGCGAACTTCCGCTGCCACAAGGGCGACGACGTCGTTAAGTGGAAGACAGGCTCCTGAGCAGCACCATCCCGCGCTGACGACCCGCAGCGGTTCGGCGGTTTTCCGGAGACAGAGATTCCGGCGCCGGACCCTCCCCTCCGGTACGACAATGCTCCTTTCAAGCGCGCGATACTGAGCGGGCGATGTCGCAGGAGAACGTTGAGTTGGTGCGACAGTCTTATGAGGCGTGGAACCGGGGCGATCTTGAGTGGGTGCTGGACCACATCACCCCGGACTTCGAGTGGCGGACAGCGCACCTCTTCCCCGATACCGAAGCCGTCTATCGGGGGCGAGGGGAGTTCCGGCAGTTCTGGGACACGGTCCGGGAGCCGTGGGAGACTTTTCTGATCGAAGTCGAGCGCATCGAGCCAATCGGCGACGATCGCGTACTCGCACTGTTGCGGTTCCATGGGCGGGGGCGGGAGGGAGTCGACGTGACCTTGGAATACGCGACCCTGCTCACGATCGAGAACGGGATGGGGAGTCTGAACGTTGGCTTCGCCGACTGGCAGAGTGCCCTCGAAGCCGCCGGGCTGCGGGAGTAGGCCGCTCACGACTTCATGGCCCGCGCTGTTTGCTCCTCGGCGGTCGCCAGCGCAGCGCCGCTCGGGATCCACCCTGCCTCGTGTGGGGCTGGGTGTAGGGTCATCGGGAACCCATGGCGATGAGGAGGTCGGAAACCGTGGCTGATGAGAGCGCCGTTTCTGATGGCTCGACACGTCTCGCCTACATCCTCGGGGTGCCGCTGGCAGACGACGCCGTTCGAGAATGGCCGCAGATGGGAGAGATCGTCCGGGGCCGCGACCAGATCGGCGCGGTCGAGGGGCACTTCGAGGAGTTCAGGCTCGCGGTTGGAGAACGCCGCCGCTTCGGCGACTTCCTGCTCGTCGAGTGGAGCGCCGACTACGGGGACGGCGCCATCTACCGTAATGTGACGATCGCCGAGATCGAGGACGGCGAGGCCGTGCGGGTCACCGACTACTGGGGAAAGCCGTTCGATACTCCGGATTGGCGCGAGGAAATGACGGACCGGCTCGACATGCCGGGCGACGGTCGGTGGCCTTCGGCCGACCGGCTCTCGCACCACTGAATCGCCACCTGCAACACGGCGGTGCGAGCGGGCGGCTCACGCTGGTCGACCCTCGCCCTAGCACGGGATACTGAGCGGGCGATGTCGCAGGAGAACGTGGAGTTGATCCGGCGGGCGATCGCGGCCTGGAACCGAGGTGATATCGACGGCTGGCTCGACCAAGCTACGCCCGATTTCGTATGGATTGCGGCCGGTCCGGCTGCCGTGGAGCGCAGCGTCTACCGAGGCCGGGACGAGGTACGCGAAGCGATGGCGGGTGGCTGGGAGACCTGGGAGGAGTTTCGCTTCGAAGAAAGCGAGATTCGTAGTCTCGGGGAATCCGTCGTCTGGCTGGGGCGAGTCCACGCGAGGGGCAGGGCCAGCGAGGTTGAGCTTGACCAAGAATTCGCAATTCACGCAGTCGTGCGGAATGGAAGGCTTGCTAGGACCGAGGGATTCCTGAGCCGGACCGAAGCCCTCGAAGCCGCCGGGCTTGAGGAGTAGGCGATGTCGGAGGAGAACGTGGAGCGTGTACGCCGAGGATTCGATGCCTTCAATCGGCGCGACAGGTCTGCCTGGTTGGCACTGGCCCATCCGGATCTCGAATGGCTGCCCCCGGCGGACTGGCCGGAGAACGCGATGGTCCGCGGGAGCGAGGCCGTCTGGGACTTCGCGGTCAGAAGCAACGAACCCTGGGAGAAGGGCTTCTCCTATGAGCTCAGCGAGCTCATCGACTGCGAGAACGACGTGGTCGCAGCGCATGTGGGGCGGCGCGTGCGGGGCAAGGCGAGCGGCATCGAGGCGGAGTTTGAGTACTGGGCTGTATTGACGTTCAGCAACGGGAAACTGCTCCGTTCCGAATTGTTCACTGACCGAGCCCAAGCCCTCGAAGCCGCCGGGCTGTCGGGGTAGGCGATGTCGCAGGAGAACGTGGAGATCGCACGGAGGGCGTGCGAGGCGGCGTGGCGCAGGCCGAAGCCCGACTTCGACACTCTCAACGCCCTCGCTCACCCCGACCACGAGATGTTCACGGTGCAATCGCTGGTCGAGGGCGGCGGGTACCGTGGAGCGCAGGGCTTCCGCGAGTGGCTTGCCAGTTGGGGCGAGATGTTCGGCGAGGATTGGGAAGCCAGCGTCACGGAGACCAGGCCCGTCGATGACGAGCGGGTACTGGTGACTGGCTGGATGAAGGCGCGGGGGGTGCGCGGTGGCGTTCCCTTTGAGCAGGAGTTCTGGGTGGTTATGAGAGTGCACGAGGGCAGGGTGATCCGGAGCGCTGTTCACACTGACCGCGATCAGGCCCTCGACGCAGCCGGGCTGTCGGAGTAGGCGATGTCGCAGGAGAATACGTCGAGGTCGGAGTCTTGCGCCCTGCGGACGCCGGGTGTACGGTCGCCTCGAAGTAGCGCGGTCCTAGCGCAGCCAGACAAGGGAGGAAGGGATGCCCGCCAAGCTTCGGCTCCGCGCCGCCCCCGCGACGCTCGCCTTCGGTGCGCTGATCCTTGGCCTCGCCGTTTCTGGCGTCATCGCGTTGAGCGGCGGCCAAGCGCGGGCGAGCCACGTGAGCTGCGGCGACACGATCACCGCCGACACGACGCTCGACAGCGACCTCGTCGACTGCCCGAACCACGGCATCGTGATCGGCGCCGACGACATCACCCTCGACCTGAACGGCCACCGGATCGACGGCGACGGCACCCCGGCTGCCGGGTGCAACCCCCGGACGGAGTTTTGTGACGTCGGGGTGTTCAACGACGGCCACGACGGGGTCACCGTAAAGCGCGGATCGGTGCGAGAGTTCGCCTTCGGAGTCCTCGTCCTCGGCGGCCGCGGCAATCGCGTGATCGACGTCTCCTCCAAGAAGAACACTCTCTTCGGCTTGGTGTTCGGCGACTCGTCCCACAGCGTGATCCGCGACAGCGTCGGGAAACAACAACATCCCTCCCGAGGGGGACGGGATGGGCGTGTTCGGCTCGCATCACATCCGGATCCTGCACAACTCGTTCCGGCGCAACGGCGGACCGGGCATCCACGTCATGGATTCCACCCACAACTTGATCAAAGGCAACGAGTTCTCCCGCGGCCAACCCGCACTCCTGATAGAAGGATCCGACCGCAACCGGGTCCGTCGCAACCGCTTCGTTCGTGGCAGCGAGGGCATCTTGGTCGACCGGCAACGGCAACCGAAACGTGATCGCCCGAAACCGTATCTTTCGAGCCGCGAGTTCTGGCGTACTCATCGAGAAGGGACGCGGCAACGTGGTCGCCCGCAACCTCGTCGCTCGCCCTCGCAGGGCGGGCATCCACCTCGGAATCAAGAGCCCGCTTATCGGCGGTGCCAACAACACCGTCCGCCGAAATCTGGTCAGAGGAAGCCGCGACGATGGGTTCCTGGTCGATAAGAAGGACGGGCATAGCCTCCTGAGGCGCAACCGCGCCCGGCACAACGCAGGCGATGGTTTCGACGTCAAGAGCCGCTCTGCGAAGCTGACCGGCAACAGCGCGGTGCGCAACACAGACCTCGGCATCCAAGCGGTCGCAGGGGTGTCGGACGGGGGTGGAAACGTGGCCCGACACAACGGGGACCGGCGTCGGTGCACGCACGTCGCGTGTCAGTAGGCGAAGAGCCAAGCTTCATTTAGAGGGACAGGCCCTCGAAGCCGCCGGGCTGCCGCCCCGTCGTGCATAGACCGAGCTAGGCCCGCGAGCTGGCATCGCTCCCGGTGTGGAGTTACGCTCCCCCCATGTGCATGCAATTCATGATGGGGGCGATTACAGCGGCCGCAGGGGTCACCGGAACGGGGGCATGGCTCAGCGCCAAGGGGTACTCGTGGATGACGCCTCGCCGGACACGCATTGCGGCGCTCACCTTGATCGTCGCGGGGTTGATCGGGTCGGTCGTTCTCGGCGCCTGAGGCCAGGTATCTCTCGGGACAAGCCCCTGCCGCCGGGCTGCGGAAGTAGCCGTTCGGTAGCCGTTCTCGCTTGCAGCCCGCGTCGCGCGATACTGAGCGGGCGATGTCGCAGGAGAACGTCGAGGTGGTGAAGGTGGCCTATGAGGCGTTTGCCCGTGGAGGGCTTGATCGGTACATGGAGCATTTCACCGACGATGTCGTCTACCGGACTCGTCGGGATGATCCGTCGGCGGCCGAGTCCGGCCCGATCCGTGGCAAGGACGCCATGCGGGCATGGCTTCAGGACTGGATCGACATGTTCGACGGGTTCGGGATGGAGCCGGTGGAACTGATCGACGCCGGTGAGGACACGGTGGTCGTGGTTGAGCGATTCGGCGGACGCGCCAAGCTCAGCGGCGTCGAAACAGATCAGACCATCGGAGACGTCGTAACAATCCGCAACGGAAAGATCGCGCGTGGCCACGAGTACCCGACCCGTGAACAGGCTCTCGAAGCCGCCGGGCTGTCGGCGTAGGCACTCACTCGTCCTCCTCGATCTCCGCCGCACGCCACCACGAGCCGGAATAGTCTTGGGCCGTGTGGCCCCCCTTCAAAGGGTTTCCGCAGCCGTGGCGAGGCTGGTTACAGGCCCTGGCGGCGCTGATCTTCGCGCTGATAGTCCTCCAGTTCGTCATCGGTGGTGGTTGGGTCCTATTCGGGATCATTGTCGCGCTGATCGCGTTCCAGTTCGCACTGGCGAGCTATGCCCGGAGGCAGATGTAGTCAGACCGCCGGGCTGCGGGGGTAGGCGATGTCGCGGGAGAACGTGGAGATCATGCGTCAAGTGCTGAATGCAGGGAATCGACGCGACACCGAGGCCATACTTCCGTACGTTGATCCCGAGGCAGAGCTTCACTCCGCGGTCATTGGCGGAGCGGAGGGGAATGCGTACCGTGGCCACGAAGGCGTACGCCAGTGGATGGCCGAATCCGATGCCGCCTTCGACGTGCAGCGGATGGAGGCTGAGGAGTGGCGCGACCTCGGGGACGACGTACTGCTGATCGGCCGTGTCCTGCGACAATCGCCCTCCTGGTACTCGACCTGGTACAGGGAAGGAGACAAATGTACGCATCGGTGAGACGGTACGAGGGCGTCACGGATCCCCCCGAGGCGGGGCGTCGCACCGCCGAGGGCTTCGTGCCGCTGATCAAGGACGTCCCGGGGTTCGTTGCCTACCACTTCGCGGACGCGGGTGGCGGCGTGATGATCTCGATGAGCGTGTTCGAGGACCAGTCCGGCGCCGAGGAGTCGAACAAGCGAGAGGGCGAATGGGATGCCGAGAACCTCGCCGAGCTGATGCCGAACCCGCCCGAGATCACGGCAGGTGAGGTCGTCGCCCACGGGTAGAGACGCGAAACCGCGCTAGATCAAGTACATGGCGAGCCGCGCGCTCAGCGGCCCGAACCCCGGATAGACTCGGTACTGCGTTTGCAGCCCGCACTGTCCACGCCCGAGGCCGGGAGGGCGGGGTGGAGATTGATTCCGCAATCGCCTGGCTCTACACCCTGCGGGACGGCAAGATCGTGCTTGCGCGGGGCTACCTCGACGTTCAGCAAGCCCTCGAAGCCGCCGGGCTGTCGGAGTAGGCGATGTCGGACGAGAGCGTCAGGATCGCGCGCGGCCCAGAGCGTGGTAGGTGCGACCGTCAGTCGCCCGGCTCCGCTCCGCGCTCACCCCCGACGGTGGTCTAGCGCCGCTTCTTGCGATTGGGCTTGATTCGGGCGAACAAGATGTCTGACGGCCCACGCACGGGGCGCACGGTGGGCTTTCGTCGCCCGATCGCCTTGCCCTGCGCGAACACCGCGACGAAGCCGCGCCCGCTCGCCGCCAGCCCCTGGTAGTCGCCGACGAAGCGACCCGCCACGCCGGTGGACGAAGTCCTCGGAGTGGTCAGCATGTCGAAGGGGCCGCCCAGGCGCCGCCGGTCCCACGTGCCGCCCCCGTCGTGGGAGTGCGCGAACCAGACTTGCGTCGTCAGCTTGTCGTCGCCGGAGACGTCGCCCGTGAAGTCGTCCCAGCTCACGCCCACGACGCCTTCCCTCGCCACCGCGACGCCGGGGATGAACGCCTGGGTAGGGACGCTGGCGACCGTGCCGGGGGAACTCCAGCTGCGGCCGCCGTCGCGCGAGCGGGAGAAGAAGATCTCCGAGCTGTGCTCGGAGAAGATCTCGTTCCAGACCACATACGCGGTGCCGTCCTTGGCAATCGCGGTGTCGATCACCGGAAAGGCGCGCACCTCGGCCCCCGTCTCCGGGTCCCTGGGGGCGACCGGGTGGGGGATCGTGCCGATCATCTGTGGTTCCGACCACGTGTCCCCGAGATCGGTGGAGCGCATGACCATCACGTCAAACGGGATCAGCTCCGGCGCGCCGATCACCGGAGAGCCATTGGCCAGGAGGAAGAAGTAGAGGAGCGTCCCGTCGGGCAGGACCTCGATCAGGGTGGGGTCGGGGAGTGTCCCGGGCCGTGGCGCATGGATTTCGCGCTGGGGCGTCCAGGTGTTGCCGCCGTCGGTCGTGCGCGAGAACATTGCCACCCCGCTCTCGCCAAAGGCGCCTGAGCGCTTCACCCAGGCGAAGTACGCATGCCTTGCCCTGGTCGGGTCGGCGGTCACCGCGCCGCGGTCGTTGTAGGTCTGGTCGTCCGCGATGACGGCCGGGGGATCGAAGGCGCGGCCGCGCTTGCGCGAACGGCTGACTCGCTGCTGCGTGGGGGTCCCGAAGTCCTCGAGCCCCGGGAAGAGGTCGAAGGTCAGGATGCCGACGTACGCCCTGCTGTCGCCGCCGATCGACACCCAGGGATCGCTCGTCCGCTCGTCGCTTCCCCCCGTGCAGACAGAGGCGGCGGGAATTTTGTGCTTTTGCCAGTGTCGCCCGCGGTCCTCGGAAACGGCGACGGAATCGCTTAACGCTCCGCCCGCGGCGACGAAGCGATCCTGCTGCCAGGCGGCGATCAGCTTCCGCGGGTTGCGCGGGTCGACGGCGACGCTCGGCTCCGCCTCCGAGTTGGGCTGCCGCTCGCCTCGGACGCCGCACCCATCCGGAAACGGGGTCTTCCCTGAGATCGGACGCAGGCCCGTCACATCCATCGGGCGGGCGGCAGCGGGGCCAGGCCCCAGCATGCCGACGGCAACTGCCACGCCGATGGCGATCGCGTAATGACGCCAACGCCACGCACCGTTTGCGGGGGACCGACGGCTGAGTCGGGGGGTTGCCGGGCACGTGGTCGGATCACGGGTGAGAGTCGGCTCAGCCATGGCGCCTCCACAATATGAAGTTGTTGGGAGGAGGGTCGGGCGCTGCTCTGACCGCTGCACACCAGCAGCCTGTTCACGGCAACGCGGGATACTGCGCGGGCGATGTCGCAGGAGAACATCGGAGGTGGTCCGAGCCGGTTTCGAGCGCGTTGGGCCGCGGCGATTGGGATGCGTTGGGCGAGCTTCTCGATCCCGAGGTCGAGTGGCAGACGACCGGCCAGTTCGTGGAAGGTGGCGTGTACCGCGGCCACGACGGCGTTCGAGAATTCCTGACGACGCTGGGGGGCGAGTTCGATGACTTCAGGGCGGAGGCCGGGAGCATCACCGACGCGGGCGACGTCGTGGTGGTCGAGACCGCGGCTCGGGCGTCGGGAAGCAGAGCGGAGCACAAGTCGAGATCGAGTTCACGATTCTCGTCGACCTGACGGAGGGTCGGGTCACACGACTGCGCAACTTCGTGGACAGGGCGATGCCCTCGAAGCCGCCGGGCTGAGGAGTAGGCGATGTCGGAGGAGAACGTCGAAGTTGTGCGGCGCGCGATCGAAGCGTGGAACGAGGGCGGCCCGCAGTCGGCCAAGCGGTTCTGGGCAGAGGACTTCGAGTGGCACGATCCCCCAAACCTTCCCGACCCGCGAGTGGTGCGAGGGCGGGATGCCGCCGTTGCCTATTTGACGGATCAGCGCGCCGTCGTCGGCGACCTGAAGGTGGCCCTTGTCGATGTGAGAGTCCGGGGTGAGGCAGTGGTGCTGCGGATTGAGGTGACCCTCCACGGAGCGGAAAGCGGGGTTGACGTCCCCGGCGAGTTCGCGCAGGTGGTCGACGTCGCGGATGGCAGGCTTCGGCGTGTGCGGCTGTTCATGACGTGGGAGGAGGCCCTTGAAGCCGCCGGGCTTCAGGAGTAGGCGATGTCGGAGGAGAACGCTGAAACCATCCGTCGGGCCTATGAGGTTTGGAACGAGTCCGGACCCGCGGCGGTGACGGAGCAGTTCTGGGCCGAGGACGCCGTCTACCGCGAGGGGCCGGGCTGGCCGAACGCCGGTGTCTTCAGGGGCCGTGCCGCCGCGCTCGAACGCATGCAAGCCCTGATCGATCTGTTCGGCCCGATGGAGGTCCGCCTCGATGAGCTGATCGAGGTGGACGATGGCCGTTTCGTCGCCTGCACGCGCATGGTCGGGGAGGGCGCGCGCGACGCGCCATACACGCAGTCCTTCGCGGTCGTGCACCGCCTGCGGGACGGCCTGATCGTCGAGGCCGACTACTACCTTGACCGTGCCCAAGCCCTGCAAGCCGTAGGGCTGTCGGAGTAGGCGATGTCGCAGGAGAACGTCAGAGGCCGTGACCGCGTTTCCGCGCTCCGAACGAGATCGCTGCACCTGGAACAATCGGCGTCCCGGTGACATGGCGGCGGCCTCGTCGCTTCGTGGCCGGAGCATCCAATCCCAGAGGAGGAGCAATGGAAGCGACGGTTGATACCCGCGAGCTTGAGACAAGGGTCAAGGACATGTACCGCCACGTGGCGGAGCAGCCCGAGGCGGAGTACCACTTCGAGATGGGAAGGCCGCTCGCCGAGCGACTGGGATATCCATCCGACGCGCTCGATCGGATTCCCGACGGGGCGATCGAGTCGTTCGCAGGTGTCGGCTACTTCTTCGATCTCGCCGCGCTGCGCGAGGGCGAGACCGTCGTCGATCTGGGCAGCGGCTCCGGAATGGACGTGTTCTTCGCCGCGAGCCAGGTCGGATCGAAGGGCCGTGTTATCGGTGTCGACTTCACCGTCGAGCAGCTCGACAAGGCACGACGGCTCGCCGCCGAGGCAGGCTTTACCAGGTCGAGCTTCGCGAGGCGCGGATCGAGAGCCTGCCGACCGAGGACGGGAGCGTCGACTGCGTGATCTCAAACGGGGTGATCAACCTGGCGCCGGACAAGGAGCAGGTGTTCGCGGAGGCGGCGCGGGTGCTGCGGCCCGGAGGCCGTATCGCTATCGCGGACATCGTCTCGGAACAGCAGCTCAAGGAGTCGATCGTGTGCGACGTGGAGCTGTGGGCGTCGTGCATCGGCGGAGCGGCCCAGCAGGACGCCTACCGCGAAGCGATCGAGGGGGCTGGCCTGCGCATCGAGCGGATCAAGGAGAACCCGTACGCGTTCATCTCCGAGCGGGCACGCAACGCGAGCGAGAAGTACGGGGTCAAGAGCGTCTCGGTTCTCGCAGTCAAGTAGTAGCCCGCAAGGGCACACGGCGATGTGACGGGAAGCGTGGAAATCGGGCCAGGGGGCGGTCGGATCACGGCAGCGGCGGGTGCGGGACACCGGGGGGCCAAAAAATCACGAGAGCCGAGATCCGGTGGACACCGGTGCGGTCCGGCTGCACACACTCGCGAAATCCGGGGCATTTGAAAAAGTAGGGGTCGGTGACCGCCAAGGGGCAAACTGAGGTCGAGCGGCTCGCCGCTCTCGTTGACCGGAAGCTAAGCGCGATGGAGCGCCAGGAGAAGTCGCCGTCGCACACCGAGCTGAACGCGGTGCGGCGCCTGGTCGACTGGCTCAACCGCGAGCGGGCGATCGAGCAGTCGCGCCAGCTGACGACGCGCTGACTCCCAGACCGAGGCGCGCCGAACGCCGGGCGGAGCAGATCGAGCTGCTTCGGCGGCCGTGGGACCTCGACCCCTAATGGTCCTCGCCTCGCTTGCGGGTGCTGACGGATGGCTCCTACTGCGCCGCCCACCGTCCGCGCCGGATCGGCGCTGGGTGTCAGTTCGCGGGCCGTCGGGCCTCCCTCGGCGCCGACGCAGGCCCGAGGGTAGCGCCCGCGCCAGGCTGAGATTTCCCCTCCGGTGAACTCGTCGGCGATTGCCGATGACAGTCGGGATACTGAGCGGGCGATGTCGCAGCAGAACGTCGAGATCGTGCGCGCGGCCTTCGACGCTTGGAATCGCGGGGATCACGACGCGTTGCTGCGCATGTGGGGCGAGGAGGCGGAGTTCTATCCCCTGCGCGCTCAACTGGAGGGGCGCGCCTATCGCGGGCCTGACGGGTTGCGCGAGTTCATCGACGAACTGGCCGACGAGTGGACCGATGTGCGCTTCGAGATCGAGGAGATCCGCGACATGGGAGAGCAGGGAGTGGGATTCGGCCGCTTCAGGGCACGCGGGCGAGCGAGCGGCGTCGATATCAATGTCCCGCTTGGCGTGGTCGGAGTCGTGCGAAGCGGACGAATCGTCTATGCGCGGTTCTTCTCGGACCCGTCCGAAGCCATCGAAGCCGCCGGGCTGCGGGAGTAGGCGATGTCGCAGGAGAACGTCGAGGTAATCGCGCTCGGCGGCGCCTCGGGCTGACGGTTCGCGCCTTCGCACGCGTAGACCACGCCTAGCCCGGCGCGTGTGTACCGAACGTGTACCGCCGTGTCGGAGCCTTCTGGCTGTCAACCGGCACCGAGCCTCGCCTCATTCGGGAGGCCAGGCCCGAGGCCACGGTACAAGGGAGGCCCGAAATGAGGGCTCACACCGGCTCGATTACGACTCGGAAACCGCTGACGGCTTCGGCGACTCGGGGCAGGTCGGCGACATGGATTAGTTCCATCGCGCTCGTCGTGATGGTTCTCGGCGCTGCTTGGCTCGCGGCGGCGCCGCAAGCCGCAGAAGGGAGCCCCAGGAGCTGCACCAGTCAGGGTAGTCACCGGGGTTACCTTTGGGCGAGCGACGACATGAGCTGCGACTACGCTAAGCGTGTCGCTAGGCACCACATCAAGACTGGAGACCCCCGCTTCAACGGCTGGAAGTGCAACGACGACAAGCCGCGGAACAAGTGGTTCGACTCGACTTGTCACCGCCCCCGTAAGGGCGAGATGCAGAGGATCGACTACACGAAGAAGTGGGCGAAGAAGCGGCGAGACACTAGACACGCCGCCCTCGGTGCGCAGGCGGCGACTTCATCTACGGTGGAGCCCGTCGATAGCGTCAAGCCGGACCTCCAGCTCTCGGGGGACAATACGCATAAGCTCGGCCCCGCCTGCGACAGCTCCCACGAGTGTCAGGATTTCCTGGAGCTCAACGCGAGGTGTGGCGACGAGGCGTGCACCAACCTAAGCGCCGAGGGGAAGCTGACGAAGGTCAAGAAGGCCAAGCCGCTCAAGCCGGCTTGCTACTGCTATGGCGACGGCAGGCCGATCGGTCTGGCGCCGGGTGAGAGGGCAACCCTGGATATGGGGCTGCCGCCGAGCACGCAGAAGACGGCCATCAAGGCGCTCGACGACGGCAAGAACGTCCGGGCGAAGGTCACCGTCGACGCGACGGATGCGGCCGGCAACGTGGCGACCGCGAAGCGCACGATCAAGCTCAGCCTCGACAAGCATCCCCCCGACTGGAAATGCAACCCGCCCGTGTTGGGGTGTGATGGATTCCCCCGCTCACAGAAATGATCCGCTCTAACATCGAGGCTGACGTAACTAGCTGAGAGGGCTGTGCGGGCGCCCCGGCCGGAATGACCGGGGCGTCCGCCTTTCGGCATGAAGGGGCGTTAGCGTGCGAAGCCTCGAAGCCGCCGGGCTGTCGGAGTAGGCGATGTCGGAGGATATATAACGGGACCGTGACCGACTCCATTCCCACCCAAGCCCAAGGGGAAGTGACGCTGCGGGAAGCGGAGCCCGGCGACACCGAGGCCTGCGCCCGGATTCTGTTCGATGCCTTCGGTGGTCTCCACGACCACCATCGGTTTCAGCGGGACTTTCCGGAGCTCGAGGCCGCCATGGGACTGATGCAGGCGTGGATCCCCCATCCTTCGATCTGGGGGGTAGTGGCCGAGATCGAGGGGCAGATCGTTGGCTCCAACTTCCTCGACGAGCGCGACCCGATCCGGGGTGTTGGCCCGATCACCGTCGACCCAGAGGGCCAGAACGCAGGTGTGGGACGCAAGCTAATGGCGGCGGTGATGGAGCGCGGCGAGGGTGCGCCGGGGATCCGGCTTTTACAAGACGCGTTCCACATGCGCTCGCTCTCGCTCTATGAATCGCTCGGTTTCGAGGTAAAGGAGCCCGTTGCGGTGATCACCGGCAAGCCGCGTAGTGACCCGGTCCGGGAGGTGGAAGTGCGAATGCTGACGGAGGGCGACCTCGATGAGTGCGCGGCGCTCTGCGAGAGGGTCCACGGGTTCGAGCGGAAAAACGAGCTTCGTGACTCGATTCAGGCGTTCGCCCCGTTCGTCGCCGTGCACGACGGGCGCATCGCCGCGTATGCCTCGAGCGTGACGTTCTGGCCGATGAACCACGGCGTCGCCGAGAGCGAGGACGAGATGAAGGCACTGCTGCGCGGAGCTGCAGCCGTGGTGGAGGAGCCGCTCGCTTTCCTCGTGCCTCTGCGCACGGGCTTGTTGCGGTGGGGCCTTGAGGAAGGCCTTCGTTTGGTGAAGCCGATGAACCTGATGGCGCTCGACGAGTACCAGGAGCCGCGCGGCTCCTGGTTCCCCTCGGTGCTGTACTGAGCCGGGAACCGACCCCCAGGGTGTCCCTCGCAGGGTGCTGAACGCGTATCCCCCAAAGCGGGGAAACTCGCGCGCCCGGAGCTTGGCCGTTCGGTCGTGAACGCCCTTCGACGCAGGGATACCCCCCGGCGGCGCGCGCGATACTGAGCGGGCGATGTCGCAGGAGAACGTCGAGCGGCCGGCTCAGGCTTCGGCGACCAGGACTTGGAACAGGTTGTTGAAGTCCGCCTTGTCCGTCTCGATGAAGACACCCTTGCGTCCGCCTTCGCCGACGGCAACCGTCCAATCCCCGCCCGAGTAGGCCCAGCCTTGCTGCGGCGTCCAGTTCATTCCGCTCATCTGTGAGAAGGCACCGCTCAGCGTGTCGAACAGCAGCGACACCGACAAAACTGTGCCGCTCCCGCGGCCAGCTCCGGCGACATATCCATGCTCGCCTGGTAGTCGATCAGCGAGCCGTCTTTGCCGAACTCGCCGGCAGCCGCGACGCCGTCAATCTGGAGTAGTTCCTCAAGGCTTGCCATAGGTCTCGTCCTTGCTGTGGCGTACCGAATCGGGCCCAGTGTAAACCCGGTCCAGCGACTCGGCCACCTAACGAAACGGCGACCACTGCGGTCGCCTGCTTCGCTACTCTCGGTTTCTGCTCCCGTAGGATCCGGGAAGGGCGACGAAACGAATGCAATGACGCACGCTGGCGACGTCGGCACCGAGATTGCCCCAGAGGTCGCGGACGATCCTGACCTTGCCGCCCGCATCGACGACCTCTTGCACCGGACCTGCCACCTCGCCCGCGCACTCACCGGCGCCGAGCAGGCCGCGCTGAACGTCGACCTCGACGGTGACGGCCACGCGGCTCGTAAGTTTTTCAACCTGAGCGAGCGCTACGCGCAATGGCGCGACTATCGCGAAGACCCCCGCGGGCTTGGGCTACACGGGATAGAGCTCGCGCCGGGCGAGGTCGTGCGCCTGACCCAGGACGAGGTCGAGTCCCACCCTGCCTGGCGGGGGTTCGGCGATCATCCGGAGAACCACCCCCCGCTGCGCGGCTGGCTGGCGACCCCGGTATACGGTGAGCACCGCCGCAAGTACGGGCTGCTCCAGCTCTCCGACAAGAGCGGCGGACGCGACTTCAGCGTCGAGGACGAGGATCCCGTGCTGGAGCTTGCGGCATTCGCGGCGGCCACGTTGGACGCTCTACGCGCCGCTCGTCGCAGAAGCAGCGTATAGAGACGGGGATGTTCGTCTGCGGGGATCCGGGCTCGGGCCCCGCGCTGGCTCAGGTTGTTGCATGGGTCCGCTCGTCGACCACAGCGTGCACCTTTGGACGCTGCGCGACCGCAAGGTCGTCCGCTGGCAGGGATACGCGAGCCCGGAAGACCCTCGAAGCCGCCGGGCTGTCGGAGTAGGGCGGGCGGTTTCTTTAGAGATGGTGTCCCGGCTCACTGTGCCACTGGGCTGCGCAAAAACGCGGCGGCCGAAATCACGGCCCCTGCTACGGAGCGGGATACTGAGCGGGCGATGTCGCGCATCCAGATTGCACTCTGCGCTCGTGGTGTCCACCCTGGTTCGCCGTCGGTCGCGACTCACCCTCGCGGCGGGTGGAGCTGGAGTCCACGCCACGGGGCGGCGGCGATGCGGCAGCTGCCGCGCCCGAGCCTGAGACGGTCCGTCCCTGCAAGACGGCGGTCTACGGCGATCTCCGCCGTGGGTGGCGGAAGCGGGCCGTGGTCGCGGGCCCACTCGCCCTGCTGCTTTCCAGCGACCGACGCCCGAAGCACTTCGTTCCGGATCGCGATCTCAAGGTCCTCGCCGTGGTCCGTGCCGGCGAGAGGGTGACGCTGGCGCTGCCCGAAGCGGAGCACCAGCGCACCTCCCTCCTCTACGACGACTCCGGGCGCCCGGGCTCAAAACCTCTCCGACGGCACCTCGTCGGTGCGCGTTCTGGCCTGTTCGCGGTCGGGTGCGATACCCGGGTCCCGAGACCCAGTTCAACGGCGGCTTCTTCGTTCGCGGCGCCCATTGCGCCGCGATTGAGGTCTGGACCGAGGAACGAACGAACCCGATTCGCCGCTGGCTCCCCTTCGGCGTCGGCGAACGCCGGTGTCCGCCTAGGCGGGCCTGTAGCCGATCCGGGCCACGGGTCGGAGCGTCTCCCCGTGATCGCGGCGCTGGCCGCAACGAGGAAGCCCGCCACCGTGGGCGGGCTTCCTGGGTTCGGCGCGGGTGGCTGCTCGATCTTCGGTCCGGGCCTGGGGTGGTGGAGTCCTAGCCTCGCCCCTCGGGGGCGCGATACTGAGCGGGCGATGTCGCAGGAGAACGTTGAAGTCGGCGAGCCGGTGAGGAGGCTCTGGGCCGCGCTCAGCAGCGCGACTGGGACGCGTTCTCCGCGGAGCTTGACCCTGAGATGGAGTACACGCCCCGCGAGGAGCACGCCGTCTATCGCGGCCCGGAAGCAGTCATCCAGTATGCGGAGCGGTGGCTTGAGGCCTGGGAAACGTTCTTGGGGGAGGTGGAGGAGGCCGAGAGCGCAGCGGC
>CAVWEV010000010.1:0-252672 GCA_963754225.1 uncultured Thermoleophilia bacterium
GAAGGCCGATCTCGTCGAGCTCGGAGCGGGGGATCTCCCACTTGTCGGCGATCATCTCGGCCGAGATCCCCTGGGGCACGAGGTTGTAGCGCTCCATCAGCTGGGGAGAGAAGGCCATTCCGTGCTCCTGCATCACCTGCATGCTGTCCGCGAAGGAGATGTGGCCCATGTGCTCCACGCCGCCGCCGATCACGGTGTCGGCCACGCCGGAGGCGACGAGGGCGGCGCCGAAGTTGACCGCCTGCTGGGCCGAGCCGCACTGGCGATCGACGGTCGTCGCGGGGGTCTCAATCGGAAGGCCGGCCTCGAGCCAGGCGTTGCGGGCGATGTTGATGCCCTGCTCGCCGAACTGCTGCACGCAGCCGGCGATCGCGTCCTCGACGATCGAGGGGTCGATCCCGGCGCGGTCGATGACCTCTGAGTAGGTCTTGGCCAGCAGGTTGCTGGCGTGGGTGTCCTTGTAGTAGCCCTTCTCCTCGTGGCCGCGGCCGATCGGGGTCCGCGCGGCCTCGACGATCACGACCTCACGGCCCTGGAAGCTGCCGTTCTTCATTTCGATTCCCTCGTTTCGCTCGCTTGATTCGAGGATATCCGATTGATTGACTGGCCAGTCAACCGAACCCGCTTTGATTTGATCCACGCCATGAGTGACGACACCTACGAACGACCGGCGATCGCCGGCAGCGGTGTGATCGCGTGCGGGCTCGCAGCGTGCGCCAGCGCAACGAGCCGCATCCACGTGCTGGCGCGCAGCGACGCATCGGCGTGGCGCGCGGAGGAGCAGGCACAGAGCGCGGCGGCGAAGCTGTCCAGCGGCGATCCGAGCCACGTCAAGGTGACGACCAACGTCGACGACCTGGTCGACTCCGACCTGGTCGTCGAGGCGATCGTCGAGGAGCTGGAGACCAAGGTCGGGTTCCTGGCCGAGCTCGGGACGGCTTGCGCGGAGGCGGACCTCGCGACCACCACGTCCTCGCTGACGCGTCTCGGAGCTGGGGGAGCGAAGCGGGCACGCCGAGCGGCTGTTCGGCCTCCACGTCTTCAACCCGGTCCCCAAGATGGAGCTGATCGAGTTGTGCCTACCCGATCGCCTGCGACCGGGCGCGGCGGACCGGGCGCGGGCGTGGTGTCAGCGGCTTGGCAAGACGGCGGTCGAGGTGCCCGACCAAGCTGGGTTCGTCGTCAACCGGATGCTGTTCCCGTATCTGTTCGACGCCGTGCACCTGCTCGAGCGGACCGAGATGAGTCCCGAGGACGTCGATTCATGCATGACGCTGGGCGCCGGCCACCCGATGGGGCCGCTGAGATTGCTCGACTTCGTCGGACTGGACGTCGCGGTGGCGATCGGCGAGGGCCTGCAACGGGACACCGGCGTCGAGGGCCACGAGCCTCCCCAGATGCTTCGCGACCTGGTCGCCGACGGCAAGCTCGGCCGCAAGAGCGGCGCAGGGTTCTACGAGTACTGAAACCGCCCGAAACCGCGAGATCTGCTTGCAGATCTCGCGTCTTGTTCAGGGCTTGCGGGTGCGGGCCTTGCCCTTGCGACGCGGCTTCGCGCGCGTCCGGGTCTTCGCCGGCTCGGGCCTGCGGCCGCACAGGTCCCAGACCACGTCGGCTTCGGACACGCCCTGGTTCTTCGCCTTCTTGGCGACCTCCCCCCAGGGAAGCTCCGCCTCGGGGAGATCGTCCCAGCGCGCCAGGTCAAGCGCCTGCAGCGAGCGCTGCAGCGCGGGACCGAGATGCTCCTGGGCGCGGAGCAGCGCCCTCAGGACCTCAAGTTGCTTATCGGTGAGCCGGACGATCCACATGCCGGCCTCCTCGCTTGCTCGCTCGCTGGATGAAGGGCAAGCTACGGGCGGGCGCGGACGGAAGGGTCACCCCGTCCGCGCGCAAAGAGCGGTCAAACGGCGGCTTGCTCGGGCGGATGGATGCGGACCGCGACGATCCGGTTCTCGCGCACGGACTCGACGCGGATCGTATGGCCGTCGGCGTGGATCACGTCGCCGCGCTTCGGCAGCCGACCCAGCTCGCCGAACACGTACCCGCCGACCGAGTTGTAGGCGTCGGTGTCCACCGGGAGCTCGATGCCCACGTCCGCCAGGTCGCCGAGCGGAACGTGGCCGCGCACGTACCAGTCGCCGTTCGTGAGCCGCCGCACGGCGCCCGTGTGCGGATCAGTCTCGTCCTCGATCTCCCCGACCACCTCCTCGAGGATGTCCTCCACGGTGACGATCCCCACCGTGCGGCCATATTCGTCCGCGACCACGGCCATATAGGTCTGCTGGCGCTGCAGCTCGGCGAGCAGGTCGTCGAGCGGCTTCGTCTCGGGGACGATCCACGCATCGTGGATCGCGGGCTCGATCGAGGTCGACGGGCCCTCCTGCATGTAGAGGCGGGCGAGGCTGTTGTTGTGGACTAGCCCGCGCACCCGGTCGGGGTTCTCGTCCTCGATCGACGACCAGCCGCGTGTGCCCGGAGGAGACGCAGCGGCGCAGCGCTCGCTCGACGTTCTCCGCGGCGTCGACGGTGACCACCGCCGGGATCGGGGTCATCACCTCGCGCGCCTCCTGCTCGTGAAGGTGAAAGACGCCGGACAGCATCCCCGCCTCACCGGGATCGAGCTGCCCCTCCGTCCGCGACTGGGCGATGATCGCCCTCAGGTCCTCGGAGGTGGTCCGTTCGCCCAACTGACTGGGGTTGACCCCGAACAGGCGGACGATCGCGTTCGACAGAGCGGTCAGCGCCAGCGTGACCGGGGCGGTGGCCGTACGAAACCAGTTCAACGGCGACGCCAGGACGCGAGCCGTGCTCTCGGCCCTGGTGATCGCGAGCATCTTCGGCACCTGCTCGCCGACGCTGATGTGGGCCGCGGTGACGAGCGCGAACGCTATTGCGACGGAGATCGCCACCGCGACCCCGTGCGACAGGCCCCCGAAGATCGGCTCGATCAGGGTCGCCACGGCAGGCTCGCCCAGGAAGCCGATCCCGATCGAGGCCATCGTGATCCCAACCTGGCATGCGGACAGGTACTCGTCGATCTGATCGATCTGGTCCAGCGCCATGCCGGCTCCGCGCTGGCCCTCCTCCGCGAGCGCCTCGATCCGTCCTCGCCGCGCGCGAACGAGCGCGAACTCGGCCGCGACGAAGAGGCCGTTCAACGCGACCAGCAGCAGAAGCACGATTAGGAGGACCGCGCTCAAGGGCTACGTCGGCGGAGCGCCCGGGCCAGGGATGCAGGTTGTGGCCGCGGACTCGGAGGGTGGTCGTCGTCGTTCATCGCCGACGCGGCAAGGCTAGCAAGCAAGCGGAGGGCTCCAGGCTCTAGCCGGCGGGTCTTAGACTCGCCTGAATGGACCGAGCCGCTTCCAGTCAGCACCAGCTCGAGGACCCGCGAGGTCGACCCCGAGCAGCTCGAGGCGCCGTACCTCGATGCGCTGATCGAGTACGCGGCCCGCGAGCCGGGACGATTCAACGTCCCCGGCCACAAGGGCGGCCCCGGGGCCGATCCCGCGCTGGCCGAGGCCTTCGGCATCGCGGCGCTGCAACACGACATCCCGGCACTGATCGAGGGCATCGACGCCGGTCCCGAGCCGACCCCGTTCTCGCGCGCCCAGCAGCTCGCGGCGAAGGCGTGGGGCGCGCGGAAGGAGCTGGTTCCTGGTCAACGGCGCGTCGCAGGGAAACCACGCCGCCTGCCTCGCCCTGCGCCACACGGGGAGACGCGTCGTGGTGCAGCGAAACGTCCACTCGAGCACGATCGACGGGATGATCCTCGCGGGACTGGAGCCCGCGTTCGTCGCACCCGTGCTCGACCCCGAGCTCGACATCGCCCACGGTGTCACCCCGGAGGCGCTGGAGCGTGCGCTGGCGAACGCGGACGGAGCCGTCGGCGCGATGGTCGTCTCACCGACGTACTTCGGGGCGGTCGCGGACGTCGCCGGCCTCGCCGATGTCGCGCACGCGCGCGGTGTCCCGCTGCTCGTCGACGAAGCATGGGGCGCCCACCTGCGGTTCAGCGACGAGTTGCCCGCCTCTGCGCTCGAGTCCGGCGCCGACCTCGCGCTCTCGTCGGTCCACAAGCTGGTCGGGAGCCTCACCCAGTCGGCGATCCTCCACCTCGCGGACGGCGGTCGGATCGACGAGCAGGTCGTCGATCGCTGCGTGACGCTGATCGAGTCGACGAGCCCCAGCGCCCTGCTTGCCGGATCGCTCGACGCGGCGCGCCGCCACGCGGTTGTCGAGGGCCCGCACCTGCTGGCCGAGACCGTCGCCGCGCTGGCGCAGGCCCGCGCCACGATCCGCGAGATCCCGGGCCTCGATGTGCTCGACGAGGGCCTGGCGGCCCAGCCCGGGGTCCACGCCTACGATCCGCTGCGGCTCGTGATCGACGTCCGGGGCACGGGCGCGACCGGGACCCGCATGGCCGCCCTGCTGCGCGAGCTCGACGACATCAACCTCGAGCTCGCCTCGGAGACGGTGGTCGTCGCCGTGTTCGGGATCGCCGAGCCGGCCGCCGAGAGCGTGGCCCGGCTCGTCGCCGCGCTTGCGGCACGCCGTCGCCGAGCTCGGAGAGCGCGACCTGGGCACCGCCCAGCCCTTCGCGCCGCCCCCGCCGTGGGGCCCGCTCGAGCTGTCGCCGCGCGAGGCCTTCCTCGCCCGGCAGGAGGCGGTGCCGCTCGGAGAGGCCGCGGGCAGGATCGCGGCCGAGTCGCTGGCCGCGTACCCGCCGGGCGTCCCCAACGTGCTGCCCGGAGAGCGAATCAGCGCCGAGACGGTCGAGTTCATCCGCGACACGCTCAGCCACGGCGGCACGCTCCGCGGCGCCGTCGATCGCACCTTGGAGACGATCCGCGTCGTGGTGGAGCACTAGTGCCGGACGCCGAGCCCTGGGGAGTCGACTCCGAGCACGGGCGGTTGCTGGACGTCCTGCTGTGCCCGCCGGACAACTACCGCTGGCTGGCGACGAGCGCGATCTCGCGCGCAACGCTCGACAGCGGCCGGCGCTTCGACCCCGACGCCGCTCGGGCCCAGCACGCCGAGCTGGTGTCGATCTACGAGCAGGCCGGCGTGCGCCGGCACTTCCTCGAGCCCGACCCGGCGCTCCCCTACCAGGTGTTCGCCCGCGACTCGAGCGTGACGACGCCGAAGGGATCAGTCGTCACCCAGCTACACCAGTGGTGGCGCCGCGGCGAGTACGCGCCGGTGATCCGCTTCCTGCAGGACAACGAGATCCCGATCCGCGGCATGATCACGGCCGGGGCGCTGGAGGGCGGCGACGTGATGATCGTCGAGCCGGGCGCGATGCTGATCGGGGCCGGCGAGGAGCGCACCCAGGAGGTCGCGGCGCGACAGCTCGCCGCGTGGATGGCGCAGGACGGCTGGGAGGTCCGGGTGGTGCCGATCCCCAGCCGCTACGTCCACATCGACGTCCTGTGCGCGATCCTCGGCGAGAAGCTGGCCGCGGTGTGCGTTGACGCGCTGTCCGCCGGGCTTGTGGCGTGGCTGCGCGGCAAGGGGTTCGATCTGATCGAGTTCTCCGCCGACGACGCCTTCCGGCTGGGCGGTAACGCGATCTCACTCGGGGACGAGCGCGTCCTGTCGAGCTCCGGCGGCGGGGAGCTGAACGATGCCCTCCGCGCTCGCGGGCTCGAGGTCTACGACCCGGATCTGTCGATGTTCACGCTTGGCGGCGGCGGGGCCCACTGCCTCGGACAGGCGCTGCGGCGCGCGCGCGTCGGAGAGTGATGAGCTCGGAGCCACGCGTCGACGCCGAGCGGGTGATCGCCGACCTGCGCGAGCTCGACCGCCGCACCGGCGGGCCCGACGGAGCGCGGCGTGTGTGCTGGGGTGCCGAGTGGCGAGCCGCGCGAGCCTTCCTCGGCGAGCTGCTCGCCGAGATCGGGGTGGAGCCCGAGCTCGACGAGGCGGGCAACCTGTGGGCCTATCTGGAGGGCGAGCGCCGAGCCGGCCGTGGCGGTGGGCTCGCACGTCGACTCGGTCCCGGACGGGGGGTGGCTCGACGGAGCGCTCGGGGAGATGGCCGCGGTGGGCGTGCTGCGCGGCTGGGCGGCGTCCGGGGGCCGACCCGCCCGGACGCTCGCTCTCGTCGACTGGGCAGACGAGGAGGGCGCGCGCTTCGGGCGGAGCCTGTTCGGGAGCTCCGCCGTCGCGGGCACGCTCGTCCCGGAGGAGCTGGAGGGCCTGCGCGATGCCGACGGCAAGTCGGTCGCCTCGGTGCTGGCGGAGAACGACGTCGATCTGAGCCGGGCGCCCGTGGCGGCATCCCGGCGCGAACGGCTCGCCTCCTACCTCGAGCTGCACATCGAGCAGGGCCCGGTGCTCGAGGCCGAGGGCCTGACGACCGCCGCCGTCTCGGGATGCGCGGGCGTCGAGCGACATCGATTCCGAATCGACGGGCAGGCGTCCCACGCGGGCACCACCCCGATGGACCGCCGCCGCGACGCGGGGCTCGCCGCCGCACAGGCGGCGCTGTGGATCGAGGAGATCCCCGAGCGAGAGGGCGGCGTGGCCACCACCGGCGCGCTGAGGCTCGCCCCCGGGATCCCGACCGCGGTGGCCGGCACGGCGGAGCTGCTCGTCGACCTGCGCAACCCGGACGCCGAGGCGCTGGCCCGGATGCTGGATACGGCCGGCGACGCGGCAGCCCGCGCCGCCTCCGAGCGGGGATGTGAGGTCTCCTCCGAGCGCGTGTGGCGGATCGAACCGATCGCATTCGACCGGCGTCTCGTCGAGGCGGCGCGAGAGTCGTGCCGCGAGGTCTCCGGATCGGATCGCGTGCTCGTCAGTGGAGCGCTCCACGACGCCGCCGAGATGGCAAGGGTGCTGCCGGCGGCGATGATCTTCTGTCCCTCGATCGGAGGGATCAGCCACGCGGCCGAGGAGGACACCGCCGAGGAGGACCTGGCGGTGGCGATCGAGGCGTTCGGCGGGCTCGCGAGCCGAGCCCTCGGCTGAGCGCTACGGGGCTCCCGGGCTCGGCGGAGGCGGTGCCGCTCCCGGGCTTGGCGGAGGCGTTGCCGCCGCCGGGCTCGCCGGCTCGCGCGCCAGCATGATCGAGACCACGAGCACCCATACCAGCCCAGCGAGGAAGGCAAAGAACCCGGCCGGAGTCACCGCAAGCACTCCGATCACGACGGCCGCCCAGCCGATCCACGTCGACAGGACGCCGCCGCGAATGGTCGCGATTCCGGCGCCGAGCAGGAACGCTCCCATTCCGACGGCGACCGGGAAGAAGAACTCGCTGTTGAGCGCGTTCAGCGCCTGCATCGCGGCGGGGTCGGGAGACTCGTCGGCGAGATCGGCGAGCGTGAACGTGAATCCGGCGAAGGCAAGTCCTCCCACCGCGAACACCACGGCGCCGGCGAACGAGATCGTCGACAGGACGCCTGGCCCCTCCTCGTTGCGGCGCAGCTCCGCGCGCAGCAAGCTGGCGAAGAAGATGAAGAACAGCGCCGCGTACGCGCCGAGGACCGCGCTGACCGTCTGCGAGCCCTCGTTGTCGGTGTAGAAGGAGATCACCTCCTCGCCGGTGTCGTCGAAGTCGGGCGTCTCACCGGAGAGGATGAACGAGATCACGATCAGGATCACGAACACAACCCCGGTCAGCGGAGGCCAGCGCAGCTTCATTCCAAGCTCCTTCCCCTCGAGTTGCGGAAGCGATCCTATGCCATGCGACGGTCGCTATCGAGTGATCACGAGCTTCGAGCCGCTAGCCCGCGTGCACGGCGTCGCCGCCGTGCTCCTCCAGGGTGTTGCCCTCCGGCGGGATCGGGTTGTCCTTGAGGATCCGCGCCATGTGGAGCAGGTTGTGCGCGCACCACGACGACGTTCGCTGCGTGTAGGGGTGGCTCTCGCCGCCCGCCTCTATATATGAGGGCCCCGGGCCGGCGTCGCCGACCCAGTAGGTGTCGACGTTCGGTGCCACGGTGCAACCGAGGTGGGTGAAGTTGAACAGCGTCGACTCCGCGCACGCGTGGGCGCCGTCCTCGTTCCCGGTCACGACCACGCCCGCGACCTTGTTGTACAGCGGGTACTGGCCCTGCTCGTTTCGCTCGTCGTAGGTCCCGTCGAGGCGCTCGACGACCATCTGGCAGACGCTGGAGCGGTGGCCGAACCAGATCGACATCCCGACGAGAAGGATGTCGGCGGCCTTGATCCTGTCCAGCACCTGGGGCCACTCGTCGCCGTCGCCCTCGTCGGAGGTGATCCCGAACTTGATCGTGTAGTCGACGGGGCGGACGATCTCGGTCTCGACCCCGTGCTCGTCGAGCAGTCCGGTCACCCTGCGCATCAGCGCCTCGGTGTTGGACACCTCGGGGGACCTCTTCAGCGTGCAGTTGAGCCCCAACGCTCGGAGCCCGGCGCCGGATTGCGCGTCTAGGACCATCTCACTCCCTTCTTGCGAACGGATCGGAACGCATTCGGCGGGGTTATAGAGTCCGTCGCGGCTGGCGGGGATGCCGGTCGGCTATCGGGAGGTAACAGCGTGGAGAGTGCAGCGGTCCCAGCGGAAGCTCCCGCCGAGGAAACCGGCGACAAGGGGCTGAAGAAGGACGCAATCGGGTTCGCCGACGGGCTCGCGATCGGCATCGACTCGACGGCGCCGGCCTACTCGCTTGCCGCCGTGATCGGGTCGATCGTCGTCGCGGTCGGCGTGGCGGCGCCGGGCTCCCTGCTGCTCGGCTTCGTGCCGATGTTCTTCATCGCCGCGGCGTTCTTCTACATGAACCGCGCCGACCAGGACTGCGGCACGACGTTCTCGTGGGTGACGCGCGCGATGGGGCCATGGTTCGGATGGATCGGCGGCTGGGCGATCTTCACCACCGGCGTGCTGGTGATCGGGTCGCTCGCCGACGTGTCCGCGTTCTACATCTACCGGCTGCTCGACCTCGAGACGCTGAAGAACTCGCGCGAAGCGGTCGTGATCTTCGCCATCGTGATCATCATCGTGATGACGACGATCTGCGTGATCGGGACCGAGCTGTCGGCCCGGGTCCAGCGGGTTATGGTCCTCGCCCAGGTCGGCGCGCTGGTTCTGCTCGTGATCGTGGGAGCGATCCAGCTGATCTTCGGCGGCGCCCCCGACACCTCGATCCCCGTCTCGCTTTCGTGGCTCAACCCCTTCGAGGCTCCCAGCTATTCGGCCCTGCTCTCGGCGCTCCTCCTGGGGGTGTTCATCTACTGGGGCTGGGAGAGCGCCGTCAATCTGACCGAGGAGACCGAAGATGGATCGAGGGCCGCCGGCCTGGCCGGAGTGGTCAGCGTGGTCATCCTGCTCGCCACCTACGTCGGGGTTGCGATCGTTGCGCTCGGGATCGCCGGGGTCAACAAGCTTCAGCGGTTCGACGACAACTCGAACATCCTCGGCAACATCGCCGATGACGTGCTTGGACCGCTGTCGTTCATCGTGGCGCTCGCGATCATCACCTCGGGGATCGCCTCGACGCAGACGACGATCCTCCCCGCGTCGCGAACCTCGCTGTCGATGGCCGCGCAGGGGGCGTTCCCGAAGATCTTCGCCCGCATCCACCCGCGGTTCCTGACCCCCGACTTCTCGACGATCGTGATCGGAATCGTGGCGACCGTCTGGTACGTCGGGGCGAGCATCGTCTCCGACAACTTCCTCTTCGACTCGCTCTCGGCACTGTCGCTGATGATCGCCTTCTACTACGCGCTGACAGGTGTCGCGTGCGTGATCTTCTGGCGCCACGAGCTGCTGCGCTCGGCGAAGAACTTCCTCTTCATCGGCGTCGCCCCCCTGCTCGGCGCGGCCGGATTGTTCTACCTCCTGGTCGAGTCGGCGCGCGACCTGTACGACCCGAAGGCGTCGTATTCCGGGACCGAGGTGTTAGGGATCGGCGTGCCGCTGGCGATCGCGATCGCGTTCACGGTGATCGGGCTCGTGCTGATGGTCGTGTGGCGGCTGAGCCCAGACGGCAAGCCGTTCTTCCAGCGCGGCGGGTTCGAGTCGGTGTCCAAGGAGATCGCGGACGAGACCGCGGCGGGCCGTCCGGCACCTGCCGACTGAGCCGCATCAATAGGCTTCCGCCGGTGAGCACGTACGACCGCCTCGCCGAGCTGCCGATCGAGATCACCTCCTACGAGCTCGAGGACCGCGATCGCGAGTACGGGGACTTCACCCGCCCCTCGACGATCATCCACCTGCACGGCGGGGGTCAGGAAGGGCTCGGGGAGGACGTCGTCTACGACGTGCTCGACCACATTGCGCACCGCGACGCGGGCCCGGTGCTCGACCTGACAGGGCCCGGCACGCTGGGCGAGCTGTGCGAGCTGCTCGGTGAGCTCGACCTGTTCGGTGGCGCGCCGCCCGAGCGTGAGCCCTCGCGCCACTACCGTCGCTGGGCGTACGAGTCCGCTGCCCTCGACCTCGCGCTGCGCCAGGGCGGGCTCCCTCTGCACGAGGCGGTGGGGCGCGACCCGAGGCCGCTGACGTTCGTCTGCTCGACCCGGCTGGGTGGGATCGGCGAGGACGCGCCGCCCTCGACGGCCGAGCCGGTCCGCAAGCGGCTCGCCAAGTACCCGACGCTGCGCTTCAAGCTCGATCCCGAGAACGACTGGGACGACGAGCTGATCGCCGAGCTGAAGCAGATCGCGGGTGTCGACGTGCTCGACCTCAAGGGCCTGTACAAGGGCACGCCGGTCGACGTCGACACCGACCCGGAGCTGTACCGGCGGGTCGCGGACGCCTTCCCGGACGCATACCTGGAGGATCCCGACCTCAACGAGGAGACGACCCCCGTGCTGGAGCCGCACTCCGACCGCATCACCTGGGACGCGGCGCTGCACTCCCTCGCCGACGTCGTCGAGCGCAATTCGAAGGCGATCAACTCGAAGCCGTCGCGGTTCGGGTCGCTGCGCGAGCTGATGTCCGTGTACGAGCACTGCGAGCGCGAGGGGATCGCGATCTACGGCGGCGGGCAGGGTGAGACAGGGCCCGGCCGCGGGCAGATCGAGTACCTGGCCTCGCTGTTCCACCCGGACACCCCCAACGACGTGGCCCCCTCCGGCTACAACGATCCCTCGGTCCCGGACGGGCTTCCCTCGAGCCCGATGGACCCGATGCCGGCGCAGACCGGCTTCCGCTGGGGCGAGGAGTCCGGGTAGGCTTCCCGCCCATGGCCGACAAGTCGTTCCCAGACGCCCTCAACGAGCAGATCTCGAACGAGTTCTCCGCGCATCAGCAGTACATCGGCGCCGCCGTCTACTACGACGCGGAGACGCTACCCCGGCTCGCCGCCTTCTTCTACCGCCAGGCGGCCGAGGAGCGGACCCACGCGATGATGATGGTCCAGTACCTGATCGACGTCGACGAGGAGGTGCGGATCCCCGACATCGCCGCCCAGCAGACGCGGTTCGAGGACCCCGTCGCGCCCGTGCGGATGGCGCTGGAGCAGGAGCAGCGGGTGGGGCAGGAGATCAACGACCTGTTCAAGCTCGCCCGCGACAGCGAGGACTACAAGGCCGAGCAGTTCATGCAGTGGTTCGTCAAGGAGCAGGTCGAGGAGGTCTCGCTGATGACCGACATGCTCCACGTCCTGGAGCGCGCCGGCGAGAACCTGCTGCTGGCCGAGGACTACATCGCCCGCGAGGCGCCCGGCGAGGACGACGGCGACCCGACCGCCCCGCCTCCCGCCGGCAGCGAGCTCACCGCGTAGCGCCCGCTAGGGCGTGAACGCGTCCGTGTGGCAGGGGGCGCCGTTGCACACGTCCACGATCGCGCCGTCGGGCTTCAGGAACTCCGCCGGCGAAGCTCGCCGGGCTGCTCTCGCCGAAGCGGCTCCGGCGGTTAGCGCCGGCGGCCGTTAAGGGCCCGGCCCGCTTCCCGCATGGCGGCCTGCTCCTGTCGCGGTCGCGCCCCCGCGGCCCTTGCACACGTCCTGCTGGGGCCCGCCTGGAGGTCGGCGCCGCCCCCGCTGGTAGAGCTTGCCGCGCCGTCGTCCTTGCCTCCGCCCTGGTGATCGCCCCACATGCATCGGTCTGCTCCCCGCGGAGCACCTCGTCCTTGCCGCCCTTGCCGACGCCTCGCCCTTTGCGGAGCGTCGCGGACCACGGTGCCGTGTCGTCGCTCCCTGAGACCGTGTCGTCGCCCGCGCCGGCCGCGTTGCCCACCGTCGACATGCTGTCGCCGATCACGGTGTCGTCGCTGTTGCCGCCCTCGACGGTGCGTCGGCGCCGCCGGTGGCGTCCCCGGTACTCGACAGCCCGTCGCCGACAACGAGGTCCTTGCCGTCGTCGCCCAGGACGACGTCCTCGCCGATGGCTCCCTGGGTCGTGTTGCGGAAGTCGCCGACGTGCTCGTCGTTCTGGTCCCCGCCAATCATCATGTCGGCCCCCGCCCCGCCGGTCACGCGATCGTGGTCGGAGCCGGTGCAGATCAGGTCGTCGCCGCCGCGGCCGTCGATCACGTCCCGGCCCTGAACGTCCCGATCACGTCCCGGCCCTCGGTGACGTCGCCGAGTCGTCCCTCGCGGTGCCCTCGATCTTCAGCGGCGTGTCGAAGCACCTCGGGACCGGAGGACCAGCGCCGCCCGCCGGGACGGTGCTGAGGACGAGCGCGAGCGCTAGCGCTGCGCCCACCGACGCAAGAAGCCACCGCATTCCCCAGCTCCCACCAATCCGGGCCGACTTGCCCATGACGCGGTCAGGCTACCAGCGCCCTCAGCGATCACCCGATTCCGCAAGGTGCTCGCGCTCGCCGGGGTAACCCGGCCACTACCAGATCGTAGCTTCTTCGATCGACGGCGCGACGCTTCGCGTACTGCGAGAGTCGGCGAGCGTCACCGTGTTCTCGAGCGCCTGCCGCGTGTTGAGGGCCCCGGGTGGACCGGATACATGGCCCGGATGATCGGCGGTCCACTCCGCGGGACTGCACTTCGCGCTCACCCGCATCGGCCGGGAGTCGCAGGCGCCGACCAGTCGGCGTATTGGCCTTCTTCGTATACGAGGTTGCTCAGGGAACGGAAGTCCTGCAGGCAGCTCGTCTCGAGGAACGGCTGGCAGAGTGGCGATCACGGAGGCGCTCGGCGCCACCAGCGCGGCGCGGCGAGCACCACGATCCCGCGAGGTCCGTTCGGGCTGCTACCTTCGCCTCAGTGCCGGACGAGGGGTCGAATCGGAGGGGTCGGCGCCGCTGGCTGGTGATCGCGGCGCTGGCGCTCGGCGGGATGCTCGCGATGCCGGCATCCGCGGCCGCCGCTACCTATCCCGACGCCGTGCTGCTCGTCTCCGGCTTCGACACGGCGTCCCCCTTCACCACACCGGACCCGAGCTGCGACGGCGAGGAGGGGCCGGAGTGGGACCCCGTCGGCGGAATCGCGAAGACGCTGAAGCCCGCCGGCCTGGACGTGTTCACCGCGCCGGTCAGGCAGACGGGCGGAGCGCTGCTTCCGCCCTGCTCCGGCGCGGGGGAGCTCGTGCCGCCCGACACCGCGGTGATCAACTCGAATGGCGAGACCGATGCGAACGGGAAGGCGCTGGCGAATCTGATCGGCTTCCTGCGTGACGCCTACGGCGTCGAGAGTCTCCAGATCGTGGGCCACTCCGACGGGGGGCTGTGGTCGCGCTCGGCGATCACCCAGGACGGCGCCTATACGGGAGTCGAGGTGCGCTCGCTGACGACGCTCGGGACCCCCCACACCGGCTCCCTGGTCGCCGACCTGGCGATCCAGCTGAACGGCGGCCAGTGCGACTTCTCAAATGAGATAGAGCAGCTGATCTGCGACGGGGTCGTCGACGTGGCGCAGCTGATGCTGAAGGACCTCGGCCAGGTCGCGACCTCCGAGCTGACCAACGGCTTCCTCACGGGGTGGAACCCCAAGCAACGGATCGGGTCATGCCCGGTGACCGGGATCGCCGGGGACCATGTCGGAATCGACTTGCCGGGACTCGAGTACTACACGCCCAACGACGGGGCTGTGGGCCTGGCGAGCGCGCTCGGGGAGGCGTCGACGAACATCGACGGGAGCACGATCCCCGCGCCCGGGATCCCCGGCTTCCGCCAGGGTGGCACCTACGACGTCGTCCACGGCGCGGTCGTCAGCTTCATCTCGGCGCAGAACCTGCTCAACACACAGGCGATCTCGGACGAGGTGAGGAACACCGTGATCGCCAACGCCACCAACACGACGCCCTGCAACGTCGGGGCGGGCGAACAGGAGCCCGGCGCGACGCGAGTCGGGCTGCCGCTGTACCGCCTCGACGCACCCAACCGTCGGGGACGCCTGCCGCCGCCCGATGACGGCGAGTACGTAGCCGCACAGCGCGGTGTCGGGGTCAATTGCGGACGCGGCACCAGCCTCGACCCAATCGTCTACCGGGGCGACCCCCGGATCCAGCTATTCGACACCTTCGACTGCGACAAGCGCCTGCGGGTGACCAAGAGCGGGAGCAACGGGACGACGGCAAGGGGTAAGGCGGGCCGCGGCGGCGGGGCGGTGCTGCTTGATCATGCGGAGCGCAACAGGGTGATCCTCGAGGTCGACGGCGCCGAGGTCCGGATCAAGGTCCGCGGGGCGAAGATGCGGAACCTTCGCGTGACCGCCTGGGCCGGCGGGCGGCGGCAGCGGCTGACGCTCGACCGCAAGGGCCGCGCAACCCTGCCCGACGCCGACAAGCGGACCTGGCTGAGGATCCGCGCCAGGACCAAGCCCGGCTGGGTCGTCTCAACCGCCACCACCACGCTTTCCCGCTGAGCGCGAGTCGGTCGCTCTGGGTCAGGGGCCCGCTACCGGACCGCGAAGCGCCGCACTGCTCAAAGCGGGCGAATGGGCACTGATGGACAGTGAACGGAGTTCCAGGGCTCAGAGGCCACGATCAAACGTCCTCGCAGCCGCAGAAAACCGCCGCAGGTCCAGGCGATTCGATGGACGAGAGAAGCGGGAGCGACGGGACTCGAACCCGCGGCCTCCGGCGTGACAGGCCGGCGCTCTAAACCAACTGAGCTACGCCCCCGTATGTGGCGAGCGCGCGGCTCGCGGAAGGGATTCTAGGTTAGCGGCGGTCGCTAGGCTGGCGGCGCGATGCGGATCGTGACCTATCGCTCCGAGCGGGGAGATCGGGCCGGCGTGCTTCGAGGACGGCGCGGTGGTGGATGCCGCCGATGCGCTGGAGCGCGATCCGCCGCCGAGCGTGCGCGGTCTGCTCGAGGCGGGTCGGCTCGACGAGCTGAGTGACAGGATCGCCGCGGCGCCGGGCTCGAAGGGACAGCCCCTCGAAAACGTCACCTTGCTCCCGCCGATCCCCGACCCCGACAAGATCGTCTGCCTGGGGCTGAACTACCGCTCGCACGCCGAGGAGCAGGATGCGGAGCCGCCGGAGAAGCCGCCGTTCTTCGCCAAGTTCCGCAATGCGCTGGTCGGCACCGGCGAGACGGTTCCGCTGCCGGCGTCGAGCCGGAAGGTCGACTACGAGGCGGAGGTCGCGTTCGTGGTCGGCAGGCGCGCCAGGGAGGTGTCGGAGCACGAGGCGATGGACCATGTCGCCGGGTATATGCTCTTCAACGACCTCTCGGCGCGCGACCTCCAGTTCTCCACGCCGCAGTGGATGCCGGGGAAGGTGTTCGACGGCTCGGCCCCGTGCGGGCCGGCGCTGGTCACGCCCGACGACGCGGGGGCGCACGACGCGATCGAGTTCTCTCTCACGGTCAACGGGGAGGAGCGACAGAGCTCGACGACCGGCGATCTGATCTTCACGGTCCCCTACCTGGTCGCCCACCTGTCGCGGCTGATGACGCTCGAGCCCGGCGACATCGTCGCCACCGGGACGCCGGCGGGGGTCGGAAGCCTACGCCGACCCCGGGTATGGCTGAAGCCCGGCGACGAGATCGCGATCTCCTCGCCGACGCTGGGCCGGCTGGACACGCGGATCGCCGCCTAGCGAGGCTGGACGAGAAAGCGCTGCGTCGCGATCCGCTCGACGCGGGTCCCGAGCTTCGCGCACGCCCGCTCCAGGCGAGCCGCGATCCAATCGGCGTCCGGCCCAGCGGCCAGCCGGGTGCGACAGAAGTCGAGCGCCAGCCCAACCAGCTCGAGCTCCGCGTCGGCCACGTCCGGCCGCCACAGCGCCATCAACCCGAGGTCGTTGCGCAGCTCGGCGTCCACCGCGTAGTCGTCGAGGGCGTCGCCGAGGTCGAACAGCACCGGTCCGCCGTCGGTCCAGCCGACGCCGTGGAAGACATGTGCCGAGTGGCCGGCGACCAGGTCGGCGCCCGCCTCCTGCATGGCCTCCGCGGCCTCTCGCTGCCAGCGCGCCGGCTCGGTGGACATGTTCGGTCCCCAGTGCGGGAACGCGATCACGCGATCGCACGCACCGCGCAGCCGGGCGAGCTCGTCTGCGAGCCAGGCCGGAATCCCGCGGCGTAGGTCCGCGTAGGCGATCCCCTGCGACCCGTCCGCGGCCGCGAACTCCTCCGGATGATCGGACACCGCGACCATGCCGATGCGGCGCTCGCCCGCCTCGATCACGACCCCCCGCCGAGCCTCGCTCACGTCCTCTCCTGCGCCGGCGAACCCGATCCCCGCGCCGCGCAGCGCCTCCACGGTGTCCGCGAGCGCTTCCTGCTCGTAGTCGAGCGCGTGGTTGTTCGCGAGGCCGACCGCGCCCACCCCGATCGCCTCGAGGGAGGAGATCGCCCTGGGAGGAGCGCGAAAGAAGAACGGCTTGCCGGGCACGCGGCGCGTCCGCTCGCCCCGCGAGGAGACGCAGCACTCCAGGTTGCAGACCACCGCGTCGCACGAGGCGGCGATCTCTCGCAGCTCCGCGGCCCACACCTCCGGTGGCTCGATCCGGCCCAGCGCATCGGCCACCGCCCGGCCGAGCATTACGTCGCCGAGCAATGCGATCGCGCCGCCGCCACCCGCCCCGCCGGCCGCTACCACGGCGACCTACCTAGCAGGTCAGGTGGAGCGCCGCGGCTGTCCGGGCGGGATTCGAGTCCCCGTAACGCCGCACCGCCTCATCGGTCGGCAGCGCCTCGACCTCGATGCCCCGTCGCCCGAGGGCCTCGATCACCGACGGATGAGGATGCAGCCGTCCGTCCGCCCCGCAGCCCACGATCAGCCGCTCGGGGAGCTCGTCGAGCACGTCGTCGAGATCCTCGATCACCAGCGAGTGCCCGTCCTGACGCCACCAGTTTCCGACCACCCGCTGCGGCAGGACGATCACGTCCTTGGAGTGCTCCTCGCCATCGACCACGACGTGCCCGAAGCTGTAGTCCTCGATCCTCGCCATCGCGCCCATCATGACACCGAGCCGGCGCGCAGCAGCGCGTCGGCCCGATCGGCGGAGACGGCCGGCGAGAAGAGGTTGCCCTGGCCGAGATCGCATCCAAGCTCGATCAGGGCCGGCACCTGGTCGGGTCGTTCGACGCCCTCGGCGATCACCCGCAGGTCGAATGCCTCGGCGAGCCCCACGATCGCCCGCGCCAGCCTCGGCTCGCGCCCGGTGTACTCGCCGACGTCGTTCACGAACGCCTGGGCGATCTTCATCGTGTCGACCGGGAACCGATCCAGGTACTGGAGCGAGGAGTACCCGGTACCGAAGTCGTCCAGCGCGATCCGCACTCCCAGCGCCCGGAGGCTGTCGAGCGCGGCGATGCTGCCCGCCGTGTCGCGAATCAGCGCGGTCTCGGTGATCTCGAGCAGCAGGCTCGAGGGCTCCAGGTCCGCCGAGCGCAGCGCCGCCCCCGCCACATCGACCAGCCCCGGCGTGCTCATCTGCTCGCCGGACAGGTTGACGGCGATCTCGAGGCCGGAGCTCGTTTCGTGCATCGCCCGCCACGCCGCGGCCTGGCGGCATGCCTCCGCCAGCACCCAACCCCCCAGGGCGAGGACCTGCCCGGTCTGCTCGGCGAGCGGAACGAACTCCGACGGGAGGACGAGCCCCCGGCTTGGGTGTCGCCAACGGACGAGTGCTTCGAGCCCCGTGATCCTGCCGCTGCCCAGCTCGACGATGGGTTGATAGTGGACCTCCAGCTCGCCGCTCTCGAGCGCGTGCTCGAGCTCCACCTCGGCCTCTCTGGAGCCGAGCGGTCGATCCCCCGCGACGGTCGCCCGGCGAGGTTCAGCCAGCGGAGCTCCCATCAGAAACGCGATCAAGAAACACGACGGACCCGGGGGACGACCACCGGGTCCGTCGCTGGTACAGGGGGGAGCGGGGTTTGCTCCGAGCAGTGTTTACCCACGCATCGCCAGGGCTAAACATGGCTTACTCGGAGCTGGGCGAACGCAGGACCAGGATCGCGGCGTCGTCGCGGGGATGCCCGGCCTCCGCCTCCACGACGGCATCCTCGATCCGCTGGGCGATGCGCTCCGCGTCGACCCCAACGCACGCTCCGAGCATCCCGCCCAGACGCGCCGGGTCGAGCCCGCCTCTTCCGCCCTCCTCGCGCTCCCCCGCCTCGATCACCCCGTCGGTGTAGAGGATCAGGGAGTCCCCCGCAGCCAGGTGCAACGGCTCCGCCCCGTAACCGCCGCCCTCGAAGCCGGCGAGCAGCGGTCCCCGCCTTCCCACCTCCTCCGTGCCACCGTGGCTGCGCAGCAACAGCGGCGGGGGGTGGCCGGCGGACGCGACTCGCATCCGCACCCAAAGCTCGCCAAGCTCGACGGTCGCGTAGACCGCGGTGCAGAACCTCGACGGGGATAGCTGCCGTCCGACTGCCTGATTGAGCATAGGCAGCACGTGCTCGGGATCGTCGTTGTGCTGCGCGGTGGCTCGGACCGTGTGACGCGCGAGGGCCGCCGTCGCTGCCGCCTCGACGCCCTTGCCGGAGACGTCCCCGATCAGCACCGCCCAGCGCCGCTCGCCGGTCTGGAAGAGGTCGTAGAAGTCGCCGCCGATCTCGCTTGCCTCCCCGAGCGCGCGGAACCGGACCGCGACCTCGAGGCCGGGGACCTGCGGCGCGCGCGGCGGAGACAGGCCTTCCTGGAGAGTGCGCGAGATCGAGCGGTGGCGGATCTCGCTCTCGCGCAGGGCCTCCTCCGTCCACTTGATCTCGCTGATCTCCTCGAGCACGCTGACGGCCAGGAAGCCTCCGCGGCCGTCGGGCACCGGTGTCGCCCTGGCCATCAGCCAGCGATGATCCCCGGGGCCCGTGACCGGGATCCGCAGCAGCACCCCGGGGCTCTCGACCCCGCGCAGCGCCTTGACCGTCGGCAGTTCGTCACCCGGGATCGGGCGCCCGTGCTCGTCGAAGATCTCCGAGCCGCGCAGCACCGCGCCCGGTGGGGCGGCGAGCAGCTCCTCCGTGCTCCGGTAGCCGGTCATCCGGGCGGCGATCTCGTTCGTGAACACGTTCCGGCCGCGCTGGTCGACGACCATGATCCCGGCGGGCACGCTGCTCAGGATCGCCTCGAGCTGGTCGCGCGACTCGCGCAGCTCCCGGTCGGACGCCTCGCGGTCGATGAACTGTCCCATCTGGAAGCCGAAGACCGCGAAGTCGGCCAGCAGGGCCTCGTCGGGGGCGCGCGTCTCGTGGGTCAGGAACTCGAGCACTCCCTGGACCGTCTCTCCCCCCATCACGGGGAAGGCGAATCCGGTACGGAGGCCGGCGCGCTCGGCGGCCGGCGCGCGCCGGTAGCTCGGGTCGCCGGTGACGTCAGTGACCCACGCCGGCTCGCCCGTCTTCCACACCCTCCCGGGGAGCCCGGCGCCGGGCTCGAGCTCGAGGTCCCTGCACACGTCCACGAAGTAGTGCGCATCGGTCGCCGGGGAAGCCCATGTCTCGACGCACCGCAGCACACCGTCGCGGCCGTTCGGGCTCGGCATCCACAGGGCGCCGAAGTCCCAGCCGATGCCGTTCCCGACCGCCTCCAGCAGCCTCGGCACCGCCTCGGCGAGGCTGGAGGACTCCGCCAGCGCGCTGACGGCCGCATGCTGAGTAGCCAAGCGTCGCTCCGGTTGGACCCCGGAGCTTCTCGGTAACAGTCTCGTCGTCTCCACTTGAGTTCTCACCGCTACCCCCAAATTTGTGACCCCTCTCCGTGGATCGGGCACGCACCATAAATGTCGCCCGTGCTGGGCGCAAGCTTCCTTTGAGCGCACCGGGGTTTGCGAAGCCCCGCGGCGGGTATTCTCGCCTAATGGGTCCAGGGGAAATCGCGTCCGAGCGGGCGGATTCAGGAGTTGCCGTGATCACGTTCAAGGGGGAACACGACCTCAACACCGCTCCTGAGCTGCGCGGGCGCCTTGCCGCCGCGATCGAGGATCGGCTGCCGGTGGTGGTCGACCTATCCGGCGCGGCGTTCGTCGACTCGTCAATCCTGGGTGCGGTGCTCGATGCCCGCCGTCAGGCACACGAGCGAGGCCTGGGCTTTGCCGTCGCCCTCTCCGACGGAGCTCAGCCGGTACAGCGGGTGCTCGAGGTCACCGGCCTCGACTCAACCCTCCCTGTCCACCCCTCGCGGACGGCGGCGATCGAAGAGGCGCATGCCGGCCCGCCCGAATGAGTGAACCCGCACGGCCTCCATCTCACGGTCGCGGCTCGGGCGGAGAACCTGGCCGTCGTGAGGCAGGCGCTCGCCGGCTTCGCGGACGCGATGGGCTTCGACCCCGACTCGGTCTCCGACCTGAAGACGATCGTCACCGAGGCGTGCATGAACGTCGTCATTCACGCGTATCCGGAGAACGAGACCGGGCCGCTCGAGGTCAGCGCCGCGCCGCGTGAGGATGGGCTGGAGATCGCGGTTCGCGATCGGGGCTCTGGCTTCCGCCCCCGTCCCGCCGAGCCAGAGGCTCCCGGCCTCAGGCTCGGGATGCCGCTGATCGCCACGCTGTCCGACCAGTTCGAGATTCGGGGCGGCCAGCGGGGCACCGAGGTCCGGATGGTTCTCCGCTTCGACCGCAACGGACGTGACCCCGAGGCCACCGAGAGTGCCAACGGCGCGGCAAACGAGGGGACGGTGATGTCGATCGCCGCCGGCACCTTCGTCCGACCCGTGCTCGCGCGCGTGATCAGCGCGCTCGCCGCGCGCGCCGACTTCTCAGTCGATCGGCTCTCGGACACGATCCTGATCGGCGACGCCGTCTCCGCGCACAGCCCGACGGACTTCGCGAATCGCACGGTCGGGATCGAGATCGTCGACGCGGAGGGCCGGCTCGACGTCCGTATCGGCCCCCTGGTCGAGGGCGCGGGTCAACGCATCCTCGAGTGGGCTGGAGCTCCCGGGCGGAACGTCGCTGCGCAAGCTCGCCAGCGAGGTGACCGTCGACGCGCAGCCGGCCGGACCCGCGGGCGATCCCGCCGAGTACCTCGTCGTCGGCATCGACCGCTAGCCGCGAGTCGCCGGCGCTCGACCTCCCCGCGCAGCTGCTCCACGGCCGAGCGGAGGATTCGCGACACGTGCATCTGGGAGACGCCGACGCGATCGGCGATCTCCGTCTGGGTCATGTCCTCGATGAAGCGCAGGTGGAGCACGGTCCGATCGCGCTCGGAGAGCGACTCCAATGCGTCGGTGATCGTCGCCCCGTACTCGACGGTGTCGAACGCCGGATCGCTGCCGCCGAGCCGCTCGGTCAGCGGGATTCCCTCACCCTCGTCGGTTTGCGACTGGGCGTCGAGCGACATCGCGTGGTGGGCCTGGCCCGCCTCCATCGCCTCGAGCACCTCCTCGGGATCGACCTCCAGCCTGTCCGCGATCTCGTTCACCGAGGGGGCGCGGCCGAGCTTGCCGGGCAGCTCGGCGATCGCCCGGTCCACCCGCGCGATCCGCTCCTGCAGGTCTCGCGGCACCCGGACCGACCATCCGCGGTCGCGGAAGTGCCGCTTCAGCTCGCCGAGGATCGTGGGGACGGCATAGCTCGAGAAGGCAACGCCGCGCGCTGGGTCAAAGCGGTCGAGCGCCTTGACGAGGCCGATGCTGGCCACCTGCACGAGGTCGTCGAGCGGCTCGCGATCGCCCCGGTAACGCGCGGCGAGCCGCCGCGCGAGCGGCATGAACCGCTGCACCAGCTCCTCGCGCACTGTCTGGTCGCGGCCACGGTAGTAGCGCTCGAGCAACTCGCGTTCGTCCGCCAGCTGTTCCCTTGGCCCAGGAGCGGGCTCGGTTGTCGGATCGAGTCGAGCCATAAAGCAAACTGTGTCGTCCCCACGTCCCCTGGACCAGATTAGCTCGGGCGCCAAACTATCTTGCCGGAGTGACCGTTGTCTGTCTCGGCGAAGCGATCGTCGACCTGATCTGCGAGAAGCGCACGTCGAGGATCGAGGATGCGGACGAGTTTCGCCCCCATTTCGGGGGCGCGCTGGCGAACATCGCGGTCGCGGCGCGACGGGCCGGAGCCGCCGCTGCGCTCGCCGGCGGCGCGGGGGACGACCCGTGGGGTCGCTGGCTGCGCTCCCTGCTTGAGCGCGAGGGCATCGAGCTGCGTTGGTTCTCGCTCGTCGCCGGGCTGCGTACGCCCGTGGCGTTCGCCACCTTCGACCGCGATGGCGAGCCGAGCTTTCAGATCTACGGGGAGGGAATCGAGGCCTGCGTCCGCTCGCTCGGCGACCGCGTCGAGGAGGCGGTCACCGAAGCGTCGGCGCTGATCATCGGCTCGAACACGCTGGTGGGAGGGCCCGAGCGCGCGCTCACCCTCCGGGCGCGCCGGCTGGCGGGCGAGGCCGGCGTCCCGGTGCTCTTCGACCCGAACCTGCGCCAGCATCGGTGGGACGACCTCGACGTCGCGCTCGAGCTGTGCCGGGAGCTGTGCGAGGGCGCGTTCTGCGTGCGAGCCAACCACGCGGAGGCCGGCGCGATCACCGGGGCGGAGGATCCCGCGGCGGCCGCTGCCGAGCTCTCGGCGCTCGGCGCTCGGATCGCGGTCGTCACCCGGGGCGCGAACGGGGCGGTCATGCGCGGGGCGGTGGAGGCGGAGGTGGACGGCATCGAGGTCGACGTGGTGTCGACGCTCGGCGCCGGCGACGCGTTCATGGGCACGCTCGCGGCACACCTCGCGGCCGCGGGCTGGGACGCGGCCGGCGTCGAGCCCGCGCTCGCCGCGGCGGTCGAGTCGAGCGCCCACGCGTGCACGCATTGGGGCGCGATAGCGTGAGCCGGCAATGAGAATTCTCGTCACCAGCTCGCGGATGCCGTTCGCGCTCGACGCGATCCGCAAGCTCGCCGAGCGTGGCCACGAGGTGTGGGCATCGGACAGCTACGAGGAGGCGCCCGGCAGCCATTCCCGGTACGTGGAGGGCCACCTCGTCACGGCGTCCCCCTCCGCGCAGACCGAGCAGTTCATCGATGACGTCGAGGCCGGGGTTCGGGAGCACGGGATCGAGCTCGTCCTGCCGATCTTCGAGGAGGCGTTCTATCTCGCGACCCAGCACGAGCGCCTGTCCGCGATAACCAACCTGTACACGGCCTCCTTCGAGACCCTCGCGCGCGTCCACGACAAGGACAGCTTCCAGAGGCTTGCCGAGCGGCTCGGGCTGCCGACGCCGGAGACCGTCGTGGCGCGCAGCGACGCCGAGCTGCGCGAGGAGATCGCGCGCTTCCCGAGCTACTTCGCCCGCGCCGCGTTCTCGCGCGGCGGCGTGTCGCTGCTCACCAACACGGGGCCGCTCGCCGGACACCTGTCGGTGGATGAGTGCCATCCCACCCCCGCCTCGCCGTGGCTAGTGCAGGAGTTCGTCGACGGGCCCATGCACTGCACCTACAGCACGCTCCACGACGGCCGGGTGAGCGCCCACTGCGCCTACCGCGCGCCGCGCCAGTGGGAGCACAGCACCGGGATCCAGTTCCTCTCCGTCGACTGCGCGCCGTCGCTGCGGATCGCCGAGCGGCTTGGCGCCGAGCTCTCCTACACGGGGCAGATGTCGCTCGACTTCGTCGAGACCCCGGACGGCCTCGAGCTGATCGAGTGCAATCCGCGCGCGACGGACGGCACGCTGCTGATGTCGGCCGAGGAGCTGGAGGGGGGACTGCTGCGTTCGGAGGGGGATGCCGCCGTGGTGGAGCCCGGCCGCGAGAGCCAGCTCGACCTGGCGGTGTTCGGCCAGATCTTCTCCGAGGGAGTGCGAGAGGCGCCGCGAACGATCCAGGACCTGGTCCGGATTCGGGGTGCGGGACAAGGCTGGCGCGATGCGCTGCCGACGATGTACTCGTTCCTTGCCTTCGCGCAGAGCGCGAAGATGAGCATCCAGGAACGCAAGCAGCTGTTCGTCGCGATGTCGGACGGGATCACTTGGGACGGCGAGCCGATCGCCGGGATCTCCGAATCCGACGCCGCGGTCCTCGAGGAGCTGACCGGTAAGCCGTCCGCGAGCTGAGCGGCAGGTCGTCCCCGCGCGGGTTCACCGACTCAGCGACGGTCGGGCGCTCGGATACGCCGAATGGGGCGATCCGGGCGGCCGCGCGGTGCTCGAGTTTCACGGCAACCCCGGCGGCCGGCTGCTGCTGTGGGACGAGCCGGTCCTGGAGCGCGCCGGCGTCCGTTGGATCACCGTCGATCGGCCGGGGATCGGACTCTCCGACCAGCGGCCGGGGCGCCGGGTGGTCGATTGGGCGCTGGACGTCGCCGAGCTCGCCGACGCGCTGGAGCTGGAGCGCTTCGCCGTCGTCGGCTTCTCGGTCGGCGGCGCGCACGCGGCGGCGTGCGCGCGCGAGCTCGGCGATCGCGTCACGGCCGCGGCGCTCGTCAGCTCGATCGTTCCGCTGGACCGCGCCGGCGCGTTTGCGGAGCTCGGCCGCAGCGGGTACTGGCGGCTGTCGCGCCGGGCCCCAGGGCTGGCGGCGCTGAGCCTGCGCCTCCAGACCTCGCTTGCCCGCGCGCTTCCCGGCCTCGCGGTGAGGGCGTTCGCGCGCGAGCTCTCGGCCGCGGACGCGAAGCTGGTCGCGCGCAGACCGGAGCTGGTCGCGCGCGGGATCGCGCAGCTCACCGACGCGATGCAGCCCGGGGCGAGCGGCCTGGTCGATGACCTGCGCAGCGTGATGCGCCCGTGGGGATTTCGCCTCGACGAGATCGAGGTCCCCACGTTCGTGTGGCAGGGAGACGACGACGGCTCGATTCCAGCGGCGTGGGGCGAGCGCCTCGCCCGCGAGATCCCCGGCGCCCACCTGCGCGCCCGCCCCGGCGAGGGCCATCTGCTGATGGCGAATCGGCTGGAGGAGATCCTCGCGGAGCTGGTGTGATGGGCGGTGCCGGGCTCGAACCAGCGACCTCCTCGGTGTAAACGAGGCGCTCTCCCAACTGAGCTAACCGCCCGTCCAGTGATTATGCCCGCGGTGGGCTAGGTTGCGCCCATGGACCTGGGAATCGGCGGGCGCACGGCGCTGGTGATGGGAGCGAGCAGCGGGATCGGGCACGGCGTCGCCGCGGCGCTGGCACGCGAGGGGGCGCGCGTCGCGATCGCCTCGAGCTCGCGCGAGCGGATCGATCGGGCGGCGGGTGAGATCGACGGCGAGGTGGCGCCGTTCGTCGCCGACACCGACGACATCGACCGGCTGGCGAGGCTCCCCGCCGAGGTCGCAGGCGCCCTCGGCCCGATCGAGATCCTGGTCACGAACACCGGCGGGCCGCCGCTCGGCGGGACGCTCGACCACCCGCGCGAGGACTGGGACGCCGCGTACCGCGCCCTGGTCCTGGCCCCGCGAACCCTGATCGACGCCGTTCTACCCAGCATGCGGGAGCGGCGCTGGGGGAGGATCGTCAACGTGGGCTCGAGCTCGATGCGGGAGCCGATCCCCGGCCTCGCGCTGTCGAATGCCCACCGGATGGCGGCGATCGGGCTGTTCAAGACGCTCGCCTCCGAGGTCGCCGGCGACGGGATCACCGTCAACACCGTCGCCACCGGCCGCTTCGCGACCCAGCGGCTCGCCGACAGCGGCGGCTCGCTCGAGCGGGCCGAGGAGCGCGCCCGTGTCGACGTACCGGCCGGCCGCCTCGGCACCCCCGAGGAGTACGGCGACCTCGTCGCCTTCCTGTGCTCCGATCGCGCCGCGTACCTGACTGGGACCGTGATCCCGCTCGACGGCGGGCTGCTGCGCTCCGCGTAGCCGTTTGACCCGTCCGCCTGATGGGTCTTGGCCGTCGCGCAGCTTCCCGGGAGGCGCCGACGCAGCTGACCCCGCTCCTCCTCCTTGGGGAAGCACGCGAGGGCCCACGGAGCGGGGCCCTTCGCGGTTCAAGGCTCAGGCGGGCGCCGGCTCGAGCCCGCCGCGGCGCGCCTTGACGACGAGCCACCCGCCCCCCGCGGCGATCATCACGATGCTGATCAGCTGCGCCTGGGTGAGGCCGGCGACGATCGCGTCGTTGCGGCGGATGAACTCGACCAGCAGGCGCTCCACGCCCGCGAGCACCAGGTAGATCGCGAACAGGATCCCCGGCTGGAAGCGATTGCGCCACCGCCACAGCAGCAGCGCCACGAAGCCCATCGCGAGCGTCTCGTAGATCGGCGTCGGGTGGACCGGGGTGTCGATCGGCTCGGTGCCATCGGGATACGCCATCGCCCAGGGGCCGTCCCATGCCTGGCCGTAGTCGCCATCGCCGGACACCTGGCAGCCGATGCGCCCGAGCGCGTACCCGATCGCGAGCGCCGGCGCCGCCAGGTCCAGCAGCGGCAGCCCCAGCATCCCGCGCCACCGCGCCCACAGGATGACGCCGATCGCCCCGCCCACGGCACCGCCGAACCACACCAGCCCCGCGCCGGAGAAGATGTTGCCGAGCAGGTCGCCGGAGACGTCGTCCCAGTTCTCGAAGATGAAATCGAGCCGCGCGCCCACGATCCCCCCGATCAGCGCCGCGAACGTCATCTCGTACGCCCAGTCGGCGGGCTTGTCCCACTCCCGCAGCCGCCGTCCGACCACCGCCCCGGCGGCGAGGAACGCGAGGGCGAAGCAGATCCCGAACGTCTGAAGCGTCAGCGGGCCGATGTCGATCTCGGGCTGCACGGGGTAGGTTGATCTTTCCATGCGAGGGGACCCCGCTGGCGCGGCAGGAGCCGGCAGCTCCGCGGCGCTAGTGACTCTCAGCGAGGGAGCGCGGCGCACGCCGCGAGCTCGAACACCGGACGCAGGTGCTCGAAGGTCTCCGGCTTGGCGTCCTCGGCGAGCTGCTCGTTCACCGTCACGACGGCGGAGCGACGCCCGTTCGGCGTCGCGATCATCAGCGTCGTGTAGCCGGCGAAGTTGCCGGAGTGCCCGAGCAACACCTCGCCGATCGTGCTGTCGAGCGACAGGGCACCTTGGTCGACGAGGACGAGCGCGACCGCGCGCGGCCTCGCACCGGCTGACCGGCCAGTCAAATCCCGCTGGTAACCGGGCGTCCGCGCGCGGGTAGACCTCCACATCGAGGCCCTCGGCTCACCGCCGCGCACCGACGCGATCGACGTCCTGGTCGGGCTGCTCGGGGAGGTCGACTCGGCGACCGAGTCGGGCGAGTTCTACGACGACGTCTGCGAGGCGCTGTGCCGGCTCACGTCCCTGCGGCGGGCGGCACTGCTTCTCTACGACCCCGCGTACCGCGCGGTGGTTCCGGTCGGTTCCACCGGCGTCGATCCCGCGCTCGTCGCCCAGATCGAGGGCACTCTGGACGAGACGCCGATGGCCCAACGCGCCCTGGCCAAGGACCACGTGGTGGAGGTCTCCGATGATCTCGCCGGCCACGTCCCGGCCCGCTACGCCCGCTTCGCCGGGATAACCACCATCACGTGCACGCCGATCGCCGCGGCGGGCCGGTGGCTCGGGGTGATCTTCGCGGACAGGGACGGCGGTCGCTTCGAGCTGACGGACGACGAGAAGCGGACGATGCTCACCCTGGGGCGGCTCGCGGCTCTGGCGGCGAGCGTCGAACGGGCGACCGAACAGAGGGAGCGGGCGAAGCAGCTGTCGGAGCGGGTCTCGCTGACGCGCGAGATCCACGAGCAGGTGATCCAGCGGCTGTTCGGGTTGCTGCTCGTCGTGGGATCGGATCAGCCGCTCGCCCCCGGCGATCGCAGCCGGATCGACGAGGAGCTGCGCGCCGTGCTCGCCGAGCTCCGCGGCGCGCTCGACCGCTCGCTCGAGCCGAGTCAGCCCGAAACCAGGACGACGCTGCGCCACCTGCTCGATCGGCTGGGCCAGCGTCCCGAGGTGAACGTGAGCTGGGCCGACGGCGTAGAGATCCCGGCCGAGCTGGAGCCGATTCTGCAGTCCGTTCTCGCCGAGGCGCTTCGCAACGTCGACAAGCACGCCCAGGCGACCCGGATCGAGGTCAGCGTCGGCGCCGAGCCGGAGGCCTACATCCTCGAGGTGACGAACGACGGCGCCGTGGAGCACGGCACCGACAGCGGGCTCGGCCTGCGCCTCATGTCGCTCGAGGCGATCCAGCATCGCGGCATCGTCGAGTTCGGTCCCGTCCCACCGGACGGATGGCGAGTCCGGCTGGTGGTGCCGGGTCCGCGGCGATGAGCGACGAGCCGCGCCTGCGCGTCCTCGTAGTCGACGACCACGACGTCGTCCACTGGGGCTTTCGACTGCTGCTCGAGCGCCAGTCGTGGGTGGAGCGCTGCGTCGCGGTCAGCGGCGCGAAGGAGGCGATGGAACGGGCCCCCCGCCTGCAGCCGGACGTCGCGCTGATCGATCTGTTGCTGCATGACGAGTCGGGGACCGAGCTCTGCGAGGAGCTGCACGCCGCCCAGCCCGACACGCGGATCCTGCTGATCTCGGGGGTCGGCTCGATCTCGCCCGCGGTGGCCCGGAGGGCCGGGGCATCGGGCTTCGTCTCCAAGGAGCTCGGCGCGGGCGACATCGTCAAGGCAGTCCGCATGGTCGCGCTCGGGATGGAGGTGTTCGGGCGAAACGAGGAGGAGCCGGGCCCGCTCTCGGGGCGCGAGCGCGAGGTCGTCGGGCTGATCGCCGGCGGCGCCACGAACCGCGAGATCGCCCAGCGGCTCTACCTCTCCCCGCACACGGTCAAGGAGCACACGAGCGCGATATACCGCAAGCTCGGAGTCCGCAACCGCGCCGAGGCCGTGAAGCGGGCGCAGCGCCTCGGAATCATCGCCTAGGCCCAGGCGCCCGGAGACCCCCCCGGAGTGCCCCGCCGACCCCCCCTGTCCGGGGGGTTTGTGCACGCTGGAGCATTAACCCCACCGAGCTAGCGGACAACTATTCCCCGATGCCCGCGGACACCGCCACCCCCGCCGACACCGCGCTGCTCTTCCCCGGCCAGGGAAGTCAGACGGATGACATGCGCGAGCTCGTCGAGCGCGTCCGCCCGCAGCTGTTGGAGCAGGCGATCGACGAACTCGGAGTCGATCCGTTCGAACGCGTGGACGAAGGCACCGCGTTCGCTCAGCCCGCCCTGTACTGCGCCAGCCTCGCCGGATGGGCGGCAGCGGAACGGCCGACCGCCGACTTCATGGCCGGGCACTCGCTCGGCGAGCTCGCCGCCCTGGTCGCCGCCGGCAGCCTGAGCGAGGCCGACGGGCTGTCGCTGGCGCTGACCCGCGGCCGCGTGATGCAGGAGGCCGCCGAGAGCGGTCCACCCGGCGGCATGCTCGCGGCGCTGGGCGACGAGGAGCGGACCCGCGCCGTGGCCGAGCGGCTCGGACTGACGGTGGCCAACGACAACGCCCCGGGACAGCTCGTCCTGTCGGGTTCCCGCGAGGCCCTCGCGGACGCGCGGACCGAGCTCAAGCAGGCGGGCCTGCGAACCATCCGGCTGCGCGTCCAGGGGGCGTTCCACTCTCCCGCGATGACGGCGGCGGTCCCGGAGTTCGAAGCGGCGCTCGCCGAGGTCCCGTTCGCTCCGCCCACCGTGACGGTCCTCTCGAGCACCACGGCGCGGCCCTTCGACGACGTCCGCCGCCGCCTCGCGGAGGCGCTGGTTCGCCCCGTGCGGTGGCGCGAGGCCCTGGTCGCGCTGTACGCGGCGGGGGTGCGGCGCTTCGTCGAGACTGGGCCGGGCAACGTGCTGACCGGGCTCGTGCGACGGACGCTCGACACCGTCGACGCGACGACCGTGACGCAGCCGGCGGCCGAGCGTGCCTGACACAGTCGCTTCCACCCCGGCCGCCACTAAGCGGGCGCAGCCGGGCCCCTCGGCGCGGCCGCGGTCCAAGCGGGGCGCGGCGATCGCCTCGGTGGGGATGGCGGCGCCGGCCGGTGTCGTCGACAACGCTCCGATCGCGGCGCGGCTCGGGATCGAGGAGCGCTGGATCGTGGAGCGCACCGGTGTCGAGCAGCGCCGGTTCGCGGCACCCGGCGAACGGCTCGCGAGCTTCGCGGCGGACGCCGGGTCGCGGGCTCTCGAGGCCGCCGGGGTCGAGGCCGCGGAGCTCGATCTCATGCTCGTGGCCACGATGAGTCACGAGCACCTCACGCCCCATGCCGCGGCGCTGGTGGCCGACGAGATCGGCGCTATCCGCGCCGGCGCGCTAGATGTCAACGCCGCCTGCACCGGCTTCCTGTCCGCGCTGTCGATGGCGACGGGCCAGATCGAGAGCGGGCGCGCGGACCGCGTGCTGGTCATCGGCGCCGATCTGATCAGCCGCCTGACGAACCGCGACGACCGCGGCACCGCCGGGCTGTTCGGCGACGGCGCCGGCGCCGTCGTCATGCGCGCCACCGAGCCACCGGGCCGGATCGGCCCCGTGGTGCTCGGCGCCGACGGCGCCCGGGCGGGCCTGATCGAGTGCGACCGCGAAGGGCTGATCCGGATGAAGGGCCCCGACACCTTCCGCCAGGCGGTCGACCGCCTCTCGGAGGTCACGCTCGACGCGCTGGCGGCGGCCGGACGCGAGCTCGACGACGTGGACGTGTTCGCCTACCACCAGGCGAACCGCCGCATCATCCGCGCCGTCGGCGAGCGCCTCGAGCTGCCCTCCGAGCGGGTGATCGACTACGTGGCGCGATACGGGAACACGTCCGCGGCATCGATCCCGATCGCTCTCACCGAGGCGCGCGACGAAGGACTGCTTCGCGACGGGGCGACCGTCCTGTGCGCGGCCTTCGGCGGCGGCCTTGCGTGGGGTGGAACCGTGATCGAGTGGGGTAGCGATGGCGCGTGAGGGCTGCGCACTGGTGACCGGTGCCGCCGGCGGGATCGGCGCTGCGATCGCGCGAGCGCTCGCTGCCGACGGCTGGCCGGTGGGTGTCAGCTACCGCAGCGACTCCGAGGGAGCCGAGCGGGTCGCGTCCGAGATCGAGGAGGCGGGCGGCAGGGCGGTCGCGCTCGCCGGCGACCTGCGCGCCGACGATGCCGCCGATTCGCTGTTCGGCGCTCTCGAGGAGGACCTGGGGCGACCGGTGCTCGTGCTCGTCAACAACGCGGGCGTGCGCGCCGACGGTCTCTCGCCGCAGCTCGCCGACGAGCAGTGGGATCAGGTGATCGAGACGAACCTGTCGGCCGCCTTCCGCACCACGCGCAGGGCGCTGGCCCCGATGCTGCGGGCGCGCTTCGGGCGCATCGTCAACGTCGCCTCGGTGGTCGGCCCACGCGCCAATGCGGGGCAGTCCAACTACGCCGCGTCCAAGGCGGGCTTGATCGGCTTTACGAAGACCGTCGCGGTCGAGGTCGCGAGGCGGGGGATCACAGTCAACGCCGTCGCGCCCGGCTTCGTCGAGACGAAGCTCACGCAGGACGTGGGGAACGGGGTCGTCGACGCAATCCCCGCCCGCCGCGTGGGCACGCCCGAGGAGGTCGCGGCATGCGTCCGCTTCCTGACCTCGGAGGAGGCTTCATACGTGACCGGAACCACGCTGACCGTTGACGGAGGGATGAGCGCCTGATGCGGACCCAACCACGACAAGAGGAGATGTACCAATGGAAGCCGGAGTGACCACAGACCGCGTCGAGAAGGTGATCTTCGACGGGCTCGTCGAAGTGGGAGCCGAGCGCGAGCAGGTATCGCGCGACGCGACCTTCGAGGCCATCGACGTCGACTCGCTCGACCTCGTCGAGGTGTCGCAGATCGTCGATGACGAGTTCGGCGTCGAGCTCGAGGGCGACGACATCAAGGACATGAAGACGGTGGGCGAGGTGATCGACCTCGTGGTGGCGAGATCGTCATGAGACGCCGCGTAGTCATCACCGGTTTCGGGGCTGTGACCCCGCTCGGCGTCGGCGCAGAGACGCTGATCGAGCGCTGGAGCGCGGGCGAGTCCGGGATCGAGGACGGCTGGGGACGCGCCGACGAGTTCGATCCGGGCGACTTCATGACCCGCAAGGAGGCGCGGCGCAGCGACCGCTTCGCGCAGTTCGCGATCGCGGCGTCCGAGGAGGCGCTCGGGCAGGCCGGCTGGCAGCCCGACATCCCCTACGACCCGTCGCGGGTCGGATGCGTGATCGGCACCGGGATCGGCGGCCTCGGCTCGCTCGAGGAGCAGGAGGGCGTGCTGCGCGAGCGCGGAGCCAAGGCGGTCTCCCCGCTGTCCGTCCCGTTGATGATGGGCAATGCCGGGGCCGCCGCGCTGGCGATGCGCCACGGGATCCACGGCCACACCTTCGGCGTGGTCTCCGCATGCGCCGCCGGCGCCCACGCGATCGGGACCTCGGTCCGGATGATCCAGGCCGGAGACGCGGACGGCGTCGTAGCGGGCGGCGCCGAAGCCGCGCTCACGGGTCTGGCCGTGGCCGCGTTCTCGGCCATGGGCGCGACCTCTCCGAGCGGCATCTCGCGCCCCTTCGACAAGCGGCGCGACGGCTTCGTGATGGGAGAGGGAGCCGGCGTCCTGGTGCTCGAGGACGCCGAGGCCGCCGAGAAGCGAGGCGCCGAGGTGCTGGGAGAGGTGCTCGGATACGCCGCGACGTCGGACGCGCATCACCTCACCGCGCCGCAGCCCACGGGCGCCGACGCTTCGCGGGCGATCACGCTGGCGCTCGAGGACGCCGATCTGCGCCCCGGGGACATCGACTACGTCAATGCCCACGGGACCTCGACACCGCTCAATGACCGCTCCGAGACCGAGTGCGCTGAAGGCCGCGCTCGGCGACGATGCCCGGCGGGTTCCGATCTCCTCCACCAAGTCGGCGATCGGGCACCTGCTCGGAGCCGCGGGCGCGGTCGAGGCGATCGCCACCGTGCAGGCGCTGCGCCGCGGTTCCGCGCCCCCGACCCTCGGCTGGGAGGAGCGCGACGAGGGTCTCGACCTCGACTACGTGCCCGGCGACGCGCGTCCGCTGGAGCCGCGTTCGAACGGCAACGGAGACCGCCCGCTGGTCGCGATCTCCAACGCGTTCGGCTTCGGCGGCCACAACGCAGTGCTCTGCCTGACCGCATGAACACCCTGACGGCGACAACAACACGCCGAGGAGGTCGCGACCGGCGCCCAGGATCGGCTCGAGGCGCTGTGCGACCCGGGCTCCTTCCGGCCGCTGCGCTCGGGTGTCCTTTCGCATCGACTCGGGGATCGGGCGCGAGAGGGCGACGGTGTGGTGGCGGGCGCCGGCCGGGTGTCCGGCCGCCCGGTGTTCTGCTACGCCCAGGACCCGAGCTTCATGGGCGGGTCGCTCGGCGAGGCGCACGCCGACTCGATTGTCCGCGTCATGGACCTCGCCGGGAGATCGCGCGCGCCGGTGGTCGGCTTCATCGAGTCCGGAGGGGCGCGGCTTCAGGATGGTCACGCCGGCCTCGCCGGCTACGGGCGCATATTCCGCAAGAGCGTCGAGCTGTCGGAGCGTGTCCCGCAGATCTCCGTCGTCACGGGGGTGTCCGCGGGCGGCGGCTCGTACTCGCCCGCACTGACCGATTTCGTGCTGATGACAAGCGAGGCCCGGATGTTCCTGACCGGCCCGCGCGTCGTGCGTGAGGCGCTCGGAGAAGAGGTGACGATGGAGGAGCTCGGAGGCCCACGCGTCCACGAGGGCAACGGCGTCTGCCAGCTCGTCGCCGACTCGGAGAGCGAGGCGACGGGGCTGGTCCGCGAGCTGCTCGGGCTGCTGCCCCAAGGGATCGGCGAGCGGGCGGCGATCGCCGCCCCGGCGCCCGCGGGTGGGCCCGACCCGGACGTTCACGTCCCCGCCGAGGCGCGGAAGGTGTACGACGTTCGCGACGTCGTCGACGCGATTGTCGACGCGGGTCACCTGCTCGAGATCTCGTCGCGCTGGGCACGGAACATGGTCACGGGCTTCGCCCGCATCGAGGGGCGGCCGGTCGGCGTCGTCGCCAACCAGCCGCGCCGCCTGGGCGGGGTGATCGACGCCGAGGCGCTCGGAGAAGGCGGCGCGCTTCGTCCGTATGTGCGACCGCTTCGGGATCCCGCTCGTCGTGCTCGTCGATACCCCGGGATTCATGCCCGGCAGGCGACAGGAGGGTGCCGGCGTGATCCGCCACGGCGCCTCGCTGCTGCGCGCGTTCGCCGGGGCCTCCGTTCCTCGCGTCACGGTCGTGCTCCGCAAGGCATATGGCGGCGCCGTGATCACGATGAACTCCAAGGACCTCGGCGCGGACATGGTGTTCGCGTGGCCGGGGGCGGAGATCGGGATCATGGCCGCCAATCAGGCCGTCGGGGTGGTCCACCGCCGCCGGCTGCGCGAGGCGGAGCGACCCCGAGGCCCTGGGCGCCAACCTCGCGGCCGCGTACGCCGAGGAGCACCTCACGGCGACGGCGGCGGCCGCGAGCGGGTTCATCGACGAGGTGATAGAGCCGGGCGAGACGCGGTCCTCGCTCGCGTGGGCCCTGTCGTCGCTGGAGAAACGAATGAGCCCGGAGGACCCGTTCGCGCTCATGGCACCAAGGCTGACCGATGCTCGAAGCCCCACATCGGCCGTTGCGGGGTTCCGGATCACCTGCATTCGTCGTTCGTTGCTTGGGGGACAGCTTCACCGCCGGCAACGGGGTGCGCGCCGGGCGAGTCCTGGGCCGACCGACGTAGCGGCCTCGCTGCGTGCCCGCGATCCGAAGCTCACATACCGCAACTTCGCCGAGGACGGGGCGACGAGCGAAGTCGTGCTCGCCCAGGTCGGGCCCGCGCTGCAGCCTGGAGCCCGATCTGGTGACCGTGATCTGCGGCGCGAACGACGTGCTGCGCACGGTCCGGCCTGACGTCAAGGCATACGCGGACACGCTGGCGCAGATCCTCGATCGCCTGCGCTGAGACTCTGCCGGGAGCCGCGATCCTCACCGCAACCTCGCCGGAGGGATGGCGCTTCATGGAGCTGGGTCCGCGCACTCGGGCCCGTATCGAGGATGGGATCGGGCGGGCGAACGAGGTGACGCGCGAGGTGGCGGCGCGTCGCTCGGATCCCCTGCCTCGACGTGGTCGACCATCCCGGCCTCGCCGACCCCGCCAACTTCTCCCCCGACGGGCTCCATCCCTCCGCCGTCGGGCACGAGCGCGCCGCGTGGGAGCTCGGCCAGGTGCTTCGGGCCGAGTTCGGCATCGAGATCGACAGCGACGGGAGGAGAAGCAGTGAGCTCCAACGGGATCTTCGAGCGGGACTTCGACAAGCTCGAGCCGGGCGTCGAGTTCACGACCGCCGCCCGCACGATCACCGAGTCGGACCTGGTCTCGTTCGCGGCCCTCACCGGAGACCGACATCCGCTGCACACCGACGCCCGCTGGGCAGCGGCGAGCCCGTTCGGAGAGCGCGTCGCACACGGGATGCTGCTGCTCTCCTACGCGCTCGGGCTGGTGCCGTTCGACCCGACGCGGGTCGTCGCGCTGCGCGGCGTCGACGGGGTGGTCTTCAAGCGGCCGGCCCACATCGGCGACACGATCCGGGTCGAGGGCGCGATCGAGTCGCTGGAGCCGCTCGACGAGGCAGCGGGGCTCGTCACCTGCCGCTGGAAGGTGCTCAACGATCGCGACGAGACGCTCGCGCGAGCAAAGCTCCGGGTCCTGTGGCGGCGAGAGACGAGCGAGGCAGGGGCCGGTCGCTCCGGCGTCTGCATCCGGCGGAGGTCTACCTGTGATCCTCGACGGCAAGCGGATCCTCGTCACCGGGGTCGTCAACCGACGCAGCATCGCCTTCGCGGTCGCCGAGCAGGCCCAGCACGCCGGCGCCGAGGTGCTGCTGACGAGCTTCGGCCGCGTGCGCTCGATGACCGAGCGCGCGGCGAAGCGCCTCCCAAAGACGGCGGACGTGCTCGAGCTCGACGTCAACCGGACCGAGGACTTCGCGCGCGCTGCGCGAGGAGCTCGAGCGGGCGCTGGGGCGGGATCGACGGAGCGGTGCACGCGATCGCGTTCGCTCCCCCGGACGCGCTCGGGGGAGAGTTCCTCAACACTCCGCGCGAGAGCGCCACGGTGGCCTTCCAGACCAGCGCCTTCTCGCTCAAGGCGCTGGCGGAGGCGCTGCTGCCGCTGTACACGAATGCGAATGGCAGCGAGCCGGGGGGCGGAAGCCTCGTCGGGCTCGACTTCGATGCCTCCGTCGCGTGGCCGGCGTACGACTGGATGGGCGTGTCGAAGGCGGCGCTGGAGGCGGCGTCGCGCTACCTGGCGCGCGACCTCGGGCCGCACGGGGTGCGGGTCAACCTCGTCTCCGCCGGGCCGATCGCGACGCCGGCGGCCGGGGGAATACCCGGCTTCAGCCAGCTCGCGGACCTGTGGGGCGCCCAGGCCCCGCTCGGCTGGGACGTGCGCGACCCCACGCCGGTCGCCCAGGCGATCGCCTTTCTGCTGTCCGACATGTCGCGCGGGATCAGCGGGGAGATCGTGCACGTCGACGGCGGCTTCCACGCGATGGGCGCGCCGATGGAGCAGCACGCGGACGAGCCCGTCGTCTCGTCCTCCAGCAGCTGACGTCGACGGATCGGCCGCGGCGGCTCAGGTGGCGCCGCTTGCCTGCCGCCTCAGCCTGGCCGCGGCGTCGATCGTCCGCCAGCAGCAGCACTCCGCCGGTGATCATGAACCCCGTGGTACTCGAACCGCAGAATGGCCCCGACGGGATTCGAACCCGGCTCTTCCGGCTTGAAAGGCCGGCGTGCTGACCTTTACACCACGGGGCCGAGGCAAGCCTGAGTGTAGGCGTCAAGTCGACCTGCGGGCGTTGGGCAGGTTGCGGCGATATATGGGGCGCAACGAGCCCAGCGCGGTCAGCCGAGCAGCAGCTCGAGCAGCGCCTTCTGCGCGTGGAGGCGGTTCTCGGCCTGGTCCCAGACGGCGGAGCGCTCGCCGTAGAGGACGTCCTCGGTGATCTCCTCGCCGGGATGGGCGGGGAGGCAGTGGAGGACGATCGCCCGGTCCGAGGCGGCATCCAGCAGCTCGGCGTCGACCCGGTACGGCGCCAGGTCCGCGCGCCGGCGCTCGCGCCTCCGCCTCGTCGCCCATGCTCACCCACACGTCCGTGTAGACCGCGTCGGCGCCGGCCACCGCCTCGCGCGGGTCGTCGAGGTCCTCCGCGGCCAGGCCCGGCTCGAGCCGGTAGCCCTCGCGGCGAGGCGACCACCACCTCGACGCCGGCCGTCCGCCCGAGGATCGCCAGCGAGCGGGCGACGTTGTTGCCGTCGCCGACGTACGCGAGCCGCAGGCCGTGCAGGTCGCCGAATCGCTCCCGCAGCGTGAGCAGGTCGGCGAGCGCCTGGCACGGGTGATGGGCGGGCGTCAGCGCGTTGATCACCGGCACCGACGCGCCTTGCGCCAGCTCGACAACGTTGTCGTCCGAGCCCGCCCGGATCGCGATCGCGTGCACGTAGCGCGACAGGATGCGAGCCGTGTCACCGATCGACTCGCCGCGGGCCAGCTGCAGCTCGTCCCCGCGCAGCACGATCGGCGTCCCGCCCAGCTCGGCGACCCCGACCTCGAACGAGACCCGGGTCCGGGTCGAGGGCTTCTCGAACACCAGCGCGACTGACCTGCCGTCCAGCGCCTCCGCGCCCTCGCCGCTGCCTCGCCCCGCCTTCAGCGACGAGCGCGCGGTCGAGCAGCGCCGAGAGCTCGTCGGCGGACAGCTCCTCGCCGGTGATGAAGTGGTGCGGGGGCGTCATCGAAGCCGCCGATACTACGCGGCGTGCAGATTCGCGCCATGAGCTGGAACCTGTTCCACGGCCGCGACGGGCCACCCGACCCAACGCTGTACACGCTGCGCTCCAAGCTGCTGCGGATCACGGAGCGAAACGACACCCACGTCCAGGTCAACCGCGACCTGTTCGAGGAGTTCGCCCGCCTCCTCGCCGATGCGGCGTTGGGACGTCGCCCTGCTCCAGGAGTGCCCGCCGCGCTGGGCGGATCCCCTCGCGGTCGCATGCCAGGCGGACCCGCACCGGGTGCTGACCTCACGCAACGTGCTGCCGCGACTGCAGGGAACGCTCCATCGCTGGAACCCGGACCTGATGGGCTCCTGGGAGGGGGGATCGAACCTCACCCTGGTGCGCGAACTGGGGATCACCGAGAGGCGGGAGTTGGTGCTCCAACCGGGCCGCCCGGAGCGACGGGTGATGGCGTTCACGCGTCTCGGAAGCGGGCTCTGCGTCGGCAATCTTCACGCCAGCGACCCGGGACCAGCCGCTCGCCGAGGACGAGCTTCGGCTGGCCGCCGAGACCGCGACCGGGTGGGCGGGCGACGCCCCGCTGCTCCTCGGCGGCGATTTCAACCTGCGCCCCGAGCGATCGGCGGTGTTCACCGAGCTCGAGCAGCGCTTCGACCTGCGAGCCCCGACCGCCCCCGACGCGATCGACCACATCCTGGTCCGCGGACTCGCCGTGCGCGAGCCTCCGCGCCAGTGGCCCGCCGAATCCCGCGAGATCCCCCGGGACGGGCTCGCGCTGCGCCTCTCCGACCATGCGCCGGTCGAGGCGCTGTTCGAGGGCCCGTCCGGTTAGTCTTCGACGCGGTGGCCGAGCGATCCGGCAAGAAGAGCTCTGGCGGTAAGCGCGCGACAAAGGCTTCCAGCGCAAAGCGAGCGACGAAGGGCCCTCAGGGAAAGACCGGGAAGACCTCGACGAAGGCCCGCCGCCCGAAGGCCGCGAGCAAGACGAGCGACGCCGCGCGGGCGGACAAGAGCGTCCAGGCGTTTCGCGACGCGCTCGAGAAGAGCATCACGCTGTCGCGGGATCGTCTTCAGGAGGTCGTGGACGACGCGGTCAGGCACGGTCGGATCACTCGCGACGACGCCAACGAGCTGGTCAGCCGGCTGGTCTCCCGGGGACGCCAGCAGACCGACTCGCTGCTGCGCGACCTCGAGCGTCTGCTGCAGCAGGCTCAGCAGCGCTTGCGCTGAGCCCGAGCTAGGTCAGTTTCCAGTTCCGGACTTCGAGCCCGACCCGCCGCTGGACTTCGTGCCGCCGCTGGACTTCGTGCCGCCGCCGGACTTCGTGCCGCCGCCGGTCTTCGTGCCGGCGGACGCGCCCTCGCCGCGCAGCTGCTCGCGGCGCTTGCGAACCTCCTTCTCGACCTCGTCGAGCACGTCGGCGGTGGTGCTCTGGAGCCAGTCCCTGAAGCTGTCGAGCTGCGCGCGCCAGTCCTCGGGCGAGGCGGCGCTGGACGCGTCCCTGATCCGCGTGACGGCTGACTCGATTCCCGAACGCACGTCTCCGGTCGCGCTCTCGCCCGCCTTCCTCAGGTCCTCGAGCGCCTTCTGAAGGTCGCTGGACAGCCGCTCGCGGGTGCTCTGCTGCTGCTGCTGCTTCTGGCTGGATTCCATCTCAATCCTCGCTTTCTGGGGAGCGCCTGCTTGCCGCGCGATTTGCTCGCAAAATCGCGCGCTTGATGTCAAGCCTATCCCGGATCCGCCGCGAACTCCTCGGCGAGGACCCCGAGGCCGAGCTCCTCGCCGAGCGTCTCCGCGAGCAGCTCGGCGGCGTCAAGCCGCTGACCCTGGCGCCACAACCCGCGCAGCCATTCCCCCGCCTCGGCGGACTCGAACCACCGCTCCCCGAAGCGCTCGCGAAGTGCCCGGCGCCACGACGTCTCGAGCGCCCAGGCGCGCAGGTAGCAGGCGACGTAGAAGCCGGGATCGACGTCGGCGAGCCAGCTCTCCCGCCGCCACCCGACCCGCGTCGATCCACCCAGCAGCTCGGCGTAGCGCGCCGGCATCTCGTCGAGGCTCGGCGCCGTGTCGTGGAGCTCCAGCTCGTAGGCGATCTTGGCCGCGTAGCGGCGCAGCATCACGAGCTTGACGGCGCGCGCGTGACGCACCACCGGCTCCGGATCGCGCGATCCCGAGGCGGGCTCCGAGCCAAGCGGGGTCCTCGCTCAGGTGCTGGAGCAGGAAGGCGAACGACTCGGTGACCGAGTTGTCGCCGAGGTGGCGGTACTCGAACGCCAGCCCGGGGTCGACGTGAGCGAAGTGCTCGGTGTGACCGCCCTCGTGAAGCAGGGCCTCGTAGTCGTCGCGGCCTCCGACGGGCGAGATGACCAGATAGATCTCCTGCGGCACCCTCGGCGTGGCGCAGAAGGCGCGCGGACTCTTCGTCTCCCGCGACTCGGTATCGAGGTGGACGTTGTGCTGCGCGCCGAGCTCGATCCCGAGGCCGGCCAGGGTCTCGGAGAACGACGCGACCATCCGCTCGCTGGGAAACAGCTCGTCCAGCCCGGGGGCGCGGAAGAATCGCGGCAGGTCGGAGCGCCGCAGCTCCCCGAGCGGCGGCGACTCCGGCTCGCTCCAGCTCGGGGTCGACGAGCGCGGCATAGGCATCGTCCGTGGCGCGAGCGAACTCATCCGCCTGGACGCCGAGCGCGGCGAGATCGATGCCGCGCAGCTCCGCACAGGCCTCCCGGTAGCTCGCCCAGCCGAGCTCTCGCGCCAGCTCGTGCGTGCGCTCGAGGGCCGCCAGGTGGAGCGGGTTGAGGCGCTCCGCGAGCAGCTCGTCGCGGGCCGTCTCGAGCGCAGCCCGTCGGCCGGCGTCGGGGTCGTTCGCGAGCGCGACCGCGACGCCGCGGTATGGGATCAGCCCCGAATCGGCCTCCACCTTCAGCGACGCCTCGAGCTCGGCCAGCCTGGCCGACTCGGCCTTCACCGCCTGCCCGAGATGCCCCTGGAAGGCGAAGTCGAGCAGATCGGAGACGCGCCGGCCCTGCTCGCCGTCCGACCGCCCCGCGGCGTCGCGAAGCTCCTCGACCGCGCGGCGGGAGAACAGCTCCGCGTGCCGCTCGTAGATCGCCTCGATCTCGTACGAGCGCTTGTGCCCCGCGTGGTGGAGGTAGTACTCGCGATCGATCTGCTCGCAGAACAGCTCCGCCCGGCCGCGATAGTTATCGAGGTCCAAATCAAGCGAGCGATTTGCGACCAAATCGCGCGGTTTGCGAAGGGCGACCATTGCGCTGCAACGATAGGGGGCAATGGAGCGAGCATCGCGACAGACGCCGCGCCCCAGTCGCGGCGACGAGCTGGAGCTCGACGTCGACACGCTCGCGTACGGCGGCCGCGGAGTGGCGCGCGCGAACGGATACGTCGTCTTCGTCTCGGGGGCGCTGCCCGGCGATCGGGTGCGCGCCCGCCTCACCAAGGCAAAGCGGGGTTTCGCGGAGGCGCGAGCGATCGAGCTCGTCCGCCCGAGCGGCGACCGCGTCCCGGATCGATGCGAGCACGGCGGCGAGCCGTGCCCGGGGGCGCCGTGGCAGGGGCTCGAGTACGAGCGTCAGCTCCACCACAAGCACGACCAGGTCGGCGACGCCCTGCGCCGGATCGGCGGGCTGGAGGGGTTCGAGCTCGAGCCCGCGGAGCCGGCCGTCGAACGGTGGCGCTATCGCAACAAGCTCGAGTACTCGTTCGGGGAGCGCGACGGCGAGCTGGCGCTCGGCTTCCACGCCCGCGGCAGCTGGGACGAGATCGTCGACGTCGACGACTGCATGCTCGCCTCGGAGGCCAACAACACGGCCCGCAACGAAGTCCGCGCCTGGGCCAAGGGCGCGGGGACCCCGGCGTACGACCGCCGCGAGCGCGCCGGAGTGCTGCGCAACCTCGTCGTCCGCGAGGGACGGCGCACGGGACAGGTCCAGACCCGGCTCGTCACCTCGGCGGCCGAGATCCCACGCCCGCCGGTCGACCTCCACACGGTGATCGAGGGCCCCTCGGGCGGTACCGACGGACCGACGGGCGTGCTCGGAGAGGAGCACCTCGCCGAGGAGCTTTCGGGGCTGAGGCTGCGGATCTCGCCCGACGCCTTCTTCCAGACCAACACCGAGATGGCGGAGCGCCTGTACGCGGTTGCGGGCGAGTACGCCGGGTTGTCCGGCAGCGAGCGCGTGTTCGACCTCTACTGCGGGATCGGGACGATAGGCCTCGCCCTGGCCGGCGGGGCGGGCGAGGTCTGGGGTCTCGAGGTCACGCCATCGGCGATCGCCGACGCGGAGCACAACGCGCGCCTGAACGGAATCTCCAACGCGACCTTCGTGACCGCGGACGCGCGGCTCGGCATCCGCCCCCTCGTCGAGCGGGCGGGGCGCCCCGACGTCGTGCTGATCGACCCGCCGCGCGCCGGGCTGTCGAAGAAGGTGGTCCGCCGGGTGATCGAGTGCGAGGCGCCGCGGATCGTGTACGTCTCCTGCAACCCGACCACGCTGGCGCCGAACGCCGCCCAGCTCGTCGTCGGCCGGCTATAGGCTGCGGCGCGTGCGAGCGGTGGACATGTTCCCCCAGACCCCGCACATCGAGTGCGTGGCGCTCCTGGAGAAGCCATGAGCCGTGCGTTCGGTGTCACCGCCGGTCTCGACCCGGGCGTCGCCGAGCCGCTCGCCGGACGCTGCGCGATGCTCGGCTACGTCTCGATGTGGTCGAACGACCATCCCGGAGCGAGCGGCCTGGAGACGCTCGCGACCTTCGCCCGCTCCGTCCCCGGAATCGACCTCGGGGTGGCGGTGCTGGCGCTGGATCGCCACACGCCCGAGGAGATCGCGCGCAAGATCGGGGAGCTGGGACTGCCGCGCGAGCGACTGTGGGTCGGGGTCGGCGCCGGGTTCTCCGAGCGGCCGCTGACGAGGATGCGCGAGGCGCTGCCGGAGCTGCGCGAGCGGCTGCCCGACGTCAAGCTCGTGCTCGCGGCGATGGGCCCGAAGATGTGCGCGCTGGCGGGCGCCGGATACGACGGCGCGTTCCTCAACTGGATGACTCCCGAGTTCGCCGCCGGCGCGCGCCAGCAGGTCCACGCCGGGGCCAGCGAGGCGGGGCGCAGGCCGCCGCCGGTGCTCGGCTACGTGCGGACGGCGGTCGGGCCCGACGCCGAGGAGCGGCTGCGCAAGGAGGAGGCCTTCTACCGCGATATGCACGAGGGGTACCGGAACCACTTCGAGCGGCTGGGCGCCGAGCCCGGGGTCGGTCGGCGTGGCGAGCGAGAGCCCCTACGCGGCCGACGCCGCGCTGGCGCGCTACGACGCGCTCGACGTGGTCGTCGTCCGCGGGCTCGCGAGCGCCACCGTCGAGGCGATGACGGCGCTCGCCGAGGCCGTCGCCCCGGGCGGCACCGAGGCCCGCACGACCTGATGATGCGGTCGCTGGTGTGGCCCGCGGCGCTGGCGGCGCTCGCCATGGCGGGGACCGCGGCGCCGGCCGCGGCCGCCCCGACGCCACCGCTGGATCACGACGGCCGCTGGATCACCGATGCCGACGGGAGGGCGGTGATCCTGCACGGCTTCAACATGGTCTACAAGCGGGGCTCGTACCGTCCCGAGGACACCGGGTTCGGGCGGGACGACGCCCGGTTCCTGCAGCGCAACGGCTTCAACACGATCCGGCTGGGGATCATCTACAAGGGCCTCGAGCCCGAGCCTCCGACGCCGAACGGGACGCCCCGCTACCGGCGCGGCTACCTGGGGAGCGTCGCGCGCACGGAGCGACTCCTGGCGAAGCGCAGGATCTTCAGCCTGCTCGACTTCCACCAGGACATGTTCAACGAGCGCTTCCAGGGCGAGGGGTGGCCCGACTGGCAGACGCTCGACGACGGGCTGCCCGCCGAGCCGCAAACCGGGTTCCCCGGCAACTACCTGGCGATGGCCGCGCTGCAGCGAGCGTTCGACCACTTCTGGGCCAACGACCCGGCCCACGGCGCGCGGCTCCAGGACGCCTACGGTGAGGCATGGAGGCAGGTAGCGCAGCGCTTCAAGCGCCGCCGCTACGTCGCCGGTTACGACCTGCTCAACGAGCCGTGGCCGGGGTCGGTCTTCCCCGGCTGCCTCAACCCCGCCGGGTGCCCCGGGTTCGACTCGACGCTGACCGCGTTCTCGAAGCGGGTGATCGCCGCGATCCGGGATGTCGACCCGCGCACGCTCGCCTTCTACGAACCGAACGTGCTGTTCAACTCCTCGGCCCGCACCTCCCACGGCGACACGGGCGATCCGCACGCCGGCTTCAGCTTCCACATCTATTGCCTGGGAGGGGCAGGCGGCTTCACGTCACCGGAGTGCGCCGTCAACGAGGACACCGTGCTCGACAACGCCGACGATCACTCCCGACGCACGGGGGATGCCCCGCTGGTCACGGAGTTCGGGGCCAGCGACGACCTCCTTGACACCCGGCGCGTGATCGACCTCGCCGACGAGCACCTGGTCGGGTGGCAGTACTGGCACTACTGCGACTGCGACGATCCGACCACGACCGGGCCGGGCGTCCAGTCGGTCGTGGTCGACCCGTCGAAGCCGCCGCGGGGTGACAACGTCAAGTGGGCGAAGCTGAGGTTGCTGGCGCGGCCCTATCCGCAGGCCGTGGCCGGCACGCCGACGAGCTTCTCGTTCGATCCCGACACCGGCGTCTTCGAGCTCATCTACACGACCGACGCCCCAGGCGAGGGACGGCTCCCGCGCCGCGTCGAGACCGAGGTCCGGATCCCGCAGATCAACTACCCGGGCGGGTACGCGACCGAGGTGGACGGCGCCGAGGTCACGTCGCGGCGAAACGCCCCGGTCCTGCGGCTGAAGCGCGGCCGCGGCGCGTCGGACGTTCGGGTCACCGTGCGGCGTTAGCTTCGCCTAGACTCAGCCGCGATGGACCTCGAGGAGCGCTCGATCGAGGAACTGCCGGACCGCTGCCAGAACTGTCGCGCCAAGCTGACCGATGCCGAGAAGCAGACGGCTTTGGAGTCGGGGGCGGCGCTCGTGCTGTGCACGACCTGCGCGGCGGAGCAGGTCCCGCTCGCCGACGAGGGAGAAGAGGCGGCGGCAGACTAGTAGTACGGCTGCTAGTAGGGCGGCAGCTCGTCGTACCACTCGCCCAGCGAGCGGAACGCGCTCCAGAACTCTCGCTTCGCGCCCTCCTCGTCGAGCGAGCGGTCGATGTCGGGGACGAACAGCGCCTCGATGGTCGGGGTGAACGTCTGGATCTCCCCCGGCTCCGGCGCGATCTCGTGCGCCAGGGGCACTTCGAGCTCGTTCAGCGTCTCGACGGCGTCGCGGCCCATCACGACGACGATCCGCGGGGAGACGATCGCCAGCTCCTCGATCAGCCGCGCCACGCACTCCGGAGCGGCGAGCGACGGATCGCCGAGCGGGCACTTGACGCACAGCGTCCCGTAGACGACGAGCGGATCGATGCCGAGCCGCTTGAAGCTCTTCATCAACGCGTTCCCGGCCCGCCCGTAGAACGCTACCCCCTCCTCGATCTCCGCGGCGGTCGGGATGTGCTTGAGCAGGAAGACGTCGGCCTGTGGGTGACCCGAGCCGAGCACGGGCTGCAGCCTGCCGCGCGGGCACAGCTCGCAGCCCTGGAGCTCGCGCGTGAAGTCGTTGAGCTCCCTGATCGCGCGCTCCAGGTACTTCTCCTGAATCTCGTCATCGGTCGTCGGCACGGTCCGCCCTGTCTTTGACGAGCCCGGATCGGCTCCTGCGGCATGCATCACTTCTTTCCTCCGCGGTGGCTCGGTTTCACGGCGAGCGCCGCCCGGACGCCTTGCGGCCCCGCCCGCCGCGGACGGCGCGCGGCCTCTTTGCGGCGCGGGCGCGGCGCGCGGCGCGCGGTCTGCCGGTCGTCTGGAGGAACTTCAGCGCCTGCACGTAGATCAGGTTCTTGTGCTTGTGGATGATGTCGGCGTCCCGCATCGCCTCCAGGAACTCCTCAGGCCCCTCGAACTCGCTGACCCGGATGCGTACGCTGCCCAACCCCTGAGCCACGTGGCTGTCGGAGCCCGCTCCGGGGACGATCCTGTACTTGGCCGCGAACCGCTCCGCCTCCTCGTTGAACGACGACAGAGTGATCCTCGGGTTGAAGACCTCGAGGATGTCGATCTCGTCGACGAACTCGAGCAGGTGCTCGTAGTCGGGGACGGAATGCATGCGATCGAACGGGTGCGGGACGTACACGAGCCCTCCCTGGCGGCGGATGTCGGCGAGCGTCTCCGCCATCGACATCCCGCGCGGGATCTGCTCCTCGAGGAAGAGCCCGATCACCTCGCCCTCGTCGGCCGTCTTGATCTCCTCGGCGACGATGACCTGAAACCCGTCCATGCCCTCGGCGAGCTCCCGCGCCTCCAGCGCTCCCGAGATCACGTTGTGGTCGGTGACCGCGATCGCGCCCAGGCCGCGATCGCGCGCCGTCTCCAGCAGCACCTCCACCGGGGTGGCGCAATCCGGCGAGTGGTCGGTGTGCATGTGGAGGTCGCAGTGGATCGTTCCTCGCGACGCGAGGCGCTTGCGAATCGCGGGCTTGCCGCGCGGATCGTGGCGGCGCGCACACACCCGCTCGTAGATCTCGTCGAGCCGGTCCGCGGTCTCCGACCAGCTCCCGACCGAGCCGCCGCCACGCCCCTGCAGTTGCTCGCGCAGCTCCGGCTCGGCGATCAGCCGCGCGAGCTGTCCGGCGAGCGTGATCGCATCGCCGGGCTGGAACAACAACCCGAGCTCGCCGTCCTTTGTCAGCTCGACGTAGATCGGAAGGTAGGAGGCGACGGGCACGGCTCCCGACGCCAGGGCCTGGCGGACCAATCCGGGCGCCGGACGCGAGCCTCCGGACGCCAGGCAGAGCACGTCGGCGCCGGCGATCAGCTCCTCCGGGGAGCCGTCCGCCGGGCCCACCGCGGTGACCCTCTCGCGGAGCCGGCGGCTCAGCCTCGCGAGCGACTCGGGGGGCCGCTCGGCCCACACCAGCGCCTCCCACTCCGGCTCGGCGGGAAGCCGGCGCAGCGCCCGCAGGAAGAGTCGCAGCGCCCCCTTCTCCTCGCGCAGGCAGAAGACGATGCGAACCGGCCCGTCGCGATCGGGGTCGCGCCGAGCCGGCACCTCGTCCGCCCCGGAGAGGACGAGGTCGTAGGTCCCCGGGAAGTAGCGCTCCACGAGCTCGGACGTGGTGCGGCAGCTCGCGGTCCGCGCATCGAGGCGGCCGAAGAAGATCTCGACGAGCGGGCGAGCGACCTGAGTCGAGAGCAGCCGCTCGGTCGGCTCGTGAAACGTCCCGACGTTGAGCGAGCGGGAGTGGCGCAGCGCGGTGGACGACGCGCTCGGGGCGAAGGGATCGTGCACGTGGACGATGTCGAGCGAAACGCCGTCCAGGAGCACCTCCAGGGTGCGGCTGACGTCCAGCGGGACGGGCGCGGCGCGGGGACGCGCCCCCCGCGGCATCGGAATCCCCTGGCCGACAGCGAGCACAGGCACATCCCCGTCGCGGCTTGCGGCCCCCTCCCACGCCCCGTCGAAGATCGACGCCGGATCGTCAAGCGCGGAGCGGATCGCCCTGCGCGAGTCCCTGATCGCGCGGCGCGAATCGGACGGGGCCGCGACGAGCACCCGGTGCCCTCGCTCCCGCTGCGCGGCAGCGACCCCTTGCACGAAGTCGTTCACCTCGTGGTGCGGGCCCCAGGGATGCGGCGTCACGTGGGCGATCGAGAGGCGCTCGGCGGCCACCCGAGCAGCATAGGACCAAGCCGGCCGCTTGAGCTACGGCCCGGTCTTCGTCTCGGCCTCGGTGGAAGCCGGCTCCGGCGCGGGCACGTCGCCCGCCCCCTCGCGCGCGTGCTCGGCGATGAACTCCTCGGTCATGTCGCGCGCGACGGGATCGGGGCGCTGCGTGTGGGGCGACTTCATCAGGTAGCTGGACGGCCCGTCGAGCTGACCGGCGATCCCGTGGTTGAGCGCCAGCTTGACGATCCGCACCGCGTCGATCACGACTCCGGCCGAGTTGGGCGAATCCCACACCTCGAGCTTCAGCTCGATGGTCAGCGGGACGTCGCCGAACGAGCGCCCCTCGAGCCGGATGTGGGCCCACTTGCGATCCCCGAGCCACGGCACGTAGTCCGAGGGGCCGACGTGGACGTTCTCGGCGCCGATGTCCTCGTCGATGATCGAGGTCACCGCTTGCGTCTTGGAGATCTTCTTCGACTCCAGCCGCTCGCGCTCGAGCATGTTGTAGAAGTCCATGTTCCCGCCGACGTTGAGCTGGCTCATGCGCTCGATCTTGACGCCGCGGTCCTCGAACAGCCGCGCAAGCTGGCGGTGCACGATCGTCGCGCCGACCTGCGACTTGATGTCGTCGCCGATGATCGGCAGCCCCGCACGCAGGAAGCGCTTGTTCCAGTAGTCCTCGCGGGCGATGAACACCGGGAGGCAGTTGACGAACCCGACGCCGGCCTCGATCGCCTGCTCGACGTACCACTTCGTGGCCTGCTCCGATCCGACCGGGAGGTAGCAGACCAGCACGTCCGTGTTCGTGTCCTGGAGGATGCCGACGATGTCGTCCGTCTCGCCGGGAGCCTTCTCGATCTTCTCCTTCAGGTACTTGCCGAGCCCGTCGTGGGTCATCCCCCGATGCACGGGCACCCCGAGCTGCGGCACGTCGGAGAACCGGATCGTGTTGTTCTGGCCCGCGTAGATCGCCTCCGAGAGGTCCTTGCCGACCTTGTCGGAGTCGATGTCGAACGCGGCCGTGAACTCGATATCGCTGACGTGGTAGCCGCCGAGGTCGACGTGCATGAGCCCCGGAACCTGCTCCGCCGGATCGGCGTCCCTGTAGTAGTGAACGCCCTGAACGAACGAGCTGGCGCAGTTGCCGACGCCGACGATCGCCACGCGGACGGTCTCGTCGCGGGCGGCGTGCCCGTTGCTCTTCGCTCCGTCGGTCTCGCTCATGGGAAGGCTCCTCTCGCGGGTTGGCGGTCCAATCACACCCGGCGTCCGGGTGGGTTACATGCTGGCGACCATCACACCTTCCTGGCTTCGGCGCCCTCTAAGCCTGACAGCTGACCCCGAACGTGCCACACCCGCTGCACGACCGTGATCGCGGTCAGGACGCACATGACGTAGATCGCCGGGGCGAGCAACTCGACGTCGAACAACCCGGCTCCCTTGGCGAAGACCAGACCGGCCGACAGGATCACCACCCGCACGGGGCGGCTCGCGAGCCCCACCTTGCACTCGACGCCGAGGGCCTCGGCGCGGGCCCGGGTGTAGGAGACCATCAGGGAGCTGAGGGTGACGAACACGCACGCCGCCGCCGCCAGCTCGTCGCCCGTCTCGGCGAAATACCACGCGACGGCGGTGAGGACGATCCCCTCCTCGATGCGGTCGAGGGTGGAGTCGAGGAAGGCGCCGAACAGCGTCCCCTTGCCGGACATCCGGGAGTAGCGACCGTCCAGGGTGTCCATGACCGAGCCGACGATGAACGCGAGCCCGGCGAGGAAGAACAGCTTCTGGGTGACCAGCGCCGCAGCCGCGAGATTGAGCACGAGGCCGGTGACCGAGATCGTGTTCGGAGTGAGCCGCGACTCGATCAGCCTGTCGCGAGCCAGCGCGCCGAGCTCCTGGGCGCTGCGGGCGCGACCCGGCTCGCGCGAGCGCCGCGGACGGCCGGGAGGCGCGTCGACGGACATCTCAGAGCGTCGCGGTGTCAGGCAGTCGCCTCACCGGGCGCCTCGCTCGCCGCGGGTCGCCACGACCAGGCCTGCGGACGAACGCGGCCGAGCAGACGGTCGGCCGTCAGCGCCGCGAGGCAGGCGACGGCCGCGCCTGCCGCGGCGTCGAACCAGTAGTGGTTGGCGGTGACGACGATGACGAAGAAGACCAGCAGCGGATAGCCGGTCCAGAACAGCCGCGCAACGGCGCTTCGCGACAGCAAGGTCCCCGGCACGGCGATCATGAAGGCGAACGCGATGTGCATGCTGGGAACCGCGGCGTATGGATTGACGAGCAGACTGACTGCTCCCTGGTCCTGGTCGACGTTGGTCATCGCGGCGACCGTATCCGTGAATCCGGCCTCGGGGAACAACCGCGGCGGCGCGGTCGGGAAGACGGCGTAGCCGACGAGCGCGAGACCCATCGCGACGAGGAACATGTTGCGGACGAAGTAGAAGTGCTGGTTGCGGAACAGGTACAGCCACACCAGGAATCCCGTCGTGATCACGAACTGGGCGTTCAGGTACATGAAGTTGGCCGTGTCGATCAGCCAGTGGTGGTCGATCAGGGCCTGCTGTAGCCCGGGCTCGAAGAGCGTCCCCAGCGATCGCTCCAGATCGATCACGCGCTCGCCGTTTCCAAACGCCACGTCCGCCTTGCCGTCGGCGAGCCCGCGGACCATCTGGTAGCCCTGGTAGGCGAGGAAGAAGAGAGCGAACTGCCGCAGCAGATCGCCCCAGCCTTTGGGAAGCAGGCGGCCGATGTATGCAAGTGGACGGAGCACGGGGTGTTGCGGGATTGTAAAGGCCGGTAAAGGCTGCGATTTCGGCGTCTCGGCCGCGGGTCCTGTCGCGGGGACCGCCCCCGGGCTGCGTCTGGCGACGTTCCCGGGGGCTGGGTCCCCACGCCACCCGCGGGTGAGGCGTCAGCTTGGCTCGAGGAAGCGGATGACGGTGTCGATGAGGTCGGGGCGGTCGATCCAGGGCCAGTGGGCGGCATCGGGGAGCTCGACGAGCTCGGCGTTGGGAAGGCGCTCGGCGTACAGGCGGCCGAACTCGGGCGGGAGGTAGGGATCGCGGGCGCCCCACACGACCAGCGCGGGGCATTCGAGTTCGGCGAGTCCGGAACCTGCCGCCGCAAGCGCTTGCTCCGGGGCGGAGCGATACAGCTCCAGGATCGCGCGCCGCGTTCCGCGGTCGAAGTAGCGCCAGATCGTGTCCACGAACTCGGGCGGCATCGGCTTGCGGTCGGCGGTCGCCTGGCGTAGCAGGAGCGCCATGGCGGCGCGGCTCGTCGTGGCGTTGAGGAGCTCCCCCACCCCGCGCCGGCGCCACAGCCGCGCGATCCAGTGCCACCTGTAGCCGGGCAGCAACGGCACCGCGTTGACGATGACGAGCCGACGAACCCGTTCCGGGTGACGCTGCGCGGCGATCAGCGCGACCGATCCCCAGTCGTGGAGGACGAGCCGGTAGGCGCCGATCGCCTGCGTCTCGAGGAACCGATCCAGGAATGACGCGAGCCCGTTCATCGAGATCCAGTCGTCGCAGGGGAGCCGGGTTGCCGCGTGACCCGAGGCACCGGCGGCGCCGTGATGCGGGGCGCCTCGAGAACGAGCTCCACGCCGTCGACGTCGACCATCGTCTCCTCGATCACGGCGGCGCACCATATCCTCGGCACGGATGCCAGTCGCTACCTGGAAACGGCCGCCCAAGCGGCGGGTGCGGGCTATCCGCGATCGGCTGCGCTCGCTCTACGGGCGTCCGCGCCAGCAGCCGCACCACAGGCCGGTCGAGGAGCTCGTCCGCACGATCCTGTCCCAGAATACGAACGACACCAACCGCGACGTCGCCTATCGGCGGCTGCGCGAGCGCTTCCCGACCTGGGAGGCGGTCCGGGACGCGCCCCCGGAGGAGGTGGAGGAGGCGATTCGCCCCGGAGGGCTGGCGCCGCAGAAGGCGCCGCGGATCCAGGAAGCGCTGCGTGAGCTCGACGACGACCTTGATCTCTCGTGGCTCGAGCATGCGCCTCGCGAGGAAGCGCTCTCCTTCCTGATGTCCCTGCCGGGCGTGGGGCGAAAGACGGCCGCCTGCGTGCTGATCTTCTCCTTCGGGCGCCCGGAGATACCCGTCGACACCCACGTCTACCGCGTCGGCGGGCGCCTCGGCCTGTTTCCCGCCCGCGCCTCCTTCGAGCGCGCCCACGACGAGATGCGCGCGATCACCGACCCCGAGGACGCCTACGAGCTGCACATCAACCTGATCCACCACGGCCGGGCCGTGTGCCGGCCGCGACCGCGCTGCCGCGAATGCGCGCTGCGGCGCATGTGTCCATACTGGCGGCAGCACGGAGACCCCGACACCCGCTGAGAAGTGGGGTCAAGTCTGGTTTCCGCGCGGCCGATAACCGGTGTGGGATTTTGTGATTCACAGCGCCGTCCAGGAACGGCAGGAAAGGAATGGGGTTCCCTTGGGGCAGCAAACATCAATCGCTCGATTTGCAAGCAAATCGCGCGGGTCGCGTAAGGCCGGGCTTCTGCTGGCTGCGATCGCGCTCGTCGCGCTGGCCATACCGGCCGTAGCCGACGCGAAGAAGGGCAAGAACGAAGATCACCGTCATGACCCGCAACCTGTACCTCGGCGCCGATCTGACGCCGGGCCTCGAGGCTGCGGACGCGGACGCATTCGTCGACGCGGCGGGCGAGATCGCCAACCAGGTAGACAGGACGAACTTCCCGGTTCGCGCCGGCGCCCTTGCGAGCGAGATCAAGAAGGAGAAGCCCGATCTGGTCGGGATGCAGGAGGTCGCGCTGTGGCGCACAGCGCCGGTGGACTTCGGGGCGGCGTTGAACAACGAGCCGGTGGCAACCGACGTCGAGTACGACTTCCTCGAACTGTTGCTCGACAGGCTGAACAAGGGGAAGGGCAAGGACTACAAGCCGGTCGTCGAGAAGCCCGAGTTCGACTTCGAGGCGCCCGTGAACGATCAGGGCCCACCCGGCGGTGTCGGGCAGGCGGACCACAACGCGCGGCTGACGATGCGAGACGTCATTCTGGCCCGGGACGGGGTTAAGACCTCGAAGCCGAAAAGCGGCACGTTCGGCACGCTTCTACGCGAGCTTGTCGGAGGACTGGTGCCGGTCGACGTGACGCGTGGCTGGACGGCCGTGGACGCCAAGGTGCGCGGCACGAAGCTCCACTTCGTCAACACGCATTTCGAGGCGTTCGACAGCACGGCCAGCAACGGCACGAACCAGGGCACGAGCCTGGGCAGGGGTGAGATTCGCGCCGCCCAGGCGAGCGAGCTGGTGGCGTCCGGTGGACCCGCCGACAGCAAGAAGCCGGTCATCCTCCTCGGAGACCTGAACTCGGACGACAACACCGTCGAGGACAACGGCGATCGGAACGCGTATGGGGCCGTCACTGCAGGCGGATTTACCGAGCGAAGCACCGCCAACCCGCTCAGCTGCTGCTTGGACGATCCCAACCTGGTCGCTGGCTCGCTGGCGGATTTCGACCACCAGGTCGACCACGTGCTGACCGACACGCCGAAGCAGTTCAAGTTCAGCAAGGGCTCCGTCACGGGCCGGGCGCCGGTCAATGGTCTGTGGCCGTCCGACCACAACGGCGTCACCAGCGTGCTGAAGGTCAAGAAGAAGTAGCTTCAGGTCACATGATCAGCCGCCTGGCGCTGCCGGGCGGCGCATACCCCCCGGCGGGCCGGGGCCCGCGACACCCCGGCCCGCCACCCTTACCCAGGTAGGATCACGACGCTTTGAGCAAGCGGACCTTCGTCCTGTTCGGGATCTTCGCCGTCTTCTTCGGCCTCCTGCTGCCCTACTGGGCGATCAGCAAGGAGGGCGAGGAGAGCGCCTCGCCCGAGAAGGTCGCGTCGAGCGACCAGGAGGCGAAGCAGCTGTTCCAGACCAACTGCGGGGCGTGCCACACGCTGGCGCGCGCCGGCACCGACGGGATCGTCGGCCCGAACCTCGACGACCTGCTGGGCGGGGGAACGCCGGAGGCCAACGAGCAGCGGGTCGCCAACGCGATCGAGAACGGGATCGAGGGCCGGATGCCGGCCGGGATCCTGCAGGGCGAGGACGCCGAGCGTCGTGGCCAACTTCGTCGCCCGCGTGGCCGGCCAGTAGCCAACGCCCGATCTGCGAGCACAGCGGGTTCGCGCCGCCGCCGCGTGGCTGCCGCCCACTTGCGCATCGCAGATATCTGCTACGCTCGCACTAAGATTTTATGCTGAGAGACGGAGGAAGGAAGCATGGCTAAGACGATTGGAATCGACCTCGGGACCACGAACTCGGCGATGGCAGTGCTCGAGGGCGGCGAGCCATCCGTGCTCGAGAACGCGGAGGGCGGCCGCACGACGCCGTCGGTCGTCGCCTTCACCGAGGGCGGCGAGCGCCTCGTGGGAACGGTGGCCAAGCGCCAGGCGGTGACCAACCCCGAGAACACGATCTTCTCGATCAAGCGCTTCATGGGACGCAAGGAGTCGGAGGTCAAGGAGGAGGAGACCATCGTCCCCTACAAGGTCGTCGCCGGCCCCAACGGCGACGTCCGCGTCGAGGCGCGCGGCAAGCAGTACTCGCCGCCGGAGATCTCGGCGATGATCCTTCAGAAGCTGAAGGCGGACGCCGAGCAGAAGCTCGGTGACACCGTCGATGCGGCGGTGATCACGGTCCCCGCCTACTTCAACGACGACCAGCGCCAGGCGACCAAGGACGCCGGCAAGATCGCCGGCCTCGACGTGAAGCGGATCATCAACGAGCCGACCGCCGCGTCGCTCGCCTACGGGCTGGAGAAGGAGAAGGACCAGACGATCCTCGTCTTCGACCTCGGCGGCGGCACGTTCGACGTCTCGGTGCTGGAGATCGGCGACGGCGTGTTCGAGGTCAAGTCGACCTCGGGCGACAACCACCTCGGCGGCGACAACTGGGACAAGGCGATCGTCGAGTGGATCGTGGCCGAGTTCAAGAAGGACCAGGGCGTCGACCTGTCGACCGACAAGAACTCGCTGCAGCGCCTCTACGAGGCCGCGGAGAAGGCGAAGATCGAGCTCTCCACGACACAGGAGACCCAGATCAACCTGCCGTTCATCACCGCGACCGACTCCGGCCCGAAGCATCTCGACATGAAGCTCAGCCGCGCGAAGCTCAACGAGCTGACCGCGGACCTGCTCGACCGGATCGTCTCTCCCGTCAAGCAGGCCCTGTCCGACGCGGGGGCCGACATCGACCACGTGGTGCTGGTCGGAGGCATGACCCGGATGCCCGCGGTCCAGGAGAAGGTCAAGGAGCTGACCGGCAAGGATCCGCACAAGGGCGTCAATCCCGACGAGGTCGTGGCGGTCGGCGCCGCGATCCAGGCGGGCGTGCTCGCCGGGGACGTCAAGGACGTCCTGCTGCTCGACGTGACGCCGCTGTCGCTCGGGATCGAGACCAAGGGCGGCGTGTTCACGAAGCTGATCGAGCGCAACACGACGATCCCCTCTCGCAAGTCGGAGATCTTCTCGACCGCCGAGGACAACCAGCCCTCGGTCGAGGTGCACGTGCTCCAGGGCGAGCGCGAGATGGCCGCCTACAACAAGAGCCTGGGCAAGTTCCAGCTCACCGGAATTCCACCCGCGCCACGCGGCATGCCGCAGATCGAGGTCACGTTCGACATCGACGCGGACGGGATCGTGAAGGTGTCCGCCAAGGACCTCGGCACCGGCAAGGAGCAGGCGATCGAGATCAAGGGCGGCTCGGGGCTCGGCGAGGAAGAGGTCGAGCAGATGGTCAAGGACGCCGAGTCCCACGCCGACGAGGACCGCAGGCAGCGGGAGCTCGCCGAGGCGCGGAACACGGCCGAGAACGCCGCCTATCAGGCCGAGAAGCAGCTCGGCGAGATGGGCGAGCAGATCGACGACGCCGCCAAGACGGAGATCGAGTCCGCGATCAAGGACGTCAGGGACGTCACTCGGCTCCGATGACGCCGAGGAGATCAAGGCGAAGGCCGACGCGCTTCAGCAGGCCTTCCACAAGGTCTCCGAGCAGATCTACCAGGCCGCACAGCAGCAGGGCGCGGCCTCCGGCGATGGCGCCGCCGCAGGCGCCGACGGCGACGGTGCGACCTCCGACGACGAGGAGGTCGTGGACGCCGAGGTCGTCGACGACGAGCGCTCCTCCTAGGCGCGCGGGAGCCTGAGATGAGCGACCGAAGGCGAGCGGGCGAGCCGGAGGTCCCCCGCCGAGAGCGGGGGCACCCGAGGAGTCAGCGGGCCCCGCGGGAGCGCCCGCCGAGCCACGCGAACAGCGTGCTGCCGAACCGCGTCCCGCCACCGAGCCGGCCGAACCGGAGGCGCCAGCCGAGGATTCGGCCGGCCTTGATGCGGCGGTAGAGCGAGACATCGACGCGCTTCTGTCGGACGTGCGGCGAGAGCGGGACGAGTACCTCGAGCTGGCCCAGCGCACCCGCGCAGACTTCGAGAACTACCGCCGCCGGGCGGCTCAGGAGAGCGAGGAGGCCGGGCGCAGGGCGAGGATCGCCCTTGCCCGCGAGCTGGTCCCCAGCCTCGACAACCTGGAGCGCGCGCTCCGCGCGGCGGGTATCGATCCGGACTCCGACGAGGCCACCGACGGCGAGGGACTGACGCACGGCGTGCTGCTCGTGTACCGCGAGCTCCGGGCCACGCTGGCGCGAGCCGGCGTCGAGACCTACGACCCCAGCGGCGAGCGCTTCGATCCCACCTGGCACGAGGCGCTGGCGACGCGCGCCCATGAGGGCACCGAGGCGGGAGTGGTTCTCGAGACGGTCGAGAAGGGCTACCGCCTCGACGGCCAGGTCCTGCGGGCCGCCAAGGTGGTCGTCAGCGAGTAGGGAGCGGCGATGGCGAACGACTACTACAAGCTGCTCGGGGTCTCGAACAAGGCCTCGCAGGACGAGATCAAGAAGGCCTATCGCAAGCTGGCGCGCCAGTACCACCCGGACCGCAACCAGGACGATCCGCGCGCGGAGGAGCGCTTCAAGGAGGTCCAGGAGGCCTACGACACGCTCTCCGATCCAGAGAAGCGCAAGCAGTACGACGCCGGCGGGTCGTTCGCGGGGTTCGGCGGCCGCAATCCGTTCGCGGGCGCGCCGGGTGGGGGCGGCTTCGCCGCCGATCTCGGCGACATCTTCTCCGGCGTCTTCAACCGCGGCGGCCGCCAGGCCAGCCCGCAGCCGGGACGGGGCCGCGACCTCGAGACCGAGGTCCACCTGCCCTTCGAGCAGGCGTTCGAGGGCACGCAGGTCTCGATCACGGTTCCCAAGGCGGCGACGTGCAAGATCTGCGGGGGGACCGGCGCCAACCCAGGGACCTCGCCGATTGTGTGCCCGCAGTGCGGTGGGCGGGGGATCGACTCCCAGAGCCAGGGGCTGTTCTCGATCAGCCAGCCGTGCCCGCGCTGCGGCGGGTCGGGGCAGATCATCGAGAACCCGTGCCGAGGCTGCGGCGGATCCGGCCTCACCGAGCAGCGCAAGCGCTACCGCGTCAACATCCCGGCCGGGGTGCGCGACGGCACTCGGATCCGTCTCGCCGGCAAGGGCGAGGACGGACCCCGGGGCGGCCCGCCGGGGGATCTCTACGTGATCACCAAGGTCGCTCCGTCGCCGGTGTTCAGGCAACGGCGCGACGGCGATCTGGAGGTCGTCGTGCCGATCACGATCACGGAGGCGATCCAGGGAGCGACGGTCGAGGTGCCGACGCTCAAGGGCACGAAGCGGATCCGGGTACCCGCCGGCACGCGACATGGCTCGGTGCAGCGGCTGCGCGGCGAGGGCCTGCCGGAGCCCGGCGGGCAGGGGCGCGGCGACATCCGCTACCGGCTCGAGATCGAGATCCCGCGCAGTCTGACCGGCGAGCAGAAGCGGGCGCTCGAGGGGCTCGCCGAGTCACTCAACGATCACAATCCGCGAGAGAGCCTGCTGCGCGCCGCGAGGCGCTCGAGCGCAGCCGATCGGTCCGGGGAGTCCGGGAAGGTGGGTGCCGCATGAGCCCCAGCCGTCGAAACGCCCAGGCGCGGACGGAGCGGATCGACGCCAAGCGCGGCGTGTTCATGATCTCCGTCGCGGCGGAGCTCGCCGAGATGCACCCGCAGACGCTGCGGATGTACGAGGCGCGCGGCCTGATCACGCCGCAGCGCTCGGCCGGCAGGACGCGTCTGTACTCGCAGGCGGACGTCGAGAGGCTGCGCAGGATCCAGCAGATGACCGAGGAGGGGCTGAACCTCGCCGGGGTCGAGACCGTGCTGGAGATGGAGCTGCAGCTCGAGCGGCTGCGCGCCGAGCTGTCGCGCATGCGACGCCGCGCGGCCGAGGCCGAGAAGCGGATGCTGGAGGAGATCGAGCGGGTGCGCCGCTCGCTTCGTGCCGACCTCGTCCCCTACGGCGCCTACGAGCCCGATGAGCTCCTCCCCGCCAAGGACGCGAGCAAGCCGTTGAGGATCCCCGTCGAGCGCGGCCGCGGGCCAAAGGGCTCGGCCGGCGACGGCCCGCGCCGGCCCTAGGTCACAGATGCAACCCGACCGGTTCACAGTCAAGGCCCAGGAGGCCGTCGCCGCGGCGTCGCGGCGGGCCTCCGAGTCGCGCAACACGGAGATCGCTCCGGCGCATCTCCTGCGCGCGCTGCTCGAGCAGGACGACGGGCTCGTCGTCCCCGTGCTGCAAAAGCTCGGCGCGGACGTCGACGCGATCACCGCGCGCACCCGCGGCGCGGTGGACGAGCTCCCGAAGCTGAGCGGCGACGCCGAGCCCGAGGCGCGTCCGTCCTCGGAGCTGGTGCGCGTGCTGCAGCGGGCGGAGAAGGAGATGAGCGGGCTCGGCGACGAGTACATCTCGACCGAGCATTTCCTACTCGCGCTGGCCGACTCCAAGTCGAGCGTCGCCGAGATCCTCCCCGGCCGCGACGAGCTGATGAAGGCGGTGTCCGAGGTGCGCGGCCCGCACCGCGTGACCTCGCCGAACCCCGAGGACACGATGCAGGCGCTGGAGAAGTTCGGTCGCGACCTCACCGCCGAGGCCCGCGAGGGCAAGCTCGACCCCGTGATCGGGCGCGACGAGGAGATCCGGCGCGTGATCCAGGTGCTGTCGCGACGGACCAAGAACAACCCGGTGCTGATCGGCGACCCGGGTGTCGGCAAGACCGCGATCGTCGAGGGCCTTGCGCAGCGGATCGTCGCCGGCGACGTGCCGGAGTCGCTGCGCGACCGGCGCGTGATCGCGCTCGACATCGGCTCGCTGCTCGCGGGGTCGAAGTACCGCGGCGAGTTCGAGGAGCGCCTCAAGGCCGTACTGAAGGAGGTCCAGGCCGCCGAGGGACAGATCGTCCTGTTCATGGACGAGCTGCACACGATCGTCGGCGCCGGCGCCGCGGAGGGCGCCGTCGACGCCGCGAACCTGCTGAAGCCGATGCTCGCCCGCGGCGAGCTGCGCGCGGTCGGCGCTACGACGCTCGACGAGTACCGCAAGCACATCGAGAAGGACGCCGCGCTGGAGCGCCGCTTCCAGCCGGTGATGATCTCGGAGCCCGACGTCAACGACACGATCGCGATCCTGCGCGGGCTGAAGGAGCGCTACGAGGTCCACCACGGCGTGCGGATCTCGGACGCGGCGATCATCGCCGCGGCGACTCTCTCATCGCGCTACATCTCCGACCGCTTCCTCCCGGACAAGGCGATCGACCTGATCGACGAGTCCGCCTCGAGGCTGAAGATCGAGATCGACTCGATGCCGACCGAGATCGACGAAGTGGAACGCCGCATCCAGCAGCTCGAGATCGAGCGCCAGGCGCTGTCGAAGGAGAAGGACGAGGCGTCCAAGGCGAGGCTCGAGGCGATCGAGTCCGACCTGGCGGAGCTTCAGGAGCAGAGCTCGGAGATGAAGGCGCGATGGCACACGGAGAAGAGCGCGATCGACGCGATCAAGCAGGCGAAGGTCGAGCTCGAGGAGGCGAACCGCGACCTGGAGCGTGCGGAGCGCGATGCGGATCTCGAGCGCGCCGCCGAGCTTCGCTACGGGCGCATCCCGGAGCTGGAGCAGACGGTGTCCGACCAGGAGGCGCGGCTCGCCGAGCTGCACAGCGAGGGCGGCTCGATGCTGACCGAGGAGGTGACCGAGGAGGACGTCGCCCAGGTGGTCTCCAAGTGGACCGGGATCCCGGTGTCGCGCCTGATGGAGGGCGAGGTCGAGAAGCTGATCCACATGGAGGAGCGCCTGCACGAGCGCGTCGTCGGCCAGGACGAGGCGGTCGAGGCGGTGTCGAACGCGCTGCGGCGCTCCCGAGCCGGGCCTGTCGGATCCCAACCGCCCGATCGGCTCCTTCCTCTTCCTCGGCCCGACCGGGGTCGGCAAGACCGAGCTCGCCCGCGCGCTTGCCGTGTTCATGTTCGACTCCGAGCAGGCGATGGTGCGGCTCGACATGTCGGAGTACATGGAGAAGCACACCGTCGCGCGCCTGATCGGCGCCCCGCCCGGCTACGTCGGCTACGAGGAGGGCGGCCAGCTGACCGAGGCGGTGCGGCGCCGCCCCTACGCGGTGATCCTGCTCGACGAGATCGAGAAGGCGCACAGCCGACGTGTTCAACGTCCTGCTCCAGATCATGGACGACGGGCGGCTCACCGACGGCCAGGGGCGCACCGTGGACTTCACGAACGCGATCCTGATCATGACCTCGAACGTCGGGTCGCAGGTACATCGTCGAGCAGGCCGACGAGGAGCGAAGTGCGTGAGCAGATCGAGGAGGTTCTATCGGCGACGTTCAAGCCCGAGTTCCTGAACCGGATCGACGACACGGTGATCTTCCAGCGCCTGACCCGCGAGGACATCTCGCGGATCGTCGAGCTCCAGGTCGCCCAGCTGACGGCGCGCGTGCGCGAGAAGGGGATCGAGATCGAGCTCACCGACGACGCCCGCACGCTGCTCGGCAACCTCGGCTACGACCCGACCTACGGCGCCCGGCCGCTGAAGCGGGTGATTCAGAAGCAGCTGGTGGACAAGCTGGCGCTGCGGATCCTCGAGGGCGAGTTCGGGGAGGGCGACGTCGTCCGGGTGGAAGCCGCCGACGGCGAGCTGACGTTCGAGAAGGCGCCCGCGCGGGTGGCCGAGGCCGCATAGTCGCGGCCGCGTGCCGGCCTCCGCGGTCGGTGCTTTACTTCGCCGCGATGCGGGGCGCAGGGAAGTCGTGCCTGGGCGTGTCGGTGCTCGCGGCGGCGGCCTTTCTCCTACTGCCTTCGGCGGCGAACGCCGCGGTGACGGTCGGGAGCGACCTCGAGCCGGCCGCCGCCCAGGGAAACAGCTGCGCGCCGTTTCCGTGCACGGCCGCCAACCTTTCGCTGCCAGGCGCCAATTCGACGTCGCCGATCAACGGGGTGGTGGTGAGGTGGCGCATTCGACCCGTGGCGACCGACCCGGACACCGCGGTCAACCTGAGCGTGATCAGGCCCGCCGGCACGGGGGAGTTCACGATGGTCGGCGAGAGTCAGACGCGCACGATCACGGTGGCCAACGACACCCTGCTCACGTTCGCCGCCCGCCAGCGGATCCGAGCCGGAGATCACATCGGGCTGAGCGCCGGCGACCGCATCCTCGCCACCGCCACCGCCGGACCGACGACGGAGTACGCGCAGTGGTCGCCGCCGCTCGGCGCAACGCCACGGTCCCCTACCAGCTTTGCGGGCCAGGAGTTGCTGCTCAACGCCGACGTGGAGCCCGACGCCGACGCCGACGGGTTCGGCGACGAGACCCAGGACGACTGTCCGGGTGCGCCCGGTCCACGAAACGGCTGCGAGACGACCCCGCCCGAGACGACGATCACCGAGAGACCGACGAAGAAGGTCAGGACGCGCAAGCGCAAGCAGAAGGTCCGGTTTAGGTTCGTCTCCTCGGAGCCCGGATCCGACTTCCGCTGCGTGGTCGACGACGAGCCGCCGGTGGGATGCGGTTCGCCCTACAAGGAGAAGTTCAAGCGTGGAAAGCACAGCTTCGAGGTCCAGGCTGTCGATTCCGCCGACAACGCCGACCCGACACCCGCTGCGGTCGAGTTCAGGGTCAAGCGCAAGAAGTAGCGCAAGCACAGGCATCGGGACCGGCTCGCCCGTACCCTGTAGGTCCGCGGGGGATAATCCCCGCTGAGCCGAGGGAATCCTGGTGGCCCTGCGATCCGACACCGGCGCGAACGATCCGGCGCTCGCCTCAGCGGGCGCCGGCGCCACGAGTGGTGGGACGGCGACCGACCGCGTGCCGGACTGGTTGCCCGCGGTCGCGCTGAGCGCCGCACTGGCGACCGTGCTGCTGATCTGGGACCCGCAGGTCCGCGACCTCGCGGCGCAGGCGTTCCGGGTGGAGCTGTTCGAGCGCGAGGGATTCGCGATCTGGAACGGGAGCTGGTACGAGGGCCACTACACCCTCACCTACAGCGTGCTCTTCCCTCCGCTCGCCGCGCTCGTCGGCCCCCAGCTCGTCGGGGCGCTGTCGGCGATCGCCTCGGCGTACCTGTTCGACCGCCTCGTGCGCGACCACTGGGGCGAGCGCGCGCGGCTTGCGACGCTGTGGTTCGGGGCCGGCGCGGTGACGATGCTCGCGACCGGCCGCGTGACGTTCTCGCTCGGCGTCGTCTTCGGGCTCGCGGCGCTGCGGGCGCTTCAGCGCGGCCACACCGCGCCGGCGATCCTCGCGGCGGTGGGCTGCGCGCTGTCAAGCCCGGTCGCGGCGGTGTTCCTCGCCGGCATCGTCGGGGTCGGAGCGCTGGTGCGCGTGGGGCGGGTGAACCGCGCCGCGCTGGCAGTCGCCGCGGTCGCGGCGGTCCCGATCCTGCTGCTCAACCTCGTGTTCCCGGACGAGAGCCGCCAGCCGTTCTCGTTCGCCGCCTTCCTCCCGGTGATCCTGTACGGAGCGGTCGTCATGTACCTGACGCGGGACCAGCCCGAGGAGCGCCGCTTCCGGGCGGTCGTGATCGCGTACGTGCTCGCCACCGCGCTCGTCTGGTTGGTGCCGAACCCGCTCGGCAACAACGTCGTCCGCCTCGCTTCGCTCTTCGGAGGGCCGCTGCTGCTCGCGATCATGCTCGCGCGGCGACCCCGGGTGCCGGCCGTGATCGCCGTGCTGATCCTCGCTTCGGCGGCGTTCTGGCAGTTCCTCGCCCCTGCACGCGACCTGGCTCGCAGCGCCGGCGACGCGTCAACCCAGGCCGCCTACTACAACGGGCTCGAGGACTGGCTTCGCGCCCACGGCGGCAAGCAGGCGCGGGTCGAGGTCCCGACGACCCTGAACACGTGGGAGGCCGCCTACCTGGCGCCGGAGTTCCAGCTCGCGCGCGGGTGGCTCGGCCAGCTCGACCGGGCCCGCAACGGCGTCTTCTACGAGGATGGGCTGACCCACGAGCGCTACCACCGCTGGCTGCAGCGCAACGGCGTGCGCTACGTGGCGCTGCCCGATGCGCCCCTGCAGCAGGACGCCCGCCCCGAGCGGCGACTGATCAACAGCGAGCCGGCGTATCTGGAGCCCCGCTGGTCCTCGGCGCACTGGCGCGTGTTCGAGGTCTCGGATCCCCGGCCGCTCGTTCGCAGCGACTTCGGCAAGGCGCGGCTGCTGTCGTTGAAGCCGGAGTCGTTCACGATGCGGGTGAGGGAGCCGGGGACGTTCACCGTGCTCGCCCGGCCCTCCCCGTACTGGGAGCTGACCCGCGGCAGGGGTTGCATCGGCGAGCGCGGCAAGTGGGCGACGGTGAGCGCGGCGCAACCCGGCGTTCTGCGGGCGGAGATCGGCTTCTCGATGAGCGGCGCGCTGCGCTCCGCGGCGCGGTCGAACCGAACCTGCTGATGCGAATCGGGACCCCCTGATGCGCATCGGGATCTGCTCCTGGTGGTTCAACCGCGGGCAGGCGGTCGTCGCGCGCCACCTGCGCTCGGCGCTCGACGAGCTCGGCCACGAGACGTTCGTGCTGGCGCGCCCGACCAGGGGGGGCAACATCCGACCCTCGTTCATCGATCGCACCGGGGTGTGGGACCAGCCCGGGGTGACCGAGGCGTCGTCGTACGAGATCCCGCTGGACGAGTACGAGGACTGGGCCAACGCGACCTCTCCCGAGGTCGTCTTCTTCGACCAGAACTACCAGTTCGCCGAGATCGCGCGGCTCCGGGAGTTGGGCGCGAAGACGGTCGGCCGCTTCGTGTGGGAGGCGTTCGCGGCCGGCGACGTTCCGCCGGCGAAGCGCGCCTTCGACCTCATCTACTCGCTGACCGAGTGCGAGCAGCGCCGCTACGGCGAGCTGGGCATCGACAGCCCCAAGGTCGACTGGGGCTGCCATCCCGAGTTGCTCGCGATCGAGCCGCGGCGCGACCCGGAGACGGTCACGTACATGTATCCGGGCGGGTTCATGAGCAAGCGCAAGCCGTTCGAGGCGGTGATGGAGGCGTTCTCGAGCGTCGAGGACCCGCGACTGCGCCTGATCGTCAAGGCGCAGGTCGAGCGCCGGGTGCGCAAGGTCGAGAAGCTCATCAAGCGCGATCCCCGGATCGAGGTGATCTGGGAGGACCTGCCGACCGACGCCTATCTGCAGCTGTTCGCGGACGCCGACGTCTGCCTCGCCCCCAGCCGCTGGGAGGGGCTCGGCCTGCACCTGTACGAGGCGACGGCGTTCGGGATGCCGATCGTGACCAACGACAACCCGCCGATGAACGAGATCGTCACCGACGGGGTGAACGGGCTGCTCGTGCCGGGCATCGAGAGCGGCAAGACGAAGTCCGGGATCGCGGCCTACGAGCCGGACGTCGGCGGGCTGGCCGCCGCGATCCGGCGGCTCGCCGACGCGGGGCTGCGCGCCGAGCTGTCGCGCGGCGCCGTCGAGAAGCGCCGAAGGCTGAGCTGGGATCGCACGGTGCAGGGATACGCGGGGCTGATCGAGCGGGTGGACGCACCGTCCCACGCCGGCGCGACGCGCCCGTCCTAGGCTTCCGCCGCGGGACGCTCCCTGACCACCTCGCGCGCCGACTTGTCGGCGCGCAGCCCGAGGTAGCGCGGGTGGCGCAGGCGACCGTCGCGCGTCCACTCGGTGAAGCCGACCTCCGCCACCAGCTTGGGGCGCACCCAGTGCACGCCTCGCTCGCGCGGCCCCTCGCCGTCCAGGGGCGAGGAGTCACGCTCCAGCCGTTCGAGCCGCCCGCCCAGGAGCTCGAGGGTTGCCTCGTCGAAGCCGGTGCCGACCTTGCCCGCATAACGAAGCTTTCCCTGCTCGTAGTAGCCGACGAGCAAGGCACCGAGGTGCCGGCGCCCGCCGCGAGGGTCGGTGAAGCCGACGATCACGAGCTCCTGCTGGTTCTCGCACTTGAACTTGAGCCAGTCCTGTGAGCGGCCATGCACGTAGGTGGCGGACGCGCGCTTGGCGATCACCCCCTCCCAACCGCGGCGACACGCCTCGCGGTAGTAGGTCTCGCCTTCCGCGTTGCGGTGCGAGATGAGGCGAAGCGGACCGATGAAGGAGAGCTCCTCGCGCAGCAGCCGCTTGCGGTCGCGCAGCTCGAGGCCGGTGGTCTCGTAGCGGTCGAGGTACAGGAGGTCGAACAGGTAGAGGAAGACCGCGATCCCCGTGCGCCGTGCGGCATCGGGGTCGCTCAGCTGCATCCGCCCCTGGAGCCGGGAGAAGCTCGTGCGACCGCGCTCGAAGGCGACGATCTCGCCGTCCGCGATGAATCGATCGGTGCGTTGCTCCGCGACCGCCTCCACCAGCTCCGGATAGTGGTTGCCGAGCGTCTTGCGGTTGCGCGACATCAGCGACACGCCGCCGCCACGCCGGAACACGAGGCAGCGCACGCCGTCCAGCTTGCGCTCGAAGATCCACTCGGGGTCCGAGAAGCGCCGGTCGGTCAGCGTCGCGAGGCTCGGCGCCACCCACTCGGGCTGTACACGCCTCCGAAGCCCGGACGAGCCCTCGCGCAGCAAGCGGTCGAGCGTCCGCCCCAGTTAGCCCTCGCCGCCTTCCTCGGCCTCGACCTGCTCCAGCGTCCTGCCGCTGATCACCGACTCGGGCTGGGTGCGCGCCGGGTTGCGCCGCGCGTCGGCGCCCTCGCCCCGCTCCTTGATCAGCAACCAGCGCTCCCGATCCCCGCCTCCGGTGCGCACCAGCACGTAGTTCCCGCCGAGCTTCTCGCCGTGCAAGCGCACCTTGAGCTCCCCTTCGTCGATCGCCTCCGGCACCGGAATCTCCCGCCCCTCGCGATCCACCGTCACGTTCTCGTAGCTGCCGTGGTCCCACACGATCACAGGGCCGGCTCCGTACTCGCCCCTCGGGATCACGCCCTCGAACTCGGCGTACTCGATCGGATGGTCCTCGGTCGGCATCGCGAGCCGCTTGTCGCTCGGGTTGGTGGACGGGCCCTTCGGAACGGCCCACGACTTCAGCACTCCGTCGGCCTCGAGTCGAAAATCGAAGTGCAGGCTCCTCGCCGCATGCTGCTGGATGACGAAGATCGGCCGCTTCGTGCCCCGCCGTCGCCGGCGCGAGCCGCGCGGCTCGGGCGTGCGGCGGAAGTCCCGCTTCTCGTCGTAGGTGCGCTCCGTCACCGGTCCGCCCGGGAGCGGTCGGCGGCCCGCGTGGCGCCACCCTCCGCGACGACCAGGTGCCGCAGCGGTCGGTCGAGTCGCCGTCGTACCTCGGCGACTTCTGCCTCGCCCTCCCCGGGACCGGTGACGAAGATCACCTCCTGCGCCGGATAGGACACCAGCGTGTCCTCCGCCGCCTGCACGGGGTCGGTGTCGCCCACCCGGCCGGTCGCGTCCACGTGCGCCGCGGCGAGCGCGGCGAGCGAGACCGCGAGCCGCTCCTGCGCGCCGAGCCTCGCCTGGCGCAGATCGGAGAGCCAGTGCGAGAGCCTGCGGTTGAGGGCCGGGGCGAGCACGAGCACGTCGACGTCCCGCTCGGGATCGAGGCCCGCGGACCGCGCCCCGGCGGACGCCTCTGACGCGATCGCCTCGACGGTGCGCGGGTCGTCGGCCGCCTCGGTGGCGACGACGAGCAGGTGGTAGCGCCGGTCAGCCGCCGGCGCGGAGGCAACCTCTATCGGCTCGTCGTATCGCGCCCGGGCGGCAAGCACGAGTATCGCCGCAGCGACCGCCGCGCCCGCGATGAACCCCGCGCCTGGGCCCGCAAGCAGCACGGCGCCGATGATCGGCACGATCAGGGCGAGCACGATCAGGGGCAGCGTCCACGGAGCGAGCTCGATCGGGGTGAGCCTTCTCACGCCGCGGGCCGCGCCGATCCGATGATCAGCGGCTGCACCCACGGCGTCACGCCCGTCTTCGGGAGGCTGTCCCGGCGGGACCGCTCGACTTCGAACCCTGCGGCCGGGAGCATGTCGCCCGTCGGACGGTTGGGGTGGCACCCGCCGGAGATCCAGCCCCACGGCCGCTCCAGCCGATCCTGCCAGCGGGCCAGCCGCGCGCTGTCGGGGCTGCGCACGTGCTCGAGGTAGAGCAGCCGTCCCTCGGGCCGCAGCACCCGCCTCGCCTCCGCGGCCGCCCGCTCGGGGTCTTCGACGGTGCAGAAGACCAGCGTGGACACGACGGTGTCGAAGCTGCCGTCCTCGAACGGGAGCTGCTCGGCCGGCGCGGTCGACCACCTCGACGGGCGTCGGGACGGGCGGCTCCGCCTCGAGGTGCTTGCGCAGCCGCACGGCCATGAAGCGGTCCGGCTCGCTCAGCACGAGCTCGGTGACCGCGTCCGTGTAATGCGGGAGGTTGTGGCCGGTTCCGGCCCCAAGCTCGAGCGTCCGTCCGCTCGCGCCGCGAAGCAGCTCCGAGCGCATGTCCCGCAGGCCACCCTTCTCGCTGTCGGCCAGCAGCCTGTCGTAGATCGCGGCGAAGATGCGGTGCTCGGTCAAGCGAAGGCTCCGCGGCGGACTGTACCGCTCGCTCGGACTTGCGCCGAGCGCCGCAACGTGCGAGAAAGCATCATTCGGCAATTTCGCGGGCGAAATTGCCGGTTGCCGATAGTTCGAGTGAGGAGGAGGACCGATGGCTACGTTCATCATGCTGACCAACCTCACCCCGGACGGGGTGAAGACCCTGAAGGACAACCCCGGGCGCGTGCAGGAGGTCAACAAGGAGGTGGAGCAGCTCGGGGTCAAGGTCGTCGACCAGTGGGCGACGCTCGGCCAGTACGACTTCATCACCGTCGTCGACGCGCCCGACGAGGCGACGATGGCGAAGGTGTCGATCGAGCTCGGCTCGCGCGGGACGATGACCAGTCAGACGCTCGGCGCGATCCCGGCCGCGGACTTCGTCAGCGCGCTCTGATCGCTCGTGGTGGTCCTGGTCGTCGGCGGGGGTGGGCGCGAGCACGCGATCGTGCGGGCGCTCGCGCGCTCGCCCCAGGCGCCTGAGCTCTCTGTGCAGTCCGGGGAATGCCGGGATCGCCGAGGACGCGCGGGTTCTCGACGTGGGCGCCGAGGACGTCGCGGCGATCGTTGCCGCGGCTCTCGACGAGGCGGTGGACCATGGTCGTGGTCGGACCCGAGGCGCCGCTCGTCGGCCGGACTGGTCGACGCGCTGGAGGAGGCGGGGATCACGGCCTTCGGCCCGCGGGCGGCGGCGGCGCGCCTCGAGGGCTCGAAGATCCACGCCAAGCAGGTGATGGCCGACGCCGGCGTGCCGACCGCGGCGCACGCCGTGATGCGGAGCCGCGAGGAGGCGATCGAGCACCTCTCGTGCGCGTCCTACCCGGCGGTGCTGAAGGCGGACGGGCTCGCCGCCGGCAAGGGGGTGATCATCGCCGCCACCGAGGCGGACGCCCGCGCGGCCGTCGAGATGTTCTTCGTCGAGCGCCGCTTCGGCGACACGGAGGTCCTCATCGAGGAGCACCTCGAGGGCGAGGAGCTGTCCTTGCTCGCGCTGTGCGACGGCGACAACGTGCTGCCGCTTGCGCCCGCGCAGGACTACAAGCGAATCGGCGACGGCGACCGGGGTCCGAACACCGGCGGAATGGGGAGCTACTCGCCCGTGCCCGGCTTCGATCCCGCCGCGGTCGAGGAGATCGTCGAGCGCGTGCACCGCCCCGTGCTGGAGGCGCTGCGCCGTCGGGGCACGCCCTACCACGGGGTGCTGTACGCCGGGCTGATGATCACGCGCCAGGGGCCCAAGGTGCTCGAGTTCAACTGCCGCTTCGGCGACCCCGAGACGCAGGCCGTCCTGCCGCGCCTGGGCTCCGACCTGGTCGATCTCTGCCGAGCCGCTCGCGAGCCCGGCGGGCTGGCGGGGGTGGAAGCCGAGTTCACCGCGGACTGGGCGGTTACCGTCGTGCTCGCCTCGGCCGGCTATCCGGTCTCGAGCTCGAAGGGCGACGCGATCAGCGGGCTCGAGGATGCCGCGGCTGTGCCCGGCGTCGAGGTGCTGCACGCGGGAACGGCCAGGCGGGACGGCGAGTTCGTGACCGCGGGGGTCGCGTGCTCAACGTGACCGCCCTCGGGCCCACCCCGGATGCCGCCCGGGAACGCGCCTACGATGCAGCAGGGCGGATCGGCTTCGACGGAATGCAGATGCGCACCGACATCGCGGCTCGGGCCGTGGACCGAGCCGCGGCCGGATAGGGAGGACGTGATGGAGATACAGGAGCCCGACACGCGGCGAGGGCCGCGAGCTGGCCACCGCCGAGATGCCGCAGGTCGAGGAGGCGTTCGAGGAGATCGAGGTCGACGAGCCACTGGTCGGGATCATCATGGGCTCGGCGAGCGACAAGCCGAAGATGCAGCCCGCCGGCGAGGCCCTGCACGAGGCGGGGATCCGCTACGAGGTGCGGGTGATGAGCGCGCACCGGACCCGGACCAGGTCCGCGACTATTGCCAGAACGCGCGCATGCGCGGCCTCAGGGTGATCATCGCCGGCGCGGGGATGTCGGCCGCCCTGCCGGGGGTCGCCGCCGCCCACACCGACCTGCCGGTGATCGGGGTGCCGATCTCGGGCGGCAACCTCGGCGGCCTCGACGCGCTGCTGTCCGCCGTGCAGATGCCGCCGGGCGTTCCGGTCGGCTGCGTCGCGATCGACGGGGCCAAGAACGCCGGGTTGCTCGCAGCCCGGATAATCAACGCGTGATACCGCGCTACACGCGGGACGAAATCGGGTCTGTCTGGACCCAACGAACGCCGCATGGAGGCGTGGCTCGAGGTCGAGCTCGCCGCAACCGAGGCGTGGGCTGCGGAGGGAGTCGTGCCCGCCGAGGCGGCCGAGGCGTGCCGCGAACGAGCCTCGTTCAGCGTCGACGCGGTCGAGGAACGCGAGCGCACGACGGGACACGACGTGGCGGCCTTCGTCGATGTCGTCGCCGAGTCGATCGGCCCCGAGGGCCGCTGGATCCACTACGGGCTCACGTCCTCCGATGTGCTCGACACGGGGCTCGCCGTGCAGCTCACCGAAGCGGGAACGATCGTCGAAAGCGGGGGCGATCGATTTCCGCGACTCGCTGATCAAGCGCGCGCTCGAGCATCGCGACACGATCACCGTCGGCCGCACGCACGGCGTACACGCGGAGCCGACGACGTTCGGGCTGCGCCTCGCGGGCTTCGCGTTCGAGGCCGACCGCAACCTGGGGCGGCTGCGGAGTGCGTTCGAGGGAGCCGCGATCGGCAAGCTGTCCGGCGCCGTCGGCACCTACGCTTCGGTCCCGCCGGCGATCGAGCGGCGGGTGATGGAGGCGCTCGGGCTCGCGCGCCGAGCCGATCTCGACCCAGGTCGTGCCGCGCGACCGCCACGCCGAGGTGATGCAGGCGATCGCCCTCGCGGGCGCCGGGCTGGAGCGCTTCGCGACCGAGGTCCGCAACCTGCAGCGCACCGAGGTGCGCGAGGTGGAGGAGCCGTTCGGAGAGGGTCAGAAGGGCTCCTCGGCGATGCCGCACAAGCGCAACCCGATCCTCTCGGAGCGAATCTGCGGGCTGGCCCGCGTGCTGCGTGGCTACGCCCAGGCGGCGGTCGAGAACGTCGCCCTGTGGCACGAGCGCGACATCTCTCACTCGGGCGCCGAGCGGGTGATCCTGCCCGACGCGACGATCCTGCTCGACTACATGCAGCACCTCGGCGTTCGCGTCGCGGAGGGGATGACCGTCCACGCCGACCGCATGCGCGACAACCTCGAGCTCACGCACGGCGCGCTGCACAGCCAGCGCGCCCTCACCGCCCTGGTCGAGTCGGGAATGTCGCGCGACGACGCGTACCGGATCGTGCAGGCAATCGGCGCAGCGCGCGTGGGACGAGGAGACGGCCTTCCGCGAGCTGATCGCCGAGGCGGCACCGGACCTCGACCTCGACGGGGTGCTGGACCACGACTCCTATCTCGAGCACCTGCCCGAGGTGTTCGCACGGCTCGAGGCGTTGCGCGACCGGCGACGCTAGCCCGACAGCGGCGCCCGCTCGGGCTCCCGGGTCTCGGGCTCGCGGGCCGGGCGGCGCTCCTCGAGCATCGCCGGGGTCCCGTTGCGCGGCGACAGGGTGACGTTGCGGTGGCCGTAGGGCTCGGGACGGTCGGTCGCCGGTCGCAGCACGGCGCGGCGCAGGATCGTGCGCAGCACGACCTTGATCTCGAAGCTGGCGAAGGCGGCGCCGAGGCAGCGGCGGGTGCCGCCGCCGAACGGGATCCAGCTGTAGGTGTCCGGCGCCCCCTCGAGGAAGCGCTCGGGGCGGAACTCGTAGGGGTCGTCGTACAGGTCCGGGCGCGTGTGGACGAGGTAGATCGACGCCATCACCGCGGTCCCGGCCGCAAGCTCGAAACCGTCCAGCGTCAGGGGCGAGTTGATCAGGCGCCCCACGCTCGGGACGACCGGGCGGACGCGAAGCGTCTCGGTCGATCACCGCATCGAGGTAGGCGTCGTGGCCCTCGGCGAGCTCGCCCCGAAGCCGCTCGAATGCCTCCGGGTTGCGGAACAGCAGGTCGAACGACCACGCAAGCGCCGGTCGCAGTGGTCTCGTGCCCCGCCATCAGCAGGGTCATCAGCTGGTCGCGGACCTCGGCGTCACTCATCGGCTCGCCGTCCTCGAACCGCGCCGCGACCAGCATCGAGAGGATGTCGTCGCGCCGCTCCAGGTCGGGGTCGACGCGACGCTCGGCGATCAGCTCGAACAGCGCCGCGTCCGTCTCGTCGCGCAGCCGCAGCAGGCGACGGTAGGGACCGAACCGCCCCAGCGGACGCAGCGCCAGCCCCACCACCTGGGCCCGCGGTGAGCTCGTCGTGTCGAGGATCCGGACCAGCAGCTCGCGGAGCCGCTCGCGTCGCGCGGGGTCGTCGACGCCGAACACGGCTCGCAGGATCACCTCCAGCGTGATCGCCTGCATTCGCGGGTGCAGCGGGAAGCGCTCGCCGAGCGGCCACGACTCGAGCTCTTCGTCGGCGACCCGCGCCATCACCGCCTCGTAGGCGCGCATCCGCTCGCCGTGGAACGGCGGCAGCATCAGCTTGCGGCTGCGAAGGTGCGCGTCCCCCTCGAGCAGCAGCAGCGAGCGGCGTCCGAGCACCGGCTCGAGCAGGAAGCTGCGGCCCGCGGGAAGCCCGTTCTCGCGGTCGGCCGAGAACAGCCGTTTGATCGAGGCCGGGTCGGAGATGAAGACCAGGCTCCCGACGGGCCCGACCATCCGCAGCGTGAACGTCTCCCCGAAGCGCTCCCGCGAGTCCTCCATCAGCTTGACCGGCGAGCGCATCCAGCGCGAGGCCTGGACGAACGCCGGGGCGGATGGTCCCGGTGGGAGCGCCATGGGTGGAATCTACCCCCGGGTGGCGACCGCGAGGCTCACCGGGTGCGCGCGAAGCGCTCCACGGCGGCGAGCAGCTCCTCCACCTTCGCGTCGGCCTCGGAGCCGCCCTTCTCCACAGCGCCGCGCACGCAGTGCGAGGTGTGGTCCTCGAGCAGTTTCAGCGCGACGCCGTCGAGCGCCTTCGTGATCGCGGCGATCTGCGTGATCACGTCGATGCAGTACGCCTCGGACTCGACCATGCCGCGCACGCCGCGCACCTGGCCCTCGACCCGCGCCAGTCGCTTGGCGAGCGCCTGCTTGTTCTCGATGTAGCCGGGGGTCGCCCCCGAGTGTCCGTTATTGCCCATCCCCGCCCAGTATACGGGAGGGGGGTATAGATGCGACTACGCCGAGAACCTTGCCGAGCTCGGCGACTCGACGAACTCGCGCAGCGCCTCCCTGCCCCCGCTCGTGACCGGCTCGCCGTGAGCGAACATGAGCGCGTCGAACTCGAGCTCGCACAGCCTCCGCAGTGACTCGACGATCCCCCGCTTAACGCCCTCGGGGTCGTCGCCTATCAGGAAGTCGGGAACGAACGTGAGCTCACCATCCCAGCGGATCAGGCCGTCGGCGAAGGCGAGCAGCCCGGGCGCGGACTGGATGTGGAGCGCCGCGTCGTCGGGGCAGATCGAGCCGACCTCGTGCGCGGTGATCCCGGGGGCGAGGACGTCCCCGTATGCGTAGCCCTCGACCTCGGGGCCGTTCGCGAACTCGTGCAGACCGGACTCGCGGACACAGAACCGGGCAACCGAACTCGGATGCGAGCCGATCGCTCTGCCGGTAATGGTGGCGGTTGGTGAGCAGGACGCGCTCCGGCGGGCGGCGCTCGCGCAGCGCCTCGACGACGGCTTCCGGGACCATCGGATCCAGCACGACGGCCGCATCCTCGACGTAGTAGGAGTGCACCGTCTGGCGTATCTGGGGATGAAGGGCGCTCCAGTGCAGGACGCCCGGGGCGATCTCCGCAATCTGCGTCATGCTCCGGTCGCAGGCTATCCGTGCGGGGCCGCGCCCGTTGTTACGCTCGCGGCCATGAGTCCCGCACTCGCCGAGCTGAAGCTGCACTCGAGCGGCAAGGTGCGGGAGATGTACGAGCTCGACGGCGACCTGCTGATGGTCGCCTCCGATCGAATCTCCGCGTACGACGTGGTGATGCCGAATCCGATCCCGGACAAGGGGCGGGTGCTGACCCAGATGTCGGTGTTCTGGTTCGAGACCACCGGCGACATCGTGCCCAACCACTTCGTCTCCGAGGACGTGCCCCCCGAGGCCGCCGGGCGCGGGATCCGGGTCAAGCGCCTCGACATGTACCCCGTCGAGTGCGTGGTCCGCGGATACCTGTCCGGATCGGGGTGGCGCGAGTACCGCGAGTCCGGATCCGTGTGCGGGATCGAGCTCCCCGAGGGGCTGCGCGAGTCGGAGCGCCTCCCGGAGCCGATCTTCACGCCGGCGACGAAGGCCGACGTCGGCGACCACGACGAGAACGTCAGCTTCGAGCGCGCGTGCCGAGATCGTCGGGTCGACCACCCTTGATGGAGGAGCTGCGGCGGATCTCGATCGCGCTGTACGAGCACGCCGCCCACCACGCTCTCGGCCGCGGCATCATCCTCGCCGACACCAAGTTCGAGCTCGGCGCGTCGGCGGGCGCCGAGATAGTGCTCGCCGACGAGGTCCTGACCCCCGACTCGTCGCGCTTCTGGCCCGCGGACGACCTACGAGCCCGGCCGCCCCCAGCACTCGTTCGACAAGCAGTACGTGCGCGACTGGCTCGACCAGGCGGGGTGGGACCACAGCCCGCCGGCGCCGGAGCTGCCCGACGACGTCGTCGCCAACACGCGTGCCAAGTACATCGAGGCCTACGAGCGAATCACGGGCCGAAGCCTCGGCTGAGCGCGCCGGTACATTGGGGGCGGTGAAGGCGCGCGTGCTGATCCGTCCCAAGCAGGGGATCCTCGACCCGCAGGGCAAGGCGGTCGAGCGGGCGCTGCCCGCGCTCGGGTTCGAGGGCGTATCTCACGTCCGGGTGGGACGGCTGGTCGAGCTCGAGGCAGAGAGCACCGACGATCTGCCGGGCCTGTGCGAGAAGCTGCTCGCCAACCCGCTGATCGAGGACTACGAGATCCAGGTGGACGAGAAGACGTGAGCACTTTCGGCGTCATCCAGTTCCCCGGCTCGTGCGACGACCGGGACGCGCTGGCGGGCTCCGCCCGCGCCGGAGAGGCGAGGATGCTGTGGCACGAGGAGACCGATCTCGGCGGCATCGATGCGGTCATCGTGCCCGGCGGCTTCTCGTACGGCGACTACCTGCGCGCCGGCGCGATCGCGCGCTTCTCGCCGGTGATGGGCGCGGTCGCAGAGTTCGCCGCGGCGGGCGGGCCGGTGCTGGGGATCTGCAACGGCTTCCAGGTGCTGTGCGAGGCGGGGCTGTTGCCGGGCGCGCTGCTGCCGAACGAGGGCTTGCGGTTCGTGTGCCGCCAGGTGGAGATCACCGTGGAGAGCTCCGAGACGCCGTTCACGCGCGACTGCGACGCCGGCGAGCGGCTCTCGATCCCGGTCAAGCACATGACGGGCCGCTACTTCGCGCCGGACCCGGCGCTCGATGCGCTCGAGTCTGCCGGCCAGGTGGTCTTCCGCTACGCCGAGGGACAGAATCCGAACGGCTCGGCGCGCGACATCGCCGGCGTGTGCAACGAGGCACGCAATGTCGTCGGGCTGATGCCCCACCCCGAGCACGCCGTCGATCCGTTGACCGGCTCGGACGACGGGTTGCGGCTGTTCGCCTCGCTCGCCGACCGCGAGCCCCTCGCCGCCACCATCTAGGCGCCGGCGCTCTACATTGGGATCGTCGTGAAGCTGGTGATGGCGATGAAGGTGCGCGACGAGGACGACGTCCTCGAGGACCACCTGCGCTACCACCGAGCCCAGGGTGTCGACCACTTCATCGTCACCGACAACGGCTCCACCGACGGCACCCTGGACATCCTGCGCCGCCACGAGGCGGCCGGGGTGCTGAAGCTGATCGAGGAGCCCTCAACCGACGACTTCCGCGACCAGGCGCACTGGTGGGTGACGCGCATGGCGCGGCTCGCCGCCACCGAGCTTGAGGCCGACTGGGTGGTCCACGCCGACGCCGACGAGTTCTGGTCGCCCGTGACGGGGACCCTCAAGGAGGCGCTGGCGGAAATCCCGGAGAGCTATGGGGTCGTGCTCGCGCCGCGGCCGGAGTTCGTAGCCCGGCCCGACGGCCCGGGTCCGTTCTGGGAGCGACTGACGGTCCGCGAGGCCCACTCGCGACTGCGGCCGAAGACTGCTCATCGCGCCGAGCCCGACGTCGTCCTGCATCGCGGCGCCCACGACGTGGACATCGAGCGCGACGAGAGCGGGGTGCGCCACTCCGGCCGCGCGGTGATGCGCGCCGTGAAGACGAAGCGCGCCGCGGACGATGACCGGCTGGTGTGGGCACCGATGTGGCCGGCGCGCGTGCTCCACTTCCCGCTGCGCTCCTTCGACCAGTACAGGCGCAAGGTCGAGGTGACGCTGCGGGGCGGCTTCGACGACAAGGCGCACGACGAGCTGCGCCACGAGTACGAGGCGGGTCGGCTACCCGAGATGTACGAGGGGCTCGTCGAGGACGACGCGGCCGTCGCGCGCGGGCTCGAGGAGGGCCGGCTGGTCGAGGATCATCGGGTGCGGAGCCTGCTCGCGGGGACCCCCGTGGCGCTGAGCGCCGACGAGGCCAAGAGGGATCGGAACGAGCTGCGCCTCGACGCGATGCAGACGCTCGCCCGCACGCAGCGCTCCCTGATCCGCCAGCTCGACGCGTTCAGGCGCCGGGTGCGCAAGCAGCGGCGGCGGGTCGAGCGCGCCGAGCGCGGCCGCAACTGGAGTCGCCTGCGCTCCGGCGCGGCGCGCTTCCTGCGCCAATCCCGCGCCGAGCGGTGAACCTCTTTATTCAGGGGATGCGGCGCTCGGGGACGACGATCCTGTACGACGCACTGCTCGACGATCCGCAGCTGAGCTGCTTCTACGAGCCGCTGCGCGAGGAGAAGGTCACGGTGGGCGGCGGAAGCGGTGCGCGGGACGTCGACGTGTTCGCAGAGACGAGCGCGATCCGCGAGCAGTTCCGCCGCGATCGCTACCCCGAGCTGTCGATCGAGCAGTTCAACTGGGGCGGCCCGCGCGAGCCCGCGCTGGAGCTCGAGCCCGAGCTTCCGGACCATTGCGTCGCGCTGCTGCGCCACCTGCTGGAACGTGGGCGAAGCGAGGGAAGCCGGGACACGTTGATCAAGGAGACCCGCCTGTATTGCAAGCTCGGGGCGCTCCACGAGCTCGACCCGGACGGCGTCCTCGTTCACGTCGTCCGCGATCCGCGCGCCGTCGCCGCGTCGATCGTGCTCGGCCGCGGCCGCCGGCGGGAGCGCAAGCTGCGCACCGCCGACGACTTCTTCACCGACAGGGTGGAGCGCAAGCTGTGGTCGAGCCGTGAGATCTCAACCCGGCTGCTGGAGCGCGCCGGCTACCCCGCGATCGACGATCCCTCCAACGTCGAGCGGGTGCTGCTCGTGTGGCGGCTCAGCTTCGAGGCGCCGCGCATCGACGGCAGGCGGCTGTTCGGCGACCGCTACCTGGTGCTCCGCAACGAGGAGCTGCGCTCCGATCCGGCGGCGGCGCTGGGCCGGATCTACGCTGCGCTCGGTCGCCCGCTGCCCGACGCCGTGGAGAGCTGGGCGCGGCGCAACGTGAGGCCGCGTCAGGAGGTGTACGCCGAGCGGGACCCGCGCTGGCTGACCAGCTTCGAGCGACTCGGGCTGGGCGAGGTGATCGATCAGGCCGGGTACCCGGAGCTGCTGGAGCCCGGCGCCTATCACTCGCCCGAGGCCCGCTTCGCGGGCGCGATGCGCAGAGCGCGCGAGCGCCTCCCCGGATTGCGCCGCCGCTGAGCCTCCTCGCCCGGGCGCTTCTGCCATCCTGATGCACCGCCCGCCGAACGCGGCGGCCGGTCGGGGGCCCCACACATGCGCATCGGAATCGTCTCCAAGTGGTTCAACCGCGGGCAACCCGTCGTCGGGCGCTACCTGCGCTCGGCGTTCGAGGAGCTCGGGCACGAGACGTTCGTGCTCGCGCGGCCCAAGAAGGAGCGCGGCCCGCGCCCCGGCGCGCTCGACCGCGACGACGTCTGGGACCAGCCCGGGATCACCGAGGCGTCGGCCTTCGAGGTGCCGCTGGCGGAGTACGAGCGGTGGGTGGCCGACAACTCGATCGATGCGGTGTTCTGCGACCAGAACTACCAGTTCACAGAGCTCGCCGCCCTGCGTCGCGCGGGGACGAGGATCGCGGGGCGTTTCGTGTGGGAGCACTTCGCCGAGCAGCACGTGCGGGGGACGCTCGAGGCGTACGACCTCGTCTACTCGATGACCCGCGCCGAGCAGGAGCGCTACCGCGGCTGGGGGATCGACACCCCCTACGTCCAGTGGGGCTGCCATCCCGAGCTGACCTCGATCGAGCCGCACCGCGATCGGGCGGTCGTCCGCTGCATCTTCCCGGGCGGGTTCATCGGGCACCGCAAGCCCGTGCTCGACGTGGTCCGGGCGTTCGCGAGGACGGACGATCCGCAACTGCGGCTCCTGGTCACGGCCCAGGTGGACCGGCGGCTCGACGAGGCGGCCGAGATCGCCGGCGGCGACCCCCGGATCGAGATCGAGCTCGACGACTTCCCGCGGCTCGAGTACCTGCAGCGATTCGCCGACTGCGACGTTTGCGTGGCGATCAGCCGCTGGGAGGGACTCGGGTTGCCGCTGTACGAGGCGATCGCGTTCGGGATGCCGGTGATCACGAACGACGTCCCGCCGATGAACGAGGCGGTCGAGCACGAGGTCAACGGGCTGCTCGTGCGCTCGCATCCCGACGGCCACGCCAAGTCCGGGATCACGGCGTACCTGCCCGACGGCGACGAGCTGACGACCGCGATCGGCCGCCTCGCCGACCCCGCTCTGCGCGAGCGCCTCGCGGAGGGCGCGCTGAAGGCGCGCCGGGAGCGCAGCTGGGCGCGGACCGTGGAGGATCTGGCGGGCCTCGTGGAGCGGCTCGAGGCAGTGCCCTCCGGCGTGGCGGAGTAGGCGCGATCGTGGAGCCGTCCGCACCGATCGATCGCCCCCCGGTGCCGTTCATAGTCGGCGTCGGACGCTCGGGCACCACGCTCTTGCGGCTGATGCTCGACGCGCATCCCGATCTCGCGATCCCGCCGGAGACACACTTCGTGCCGGACCTGATCGAGATGTTCGAGCAGGACGAGGAGCTCGATCCGGAAAGCGTCGTCGCCGTGATCACCTCCGGTCGCCACTGGGGCGACTTCGGCCTCGAGGAGGGACCGCTGCTCGAGCGGCTTCGCGCCGCCGAGCCGCTCGACCCCGCCGGCGCGATCCGCGCCTTCTTCGAGCTGTACGCGCAGCGCGAGGGCAAGCCCCGCTGGGGCGACAAGACGCCGATCTACATCAAGCACATGCGCGAGATCGAGGGCGTCATCCCCGAAGCGCGCTTCATCCATCTGATCCGCGACGGGCGCGACGTCGCGCTGTCCCGCGCCGGCCGAGCGCTGCGCCACGCGGCGCCCTTGCCCAAGGTGGCGCGCCGCTGGAAGCGCCGCATCGTCAAGGCCCGCGAGCAGGGCGAGGCGCTCGACGGGTACCTCGAGGTTCGCTACGAGGACCTGATCCGCGACACCGAGCCCACTCTGCGCAGGGTGTGCGAGCTGATCGAGCTGCCGTGGGACGAGCGCATGCTCACCTACCACGAGCGGGCCGGCGAACGGCTGAAGGAGTTCGGCGACCTGCCGAGCGTGGGAGGGAAGCCCGAGCGGCCGGGCGAGGAGCGCCTCGCCGCTCACGCGAAGACCCGCGAGCCGCCGGACCCGAGCCACCTCGCGCGCTGGAGGACGGAGATGAGCCCCGAGGATCGACGGGCGTTCGAGCGCGCGGCGGGCGACCTGCTCGCCGAGCTCGGATACGAGGTGCAGCGGGGGGCCGCGGTGCGCCGCAGGCTGTCGCGGCTCGCGGCACCGCTCGCGCGCGCTGCGCCACGGGCGCGGGCGTCGCGGCGGCGGCGGCCGCGTGCAGGTGCACGAGCGGGCCGAAGACGAGGCTCCGGTGGAGGGCGTCCCCGGTCACGAGGGTCCCCCCGCCCCCTTCGTCGTCGGCGTAACCCGCTCCGGAACGACGCTTCTGCGGATGATGCTCGACGCGCACCCGCAGCTCACGATCCCCCCCGAGACCCACTTCATTCCAGATTTGATCGAGGCCTCGCGCGAGGAGCAGGCCTCCCCCGAGAGCCTGCACGAGGTCGTGGTCGGCAACCGGCGCTGGGGTGATTTCCACCTCGATTCCGACGCCCTGCTGGAGCGCTTCGAGGCGATCCAGCCGCTGAACGCCGGCGACGCGATCCGCGCCTTCTTCGACCTGTATGCCGAGGGTCAGGGCAAGCCCCGGTGGGGCGACAAGACCCCGATCTACATCAACCGCATGATGCTGATCGAACGGGCGCTGCCCGAGGCGCGCTTCATCCACCTGATCCGGGACGGCCGCGATGCCGCGCTGTCGCGGGCGAAGCGGGTGCTGAAGGAGCCGACGCCGATGTTCAAGGTCGCCGAGCGGTGGCGCAACCGGATCCTGCGCGCCCGGGAGCAGGGCCCGCGCTTGAACCACTATCTCGAGCTTCGCTACGAGGACGTCGTGCTCGACACCGAGAGCACACTGCGGCGGATCTGCGAGTACGCCGATCTGCCGTGGGACGACGCGATGCTCCACTACCACGAGCGTGCGGCCGAGCGGATGAGCGAGATGCACCGCGACCTTCCCCCCGAGCCCGGCAAGCCGCTGCGTCCCGCGGACCACCGGATGGCCGCGCACGCGCTGACCTCGGAGCCACCCGACCCGAGCCGGCTGGGGCGGTGGAGGACCGAGATGAGCCCCGAGGATCGCGCCGCGTTCGAGGATGCGGCGGGAGACCTGCTCTCCGAACTGGGCTACGAGCTCGAGGGCGAGCCGGTCGGCCGATGATCGGGAGGCGGAAGCACAAGCCGGCGCCGTTCGTGGTCGGCATGAATCGCTCCGGAACGACGCTTCTGCGGATGATGCTCGACGCCCACCCGCAGCTCACGATCCCCCCCGAGACCCATTTCGTTCCGGACCTGATCAAGGTCGCCCGCGAGGGGGCGGCGACGCCCGAGGCCCTGATCAAGGTGATCGTGTCGCAGCGCGAGTGGGGTGACTTCGGGCTGACCGAGGACGAGCTGCTCGACCGCTTCCGCGAGATCTCGTCGCTGAACGCGGGCGACGCGATCCGCGCCTTCTTCGAGCTGTACGCAGAGCGCGAGGGCAAGCCCCGCTGGGGAGACAAGACGCCGCGCTACGTGACCCGGATGCGGCTGATCACCGAGGCGTTGCCCGAGGCCCATTTCGTGCACGTGATCCGCGACGGTCGCGACGTCGCACTGTCGGTTCGCGACCGAACCGTCAAGGACTACACGGTGGAGCGCGTCGCCCAGCGTTGGAAGGAGAAGATCTCCAAGGCCCGCCGCGACGCCCCGCTGCTCAAGCACTACATGGAGCTGCGCTACGAGGACCTGATCCTGGACCCCGAGGGATCGCTGCGCGGCGTCTGCGAGTTCGCCCACATCCCGTACGACGGCTCGATGCTCGACTACCACCAGCGCGCCGAGGAGCGGCTGCAGGAGATGGCCCGAGAGCTGCCCGCACAGGGCGGCAAGACCGAGCTCTCGGTCGAGCGTCGGATGGCGACCCACGCACGCACGACCGAGCCGCCCGACCCCGAGCGCGTCACCCGGTGGCGCAACGAGATGAGCGAGGAGGATCGTGAAGCCTTCGAGTCGAACGCGGGCGGGTTGCTCGCCGAGCTCGGATACGAGGTCGGGGACGGGACGCCGGCCGCCCGTGGCGCGCGGGGCGGCGGCTCGCCTCCCGACCTCGGAGAGCTCGAGACGCCGCGGAGGGCGAATCCGGTTCGGCGCCTGACGCTGCGCGCGCGCGAGGTTCGTGCGCGGCGCGCGACGAGCCGCCGCGTCGCCTCGGGCGAGATCCCTCCCGCGCCGTTCATCGTCGGCGCGACCCGATCCGGGACCACGCTGCTGCGGCTGATGCTCGACGCGCATCCCGACATGGCGATCCCCTCCGAGACCCACTTCATCCCCGATCTGATCAAGGCATACCGGCTCGAGAGCGCCTCGCCCGAGCGCCTGTGCGAGGTGGTCACGTCGCACCGCCGCTGGGGGGACTTCCACCTCGACGCGACCGCGCTGCTGGAGCGCTTCCGCGCGATCGATGCGATCAACCCGGGTGACGCCACCCGTGCCTTCTTCCAGTTGTACGCCGAGCGGGAGGGGAAGTCGCGGTGGGGCGACAAGACGCCCGGCTACGTGCGCGAGATGCACCGGATCCAGAGCGTCCTCCCGGAGGCGCGGTTCATCCACCTGATCCGCGATGGCCGCGATGTGGCGCTGTCGGTCCTCGGGATGAACTGGGGGCCGAGCACCGTGCCCGAGGCCGCCTTCCGGTGGAAGAAGCGCATCCTGCGGGCGCGCGAGCAGGCGCCGCGGATCGGCCACTACGTCGAGATCCGCTACGAGGACCTGGTGCGCGACACCGAGGCGACCCTGCGCCGCGTGTGCGAGTTCACCGATCTCCCCTACGACGAGGCGATGCTGCGCTACCACGAGCACGCGGAGGAGCGACTGCGGGAGAAGGACCGAGACCTCGATCGCGGGCCCGAGAAGGAGCCGCAGCCTGCCGAGGCGCGGATGGAGAGCCACGCGCTCGCCACCGAGCCGCCCAACCCGGAGCGGATCGAGCGCTGGCGCACGGAGATGAGCCGCGAGGACCGCGCCGTGTACGAGGAGCTCGCAGGCGAGCTCCTCGCCGACCTCGGCTACGAGGTCGAGGGTGCACCCGCCAAGCGCCCGGTCCGGGCGTAGCGCTCGAAGAGCGGCCGTTCGACCCTGCCCGAGCGCTTCGGGTCAGCCGGCTTGGCGGGGGCGCACGATCCGGTCGGCCGGCACCGCGCCAAGCCTCTGCACCGAGCCGTCGGGCCACGTCACCTTCAGCGCCGCGGCGGTGGCCGCCCCGAGCCCGAAGTACAGGCGGTAGTGGCCCTGCGAGAGCTGCGAGCCGTCGTTCTGACCCACCCACTGCGTCTGGGTGCGGCCGGCGCTCGTCGCGCTCACCTTCGCTCCGAGCGCCTGGCGGTTGCCGGCGGGTCCCGTGAGCTCGACCTCGAGCCAGTGTCCGACGGGGCCGACGTTCTGCAGCAGGCTGAGCGACGTGAAGCGGCCCTGGTCCGGCTTGCGGAGGGCGAGCACCGCGTCGCGCGAGCCGTCCGCGTCGAAGTCGAACCACGACGCGAACGCCCTCAGCGCCGGCCCCTCCGGGGGCGCCAGCCCCGTCGCCGCGAAGTGGTGTCCGGCCACCTGGCGGAACAGCCCGCCGGGAACCAGATGCAGGTCGGCGAGGCCGTCGTTGTCGTAGTCGACCCAGTTCGCGGTCAGGGCCCGGGACGGAAGCCCGACCGACTGCGGCTTCTCGCGCTCGAGCCGCCCGCCCCTGTTGACGAGCAGGCTGCTGCCGCTCTTCGCCGCGGCGAAGATGTCCGGGTCGCCGTCGTTGTCGTAGTCGGCGATCGCCAGCTTCTGGGCGCTGGCGTCGTGGCGGCCCTTGATCGTCTGCGCCCGCTCCCACTCCCCCTTGCGCCGCCGGTACACGTCGAACTTCTTCTTCCGCGCCGAGATCAGCTCTTCGCCGCCGCGCTCGTCGACGTCGAGCCACTCGAGCGCGCTCCCGCGAACGTTCGCCCGTTCGAGTCCCGCCGAGACGTTCTTGAACCCCCCGCCGGAACCCCCGCGGAACAGCCTCGGGCTGTCGCCGAAGCAGTCGGCGAACACGTCGAGGAGGCCGTCGTGGTTGTAGTCGACCGCGCCCGCCGCCCGGCCGCGGCACGTGCCCTTGGTGATCCCCGACCCGGCGATCGCGTCGTGGAACCGGGAGCCGTCGCCGAGCTGGAGCTCGTCCTGGACCGCCCCCCTGTAGCGCCCGATGTTGCCGGACACGCCGCCCCGGTTGATGAAGATGTCGCTGTGGCCGTCGCGGTTGAAGTCGGCCCACGCCATCCCGTGGCGGTCGCGCTGATAGAGCGTGAACTGCCGCGCGGTCGGGGTGATGGCGCGCCGCCCGACGAAGACCTCGGACAGCGGCCGCGGCGCGTCGATCTCCACGTCGAGCGGGAGCCCGGTGCTCTCCGGCTTGAGGCGCAGGGTGGAGTCGCCCGTCATCGAGAAGCGGGCCACGCTTCGCGCCGGCTCGGAGGCCGCGTCGCGCGTCACCGCGACCTGGGTGCCGGTCGCCGACAGAACGGTGACCGGTGCCAGGAACCGCAGCTCGCCGCTCACCGTCCCCTGAGGCTCTCTGGCGAGGCGCACCACGACGCCACCATCCCGGTAGATGTACAGCCCGGGCGCGCTCATGTCGGGCCCGTTGGGATCGTCCTCCCAGCCCGGGAAGGCGGGCGTCTGGTTGAGGTTGGCCGCCGTGAGCCGATCCTCGAACGATCCCGTCCCGTCGTTGGCCATCAGCAGCTGCGTCGCGAGGTGGTTGGTCGTGAAGACGTCGAGGTCGCCGTCGTCCTCGTAGTCGGCCACCCCGATGTCGTCGAGCGTGAAGCTTCGATCGGGGAAGGGCCGCTGCTCGAACCAGCCTGCCGACTGCGCGCCGACCGGACCCGCCGTCGCCCATGCGCATGCCACGCACACGCCCGCAACGAGCATTGCCCCCGCCAGCCTCAAGATGGAGCCAGCCTAGAGGCTCTAGCCCTGCCGGTCCCGCTTCGCCCAGCGGAAGGGCCCGTCGATCGTCGGGGTGAGCGGAAACCTCTCCTGCAGCCACCGGTAGCGCTCCGATCCCGTGTCGAGCGGCGGTCGAACCTCGCCCAGGAACCCGGGCAGATGGCCCCAGCGGTGGTAGTGGACATGTACCAGGTCATCGAGCTCCAGGTCGCGGACGCCGGGCGGCAGGAGCGTGCGCTTTGGAAGCGGGTAGTTGTACTCCTCGGGCAGGACCAGCACACGATCGTGGATGTCGGCGATCACTCCCGCCCATGCGAGCTGCTCCATCAGCACCGGCTTCTTGAAAACACACCCCGACTCGAAGAGTCGCACCAACGCGTCCTCCCATGCCTGAAACAGCCCCGCCTCGCGCCGCGCCGCGACCAGCCCCGTGTTCCAGTAGGCGCGAATCCGCGCCCGATCGACCGTGGTGGTGACGTACGGCCACGAGCGCACGCCGAGCTGGTCGTAGACGAGCTGCCAGTAGGGCTCGTTGGGGTCACCCGGCCCCGTCGAGCCGGCGGTGCGGCTGTTCCCGACCGGCTTCGCGGCGGCGAGCCACCCGTCGAGGGTGAGCTCGCGGGGCTGATCGAGGAACACGGTGTCGCTGTCGACGAAGGCGAGCACCGCGTGGTCGAGCTCGCGCTCGGCCCACGCCGACACGAACACCTTGTTCATCACCGGGGGGTCGCGGTAGGGAGAGTCCACAGACAGCTCGACGGCGGTGACGCCCAGGGCCCGCAGTCGCTCGAGCGTGCCCGCGGATGGTGCGTCCTCGGGGCTGGTGAACGCGTACACCGGGGCGCCCGCGAGGGCGCCGCCCCACGCCCGCACCGAGTCTGCGAACAGGAGGCTCTGCGATTCGAGCTTCCCGCGCGCGACGCGGATCAGGAAGGCGACGTCGCCGGCTGGGGGATGTGGTTGAAGTTCGGCCATAGCGAAAGGTCGATGTCCGGACACAGCTCCGCGAGCTTGCTCACGTCGTCGCTCAGGCGGGCGACCAGCTCGTCCCGCATCCGGTCGGGCAGCGATGGCTTGTCTCGGGGCGAGCGCTCGCGGACCAGCTGGCTCGGCAGCTCGCCGAACGGCTCGAGGCCGAGGAATCGGCAGGTGGTCTCCATCTGGCCCGCGGTGTCGGCGCGGCAGCGCTCGAACTGGAGCACCAGGACCTGCTCGCGGGGGTAGAGCTCGAAGACCCGGCGCAGCTGCTCGTAGTAGAAGCTGCGCCACATGGCGTCGGCGATCTCGATCAGCCGCAGCGGCCTGTCCAGCTCCTCGGACAGCCTCACCATCCGCGCCGCGCCGGAGCGGTAGCGCTCCACGGGATCGCGGAGGATGACCAGCACCCGCGCCTCGGGGGCCGCCTCGCGCAGCAACGGGACCGACCAGTAGTCGTGCATGTATCGCGGCGTCCATTCGCCAGCTGATCGCTCCGGGCGGGCGCGGGAAGAGGCTGTGGTAGCGCTCGGCGAAGTCCGCCGGCAGCTCCCCGGACCAGAAGCGGTTGAAGTAGTGCAGCTCCTTGCGCTGGTCCTTCACCCGCACTACGCCGGGATGCGCCTCGATCCCCCTGTACCACCAGCTCGTCCCGGATCTCTGGGCGCCGATGCCCACGAAGTCGGGCGGGCCCGTCCGCCACCCCTGCAGGGCACGGCGGCACCTCGATCGGCTGCGCCCAGCGCGGCGTGCGGGCGCCTCCGTGACCGGCGTCGTCGCGTGGGTTGGAGCCGGCCAGTCGCGCCTTGAGTCTGCGGATCATGAGGATGCCTCGCGGCGGGATGGGGGCTAACGGCCGTCGAAGCTTACGTGGAGGAGCTGATCGGCGGGGACGTCGGCCGGCCGCTCGTGGCCATGGCACACTTGGCGGCGATGCGGATCTTCGGTCGCATGCGCGTCGGGGGACGTTCGGCCGGTACCCCGGCGCCGTTCATCGTGGGAGTCGCCCGCTCGGGCACGACGCTGCTGCGCCTGATGCTCGATGCCCATCCCGAGCTCGCGATCCCACCCGAGACGCACTTCATCCCCAAGGTGATCAAGGCTTGCGAGGAGGGCGGCGACCCGCACGACCGGGTGTTCGAGCTGTTGACCACCCATCGCCGCTGGCCCGACTACCGGCTCGACGCCGCCGAGCTCCGAACCCGCCTGGACCGAATCGAGCCGCTGAGCGCCGGCGACGCCCTGCGCGCCTTCTACGGCCTGTACGCCGAGGGGCAGGGCAAGCCTCGGTGGGGCGACAAGTCGCCCTCCTACGTGCGCAGGATGCGGCGAGTCGAGTCGGCGCTGCCGGAGGCGCACTTCATCCATCTCGTGCGCGATGGCCGCGACGTCGCGCTGTCGCAGGTCGAGGTCGACTTCGGGCCCGACCAGATCGCCGACGCCGCGCGCGACTGGGTCGAGGGAATCGGCAAGGCGCACCGTCAGGCGCGCCGCCTGCCCCACTATCTCGAGCTGCGCTACGAGGACCTTGTGGCCGACCCCGAGCCATTGGTGCGCCGCGTGTGCGAGTTCGTCGAGCTGCCGTGGGATCCGGCGATGCTCGACTACCACCGCGGCGCGGACGAGCGGATGGCCGAGGTGACGCGCGATTTCGAGCGCGGCGGGGGGCCGGCAATTCCGGCTGCCGTGCGCGCCGGCCGGCACACGCGTGTCGCGGAGCCGCCTCAGCGTGCGCGCGCCGGGAGGTGGCGGACCGACATGTCGGCGGCCGACCGCGAGACCTTCGAGCGGATCGCGGGCGATTTGCTCTCCGAGCTCGGCTATGAGGTCGGCGAGCCGGCGCAACGGTGAGCGTCCAGGAAGCCAGGCACCGCGAGCTCGGGCTGACCGACTCGGAGTACGAGCGGATCACCGAGCTGCTCGAGCGCGATCCCAACGACGTCGAGCTGGCGATGTTCTCGCTGCTGTGGTCGGAGCACTGCGCCTACAAGCACTCCCGAAAGCTGCTGGCGCCGGTTGCCGACCGAAGGGCCGCGGGTCCTGATGGGACCGGGCGAGAACGCCGGTGCGGTGGAGCTGGCCGATGGCGAGGCCGTCGCCTTCAAGGTCGAGTCGCACAACCATCCAAGCGCGGTCGAGCCCTTCCAGGGAGCCGCGACCGGGGTCGGCGGGATCCTGCGCGACGTGTTCGCGATCGGCGCCCGGCCGATCGCGGTGCTCGACTCGCTGCGCTTCGGCGAGCTCGATTCGGAGCGCTCGCGCTACCTGTTCGACCGCGTCGTTGCCGGGATCGGGCATTACGGCAACTCGATCGGCGTGCCGACCGTCGGCGGCGAGGTCTACTTCGAGGCGCCGTACGAGCACAACTGCCTCGTCAACGCGATGTGCGTGGGGCTCGCCCGCACGGAGGACATGGTCCGCTCCGCCGCCACCGGGGTGGGAAACGCGGTCGTGATCCTCGGCGCGTCGACCGGTCGCGACGGGATCGGGGGCGCATCGGTCCTAGCGTCGGCGGAGCTCGAGCAGGAAGACGAGAAGCGCCCCTCGGTCCAGATCGGCGACCCGTTCGAGGAGAAGAAGCTGATGGAGTGCTGCCTGGAGCTGCTCGACCGCGGCCTGCTGGTCGCGCTCCAGGACCTCGGCGCGGCAGGCCTCACCTCCTCGGCGGGAGAGATGGCGGCCAAGGGGGACGTCGGGATCGACATCGACGTCGACAGGGTGCCGCTGCGCGAGGCCGACATGGAGCCGTTCGAGGTGATGATCTCGGAGTCGCAGGAGCGGATGCTCGCCGTCGTCGAGCCGGCGCGGATGGACGAGGTGCGGGCCGTGTGCGAGCGCTGGCAGACGGGTGCCGCGGCGATCGGCGAGCTGACCGATACGCAGCGCATCCGCGTGCTTCGCGGTGACGTGGTCGTGGGGGACGCGCCGGTCGCGGCGCTGGTCGACGGCTGCCCCCTGTACGACCTCGAGCCCGAGGAGCCGGACGGGTGGATGTATGGCAACGAGACCACGCTGGGTGCTGAGGACCCCGGGGGTATCCTGCTCGCGCTGCTGGCCTCGCCGAGCATCGCCTCGAAACGGTGGGCGTTCGAGCAGTACGACTCGATCGTGCAGTCACGTACCGTGCGCCGCCCCGAGACGGCCGACGCCGCGGTCCTCAAGCTGCGGTCGGGTGCGATCGCTGTCTCGATCGACGGCAACGGCCGCCGCGTCGCATGCGATCCGTACCGCGGGACGGTCGAGGCGGTGCTCGAGTGCGCCGCGAACCTCGCCTGCGTCGGCGCGGAGCCGCTCGGCGTCACCAACTGCCTCAACTTCGGCAACCCCGAGAGGCCCCACGTCGCGTGGCAGCTCGACCGCTCCACGCAGGGGCTGGCGGACGCCTGCGAGGCGCTCGGCGTCCCCGTGGTCGGGAGGCAACGTCTCGCTGTACAACGAGACCGAGGCCGGCCCGATCTACCCCACCCCGGTGATCGGGATGGTCGGCGAGCTGCCGGACCCGGCGACGGCGTCCGGAATCGCCTTCGCCCCCGGCGACGCGGTCGCGCTCGTCGGCCCGTTCGCTCCCTCCCTCGCAGGCTCCGAGCTGGCCAAGCTGCGCGGGGAGCTCGGCCCGGGCCTGGCGGCGTTGCCGAGCGATCTCGTCCGGGCTGCAATCGAGCTCGTTCGTGAGGGAGTGCGCGCCGGGAGGCTGCGCTGCGCCCACGACGTCTCCGACGGCGGCCTCGCCTGCGCCCTCGCCGAGTGCGCGATCGCGGGTGGTGTCGGCGTCCGCGCCGATCTCGACCCGATGGTCGAGCTCCGCGGCCTGTCGGGCGAGACGTGCCTGTTCGGGGAGGGGCCGGGCGGGTTCGTCGTCGCCGGCGAGCGGGCGGCGATCGAGGAGCTGGCCACCGTGATCGGCGAGGCCGGCGCGCTGTTGATCGGGGAGGCCGGCGGGGATCGGATCGAGCTCTCCGCCGCCGAGGCCGAGCTGGCAATCGGCCTCGCCGACGCCGAGCGCGCATGGCGTTCTCTCGGCGGGCGCATCGTGTAGCATCGTCCGCCTTCGAGCGCGGGCATGTTGGGCGGGCCGGCAGGGAGCCTGGCCGCCGCGACTTAGGGGCGCCGCGCTTGTTGAACTCTTGATGCGAAGGATTCGCACATCCCTGGGGCTGCCCGTCGCCGCGCTCGCCCTCACCACGGCCGCCGCCGTGGTCGGCGCCGCACTGGTGGCGCAGGCCACTGCGCCGGCCCAGGCGGCCCCCGGCGACAAGCCGAACATCGTCTTCATCGTCACCGACGACCAGCGGCTGGACTCGTTCGACAAGCGGGTGATGCCGGCGACCGAGCGGCTGATCGGGGACAAGGGGACGACGTTCACCGACGCGATCGTGACCACGCCGACCTGCTGTCCGTCGCGCGCCACGATGCTGACCGGTCAGTACGGGCACAACAACGGCGTCACCGCGAACGCGCCCGGGTACCGCGCGCTGGAGGATCCCGGCAACACGCTGCCAGTGTGGCTGCAGCAGGCCGGCTACCAGACGGCCCACCTCGGCAAGTTCCTGAACGGGTATCAGGGAGCGGTGGAGACGAATACCGAGGTCGCACCCGGTTGGGACGAGTGGGACACACTGCTCACCCCGCGCCGCTACTACGGCTACAACCTCGCGATCAACGGCGCCGAGGAGAAGTTCGGCAACAAGGACGGCGACCACCTGACGCGAGTGCTCAACCGCCAGACGGCGCACGTGATCCGGCGCTTTGCCGGCGGCGGCGACCCGTTCTACATCCAGCTCGACCAGTTCGCGCCGCACACGGAGAGCGGGCGCAGCGCCGGCGCCTCGCGCTGCAAGGGCGGCGCCGTCCCGGACCCCCGGGACGACGAGCTGTTCGAGGACGAGAAGGTCCCGAACACCCCGAACTTCAACGAGAAGGACGTCAGCGACAAGCCCACCTTCATCCGCGGCCGCGATCGCCTCGACGCGACGGAGAAGCGCCAGGCCGCCGAAACGCCTCGGCTGCCGGCTCGCGTCGCTGCGGGCCGTGGACCGCGGCGTGAAGAAGATCGTCCAGACGCTGAAGGCCGAGGACGAGCTCGAGAACACGGTGATCATCTTCACCTCGGACAACGGCTACTTCGAGGGCGAGCACCGGATCGCCGTCAACAAGACCTTCCCGTACGAGGAGGCGCTGCGGGTCCCGCTGGCCATGCGGGTGCCGGCCGGGGTCCTGAGCGGTCAACAGCCAGCGAAGGTCAAGGACCTGGTCGCCAACATCGACCTCGCCCCCACGATCCTCGACCTGGCCGGCGGCGAGCCGTGCGACGGCGAGGGCAACTGCCGGGTGATGGATGGCCGCTCGCTGGTCGGGCCGCTGAAGGGAGACGGCGCCGGGTTCGGCGCCAACCGCTCGCTGGTGGTCGAGTACGGGCGGGAGCGCGACAAGCCCGGGCTGCTGTGCGAGTACGCCGGGATCCGCAACCCCAGCCACGTCTACCTGGAGTACACGGCGATCGCCTCCGGAGCCGGATGCGACCCGATCGACGAGGGTGAGCTGTACGACCTGCGCGCCGACCCGTTCCAGCTCGAGAACCTGTTCCGTCCCAACGGCAGTCAGGGGAGCGTGCAAGCGCAGCTCGAGAGCAAGCTCGCCGAGCTGCGTGACTGCGCCGGGATCCAGGGGCGCGACCCGCAGCCCGCCGCCGGGCTCGTACTGCGAGTGAAGAATCAAGCCCGCGACATGCTCGGCTCCCGCTCGCTCCGCTCGCTCCCGCCTCCGCTGCCGCGGGGTTTGCTCCTGCTCGCGTTCGTACTGGCTGCGGTGGTGGCACTTCCACCCGCGGCGTCGGGCGCGACGAAGCCGAACATCGTGGTGATCACGACGGACGATCAGACGCTGGCGTCGCTGCGGCCCGACACGATGCCGAACGTCACCAGGCTGCTCGCCGGCAAGGGCACGACGTTCACCGATGCGATCGTCACCACGCCGCTGTGCTGCCCCTCGCGGGCGACCTGGATCACGGGCCAGTACGCGCACAACCACGGCGTGACCTCGAACGGGCTCGGCTACGGCGCCCTGGAGGACAAGGACAACACGCTTCCCGTGTGGCTCGACCGGGCGGGCTACAAGACCGCCCACGTGGGCAAGTACCTGAACGGGTACGAGGCGGCGGTCGGGACTCCGACCGAGGTCGCGCCGGGGTGGAACCTCTGGTACACGACGCTCGGCAGCACCCGCTACTACAACTACGACGTGTCGGCGAACGGGCGCCAGGAGCACTTCAGCCAGCATGACAACGACTACGTGACCCGGGTCATCAACCGAAAGGCCAAGGCCCTGATCAGCCGCATGACGCCGCTGCGGGCGCCGCTGTACCTGCAGGTCGACCAGCGCGCGCCCCACACGGAGACCGGAATCGAGACGCGCGGGGGGTGCAGCGGACGAACGGTGCCGGACCCCGACGACAAGCAGCTGTTCAGGGACGAGTCGCTCCCCCAGCCCCTCTCGTTCAACGAGGCGGACGTATCCGACAAGCCCTCGTTCGTCGAGTCGCGCCTGCCGATCGACCTGCTGAGGGTGAAGAAGCTGACCAAGCGCTACACCTGCGCCCTGGCCTCGCTGCGGGCCGTCGATCGCGGGGTGGAGAAGATCGTCAAGGCGCTGAAGAAGGCCGACGAGCTGCAAAAGACCGTGATCGTGTTCACCTCCGACAACGGCTACTACAACGGGGAGCACCGGATCCCGGTCGGAAAGATCTATCCGTACGAAGAGGGAATCAGGGTGCCGATGATCATGCGCGTGCCGGAGCAATATCGCGGCGGCGGGGAGCGGATCCCGGAGATCTCGGCGCCGGTCGGGAACGTCGACCTGGCGCCGACACTGGTCGAGCTGGCGCACGCCAGGCCGTGCAGCGGGGGCGGCGCGTGCCGGGTGATGGACGGCCGCTCGCTGGTCGGGCCGCTGAGCGGGAACCTCGCCGGCTTCGACGACCGTGCGCTGGTCACCGAGTACGCCTTCGGCAACAACGGGAGCGGCGAGGACGGCCTGTGCAGGTACTCCGGCGTCCGGGTGCCCGGTGCGATCTACGTCGAGAGCACCACGGTCAGCGACGCCGCGGTCGGTTGCGACCCGACCCCCGAGCGCGAGCTGTACGACCTCGCCACCGATCCATTCGAGCTCCAGAACCTCGTCGACGACGGCTCCGCGAACGGGCTCGAGTCCGCGCTGTCCGGGCGGCTCGAGGGGCTCCGCGACTGCGCCGGGATCGCCGGGCGCGATCCGCAGGTCGAGGGCCGCCCGTACTGCGAGTAGCCCTACTCGACCTTTATCGTCCCGGCCATCGCGCTCCGACCGCGTTGCTACGCTTGCACTGCAGGTACCCACCTGCGACGTTCATTTCTTCTTCAAGGCATTGACGCCTCGAATAACCGTGAGCGAGCGGCCTATCCCGGACCGCGACGGCCCGCGCGATGAGTGCGGGGTGTTCGGCGTACTACGCGCCCGGCCACGACGTCGCGCGGCTCGCGTACTTCGGCCTCTACGCGCTCCAGCACCGCGGGCAGGAGTCGGCGGGGATCGCGACCTGCGAGGGCGGTCACATCACCACGCTGCGCGAGCTCGGGCTCGTCTCGCAGGTGTTCGACGAGGAGAAGCTGCGGGCGCTCGAGGGCGACATGGCGATCGGCCACGTCCGCTACTCGACCACCGGCGGCGGCTCGTGGGAGAACGCCCAGCCCGTGTGGCGCGACGACGGCCGCGAGCTGGCGCTCGCCCACAACGGCAACCTGACCAACGCGGTCGAGCTCTACAACGAGCTGCGCGAGCGCGGGCTCTCGTTCCGCGGCACCTCCGACTCGGAGATCATCGCCGCGCTGCTGTCCGTCGAGCGAGGCGGGGACGATCGAGAACGCGGTCGCGGCGGTGATGCCGCGGCTCGAGGGCGCCTACTCGACGGTGGTGATGACGAAGCGCGCCGTGGTCGCGTTCCGCGATCCGCACGGCGTGCGGCCGCTGTCGCTGGGCAAGATCGGCGACCGCTACGTGCGTCGCCTCGGAGAGCTGCGCCTTCGACATCATCGGCGGCCGAGCTGCTGCGCGAGGTGCAGCCGGGCGAGCTGATCTCGCTCACCGAGGGCGGGATCGAGACGCGCCAGGTCGTGCCCTCGGAGCGACCCGGCCCACTGCGTCTTCGAGCACATCTACTTCTCGCGGCCGGACACGCGGCTCGAGGGACCGGTCCTGCAGCAGGTGCGCGGGACGGATGGGCGAGATCCTGTGGCGCGAGGCGCCGGTCGAGGCCGACCTCGTGATCTCGGTGCCCGACTCGGGCAACCCGGCGGCGAACGGCTTCGCGCGCGCCTCGGGCATCCCCCAGGACGACGGGCTGATCAAGAACCGCTACGTGGCGCGAACCTTCATCCAGCCGGGGCAGGAGCTGCGCAAGCACGGCCTGCGGATGAAGTTCAACCCGCTGCCGGAGATCGTCGCCGGCAAGCGCGTGGTCGTGGTCGACGACTCGATCGTGCGCGGCAACACCACCCGCCAGATCGTCGGCATGCTGAAGGACGCCGGGCGCGAAGCGAGGTGCACCTGCGGATCTCGGCGCCGCCGATCCGCCATCCCTGCCACTACGGGATCGACATGTCGACCCGCGAGGAGATGATCGCCCACGGGCGCACGGTCGAGGAGATCGCCGACGAGCTCGGCGCCGACTCGCTCGCCTACCTGTCGATGGAGGGCGTGTACGAGGCGATCGGGACTCCGGCCGAGCACCACTGCGACGCCTGCTTCACCGGCAACTACCCGCTCGGCGACGGCGGCGAGGGCAACGGCAAGTTCGCGCTCGAGGAGATGACGCCACGTCGTCTCCCGCGGCCGCGGCTGAGCGACGCGTTTCGGATCGCCGTCCTCGCCTCCGGCGCCGGGACCAACCTGCAGGCGATCCTCGACCGGCTGCACGGCCGCGACGGGATCGAGGTGGTCGCGCGTGGCCTCCAACAAGCCCGACGCGATGGCGCTGGAGCGGGCCGCGACGGCGGGGATCGAGACGGGGGTCTTCGAGCGCGCGGACTACGCCGACCGCGCGTCGCGCGACGCGCGCGATCGCGCGACTGGCTGGCCGAGCGGGGCGTCGACCTGATCGTGCTCGCCGGCTACATGGAGCTGCTGTCGGCGCGAGTTCGTGCGCGCGGTTCCGCAACCGGATCGTCAACGTCCACCCGGCGCTGCTGCCCTCGTTCCCGGGCCTCGATGCGATCGGGCAGGCGCTCGACGCACGGCGTCAAGGTGACCGGGGTGACCGTCCACTTCGTCGACGAGGGCGTCGACTCGGGGCCGATCATCCTGCAGCGCGCGGTCGAGGTGCCGAGTACACTCGCGACCGCGCCGAACTGGAGGAGGAGATCCACGCGCGTCGAGCACGAGCTGCTACCCGAGGCGATCCGGCTGATCGCCGCCGGGGCGGTCCGGATCGACGCGCGAGAACCCGCGACTCGTCCACGTCGATGTCGAGGCAAGCGAATAGCGCATGGCTGATCCGGTGACGACCGGCGGCGGAGCGAGCCGCTCGGCGGCCGCGGAGGGCGCGATCAGGGTGCGCCGGGCGCTGATCTCGGTCTCCGACAAGACCGGGGTCGTCGACTTCGCGCGCGGGCCTCGCGGAGCTGGGCGTCGAGATCGTCTCCACCGGAGGCACCGCGGCGGCGCTGCGCGAGGCGGGCCTCGAGGTGCGCGACGTCGCCGAGCTGACCGGCTCGCCGGAGATCCTCGACGGGCGGGTGAAGACGCTGCATCCGCGGCTGCACGCGGCGCTGCTCGCGCGTGCGCGACGACCCCGAGCACATGGCGACGCTCGAGGCCGAGGGGATCGAGCCGATCGACCTCGTGTGCGTGAACCTCTACCCGTTCGAGCGGACCGTCGCGCGGCATCGACGTGAACGAGGCCGAGGCGGTCGAGAACATCGACATCGGCGGGCCGACGATGATCCGCGCCGCGGCGAAGAACCACCGCTACGTCGCCGTGGTCGTGAAGCCGGAGAGCTACGACGCCGTGCTCGCCGAGCTGCGAGGAGTCGGGCGGCGAGATCTCCGGCGGAGACGCGGCACTGGCTGGCCAACGAGGCGTTCGCGCTCACGGCCCGCTACGACGCGGCGATCAGCCGCTGGTTCGGGCTGCGCTACGAGGTCTTCCCGAGCCACTGGGTCGATGGCGCACGAGAAGTTCCTCGACCTCTCCTACGGCGAGAACCCGCACCAGCAGGCGGCGCTGTACGCGGAGGTGGGCGCGCGCACGCACGTGCTCTCGCGGGTGGCGAAGCTGCACGGCCGGGCGCTCTCGTTCAACAACGTGCTCGACCTCGACGCGGCGCGGCGGCTGCTGGACGAGTTCGAGCGAGCCGGCGTGCGTGATCGTCAAGCACAACAACCCCTGCGGGGTGGCGCATCGCGGAGACGATCGGCGAGGCCTACGAGAAGGCGCTCGCCTGCGATCCGCTGTCGGCGTTCGGCGGGGTGATCGCGCTCAACCGCCCGGTCGACCGGGCGCTCGCCGAGCGGCTGCACGAGAACTTCATCGAGGTCCTGATCGCGCCCGGCTACGACGAGGGCGCGCTCGAGGTGCTGCAGCAGAAGGAGGCGATCCGGATCCTCGAGGACGACCGAGCAGCGCGGCTACGAGCCGCGGGAGCGCGACGTCAAGCGGGTGCGCGGCGGGCTGCTGGTCCAGGACCCCGACCGGAGTCGACGAGCGCGGGAGGCGATGGAGGTCGTCGACCGAGGCGAAGCCCGACGAGGCCAGTGGGAGGACCTGCTGTTCGCGTGGAAGGTGTGCCGGCACGTGCGCTCGAACGCGATCGTGATCGCCAAGGACGGGGCGACGCTGGGCATCGGCGCCGGGCAGATGAGCCGCGTCGACTCGGTGCGGATCGCGATCGACAAGGCGCGCGAGGCGCGCGGCGAGGACGCCGACGGCCTGCTGAGCGGCTCGGTGGTCGCCTCGGACGCGTTCTTCCCCTTCCCCGACGGCCCCCAGGCGGCGATCGACGCCGGCGTCGCGGCGCCTTGATCCAGCCGGGCGGCTCGGTGCGCGACGCGGAGGTGATCGCCGCCTGCGACGAGGCCGGGCGTGGCGATGGTGTTCACCGGCCGCCGCCACTTCCGGCACTGACCGGGTCGTAGCGATGCCCGAGCTTCACGTCCTGCGGGTGTTCTGCGGCCCGGAAGGCGGCGGCGGAAATCCGCTCGGCGTCTTTCTCGACGGGGACGAGATCGCCGGAGGGCGATCGCCAGCCGATCGCCGGCCGAGCTCGGGTTCAGCCGAGACGGTGTTCGTCGAGGACGCGGGCACGGGCGAGATCCGCATCTTCACCCCGGCGGTGGAGCTGCCGTTCGCCGGCCATCCGCGTGGTGGGCACGGCCTGGCTGCTCGCCCGCGAGCGCGAGGCGGTCGACCGCGCTGCGCGCCGCCCGCGGGGGAGGTTCCGGTGCGTGCGCGAGGGCGGAGACGACCTTCGTCGCGGGGCGGCCCGGAATGGGCGCCGGAGTTCGAGTTCGTGCAGGTCGACTCGCCGCGCGAGGTGGAGCGCTTCGAGGGCCCCCGGCCGGCAAGGACCGGTCGGGCGTGTGGGCGTGGCTCGACGAGGGTGCGGGCGTGGTCCGCGAGCGCGTGTTCGCCGCCGAGTACGGGATCGCCGAGGACGAGGCGACCGGCGCCGCCGCGGTCGCTGCTCTGCGCCCGGCTGGGCCGCGCGCTCGACATCCGCCAGGGCCGGGCTCGCGGATCCTCGCGCGACGCCGCTCGGCGAACGGGATGGTCGAGATCGGCGGGCGGGTGGAGCTGGACGAGGTGCGCGCCTACCGCCAGTAACGGGTTCAGACTTGAGTCGAAGTCGTCCGAGCAGTACGCGAACATGTGTTCGTGCGGAGGAAGGAGTTCGAGCAGGATTTCTCTCGCAGGCTTCGGGCGCGTGGATACTCATTGCGCATCATCGCGGCCGAACTCGGCGTTGCCCTGTCATCGGTCAGCGTGTGGGTACGCGACGTGCCAGTGCCGCCCGCTACAGAAGCGCAGGAATCGAGATCGGGTGGGGGCGGACCTGATCAGGGCACTGATGAGTTGCGCCGGTGCGGTCGCTGCGGCGTCTCGCTCCCGGCGTCCGCCTTCAATCGCTCAGGCGACGGGTACCAGGCGTGGTGCCGCGAGTGCTTTCGTGACTATTTTCGGGACCGCGGAAGCCTCCACCGCGAACAATGCAGGACTGGGAAGCGGAAACGGCGGAAGAAGGGCCGGGCCTTCCTCGCCCGCTACCTCGCCACCCACCCGTGCATCGATTGCGGTGAGTCCGATCGAGACGTGCTCGAGTTCGACCATCTCGGCGAGAAGAAGGACGACCTCACCAGGCTCGCGTACCACGGCTACTCAGTGGAGGCCCTGGCTGCGGAGATTCAGGCTTGCGAGGTTGTCTGCGTGAATTGTCATAGGCGTCGAACAGCTCGCCGATCAGGCTCACGGCGTGCCACAAACTGGCGGGAGGCGCCGGCCCCACCGCAACACACCGTCGCTCGAAATTTTCACTACGCCTACGCGCGGCTTGAGGCGTCGGGATGTGTGGACTGCGGTCTCAACGAAATTTGCGTACTGGACTTCGATCACGTTGGCAGGAAACGGGCGAACGTCTTGTCGCTGGCTCGCGAGGGATGCAGTCTGGAACGTGTGATCGAGGAGATCGAGCAGTGCGAAGTGCGGTGCGCCAACTGTCACCGCCACCGGACCGTCCGTCAGCGCCGTGCGCGGACCGTCTCGGGCTAAGCTCAACCAGCCGCCGTAGCTCAGTGGTAGAGCGGGAGGCTTTTAACCTTCGCGACGTCGGGTTCGATTCCCACCGGCGGCATTACAGTTCGGGCTGATGGCCCTCCACCCGGCCGAGAACCGTGGCTATCGAGAGCTCTACCTGACCGGGCGGCAGCTGGTCCAGCACTGGGGGAAGCTCGAGGGCCGGCTCGCCGGGACGGCGGCGGAGGCGGCGCTCAGGGACACGGCCGAGGCGGTCCGCGAGATGCTTCTCGAGCTGGAGCCGCTGACCGCCAAGCAGGGCCTGCACGGAAAGCTCGCGGCGCAGGGAAGCGGCGCCGGGATCGGCTCCGCGCGCGGGGCCGTCCTCGACCGCTTCCTGGAGCGCAACCAGGCGCTGCGCCTCGCGCTCGGCGAGCTCGAGCACGTGACCACTCTGCTCGCCTACCTCGCGGAGGTCAGCCGGCGCCGCCGCCACACGCGGCTGGCGGAGTTCTGCGGCTCGTGGGAGAAGCGGCTCACGACCAGCGCGGATGCCGTCCGCGACGCGGTCGTCGAGCTGGGCGGCGACCCGGACGCCGCGATCGAGCCGCTCGACCCCTCGCCGGTCGGTCGCGCCGCCCACACCAGCGCCCACGCCGTCGGGACCGTCGGCGAATGGGTCGACCGCCAGGCCGCGCGCCGGGCGGGCTCCGGTTAGCTCAGGTCCGGCAGACCCTCGTCCGGCGTCGATGCCTCGGCGTGGAGCTTGCGGGGGATGCGGCCGGCGCGGCGCGCCGCGTAGCCGGCCTCGACCGCGCTGCGCATCGCCGCCGCCATCCGCACCGGGTCCTCGGCGCGGGCGACCGAGCTCGACAGCAGCACCCCGTCGCAGCCCGAGCTCCATCGCCAGCGCGGCGTCGGAGGCCGTGCCGATCCCGGCGTCGAGGATCACCGGCACGCCCGCGCGCTCGACGATGATCTGGATGTTGTAGGGGTTCCGGATCCCCATCCCGGAGCCGATCGGCGAGCCGAGCGGCATCACCGCGGCGCACCCGGCCTCCTCGAGGCGGCGAGCGAGGATCGGGTCGTCGTTCGTGTACGGGAGCACCGTGAAGCCCTCGTCGACGAGCGTCTCGGCCGCGTCGAGCAGCTCGACCGCGTCCGGGAACAGGGTGCGGTCGTCGCCGATCACCTCGAGCTTGATCCACTCGGTCTCGAACGCCTCGCGGGCGAGCCGCGCGGTGCGCACGGCGTCGCGCGCCGTGTAGCAGCCCGCCGTGTTTGGGAGCGCGAAGAGCGCCGAGCCCGTCGATCACGTCGAGCGACCGACCCCTTGGCCAGCGGGTCGACCCGCCGCAGCGCGACCGTGACGATCTCGGTTCCCGACGCCGCGACCGCACGCTCCAGATCCTCGAGCGAGCGGAACCCGCCGGTGCCGACGATCAGCCGCGAGCCCCAGGACCGACCTCCGAGCTCCAGGTGATCCGCCTCGGTCGCTCCGACTCGCATGTCGACCACACGCTCAGCCACCCTGAATGGCCTCCACTACCTCGACCGTCTGGCCCTCGGTGAGGCGCGTCTCGTCCCAGCCGCTGCGAGGGACCACCTCGCCGTCGACGGCGACCGCGACGCCGCGCCTTCCGGAGTCCGCGCCCGCCGCTCCGACCGCGTCGGCGACGCTGGCGCCGTCGGCAAGCTCGACCCGATCTCCGTTGAGCTCGACGATCATCCCGCCGCCACCCCCTCGAAGCGCCGCGGCGTCATCGGCGCGACCACCTCCGGCGGGTCCTCCCCCGCGAGCACCGCGGCCACCGCGTCGGCGGTGACCGGCACGAGCAGGATGCCGTTGCGGTAGTGCCCCGTCGCCAGCACGAGGCCGTCGAGCGAGCCGGGGCCGATCAGCGGTGCGTTGTCGGGCGTGCCCGGGCCGCAGTCCGGCGATCGCCTCGGTCAGCTCCAGCTCGGCGATCTCCGGCAGGACGCGGTACGCCTCGCGCAGCAACTCGTGGACGCCGCCCGCTGTCACGGTGAGCTCGAAGCCGCGCTCCTCGACCGTCGCCCCGACGACGACCCGGCCGTCGCCGCGCGGGACCACGTACACCCATTGCGTGGCGACGATCCGCTCGCACACCGGCTCCTCCGCGGGGCCGCGCAGGGCGAGGACCTGGCCCTTGACGGGGCGCACCGGCGGGACCGCGTCGGGCGGCAGCCACGGGACGCTGCCCGACCAGCAGCCCGCGGCGAGCACGACCTGGCCGGCGCGCAGCTCGCGCCCGTCCGCGGTCCTGACGCCGCGCAGTCGATCGCCGTCGATCAGGGCGTCGGTGGCCTCGGTCGCCGGGGAGCACCTCGCCGCCGGCGCCCTCGGTCGCCGCGACGAGGGCCGTGGTCAGGGTGCGGGGATCGACCTCAGCCTCGTCGGCCGCGAGCACGCCCGCGGCACAGGCCGGCGATAGCCCGGGCTCGAGATCCCGGCAGCGCGCCGGGCGCATCCACTCCGCCTCGAGGCCGAGCGAGCGCTGCAGGTCGTGCCGGCGCCGAAGCTCCTCCGTCTCGTCGCGGTCGAGCGCGACGTGGACGCGCGCCGCAGCGCCGGTAGCCGACGGCCCGCCCGGAGAAGTCCTCGAGCTCGGCGGCGAACCCCGGATAGGCGCGCGCCGACGCCAGGTTCAGCTCCAGCAGGGCCTGCTCGCCCCACGACGCCTCGCCGACCGGGGCCAGCATCCCGGCGGCCACGCGCGATGCGCCCGAGCCGGGCGTCTCAGCGTCGATCACCCGCACCGACATGCCGCGCTGCGCAGCCCGCCACGCGCACGCCAACCCGATCACCCCGGCCCCGACGACCAGGACATCGGTCGCTGCTGTCTCATCTCGTGGCACGAACACCGCCTTTCGGCTCGACGGCCGGGCTCCGCACCACCATCCCTGCGCCGGCATTACCCGGATCAGGTTCAGACGGTCGGCGGCGCCACAGCCGCCCTCTCAGCCCGTTGAGCGGACTCCCGTATTCCCGTCAATCGTACCCCCAATGCGGACTACGCTTGGTGTGGAGATGCCACTGCCCCCCAGCGAACGCCATCCCGGCCTCGGCGCCGCCCGCCTGTACTTCGTGTGCGAGGCGCGGCCGCACGGCGCCGCTCCCGGCCCGCTGCTCGGCGCTGCGCTCGAAGGGGGAGCCGGGATGCTCGAGCTGCGCGAGGAGTCGTCCGGTGACGACGCGTGGCTGATCGACGCGGCACGGCCGTTCCGTGAGGCCTGCGCGGTGGCCGCCGTCCCGTTCATCCTCAACGACCGCCCCGACCTGGTCGAGGAGTGCGACGCGGACGGTGTCCACGTCGGCCAGGACGACATCCCGGTCGCCGACGTGCGCGAGAGCCTCGGGGCCGAGCTACCTGATCGGGCTGTCCACCCACTCGGCAGAGCAGATCGAGGCGGCCTGCTCGGCGCCGCCGCAGGCGCGACCCGACTACATCAGCGTCGGCCCGGTGTGGGAGACCCCGACGAAGGAGGGCCGACCGGCCACCGGGCTGGAGCTGATCGAGCACGCGGCGAACGAGGCGACGCTGCCGTGGTTCGCGATCGGCGGCATCGACACCTCCAACGTCGGGGAAGTGGTGGCGGCGGGGGCGGAGCGAATCGTCGTCGTTCGCGCGCTGCGCGACGCGGGCGATCCCGCCGTCGCGGCGCGGACCCTTCGCGACGCGCTCGAGGCCGGAAGGGAGGCGTGGAGCGATGGGTAGCCGGGAGCGAAAGCGGGTCGAGCGCCGCAAGCGAAAGCGGCGAGCGGGTCGGCGCCCGCAGACGGACACCACGGGAATCGCCGGCGAGGGCAACGGGAGTGCCGGGCCGGTCAGCCGCTCCGAGCTCAAGGACCGCGAGGCGCGGGAGGCGCTCGAGCCGCTGCGCACCGGGGAGCGACCGGGCGCGGTCACGGTCGGTGCCGTCGTCTCGTCCTTCATGGCGCTCGTCTTCTGGGGCTCGGCCGTGGTCTCGGTGGTGACCGATGTCGAGGTGGGCGGGTCGGAGCCCAGCACCGCTCCGCTCGTCCTGTTCGCCGCGGTCCTGACGCTGATGGCGTACGGGATGTGGCTGGCGCGCTACTGGGCGGTGCTCGGCTTCCAGGCGCTGCTCGCGCTGCTGATGCTGTCCGCCGGGGTTGGACTCGTGCAGGTGACGACGCTGCTGCAGGCGATCGGAACGGTCCTGGTCCTCGGCGGGTCCGCGACCCTCTTCTACTTCATGGTCAAGGCGCTGGCGCGCATCCAGATGCCGCAACGCCTGCCGCCGACCTAGGGCACTCCTATAAAGTCGAAACCGTGGCCGACCAGTACGACGTGATCGTGATCGGCGCCGGTCCGGGCGGCTACGTCGCCGCGATTCGCGCCGCGCAGCTTGGCCAGAGGACCGCCGTCATAGAGAAGGACGTGCCCGGCGGGCGCTGCCTCAACTACGCCTGCATTCCCGCGAAGGCCGTCCTCCACAGCGCCGACGTCTACGACGAGGCGCGCAACGGCGCCGCCGAGCTCGGGGTCAAGGTCGAGGGCGTCAGCATCGACTGGGACGGCGTCGGCAAGCGCCGGGCGAAGGTGTCGAAGACGCTCGCCGGCGGCGTCTCGACGCTGTTCGACAAGAACAACGTCGACTACATCGAGGGCGACGCGGCCCTGACCTCGGACGCAAACGTCAAGGTCGGCCGCAAGACCTACGAGGCGAAGGGCGTCGTGCTCGCGACCGGGTCTGTCGCGCTGCCGATCCCCGGCGTCGAGTTCGGAAGGCGCGTGGTCGACACCTGGGGTGCGTGGTCGCTCCCTGAGATGCCCGCCGAAGATGGCTGTGGTCGGCGCGGGGGCTTCGGGCGCGGAGATCGCCTCCGCGTACGGGCGCTTCGGGGTCGAGGTGACGCTGATCGAGATGCTCGACCAGGTGCTTCCGGCCGAGGACAAGGACGTCGCCAGGGTCGTCGAGCGGGCGTTCAAGAAGCAGAACATCGACGTCGTCCTCGGGACCAAGGTCGAGCAGGTCGACGCGGGCAAGGGCTCGGTGAAGGTCAAGTACGGCGACACGGCAGCCGAGTTCGACTACCTGTGCATCGCCGGCGGCCGCGCCCCGGACACCGAGGCGCTGAAGCTCGCCGACGCCGGTGTGGAGACCGAGGACGGTGGAAGGATCAAGGTCGACGAGTACCAGCGCACGACCCGCGACGGCGTGTTCGCGATCGGCGATCTCGTTCGCGGCGCCGCGCTCGCCCACAAGGCCTCCGAGGAGGGGGTGGTCGCCGTCGAGTCGATCGCCGGCCACCCCGACGCACCCGATCGATCCCGGCGGGATTCCCGCCGCGACCTTCTGCCACCCCCAGGTCGCGAGCTTCGGGATGAAGGAGGCGGAGGCGAAGGAGAGTGGCCGCGAGATCAAGGTCGGCAAGTTCCAGCTCGGCGGAGTCGGAGCGGGGACGGTCTACGACGATCGCCAGGGGTTCGTGAAGATCGTCGCCGACGCCGAGTACGGCGAGATCCTCGGCGCCCACATCGTCGGCAACGTCGCCTGCGACATGATCGCCGAGCTCGTCGACACCAGGGAGCTGGAGGGTGGCTACCAGGAGCTGGCGCGGATCATCCACCCACATCCCACGATCTCGGAGGCCGTCCTCGACGCCGCCCGCGCCGTCGATGGCTGGGCGATCCATCAGTACTGACGCCGGCGTCGATCCCTACGTGCTGCCGCCCGACCTGCCGCGGCCGGTGGACGACGGCGCCGCGGATCATCTGGTCGGGATCTCCCTCCCCTCCCTGACGCTTCCCTCGACGGCGGGCGACGGGGTCGATCTCGCCGCGGCGGGCGACACGCTGGTCCTGTACTGCTACCCGCGCACCGGGCGACCGGGGGAGCGGCTGCCATCGGGGTGGGATGAGTTCCCCGGCGCACGCGGCTGCACCCCACAGGCGTGCGCCTTTCGCGACCACTCGCGCGAGCTGCGCCAGCACGCCGCCGCGGTTTACGGGATCAGCGGCCAAACGCTCGCCGAGCAGCGCGAGTTTGCCGCCCGCGTCGATCTTCCCTACCCGCTGCTCAGCGACCCCGGGTTTGCCCTCGCCGCGGCCCTGCGACTCCCGACCTTCGAGCTCGAGGGCTCGCGCTATTACAGCCGCCTCACCCTGATCGCCCGCCGCGGCGCGGTCGTCGAGGTCTTCTACCCGGTCTTCCCTCCCGATCGCAACGCGGCCGACGTGGTCGCGTGGCTGTCGGCGCACCCACAATCGTGAGCGCCCCCGACCGGCCCGTCTTCTACTTCGACCTCGGCTCGCCGTACGCGTATCTCGCGGCGGAGCGGGTCAACGCCCTGTTCGCGGAGGCGTGCGGGGAGCCTCCGGTGTGGGAGCCGCTGCTGCTCGGCGGGCTGTTCAAGCGCTTCGGCCGCGATTCCTGGGCCAACGGGCCGGGGCGCGAGGACGGGATCGCCGAGGTGGAGCGCCGCGCCGCCGCCTACGGGCTCCCGCCGCTGCGCTGGCCGGATCCGTTTCCCGGCAACACGCTGTTCGCGATGCGGGTCGCCACCTTCGCGAAGCAGACCGGCCGCGCCGTCGCCTTCTCGCTCGCGGCGTTCCGCCAGGCGTTCGCGGCGGGGCGCGACCTGACGGATCACGACAACGTGCTGATCGCGGCGGCCGCGGCGGAGCTCCACCCGCGCGCGGTGCTGGCCTCGGCGGAGCGGGACTCGGTGAAGCGCGCGCTGCGCGAGGCGACGGAGCGGGCGGGCGAGCTGGGAGTCCGCGGCGTGCCCAGCGTGCTCGTCGGCGGCGAGGTGTTCTGGGGCGATGACCGCCTCGACGATGCCGCTCGAGCGGCGAGGGCCTAGTGCACCCGGCGCTTCCGGCGGCGGCGTCGGCCCGTGAGTAGTCTTGGACCGGTCGCCCCACCTACCGGGAGCGTCCCGAGTCCAAGGAGAAGATGGCGGACAACCCGGATAACCCACCGCAGACTGAGGCCGAGCCCCGGCCCGCGACGGACGGCCGCGCAGCACAGCGCCCGGCGCTTCCCGATGAGGACACCTGCCGCGAGCTTCTGCAGACGATGGTCCTGATCCGCCGCTTCGAGGAGGAGGCGGGCCGTCAGTACCAGCGGGCGAAGATCGGCGGCTTCCTGCACCTGGGGATCGGCGAGGAGGCGACGATCGTCGGCACCACGTCGGTGATGGACGACCGCGACTACCTGATCGGGACCTATCGAACCCACGGCCACGCGATCGCCCGCGGAACGTCTCCGGACGCCGTCATGGCCGAGCTGTTCGGGCGCGAGGACGGGTGCTGTCGCGGGCGTGGCGGCTCGATGCACATGTTCGACCTCGAGCGCCGGTTCATGGGCGGGTACGGCGTGGTCGGCGGCAACCTCCCGATCTCCGCCGGTCTCGCCCTGGCCTCCGAGTACAAGGGCGAGGACTCGGTCACGGTGTGCTCGTTCGGCGACGGCGCGGTCAACACGGGCAACTTCGGCGAGACGATGAACCTGTCGGCGCTGTGGAGGTTGCCGATCGTCTTCCTGGTCGAGAACAACCTGTACGGGATGGGCACGTCGCTCGAGCGCCACTCCGCCGTCACCGACCTGTCGAAGAAGGCGGAGGGCTACGGCGTCCCCGGACGCAGGATCGACGGCATGGACATCCTCGCCGTCCGCGAGGCGCTCGCCGAGCAGATCCGGATCGCGCGTGAGGAGCGGCGCCCGACGCTGCTCGAGGCGTTCACGTACCGATTCCGCGGGCACTCGGCCGCCGATCCGGAGGTCTACCGCACCAAGGAGGAGGTCGAGGAGTGGCAGAAGAAGGACCCGATCGTCGTCTTCGCCGACCGGCTCGAGTCCGAGGGCGTGATCTCCGAGGGCGATCTCGACGCGATGAGGCAGGAGGCGGAGGAGCGCGTGCTCGCGGCGGTCGAGTTCGCCGACGCGTCGCCCGAGCCGCCGCTCGAGTCGCTGTACGACAACCTGTACGTGGTCGGGGAAGAGGCGATCGGCGGCTGGTACGCGGTGGACGAGCGCACCCCGGAGACCCATCCGGGCGAGGCCGAACGCGAGGTGGGCGCGGAGGGCGAGACCCGCAAGCTCGCCGAGGCGGGTGCGGCGTACGCCGGCCAGGCCGAGCGAGGCCGCCGAGGACGGCCCGACTCGCGGCGACGACCCGAGAGGGCCGCCGAGTGACCGTCATGCGCATGCGCGAGGCGCTCAACCAGGCGCTCGCCGAGGAGATGCGCCGCGACGAGCGCGTGTTCGTGATGGGCGAGGACGTCGGCGTCTTCCAGGGCGCCTTCAAGGTCACCGAGGGGCTGCTCGACGAGTTCGGCGAGCGGCGGGTCCGCGACACGCCGATCTCCGAGAACACGATCGTCGGCACCGGCGTCGGAGCGGCGATGGCGGGGCTGCGACCCGTGGTCGAGATCATGACCGTCAACTTCTCGCTCCTGGCGATGGACCAGATCGTCAACCACGCGGCGGCGGTCCCGTACATGTTCAACGGCCAGGTCCGCGTGCCGATGGTGATCCGGATGCCCGGCGGCGGCGGGCATCAGCTCGGTCCCACCCACTCGCACAGCCTCGAGGCGATGTACCTGCAGATCCCCGGGCTGCTCGTCGCCTGCCCCTCGACGCCGGCCGACGCCAAGGGCCTGCTGAAGGCGGCGATCCGGGACGACAACCCCGTGATCTTCATCGAGCACGAAACGCTGTACGGATCCCGCGGCGAGGTGGCCGAGAACGGCGACGGCGAGCTGCTGCGCTTCGGCGAGGCGGCGATCAGGCGCGAGGGAGGGGACGTGACGATCGTCGGGATCCTGCGCATGGTCCAGGCAGCGGAGAAGGCGGCGAAGACGCTCGCCGGCGAGCACGACGTCGAGGCCGAGGTGATCGACCCCCGCACGCTGCGCCCGCTCGACCTCGACACGATCCTGGCGTCGGTCCGGAGGACCAACCGGGCGGTGATCGTCGAGGAGGGGTGGCCCCACGGTGGCGTCGGCGCCAACCTCGCCGCGCTGATCCAGGAGCAGGCGTTCGACGACCTCGACGCCCCGGTCCAGCGCGTCACCGGCGCCGACGTGCCGATGCCCTACTCGAGGCGCATGGAGCAGGCGGCGATTCCCCACGCCGAGCACGTCGTCAGCGCCGCGCTGGCGACCATGGAAGGATCCAGGTGATGGCAACGGACGTCGTCATGCCCCGCCTGTCGGACTCGATGGAGGAGGGGACGATCCTGCGCTGGATCAAGTCGGAGGGCGACGAGGTCGCTGTCGGCGACGAGCTGGTCGAGATCGAGACCGACAAGGCGAACATGGTCTACGAGGCCGACGCGGCCGGGACCCTGATCGAGATCATCGCCCGGGAGGGCGACACGCTGCCGATCGGCGAGGTGATCGCGCGCGTGGGCGAGCCCGGCGAGTCGGGCGGCGACGGCGCCGGTGGGCATGCCGAACCGGAGGCGCCCGAGGAGCAAGAGGAGAAGGCGCCCGAGGCGACGGAGAAGGCCGAAGAGGAGGCGCCGGAGCCCGAGAAGCCGAGCGCGCCGGCCGCGACGGCGGAACCTCCCAGTACCACTGCGCGCCAGGAGCTTGCTCCTGGCGCGGTTCCCGCCAGGGCGGAACCCTCCGGCGACGGCCGCGTGAAGGCGTCGCCGATCGCGCGGCGGATCGCGCGCGAGCGCGGGCTCGACCTCGCTGCGATCGCCGGCTCCGGACCGGGCGGTCGCGTCGTCAAGGCCGACGTCGAGCAAGCCGCCGAGCCAGCTGCGCCCGCCCCCGAGGCACCCGCACCTGCCGCCGCCCCGACCGCCGGCGCACGCGAGCGCCCCGAGACCGCCAAGGGCCAGGTCCAGACCGTCGAGCTGACCAAGCTCCAGCAGACGATCGCCCGCCGCATGGCCGAGTCGAAGGCGACCGCGCCCCACTTCTACCTCGAGGCCGAGGTCGACATGACCCGCGCGGTCGAGGGCCGGGCGCGGCTCAAGGCGCAGGCCGCCGAGGGCGAGGTGATTCCCTCGTTCAACGACATGGTCGTCAAGGCGGCCGCGCTGGCCCTGCGCGATTTCCCGCGCGCCAACGGCGCCTATCGCGACGGCAGGGTGGAGGAGTACTCGCGCGTCAACGTCGGCGTCGCGGTCGCCGCCCAGGACGCACTGGTGGTCCCGACCGTGTTCGACGCCGACCTCAAGGGACTGCGACAGATCGCGGCCGAGTCCCGGGCGCTCGCCCAGCGGGTCAGGGACGGCCAGATCACTCCGCCGGAGCTCTCGGGCGGCACCTTCACGGTCTCGAACCTCGGGATGTACGGGATCACGAACTTCGCCGCCGTGATCAACCCGCCCCAGGCCGCGATCCTCGCGGTCGGCTCGATCGCCGAGCGCCCCGTCGTGCGCGACGGCGAGATCACCACAGCGCACCTGATGCCGCTGAACCTGGCCTGCGATCACCGCATCCTGTACGGGGCCGACGGCGCCGAGCTGCTGGCCCGGATCCGCGAGCTGCTCGAGGAGCCGCTCGCCCTGGCGCTCTAGGACCGACGGACGAACGACGGCTGGGTAGGGAGCCGCCGCAACGCCGCAAACACGGATCTCGATCCCCGATACACGAATGTCGAGTTAACGGTCATATAGACCGTCAACGCGTCACTCGACGCCGGCGGGACGCCGAATGACGGGTTTGCGGCGTCACCGGCCTCCCGTACCCAACCCATCCAACGATCGCGCCTCCCGCCCGCCCAGACGGATCAACAATCAGGACCGCAGGAAGGTCAGCACTGCCAGCACGCGGCGGTGGTCCTCCGCGGCGGGCCCGAGGCCGAGCTTGCTGAAGATGCTCGTGACGTGCTTCTCGACGGCGCGATCCGTGATCACGAGCTGCTCCGCGATCGCCTTGTTGGAGCGCCCCTCGGCCATCAGGTCGAGCACTTCGCGCTCGCGCCTCGTGAGCTCGGCGAGCGGGTCGGCACGGCGCGTGCGCCCGAGCAGGCTCGAGACCACCTCGGGGTCGAGCGCCGAGCCACCGTCGCCGACTCGACGGACGGCATCGACGAAGGCGTCGACGTCCGCGACCCTGTCCTTGAGCAGGTAGCCGATCCCCGAGGCGTCGTCGGCGACCAGCTCCAGTGCGTAGGCCTCCTCCACGTACGCGGACAGGACCAGCACGCCCGTGCCGGGGTGGAGTTCGCGGATCTCGATCGCTGCACGCAGCCCGTCGTCCGTGTTGTCCGGCGGCATCCGGATGTCCGCGATCACGACGTCGGGGCGGTGGGCGCCGACCTTGCGCAACAGGTCCTCGGCGTCGCCGGCCTGGCCGACCACCTCGAGCCCGCTCTCGGACAGCAGCCGCACGATCCCCTCGCGCAGCAACACCGAGTCCTCGCCGACGACTACTCGCATGGGATGCTCGCCCTCACGGTCGTCCCGGCCCCGGAACGCGAGTCGACCTCCAGCTTGCCGCCAAGCGCCGAGAGCCTGTCACCCAGCCCGCGCAGCCCGGAGCCCTGCTTGGGGTCCGCGCCGCCGACACCGTCGTCGGAGACCTCGACCACGACGCTGCCGTCGTGGCGCCCGACCCGGACCGTGGCCTGGTTCGCCCCCGCGTACTTGGCCACGTTGGTCAGCGCCTCGGAGACGACGTAGTACGCGGCGAGCTCGACGGGCTCGGGGATCTCGCCAATCCGTGCCTCGACGTCGACCTGCACCGGCGCGCGAGTGGCCAGCGTTCTGACCGCCGCCTCGAGCCCGCGGTCCGACAGCACCGCCGGGTGCAGCCCCCGGGCCAGCTCGCGGAGCTCCTCGAGCGCGCGGGAGAGCTCGCGGTCGGCGCCGTCGAGCAGGTGCTGGGCGCGCTCGGGGTCCTCGCGCAGCGCGGAGCGGGCCAGTCGAAGGTCGAGGGCCAGCGAGACGAGCCGCTGCTGGGCGCCGTCGTGGAGGTCGCGCTCCATGCGGCGCCGCTCGGCGAGGCCGACCGCGAGCAGGCGCTGCCGCGAGTCGCGGAGCTCCTCCACCCGGGCCCGAAGCTCGGCGTCGAGCCGCTCCGTCTCGAGAGCCAGGGCGGCCGCCGCCCCGACCGGCTCGACAAGGTCGGGGTCGTCGAGCAGGAGGGGATCATGGATGATCGCCGCGACCGGCCTGCCCTCCAGGCTGACAGGAGAGGCGGCGCGGCCGGAGGCGGGCCCGGGGAGCTCGACCGGTCGCCCCTGCGCGTCCACGTAGTGCTCGGACTCGGGCAGCCAGTAGGCGAGCTCGAGCGATGGATCCCCGAGCGCATGCGAGAGGGCGTCGCGCAGCTCACCGGGGCCGAGCGTCTCGCCCAGCGTCGCGACGAGCCGGCCTACCGCCCCACCGCGCAGCATCTGCGCCCGGGCGAGCCCCGCAAGGAACAGGTAGGGAACGAGCCCGAACGGGATCAGCGTCGCGTAGGAGACGTCCTCGATCAGCCCGTACGGCGCCCTGGCCAGCTCCAGCACCAGCAGCGCGGCCAGCGACAGCATCAGCGCGGCACCGGCGGCGAACACCGGGGTGATCGCGCGGCGTTGAAGCCGGTTGGATCCGCGCCAGCGGCCGGCGAGGCGCACGAAGACGGCGAGCAGCAGCGCGACTCCGACCCCCGCCAGCACGTCGCCGCTCGTCATGGTCAGCGACGGATCCGAGCTGATCAGAAACACGTTGTCGGGGCAGCCGGCGCAGCCCGTCGTCGGGGGATCCCAGAAGAGGACGGTCGGGAGGTAGCCGAGGGTCACCGCCGCGTACACCGCGCCGACCAGCCAGCGATCGACCGTCGACTCCAGCCTGCCGGAGGGAAACGCGAGCAGCAGGTGAATCGCCACGCCCACGAACAGGCTGTCGAACAAGACGCCGAGGGTGAAGAACGCCGGTGGCTCGGTGTGGCCGAGCACGCTGAGGAACCACGCGAAGCCGGTGGCCACCATCAGGGCGCCGACGCGATTGTCGGGGCGGCGCAGCCATGCATACACGCCGACGAGCACGAACCCCACGCCGATCACCCAGTCGAGCGCGATCCACAGGCCGCGATCCGGCCCGAACTCCGCGGCGGCGATCAGCGGCGTCTGGACCGCCGCCACCAACAGGCCGGCGGCGCCAACGACCCACAGCGCCCGCCCGCCCGAGCTCACGTCAGGAGCTCCTCCATCGTAAGCCTCGAGAGCTTCGCCTTGGGGATGAAGCCCCGGGCGCCGACCTCGGTCGCCGCGCCCTCCCACTCGTCGACCTCGCGGCTGGAGATCAGGATCACCTCGGGGTTGGCATTGCCGTCATGCGCGCCGGTGATCCGACGGGAGACGGCAAACCCGTCGAGGTCCGGAAGCCGCACGTCCAACAGGATGACGTCCGGCTCCAGCTCGCGCGTCGCGCGCAGCGCGTCGGCGCCGTCCGCCGCCTCGCCCACTACCTCGTAGCCCTCGTCCTCGAGCAGCCGTCGCGCGCTGGCCCGGAAGCCGGGGTGGTCGTCGACGATCAGCACGGTCGTTGACATGGCCAAACGATTGTCTACCACCACGCCGCCGGGGCCAATACGGGTACCCGCACCCGCGTTCACGGGAAGACCGCATTGTCGCCGAGCGCCGGCTCCACAATCCTGGAGGTGCGACGGAAACGCACTCCGGGATGGTCAGGGACGGATCAGGGTGATTCCCGATAGACGCCGCGCGAAAGCCATGGAACCCTCCCGCACCGTGAACTCGCCCCGCAACCTCGCCGCCCGCGCCGGTCGCTGGAGCGCGCGCCATCCGTGGAAGGCGATCATCACGTGGTTCGTGTTCGTGATCGCCGCGGTGGTGATCGGTGGCTCGATCGGCACCCAGACGCTGACCGACGAGGAGTACGGGGTCGGCGAGTCCGGCGCCGCCGACAAGGTGATCGCGGATGCGTTCCCCAACGAGGAGAACGAGACCGTGCTGGTGCAGAGCGACGACGGGTTGACCGCCGCGGATCCCGAGTTCCGCGCCACCGTCCAGGACGTCGTCCGCCGGCTCGAGCAGACCGAGGACGTCGTCGCGATCAAGAGCCCGTATACGCCCGCGAACGCGGGCAACGTCTCCGAGGACGGCCGCTCGGCGCTGGTCACGTTCTCGATCCCCGAGCGACCCGGGGTCGAGAGCGAGGAGCAGGTCGAGGCGCCGCTCGCCGCCGTCTCCAAGCTCGACGAGGCCCACCCCGAGTTCCGGATCGAGGAGTTCGGCGACGCTAGCGCCGACAAGGAGCTGTCGGAGTCGTTCGAGAGCGACTTCCAGCAGGCCGAGGTCACATCGCTGCCGATCACGCTGATCATCCTCATCGTCGCGTTCGGCGCGCTGGTGGCGGCGCTCGTCCCGCTGATCCTCGCCGCGACGGCGGTGGCGGCGGCGATCGGGCTGCTCGGGCCGCTGAGCCAGGTGTGGCCGGTCGACGAGGCGGCCTCGTCGGTGATCCTGCTGATCGGGCTCGCTGTCGGCGTCGACTACTCGATGTTCTACCTGCGCCGCGAGCGCGAGGAGCGGGCCAGGGGAGCGAGCGAGGCCGCGGCTCTCGAGACCGCCGCCGCGACCTCGGGGCGCGCCGTGCTCGTCTCCGGAATCACCGTCGCCGCCGCGATGGCCGGCATGTACTTCGCCGGCGCGGCGACCTTCGACTCGTTCGCTTCGGGCACGATCCTTGTCGTGGCGATCGCCGTGGTCGGCTCGCTGACCGTGCTGCCGGCGGTCCTGGCGAAGCTCGGGGACCGCGTCAACAAGGCTCGGGTGCCGTTCCTGACGCCGCCGCAGGATCGCGTCAAGCGCGAGTCCCGGCTGTGGAACGCGATCTTGAACCCGGTGCTGCGGCGCCCGGGGATCGCGGCGGCAATCTCCGCCGCGGTGTTGCTCGTGCTGGCGATCCCCGTGCTCGGCCTGAAGATGGCGGTGCCCGGAATCGACTCGCTGCCTCGGGATCTGCAGGTGATCCAGACCTACGACCGCATCCAGGACGCCTTCCCCGGCAACCAGATCCCCGCCGAGGTCGTTATCGACCACGGGGACGCCTCGGCGGCCGAGGTCTCGAACGCGGTCCGCGAGCTGCGCGCGGAGACATCCCGCAGCGACCTGTTCGAGCAGCCCCTGACCGTCGACGTCAGCCCCGATCGCAGCGCCACCGTGGTCGAGGTGCCGATCGCCGGCGACGGCACCAACGACACCTCATACGCCGCGCTGGCGGACTTGCGCGACCGCGTGATCCCGAGCACGGTCGGCCAAGTGTCGGGAACAGAGACGAACGTGACCGGCTTCACGGCCGGCTCGGAGGACTTCAACAGCCTGATGGAGGATCGCGTCCCGTTCGTGTTCGGGTTCGTGTTCGTGATGGCGTTCGCGCTGCTGCTGGTCACGTTCCGCTCGATCGTGATCCCGATCAAGGCGATCCTGCTCAACCTGCTGTCGGTGGGCGCGGCCTACGGCGTCGTGATCTGGATCTTCCAGGAGGGCCACCTCGAGTCGCTGCTCGGCTTCGAGTCGACCGGCGCCGTGACCTCGTGGCTGCCCCTGTTCCTGTTCGTGATCCTGTTCGGCCTCTCGATGGACTACCACGTGTTCATCCTCAGCCGCGTGCGTGAGGCGTACGACCGCGGCATGCCCACCGGCGAGGCCGTCTCGCACGGGATCAAGACGACGGCCTCGGTGGTCACCGCGGCGGCGGTCGTGATGGTCGCCGTGTTCTCGATCTTCGCCACCCTGTCCGCGGTCGAGTTCAAGCAGTTCGGCGTCGGGCTCGGCGGTCGCGATCCTGATCGACGCGACGCTCGTCCGCGGCGTGCTGCTGCCCGCCGTCGATGAAGCTGCTCGGCGACTGGAACTGGTACCTCCCCCGCTCGCTCGAGTGGCTGCCGCGCATCGGGCTCGGGCCGGCGAGCCTGCCCGAGACCGAGCCCGAGCCGGCTCGCTAGACGTACGGGCCCGCCCTGCGGAGAGCGCGCGCCCCCGCGCTCACGCAGCGGGCTGCTCTTGTAGCTTCCCGGCGTTGAATCGCGCCGAGCTGCAGCGACTGGATCGCCGCCTACGAGCGCGCGTGGCGCTCGCCCGGGACCGACGATCTCGGCGAGCTGTTCGCGGATGGCGCCAGCTACAAGAACGCGCCGTACGAGCAGCCCTACCGGGGACGAGCGGCGATCGCGGATATGTGGGAGCGCGAGCGCGCGGGTCCCGACGAGGCGTTCGAGATGACGTCCGAGGTCGTCGCCGTCGAGGGCGACAGCGGGGTCGCCAAGGTCGAGGTCCGGTACGGCGCCCCGCCGCAAAAGCAGTACCGGGACCTGTGGATCGTGCGCCTCGACGAGACCGGCCGCTGCGTGGAGTTCGAGGAGTGGCCGTTCTGGCCACCTGGCCAGGATGGCGGGTGGGCGCCCGGGCTCCATCAGGCCCGACGGAGGGTTGAACCGCCCGCCAGGCCGGGTAGAATCGCTGTGACGTAGATCACATAGGGAGGAGAGGAGGAACCCTCGCCTCCTGCCCGTCCGTAGGCGCCGCGCCGGAGATCCCGGCGGCGGCGGAAGCCGATCCGGACCGGTGGAGATCCCACCGACCCGGTGAGACAGAAAGGCGGACGCGATATGGCGCGAACGCAAGTGCGCGCGACGCGTGATGGCGCGCGCGAGCCCAGCGCGGAGACCACCTGACGCGCGAGGACCGGCGCGGGGCTGCTCCGCTACATGCTCCTGATGCGCGTCTCGGAGGAGCGCGCCCTGACCCTCTACAAGCAGGGCAAGGTGCCGGGCTCGTTCTACGACGGCTGCGGCCAGGAGGCGATTTCGGTCGGCGCGGCGTACGTGCTCGGCCCGCGGGACCGGATGTGCATCCTGCACCGCGACCTCGGGGCTCATTTCGTGCGCGGGGTGACGCCGGATCGCTACCTCGCCAACTACATGGGCCGCGCCGGCGGCGTGACCGGCGGCAAGGACGGCGAACATGCACTTCGGCGACCGCGAGCTCGGCTGCGTCGGGATGGTCTCGATGCTCCCCGACATGGCCCAGGTGGCGACCGGGCTCGCGCTCGCGTTCAAGATGCGCCGCGAGCCGCGCGTCGCGATGACGTTCTTCGGCGAGGGCTCGACCGCCAACGGCCAGTGGCACGAGGCGATGAACTTCGCCGGCATCCACCGGCTGCCGGCGGTGTTCGTGCTCGAGAACAACCAGTTCGCGTACTCGACGCCGCAACGCGCTCGAGTACGCGGTCGATCCCGTCGAGCGCGCCGCGGGCTACGGCTTCCCGGGCGTGTCGGTGGACGGAAACGACGTCGAGGCGGTCTTCGAGGCGGCGCGGGTCGCGGCCGAGCGCGCGCGCGCGGGCGAGGGCCCGACGCTGATCGAGTGCCACACGATGCGCATGCACGGGCACGGCGCCCACGACGACATGAGCTACGTGCCGACGGAGCTGCTCGAGGAGTGGGGCGCGTCGCGACCCGATCGACCGCTACGCGACGCGGCTGGCCGGCGAGCACGGGTTCTCCGAGCAGGAGATCGAGGAGGTCCGCCGGGGGGTCGACGAAGGAGGTCGAGGAGGGCGCCGCGCAAGGCGCTCGACTCGCCGATGCCGGATCCGGAGCTGGCGACCGAGGGCGTGTTACGCGGACGCCTGGGAGCCGCTCGGCGACGGGCAGGCGCCGTGGTCGCACTGGCAGCAGGCCGGGACCGACGGCTCGGGCAACGGCTCGGTGAGCGAGGTGGCCGCATGACTCCGCGAGGTAGCAACGGACGCTCCCACGAGCGGGGCACGCGAGATGACCTATCTCGAGGCGATCTCGGACGCGCTGCGCGTCGAGATGCGCCGCGACGAGACCGTGTTCTGCCTCGGCGAGGACATCGGCGCCGTTCGGCGGCGCGTTCAAGGTCACCGACGGGTTCGTCGAGGAGTTCGGCGCCGACCGCTGCCTCGACACGCCGCTGGCCGAGAACTCGATCGTCGGCGCGCGCGTCGGGCGCGGCGGCCGAGGGGCATGAGGCCGGTGGCGCGAGATGCAGTTCGCCGACTTCATCGCCTGCGGCTTCGACCAGCTCGTCAACGTCGCGGCGAAGATGCACTACCGCCAGGGCGTCGCGGTGCCGATGGTGATGAGGCTTCCGTCGGGCGGTGGCTTCTCGGGCGGGCCGTTCCACTCCCAGAACCCCGAGGCGTGGTTCGTCCAGGCGCCGGGCCTGAAGGTGGTCGCGCCGGCGACCGCCGCCGACGCCAAGGGCCTGCTGATCAGCGCGATCCGGGACCCGAATCCGGTCTGCTACATGGAGCACAAGGGCCTGTACCGCCACGTCAAGGGCGAGGTTCCGGAGGGTGAGTACACGGTGCCGATCGGCGAGGCGCGCGTCGTTCGCGAGGGCGAGGAGCTGACGGTGGTCGCATACGGGTCCGCCGTCCTGCTCGCGCGAGCAGGCTGCGGAGCGAGCTCGACGAGGACATCGAGGTGGTCGACCTACGCTCGCTGGCGCCGCTCGATCGCGACGCGATCCTCGCCTCGCGCACGCAAGACCGGCAAGGTGCTGGTCGCGCACGAGGCGACCCAGTCGTGCGGCGTCGGAGCCGAGGTGTCCTCGCTGATCGCGCAGGAGGCGTTCGAGGACCTCGACGCCCCGGTGCGGCGGCTGACCACCCCGGACGTGCCGATCCCCTTCAGCCCCACGCTGGAGCAGGCGGTGCTTCCCGCAGCTCGACGACATGAAGGAGGCGTGCCGTGAGCTCCTCGCGTACTGATCAGCTCGTCGAGGTTCAGATGCCCCAGATGGGGGTCTCGGTGGCCGAGGGGACGATCGTCGAGTGGCGCAAGCGGGCGGGCGACTGGGTGCAGGCCGACGAGCCGATCTGCGACATCACCACCGACAAGATCGATGTCGAGGTCCCCTCGCCGTCGAGCGGCCGGGTCGAGCGCGTGCTCGTCGAGCCGGGCGAGACCGTCTCGGTCGGGACGCTGCTTGCCGAGATCGACCCCGCGGCGAAGCCCGGCGAGGCCCATCCCGAGGAAGACGTAACACGAGCGAGGACCCAGAACGCGGGCGCGCCTGCCCAGGATGAGGCGGGCGCGCCCGCAGCTTCGCCCTCGAAGGCGGACGGCGAGCCGGACCGATCGGGATTCCACTCGCCGGTGGTGCGGCGGATTGCCGACAAGCACGGAGTCGATCTCTCCCAGGTGACGGGAACGGGGATCGGCGGCCGGATTCGCAAGCGGGACGTACTCGCATTCATCGAGTCCCACGAGGCCGCCCCGGCTGAGGCGAAGCCCGAGCGACCCCTCCACATGGAGTCGCCGTACAGGCCGGAGGAGCCGGCGGCGCCCACCGCGGAGCCAGCCGAGGAGGCCGAGGTGTTCTCGCCCGAGCGGCGCGAGCCGATGTCGCCGATGCGCCAGCAGATCGCCCGCCACATGGTCGAGAGTCGCCACACCGCGGCCCACTGCACGACGATCGTCGAGGCAGACATGTCGGCGGTGGCGGCGCGGCGAGGCGAGCTGAAGCCGGACTTCAAGCGCCGCGGTGTGCCGCTGACATATCTGGCGTTCGTCGCCCGGGCCACCGTCGCCGAGCTCCAGGCGCAGCCGATCCTCAACGCGTCGATCGAGGACGGGGAGATCGCGTACCACGACGACATCAACCTCGGGATCGCGGTCGCGCTGGAGGACGGGCTGATCGTGCCGGTGATCCGGCAGGCCCAGAGACTCAGCCTCGAGGGCACGGCGGCGGCGATCGCCGACCTCGCGCAGCGGGCGCGCGCGAAGCAGCTGCAGCCCGACGAGGTCCACGGCGGGACCTTCACGATCACCAACCCGGGGCAGTTCGGCGCCGTGCTGGCGACCCCGATCATCAACCAGCCGCAGGTCGCGATCCTCGACCTCGAGGCGATCGTGAAGCGGCCGGTCGTGGTCGAGACCGAGGACGGCGACTCGATCGGGGTGCGCCCAATGACCTACCTGTGCATGTCGTGGGACCACCGCGCCCTCGACGGCGCCGTGGCGGCCCGCTTCCTGGCCTCGGTCAAGGACCGGCTCGAGCGCTGCGAGGTGAGCTGATGGGAGTCGCGACCGAGCAGAGCACGAACGGGCACCCGATGGAGAACGGCGCGGCCGTCCCCCCTGTGCCATTCGATCACGAGGACCTTGTCGTCCGCCGCGGGCGGCGAAGCGGACAGTACGTGATCGTCGCGATCCACTCCACGGTGCTCGGCCCCGCGCTGGGCGGCGTGCGCATGTGGCACTACGAGGCCACGGTGGACGGGGCCCGCGACGCGCTGCGGCTGGCCGGGGGCATGACGTACAAGGCCGCAGCGGCGGGACTGGAGCTCGGCGGGGGCAAGGGCGTCATCTGCGCGCCCGATGGGCCACCGCCGGCGGGGTCGGAGCGCCGCGCGCTCCTGCTCGACTTCGCCGACCTCGTCGAGTCGCTCGAAGGTCGCTACATCACCGCCGAGGACGTCGGCCTCTCCCCCGATGACCTGGTCGTGATGAGCGAGCGTACCGCGCACCTGACAGGGCTTCCGCCCTCGCATGGAGGCTCAGGCGACCCGGGCCCGTTCACGGCACTCGGCGTGGAGGCGGCGATGCGGGCGTGCGTGCGAGAGCGCTTCGGCTCGCCCGACCTGCTCGGAAGAAGCGCTGCGGTGGTCGGCCTCGGGCACGTGGGCGCGCGGCTCGCCAGACGGCTCGCCGAGGACGGCGCCGAGGTGGTCGTCTCCGACATCGACGACCGCAAGCGCAAGCTGGCGGTCGAGCTCGACGCGAGGTGGGTGGACCCCGCCGACGCGATGCAGATCGAGTGCGACGTGCTCGCGCCATGCGCGCTGGGCGGCGCGGTAAGCGAGGCGAACGCCAAGCTGTTGCGCTGCGAGATCGTGTGCGGGAGCGCCAACAACCAGCTCGCCGCCAATCGTCTCGACGGGACGCTGGCCGAGCGCGGAATCCTTTACGCGCCCGACTTCATCGTCAACGCGGGCGGGCTGATCCACGTCTACAAGGAGATCCGTGGCTACTCGGAGGAGCACGCACGCGAGCTCGCGCTCGGGATCGAGCAGACGATGAGCGACGTGCTCGAGACCGCCGAGGAGCGTTCGATCACACCGCTGCGCGCAGCCGGTGAGCTTGCCCGCGAGCGTCTCGACGCTGCTCGCGAGCCAGTGGCCGCCGCGTAACCTCGGCTACGGCTCGCAGCCTCGCTCGGTGTCGCGACCCGAGCCGCCGTTGCAGCGGTCGCGGCCCTTGCCCCCCGCCAGAAGGTCGTTCCCCGAGCCGCCGCGGAGACCGTCGCGGCCCCACCGATCGTGGTCGTCTCGGTGTCGGAGTCGTTCGCGGCGTTCGGGTCGGCAACGTCGCTGGTCACCGACGCGGAGTTCGACATCGTGCCCTTCTTCTTCTTCACGCGCACCTGGATCGTCGCGGTCACGGTGGAGTCGCTGGCGATGGTGCCGAGCTCGCACACCACCCGTCCCCCTTGGCGCGCGCAGGTCCCCGCCGTCGCGCTGGCTGTGAGGAACTCGACGCCCCCGGGAAGGTCGTCGGTCAGGGTCACGTTGGTCGCGAGATCGGGCCCCGCATTGGCGACATCGATCGCGTAGGTCAGCACGGCATCGGTCGTCACCGGGTCTGGGTTGTCCGACTTGCTGACCGAGAGGTCGGCGGGATCCGAGACCGCCCCGGACGAGCCTTTGCCGAACGCGGACAGCGACAGCATGGTCCCGGCCGCGAGCAGCAGGACGATGAAGGCAGATCGCTCGAGCGTCGTGATGCTCACCTCGCTCCCACTGACGAAAGCGGCCGGGGGCGCCGAAGAGGTACGGGCTAGTGCCCACTAGGCATGCGAAACTTGGTTCATGAGCTCCGAGGTGTGGTGCGTGAGGGCAGGGCAGCTCCCGTACGCGCACGCCCGGGAGCTACAGAGACGGCTCGAAACGGCGCGCCTCCGCGAAACGATCCCCGACGTCCTGCTTGCTCCTCGAGCATCCGCCCGTGTACACGAAGGGCCGCCGGTCCACCCCCGAGGAACTGCCGATGGGCGAGGACTGGTACCGGATGCAGGGGATCGAGGTGACCGACACGGACCGCGGCGGCCGCGTCACCTACCACGGCCCTGGCCAGCTCGTCGGCTATCCGATCGTCAGCCTGCGCCCCTATGGCGACGACGTGCATGAGTACATCAGGCGCATGGAGCGGCTCATGATCGAGTCACTGGGAGAGTGGGGGGTCGAGGCAGGATGCACCGAGGGCCAAACCGGCGTTTGGGCGAAGGACCGGAAGATCGGCTCGATCGGAGTGCACGTCAACCGCGGCATCACCACGCACGGCTTCGCCATCAACGTCAACAACGACCTGCAGCCGTTCGAGTGGATCGTCCCCTGCGGGATCGAGTCCTGCCGCATGACCTCGCTGTCGCGCGAGCTCGGCGCCGAGCAGGACATGGACGCGTTCATGGACACGATCGCGGGAAGCTTCGGCGAGGTGTACGAGCGCGAGCCGGTCGGGGTCGAACCGGCTGAGCTCATGCTCGGGCCGCAGCCCGTGGGTCGCTAAGTTTGAGCTTCATGGGTGCTCCGGGCACATCCGTCGAAGAGCGCGTCCACGTGACGCGGTCACGGGCACGTCCCGGAGGCGGAAGCGAGGACGGCGGCCTGCCGTTCCGCCACCGCAAGCCCCCGTGGCTCAAGGTCCCGGCGCCGGGCGGGACCAACTACCGGCGCCTCGAGAAGGCGATCGAGGCGGACAACCTCCACACCGTGTGCCAGGAGGCCAACTGCCCCAACGTCGGCGAGTGCTGGGAGCGCGGAACGGCGACGTTCATGATCCTCGGCGACGTGTGCACGCGGCGCTGCGGGTTCTGCAACGTGCAGACGGGCAAGCCGACCTGGAACGACCCGCTGGAGCCGATGCGGGTCGCCAACCAGGTCAAGCGGATGGGGCTGCGCCACGCCGTCGTCACGTCGGTCGATCGCGACGACCTGCCCGACTACGGCGCGAGCGCGTTCGTCGGCGTGATCCGCTCGATCCGGATGCTCGCGCCGGGATGCAAGGTCGAGGTCCTGACGCCGGACTTCCGCGGCCAGGAGATGCCGATCGCGAAGGTGATCCACGAGCGCCCCGACGTCTTCAACCACAACGTCGAGACGGTGCCGCGGCTTTACCCGCGGGCGCGGCGCGGCTCGGACTTCATGCGCTCGTGCCGGGTGCTCGAGCTCGGCAAGGAGATGGGTGGCGACGAGGTGGTCACGAAGTCCGGCCTGATGGTGGGGCTCGGCGAGAGCTTCGAGGAGATGGTCGAGGCGTTCGGGATCCTGCGCGAGCACGGCGTCCAGGTGCTGACCGTCGGCCAGTACCTTCGCCCGACCGAGAGCCACCTCGCCGTGGAGCGCTACTGGCACCCCGACGAGTTCGCGGCGCTGGAGCGCGCGGCGTACGAGCTCGGCTTCGAGTCGGTCGCCTCCGGCCCGCTGGTGCGCAGCTCGTACCACGCGGACGAGCAGATGCCCGAGCGCGACGCCGCGGTCGCGTAGCGTCCGGCGCCGGCACAGCCCCGTCGACGCGGAGAGCAGCGCGAGGGCAGCGGCCAGGCCGCCGAGAACCGTGGCTGGGTCCGGCGAGATACGCCCTAATACGCTTCGCGAGCCGTGCTCCCGCTGAAGGACAACATCCCCACGCTGCGCTTCCCGATCCTCACGGTCGCGCTGATCGTCCTCAACGTCGTCGTGTTCGGGATCGAGCTGAGCTGGTCCCAGGACGCCGGTTCCGCCTCCGGCCAGGCGGGACAGATCGGGGCCTCCGAGTACGACGTAGAGCTGATCGAACTCGGCGCGATCCCCTACCGCGTGACCCATCCCGGCAAGGAATGCGACCTCGGAGCGACCCGGACGGAGGCCGACATCGTGTGCCAGGGCACGCCCGAGTATCGCGAGGCCCAGGCCGCCGGCGGGATCGTGCCGCTCGACGACGCTCCCTGGTGGGTGACGGTCTTCACCTCGATGTTCCTGCACGGCGGGATCCTCCACATCGCGGGGAACATGCTGTTCCTGTGGGTGTTCGGGAACAACATCGAGGACTCGGTGGGACGGATCGTGTTCATTCCCTTCTACCTGCTGTCCGGGATCGTCGCGGTCTACACCCAGTCCTTCCTCGACACGAGCGCGACGGTGCCGACGATCGGCGCGAGCGGGGCGGTGGCGGGGGTCTTGGGCGCCTACGCCCTGCTGCACCCGCACGCGCGGGTGCTGACGCTCGTCTTCATCATCTTCTTCGTCACCCTGGTCGAGATCCCGGCGATGGTCATGCTGGGGCTGTGGTTCGTCCTCCAATTCCTGCCGGCCGTGGGCCAGCTTGCGACACCCGACGTCGCCGGCCAGAGTGGCGGCGTCGCCTACTTCGCGCACATAGGCGGCTTCATCGTCGGTCTGGCGTTGATAAAGCTTCTCGCGAGGCACCATGAGGAACCGACGGGCCCGGGCCCCCCGTACCCTGTCTATTGAGCCTGTCCTGTCGCCGCGGGATGCTGCCACCCTGATGGAACCCGAGATCAGGACGGCGGTGCTCACCGTTGGGGTGCTGTTCTGCGTCCTGTTCCTCACCCTCACAATCGGGGTCGTCGCCGACTCGGGGCTCGACATCCTGACCGTCACCTCGTTCGTGATCATCGGGCTGCTGGCCATAGGGTTGATCGGCGCGATCCGCAACCCGCCACAGTGAGACGGCGGGCGTGGATCGGCGCGCTCGCCGTCCTCGCGGCGGGCTGCGTGGGAGGCGCGGTCGGGGCCGCGCTGCTCGAGCCGTGGGAGGAGCACACCGACGCCACCGCGCCCTCCCCCGCGACCGCGCATGCGTCCTCCGAGCCCGCGCGGGCGCGCTCGCCGTTCGCACTGCGACCGGCGGCCGATCCCCCGCCGGTGCAGGTCGAGTTCAACCGAGCGCCGCGGGCCGGCATTCTCTTCGACGTCGACACGGGCGAGGTGCTGTGGGAGCGCCATCCGCGTCGCGAGCTGCCGATCGCGAGCCTGACGAAGATGATGACGGCGCTGTTGATCGCGGAGCGACACCGACCCTCCGAACGCGTCCAGATCACCCCGGAGGCGCTCGCCTACGAGGGGTCGGGGGTCGGCGTGCTGCCGAAGGGAAAGAAGGTGAAGCTGGAGACGATGCTCAACGGGCTGCTGCTGGTGTCGGGCAACGACGTCGCGATCGCGCTCGCGCAACACGACGCCGGCAGCGTGCCGCGCTTCGTGCGACGGATGAACAAGCGGGCCCGGCGGCTCGGCCTGCGGTGCACGCGCTTCTCCAGCCCGCACGGGCTCGCGGACCGCGGCAACTACTCGTGCCCCGAGGACCTTGCCGCCCTCGCCCGCGCCGATCTGGCCAACCGCCGCATCAGCGCCATCGCCCAAACCGACCACGCCCGCTTCCCGTTCCCGATCCGCGGCGGATTCCTCGACCTGTACAACAACAACCCCTTCATCCGCGCCGGCCTGGCGCACATCACGGGGCTGAAGACCGGCTATACCGACGCGGCGGGACGGTGTTACGTGACGACCGCGAGGCGCGGTGGCCGGCACCTCGGCGTCGTGCTGCTCCACTCCCCCAAGCCGCTCGCCCAGGTGCCGGCGCTGCTGCGCGCGGGCGCGCGCCGCGGCTAGTCGGTCACGGAAGCCGGCCCCCGCCTACGCCGCGGTGAGCGTGTAGTTCGCCCTGAACAGACCGTCGGGGTCCCAGTGGCCCTTGACCTCGGAGAGGCGCCGGCGAACGTCCTCCGGGTACAGGGCGTCCACCGGGGCGCGACGCTCCGAGAAGTTGAGATAGCACCCGCCGGTCGCCCACGGCGCGACGGCGTCGCAGACGACATCGAGGTGCCGGTTGATGGGGTCGACCTGGGCCGGGTCCATGGGCACGCCGATCGCCTCCAGCAGGAAGGCGGCGTCGATGCGGGCCAGCGCCCCTCCGTCCGCTGCGGGAGCCGACAGAGCACCCCCGACGTGCCGCAGCTCGGCGAACAGCAGCGGCGATCCGGAATCGGGGCCGGCCACGTCCACGAAGGCGTCCATGGCCTCCTCGGTGAGCTCGCCCAGCAACGCGTGGTCGCCCAGGCCGGGGACGGGCTGCTCGGGGTCCATGTGGACCGTGACGAGCTGCGACGCCGGCATCGTCGCGAACGTATCCATGACCGGCTCGCCCAGCTGGCGCAGCGGCGCGATCAGATCGGCGCCCTCGTCCTCGCCGCCGGCAAAGCACGCGCCAAGCGTGATCAGGGGCCGGTCGCGCAGCGGCTCGGAATCTCGTCAGCGGCGGCAGGTGCAGGAACCTGCCGATCGAGGTCACCTCGTCGGCACGGTCGCTGTCCACTCGCGGTAGCGCTGGAGGACCTCGCCGCTGTCCACGGCCGGCAGGATCACGCTGCCGGCGTAACCTCGGCGACCGGGTGAAGGTCGACCTCGATCGCCGTGACGACGCCGAAGTTCCCGCCGCCTCCGCGCAGCGCCCAGAACAGCTCCGGCTCGGCGTCGGCGCCGACCCGCCGCTGCTCGCCATCGGCGGTCACGAGCTCGATCGCGTGCACGCTGTTGCACGCGAAGCCGAATCGCCGGCCCAGCCAGCTCAGGCCTCCTCCCAGCGTGAACCCGACGACGCCGACGTCGGGCGAGGAGCCGGGAAGCGCGCTGAGGCCGGCGGGCTGCGTGGCATCGAGCATGTCGCGCATCAGCACGCCGGCGCCGACACGCGCCCGTCGCTGCCCGGCGTCGACCTCGATCCCATCGAGTCGCTCGGTCTTGATCAACACCACACCCTCGAGGGACTCGAGCGGGCCGGCACCGTGCCCCGTGCCCTGCGCGACCACCCCGAGTCCGTTGTCGGCCGCGAACGCGACCACTGAGGCGACGTCATCGGCCCCGCTCACCAGCGCGACCGCGGCGGGATGCTGGTCGGCCACCAGGTTCCACGCCTGGCGGGCTTCGTCCCAACCCGGATCGTCGGGCATGACCAGCCCGCCGTCGAGCTTTCCGCTGAGCTGCTTGAGGTCGTCCGAGCCCACGAGTTCGCGAAGACTACAGGCGGGCGTGAAGCGTCGGGACGGCGGTAGCGGTACTCGCGCGGCTCGCTCAGGCGCCGGGCTCGCACTCGTCGCCGGCGCTCGTCAGGCGGCCGAGCAGGGCGGCCAGCGAGTCGAGCTCGCCGTCATCGAGGCGCTCGCCGAGCAGGCGCTCGACGGCGGCGAAGTGGTCCGGTGCGCAGCGCTGGAGCTTGTCCATCCCGGCGTCGGTGAGGACCGCGTAGGTCACGCGCGCGTCGGTCGAGCACTTGCCCTTGGTGACCAGCCCCGTGTCCTCGAGCCGGTTGAGCATCCGGGTCACGCCCGACGGGGAGAGCCGCACCTCGCCGGCCAGGTCGATACGCCGCATCGAGTGCTCGGGCGCGCGAGAGAGGAGCAGCAGCACCTCGTACTCGCTCAGCGTCAATCCATGCTTGTGGACGAGCTGGGCGCTGAGCTCGCGAGTGAGCGTCGAATGGGCTCCGACCAGACCGCCCAGCGCGCGGACGGCGTTGGAGGTTGCCGGGGTGGAGGTCAGGCTTTGAGCGGTCAAGTCGCTAGTACTTACTTCCCGAAGTATTTGATGACTCAAGCTTACTCGACGTACTGTGCCCAACTCCGCCGCTCGCAACCCGACTACGCCACCCGGTTGGGCGGTTCGGCGCCCGCCAGGGCCGCCAGGACGTTGTCGGCGACCGTCGACGCCATCGCGTCGCGGGCGCGGACCGTCGCCGAGCCGATGTGCGGAAGCAGGACGCAGCGCGGGGCGGCGAGCAGCTCGGCGGGGACACGCGGCTCGTCCTCGTAGACATCGAGCCCCGCCGCGCCGATCGTCCCGTCGTGCAGAGCCTCGGCGAGGGCGGCGGAGTCGACGACGGAGCCGCGCGCGGTGTTGACGAGGATCGCATCCGGCTTCATCTCCGCCAGCTCCGCGCGCCCGATCAGACGCGCGTTATCGGGCGTCCCCGGGACGTGAATGCTGACCACGTCCGCCTGGGCGAGCGCATCGGCCAGGCTGACGCGGATCGCATCCAGCTCGGCTTCGGCGCCCGGCTTCGGCGTCCGGCCGACGTACAGGATCTCCCCAGCCGGGCCCCGCACGAGCTCGGCGTAGCGGCGTCCGATCCTGCCCAGGCCGACGACCGCGAAGGTGGCGCCGCTCAGCTCCACTCCGAGGTAGGCGCCCGGGTCCCAGCCCGTCCAGCGACCCGCGCGGAGGTCAGCCTCCGCCTCGGTCACGTGCCTGGCCGCGGCTAGCGTCAGAGCGAGCGCCAGCTCCGCGGTCGCGTTGGTGAGCACGTCCGGCGTGTTGGTGACGGGGATCCCGCGATTCCGGCATGCGTCGACGTCGATGCTGTCGTACCCGACAGCGAAGTTGGCCACCACCTTGAGGCTCGGTCCGGCCGCGTCGAGCAGCGGCTCGTCCACCGTCACGGTCGGGTCGGAGACGATCGCGTCCACCCCCGGCGCCAGCTGGCGCAGCCTCTCGGCGTCGGAATCGAGCCCGCCCTGCCTGAGCTCGCAGCTCGCGGCGAGCCGATCGAGCCCGGCCGGCAGGAGCCGGCGGGCGATCAGGACGGTCGGGGTGGCGGCTGAATTCGACACGGCAGGAGACGCTATCGCCGGCCCGGTCGCATGAGCGACTGACGCATTCGGTACTCCATGGGCTACCAAACTCGTCAGTCGACCATGGAGCATGGAGCCAGCGGGATTCGAACCCGCGACCTCCCGGATGCAAACCGGACGCTCTCCCAACTGAGCTATGGCCCCTCGCGGCAATTGTAGGGTCGCGTGCGGGTCTCCACCCACGTTCACACGCGGGCCTAACGCCACACCCGCCGTGTGACAGACTCCGGTCAGGCAGCGGGAGCTACAGGGAACAGATGGCCTCGAAGACCGATAGCGCGACCGAGCCCGTGGGCGAGCGCGAGCAGGTCGAGAAATCTCCCCAGGTAGTCGAGGACGCGAAGCGCGAGGCCGAGGTCGCCGGGGCGCCGAAGCCCGGACAGCGCGCCGAGGTCACCAACCTCGAGATCGTCGAGCACTACTTTCACCGCGCCGCCGACCGGCTCGACCTCGCCGACGACGTCCGCACCGTCTTCTGGGAGCCCTACCGCGAGGTCACGGTCCAGATCCCGGTCAAGCTCGCCGACGGCAAGATCCACGTCTACTCCGGGTACCGGATCCAGCACAACGGCGCCCGCGGCCCCTACAAGGGCGGCGTCCGCTTCCACCCCGAGGTCGACATCGACGAGGTCCGCGCGCTCGCCTCGCTGATGACCTGGAAGACGGCGGTGGCCGGCATTCCCTTCGGCGGCGCCAAGGGCGGGGTCAACTGCCCCGCCGACAAGCTCGAGCCGGCCGAGGTGCAAAGGATCGCACGCTCCTTCCTCGACAGGATCGAGAAGGTGCTCGGGCCCACCCGCGACATCCCCGCGCCGGACATCAACACCAACGCGCAGGTGATGGCGTGGTTCATGGACGAGTACGGAAAGCTTCACGGCCACACCCCCGCGATCTGCACGGGCAAGCCGATCGCGCTCGAGGGCTCGTACGGGCGCGAGGCGGCGACGGGGCGCGGCTGCGTGTACATGTTCCGCGAGGCCGCCCCGCACCTCGGGATGACCCCGAGCGAGACCAGCTTCGTGGTCCAGGGCTACGGCAACGTCGGCTCGTGGGCGGCGCGGATCATGCAGCAGCTCGGCTGCACGATGGTCGGGGCATCCGACGCCAACGGCGCAATCCGCAACGACGCCGGGATCGACGCTAACGCGCTCGAGGAGTTCATCCGCCAGGGCGGGGCGATGCCGGAGTACGAGGGCGCCGACGCGATCGACCCCACCGACCTGCTGGAGGTGCCGTGCGACGTATTCATCCCCGCGGCGCTGGGCGGGATGATCCACAAGGGAAACGCCGACCGGATGCAGTGCAGGATGATCATCGAGGGCGCGAACAGCCCCACCACCCCGGGCGCCGACGAGATCCTCAATCAGAAGGGCGTCTACGTGATCCCCGACGTGATGGCGAACGCCGGTGGCGTGGTGTGCTCCTACTTCGAGTGGGTGCAGAACCTGCAGCACTTCCGCTGGGACGAGCGCGAGGTCAACGACAAGCTCGGCAACATCATGCGTCGCGCCTACCGCGAGGTCTCCGGTCGCGCGAAGGAGGAGCGGCTCCCGCTACGGGAGGCCGCCTACCTGGTCGGTATCGAGCGCGTCGTAGAAGCGTCCCGCACCCGCGGATACATCTAGGGACCGCCGGACGTTACTCGTCGAAGTCGAAGTCCTTCGGCGGCTTCTGCTCGAACCACAGGCGGTCGTGCTCGGGCGTCTCGCGCAGGAACTCGGGCGTCTCCTCGAGAACATCCTCCTCGTCGTCGGCGCCGGCGTCCTCGGGGGCTTCCTCGCTCGGCTCGTCGACCTCCTCCTCGACCACCTCCACGTCTTCCTCACCGATGTCCTCCTCGACCACTTCGTCCTCGACCACGGTGAGCTCAGGCTCGCTCGGGGGCTCGCCCCCACCGGTCTCCGGCTCCGCCCGATCCTCGAGCCCCCCGGAGGTGCCCAGATCCTCCTCGTCGAGATGCAGCTCGAGGTCGTCGTCGATCTCGATCTCCCCCGCCTCGGCCCGATCGGCCGGCGGCGACTCAGGCTGGCCCTCGGCCAACCCGAACCCGGCCTCCACGTTGTGCGGCTGGGTGTCGTCCGCGGACGTCTCGCCGGCGGGCGCCGGTGCGGGCGTCGTCGGCTCGCTCGGCTCCGGCTCTCGCCGCTCCTGCTCGGACTCCGGCCGGCCGACGTCCTGCTCGACGGGTGGCGCCGATGGTGCGGCGGCACGCGGTGGGACCAACCCTTCCTCGGCCGCGAAGTCATGGAACACCACCTCGCCCTCGGGCGCATCGGTCTCGCCACCTTGTTCGGCCGGTGCCGGCGCTTCCACCGGCGCCTCGGGAGCGGGCATCTGCGTGGTGGGGATCGAGGCCTGGCCCGTGTCTGGCTCTGAGCTCTCGTCGGCGGACTGCTGGTTCAGCCCCTCGGGCGGCTCGGCAGTCGCAACCGCCCCCGGTGCATCGCCGGGACGGCTCGGAGGCCCGAACGCCTCGTCCTCGAGCCGCTGTAAATCGGACTCCTGGGTGCCACCCTTGCGCTTCAGCTCCAGGTGGTCACGAATCGCGTCGTCAAGGATTCCCATATCTGGCCCCTAAGCGTTGCAAAGTCTCCCTGGGAAAGGCGACCCACGCAAGGGCAATTGTTCCCGCAGAGTGCGCATTTCTGACTGCGTAAGGCCCTATGTTCGCCGCTCCGGCGACGGTCCCTGCGCGGCTATCGACCATGCGGGCTCCCGACTCGAGGGAGCCTGCTCGGAACGATTCTTGCCTTCGCGCTTCGCTTCGTACAGCGCCGCGTCCGCGGCTGCGATCAAGCCGGTCACGTCTCGTGCCGTCTGCGGCATCGAGGCCACCCCCACGCTGGCGGTCACACGGATCGCCCCAGGGCCGTCGACACGCGGGATCTCAGTCGCCTCGACGCGTTGGCGGATGCGCTCCGCCGCCTCGAGACCACCGACCGGGCCGGTCTCCGGCAGCGCGACGACGAACTCCTCGCCGCCGTACCGGGCGGGCTCGTCGACACCTCGAGACTCCTCGAGCAGGATGCGACCCAACATCCGCAGGACCTCGTCGCCCTGGAGGTGGCCGTACGTGTCGTTGACCTGCTTGAAGTCGTCGATGTCGAGAATCAGCAGGGAGAGCTCGTGCGTGAAGCGCTCGGCTCGTGCCGCCTCCTTTCCGACAAGCTCGCGGAAGCGTCGCTGGTTCGACAGCCCCGTGAGCTCGTCGGTGATCGCCTGCTCGGAGACGAGCTCGTGGAGGTCGAGGTTCTCAACCGACACGGCGGCCTGTCCGGCGAGATACCGGAACAGCTCGCGCTGGCCGGCGTCGAACGGGCGGCCCTGGCGGACGATCGACATCGCCCCAAGCCTGCGGTCGCCGTCGTGCATACCCGTCAGCCCACGCGCCAGCGCGTGCGCATCGGCCCGGGTCGCCTCGGACTCGCCGCCCTCCTGAAGCGCGCTGGCCTCCGCCGCCCGCAGGGCCTCCCCGGCCGTGCCGTCCGTGAGGACTCCGGCCTCCGCCTCGGCCCGCCCGCGACCGGAGAGCACGATCCGGCACGACTCGGCCTCGCACGCCACCAGCGCCGTCTCGGCGACGATGTCCAGCAGCGCCTCACGATCGAGGCCGTGCGCGAATACCTCTCCGATTCGCCGCACCGAGCGCTCCAGCTCCACCCGTTGGCGGCGCAGCTCCTCCATCTGCTCGCTGAGCCGGTCGCTCATCCTGTTGAACTCGAGCGCCAACCCGGCCATCTCGTCCCTTCCCTCGACCGGGACATCGCGGCTGAAGTCCCCGCTGCCGAGCCGCTTCGCGGCGGCGAGCATCGCGGCGACCTGTCCCTGCAGCGATCGCACCAATACGACGATGAAGAGCAGAGCGATCGCAAAGAACAGCACCAGGGCCGCGACCACTACCGGCCGGGTGGTGAAGAACCCGGCGGTGTCGATCGGGCCGAACATAGCCAGACGACCGCCCGGCTCGGCGCCGAGCGGCACGGTCGCGACCCGAACCTCGCCCGAGGGCAGGTCGACCGTGCTCGCCTCGTCGGAGACCGGGACGTCGACACCGCCGAGCCCGACAGTGCTCGCGACCGGCCTGCCGTCGATCAACACGGCGGCGTTCTCCCCGGTGAAGCTCTGAACCTCCGCCGTGTACTGGCGGGGGGTCGTCGCCGATGCGCGCACCGCCCCCAGCGTTCCCTCACGGGTGCGCAGCGTGACGTCCGAATCCGCGACGGCGTCGTCGGGTCCGGCCTCGGCGAGCTCCCGACCTCCGGGGCCGAGCGCGGCGAGCGACGCCATGCCGAGCGCGGGACGGAGGCGCCGCAGCGCGTCGCGCACCCCCGAGCGCTCGCCTGCCCGCAGCGCCGACGTCAGCTCCTCGTCCTCTGCGGCTCGGTGCGCAGCGCGCCTGCTCCGGTCGAGCTCCTCGCCGTAGATCGACAGCGCCGTCTCCAGCCCCGCCGTGAGGCGCGCGTCGGCCTTCCCCGTCCTCGACTCCCCGCTCAGCTGCAGGACGAGCACGGCCACCGCGATCATCGGCAGGACGACGATGAGGAAGAAGAAGAGTGTCAGGCGTGTGCGAAAGCTCATGTCCTTGCCTACATAGATCGGCAGATTCGCGCCGCCGAATGAGCGTCCCGGCGACTGTATCCTTGCTTTGCGGCGCCCGGCGCCACCGGGCGTCCTGGCGTGGGGCTATAGCTCAGCTGGAAGAGCGCCTGGATCGCACCCAGGAGGTCGCGGGTTCGAGTCCCGCTAGCTCCATCTCTCCACATCCCGCATCAGAGCGGGGATCCACGGCACCCAAGGCGGGAGGGCTCGTACAGGGCTACGAGTGCCGAGGCACTATCGAGGCACCAAACGCGAGCCAGCCCGGTCAGCCGGAGACGGACCCCCGGTGCCCGAGCGGGGAACGGGTACCCGGGAACCCAGGCGGGACCGGCGCGGATCATTTGCGAGCGTGAGCATGTAGCGGGTGCCGGAGGACCGAACGGGTGGCCGATCGCGCCGTTGGGGTTCAGCCGCGCGTTCGCCACCTCGCAGCCGCTGCCGCACCCACGGTTGTGGCAGGAAGAGCGCGAGGTTCTGGGCGTCAACCCTTCAGGCTCGCGGGATATCGGGTCACCTGGAGGCCGCCACCGAGCGGGTCGATCGACACGACGTCGTCGGGGCGGTCGGCGCCGTCCGGGTTCGCGGTGTTAACGACCAGGTTTACGTACAGCGGGACTTGGAGACCGGAAGCAGCCACGTTGTCACTCACCGTGATCACGCCGACCTTTCGCGTCAAGCACCGGGGGTGTCTCTGCGTGCAGTTAAAGCCGGTGCCCTCAGTGAGCTCACCCTTCGGGTCCTCGGTCAGCCGCTTGACGTCCCTTTTCGGTTTCGTCGCTGTCGGGTAGAGGGCGAGGATCAGCCGGGAGCGAACCAGGGGCGCATAGCTGAGGTGCTTTACGTCGGAGATCATCGAGGCGCTGGCGGCCAGTTGCTCGCCGCTCTGCAGCCCGTCGAGCGGCTGCGAGTAGATGACCACCCCCTTGCCTTTGATCACCGGGATGCTGTTGGCCATGGTCGTGGTCGTCCCGACCGGGGCCACTTCAGGTTGCGCCCCAGGCGAGAAGCGCGTCACGTTGATCCGCCCATGGTCGCCTCGGACGGATCCGTCTGGCTCGTTCTCGCCAATCAGCAGGCGGTTTCCTCGCTTCGCGTTTCGCTTGTGCGACTCGACCACCACGTTCAGGAAACAGGAGCTCGGAGCGCAGGGGACCTGCCCGGCAATGTCGAGGGCCGAGCCCGGGAAAACGATCGTGCAGTGATGTCCGAGGCCCCGCTGGTCGCACTTCCTGTGGAGGGAGGCGATCTGCACCGTTCCCTCACCTCCGGTGGCGCGTCGGCTGCTCGCGAGCACGAGCCGCACCGATAGCACGGGGTTGTACCTGTAGGGGGTTCCCGTACAGCCGGCGGTCGGGTGGGCACAGTCCGTCGTCACCTCGAGCTCCGCGGTGGAGAGGAGGCGATCTCCGTTCGAGAGGCTGGGAAGCACGCGCGGCCCCATTGACATGACGACCCTTCCCGGCTTACGCCGCTTGGTGATCCGGACCGTCCTGCGACGCTCGGAGTGGCTTCCCGTCGTCGCGACCAGCACCCGCGGTCCGGCGTCCGTCTGTGCGCCGGCGCTTTCGATGGCCGGCGGAGCGGCGAGCGCAAGGGTGCAGGTCGCTGCGACACCACACATCGCCGCGACCACCGGCCGGCTGCTGATCTGGCAGTGAGCATCCCACCAAGCACGCCCCGCCATTCGGCGAGGTTAACCTCCCTGCCGCCGCTGCGCGTATTTGGGGAATTCGTCGAGGCGGGCACGCACGTCGCGATGAATGATCCCTGTCATGCCGACCTGTTCCGGCGGGCCCACGCACGCTCGCTAGCGCGCCGGTGGGCCTTCAGCCCCGACGGGCTCGCAACTCGCGTTCGCGGTCCTCGCGCGGATCCGCTGGGCGCGCTGTGCGCCCACGACGGTGACTCGCACGTTCAACGACTCCACCAGGAGGTCGCGGGTTCGAGTCCCGCTAGCTCCACTTCGAAGAAAGCCCTGCTCAGAGGTTCGTCGTTGGTGGGGACGTCTCACCCGGCGCGGCGCGAGGAGGACGACTCAACGAACGCGACGACAAGAAAGCGGCTCGTCGCGCGGCATCTAGCTCCGCGGTGGAGCTCGCTCTCGCCGCGGAGGAGTAGCGTTGCGGCATCGAATCCGTCGGCCGGGCGCCGAACGCTGACGGGGCTCCGTCTCGTCTCGCCATCTGCTTGACCTCCGACTGACCTCTCAGGAAAGGAATCCGTCGGATGGCCGCTCGCTCCCCCGCCGACCCGCGCCCCGTTCGATCTCTGGGGATGCGTCTCTTCCTCCTTGCGGTCGTGATCGCGGTCGCGATCATCATCGTCGGGGCGGCGCCGGCGTCGGCGACCTTCCCCGGCACGGACGGACAGATCGCCTTCGATGGCGTGGTTGGCCCGTGTTGCAGCGAGATCTTCACCGCGAAGCCCGACGGGAGCGACGCCCGGAGGCTGACCTCCACCCCAGACCCCAGCGACTCGGAGCTTTCCGACTGGTCTCCGGACGGGGAGAGGATCGCCTTCGACACCCGCACGGAGTTCGATGCGGCCCAGATCTACGTCATGAACGCGGACGGAAGCGGCCTCACCCAGCTCACCATGGGCCCCGGAGTCCAGCGCGCGGCGGGCTGGTCGCCGGACGCCGACAGCCTGGCGATCGCGGCCGACTGGGGCGGCGGGGAAGCCCTGCAGGGAATCTGGATCATCCCCGCCTCCGATCCCGACGGCGTCACCCAGGAGGAGGCTCGGCGGCTGACCACCCTCCCCGCGGGGTTCGACTCCGACTCCGAGCCCCAGTTCTCCCCGGAAGGGAGCTCGATCGTGTTCACGCGGTTCAAGAGCTTCACCGCCTCGGCGATCCACCGGGTGGGGATCGACGGGAGCGGCCTCGAGCGCCTTACCCCGTGGCGCCTGAACGCCTCCGATCCCGACTGGTCGCCCGACGGCCAGAGGATCAGCTTCGACTCCGGGGACTCCGGCCGGCCGGGGACCAAGGGCAACATCTACGTCATGCGCGCCGACGGCAGCGGGCGGACGAGGCTGACCGACCGTGCGCCGGTGCGAAAGGGCAAGGGCATAAAGGGGGTGAACAACCCGGTGTGGTCGCCGAGCGGCACGCAGATCATGTACACGCGCTTCCTGAGGCACATCCCGCCCAACCAGGGAAACGCGCTGGTCGCGATGAACCCCGACGGGTCGGAAAAGCACGTCGTCGTCGGGGGACGGTTCGGCAAACGCCATTTCCCGAACAAGGTCGACTGGGGCACGCACCCCTAGCCGCGATCCGCTCCTCCGGCACGACCCTAGTCCGCTTGCAGGCGCGGGATACTGCGCAGGCGATGTCGCTCGACGCTTTTCGGCGTGAAGTGCTCGAGGTGTGGGAGGCACCGCCGACTTGGGAGCCGCAGGAGTTGGTCGACGCAGGCGACAAGGTGTTTGCGTTCATACGGACCCGCGCTCGGGGCAAGGCGAGCGGGGCGGAGGTCGACGCGCATGTCGCGAACGTGTGGACGTTCCGGGACGGGAGGCCGGTCGAGCTGAAGTACTTTGGCGAGGATCGAGCGGAAGCCATCGAAGCCGCCGGGTTGTCGGAGTAGGCGATGTCGCGGGAAGAGCGTGGTAGGACGCTGATCGTGATGATCTGAGGCCCTGGAACGAGGGCCGCGTGTGATCGGCCACTCGGAGCGCAGCGGGGGCTGTACGGGTCGAGATCGGGCCGGGCGGGATACTGAGCGGGCGATGTCGCAGGAGAACCTCGCAAACCTCAGGCGCGGCTACGATGCCTTCACCCGAGGCGATAGGTCCGCAGTCACGGACCTTGTCACTCCCGATGTTGAGTGGGGAGCTACCTACTTTCCAGGCATCGAGGACGTTTATCGAGGCTCCGACGCGATGCAGCAGTGGATAGACAGCAGACGCTCTTGGCACTGTCGAGGCATAGCACCGCAACTCGCACAAGAACACGAGCGCGAGTTAGAGCAGTAACCCCGTTGCCTGACCACGGAGCAGCGGCGCCCAACGCGCGATACTGGGCGGGCGATGTCGCAGGAGAACGTCGAGATGGTCCGCCGCCTGCTTGACGCGTGGAATCGTCGCGACCTTGACGCAGGAGAACGTCGAACGGGTCCAGCGTGCCTACGAGGCGTTCAACCGGCGCGATCTCGACGCCTTCCTCGGGTTCATGGATCCCGATGTGGAACTGATGACGCGCTTCATGGAGCTGGAGGGCGATCCCTACTACCGCGGTCACGACGGCGTCCGCGAATGGTGGCGGGCCCTGCTGGCCGTCTTCCCCGACTTCAAGCCTCCCCAGCCGAACGATCCGCCCGCCGTCACTTCGCCCGCGATGAGCGGGAGTTCGCGCTCCCGGTGCTCGTCCAGAGCGGGGGCCCGGGAACTGCCCGTCGGACGACGTGGCTCATGCTCTGGGCGGGTTCGGTGCGCGAGCCGTAAGGAGCGACCTGCACAACTCGGCCAACCCCCGGACGGCTTGCGACACTGCCGAGCGGCCCACTTGACCGGGCTTGGATCTCGGTTAGGCTGAGCCCGCCACTCGGACGATGCCGGACCGCGAATCTGCGGGGCGGCGAGGAGGGAATTCACGTGGAAGTCGCGGTGTTGGATCGGCCGCACCTGCGGGCGCTCGCTCGGCGCCGGCTGACCCTGGCGATCGCCGGCCTGATCACGGTCGGGGTGCTCCTGCTCACCCCGGTCGGGTCCGAGCTCGGCCTGGTGGGAAGCGCCCGCGCCAGCACCGACATCGACCCGTGTGGCACCGCGAACGAGTCGACCACGCCGGTGAACCCGGCGCTCGGCTTCCAGGTTGGATCCGGTCCCGCGGCCCTTCAGTGCGGCTCCAAGGAAACCAATTTCCCGTTGCTCGCTCCCGAGGACGTGCCGGTCAAGGCGCCGGACGCCGGCAACGGTCGACCCGGCCTTCAAGACCGGGTTCCCGTACATGATCGGGCCCGACGGATCGGAGGTCAGCTACACGGCGATCACGGCGAATGGGATCCTCAAGACATTCCTTGAAAGTTTGGCCGGCTCGCTCTCCGAGGATGCGGTCGCGGGCAACCTGTTCCCGCCGGAAAGCGAGGCCGCGGCGGCCGGAGAGGCCGTCGCAGATGCGCTTGTCAGCGTGCTCAAGGCGGTGATCTCGGACTTGATCCAGGAAGAGGAGGCGCTGCAGGGCGCGGACTGGGACTGGACGGTGCCCTCGAAGACGGGGACTGGTGACTGGTACTCGTGGTTCACCTGGCCGGGCACGGGTGGGGCTCTCGGAATCAACCCTTCGGGCGATCCCGCGATCACGCCGTCATCGGTCAACCCGGCTCTGATCAACTGGTATTCCTACAACCCCAGCGATTCCTACTACCAGAACAGGCCACCCGCCCCGTACGCCCGTGTGTACCTCGGAGCGACCCGCGTGACCCTGAAGCAGGGCCCCGGCATCACCGCCACGGCCGAGTCTCTGGCCGGCCAGGACAGCTGCGCACCCGTCCCCAGCTGCTTCGGCGCCGCCCGCCGCTCGGCGAGGCCGCGCCCCGTGGTCTCCGGGGCGGCCCGCGGCACGGCCGGCCTAGGCGATCCACCCGGGTTCGTCGGCCAAGGACCCGATACTCGGGACGAGCGGAAACGACGAGTTCAGGGCCGAAAAGGGCGACGTCAAGATCCTCGCCGGCGCCGGCCACGACCAGGTGCTCGCCGGTCGGGGCGCCAACCGCCTGCGCGGCGGCGGCGGCGACGACGACCTGATGTCCTTGGCCGGAGGAGACCGGCTCAAAGGCAACTCGGGCCACGACCTGCTGCAGGGCGGTCCCGGGCCCGACGTGTCGATCGGCAACCGCGGCAGCGACTCGCTCTTCGACGCCCAGGGAAGGGATCGCATGGTGGCCGGCCGCGGCGATGACCGCATCGTCGTGCGCGACCGCACCGGCGACGACGTGGTCGACTGTGGCCCGGGCACCGACATGGTGATCGCCGATCCCGGCGACCGGATCGTGGGCACCGGGGGGGCGTCCGCGGGCGCGGCTCAGCGGCCGAGGATCGCGGTCGGTGCGTTTACCCGCGCCCACACGCCGAAGGGCTCCACGTGCGAGCGCGTCTACAGCTCGGTCCATATGCCGCCGCGCAAACCGCCGAGCATCGGCCACCCGGCCGGCCGGCCGCCGGGAGCCCCTGAGCCCGCGTGGCCGGTGTTTGACTGATCGTCAAGCTCACCGGTGAAGCTCACCGCATCGGCGCGAGGCCGCCAGCGACCTGATCGCCGCCAGCGATCCGCCGTTCGCAAGCGCCGTGGCCGCGTGACCGCTTTCTCTTTGTTGCGGGAGCGGGATCGCCCCACGCGGTCGTTGCCTAGGCCAGAGCGCGATACTGCGCGGGCGATGTCGCCGAGTGGGGACCCGCTGCGCGCGCTCCTTGAGGCGTCCGCGCGCCAGCTCGAGGCTCTCGCGGAGCAGATCGAGGACCTGTACGACAACGCTTTCGTCGAAACCAACCAGTCCTGGGTGCCCCCGTTGTTCGGGGCATTGGTGCTCGCAGCCATCGGGATTGCATACGGCCGCAAGCGCAGGCGGCGGAGACTCCCCGGTCAGGGGGGGTAACGCGATGTCGCAGGAGAACGTCGAGGCCGTCCAACGCGCCGTCGAGGCGTGGAATGCCGATGATCTGGACGCCTTTTTGGCCGAGCTCGATGCCGACGTCGAGTGGCACCCTGCGATCGAGCCGGGCCTTGAGGGGAAGGCAAGTACCTATCGAGGTCACGACGGCGCGCGAAAGGTTTGGAGGGAGGACCGCGGCGAGGCGTGGGAACGCCTCACCAATCGGCCTCAGGAGTTCCGCGACCTCGGCGAGTCGGTCCTCGCGCTCGGTCACATGGACTTGACCGCCCGGACGACCGGCATCGAGTTCAGTCAGGAAGTCGGAGAAGTCTTTGACCTTCGAGCGGGGAAGATCGTTCGCGTCCGCGACTTTCTGACTCATGCGGAAGCCCTCGAAGCCGCCGGGCTGTCGGAGTAGGCGACGTGGCGGGACATCCGAGGTACCACAGGAGGTACCAAACCGAGCGCACCGGAGCGAACTGAGCTGAACTTAGAGCACCCCAGCGAACTCAGATCACCTCGATTCGGCTTTCGTACGCGATATCGCACCCAGGAGGTCGCCGGTTCGAGTCCGGCTAGCTCCATTTCGAAGAAAGCCCTGCTCAGGCCGAGATCCTGCCCTGGGTGCATGACGGCAGCCCGCGGCATCTAGGTGACCCGGCTGAGCCCCCGGCGCACGTCGGGGACCCTCCAGGGGGTCCCCCCCTAAACAGGTAGATTATCTTCCGGTCTCAGGCGTCAGCGGCCCCTCAGACTTGAATCCTGGCGTCCTCGGCCCCTCCGCCCCGCACCAGGTAACTGTCGCGCGATACTGAGCGGGCGATGTCGCAGGAGAACGTGGAGATCGTGCGGAAGGGGGTCGCCGCATTCGCTAAGTCTGAGCGGCTGTCCGAGTTCTTCGCGCCCGATGTGGTCTGGGATATGAGCACCTTCTCTGGCTGGCCGGGTCGCAGCGAGTTTCGCGGCTTGGACGAGTTCAACGAATTCCTCGACGCCTGGATCGAGCCATATGGCGGGTGGAGCTACGAGGTCGAGAAGATTCTCGATGCGGGCGGGAACCGGGTCGTGGCGACGGTCCACCAGCGCGGCAAACCGCGCGGCAGCGAATCGTGGATCGACGCCAGCTTCGCCATCATCTACACGATCGAGGGGGAACTTATCCAGCGGGGGCAGGTGTACGCCAGCACTGATGATGCCCTCGAAGCCGCCGGGCTGTCGGAGTAGGCGATGTCGCAGGAGAACGTGGAGATCGTGCGCCGATCGTCGAGGGCCACGTCGGCTGCATCGTGATCCGGCCGGACGGTAGCCGCGTTCTCGCCCGCGCGGTGCCCGACCCGTTGGCGGAGTAGAAGCCGGACTGATGCTAAGCCCGTCGACGCCGACGCTTATGCCGGGCGAGGACGCCGGGAGAACCTCGAGACGCGACGCGGGTCGACCGCAGCGGGCCACTGCCGGGGTACCGCTAGGCTGCCGGAATGCGCCTTGTGATCGAGTACTGGGACCCGAACAGACACGCATTCGACGATCCGGTTGTCTGCGACTCGGGCGGGACCGGCGAGCAGGCGATAGCCAGGGCATTTGAGGACGCGGGGATCGAGACAGTCGGCTGCTACCAGGTCCGGCCCGAGATCGACCCCGACGCAGACCCCGCGTTCCACGAGCTAACGATGGACGGGAAGGTGATCCTGAGAGACCTCCCCTGCTACTAGGCGGCACCCACGGGCAGCGCTCGTCGTAATCACTCCCAAACAAGACAACGGAGGCCTGATGCAGCGTCAGATGCTCAAGTCGAAGATCGATGGCGCGACGATCACGGACTGTGACGTCGGCTACGTCGGCAGCATCACCCTGGACCGCGAGCTGATGCGGCAAGCAGACCTGCTGTTCAACGAGCAGGTCCACGTCTGGGACATCGACAACGGCGCCCGCTTCGTCACCTACGCGATCGAGGGCGATCAAGGATCGGGCACGGTCCAGGTGAACGGCCCCGCGGCCCGGCTTGTCAAGTCCGGGGAGAAGGTGATCATCGCCAGCTTCGGCGGCTTCGACGAGAAGGACCTCGAGCGATATTCGCCGGTGGTCGTCCACGTCAACGACGAAAACGATGTGGTCGCCGTCCACAGCGACAGCAGGCATCGGTGATCAAGATGGGCGAGAACCCTTACTTCGGCAAGGCGGCTGGCCGCCTCCTACGAGACGCCGAGCGAGAGTAAGCCCGGCGCAAGCACGGCCCGAACCCCCGGGGCGCCCCGACGCGTACGGGCCGCACCATCCGAAGCTTGAACTGACCCGCGCGTTTCTTAACGCTGGCGATCAAGAATCACTGTTCCACTGCGCTGCGCAAAAACGCCTCACGCCGGCCGAGGGCGATCCTAGAATCGCCGCCCATGCCAGAAGATTCAGTCCGCGCCGGACCGGAGTACGCGAAGACGATCGACGAGCTGCGCGGTCTCGATGAAAAGACGCTGATCGAGCAGCACGACAAGCTGGTCCGCGGCGGCATCCGAGTCCAGCAGGGCTACTACCGAGACGAGCTGCGCCGCCGCGAGGCGGACTCCCGCGAGCGGAAGATGGTGAACCTGACCTGGGTCATTCTCGGACTCACCTGCGTCAACGTGGTCGTGCTCCTCGTCGCGGAGCTCGGGTAACGGGCGCGAACCTAGCGCCGCCCCGGTTGCAGCGGGCGCCCGCCGGGCTGCGGGAATAGGGCGCTCTGGCCTGTCGGATGGACTAGAGCAGCGGCCATAGGCCCAAGCGGGATACTGAGCGGGCGATGTCGCAGGAGAACGTGGAGATCGTGCGGCGCGTGATCGACGCGCAGAACAGGGACGACCTTGCGGAATCCCTGCGCCTGTATTCCCCCGAGGCGGAGATCGACTGGTCGCGCTCGAAGGGGCCGCTGCGGGGCGTGTATCGAGGCCACGTGGGGATCAAGACCTTCCGGAACGAGTTCTTCTCGGCTTTCGAGGACATTCGGCTCGATGCCCACGACTTCATGGCGTCGGGGTCCGAGGTCGTCGTCCCGAACACCGCCCACCTCAGGGGACGTGGTGGGATCGAGGTGGTCGCGAGAGCCACCTTCGTGTACACGGTCGAGAACGGACGGGTCACACGCCTTCGAATGTTTCAGGAGCGGGACGAGGCCCTCGAAGCCGCCGGGCTGCGGGAGTAGGGCGTGGCACTTTTTCGGGGGCCGTTCCCGGCTCACTGTTCCACCGCGCTGCGCAAAAACAACCGGCCGGGTTAGCATCCGGAATGTCGGGAGGACGTCCCACGAACCGGAAGGAGGGCCAACGTGTACGCGGCCGTACGACGCTATGAAGGGGTCACCGACCCCGCCGAGGATCGCCGGCGAGTGAGGGAGGAATTCGTGCCTCTGCTCAAGGACACGCCGGGCTTCGTGGCCTACTACGAGGTCGACGCCGGGAACGGCGTGATGGTTACGATCAGCGTCTTCGAGGACAAGGCCGGGGAGGAGGCCTCCACCGAAAGAGCCGCCGAGTGGGTGCAACAGAACGAAGCAGCGATCTCGCCCAACCCGCCGGAGGTGACCGCCGGGGAAGTCGTCGCCTCCGGCTAGCCCGAAGCTTCTTCTCCCGCCATCAGCCTTGAGGTACGGAGCGGCCGGGTGGCTGCGCCGACCCCGGTTGCAGCGGGTGCCCGCCGGGCTGCGGGAGTCGGTTCTTAGAGGCTGGCCGCCGGCTCACTGTTCCACCGCGCTGCGCAAAAACGCTGCGCCCCAGGCGGTGTACCCTGCCGCCCGTACAGGTACAGGGGTAGGGTCGCATCGAGCGTGCGCCCGCCCACGGAAGGGAGGGAGAACGTGATGCGAAGGATTCGTATTGCAGCGGCGAGCGTGACGGTCGCTGCGGGGCTCATCGGTGCCGTGGCCGCTCCGGCCGCGGCGGCGCCGAAGACGCTTAAGCCGGCCGAGGCTCTGTGCGCTGTGCAGGGACGCTTTTTCACCCCTGGCAGCCTGGGTGGGCCCGTTATCTACCGCTGCGAGGAGCTCGACAGAGTTCTCACTGAAAACCAAGAAAGGACGGCCCGCGTGCTCTGTGAGCGTGCCTACAGAGGGACATTCCAACCTGAGGGGGGACCCACGCGGGAGTACGTCTGCCGGACGCCCACCTAAGCTAGCCCTCGAAGCCGCCGGGCTGCGGGAGTAGGCGATGTCGCAGGAGAACGTCGAACGGGTCCATCGTGCCTACGAGGCGTTCAACCGACGCGATCTCGACGCCTTCCTCGGGTTCATGGATCCCGAAGTGGAACTGATGACGCGCTTCATGGAGCTGGAGGGCGATCCCTACTACCGCGGTCACGACGGCGTCCGCGAATGGTGGCGGGCCCTGTTGGCCGTTTTCCCCGACTTCAATAGCGAGATCCTGAATGTGCGCGACCTCGGCGACTCCTTGATCGTCGCCGTGCGCGTTCGCGGTCATGGCGTTGAAGGCGGTGCGCCCTTCGAGCAAGCGGTGTGGCAGGCAGTCAAGTTGCGTGACGGCAAGGCGACTTGGTGGCGGAACTTCGGAAGCGAGGCCGAAGCCCTCGAAGCCGCCGGGCTGCGGGGGTAGGCAGTCACCGGTCCTCCCTCCGCTGGCGCTCGGCCTCCCCGCGCCCGCCGAGGTACCACGTGGGGTACCAAACTGAGCGCACCGGAGCGAACTGAGCTGAACTTAGAGCACCCCAGCGAACTCAGATCACCTCGATCCGGCGTTCGTACGCGATATCGCACCCAGGAGGTCGCCGGTTCGAGCCCGGCTAGCTCCACTTCGGCTCAGTCAAGCCGTTTCGCAACCGATTCTGTCGCGGTGGGCAACGGATTGGGCAACGCGCCGCGGGAAACACTCCGGTTCGTCCCCCGGCCACCCCTCGCGGCGCGCGGGTTCCCGCGCCGCTTAGGGGGATACCTCGGCCCCCGCGGACACCGCAATCCGGCGCTGGGAGGGCTGTAGTCGCGCTCGATCACTTGACTCGATCCAGCATGGCTGTCGCGGGATACTGAGCGGGCGATGTCGCAGGAGAACGTCGAGATCGCCCGGCCCGGGTAGGCATGGCCAACCTCACTGGCATCGATCTGGCACGTGTGCGCGAGCTCCGGAAAGCGGAGAACGCTCGTTTCGTCGCCGAACGGCCTCGGTCCATGGCGCTCCAAGAGCGAGCGCGCCGATCGATGCCGCGCGGCGTGCCGATGTCGTGGATGGACGACCTCTATGAGCACCCGCCGGTCTGGGTGGCCGCGGGTGAGGGCTCGCACTTCACCGACGTCGACGGGCACACCTACCTCGACATGTACGTGGCCGACATGAGCGCCTTCTGCGGTCACGGCCCCGCACCGGTCACCGATGCGATCGCGCGCCGGATGAGCGAGGGCAACCAGTTCCTGCTTCCCGGCGAGGATGCGATCGTCCTCGCCGAGCACCTCGCCGGCCGTTACGGGCTCGCCGCAGTGGCAGTTCACGTCGTCGGCCACGCAGGCGAACACCGAGGTGATCCGCCTCGCGCGGGCGCTGACCGGGCGCGAGATCGTGCTCGTGTTCGACGGCAAGTACCACGGCGAGGGAGACCAGACGCTCGTAGTTCTCGACAACGGCGAGGTTGTGCCCGAGATGCAGGGATTGCCCTCCGGGATCGAGGCGACAGGCCCGCATCGTGCAGTTCAACGACGCAGATGCGCTCGAGGCCGCGCTGGAACCGGGCGACGTCGCCCTCGTGCTCGCCGAGCCCGCGATGACCAACGTCGGGTTCCTGCTCCCCGAGCCGGGCTTCCACGAGCGGCTCCGTCGCGCGACGCGCGACGCCGGAACCCTGCTCGCGATCGACGAGACGCACTCGCTCGTGTGCGCGTACGGGGGGTTCACCCGCGCCTGGGGCCTCGAGCCGGACTTCCTCACGCTCGGCAAGTCGATCGCCGCCGGCGTCCCGCTCGCGACGTACGGAATGCGCGACGAGATCGCGTCACTGATCGCGCCGCCGGAGGAGTCGCGCGTGGTCATGGGCGTCGTCGTCGACGAGGTGTCCACGGGCGGGACGCTGTTCGCGAACGCCCTGTCGATGGCGGCCGGGCGCGCCGCCCTGCTCGATGTCCTGACCGAGGAGGCGTTCGAGCGCACCGCGGCGCTCGGCAAGCGGATGGCCACGGGGCTGAGGACGGCGATCGACGCAGCGGGAGTGCCGTGGAGCGTTGCGCAGCACGGCGCACACGGCTTCTACTTCTTCGTTCCCGAGCCGCCCGCCGACGGCGCCACCTCGCGCGCCGCCGACGACCCCGACCTGCGGGCGCTGATCCGCGTCTTCATGGCCAATCGCGACGTCTGGGAGTCGGGCTGGTGGTTGGGCCCCACGGTCTCGGTCGCCCACAGCGACGAGGACGTCGATCGCTACGTCGATCTGTTCGAGGAGTTCCTAACCGAGGTGACGTGAGCGACCCAGCCGGTGCATTGCCGCTGGGCCCGGAGGAGGCCCTCGAAGCCGCTGGGCTGTCGGAGTAGGCCTGGCGACTTTGTCTACCCGGGATGGTATCCGGCTTTCTAGAGCCATCTGAGGTCTGCGGAGCACTCGCGTCTACAAGGTTGTGGGCCTTGTGGGGTGAACAGCCCCGTGGAGGTCCGACTCCTCTCACGCGCATGGCGAAACCCGCAGTGCAGAGGTTTCGAGTCTCCGCGCCGACAGACGGGCTCCGGTTCGCGCCGCCGCTGCCGGGTAGCATCGCGGGGGTGAGCGAGATCCGGGCGGACATCGTGGCGGAGGCGAAGCGCGTGCTCGAGCTGGCCGACGCGCAGGGCGTTCCGCTGCGGGTTCTCGGCGGAGTGGCGATCCATCTGAGAGCGCCGCAACCTCCGCCTCCCGCCCTCACGCGCACCTACGGAGACGTCGACTTCGTCACTGCGAAGGGCTCCTCTGCGGACGTCCAGAGTCTGCTCCGCGGGACCGGCTACGAATCGCACACCGCCTTCAATGCGCTGCACGGGACCGAGCGCCTGCTGTTCTTCGACGACGGAAACGAGCGCCAGGTGGACGTCTTCGTGGGCGGCTTCTCGATGTCGCACGAGGTCCCCGTGGCCGAGCGCCTCGAGCTCGAGCCCGACACGCTCCCGCTCGCGGAGCTCCTCGTCACAAAACTGCAGATCGCCGAGCTGAACGAGAAGGACGTCCGCGACGCGCTCGCCCTGTTCTACGGACATCCGGTGGACGAGCGCGACGGCGACGCGATCAACGCCGCCCGCGTCGCGGAGATGTGCAGCACCGATTGGGGGCTGTGGCGCACCCTGACCGGCAATCTCGCCGCGTGCCGCGACCACCTCGAACGCTACGACCTCCCTGAGGATGAGAGGGCCCGGCTACGCGCGGAGATGGACACGCTGCTCGATCGGATCGAGCGCGAGCCGAAATCGCGCCGATGGAAGCTTCGGGCCAGGGTCGGAGAGCGCAAGCGTTGGTACACGCTCCCCGAGGAGGTCGCGGGCGGGCCCTGACGACGGCTGGCGTCAGGCTGCCGTAGGGCGTAGGCTTCGCTCGTGCGGGTCTTCTTCGCCACCGACATCCACGGATCGGACATCTGCTGGCGGAAGTTCCTCAACAGTGGCCAGCACTACGACGCCGACGTGATCGTGCTCGGCGGCGACATGACCGGGAAGGCCCTGATCCCGGTGGTCGACAACGGCAACGACAGCTGGTACTCGAGCCTGCTCGAGAACCGTTACGACCTCAACGGCGAGGACGAGGTCCGCGAATACGAGGCGGCGGTCAGGCGCCGCGGCTATTACCCATTCCGGACCAGCCCGGACGAGCTCCGCGAGCTCCAAGGCGACGACCAGCGGACCACCAAGCTCTTCCACGAGCTGATGCTGCGCCGGGTCGAGGAGTGGATGGAGCTGGCCGACGAGAAGCTGGGGAAGAGCGGCCTTCGATGCTTCGTCTGCCCCGGCAACGACGACCAGTTCGATGTCGACGAGGTGATCGCGCAGGCGACCTATGTCGAAGCATGTGAAGGCCGGGTCGTCGAGATCGGCGGCGACGAGGACGGCGGCTACCAGCTCGCGTCGACGGGCTGGGCGAACCGCACCCCCTGGGACACGTTCCGCGAGGAGGACGAGCCCGAGCTCGGGAAGCGGATCGAGGACGTCGTCTCGGCGGTGACCGCACCGCCCGAGCGGACGATCTTCGGGTTCCACTGCCCTCCGTACGGCTCAGGGCTCGACGAGGCGCCGGAGCTGACTGAGGACATGAAGCTCAAGCACGCCGGGCGGGCGCCGGTGCCGCTCGGCTCCACCGCCGTCCGCGAGGCGATCGAGAAGCACCAGCCGACCCTGTCGCTCCACGGCCACATCCATGAGTCGCGCGGGAACACGAGAATCGGCAAGACGCTCTGCATCAATCCAGGCAGCTCATACGAACAGGGGGAGTTGCTCGGCGCCGTCGTCGACCTCGAGGGCGGCAAGAAGGTCAAGCGATTCGTATTGACTAGCGGATAGGAGGAGACGAAATGGAGAGTGCAGCGGGCAGAGCCGACGAGTTTGCGGAGCCTTCGCTATTTGCCCGCAAGGCGACGGGGCTGGTCCGAGGCTGGTCGGTCCGAGACGCGTTCATCTACGCGTTTTTCTCGATCAACCTGGTGACCCTCGGGTTCTTCATCTTCACCTATGCCGTCTTCATCCCGGACGGCAGCCTGTTCTGGGCGGTCCTCCTGTCGGGCGGCTACCTGGTGTTGCAGGCGGTCACCTACGCCTCGCTGGTGGCGGCGATGCCGCGCGCCGGCGGCGACTACATCTGGATCAGCCGCACCCTCGGTGGCGGGATCGGCTTCGTGCTCGCGGCGTGCGGCTGGTGGTTCATCCTCTGGCACTGGGTCCCGATCTACGCGCAACATCCTCAACGTCGAGGTGATCGTGCCGCTGTCATCGATCATCGGCTGGGACGGCGGAGTCACGTTCTTCTCCGAGGACAAGGGGCTGTTCTGGGCCTCGATCATCACCGCGATCCTCGCCTCGATCCTCGTCGCGGTCGGGGTCAGGACCTACGCCCGGATCCAGAAGTTCTGCTTCTACGGCGGGCTGATCGGGCTCGCATTCCTGTTCGTCCTGCTCCTGGTCAACTCGAAGACCGACTTCATCTCGGCGCTCAACACGGAGGGAGCCGACGTGCTCGGCGCGAAGGGGGGCGACCTCTACGGCGCGACCCTTAAGGAGGGTGGTCTGGGCACGAGCACGGCCGACAGCGTCGGCAACCTCGGCCCGCTCAGCGGGATCTTCCTGCTGATCCCCTTCATCGTCTTCTTCAACCTCTGGTCGAACTGGGGGGCGACCCTGTACGGCGAGGTGCGCGGCGCCTCGGACTTCCGCAAGAACATCACCGCGATGGGTGGGGCGCTGGTCGTGACGACCGCCCTGGCAGCGATCTCGTTCCTGCTGTTCGCCAAGACGTTCGGCTGGGACTTCTACAACGCCGCCAACAGCGCCTATTGGACCGACGGCGGGCCGATCGGGCTCTTCCCGTATCCCGCCGCAGCTCGCCTCGTTCCTGATGGGCGGCGCCTTCTGGCAGTTCCTCTTGGTCGGCCTGATGTCGCTCTGGTTCTTCGGCTGGGTCGGCACGGTGTTCCTGTCATCGACGCGGGTCGTGTTCGCGACCGCGTTCGACCGGGTCCTGCCCGAGGGCGCGGCGAAGGTGAGCAAGAGCGGCGTTCCGTACGTCGCGCTCGCGCTGATGTTGATCCCGTCGATTCCGATCGCCTGGCTCTACGCGTTCAACGAGGACTTCTTCAACTGGACGCTGGCGGCGACGATGGTGATCGCGATCACCTTCGCCGGATCGGCGATCGCGGCAGCGATACTGCCGTGGCGCAAGCCCGACATCTACAACGCCTCGCCGATCGCCAAGTACCGGGTCGCGGGCCTGCCGCTGATCACGGTAACCGCGATCGCGTTCCTGGCGCTGCTGGTGTTCTGCCTGATCAAGTGGCTGTTCGACGACGTCTACGCGCTCAACGACACCGGCTCGCTGATCTACATGGGCTCGCTCTACGTGCGGCGTTCGCGATCTACGCCGTGTCGAGGATCTGGCGCAAGCGCCAGGGAATCGACATGACGATGGTCCACAAGGAGATCCCGGTCGAGTAGCCGAGACCGCGCTCAGGCGGGCCGCGGCGACGCCGTCGCCGCGGCCCCCTCGTGACGGTAGAACTCAATCGCCTGGGGCGGCAGTGGCGTGTTGCCGAGGATCAGGTCGGCGGCCTTCTCCGCCGTCATCATCACCGGGGCGTAGATGTTCCCGTTGGGGACGTAGGGGAACACCGACGCGTCGACGACTCGTAGCCCATCCGTCCCGTGGACCCGCATCGACAGCGGGTCGGTGACGGCGAGATCGTCGGTCCCCATCCTGCACGTGCACGACGGGTGCAGCGCGGTCTCGGCGTCCTTTGCCACCCAGTCGAGGATCTGCTCGTCGGTCTCGACTCCGGGCCCAGGCGAGAGCTCGCCGCCGTCGAGGTCGGCCCAGGCGGGCTGCGAGAGGATCGTGCGCGTGATTCGAACCGCCTCCAGCCACTCGCGCCGGTCGTTCTCCGTCGAGAGGTAGTTGAAGAGCAGGGCGGGATGCCTGCGCGGGTCGGTGCTGACCACCTTGCAGGTGCCGCGGACGTCCGAGTACATCGGGCCGACGTGGACCTGATACCCATGGCCGCCTCCCCCGGGCGGCAGCGTGCCGTCGTAGCGCACCGCGATCGGGAGGAAGTGGTACATCAGGTTCGGATAGGTCACCTGGTCGTTGCTGCGCACGAAGCCGCCGGCCTCGAAGTGGTTGGTGGCGCCGGGGCCTGACTTGCGCAGGAGCCATTCGAGCCCGACCCTGGGGCGGTTCCTCATCGCGAAGTGGGGCGCCATCGAGACCGGCTGGGTGGCGGAGTGCTGGACATAGACCTCGAGGTGGTCCTGCAGGTTCTCGCCGACGCCGGGCAGGTCCTGGACGACCTCGATCCCGAGCGAGCGGAGCTCGGTCGCCGACCCGACGCCGGAGAGCTGGAGCAGCTGCGGCGAGTTGATCGCCCCGCCGCAGAGCACGATCTCCTCGGCCCCCGCCTGGCGCGTGCCGCGCCCCCGGCGCGCGTACTGGACGCCGACCGCACGGTTGCCCTCGAATAGGACCCGGGTCGCGAGCGCGAACGTCTCGACCTCGAGGTTGGGCCGCCCCATCGCCGGATGGAGGTATGCGCGGGCCGCCGACAGGCGCCGTCCCCGATGCACGTTGCGGTCGAAGGCGGCGAACCCCTCCTGGCGGTACCCGTTGACGTCGGGGGTCAGCCGGTAGCCGGCCTCCTGGACGGCGGCGAAGAAGGCGTCGAAGAGAGGGCCGCGCGCCGGTCCCCGCTCCAGCACCAGCGGCCCGTCGTGGCCGCGGAAGGGATCGTCCGGCGCGGCGGCGAGGCAGTTCTCCATCCGCTTGAAGTAGGGCAGGCAGTGGGCATGGTCCCAGCTCGCCATGCCCTCGTCCGCGGCCCAGCGCTCGTAGTCCATCGGGTTGCCGCGCTGGAAGATCATCCCGTTGACGCTGCTCGAGCCGCCGAGGACCTTGCCGCGGGCGTGGTAGACGCGCCGGCCGCCCATGAACGGCTCCGGCTCGGACTCGTAGCGCCAGTCGTAGAACCGATTCCCGATCGGGAACGCGAGCGCCGCCGGCATATGGATGAACACGTCCCAGAGCCAGTCGGTCCTGCCGGCCTCGAGGACCAGCACCTGGTTGGCGGGATCCTCCGAGAGCCGGTTGGCGAGCACGCTGCCCGCCGACCCGCCGCCGACGATGATGAAGTCGAATCGCCGGGCCTTGGCCATCCGCGGCTCAGCCGGATCCGGAGCGGATCAGCACCGTCTGCAGCTCGGTCAGCGTGTCGATCGGATAGCGGCCACCGACCCGCCCGATTCCGCTGTTCGACCGGCCGCTGCCGCCCCACGGCAGGTGCGGCTCCCAGTAGTTGGTCGTCTCGTTGATGTTGACGAGGCCCATGTGGACCGATTCCGCGAATCGCAGCCCTGCGCCGAGGTCGCCGGTGAAGACCGCGGCCATCAGCCCGAACGACTGCGAGTTCGTCTGCTCGATCGCCTCCTCGAGCGATCCAATCGACACGATCGGCGCGATCGGCCCGAATGTCTCCTGGGTCGCCGCGATCGAGTCCGGCGGCACCCGATCGAGCACGGTGGCAGGCCAATAAAGGCGCGTCGGGAAACCGTCGGCGCGCGCCCCTCCCGTGACGACCTCGGCACCACGCTCGACGGCGTCGGCGACGTGCTCGTCCATCTTCGCGGCCCCGGGCTCGTTGTTGAGCGGCCCCAGGCTGGTCTCCTCTTCGAGCGGATCGCCCAGCCGGATGTCGCGCTCGACGTGCTCGGCGAGTCGTGCGACGAACTCCTCGCGCACCGCCTCGTGCACGAGCAACCGCTCGGCCGCGGAGCAGCTCTGACCGGCGCCGAGGAAGCAGCCGACCTGCGCCGCCTCGACCGCGGCGTCGAGATCGGCGTCGTCCATCACCACGAACGGGCCGTTGCCGCCCATCTCGAGGAGCTGCGCCTTGCCGGCGGCCTGGCGCGCGACCGTCAGCCCAGTTCGGGTCGAGCCGATGAACCCGACGGCGTGCGTTCCGGGGTTGACCGCCAGCTCGTCACCCACCTCGGGGCCCGGCCCGAGCACGAAGTTGAAGACGCCGGGCGGGATGTCGGCCTCGGCGACGCACTCGGCGAGAACGCCCGAGCACACCGCGGTCGAAGGCGCCGGCGTCCAGACCACGGTGCAGCCGCAGGCCAGGGCCGGCGCCAACACCTCGGCCGGCATCGTGTAGGGCCAGTTCCAGGGGGTGATCAGCCCGAGAACCCCGACCGGCCGCCGGAGCAGGAGCACCGTCCTGCCGGGAGCCGCGCTCTCCGGGATCCGGCCCTCCAGGCGCTTCGCATCCTCGGCCGCCATCCGGAAGAACTCGATCAGCTCGCCGACCTCTCCCTCCGCCTCGGCCTTCAGCGGCTTGCCCTGGTCGAGGGCGCAGATCCGCGCCAGCTCGCCGCGGCGGCGCTCGCAGGCGTCGGCCACGCGATGGAGGAGCTCGGCGCGCTCGAACCCGGTCCGCGCCGCCCATGCCGGGAACGCGGCGTTCGCCGCCGCGATCGCACGCCGTGCGTCCTCGCGGCTTCCCTCGGCCACCGGCCCGAGCGACTCGCCGGTGGCCGGGCTGGTGGCCTCGATCGTCGCGCCGTCGGCGGCGTCGGCCCAGTCCCCATCGATGAACATGCGCGTTGCCACGATCTCGCCCTACTCCGGCGACCCCAGCATGGCCGTGGTGGGGGTGATCGACACCGTGGCGAGGATCATAGGAGAGGGACGCCTCACCGAGCGACGTCCCGTCGCAACGGCGACCCGTCCTCCATCGAGCGGAACCATTCGAGCGGAACTCGCGGGGCGCGTCCATCGATCTCAGGGGCGCCGCGCCCGCCCGCCAGGTCGTCGAGATTGACCGTTCGCAACTCCACGCTGACCCGCGCGGGTTCCGAGACGTTGGGCACGCTCGCGTGCAGGTGCGCCCCCGAGAAACAGAGGAGATCGCCGGGCTCAATCACGACCCGTAGCTCCGAGGACGTATTCACGGGCTCGCTCGGCTCGGGCACGATCGGCAGATCCTCATCCGGCTCCCCGGTGCGGCGGCGGGAGCGGATCTCGTCCAGGTCCCACTCTGCGCTGGTATTCGCGATCGGTCGAGACCAGTACTCGGGATAGAACGCGAGCGTGCGCTCGCGTGGTGAGCGAATGGATCGTGGTCCACCAGTTCGTCTGTTGGGGGACGTTGGAGGACCACGTGTCCCGATGGGGCCCGATCCGCCCGATCTGACGCCCCGCACCCGGATCGACCGGCGGCACCACCCGCAGGTACAGCGAGTCCCAGTAGCTGCGGGAAGCGTCGACCCCGACGTGTTCGAGCCCGGCGCGGAACAGTGCCGTCACCTCCGGCTCGCCACGGAATCGATTTCGCAGCCCGTCGATCGCATCGAGGTCCACTTCCGTGATGCTCCCCAGCGTCCCGCCGATCCACCCGTCGATCAGGCGCGCGGCTTCGAGCAGCGGCGGAACGCGTTTGAAGACGACTAGGCCGCCTTCGAAGATCAACTCGCCGCGGCGCTCGTCATCGAGCGGCGGCGACAGGATGTGAACCGCCGTACTCAGGATCCCGAGCTTTGCGCCAGCTCCTGCTTCGGAGTCTCCTTCTTCGGGTCGATGAAGGGCATCTCGACCACCGTCGCAGAGACCGTGCCGTCGGGCCGCTCGACCTCGAGCTCGGTGCCGAGCTCGGCGTGCTCGATCGGCACCATCGCGTAGCCGATGTTCTTCTCGAGCCGCGGCGAGAAGCAGGCCGAGGTCACCTCGCCGATCGCCCTCCGTCTTTGTGGACCGGGAAGAAGTCGATCATCGACCCGTCGTTGTAGGCGCCGAGCCGCTCGCCGCCGATCTCGACGCCGACGAGCTTGCGCTTTGGCCCCTCCCGCTTGATGCGGGCGAGCGCCTGCTTGCCGATGAAGTCAGACCCCTGCTCGAGGTCGACCATCCAGTCGTAGCCCATTCCGACCTCGTAGGGGTTCGTGTCGTACCACATGTCCGCGCCGAGAGCGAGGATGCCGCCCTCGATCCGCCGGATGTGGCACGGCCCGATCACGGCGAGGTCGTGCGGCGTCCCCGCCTCGAGCACCCGGTCCCACAGCTTCACGCCGTTCTTGCTGGCCTCGTACAGATAGATCTCGTAGCCGAGCTCCCCCGTGTAGCCCGTGCGAGAGACGAGGACCTTCATGCCGTCGACCTCGTACGGTCGGAGGAAGTAGTACGGGATCTCGAGGATGCTGTCTCCGAACAGGTCGACCATCACGTCCTTCGACTTCGGCCCCTGCACCTGCACCGGCCCGACGTCGATCTCCTGAATCTCGACGTCGTAGTCGGACTGGTAGGCGACGCCGCGGGCCCACAGCTCCACGTCGCTGTCCGCCAGCGACAGCCAGAAGCGGTTCTCCTCCACGCGCAGCAGCACCGGGTCGTTGATGATCCCCCCGTCGGGGAGGCAGAGGAACACGTACTTGCACTGCTCGACCTCGCACTTGTTCAGGTCGCGGGCGACCAGCAGGTTGGTGAACTCGAACGCATCGGGGCCGCTGATCTCGATCTGGCGCTCGACCCCGACGTCCCACAGCGTGACGCCGTTCAGCAGCTGCCAGTACTCCTCCACCGGGTCGCCGTAGTGCCTGGGGTGGTAGGTGTGGTTGTAGACGGCGTACATCTGGACGCCGTGACGGCGCGAGGCGTAGAAGTACGGCGACTTGCGAATGCGCGTGTAGAGCAGGATCTCGGGGTGCTCATTGATCTCTGCCACGGAGTGCTCCTCCTTCTGTCGACCTACTCGTGGTCCTGTTGGGCGATCAGCTGCTCGACGAGCTGCCGCCGCCATTCCTCGGTGCGCTCCAACTCGTTGAAGGTATAGATGTGGAAGCCCGCGATTCGGGCGGCGGGGTCGGCGATCAGGGGACCGAGCTCCCCGACCAGGGTAGTCGGCGTGTATGTGCGCGCCAGAGCGAGCCGCCTCACCCACCCACCGTGCGCCCTCACAAAGCGCGCAGACTCGCCCAGGCCGATCCTGCGCGAGATCCGAACGAGCTTGCGGCTGTTGACCGCGCCGGGAACCCCAATCCAGATCGGGAGGAGCGTGCCACGGTCGCGCACACGCCGAACCCAGGTCGCGATCACCTCAGCGTCGAAACAGATCTGGCTGACGATGTAGGTCGCCATGGGCTCCTTCTCGAACATCGCCTCGATCGTGGTCTCGTCGCTGATCACATGGTGGCTTTCGGGGTAGCCCGAGATCCCGACCTCCGCGAAGTGCTCGCGGAGCTCGCCCATCGCCGAGAGCAGCGCCGCGGCGTCCTCGAAGTGCCCTGCCGGCTCCCGGATGTCGCCGGCGATCACAAAGAGATCGTTCACCCCCGCGGATCGAAGCCACCGCACCAGCTCCTCCAGATGACCAGGGTCTCGCACGAGCCGGGCCGACAGGTGCGGGGTGACCGCGTAGCCCGCGGCGCTCAGGCGCTCCACCGGCTTGAGCATGGCGTCGAGCCCCCGGCTCGGGGACGCCGTGATCGTGATCTTGAACCCGCGCGGAACGTGCCTCAGGACCTGCTCCGCGACCCCGTCAAGGGGCAGGACCTCGTAGCGCGGGCGCTCCAGCGTCGTGATCAGCGCCCGTCGTGACTCGGCTTCAGTCGCGGGGATGGTGCGCTCGGGCGACTCGATCCACCCCATCCTATCGGCGCTGAGCAATCCGCCGTTTGCCGACCCACAGCGTGTGATATGAGGTGATCTCTTGGCGGACCAGCCCCCATCCGGCGCCCCTCCGGCCGCGGCGCGCGCGGTCGTGATCGGTGCCGGCATCGTCGGGAACAGCCTCGTCCACCACCTCGCCCGCCTCGGGTGGCGCGATCTCGTGATGATCGACAAGGGCCCGCTGCCCAACCCGGGCGGCTCCACCGGGCACGCGTCCAACTTCATCTTCCCGGTCGACCACTCGCGCGAGATCACCGCGCTGACGCTCGACAGCATGGAGCAGTACAAGCAGCTGGACACGTTCACGGAATGCGGCGGCTTCGAGCTCGCACGCACCGAGGAGCGGATGGAGGAGCTGCGGCGCCGGGTGTCGTCCGCCATGTCCTGGGGCGTCGATCCGGCCTCGTTGCTCGCTCCCGAGGAGGTCAAGGAGCTCGTTCCGTATCTGGACGAGAGCGTGATCCTGGGCGGCTTCTACACGCCCGGCACGGGCGTCGTCGACTCGGTCCGCGCGGGGACGCTGATGCGCGAGCGAGCCGTGCAAGAGGGCGCCTTGACCGTGTCCGCCGAAACCGAGGTGCTCGGCATCGACGTCGAACGCGGGCGCGTGAGGCGGGTGCGGACCAGCCGCGGCGACGTCGAGGCGGAGACGGTCGTGATCTGTTGCGGGGTGTGGAGCCCGCGCGTCGCTCGCATGGCGGGCGCGACGATCCCGTTGACGCCCGCGGTCCACCAGATGATCGACGTCGGGCCGGTGCCGCGCTATGCGGACGCTCCCGAGGGCGCGATCGAGTATCCGATCGTCCGGGACATGGACCCGAACATGTACGAGCGCCAGGACGGCGAGAACCTGGAGATCGGCTCGTATGCCCATCGCCCGATCCTGTGGAACCCCGACGAGATCCCGTCGCTCGAGGAGGCCGAGCTCTCGCCGACCGAGCTCCCGTTCACGCCGGAGGACTTCGAGCAGGAGATGGAGCACGCTCGCGAGCTGATGCCCGAGATCGTCGGCGACGAGTCGGTCAGCGTCAGGTACGCGATCAACGGCCTGCTCTCACTGACGCCCGATGCGGGACCGATGCTTGGGGAGACACCGGAGGTCGGCGGGCTGTGGTCGGCGGCGGCGGTGTGGGTGAAGGAGGGCCCGGGCGTGGGCCGCGCGGTCGCAGAGTGGATCGCGGAGGGCGAGCCCGAGATCGATCTCCACGGCGGAGACATCGCCCGGTTCTACGACTTCCAGAAGACCGTCGCGCACGTCAAGGCGCGCACGGGTGAGGGGTTCAACAAGACGTACGGCATCGTCCACCCCGGCGAGCAGTGGGAGTCCGACCGGCGCATCCGGCTGTCGGCGTTCTACGAGCGCGCGCGGGATCTCGACGCCGTGTTCTTCGAGGCCGCCGGCTGGGAGCGCCCCCACTGGTACGAGTCCAACCGGCCCCTGCTCGAGCGCTACGCCGATCGGATCAGCGATCGGCCGGTCGAGTGGGACTCGCGCTGGTGGTCGCCGATCATCAACGCCGAGCACCTGGCGATGCGCGACGGTGTCGCGATGTTCGACCTCACTGCCTTCTGCGTGTTCGACGTGGTCGGCCCGGGCGCGCTCGACAGCGTGCAGCGGGTCGCCATGCGCCAGATGGACGTGAACGTCGGGCGCGTCGTCTACACCCCGGTCCTGACGCCCGGAGGGGGCTTCCGCGCCGACCTCACGATCATGCGGCTCGACGACGAGCACTTCCGGGTCGTGACGGGCGGCGCGTCCGGGATGTCCGATCTGAAGTGGTTCGGAGACCACCTCGCCGAGGGCGCGCAGATCTTCGACCTCACCTCGGGCTGGTGCACCCTGGGTCTGTGGGGGCCGCTGTCGCGCGACGTCCTCGCGAGCATCACGAGCGATGACGTCTCCCACGAGGGCTTCCCGTTCGCCTCCTGCCGGACGATCGAGGTCGATTCGCTGCCCGTGCTGGCGTCGCGGATCTCGTATGTCGGCGACCGCGGGTGGGAGCTCCACGTTCCGATCGAGCAGGGCGCCAGGCTGTGGGACCTCGTGTGGGATGCCGGCCGGCCGCACGGGGTCGTGCCCGCCGGGATCGGCGTGTACGGCACCACCGGTCGGCTGGAGAAGTGCTACCGCGCGTATGGGTTCGAGCTCGACGCCGACTACAACGTCGCCGAGGCGGGCATGGCGTGGGGCAAGGTCAAGGAGCAGGACTTCGTCGGCAAGGAGGCGCACGTGCGCCACCGCGAGGAGGAGCCCGCGGCGGTGATGTGCACGCTGACCGTCGACGATCACACTGCGGGCGATGGGCGGCAGCGCTACATGCTCGGCGGCGAAGCGATCCTTACTCCCGACGGAGCGCCGCTCACGGACAGCAAGGGCCGGCGTTCGTTCGTGACGAGCGCCGGCTCGGGCCCGTCGTTGGGCAATTACATCCTGCTCGCCTACCTGCCTCCGCAGCACGCGAACATCGGCGAGCAGCTGGCGGTTCAGTACATGGGCGAGCGCTATCCGGTGACCGTCGAGGTCGCCGACTCGACACCCCTGTTCGACCCGGACAACGAGAGGATCAGATCGTGAGCGGAGCGGAGAAGCGTGAGATCACCCGTTTGGAGTGATGCGCGCTCCACCGGCTGGACTAGGGTGCGGACATGGAATTGGTCGGTGACCGGACTTCCGGCCGACTGGGGGGCGCCTCCACGATGAGTTGTGCTCGCCCCGGAGGAAGCCCTCGAAGCCGCCGGGCTGTCGCAGTAGGCGATGTCGGAGGAGAACGTCGAAGTCGTCTTGGAGGGCATTCGTCGCTTCGAGGCGTCCGATTTCGCGGGCGTGAGCCGTCGTTGGCACCCGGACACCTGGATCACGGGTCCCGAGGGCTGGCCCGACCGCGGCCCTTTTGAGGGCCGGGACGCGGTCCTCGGCCAGTTTCGGCGCCTTGCGGCGGACTGGGGGAACACCGGGTCTCCGAGATCCAGGTGGTGGCGGACCGGGCGGACTGGGTCGTGGTGACGTTTCGGTGGGAGGTGCGGGGAGAGCGAAGCGGCGCCGCGACCGCGTCGAACCTTGCAGCCGCCTACGGCTCAGGGAGGAAGGATCAGCGAAGCGCATTTCCGCTGCACCCCTGAGGACGCCCTCGAAGCCGCCGGGCTGCGGGAGTAGGCGATGTCGCGGGAGAACGTTGAGGTCGTGCGACGGATCATTGACGCGATCGAAGCGGCTATTTGACCACTAGGTCTCCGAGCGGCTCAGCCTGTTGCCTTCACGCGGAAGCAGGAGCGAAAGCGATGCATCGCATCGGGCCGCTCGTCCCGAGCCCAAAACATGATCATGGAGACGGGGGTTCCCTCGGCGCTGCGGGACCGCGAGCGCGAGCCACCACAGGACGTACCGTCCACAGCTTGAAGACGACTACGCCGACGAGAGCGGTCGCCGCAGAGACCATGAAGACCACCGGGTCGAGCGCACCCACCAGGGCTACGGCCACGTGTGGTTCCAGAATCCGAGCACCTGCATGGACAGGGCGTTTGCCGACTACCTGGTCGATCTGATCACCCCGCCGCCGGGGACCGTCTGTCAGTCGAATCAGATGCCGTTCGATCCGAACTTCGTGAGCTAGGCTGCCAGATGGTGACCTGTGATCGGAGGCATGTGACGGAAGCGCCGTTCGCCCGCGCGTCGGGGCATCGCAGGTGGCGGCTCGCGGTTCTCGTCACCGCGCTGATCGCGGCGGCAGGGCTATCGACCCCGGCCGAGGCGAGGACCGCGGTCGACCCAAGCGCCGGTGTGGCGGGGACCACACCCGGCCGAGACTTCACTGGGCTCGCGGCGAGGGTGCTCACGCGCCCGAGCGCCGTGCGGGGCACCGACGGACGCTTCCACATCGCCTATGAGCTCGTGCTGACCGGCGCGACGCCGTTCGCCGTCGACGTCGAGCAGGTCGAGGTTCGCGACGCCAGAACCGACCGAGTGCTGCTCTCGCTTGCCGGGGGTGCACTGGCCTCGAGGATGAATCCCGTCGGCGGGGCGCCGGCGGGGGAGACGCCGGGCCCCACGACGCTGCTCGGCGCTTCGGGTTCGGCGATCATCTGGCTCGACGTGGGAGTGCGACGGAAGGCGAACCTGCCCGACGCCCTCGAGCACCGCGTCGTGAGCTCCACCCGCCCCCCACCGGGCGATGAATCGGTTCGATTCTCGAGTCTGGTCGGTCACGTCTCGCTGCGAGGCCGAGAGCCGTTGAAGCTGAGTCCGCCCGTGCGCAGCGGCATCTGGGGGGCGGGCGAGGGTTGCTGCGACAACGACACACATCATCGTCGGGGCCTGCTCGTCGTGGACGGCGACCAGGTCGTTTCGCAACGCTTCGCCATTGATTGGATGATGCTCGATGAGCAACACCGGGCCTGGGTCGGAGACCCCCACCGTTTGTCCAGCTACCTCAGCTACGGCCAGCCCTTGATCGCCGCGGCTGCTGGAAAGGTGGTAATCGCCCGCGACGAATTCCCGGATCAACCGCCGCCGGACAATCCAACGCCGCCGGCGTTCGCCGACCTCCCGGGCAATCACGTCACGCTGCGCGTCGCGCCGAACAGATACATGATCTATGCGCACATGAAGCCGGGCTCTGTCCGGGTTGACGTCGGAGACCGCGTTCGCCGTGGCGAGATGCTGGGCAGGCTCGGCAACAGCGGCAACTCGGCCACGCCACACCTCCACTTCCAGGTCACGACCACGCGCAGCTTCGTCAGCGACGGCCTGCCGTTCGTCTTCAAGCGCTTCCGGCTCCTGGGCCAGATCACCAGCCCCGACCTCTCGGACGAGGTCCTCGGCCTGCGGCCCAACGGACAGCTGCCGTTTGCACCCGCCGGTGAGCCGGGTAAGCGCCACCGCCAGATGCCGCTCGATCGCAGTGTCGTGCGATTTCCGGACGCGAGGTAGTTTTAAGAGGCGGCCGGGGTTGGGAGGGCCGGCGGTGGGCCCCGTCGAAGCCGCCGGGCTGCGGGAGTAGGCGATGTCGCAGGAGAACGTCGGCTGGCGCTCGGCCCCCTCCCGCCCGCCGGGGTACCACGTCGGGTACCAAACTGAGCGCAGTGGAGCGAACTCAGCTGAACTCAGAGCACTCCAGCGAACTCAGATCACCTCGATTCGGCTCTCGTGCGCGATATCGCACCCAGGAGGTCGCCGGTTCGAGTCCGGCTAGCTCCATCAGGCAAGGAACCGCTCTGCGGAGCGGTTCCTTGCGTCGGAGGCTCCGGCTGACCCTGGCGGCTCAGGCCCGCGAAGGTAACGCGGAGGTAGCAAAAGAGGGTCGGAGACGCGGGGCTACGATCCTGCCGTGCTGCCCGAGCGCCCCGATCTCGAACGTCGCTCGCCTCGCGGATCACCGATGACCTGTAGGAGCCCCGAGTCGCACGATGCGGGGTCAGGGTGGCTGTGACCCCGCGGGCGGAACTCAGTCAAATACCCACCCTTCACGCGTTCAGGCAAAAAGCCGCCAAGATGGGTGGCCGCAATGAATGAACGCGCAATGAGTGGACGTCTGCTCTGTGTGATCGAGATCCCGAAGGGGAGCCGGAACAAGTACGAACTCGATCATGAGACTGGCGCGATCAAGCTGGATCGCCTGCTGTTCTCGTCAGTGCACTATCCGACGGACTACGGCTTTTTCCCCGACACCTGGGCACTTGACGACGATCCGCTGGACGCGATGGTCTGCGTCTCGGAGCCGACGTTTCCCGGTTGCCAAATCGAGGTCAAGCCGATCGCCCTCCTTCGCATGCGCGACGAGAAAGGCATCGACGACAAGGTTCTTTGCGTGCCGCGCACCGATCCAGGCTGGAACTCGCTCGAGGTTCTCGAGGACATTCCCCAGGGCCTCCGCGACGAGATTGCCCATTTCTTCTCGATCTATAAGAACCTGGAGCGAAAGCAGGTCGAGGTGGATGGCTGGTACTCACGCGAGGATGCCCTCGCGGAGATCGAGGCTTCGCGGACTCGCTTCGCGGAGCGGAAAAAGGAGCACGGCTAGGCCGGATCTCGCGGGCCAGCGACGGACCGAGCCGACAGATCCCTTTCCGAGTCTCTGGTAGCACAGCGCCGGCTACGCCCGGGTGGCGCGCTACTCGGCGACCAGCCACGTGTCCTTGACGCCCCCGCCTCGGCTGCTGTTGACGATCAACGAGCCTTCATCGAGCGCGACTCGGCTCAGCCCGGGGACGACGTGCTCCCGTCCACCGGCGACGCGGATCACGTAGGGGCGCAGGTCGACCCGGCGGGGGCGAAGCCTTCCCTCGCGCAGGGTCGGATGGCAGGAGAGCTGCACGCGGCGCTGCGCGATCCGATCCTCGGGATGGTTCTCGAGCGCGCGCCGCACCTCGGCGCGCTCGTCCACATCCGCCTCGGACCACACGACCACTCCCTCGCCGCCCATCTCCCCGCGAGGCTTGAACACGAGGTCGTCCATGCGCCTGAGCGCGGCCTCGCGATTCTCCGGGATCCCGAGGTCGTAGGTCTCGACGGACCCCAGGACCGGTACCTCGTCGAGGTAGAACCGCACCATCTCCTCGACGTAGGCGTGTACGAGCTTGTCGTCGCCGATTCCGGACCCCGGCGCGTTGACGCACGCGACCTTCCCCGACCGGCAGGGGCCCAGCAGCGCCGCCCCGAGCGCGGTCGGCTCTCCCTCCTCGTTGGTGAACCGATCCTCGTCCGTGCGCTGGTAGACGACGTCGATCCGCGTCGACCGCCCGTTCACCTCCGCCTGGAGCTCGTCGTCGTCGCCGCCCTCGAGCTGATCCAGCGTCACGACCGGGACCCCCAGCTCGCGGGCGATCCGCTCGTGCTCGTACCACCCGGCGGCGTCCGGCCCGCTCGACAGAACGACGACCGTGGGGTCCTCGCGACCCTCCGGCGCGATCGCCCGCAGCGTCTCAGCGAGCCGGCCCATGATTGCCCACACGTCCTCGCTTGGTGGGGGAGGGACCCCCAGCGCGCCGGGGAGGACCTCGCGCGCCGCGAGTGCGTACCCGAGTCCCGACGGCATCCGAATCTGGTCCTCGAGGACCACGAACTCTCCGTCCGGCTTGCGGACGAGATCGAACCCTACGACGGACACATAAGCCCGCGGGGGCGGGGCGTAGCGCATCGCCGGCTCGTAGTGCGCCGAGCCCTCGATCACGCGCTCGGGGAGGATCTCGGCGGCAACGATCGCGCGGTCCGCGTACACGTCGGCTGCGAAGCTGTCGAGCGCCCGAGCGCGCTGCACCACCCCGGCCCGGATCGTGTCCCATTCCCGTGCCGTTAGCAGGCGGGGGACGAGATCGAGGGCGAAGAGGCCGTCCGGAGAGGCGTCAAACGTGACCTCGCCTTTCCGCAAGCGCCACTTCAGCTCCGGCTCCAGGAGGCCGAGGTCGCTCTCGGCCAGCGTCTCTAGCAGCGGCAGATAGTGCGGCCTTGGCCGTCCCGCGGCCTCGAAGGCTTCGTCGTAGACGCCCTCGATGACGTCGTAGTCGTCGAACATGCGCCCGCCCGCCGTCAGCTCCAGGTTCTCTCCCGTTCCGCCATGACCCCCGGCCACCCTACAGCGCGGCCGGCCGCGGCTACCACGCCATCAATCGGGGCGACTGGGAGGCGGTTTCCGTGCCTTGTCTTGATCTCTCCATCGTGGGAGCCTGCGACTCAACCCGCGATTGCGAGGAGGAGGACATGCCGAAGTACCTATTCCAGGCCACATACACGGCTTCCGGCGAGGAGGGTGTGCGCAGCAAGGGCGGCACCGATCGACGGGATGCGGTGGCCGACACCGTGCAAAGCTTGGGCGGCAAGCTCGAGTGCCTCTACTTCGAGTTCGGCGACCGTGACGCCTTTTCGATCGTCGATCTCCCTGACGACGAGGCCGCCGCGGCCGTCGCCCTGATCGTCAACTCAGCGGGAGGAGCGACGGTGAATACGACCGTGCTGCTCACCCCCGAGCAGGTGGACGAGGCGGCGAGCCGCGCGGTCAGCTACCGGCCGCCGGGGCTGTAGGTTCCAGCCCGCCCGTCGGGCAAACGCGCCGTGCCCCTCAGAATCATGCCGGGCGAGGCGCCCCCCTAGGCGTTGGGGGTCGAAGTCAGCGCCCGACGCAGCCCGTCGATGGCGTCTTCTGCCCAGTGCTTGATGAACCGGCGTCCGACAGTGCCATCTCAGCTCCTTGAGTTCGTCGCGCCGGTCGATCACCCGGCTGTACTCGAGCCGCCGCCCAGCGATCGCCACCACCTGCGTGAATGCATCGCCAACCTCGAACGTCTGGCCCCGAATCTCCACCGCAACCGGCCACCACTCCGGATAGGTGGCGGGGTTGCCGACCAGCGCCCAGACGTCATCCAGCGACGCGTCGAGGTGGGCCTGCGCTCGGTAGGACGTCATGCTGTCATTCTTCCACCACGAGGTCGCCGGTTCGAGTCCGGCTAGCTCCACTGGAAGATTGCCCGCCTCGCAACGGAATGGAGGTCGTTCGCATGGCGACACTGACGGATAGGGAAACGCAGCAAATCGACCAGGCGAACACCTCGGGGCGCGTGCCGGTCGTGTTCATACACGGCCTGTGGCTGCTCCCAAGCAGCTGGGACGGCTGGGCCGCGGTGTTCGACGAGGCCGGGTACGCGCCGGTGACGCCCGTGTGGCCCGACGACCCCGACACGGTCGAGCAGGCCAGGGCTAACCCGGACGTCCTCGCCCGCAAGACGCTCGCGCAGATCGCCGATCACACCGCCGATGTGATCGGGAAGCTGAACCGCAAGCCGGCGGTGATGGGCCACTCGACCGGCGGGTTGCTGGCTCAGATGATCGCGGGACGCGGCCTGTCCGCCGCCACCGTGGCGATCGATCCCGGGCCGTTCCGCGGCGTGCTGCCGCTGCCCGTCTCCGCGTTGCGCTCGGCAGCGCCGGTGCTCAAGAACCCTGCCAACAAGGGCCGTGCGATCGCGCTTACCCTGGAGCAGTTCAAGTACGGGTGGGCGAACGCGCTCAGCGACGAGGAAGCGAAGCAGCTCTACGAGACCTACCACGTGGCGGCGCCGGGCGTGGCGCTGATGCAGATGGCGAATGCCAACCTGAACCCCTGGACCGAGGCGAAGGTGGACACCCGCAACCCCGACCGGGGACCGCTGCTGATCATCGACGGAGAGAAGGACCACACGGTGCCGTGGGCGATCGCCAACGCGTCCTTCAAGAAGCAGAGCCGCAACGAGGGAGTGACCGAGATCAAGAAGATCCCCAACCGCGGGCACTCGCTCACGATCGACGGCGGCTGGCGAGAGGTCGCCGACACCGCGCTCGCCTTCGTCAAGCGTTTCGTCTGAGCGAGGACGGTTCGTCGTGACCAGCAGCGAGCCACCCGAGAGGGTCGGTGACGCCGGGGCGGACCCGCGCCCACCGGCCGTCACGTTCGTGACGACCGAGCACTTCGTGCTCCAGGGCTCGCGGGCATCGACGATCGCCGAGTCGACCGGGCGGGCGAACATGTTCCTCGCTTCGGTCTCAGGCGCGCTGGTCGCACTGTCAGCACTGGTGGCCCTGATGCGACTCCAGGACTCCGTATGGAAACGAGGTGACGCTGCGCGCGTCAGCGCGGACGAGGACGAGGGGCCTTCGTGAGTCGCTCGAGCGGCCTGATGCCGGTCGGGGGCAGCGACCACGTCCTCGGCGCCGAGTAGGGCGTGTCTACTCGCCCTCGTGCACCGAGAGGATGTTGCCGGCCGGGTCCTTGAACCAGGCGATGTCCGGTCCGTTGCCGCGGTGGACGCCGTTCTCGTCCTGCTCAAAGCCCTCGTAGCGCTCGAAGCTCACGCCCCGTGACGCCAGCTCGTCGACGGCCACCTCGACGTCGTCCACGGGGAAGTTGAGGATCGTGTAGGTCGCCGGCGTGAAGTCCGGCTTCACGTAGACGAGCGTGCTCCGGTCACCCGCGAGATCCAGGGAAATGAGTCCGTTCTGCTCGTCGATTACCGAGATGTTCAGACCGAGCGTGTCGCCGTAGAACTCCCGGGCCTTCTGCACGTCGTCCACGGCGAAGCCGCTGTATGCCTTGGTGTTCGCGAACATGACTGCCTCCTCTCTTCGGGAATCGGGCGTATGTCGTAATGACCGCCCGGCGAGCGGAAAGTCATCGCTCGAAGTCCTCAGCTGGTGACGACGGCCTGATCGATGACGCGGGGAAGCCAGGCACGTACCGCGTCGGCGACGGCGTCGAGGTCCGTCCTCAGGCTGTGGTCGCCCGGCACCTGGACCACCGTGCGGCGCGCGGTCGCCGAAGGAATGCCGAATCTGTCCCGCTCGCCCTGCACGACCAGCATCGGGACCTTCACCTCGTCGAGCTCGCCCAGGCGGCTCGGCGACGCGGGCTTGCCGGAGCGGGGCGGCGGCTGCAGCGGAAAGGCGAGGCAGAGCACGGCGGCGGCGCCGGTGGCGCCTGCGGTGCGGCAGGCCACCCGCGCGCCGAGGGAGCGACCGCCGACGAGGAGCGGCAACCCGCCCAGCTCGCCCGCGAGCAGATGCTCGACCACCGCCGTCCAGGCGGCGTCGAGACGGGAGGCCGCTGCCGGCGATCGTCTCCCGGCGACCCGGTAGGGCTGCTCGACGAGGCCGACGCTGACCCCCTCCGAGAGCGCGGCGTCCGTCGCCGTGACCAGATCCTTCGAGCTCACCCCGCCCCCGGCCCCATGACCGAGGACCATCGCGGCCCGCGGCCGATCGGCGGGATGCAGGTGAGCAATCGCCGGACCGTGCGGGGTGTCGACTTCGAGCTGCGTCGCACGACTCGTTGAAGCGGCGGCCATCGTTTGACCAGACTAGACCGACAAAGCGACGGGGGCCCTCGACGCGATTAGTTCGGGGAACCGCAGCGGTCTTAGGAACAGAGGATGACGTCGGTTTCAGCCAAGCCCGTGGTCCATCTGGAGTTGCACACCGGGGACCTGCAGCGCGCGCGCGCGTTCTACGCCCTGCTGTGCGGGTGGCGCCCGGAGCAAGTCGATGCCGGGGGCGGCTCGTACCTCGCGCTCGAGCTGGGCGACGGAAGGTTCGACGGTGGGATCGTCGAGTGCGAGACCGAGCGCCCGCTGTGGCTGCCCTACGTGGAGGTGCCCGAGATCGCGGCGGCCACCGAGCGGGCACGGCTGCTCGGCGCCTCGGTGCTGCTCGAGCCTCACGAAGGCCCGGCGGGGTGGCGCAGCGTGGTCGCGGCGCCCGGCGCCGCGGAGATCGCCCTGTGGCAGGCAAAGGAGCATCGGGCAACGGCGTGACCGTCCGGCGAGGAGATCCCATAACCCGCTAGAAACGGCGTCATCGCGCGCAACGACAGCGGCGGTGGGACGCTCGGCGTGCCCGCGCTCAACCGCGCCCTGCTGGCGCGGCAGCTCCTGCTGCGACGCCGGAAGCTGTCCGCCGCCGACGCGGTCGAGCGGCTGGTCGGGATGCAGGCCCAGGAGCCGACCGCGCCGTACTTCGGCCTGTGGACGCGCCTGGAGGGCTTCCGCCACGAGGAGCTCGTGCGGCTGATCGAAGGCCGCGAGGCGGTGCGCGGCGGTGTGATGCGCGCGACGCTGCACCTGACGACCGCCCGCGACTTCCTGTCGCTGCGCCCCGCGGTGCAGTCCGTGCTCGAGCGCCAGTACCGCGGCAGCCCCTTCCGGCGCAATCTCGACGGAGTCGACATGGAGGCGCTGCTCGCGGCCGGCCGGGCGCTGCTCGAGGAGCGTCCCCGAACTCGCGCCGAGCTGAGCCGGTTGCTCGCCGAGCGATGGCCCGATCGCGACCCGGCGTCGCTGGCCTACGCGATCACGTATCTGGTGCCGCTGATCCAGGTGCCGCCTCGTGGCATCTGGGGCGCAAGCGGGCAGGCGACCTGGGCCACGGCCGAGACGTGGCTTCGCAGTGGCGTCGATTCGGCCCGCTCGCCGGACGAGATCGTGGTTCGCTACCTGGGCGCGTTCGGACCTGCCACCGCCGCGGACGTGCGGGCGTGGTCGGGCCTCGGCGGCTTGAGCGAGGTGATCGACCGGCTGCGTCCCCGGCTGCGCAGCTTCCGTAACGAGCAGGGCAAGGAGTTGCTCGACGTGCCCGACGCCCCGCTGCCCGACCCCGACGTTGCCGCGCCGCCGCGCCTGCTGCCCCCGTACGACAACGTGCTCGTCGCCTACGCCGACCGCAGCCGCGTGATTCCCGACGAGCACCGCAAGCGGGTCGTCAACAACCTGGGGCGGCCGAGCGTGCTCGTCGACGGGTTCGTGCGCGGGTTCTGGGAAATCCGGCGCCAGGGCGACCGCGCCACGCTCATGGTCGAGCCGTTCGAGGGGCTCCCCAAGAGCGCCGCCGCCGCCCTGACCGCCGAGGGCGCCCGGCTGCTCGAGCTCGCGGCCGCGGGCGCCGAGCGCCACGACGTCAGCATCGCCTCGCCAAAGCGAGCGGACCGCATGGGAATGCGGGATTCCGCTTGCTAGTGCGGTTCTCGAACCGCACGGGACCGCGTAAGACCGCTCCGAAGGGCCGCTCATTGGCGCACGATTGGCGCACGGGAGCCACGGTCTGCGCCGATGCATTGGGCGACCCTAATGTGCTTATTGCAAGTACCGGTGGGGTATACCCCACACGAGGGAGATTGACGTGAGAGGAGGCGCAATGCGGAAGCTAGGACTGGCGCTCTTGGTGGCGCTCTTTACTACGGCACTCACCGCCGGGCTGCCGACGGCGGGGGCGAAGCCGAAGCCGGGGTCCACGTGCACGGGGACGCTGGCGTCGGGCAGCTACAAGAAGCTCGTCGTGCCCGCGGGTGCGACCTGCGATGGAACCCTGGCAGACATCGACGTCCGTGGCGGCGTCCGGGTCGGCGAGGGCGCGACCTTCATCCTCGGTATGGACGGGGGCAGCGACACCGGCAAGATCCGCGGCGGCGTCCGCGCGAACGCCCCCGCCTCGCTGCAGCTGCACTTCGCTGATGTCAAGGGCGGCGTGCGGATGCTCGGCGGCGAGGGGTTCTTCTCGACCGTCGAGGACAACGTCATCCGCGGTGGGGCGAGGATCGACGGCTACTCGGGATTCTGGTTCGGCTTCATCCGCAACACGGTCCACGGCACCGTGAAGCTGACCAACAACGTTTTGGACGATGCCGACGCGAACGAGTACGTCACCAACACGATCAAGGGCAATCTCGTCTGCCACAACAACGTTCCTGATCCACAGGTGGGCGATTCTGAGGGCCTGCCAAACGTGGTATCCGGGCGGAAGGTCGATCAGTGCGACGTGCCCGGCCTGTGACCCTCGACGGGTAGCCCGCACCAAGACGACACAAAGGCCGCTGGGCTGCGGGAGCAGCTCAGCGGTCATGTCCGCGCCCGCTGCTTCGCGTCGATGCAGTGCGACGCGGCATTAGACCGGGCCGAGGCTTGAAGCTGGCTCGGGCTTCCAGGGGTCCCGAGAGTACTTACGGAAAGGCGATCCGGGCTTGCGAGCAGGAAGCCGGATAGGTCTGGACCGGCTCACGAGGGCACTTGATCGAGGGAAGTCGCGGCGATGTTCGGCGGCGGATGGACGCCTACCTCGACACGGCGATCGAGGCGGCGGTTCGTGCAGCGTGAGTGCGGCATTGGCGCATTCATTGGCGCATCGGGCGGTTTTCGGACCTTCCCCGAAAAGCCGGTAGCCCGGAAAACCGCTCTAGCAAGCGAAAAGAACGCCCCGCTGGGGAGCGGGGCGTTCTAGGTACTACAGGGAGGAGAGATATGTATCCGGGCGCTGGGCGCGACCGACGCAGAGCGCGACGCGACGCCGCGGATCTGACGTACGGCCTGCCGGACGCGAGATCCAGCGCCGACTAAGCCAGCCTAGCATGCTTGTACACTAGTGCGCGATGGGAGAGGTAATCGCGCTCGAGACCGTGAAGCGGACGGATGGCTCGCCCGCCAGAGTTCAGGTCTACGCGGCGCTTCGACAGGCGATCGTGCGGGGGGAGCTGGAGCCCGGCCAGCAGCTGTCCGAGAACGCGCTGGCCACCGAGCTGGGGGTCAGCCGGACACCGGTGCGCGAGGCGCTCAGTCGGCTGCGCGATGAGCGCCTGGTCGAGATCGTCCCCCAGTTCGGGACATTCGTTTCCCGGATCAGCCCGCAGGCGGTGGGCGACGCGCAGTTCATCCGCGAGGCGCTCGAGTGCGCGGCGATCCGCCGCGCGGCCGAGCTCGCCGGCGAGGACGACATCGCCGTGCTCGAGGAGAACCTTCACTCGCAGGACCGCGCGCAACTCGCCGGCGATCTCGATGCCTTCTACCTGCTCGACGACGACTTCCATCGCGCCCTGTGCGACCTCAGCGGCCATCTTGCCGTGTGGGCGGTCAGCGAGCGCGCCAAGTCGCACCTCAACCGGGTCCGACGGCTGAGCCTGGGGCTGCCGGACTACCTTCCGGAGATGATCAGCGAGCACCGCTCGGTGGTCACCTCGATCTCCCGCCACGACCCCGACTCCGCCGAGGCGACGCTTCGTCACCACCTGCGCATGGTTCTGCGCGAGGTGCCGCGGCTGCGCCGAGAGCATCCCGGGTTCTTCGAGGACGGATGAGCCCGGTCGCCCACAGCGAGAACGGCGCCGAGGACCGCATCAGCCCGCTCGAGCTGTACGAGCGCATGGTTCTGATTCGCGATTTCGAGACCGAGGCCGAACGTCAGTACAAGGCCGCGCGGATCGGCGGCTACTGCCACCTCTCCTCGGGTCAGGAGGCAGCCACCGTCGGCACCCTCGAGGCGATGACGGACGAGGACCTTCTGGTCACCGGCTATCGCTGTCACGGGCTCGCGCTGGCCCGCGGCGTGCCCCCGGAGCGGGTGATGGCGGAGCTGTTCGGGCGAAGCTCCGGGTGCGCGCACGGCCGCGGCGGCTCGATGCACCTGCTCGATGTCGGGCGAGGCTATTACGGCGGCTGGGGAATCGTCGCCGGCCAGCTGCCGATCGCGACCGGGCTCGCGCTCGGGCTGGTGCGCCAGGACCGCGACGACGCGGTGCTGTGCGAGCTCGGCGAGGGCGCCGTCAACATGGGCGCGTGGCACGAGTCGCTCAACCTCGCCTCGCTGTGGCGGCTGCCAATCGTCTATCTCGTGATCAACAACCGCTACGGCATGGGGACGAACGTCGAGCGCGCGTCGGCCGAGCCCGACGTCTTCAAGCGCGCCGGCGCTCATCGCATGCGGGGCGAGCGGGTGGACGGCGATGACCTGGACGAGGTGATGTCGGCCGCCGGCGCCCTGTTGGCCCGAGCGCGCGACGAGCGCGCCCCCGCGGTGCTCGAGGCGGTCACGTACCGCTACCGCGGGCACTCGGTCGCCGACGCGGGACTGAGTTACCGGACCAAGGAGGAGATCTCCGAGCGAAAGGAGCGCGACCCGATCGAGCGGTTCCGGACGCGGCTGCTCGAACGAGGGGTGTCGGAGACCGAGCTCGACGAGGCCGTCGACCGCGCGAGCGCCGCGGTCGCCGCGGCCGTCGACTTCGCGGAGTCCGATCCCGAGCCGGCGCTCGATGAGCTGGCCGCGGGGATGTACGCGTCGGGCAGCGACGAGCAGTTCGCCCCGATGCGCCTCGCGAGCCCGTTCGGGGAGCAGGAGCTCGTCTTCGACGCCGGGCTGGGGCGATGACCGCGACCGCGACCGCGACCCCGTCCGAGGCGCCGGCGACCGGCGTGGCCACGATCACCTTTCGCGAGGCGCTGCGCGCGGCACTCGGCGAGGAGATGGCCCGCGACGATCGCGTCTTCCTGATGGGAGAGGAGGTCGGGGTGTTCGGCGGCTCCTACAAGGTGAGCGCCGGGCTGCTCGACGAGTTCGGTCCGAAGCGCGTCATCGACACCCCGATCTCCGAGGAGGGTTTCCTTGGCGCCGGCATCGGGGCAGCCCTGCTGGGGGAGCGACCGGTGGTCGAGATCATGACGATCAACTTCCTGCTGGTGGCGATGGACCAGGTGGTCAACCACGCGGCCAAGATCGGAAGCATGTTCGGCGGCGAGGTCCGCTGCCCGCTCGTGATCAGGACGCCCAACGGCGGCGGCAACCAGCTCACCGCCCAGCACTCGCAGTCGTTCGACGCATGGTTTGCCGGCACGCCCGGGCTGAAGGTCGTGGCGCCGTCCAACCCCGCCGACGCCAAGGGGCTGCTGAAGGCGGCGATCCGTGACGACGACCCGGTGCTCGTGATCGAGAACCTGCCGATCTACAAGCAGAAGGGCGAGGTGCCCGCGGACACCGAGCACGTGGTCCCGATCGGCCGTGCGCGGGTCGCGCGGCAGGGCACGGACGTGTCGCTGGTCGCCCACGGGTTCGCAACGGTCCGCGCGCTGGAGGCCGCCGAGCGGCTCGCCGAGGAGCATTCGATCGAGGCCGAGGTGGTCGACCTCCGCTCGCTTCGCCCGCTGGACGTGGAGACCGTAGCCGGGAGCGTCTCCCGCACCAACCGTGCCGTCCTGGTCGAGGAGGGCTGGCCGTCCTACGGCGTCACCGCCGAGCTGGCGGCTCGGATTCAGAAGGCTTGCTTCGAGGATCTCGACGCCCCGGTCGAGCGCGTCGGGACGGCCGAGGTGCCGCTGCCGTACGCGAAGAACCTGGAGAACGCGGCGCTCCCGAACCAGGACCGGATTGCTGCGGCAGTGCTTGCGACCGTAGGGTCGGGGGACTGAGGACGAATCGGCCGGCGCTCGGCGAGCTCGTTGGGCGGCGTCGCGCGCGGGCGCCGCGATGACGCTGGGACAGCTCGTGGACGTATCCCGCCAGCAAAGCCCGCTCCGGGATCGGGATTCGGGAGCGGGCGGGCTAGCCGCAGGCCGGTCCCGGGGTGGGACCCACGGCGCCCTGCTCCCGGGTTCGCGCGCCCCGGTCGCACGGCCGGGGATGGCAAGCGCTCCCTTCGGCCGGCGGCATACACCGCAGCCGAAAGTTAGGCGGGCGACCGGACGCCGTTTCGGCCAAAGAAAATGCAACCGGTGATGACGGCTTTGCCTGCCCCGTGCGTAGCCTTCGCACGAAATAAGCTCGTTTCGTCACCTTCGAGAGGGGCGCCTCGCTTGGCTTCCGCGAGTTCCTCTCTCTCCCGGTTGCGGAAGCGACCCTATCCGATTCGCCGCCCTCCGACCAGTGGTGCTCGCGGTGAATTCCCGCAATCTGCGGGAAAGTCTTCCGGCGCCGCGACGGCGGCTCGATCAGACTGTGGCGCATGGACGACAAGATCAACCTCGCGGAGAAGATCGGTCTGCTCGAAGCGCCCTACGTCCCCGGCATCGTCGGCTACCTGAATGACTAGTGCTGCTGATCGAGCCGAGGGGCACGGTCAACACCGGCGACGCCGGCGGAGAGCTCACAGCGAGGAGCGCGAGATCTAGGGATCAGGGCGCCCCTATAGTCGGCAGCCGAACGCTTACTCCGTAGCGCGTACCCAGGCAATGGAGCACATCGAGGTCTTCCTGATCGGGCTGTTCCTCGCCGTCGCAGGCCTGAGCACCCTCGCGCGACGGCTGTCCATCCCCTATCCGATCCTGCTCGTCATTGGTGGGTTGGTGCTGGGCGTGGTCCCGGGCCTGCCCGAGGTCGAGCTCGAGCCGGACCTCGTCCTGGTGATCTTCCTACCTCCGCTCCTCTTCTACGCCGCCTTCAACTCGTCACTGCGCGACCTGCGCGCCGACGCGCGGGCGATCTCCCTCACCTCGATCGGGCTCGTGCTGGCGACGACGTGCGCGGTCGCGGTGATCGCTCACGAGGCGATCGATGGGATGCCGTGGGCGATGGCCTTCGCGTTGGGAGCGATCGTCTCACCAACCGACCCCGTCGCGGCGACCGCGATCATGCGCCGCCTGAGCGTGCCGAGGCGACTCGTCACGGTGATCGAGGGCGAGAGCCTCGTCAACGACGCCTCGGCTCTGATCGCATATCGCGTCGCGGTCGCCGCCGCCGTGGGGGGGACTTTCTCGCTCGGCGAGGCGGCGCTGGACTTCGTCGTCGCGGCGGGGGGCGGGGTGGCGGTCGGGCTGGCCGCGGGCTGGGTGATCGGCGAGGTGCGGAGGCGGCTCGACGACCCACCGACCGAGATCACGGTCTCGCTGCTGACGGGCTACGCGGCCTACGTGCCCGCCGAGCAGCTGGGGCTCTCTGGCGTGCTCGCCGCTGTCACGGCGGGCCTTTACATCGGCCGGTTGTCGCCCGAGATCAGCAGCGGGCGGATGCGCATCCAGGGCTTCGCGACGTGGGACGTCCTGGTGTTCGTGCTCAACGCGACCCTCTTCCTCCTGATCGGCCTGCAGCTCAACACGATCCTCGATGGGCTGTCGGGCTACTCCACGGGCGAGCTGCTTGGTTACGCCACGCTTGTCGCGGGCACGGTGATCGTCACGCGCATCGTGTGGTCCTTCACGATGCCGTACGTGATTCGGGCGCTCGACCGCCGCCCGAGCCAGCGCGAGCGCCGGGCCGGAGCGGGGTTCCGGATGGTCGCCGCGTGGAGCGGGATGCGCGGCGCTGTTTCCCTCGCCGCGGCGCTCGCGCTGCCGCTCGAGACCGACGCCGGCGCCCCCCTGCCCCAGCGCGACCTGATCCTGTTCCTGACGTTCGCCGTCATCCTCGCGACGCTCGTGCTCCAGGGCCTGACTCTTCCCGCCCTGATTCGCGCCGTGAGGATCCGCGACGACGGCGCGGACCGGGAACGGGAGGAGCTCCGGGCGCGCCTCGTGGCGGCCAGGGCGGCGCTCGCCGCGCTCGACGGGCTGGTTGAACAGGATTGGACCCGCGACGACACGATCGAGCGCATGCGCAACCTGTACGACTACCGGCTTCGCCGCTTCGGCGCCCGCGCCGGGAAGGTGCCCGACGACGGCTACGAGGACCGTTCCCTCTCGTACCAGCGCGCAGTCCAGTCGGTTATCGCCGCGCAACACCGAGCCGTGGTGGACCTCCGCAATCAGGGGGAGATCGCCGACGATGTGATGCGACAGATCGAGCGCGAGCTGGATCTGGAGGAGGAGCGGCTCGAGATCACCTAGATGAGTGATTCCATGGCCGCGTGCGTCATCCGGGTGTGCGTGGTCGTGGAATAAGTCATCTAGATGAGAACGCCGGTTCCGCCTCCCGCACGTGCCCTCGGCCACGACGCGATCATCGTATTCGTCGCCGGGCAGCTACCCGAGCGCCGCGTCGAGGGCGCCGAACAGCTGCTCGATGTCGGCTTCGGTCGTGTGGAGATGCGGCGCCACGCGAAGCCACGACGAGCGCACGCCGGTGTACACGTCGCGGGCCGCCAGCTGGGCGACGAGGTCCTCGGGCACCGGCTCGGGCAAGCCGATGCCGATCAGGTGCGGACCACGGTCCCCGGCCGGAATCGCGTCGAGGCCCCGCTCGCGCGCCCCCCGCTCGATCGCGGCCGTCACCTCGGCGAGGGTCGCGCCGACCGCGTCCACCGACCACTCGAGGACCTGCTCGAGCGCCGCGATCGCCATCGGAGTGAGCATGAAGTTGGTGCGTGCGCCGACGTCGAAGCGGCGCGCGCCGGGCTGCAGCTCGTCGGTGTAGTCGACGAGGCGGGCGAAGTCCTCGGTGCCCGCCCGCAGGATCCAGTTGTGCTCGATCGGCTCGCCACCACGGTGGCGCTCGTCGACGTACATGTAGGCGACGCTGAGCGGACCGAACAGCCACTTGTAGCCGACAGAGATCAGGAAGTCGGGGCGCAGCGCGCCGATGTCGACCGGCAGCGCGCCCGCCGACTGCGACAGGTCGAGGACGATCGCGGCACCGAGCTGGTGCGCGCGCTCGCACACGGGCTCGAGCTCCACCAGGGCGCCGTTCGTCCAGTGCACGTTCGGGACCGAGACGATGCGGACGCGCTCGTCGAGCGCCTCGAGGATCGCCTCGGTCCATGATTGGTCCGGCTGGCGTCGCACGGTGTGCAGCGCGGCACCCGTCCGGCGCGCGAACGCCCGCCACGTGTAGATGCCGGAGGGGTACTCCTCGTCGATCACGACCACTCGTTCGCCCAGGCCCGCATCGAGGTTCGCCGCCGCGACCGCCATCCCGTAGCTCGACGCCGGAATCAACGCCACCCCCTCGGGATCCGTGCCCACCACCCGCGCGAAGAGGCCCCGCAGCCGCTCGACGTCCGTGAACCAATCCTCGGCCCCGATCGTCCACGGGGCGCCGCGGCGATCGAGCGCGGCCTCGCCGGCGGCGCGCACCGAGTGCAGCTGGGGGGCGAGGTTCGCGACGTTGAGGTACGCGATCCCCTCGGGGAGCTCGAACAGCAGCCGCTGCTCACCGGGCAGGAAGCTCCGATCGCTCACTGGAGCCTCTCGAACTCCCGCGCCAGCGTGATCGCGGCCGCCCTGAGATCGCGATTCGCCACCCCGCGAGCGTAGACGTGGACGGCCTGCAGCGTGCCTCCGTTGATGGACAGCAGCCGGCGCTGCGCCGGCACCCAGTTGGCGCCGGCTCCTTCGAGTCGCGCCGGGCCGACCCCGGACACGGGGCGAGGCGCCAGCCGCCGGTTTGTGGCCGAGAACTGGGACAGCTCGGTGATGCGGATGAAGTAGCGGCGGCGCGCCGCGGGCGCCGAGTCGTGCGTGATCTCCACCTCCGCCCCGGGACCGCTGAGGCGGCAGCTCGACAGGTTCGCGTTCCCCGAAGCGTGGGGCGTCAAGCGCGCCGGCCGCTCGAAGCCCGCCCGCGCCAGTGCCCGGGCGGCATCGCGCGCCGCGGCCTGGTCGCATCGTCGTTCCAGCGCCGATCGGCGCCTTCCCCCGGCGGCGCTCGGCTCGGCCGGCCGGGTGGAGTCTGCCCGGGTGGTGGCGCTCTCAGGCGCGCCGTCGTCGTCCCCACACCCCGCCGGGGCCAACACGGCGGCGAGCAGCGCCGCCACACATACCGCACGTCCAGCCGTCGCTATGGCCCGAGCGGGTAGTCCGTGGTGTGGCCCATCACCGCGGCGCGCTACCCGCCGAAGGCGAGATCGAAACCCGGACTCCGCGGACGCAACGTCGTTCGCCCGGTGGGTATCGTCGGCCCGTGAGCACGATCGTGTTCTTCCCCGAGGGCGCCTACGGTCCGACCAACAACTGCGTCGGGATCGGCGATGTGCTGCGGCGCGCCGGGCACCGGGTCGTCTTCATCATCGAGCAGTCGTTCGCCGGGACGCTCGAGGAGAAGGGCTTCGAGGAGCGGCTGATGCGCCTCGCCCCGCCGCCGGAGCAGGAGGAGGAGCCGGGTCAGTTCTGGAAGGACTTCATCCGCGAGACCGCGCCGGTGTTCCGCAAGAGCACGTTCGAGCAGCTGTCCGAGTTCATCGTCCCGACATGGGAGGCGTTGCTGGACGGCGCGCGCTACGTGGACGACCGCCTGCGCGAGATCTTCGACGAGCTACGGCCCGACGTGATCGTCGAGGACAACGTGTGCTCGTTCCCCGCCATCCCGGCATCGGGGATCCCCTGGGTGCGGATCGTGTCCTGCAATCCGCTGGAGGTCAAGGACCCCGACCTGCCGCCGACCTTCTGCGGCCTTCCCGCGGAGGACCGCTCCGAGTGGGACGCGTTCCGCGACGAGTACCGCCGCGCGAGCGGCGAGCTGTGGAGCGGCTTCGACGAGTACTGCCGCGAGCGCGGCGCCCCGGGTCTGCCGCAGGGCGAGTTCATCCACACCTCGCCGCTGCTCAACCTCTATGTCTATCCGCGCGAGGTCGATTACCGTCGAAGCAAGCCGCTGGGCCCGACGTGGCACAACCTCGAGTCGAGCGTGCGGACCACGGACCCGTCATGGTCGGTGCCGGCCGAGCTCGCCGACGGCGACGGGGCGCTGATCTACCTCAGCCTCGGGTCGCTCGGCTCCGGCGACGTCCCGCTGATGGAGCGCCTGGTGGACGTCCTCGGCTCCACGCCACACCGCTACATCGTCTCCAAGGGACCCCAGCACGCCGAGTACGAGCTCGCCGGCAACATGGCCGGTGCCGAGTTCCTGCCCCAGACCTCGCTCCTCCCCGAGGTCGACCTGGTGATCACCCACGGCGGCAACAACACGATCACCGAGGCGCTGCACTTCGGGCGGCCGACGATCGTGTTGCCGCTGTTCTGGGACCAGCACGACAACGCCCAGCGGATGGACGAGACGGGGCTCGGCGTTCGCCTGCCGACCTACACGTTCGAGCCGGAGCAGATGAGCGCGGCGATCGACCGCCTGCTCACCGACCGCGGGCTGGGGGAGCGGCTCGGGACGATCGCCATGCGCCTGCAGGCGAGCCCGGGGAACGAACGCGCCGCGCGACTGGTCGAGCGCCTCGCCGAGACGGGCGGTCCAATGTGAGGGGGGAGATCGTGTACCGCGCCGGACTCACACGGAGGTGGTTCCAGCTCGCCTCAGCGACCTCCCGGTGCGCACGGGTCCGCGCGGCTTCTCGATCGCGGAGGCAGCCTCGATGCGCGCGCGGCTGCTCGGCTTGGCCGGAATGCGCGAGCTTCCACCCGGGTGGGCCCTGCACATCCCGCGCTGCCGAGCGGTCCACACTTTCGGGATGCGGTTCGCGATCGACCTGATCTTCGTCACCCGGACCGGCGACCCGGTCCGGGTGGTGAGAGACGTGAGGCCGATGCGGCTCGTCTTCTGCAACAGAGCGAGCTCGGTGATCGAGCTCTCCGCCGGACAGGCGGACCGCTACCTGGCCTCCAGCGCATGAGCAATGGCAAGGTGATCATGGTCACCGGGGCGACCGACGGCCTCGGCCGGTCGCTCGCGACCGACCTCGCGCGCAACGGCGCCACCCTGCTGCTCCACGGCCGCGACGACGCGCGCGGGCGAGAGACGATCGAGCAGATCCGGGGCGCGACGGGCAACGACGACCTGCACTGGTACCGGGCGGACTTCGCGTCGCTCGACGAGGTGCGAGCCATGGCGGGCCGCGTCGAGACGGAGCGCGACCGGCTCGACACGCTGGTCAACAACGCGGGCATCGGGACCACGCTGCACGGTGACGACGCCCGGATGGAGAGCCGCGATGGCCACGAGCTGCGATTCGCGGTCAACTACCTGGCGCACTTCCTGCTCACCCGCCGGCTGCTGCCACTGATCGAGCGCTCGTCGCCGGCCCGGATCGTCAGCGTGAGCTCGGCCGGGCAGGCGCCGATCGATTTCGACGACGTGATGCTCGAGCGCAACTACAACGGGATCCAGGCGTACTGCCAGAGCAAGCTCGCGCAGGTGATGCTGACCTTCGACCTCGCCGAGGAGCTCGAGGGTGCGGGGGTGACCGCCAACTGCCTCCACCCCGCGACCTACATGCCGACCAAGATGGTCACCGACTCTGGGACGACCCCGATCAGCTCGCTCGAGGAGGGCACACGGGCAACGGCGCGGCTCGTGGTCGATCCGGCGCTGGAGGAGGTTAGCGGCCGATATTTCGACGGCCGCAGCGAGGCCCGGGCGCACCCCCAAGCCTACGACGCCGACGCTCGCCGCCGGCTGCGCGAGTTGAGCGAGCGCCTCATCGCCGGTGAGTGAATGAGTGCGGCCGGTCGGACGACCGGCCTCTACCATCATCCGACCATGCGGATCGACGAGATCATCGCGACGACGCGGCCGTGCTTCTCGTTCGAGTTCTTCCCGCCCCGGACCGCCGAGGGCGTCGAGGGGCTGTACGAGACGATGCGCACGCTGAAGCCGCTCGACCCCGGCTTCGTCTCCGTCACCTACGGCGCCGGAGGGGCGACGCGGGAGGGCACGGTCGAGATCTCGGGCACGCTGAAGCGAGAGTTCGGGGTCGAGACGATGGCGCACCTGAGCTGCGTCGCAGAGACGGCTGAGCGACTCGTGGCGATCCTCGCGAGGATCGAGCGCGCGGGGCTCGAGAACGTGCTCGCCCTGCGCGGCGATCCGCCACGCGGCGAAACCGAGTTCGAGCAGCCCGAGGGCGGGCTCTCCTCCTCCACGGAGCTGGCGGCCTTCATCTCCGAGCGCCACGACTTCGGCCTCGGCGGAGCCTGCTTCCCCGAGGTCCACCCCGAGGCCACCGACCTGGACGCCGACCTCGCCTTCCTGAAGACGAAGGTGGACGCCGGCGCCGGCTTCCTGATCACGCAGCTGTTCTTCGACAACCGCGTGTTCTTCGAGTGGCTGCCGGCCGTGCGGCGGGCCGGGATCGACGTCCCGGTGATACCCGGCGTGATGCCGATCACGAGCTACGCGCAGATCAAGCGCTTCTGCGAGCTGTGCGCAGGCGACGATCCCGGAGCCGCTCGCCGAGGCGATGGAGGCGCTCGACGGCGACGAGGCAGCCGAGCTCGAGCTCGGGATCGCCTACGCCGCCCGTCAGTGCGACGAGCTGCTCGCCGCCGGGGTGCCCGGAATCCACTTCTACACCCTCAACAAGGCTCCCGCGACGCGGGCGATCCTGGGGGCGCTTCGCGCGGCGCGGCCGTGGGAGCGCGCGCCTTCCCCGCCGGCCACGGTAACGGCCTCCTAGTGCCGGACTACACTGCGGCCGCGATGGCCTCCTTCCGCTACCGCGGCGAGCACACGCTGACCTACGAGGTCTACGGCGAGGGCGACAGGGTCCTCGTGCTCGTCCACGGGCTGTTGATGAACCGGCGCATGTACGAGCGCCTCGGCCCCGAGATGGCGGCACGGGGCAACCGCGTCATCTGCCTCGACCTGCTCGGCCACGGCCGCTCCGACCGCCCCGACGACCCGCGGCTGTACTCGATGACCGCGTTCGCGGACCAGGTGCTGGCTCTGCTCGACCACATGGAGCTCGACCAGGCGGTGATCGGCGGCACCTCGCTGGGATCGAATGTCGGGCTCGAGTTCGCCGCCTGGCACCCGGACCGGGTGCGAGCGCTGTTCCTCGAGATGCCCGTGCTCGAGAACGCGCTGACCGCGGTCGCGGTGATCTTCACCCCGATCCTGGTCGGGCTGCGGTTCGGGACCCCGGCCTTCAGGATGGTCTCGCGCCTGACGAGCCGCTTCCCGCGCTCCTACTACCTGCTCGACATGGTGCTCGACTGGGTGCGCCAGGACCCCGAGCCCTCCGCGTCGGTGCTGGAGGGACTGCTGCTCGGCCGCTCGGCGCCCCCGCAGGAGGACCGGATGCGGCTCGAGCACCCCGCGTTGGTCATCGGCCATCCCGCCGATCCGCTGCACCCCTTCAACGACGCCGACCAGCTCGTCGACGAGATGCCGAACGCGCGGCTCCTCAACGCCAACTCGATCCTCGAGTGGCGCCTCAACCCCGATCGCCTCAACGACGAGCTGGCGAGCTTCCTCGACGAGGTGTGGGCGCAGCAGGCCGAGGCCGCAGAGGCTAAGACAGCCGGTTGATCAGCCGCAGCAGCAGAGGGTCCATCTCGCCGACCCCGCCGCCGCGATCCATGCGCCGGTCCTGGCGATCGAGCAGGCTCGTGGTCAGTCGCGTGCCGAGGAAGCGCAGCGGTTCGGGCGGAAGGCTCGGCTCCTTTTCCTGGTTCACGAACAGCAGCGCGGTGTGCTCGCTTTCGCGCTCCAGCACGAGATCGCATAGCGCTCGGCCCACGGTGTGGCTCGGGGCCACGCCGTGCCCGTTGTAGCCGTAGCCGTAGAAGATCCCGTCGCCCAGCGCGCCGACGTAGGGGAGGAACGTGCTCGTGATCGCGACGCACCCCCCGTACGCGTGGGTGAAGTTGACGTCCTGCCACATCGGGAAGAGCTCGCGCCCACGCCTCTCGCAGCTCGCCGAACACGCGCTCGTTGCCCATGTGGCGCGGGTCCATGTCGTTGCCGTAGAAGTAGGGAGCCAGGCGGCCGCCGAACAGGATCCGACCGTCGGCGGTCCAGCGCCCGATCGTTATGAAGTTGCGCTTGTCCTCGAAGCCCTCCCGGCCCTCCCAGGCGATCCGCTCGCGCTGCTCGTCGCTCAGCGGCTCGGTCGCCATCGCGTAGCTCCACAGCGGGATGACGCGGGCGTGGAACTGCGGGAAGGTGTGCTGATAGGCGTTGGTGGCGACGACGATCCGCTGCGCCCCGACGGCGCCCAGTCCGGTCTCGACCCGGCCGGCGGCGAACGACGTCGCGGGTGAGCGCTCGAAGATCCGCACGCCCATTCCCTCCACCGTTCGGGCGAGGCCGCGCACCAGCCTGTGGGGGTTGAGCAGCGCGCCGCGCCCCTCCTTGAGCACGCCCCGGAGGATCGGCGATCCGATCACCGCGCGCGCCTCGTCCCCCTCGAGGAAGCTGAAGTCGTGATCGGCGCCGATCCGCCGCGCGGCGTCGAGGTCGCGCTCCAGGCGCCACATGTGGCCATCGTTGACCGCGATCGCGGCGAACCCGTTGAGCTCGTACTCCGCGTCGACGTCGTGCTCGGTGCAGAACTCGCCGATCTCGACCACGGAGCGCGCGACGGCCTCGTGCGCGGCGCCCGCGCGCTCCGGGCCGTGGCGCTGCACCAGGTGGTGGAGGCTCATGTCGAGCACCGTCATCGCGTAGCCGTCGTTGTGCCCCGAGGCCCCCGACCCCGCCCAGCTGCGCTCCACGACCGCCACGTCCAGCGACGGCTCCGCCTGCTTGAGGAAGTACGCCGTCCACAATCCCGTGTAACCGCCGCCGACGATGCACACGTCGGCCCGCTCGGTCCCCTGGAGCGGCGGGCCCGGGACGACCGGCTCCGTCTCCCACCACAGGATGCTGTTCCGCTCGCGCGACAAGGGGCGCCGAGTCTATCCGCGCCCCGAAGCGCGGAAGGCGGCTCCCGCGCCGCCAGGCTTAGCTTCAGCGAAGGTCTTTTCGCTACCGTGCTTGCCCGAAATGGCGAGCCGCAAGGAAGAGAAGGAGCGCCTCCGCAAGCAGCGGCTGGCAGCCGAGCGCCGCGCGGCCTCGTCGGGCCAGCGGCGGCTCATGCTCGGCTATGTGGTCGCGGGCGTGCTGGCGGCCGCGGTCGTCGTCGGGATCGTCGTGGTGATCGCGAGCGGGAGCGGCGGCGGTGGTGGCGGCGAGGACGGCGACATTCCCGAGGAGGCCCATGTCGACACTCAAGGAGGTTTCGCTCCGACGTTTGGGGTCGCGCCCGACGGTCGCGAGGGGACCCCGCCGCCAGCGGTCGAGCAGGCACGGCTCGGGGCGGCCGCCAAGGAGGCCGGCTGCGGACTGCAGCTCAACCTCCCGGACGAAGGCAACAATCACCTGTCCGCAAACGAGGACACGCCAAAGTACGACACCAACCCCCCGACCTCGGGCGACCACGACCCCCAACCGCAGGCGGACGGCGCGTTCGCCGAGGAACCCGAGCCCCGCCACTTCGTGCACTCCCTCGAGCACGGCCGGATCGAGATCCAGTACAGCCCCGACCTCCCCGAGAAGGACCAGCTCGCGCTCAAGGGAGTGTTCGACGAGGACCCCAACGGGATGCTGATGTTCCCCAACCCCGACATGCCATACGAGGTCGCCGCGACGGCGTGGACCAACCTCCTGGGGTGCAAGAAGTACGACGGGCCGGCGACCCTCGACGCGATCCGCGCCTTCCGCGACACCCTCCGCGGACAGGGGCCCGAGCCGATCCCTCTGTAGCGGCGTGCGGAAGCTGATCTACTCGCTCGGAGTCTCGCTGGACGGCTTCATCGCCGGGCCGGGCGGCGACATCTCCTGGTCGGCGCCCGACGAGGAGCTGCATCGGTTCCACAATGAGCAGGTGCGCGAGCTGGGCGCGCACCTCCTAGGACGAGGGCTGTACGAGGTGATGCGCTACTGGGAGACGGCCGAGGAGGAGAACCCGTCGGCGCCGGAGCACGAGCTCGAGTTCGCCCGCGTCTGGAAGGACACGCCGAAGATCGTGTTCTCGACGACCCTCGACGAGGTCGAGGGCAACGCCCGCCTGGTCAGGGACGGCGTCGCCGAAGAGGTCGCCAGGCTGAAGGAGCAACCGGGAAAGGACCTGGCCGTCGGCGGCGCCGGCCTGGCCTCCACCTGCATCGAGCTGGGGCTCGTCGACGATTACCGGCTATTCGTCAGCCCGATCGTTCTGGGTCGCGGCACGCCCTACTTCCCCGCCCTGGACGAGACGATCGACCTGGAGCTGGTCGAGACACGGACATTTGGCTCTCGGGTCGTTTACGTGCGCTACCGCCGCATGTAGAGAATCCGCGCTTTGCAGCCGAAACGTGTGCCCGTAAGGTGTGTTTCGGGTTTCAGTGCGGGCGCTTCGAGGACTTCTGCGGTTCGGCATCCCGGCAGGCGCGGCAGGCGTTCTGCTGTGGGCGGTCTCGCCTGCTCTGTCGCTGACGCCGTACATGCCCGAGGCGGTGGACTTCGAGCAGCGGATGCCCGGCGTCGAACGCCTCGCGACCCCGGCGGACCGCGCCCGTGACGCGAGCGCGGACGGTGACGAGGGTCCCGTCAGATTCGTCTCGCCGGTGATCGACGCGCCCGCTCGCTTCGACCTCGTCGGCGTCGCCGGCGAGCTGCGGCCGCTCGAGTACCGGGCGCGGCTGGACGGAGAGCAGTGGACGCAGTGGATCGAGACGGCCAACGGCGACCCGGTCTACTTCGGCGGTGGCGACCAGGTCCAGGTCAGAAGCCGCGGCGTTCGCCCCACGGGCCGGCTGCACTACGTCAACGTCTCCGGCACCGACACGCTCGCCAACCGGGTCCTCACCGGCGCGCGGGGGGCGGTCAACTCCGCCTTCGTCTCCATCGCGTCGGTGGCGTCCGTCGCGACCGCCGGGGCGATCCCACCACAGCCGGACATGGTCAGCCGCGGCGAGTGGGGTGCCAAGCGGGCCTCCGGCGGGTGCCCGCCCCGCGCCGGCCCTGCGTACGGCGAGGTCAGGGCCGCGACCGTCCACCACACCGTGACCGCGAACGACTACGACCGCGACGAGGCGCCGGGGGTCGTGCTCGGGATCTGCCGCTTCCATCGCAACGGCAACGGGTGGAACGACATCGGCTACAACTTCCTCGTCGACCGGTTCGGCGACGTCTACGTCGGCCGCTCCGGCGGCGTCAAGAAGGCCGTCGTCGGCGCGCACGCGCAGGGCTACAACTCGCAGACGACGGGCGTTGCGTCGATCGGCACTCACAGCTCCGACCCGATCTCGATCGCCGCGGAGGACGCGTTCGTGAGCGTGATCGCGTGGAAGCTCGCGCTGCACGGGACCAAGGCGTCGCGGCCGGACGAGGCTGCTGTCCGGGGGCGGGGCCGTGAACCGCTTTCCGGCCGGGAAGAAGGTGAAGGTGAAGCGGGTGTTCGGTCACAGGCGCGTCAACTCGACCGAGTGCCCGGGCGACGAGTTGAACTCCGTCCTGAAGCGGATCCGGGCCCGGGCGCAGGAGCGCATCACCGAGAACGGCGGGCTGGCTCCGCCTCAGCGGGGCGACTCGAGCCGGAACGGCCCGGTACGGGGGGAAGAACCCCGCCTCGGCCTCCGTGCCGTAGTGGTCGCGCCACGCGTCGCCAAGCGCCGCGTACGCGTCCGGCAGGTGGACATGCCTGTAGACGTGGAACTCGGCCCGCAGCGGCGAGAAGCTCGACTTGAAGCGGAAGATGCCGTCGCCCGGCGCGTAGCCGCCGCCGAGCACGAGCCGCCGCTTGCCCTGCCCCCGCGCCCAGCGGATCATCTCGTCGACGATCGCGTTCGTGGGGCGGACGCGCTGGAAGTCGTGGTCCGCACCGCCAAGGTACGAGTACACGTCGTCGTCGTCGTGCAGGTAGAGCGTCGCCGCGATCGACCCGCCCCTCGTGCTCGGCGAGCAGGATGCGTGAGTTGTCGGGAAGGCGTTCGAGGAAGGAGACGAAGTACTCGGGTGGGAGGTGGTAGCGCTCGAGCGCACCCTGGCGGTCCATCGTCTGCGCGTAGATGCGGTGCAGCTCGCGCGCGTCCGCCTCGCTGGTCGCGTCACGCACCCGCACGCCCTCCCGGCGGGCCCGCTTGATGTTCTTGCGGCAGGCGTGCGTGAACGACTCCCGCCACATGCGCTCCGCGTCCTGGGTCAGGTCGACGTAGACGATCTCGCGGTCCGGCTCGAGCCCCGCCGGGTCGAGCAGCTCGGTGCGCGCCTTCCACGGGTGGAGGTGCTCGAACTCGGTCACGATGCCGGTATCGGCGCACCACCGCGCCAACGCCTCGGCGAACGCGGTCCGGGCTGCGGGGTCGAGCGCCCTCGCTCGCAAGCGGGCCCGTGTACTCGGGCGTCCTGGAGTCGAACAGGGCGCCGTCCACCCGATCGGCGAAGGGCAGCGTGTCAGTGGAGCGCAGGTACAGCGGCAGGGCGATGCGCGCCGTCCGGCGCGCCGATCGCGAACAGGCGCGGCTCGGCGCCCGTGTGGCGGCGCTGGATGGAGGCGAACTCGACGCTCCCGAAAACACTCTCGCGCGCGGGAAGCAACTCGCGCCAGCGGCATCCTCGTCCGCGGTCAGGACCTCAGCCGCCGTCATCCTCAGCCCTCATAGAGCCCCCGGCCGGTGACCAGCAGCCGCACGGTCCGCGCCAGGATCCGCAGGTCGAGCGCCAGCGAGCGGTTGTCCACGTACCAGACGTCGAGCTCGATCCGCTCCTCCCAGCTCAGCGACGCGCGCCCGTTCACCTGGGCCCAGCCGGTGATCCCGGGCTTGACCTCGAGGCGGCGCCGCTGGCGGGGCGTGTACTCCTCGACCTGCGCCTCGATCGTCGGGCGCGGGCCGACGATCGCCATCTCGCCGCGCAGCACGTTGACCAGGTTCGGGATCTCGTCGAGCGACATGCGGCGCAGCACTGCGCCGACCCGGGTCACGCGCGGGTCGTCCTCGCGCAACGGCTCCCACGTCTCGTCGGGTGCGGGTCGGCGCCGACGACCATCGTCCGCAGCTTGTACATCTCGAACGCAGCGCCGCCCCTGCCGACGCGCTGCTGGCGGTAGATCACCGGCCCCGCGCGTCTCGAGCCGGATCGCGACGACCGCCGACGAGCAGCACGGGGAGCGCACAGCGCGAGGCCGAGCGTCGCCAGTGCCAGATCCGCCGCCCTCGACATCACCTTCACCGCGTTCCCTCGACCTTCTCCCAGGTCAGCGCGGTCCCGCCGCGCAGGCGGTCCCACAGACCGGCGAGCACCGAGCCCTCGACCATCGCGTAGTAGTTGGCCAGCTGCAGCGCTCTGAGCGGGATCAGCGAGCCGAGGGCGGCGGCGAACACGAACGCGACCTGGACCGCGAGGGTGACGGTGTAGACGGCGCCGTGCCCGAGCAGGGCGAGGTTGGTCCCGAGCGCGATCAGGTGGAGGAACGGAGAGGCGTAGCGCAGCGCGCGGTGCGACAGCATCTGGAACGCGTACAGCGGTCCGTATCCACGCGGGGAGAGCATCCCGTCCCGCAGCACGACGCCCCAGGTCCGGGTCATCATCCTGCGCTTGCGGGCAAACTCGCCGCCGATCGTCGGAGCCATCCTCTCCTCCGCGATCGCGTCCGGCGCGTAAAGCGCCCGCCAGCCCGCGCTTGGTCAGAGCGAACGGGAAGCAGAGGTCGTGGCCGCGCGCCGAGTCGAGCACTATGTAGGAGTCGCGTCGCGTCGCGTAGATCGCGCCGTTTCCGGCCGTGACGCCGCCGAGCTCCGACTCGAGCTCGCGCACCGCCATCTCGTAGCGCCAGTAGGCGCCCTCCTGATTGGCGGACCCGTCCGCCTCGAGCCGCAGCCGGCCGCACACGTACCCGACCCTGGGGTCGGCGAACGGCGCGACCAGCCTGCGCATAGCGCCTCCGGTCCCAGAACGCGTTGGCGTCCGAGAACGCGAGCAGCTCCCCCGTAGCGCGCTCCACCGCGGCGTTCTGCGCCGCGACCTTCCCGGCCCGCGGGAGATCGAGCACGAGGTCCGCCCCCGAAGCGCGCGCGAGCTCGACCGTGCGGTCCGTGGAGCCATCCGAGGCGACGATCACCTCGAGCCGGTCGCGCGGGTAGTCGAGCGCGAGCGCGTTTCGCAGCTTGCGCTCGATCACCTGCCTCCTCGTCGTGCGCGGCGACGATCAGCGAGACTCGCGGCGACTCTCCCGCTGCCGCCGGCGGCGGGGCGGGGCGTCCGCGCACCCGGGCGATCAGCCACAGCGCGGCGGGATAGGTGACGTGCGTGTGGACGAGCAGCGCCACGGCGGTCCAGAACGCGATCTCGAGCGCAAGCATTCGGAGCGGCGCTCAGGCGGTCAATGACCGGTACAGGTCGAGGGTGCGGCTCGCGATCGCCGTCCCAGGAGTAGGGCCCCGCGGCCGCCTTCGCCGCCGCGGCGGCGAGGCGCCGGCGCTCGTCCTCGTCGCCGAGCAGCTCGCTCGAGGGTGCTCGCGAGCGCCGCGGCGTCGCCCGGGGGCACGAGCCGACCGGCGCCCTCGCGCTCGGCGACCTCGGGGAACCCGCCCACCGCGCTCAGCACGAGCGGCTTGCCGAACGCGAGCGCTATGTAGAGCACGCCGGACTGCTCGGCCTCGCAGGTGGGGGAGGACGACGAGGTCGGCGCGGCGGAAGTAGGCGGGGACCTCCGCGTCGGGGATGAAGCGGGGCACGATCCGCACCCGGTCCCGGAGCTCGCGCGGCGAGCTCGCGCAGCGGGTCGAGCGCCATGCGCGGCATGCCGACGATCCACAGCTCGGCTCCCGCGACCGCGCGGAACGCCTCGAGCAGCACCTCGACGCCCTTGTAGGGGCGGATCAGGCCGAAGCACAGGATGACCGGCCCCTCGACCGCGGCGAGCTCCGGCGGCAGCGGGGCCTGCTCCGGGAGCCGGCCAGGTAGTCGAAGGCGCCGTGCGGGATCACGCGGATCCGCGTCGGGTCGAAGCGGAGCTCGTCGCGGACTCGCCTGCTCCGTGCGCGCTGTGGACGACCACGGCGTCCATGCGCGACAGGAGTCGCCGCTCCTGTGCAGGGCCCAGGCGCCCTGGCAGCGGCCGATCGTGGGCCGTAAACACCTGCGGGGGCCTCGATCGCCGGCCGGCGCGGCTGGAGCGCGCGGGGGGCGGGAGCAGGAGCCAGTCGAGCCCCGGCATCGTCAGCCACTGGTAGTGGACGACGTCCGCCGCTGCCGCGTGCGCGCCGGTAGCGGAGCATGTCGCGCGAGGTGCTCGGCGAGCTTGAAGGCACGGCGGGCGGGTGCGTCGAGGCCCCGATCGGCGGAGCGGCGGTAGAACGCCTCGCTCACCCGGTAGCCATCCTCGGCGGGCACCGGCCCGTAGAGGAACCGGCTCGTGACCAGCTCGACGTCGGCGCCGGCGCGCGCCAGCGCCGCGCACAGCGAGCGGTCGTAGGGCGGCGTGTAGGCCGAGGGATCGACGATCTGAACCCGCATCGGCGAGGATTATCGGCCTTGCGTCCTCTCCTACTGCGTGGTGAACACGAACGGCCGCGAGCACCTGCTCGCCTGCCTGGAGGCGATCGAGCGCACCCATCCGGGCGGCATCGAGCACGAGATCCTGGTGCTCGACAACGCCTCCGACGACGGCTCGGCCGAGGCCGTCGCGCGAGTCGCACCCGGAGGCGCGGCTGATCGCGCTGCGAGCGCGCGACCGGCAAGGCGGAGAACGACACCGCGCTGCTGCGCGAGGCACGCGGCCGCTACTGCCTGCTGCTCAACGAGGACTCCGAGCTCGAGCCCGGCGCGACCGCGGCGCTGCTCGAGGCGCTCGAGGCCGACCCCGGCGCCGCCGCCGCCGGCGCCCAGCTGCTCGAGCCCGGCGGCGAGCCGAAGCCATGCGCGTGGCGGCTGCCGGGCGTCGGCACCGCGCTCGCCGCGGCGCTGTTCCTGCACCGCTGGGTCACCGTGCAGAGCCGCGGCGTCGCAGACGCCGGTCCGTCGGCTGGGTGCAGTCGTCGGCGATGCTGGTGCGCGCGCGACGCCGCGGCGCGGTCGGCTACCTCGACCCCGACTTCTTCGTCTACTCGGACGAGACCGACTTCTGCAAGCGGCTTCGACGACGCCGGCTGGCGGATCCTCTACGTTCCCGCGGCGCGGGCCGTCCACCACGACCAGCTCTCCACCGACTCCGGCGGCGCGCGCGCGGCGCATGGTCGAGTTCCACCGCAACCGCGACCTGTACATGCGAAAGCACCACTCGCCGCCCGGCGGCGCTCGCCGTGCGCGCGCTCACGGCCTGGTTCTACGCCGTGCGCGCGCTCGTCGCGCCGGTGCTGCGCGGACGACGAGCCGCGCTGGTACTGGCTGCACGCCCGCCAGGCGCTGCGACCCGGGCGCGGCGAGGGGATCCGGGACGCGGCGGAGGCCTACAACCGCAAGCGCTCAGTGGTTCTCTTCAGGCACCCCCCCGATCCTCGTCCCGCCTCTCGACCTCGTAGACCTCCTCGGTGAGCCGCGGCCCGCGGCCCCCTGCCTCCTCCGGCGACCGCGGGCTCCGGTGGCCCCGCGGCGCGCAGGCTGCGCAGGCTCGCAGCGACCGCCGAGGGCCGCAGCATCGCGCGACAGGGCGCGGCGCTCCTCGGGAGTGAGGAACCGCGCGGCCCAGAGGACGAGCGGGTACGAGAGCCACAGCGCGGCGCGGCTCAGCAGGCCGACCGCGCCCTCGGTCGGCAGCAGCAGCTCGCCGGCCCCGACCAGCGCCGCCGCGACGCCGACGACCAGCGCCAGGCGACCCCACTCGTAGGGGACCGGGAAGAGCCGCTGGGTGAACGCGTACATCAGCACCAGCACGACCAGGTAGGAGGCGACGAGGGCGAGCCCGGCGCCGACGATCCCGAGCGAGCGGGACCAGCGCGAGGTTGAGCCCGATGTTGGCCGCGGTGGCGGCGATCGTGGCCGGGAAGTTGAACTCGGTGCGCCCCGTGCGGCCGAGCACGACGACCAGCACGAGGTACAGCGCGTACAGCGTGATCCCGGCCGCGAGCAGCCCGATCGCCTCGTAGGCGTCGAAGAACTCGGGCGCCGCAAGCAGGCGCACGATCCAGCGCGCCAGCAGCCACAGGCCGACGACCGCGAACGTGCACACCGCCATGAACCAGGTGACGATCAGCGCGTAGGCGCGGCGCGCCTCGTCGTCGTCGCGGATCGAGTAGGCGAGCGGCGGCCAGGCGAGCTGGAAGCCCCGCACCAGCACGTTGATCCCCTGCGCGAACTTGATCGCCAGCGCGTAAAGCCCCGCCTCGGCGAGCCCCGCGAGGCGCACGATGATGATCCGGTCGATGAAGTTGAGCGAGTAGAGCGACAGCTCGGCCGGCATCGTCGGGAGGCCGAAGCGGACCATGCGGCCGCAGCAGCGCCCAGTCGGGGATCAGCGCCAGGCGGCGGCGCTGCGTGATCACCAGCCACGCCACCATCGGGACGGTGGCGAGGTAGATCGCCCCCAGCAGGCCGTCGGCGCCCGTAGTCCTCCAGCACGACGAGCCAGACCGTCAGCGGGATCGCCATCACGACCCCGGCCATGTTGAAGACGAAGTAGGCGCGGGCGCGCTCGTCGAGGCGCAGCAGCGTGGCCAGGTACTCGAACAGCGTGAAGACCCACAGGCCGAGGATCGCGATCCGCGCCAGGCCCGCGTCCGGCTGCTCGAGCAGCAGCTCGGAGATCGGCCCCGCGAACGGCAGCGCGATCGCCGCTCCCAGCGGTGGTGGTCCAGAACAGCGACGCGAACCCCGTCCGCACGACCTCGTCGGGCCGTTCGTCGGCGAGGTAGTAGAAGCGCAGCAGCGCCTCGATGACGCCGAACCGGATCACGATGCTGGTCGCGATCACCGCCACGAGCATCACCTCGGCCGCGCCGTAGTCGGCCGGCGTCAGGTACCGCGTGTAGAGCGGCAGCAGCAGCACCGCGATCAGCTTCGAGATGACGCTCGACGCCGTGTAGGCGGTGCCGGTGGTGGCGAGACGGCGCAGGTAGGAGAGCAGGCTACGCAGCCTGTACGCGCGTTTGCGCCGGGTGGCTCGCGCGCGGGGCGGGGGGTCCGCTCGGCGAGCGGCGACGGGAGCGGGGCGCGGGCGAGAGCGAGGCCGACGCCGAGCAGCGCCCAGGTCACGGGATCGATCAGGAACCCCGCGTACGCGAGGCTGTGCGCGACCATCGCGACGAAGCACGCGACCAGCGCTCCCCGCGGCGCCGGGATAAGCGGCGCCGCGCCGAGCAGGGCGACGAAGCCGGCCAGCACGAGCGCCCCGTACAACAGCAGTCCCACCGCTCCCTGCTCTGCCGCCACAGTCACGGGCTCGCTGTGCGAGATCGCTCCCCCGGTGGGCTCGTCGACGGCGAGATGGCGTTGCGCGAACTCGTGCTGGAACGACCCCGAGCCGTAGCCGTACGCCGGCCTGTCCTCCGCCATCTCGAGGCCACCCTTGACAAGGCTGACGCGGCCGCTGCTGTGAATCTCGAGCGAGCGGCTCGATGTCGGCTCGAGGCCGGACGCCAGAACCAGCCCCGCCGCGGCGACCGCCAGCACCGCGCCCGAGGCGAGCCCCCAGCGCACCCCCCATCGGAGCGCGACGAGGGTCACGAGACCGGCGAGCAGCGCGAAGATGCTCGACTGGGAGAAGCTCAGCGTCAACCCCGCGATCAGCACGACGCATCCCAGCGCGGCGGCAATCGCGCGATCGGAGCGGCGCGTCCACACCATGTAGGCGGTGGCCGCGAGCGCCGCAAGGATCAGGTAGCGGCCGAAGACGTTGGGGTCCCAGAACAGCGAGTTGACCCGGAAGTAGACGTGGACCTCGTTGCCGGCGATCAGGGTCGGGTTCCAGAACAGGTCGCGGATAGCGAACTGGATCGCACCCACGAGCACGAACAGCAGACCCTCGAGGAACACGATCGCGAACAGCGCTGTCAGCAGACGGGACGTCCACCGGATCTCGAGCAGCAGCGCCAGCAGCACGGCAAACGGAACGAAGAAGAACGCGACCGTCTCGGTCGCCTTCGAGAGGTCGCTCGAGTACGCGCTCTGAAGTGCGTACAGGACCAGGAAGCCGGCCAGCAGCCAGGGGAGCGCCCGTGCTGCCAGCTCGGTCAGCGACGAGCTTCCCGGCCCGGATCCCCCTTCCGGGGGCGCCCGGTCCTCAGCGGGGGGTCGGGTCCAGGCGGCGATCGCTGCGGCCGTCGTCCCCGAGGCGATCACGAAGTACAGCGGAAGCAGGAGATTCGATGTCGCCCCGCCGAGCTCGACCGGAATCCTGAAGGCCAGCACTCCGAAGGCAAGCAGCGGAAGTGCCGCCGGCCGGCGCAGAATCAACGCGGTCAGCACGCTGATCCCCGCCACGCCGAGCGCGGCGAAGGCCGCCAGCTGGGCGGGGCTGTCGCGGAGGTCGCGAAAGCGCTCCGTGTCCCACACGTCCCCCGCGATCAGGGCGGGGGCGAGGACGAGCGCGAGCACCATCGCTGCGGCCCGCACCCGCGGGGGGCGAGCGACGAGGGCGGTGGCCGCCGCCGCGCACGCGGCGAGGACCCCGAGCCACTCCACCGCGTCCACGCCTCAGCCCCCCTGCCCCGCACCCGAGCCCTCGCGCAGGCGGATCGCGCTGCGCTCGGGAATGATGTCGCGGTCCTGATCGCGAAGCAGGATCTCGATCCTGTACAGGCCGGGCGGAGCGAGGTCACCGGCGTCCGTGTTCCCCTGCCAGTGGAACACCTGCTCGCGATCATCGCCGGCGAGCTCCCCGCCGTCGAGAAGCGTGCGGACCGGGCGGCCCGCCGTGTCGATGATCTGCACGACGGCGTCGTCGCTCGAGCGGCGCTGGCGCCACTCGATCCGCGCCGCTCTGCTCGGCCTGCGGCGAGAAGCTGCGGGTCGCCTTGACCAGGTCGAGAACCTCGCCGCGCTGCCTCGCCTCCTGGATCAGCGCCAACGAGACCAGCGCAGCGACCACGACCACCGTCAGGAGGACCCCGGCGAGGTAACCCGGCGCCGCCGAGTCGGAATTGGCCTGCACGCGTGGCAGATTAATGCTGGCGCCGAGCATCGGGCGCGAAGCGCCCGACTGCGAGGCGACTGGCAGGTGGGTGTTTGTGATTCATGCGGGCTACAGCTGCGCCCGGTCCTCGCCGGCGATCACGACCACGTCGGCGCCATCGGCGAGGGCGCTCGAGCCGGAGTCGATCGGCTCGACCGACTGCACGCCGAGGTCGCTGGCCACGGCGCTGGCCGCGTCCTCGCTGACCGCGCTCGAACAGCACCTGAGAGCTCCTCCGCGGGTACGTCGCTGTTGGTCACGGCCCCCAGCGCGTACCCGTTCGTCTCGACGTCGTCTCCGACCTTTGCGGCGAGGCCCGGGACCGCGGTCGCGTTGAGCACCGCCACCTCGACGTCCGCCTTCACCACCCCGCCCTGCTCGACCGTCGGCGGGGGACTCGATCCGGTGCCGTCGCCTCCGCCGGTCAGCTGGAGAGATACGAGGGCCACCGCGAGCCCGAGCGCGAACACCCCCGCCACGATCCACACGAGCTGGCGTGCGTCGGGTCCACCACTCAGCCACCGCCTCCACGCCGGCTCCGCGGCGATCTCGGGACGTTCGGCGGTGATCCGCGTGGTCGCGGGCCGATCCGCGGCCACGCGCTCCGCGGGGCTCGCCATTGCCGCCGCCGCCTTCGACCTCCGCCCGGGTCGCCTCCGCCTCGCCGGTGGCCCGCGCGATAGCGGCCTGCTGTGCGAGCCGGGCGCTGGCGACCGCCACCCGCTCCGCTTCCTCGGCCGCCGCCGGCTCGCGGTCGGACCACGCCCGCAAGCGGCGGATGTCACGCGCCTGGGAGACGAAGAGCGGAACGAAGATCGCGAGCCCGATGAACGAGGCGGCCCCGACGTAGGCCCCGACCTGCTGCGCGAGATCCAACCCTCCTCCCTACTCGACCTGGGAGTTGTTCAGGCCGATCACGATCGCGACGTCGGCGTCCTCCGCGACGGCCCTTACCTCACCGGTCATCTGCTGAAGCTTGATCCCGGAGAGCTCTTTCGACAGCTCGTCGGCCACCTGCCTCGCCTGTGCCTCGTTTCCCGGCTGGTACATCGCGAAGGTGTCCGCGGCGCCCTCGACGTCGCCAACCGCGCCGACCTTGAAGCCGTCGGACTTGACCTCCCTCGCAACCTCGTCGGCGAGACCGGGCACGCCGGTCGTCCCCGGCGCCGCGGTCCCGTTCAGGACGGCCACCTCCACCTTTCCGGGCGGCAGCGGCTTGTCGCGCTTCCCTCCATCCGCCTCCTCGTCGCCGAGCAGCCCGAACCCCCCCGTCGCGAACCCTACCCCGACGGCAACGAGCACCACGCCCACGGCGATGATCGCCAGGTAGGGGATCGCGGGCAGGCGCTCGCGCAGGTTCGCCGGCAGGCGGAGCCTCGCCGCCAGGCGCTCGCGAAGCGTGGCCTCCTTCCCCGGGGCCGCGGCGTCCTCCTCCGGCTCCAGCCCCGCCTCCTTGGTCGCCGCGGCGATCGCCTCCTCGGCCGCCGCCTCGGCGCGCTCGGGCGCCCGCCCGGCCCACTCCCGCAGGCGCCGAACGTCGCGCGCCTGCTGGAAGTACAGCAGCACAAGCACGGCGAGGCCCAGGAATGCGGCCAGGCCGAGAAGCGCGCCGATCTGCTCGATCATGTCCATGATCGATGGCGCATGTTATGGACTGACGCGTCAGGCTTCCAGCCGCGTGGCGTCGCGCTGTTCCGCCACCAGCGCCACGACCCTCTGCGCCAGGCCGGTCTCGTCGCCGGCGGCGACCAGCCGCTCGAGGTCCGTGACCGTGCGCTCGACCCAGTCGGGATCGAGCGGCCCCTCGCGCACCGCCCGCACGATCCTGCTCGCCTCGGTCGGCTCGGAGCGCTCGTCTACGTTGAACAGCTCCTCGTGGAGCTTCTCGCCGGGTCGCGGGCCGATGATCTCGATCGCCACGTCCCGCTCGGGCTCGTAGCCCGCGAGCCTGATCATGTTGCGGGCAAGGTCGAGGATCCGCACCGGCTCGCCCATCTCGAGCACGAACACGTCTCCCGACCGTCGCCGAGGTCGCCCGCCCTGATCACGAGCTGGACCGCCTCTGGGATCGTCATGAAGTAGCGGGTCATCTCCGGGTCGGTCACGGTCACCGGGCCCCCGCGCTCGATCTGGCCGCGGAAGATGGGGACGACGCTCCCCGACGACGCGAGGACGTTCCCGAACCGACCGTGAGGAAGCGCGTCGTCGGATGACGGTGACCCGCGGCCTCGATCGACCCACTCGGCCATCGCCTTCGAGGCGCCCATGACAGTGCCCGGGTTCACCGCCTTGTCTGTCGACACGAGCACGAACCGCTCCGTGCCGGCCACGGCGGCCGTCTCGGCCGTGACCCGCGTTGCGATCGCGTTGTTGCGCACCGCCTCGAGCGGGTTCGACTCCATCAACGGCACGTGCTTGTAGGCGGCGGCGTGGAACACGATCTCGGGCTTGAAGCGCTGCATCACCTCGAGCATCCGGTCCCCCTCCCTGCAGTCGGCGAGCACCGCCTCGACCGCGGAGAAGTGCCACTCGTCGAGCATCTCGCGGTCGATCGCGAACAGGTTGTCCTCGGCGTGGTCGAGCAGGATCAGCAGCCGCGGCCGGACCCGGGCGATCTGCCGCGACAGCTCGGCGCCGATCGAGCCGCCCGCGCCGGTGACGAGGACGATGCGGTCGGTGAGGTAGGCGCCGACGCGGTCGAGCTCCATGACCACCGGATCGCGCCCGAGCACGTCCTCGACCTGCACCTCGCGCAACTGACGGGTGAGCTGCACGCCGCCGCGCAGCAACTCGAACACGGTCGGCAGAGTGCGAACCCTGATCTCGCGCTCGCGGCACGCGGTGACCACCCGCCCTCGTAGCACGCCGGGGGCGGACGGGATCGCGATCACGACCTCATTGGGCTTGTGCTCGTCGAGCACGCGACCGATCTCGTCCGTCGAGCCGAGCACCTTCAGGCCTAGCAGCCGCATTCCGCGCTTGCGAGGGTCGTCGTCGATGAACCCGATCGCCTTCGAGCCGAGGTTGGGGTTCAGAAGCATCTCGCGAACGACCATCTGGCCGCCCGACCCGGCGCCCACGATCAGCGAGTCGCGATCCTTGCGGCGGCCGGTGCGGGCCGGACGCTCCGCCAGGAACCGGGCCACCATCCTCCCCCCGAAGACCCCCAGCAGGCAGATCAGGAAGTCCATCACCATCACCGAGCGCGGGAGGTCCGCGGGGAACGGCTGCGCGACCGTGAACACGACCACGAGCACGGCGCTCGCCACGGCGACCGCCCGCAGGATTTCGGGGAAGTCGCGAAGGTAGAAGTAGCGCCACCACTTGTTGTTCAGACCGAAGGCCGTGAAGATCACGGCCTTGCCGAGGGCTATGAATCCGATCGACCCCCACAGGACGGTCCAGTAGCGGCTCGGGGATTCCGCCGGCCTCGTCGAGGAAGCGGAGCTGGAAGGCGAGGAAGAAGGCCAGCGCGGCGATCACCGCGTCGGCGAGGAATTGCGCCAGGCGGTGCCTGTAGACGGGGTCGTTGAAGCGCTTCACAGGCGTCACGAGTGTAGAACCACCCCCCGAATCATTCCCGCGATGCGTCGAGCGCGTCGCGGGGTGGTCTGAGGCTTGCAGCGAGGTCCACCTCGTGGCAGATTCCGTCCCGTCTCATCTCATACGGGAAATGCTCCAGGATGCGCTCGCGCGCCCGCTCACCGGCCTGCGGGCCGAGGTCGAGAGCGCGCCTGACTCCATCCGCGACCAGATCCGGTTCTGGGGCAGCGATCACGACGCCGGTTTCGCCGACCACCTCCGGCAGCGCACCGGCGTCCGTGACGACCGGCACGCAGCCCGCCAGCATCGCCTCGGCGACCGCGATCCCGAAGCCCTCGTGCCGCGACGGCTGCACGTACACGGTGGCGCGCCGAAAGTAGGAATCGAGCGTCGCGTCGTCGAGGTAGCCGGTGAAGGTGACGTTCCGGCCGGCGAGGGCGCGCAGCTCGTCGATCGCGTCGTCGGACCACCGGCCGGCGAGCACGAACTCGACCTCGGGGAGGGCCCTTGCGGCCTCGACGAACGGCCGCTGGCCCTTGCGCTCGAGGTTGAGCCTGTACACGATCCCGACGCTGAGCGCGATGCGATCGTGCCGCGCGCGGGGAGCCGGGTCCCCGAAGCGATCGGGGATGCCGTGGTGGACGAGCCTGACCCGGTCCGGGCCAAGGCCCAGGTTCGCCTCGATCTCCCGCAGCGAGTAGCGGGAGTTGGTGATCAGACGGTCGGCCATCGCGATCGTGCGGCGCGTCATCCACCTGCGCGGCCCACCTCGCTGCGCCCCGTAGGAGATCTCGGGCATTCGAGCGGTGTCGAAGCCCCCGATCACGAGCACCGAGGGCTTTCGCATCAGCCGGGCGACGCTCAGCGCGGCGAAGGTGTGCCAGGACGCGAACCACCCGAACACGACGTCCGCGCGGCGCAGCTTCGACACCAGCTCCAGCGGGCGCACGCGCAGCCTCGGCTGGTAGTAGTCGATCACCTCGAATCGCTCCGCGAGCGCGGTTCGGTCTATGTCGGTGAACGTGTTGCGGCGGCTGTGCACGTACAGGACGCGGGTCATCGGCGAGCCATTGTTCCCTAAGCGGTGTTCCCTAACCTGCGGGAGCCGAATGGCCGACTTCATCATCAACCCGATCGTCGATGTCGCCACCGACTTCATCGACGCGACCGGGCTGCCGGGCGTCTTCATCCTGATGGCGCTGGAGAGCGCGTGCATCCCGATCCCCAGCGAGGCGATAATGCTGTTCGCCGGCTTCAACGTCTCGGAGGGCGACATGACCCTGTTCGGGATCGTCGCCGCCGGTGTGCTCGGGAACATCGCGGGCTCGTGGCTCGCCTACGCAGCCGGCTACTACGGACGCCTCGAGCTGCTGGAGAAGAACCGGCTGATCCACATCAACCCGAAGCACCTCGCGACCGCCGACCGCTGGTTCCAGCGCTACGGCGACGTCACCGTCTTCTTCACCCGCATGCTCCCGATCGTGCGCACGTTCATCTCCCTCCCCGCCGGTGTGGCCAGAATGCCCTTCTGGCGCTTCACGGCGCTGACCGCGCTCGGCTGCATCCCGTGGGTGCTGATGCTGGGGATCATCGGGCGCGAGGTCGGCGATCGATGGGAGGAGTGGGAGAACAACCTCGGCTACCTCGACTACGCCGTCGTCGCCGGGATCGTGGTCCTCGTCGTCTACCTGGTGGTCAAGAGGCGGCGGGCCAAGCGCGACGAGGCCGAGGGACGGCCCGAGCCGGTCCCGGGGACCGGGCCGTAGCACCTGGGATTGGAGGGCTGCCGTCGAGCGATCTGGGAACGAGTCGAGCGAGACCGAGGCGATCTCGCCGACCAGGGCCGTCACGCTGGGGCTGATTCAGGGACCGACCGAGCTGATGCCGGTCTCCAGCTCGGCACATCTGATCCTCGTCCCCTGGCTGGCCGGATGGCGGTGGGATCGGCTCGATCCCGAGCTGCGCAAGAGCTTTGAGGTCGCGCTCCACGCGGGCGCGGCCGGCGCGTTGCTGGTCGGCCAGCGCCGCGTGATCGCCGCCGAGCTCCGGCATTTCGACGCCAGGCGCGCGGCCGTGCTCGTACTCTCCTTCGCTCCCCCGGCGATCGCCGGGTATGTGCTGGAGCGGCCGATCGAGCGCCGCCTCGGCGGGCCCGCTGCCACCGCCGCGGGGTTGCTCGCCGGGGCGGCAGCGATGGTCGTCGCCGATCTGGCCGACCAGCGGCACGATCGGGCTGAGGCCCGGCCGGCCGACGGCCTCGCGCTCGGCCTCGCGCAGGCCGCGGCGCTCGTGCCGGGGGTGTCCCGCAACGGCGCGACCCTGGCCGCCGCCCGGTGGCGCGGGTTCTCGCGCGAGCGGGCCAACATGCTGTCGCGAACCGTTGCGCTGCCGGTGATCGTCGCCGCCACCCTGCTCAAGGGCGCCAGGCTGCGAAGGCGCGGTATAGACCCGGGCATGCGGCGCGCGATGGTCGCCGGAGTGGCCGCCTCGTTCGCCTCGACGCTCGCCTCCCAGCGCCTGATCCGCCTCGTGGAGCGCGACCGGGCGCTGTGGCCCTACGCGGCGTACCGCGCCGCCGTCGCCGGAATCGTCCTCGCCAGGCTGTGGCGCCGGGGGCGCCGCATCCCGCCGGATGTCGCGCCATCCGCTCCGCGCGTGGCGGCACCGCCAACCGTGCCGAGCCACGACGGGATCCCCGCGACGCGCGCGACGCGCGACGGAAGCCGCGCCCGATGAGCGCCGGCGACGCCTACGCGGGGACCGGCGTCAGCCAGAAAGCCGCCGACGCCGCCGTCGCGGCGCTGCTCGAGTCGCTGCGGCGGATCGATCCCGGCCGCCCCTCGCGCCAGGTCCTCGGTCCCGGCCATTACGCCAGCGTCGTCCGGATCGACGATCGCACCGGGATCGCGCTGTCGACCGACGGGGTGGGCACGAAGCTGCTCGTCGCCGAGCAGCTCGGTCGCTGGGACACGGTCGGGATCGATTGCGTGGCGATGAACGTCAACGACGTGGTCTGCGTCGGCGCGGAGCCGATCGCCATGCTCGACTACATCGCGGTGCCCGCGGCCGACCCGGACGTGATGCGCGACCTCGGTGCGGGACTGCGGCGGGGTGCGGAGCGGGCCGGGATCGAGATCCCCGGCGGCGAGCTGGCGCAGATCGGGGAGATCGTCCGGGGGCTCGACCTTAGCGGCGCCTGCTTCGGGATCGTCGACCTCGACGCGATCGTGACCGGCGCGGCTGTCGAGCCGGGCGATTCCGTGATCGGCCTGCCCTCGTCCGGCCTGCACTCGAACGGCTACACGCTGGTGCGCCGTGCGCTCGACGGGATCCCGATGCAGGACGACCGGCTCGGCAGGCCGCTCGGTGACGTGCTGCTGGAGCCGACCGAGATCTACGTTCCCGCGGTGCTCGAGCTGCTGCGCGCGCCGGTGCAGGTGAGCGCACTTGCCCACATCACCTCGGGCGGGCTCGGCAACCTGCTCCGCCTCGAGGCCGACGCCGGCTACGAGATCGACGACCCCCTGCCGGTGCCGCCGATCTTCGACCTGATCCGCGAGCAGGGCTCGGTCTCCGAAGCCGAGATGCATGACGTGTTCAACATGGGGTGCGGCTTCTGCTGCGTCGTGGCGGCGGACGACGAGGACCCCGCACTCGAGCTGCTGCGCCACCACTACCCCGCAGCGAAGCGCATCGGCCGCGCCACCGAGCTCTCGGGCGAACTGAAGCGCCACTAGAGCACCACTAAGATCGTGTACCGCTAACCGCGGGATGTGCTCGCCCGACCCGCGGAGGATTCATGCAGATCGCGATCCTTATCTTCGACCGGCTGACCGCGCTCGACGCGGTCGGACCCTACGAGGTGCTGTCGCGCCTCCCGGGCGCGGAGCTGGACTTCGTGGCCGCGAAGCCGGGCATCAAGCAGACCGACACGGGACGCCTCGCGCTCGAGGCCAAGCGGTCGATCGCCGAGGTCCCCGCGCCCGATGTGGTCCTGGTCCCCGGCGGCGAGGGAAGCCGGCCGCTGATGCGCGACGAGCACGTGCTTTCGTGGCTGCGCTCGGCGCACGAGAGCTCGCGCTTCACAACCTCCGTCTGCACCGGGGCGCTCGTCCTCGGCGCCGCCGGGATCCTCGACGGGATGCGGGCGACCACCCACTGGGCGTACCTCGACTACCTGGGCTCGGTTGGCGCGACACCCGTCTCGGAGCGCGTCGTCGAGGACGGCAAGGTGATCACCGCTGCCGGGGTGTCATCGGGGATCGACATGGCGCTCTTCCTGTCCGGCAAGCTGGCAGGCCACGACGTCGCGAAGGCGATCCAGCTCGGGATCGAGTACGACCCCGAGCCGCCGTACGATGCGGGTTCGCCCCACAAGGCGCCGCAGAGCCTCGTCGAGGCGGTTCGCAACCTGGAGGACGTACCCGACCCGGCCGCGCGCGCGACCTAGTGCCCTAGCGACTACGGTCGCAGCGTGGACGAGGTCGTGTCGGCCTCGAGCAGGAGATCGAACGCGTCGAGGATCGAGCCGCAGACGGCGTCCGCGACGGCGAGCGTGCGACCGCCGGCACCCTCCGGCCCGATCACCGCAATCCCGAAGCGAACGGCCTCCAGCATCGGCACGTCGTTGACTCCGTTGCCGATCGCCGCGCAGCGTTCGGCACCCAGCGCCTGCGCGTAGTCCCGCTTCTCGGTCCCGTGGCTCACGCGCCGCGCCTCGACACCGAGCCGTGCCGCCGTGTTGTCGAGGTCACCGAGCGTGTCGGCGGACAGCAGGTGGATCTCGAGCTCCTCCCGGGCGCGCGCGATCCTTTCCTCCACTCCATCGATCAACCGCGCCCGATCGGCCAGCGTCCCGTTCACGTCGAGCAGGAGGTGGTCGAGCTCGAACGACTCGGCGCCGGGAATCTCACGCCGCAGCATGGCGGCAGGATCAAAGCAGGAGCGCCGGCGACGTGCGTCGAACGAGGTCGCGGTGGCCGAACCGGATCGCCAAGCCCTGCTGACCGCACTGACGACCGGGCACGTCACGCTGGCCGTGGCGCTGTAGCTGTTCCCCCTCGCCGCCGCTCACGGAGACTCCCACAGCGTCCCGGTGAGTACCGGGACCGGGCGCAGCCGCCACTCGCGCGCCAGCGACCACAGCTCGGCCTCGACCACGGGCCTCGGCTTGCCGCTCAGGACCTCGATCTCCCGCGTGGCCGCGCGGCCGAAGCGCTCCACGACCTCCAGCGGCTCCGGGGCACGCTCGGCAACCGGGCCGGCGCCACAGGCGAGCGCGGCGTCGCGGTAGGCGTCATAGCCCTGGCGGCCCCACACTCCGCGGCGTGCGTCGTCCTCGCCGAGGAAGAGCGTCGAGGGGAAGACGAGCCGCTCGCGCCCCTCGGTTCGCGACACCGCTCCGGCGGCTCGGGCGTCGTCGGGAATCGACCGCACCCGCTCGAGATCCTCGGCGAAGGCCTCGGTGATCGCGTTCGACGAGAGGTCGACCCGGAAGCGCTCCGAGTCGAGCCCCGCCGCGCCGGCCTCGGCCACGAGCGCCTCGACGTGGTCCAGCTTGCGCCGCTCCAGGAACAACCCTTCGCGCACACGGCGCAGGTACGAGTAGGCGCGCTCCGGTCCCTGCTCCGCCGCGGCCTTGACCGCCTGGCATGCCGGGTAGGTGGAGAAGATCGGGCTCTCGGACCACAGGCGCGGGTCGATCGGCATCCCGCTCTCCGCAGTGGCGTCCAGCCATAGGACGATCAACTCGGCGAGCGCTTCGCCGCGGGGTTCGTACTCGCGCGCCAGGCCGCCCATTACCCACGTGAAGCGGAGCTGGTCGCCGAACTCCCACATCAGCCGTCGCACCTGGGGCTCGTTCGCCCAGGACCAAGGGCAGGCGGGGTCTGTGTAGTAGCGAACCTCTACGGTCATCTGCGAATTGAGCCACTCCTCATCGCGGATGTCGAACATGGGAAGGGCAGTGCGCGGAGCCGAGCCGTGAACGTCGAAAATAGCGTGAGCATGCACAGAGTCGAGCCAAGCGGGGCGGGATGCAGGCCGGATCGGTGATCGGGACCGTCCTGTCCGGCCGCTACCTGCTGGAGTCGAAGCTGGGGAGTGGCGGCATGTCGACGGTGTACCTCGCCACCGACGAAACGCTGGAGCGGCGGGTCGCGGTGAAGCTGCTGCACGCGGAGATCTCCGACCAGCCCGACCAGATCGAGCGCTTCAGGCGCGAGGCGCGGTCGGTCGCCAAGCTCTCGCATCCGAACGTCGTCTCGGTGATCGACGCCGGCGAGGACGGCGGCCACCCATACATCGTCTTCGAGTACGTCGAGGGCGAGACGCTGAAGCAGCGGATCGAGCGCCTTGGGCGCCTGCCGCTCGACGAGTCGGCCGCGTACGCGATCGAGGTCGGCCGTGGCCTCGCGGCGGCGCACGGGCGCAAGCTCGTGCACCGCGACGTCAAGCCGCAGAACGTGCTGATCGACCCCGACGGACGGGCCAAGGTGACCGACTTCGGGATCGCGCGCTCGCTCGAGGCCAAGGGCTTGACCGCGACCGGTCGGGTGCTCGGGACCACGGACTACGTCGCGCCGGAGCAGGCGATGGGGCAGTCGATCGACGCGCGATCCGACATCTACTCGCTCGGGGTGCTGCTGTACGAGATGCTGACCGGCGAGGTTCCGTTCCAGGCCGAGACCCAGGTCGGCGTGGCGATGAAGCACGTCAACGAGCCGCTGCCCCCGGTGGAGAGCCGGCGTCCGGAGGTCTCGGCGGCGCTGGCGGCGGTTGTCGAGACGTCGACGGCGAAGGACCCGGAGCAGCGCTACGGGACGATCGCCGCGATGCTCCGTGACCTCGAGGCCGCGCTCGAGGTCGAGGTGTCCCGCGCGGGTCGCTCCACCGGGGAGGTCACGAGCGTCCTCGACTCGGTGCCGCCGCGCAGGCGACGCATCTTCACGCGGCGGCGGATGTCCGTCGCCGGGATCCTGCTGGTGCTGGCCGCCGCGGCGGCGGCCGTCGCGATCGTGGCCATCACCTCGCTCACGGGCGGTGAGGACAAGCAGGAGGCCGAGGGTGGTCCGACGGACATCGAGCTTCAGGGCGCCAACGACTTCGACCCGCTGGCGCTCGACGGCGTGAACGAGGAACATCCCGACGAAGTCAAGCTCGCCGTCGACGGCAATCCGACGACCGCCTGGACTACGGAGACCTACACGACCGACAACCTCGGAAAGGAAGGGGTCGGCCTGTACGTCGATGCCGGCAAGCCCATTGCCGCCAAGGCGCTCGAGGTGCGCTCCGACACCAGGGGCTGGGACATGGAGGTCTACGGGACCGCGACCGATCCCCCACCCGATGACATCGAGGGATGGGGCGAGCCGATCGGGTCCGCCACACCCGATGCCGAGCGCACCGAGGTCCCACTCGATACCAGGGAGCGGTTTCGCTACTACCTGATCTGGATCACCAGCCCGGCGGCGACCGAAGAGCCGGACGAGTTCCTCGTGTCGATCAACGAGGTCCGCCTTTTGAGTTAAAGCGCTCGATGGCGAGTCGGACGAGACGGTCGCACAGGTCGGGATACGGGATCCCGGTCGCCTCGAACAGCTTCCCGAACACGCTCGTCTCGGTGAACCCGGGGATCGTGTTGAGCTCGTTGACCAGCACCTCGCCGTCCTCGGTGACGAAGAAGTCGCAGCGAGCGAAGCCGGCGCACCCCGTGATCGTGAAGACCCGCGCCGCCAGCTCGCGGACCCGCTGCCTGGCGATCTCCTCGATCCCCGCCGGGACGACGAGCTCCATCCCGCCGTCGGAGTACTTCGCCTCGTAGTCGTACCACTCGGCATGGGCGACGATCTCGCCCGGGACGGAGGTCTCGGGCTGCTCGTTGCCGAGCACCGAGCACTCGACCTCCTTTCCGGTCGCGCTGGCCTCGACGATCACGCGGGGGTCGTGCCGTCGCGCGATCTCGATCGCTTCGTCGAGCTGGCGCTCGGACCCCGCGACCTTGGTGATCCCGACGCTCGAGCCGAGCCGGGAGGGCTTCACCCACACGGGGAGCCCGAAGCTCGCCACCAGCTCGCGCCACTCCTCCTCGCCCACCGCGCAGAAGCGCACCTGCGGGATGCCGTGAAAGTCGAGCAGGCGCTTGAAGGTCAGCTTGTCGATGCAGATCGCCGAGGCGAGGACCCCGGCGCCTACGTAGGCGACGTCGAGGACCTCCAGCAACCCCTGAACCGTCCCGTCCTCCCCGTTGGGCCCGTGCAGGACGGGAAAGACGGCGTCCGCACCGAGCAGGCCGGCGGCCGGGACGAGGTCCACCTGCGCCCCGCCGGCGACCCAGCGCCCGTCACGATCGATTCTCACCGGCACGACCTCGTGCCCGGCAGCGGCCAGGCCCTCGGCGACCGAGGCACCGGAGCGCAGCGAGACCTCGTGCTCGCTCGAGCGCCCGCCGCTGAGCACGACGACCCGCATCACGGCTCCTCGGGAGGCCCGGTGTCGGACTTCGCGAGATGACCGACCACGATCGTCACCGTCGTCCCGCGCGGCACCCGCGAGCCCCCGGCGGGTACCTGCTCGATGACGACGCCGTCGTCGTCGAGCGAGGTCACGTCCTGCTTCTCGACCCTGACCTTGAGCCCTTGCGCCCGAAGCGACGCCCTGGCGGCCTGCTGCGAATCGCCGATCACGCTGGTGACGACGACCGCGCCGGCCCCGGTGGACACCGTGATCGTCACCTCGGATCCGCGCTCGACCGCGCCGCCGGGACCAGGATCCTGTGCGATCACAGTTCCCTCCGGCTCCTCGGAGTCCTCGGTCTCGACGTTGGCGATGAACCCGGCGTCCTCGATCTCCGCCTCCGCCTCCTCCTGCTGCAGCCCGAGCACCGACGGGACCGCCGCGAGGTTGGACCCCTTCGAGACCCGTATCGTGACGACCGAGTCCCGCTCCAGCTTCGTGCCCTTCTTCGGCTCGGTTCCGATCGCCCGCCCGGCGGGAACATCGTTGGAGAACCGCTCGGAGGTGTCGGGGCGGAATCCGGCGGCATCGACCCTGTCCACCGCCTTGCGGACGGGCAGGCCCGCCACGGCGGGCACCTTCGCCGTCCCCGGCCCGGCGCTGACGGACAACAGCACGGTCGACCCGTCCTCCGCGTCCTCGCCGGCGCGTGGATCCTGCTCCACGACCGTCCCGGGGGGCTCTGCGTTCCGGGACTCGTTCGTGTCGACCTCGAAGCCCGCCTCCTCGAGGGTCGCTGTCGCCGCCTCGACGTCCTCGCCGATTACCGAGGGAACCGTCGCGTGCCCCGGACGGGTCAGCGCCCACACGGCGAGCGCGACCAGCGCCACCAACAGCACCCCGACGATCGCCCACCGCCATCGGCGCCTGCGCTTGTCCTCGTCCTCGCCAGGCCGCCGGTGGGGCGTCTCGGGCGGCGGGACGGCCTCGCGCGCCTCGGCGCTGTCCGGCGGGGCGACGGGCGGGACCCCGAAGACGGCCGTCTCGAACGGCGCCGCGGCCGGGTTGCGCTCGGCCGCGTCGAGGGCCGCCTCGAACTCATCCGCGCTCGAGAACCGGTTGGCGGGATCCTTGGCCAGCGCCCTGAGCACGACCGCGTCGAGCGCGCGCGGAACCGCCGGGTTGAGCTCGCTAGGCGGCCGGGGCGCCTCCGAGACCTGCTTCAGCGCGACGGCGACCGCGCTGTCCGCCTCGAACGGGACGTGGCCGGTCAGCGCCTCGTAGAGGATCACCCCGACCGAGTACAGATCGGAGGCGGGAGTGACGTCGAGCCCCTGGGCCTGCTCGGGCGACAGGTACTGGGCGGTCCCCATCACCGAGCCCGTCTGGGTGATCTCGGACACACCCGCCTTGGCGATCCCGAAATCCGTCACGGTCGCCCTCCCCTGCCTGTCGATGAGCACGTTGCCGGGCTTCAGGTCGCGATGGATGACACCGTTCGCGTGCGCGAACCGGGCCGCGGCGAGGATCTGGCGGGTCACCCCGACAGCGGCCTCGACGCTCATCCCCCGGTTGACGAGATCGCGCAGCGACGCCCCCTCCACGTACTCCATCGCGATGTAGTAGGTGCCGTCGTATTCGCCGCGGTCGAACACCGCGACCACGTTGGGGTGCTGCAGGCCGGCCGCGGAGGAAGCCTCGCGGCGAAAGCGCTCCACGAACTCGCGGTCCTGCGCGAAGCGCGGCTGGAGGATCTTCAGCGCGACCTTGCGATCGAGCTGCGTGTCCTGCGCGCACCACACCTCCGCCATCCCGCCGGCCCCGAGGCGATTGATGATCCGGTAGCGCCCGTCGACGACGGTGTTCTCGGCTACGAGCACTTCAATCCCCGAGCAGGGACCCCATGACATCGGTGGCGATCGGGCCGGCGGTCTCCCCGCCGAAGCAGCCCTGGCAGCGCTCGATCGTGGCCGCGACCGCGATCTGGGGGTCCTCGGCGGGCGCGAAGCCGATGAACCACGCCTGGTTGAGGCCCGTCTCGACGTTGATCTCCGCCGTTCCGGTCTTCCCCGCGAGCGTTGCTCCGGCGACCGACAGGCCGCTGGCCGTCCCCTCCTCGGCGACGTTGGTCATCATCTCCGCAACCTGGGAGGCCGTTTCCTCACTCATCACGGTCGACTGGACGTCGGGGTCGAGCTCGTCGGTCGTGCGGCCGTCGGGGTCGGTGACCTGCTGCACGAACGTCGGCTCCATCAGCTGGCCTCCGTTGGCGACCGCCGCGGCCACCTGCGCCATCTGCAGCGGAGTCACGAGGTCCTGGCCCTCCTCGCCTCCCTGGCCGATCGCGACGCGGCCGACATCGAAGCCCTCGCGGACGAGCTCTCCGTCGGAGTTGATGGCGCCGCTGGGGGTCAGCTCGTCGGACGGGAAGTCGAGCGGGGGGTCGGAGTAGAACCCGAACCGCTCCATGTAGTCGACCATCGTCTCGGTGCCGAGCTGCTCGCCGACCTGCGCCCAGTAGGTGTTGACCGAGTTGGTCAGCGCGTCGGTCATGTCGATCGTCCCGAAGTCCTCTCCGCCGGCGTTGGCGAGCGGGACCCCGGAGATGTCGATCCCGGAGTCCGCGTTCAGGGTCGTCGAGGTCTCGAACTCGCCCGAGTCCAGCGCGGCTGTCGCGGTGACGACCTTCATCGTCGAGCCCGGCGGGTAGGTCGACTGCGTTGGGCGGTTGACCAGCGGCTCGCCTCCCCCTCCCGGTTCAGCTGCTTGAACTGGTCGGGGACGAGGTTGGGGTCGTACCCGGGCTCTGAGACCATCGCCCGGACCGCGCCGGTGTCGGGCTCGATCGCGACCAGCGCGCCGCCCGTTCCCGGGATGCTGAGCGCGTTCTCGATCCCGTCCTGGGCGATCTGCTGCGCCTGTGCGTCGAGCGTCACCGTGAGGTCGCTGCCCTCCTCGACCTGCCCCTCGAGCTGCTCGATGATCGACGTGAACTCGTTCTCGCGCCCGATCAGTATGTCGTTCTCGGAGCGCTCGATCTCGGAGCTGCCGAACTCGACGAAGCTATAGCCCACCGGGTGGCCGAACAGCTCCCCCTGCGGGTATTTCCGCGTGAAGATCTTCTCGTTCCCCGAGCCCTGGGGCTGGCTGACGGCGATCTCGGTGCCGTCGGCGCTCCTGATCGTGCCGCGGGGAACCTTCTGCGCCTCGATCAGCGAGCGCCGGTTGTCGGGACGCTCGCGCAGCTCGTCGGCGTCGAAGATCGCCCAGTAGGACGTGAACCCGACCACGGTCGCGAAAAGCGCCAGGACGAGCACGTAGAGGCGGACGATCGGCGCGTTCATCCGAGCATCTCCTGCGGTTGGAACTCACGCGGCGGGCGGCGGGCCTCGGCGGGTCGCCGCGCCCGGTCCGAGATCACGAGCAGCAGGCCGAGCAGGACCATGTTGGCGACGATCGAGCTGCCCCCGTAGCTGATGAACGGCAGCGTGACCCCGGTGAGCGGGATCACCCGCACCACGCCGCCGAGGATCACGAACGCCTGCAGGGCGAACACCGCCGTCAGGCCCGCGGCGAGCAGCTTCCCGAACCCGTCCGGCGCCAGCACGGCCGTCTTGAAGCCACGCTCGGCGATCAGGATGTAGATGATCACCACGCCCGCCGCACCGAACAGCCCCAGCTCGTTGACGATTACCGAGTAGATGAAGTCGGTGTGCGGCGCGGGCAGGATGCTGCCGCAGTCCGGGAACGGCTGGGCGCAGTCGGGCTTGAACGGGCCAGGCAGCTCGAGCAGCGAGGAGCCCAGCCCCTGTCCGAACAGGCCGCCGTCGGCCTGCGCGTACAGCGACTGGGTGATCTGGCCCGCCCCCTCCGGGGCATTCTTCGCGAACGGGTCGAGCCAGATGTCGATTCGGTCCCCGACGTGAGCCACGTTCGCGGACAGCACCCACGCCCCGAGCACGAACATGAGGATCCCGATCACCACGAAGGAGATCCGCGACGTGGCGACGTAAATCAACGCCAGGAAGGCGCCGAAGAACATCAGCGAGCTTCCCAGGTCGCGGATCACGATCAGCATCACCATCGCGGCGCCCCACACGACGAGCAGCGGGCCGAGGTGCTTGAGGGGCGGCAGCGTGATCCCGAGCACCCTCCGCGCCCCGACGACCAGCACCTCGCGATGCTCGACCAGGTAGCTGGCGAGAAAGACGACGACGCAGATCTTCGCCGCCTCCGCAGGCTGGAACGAGATCGGGCCGAGGTCGATTCCGAGGTAGGCGCCGTTGACCTGGTCGCCGATACCCGGGAGGCGGGGCATCACCAGCAGCAGGATCCCCACCGTCGCGATCACGTAGCGGTACCGCTCCAGCACCGAGTAGTCGCGCAGAAGCGTGATCGTGAGCGCGAACAGCGCCAGGCCGACGACGAACAGCGACGCCTGCTTGACGGCGAGGCTCTCGTCGATCCGGAACATGATCACCAGACCGAAGGCGGCCAGCAGCGCGACCAGGGGGAACAGGTACGGGTCCGCGTACGGCAGCCGGATCCGGATCAGCAGGTGGGTGGCAACGCAGATCGCGAGGAAGTAGGCGCCGTAGGTGAGGCTGAGGTCGCCGATCTGGTTCGACTGGACAATGAACACAGCGGTGAACCCCGCGGTGACCAGGGCCGCGACCGGGATCAGCGCCAGCAGCTCGCGGTTCCGGGCGCTCATCTCACTGCTGTTGGCTGCGCTTGTTGGCCGTCCGGCCGCCCTGGCGTTGCGGGTGCCCGCCACCGCCCTGCTCGTTCGCGCCCTGCTGTGCCCCTTGGCCGCCCTGGCCCTGCGACCGGCCGCCGCCCCCGCCGGAGGGTGGCCTCTCCTGCTCGGCTGTGGCGCGCCCCTCGTACTCCTCGACCAGCGAGACGGCGTCGTCGTGCGAGCGCAGCTCGTGGTCGGTGACGTTGCCCTGCAGGTCGGGCGGCAGCGAGGCGAACTGGACCGGGCTCGAGTAGCGCTCGTCGTACAGCTCGATCCCGAACGGGAGGTCGTAGGGCAGCCCGCGATACAGCGCCATCCGACCGCCCTCGTCGACCCCCAGGAAGTACACCTGGCGCGCCCCGTACACGGCGGCGATGCCGAGCCCGACCACAATCAGCACGGCGACCAGGGCGCCGACGAGACGGCGCGGCCCAGCGTCTCCCGGCCGCGGCCGCGACGGCGGGCCGCTCGGCGGGAACCGGCGTGCGCTCCGCCGTCGCCGGCTCCTCGGCCGGGGGCGCGATCAGGGTCGGCTGTTCCCGGGCCGCCACCTCCGCCTCGTCGAGCCGGAAGGCGACCGCCGTGATGTTGTCGCGGCCTCCGCCCTGGTTGGCCTCGTGGATCAGCCTGGACACGGCCGAGTCGAGGCTCCTGGAACGCTCCAGGATCCGCGCGATCCGCGCCTCCGGGACCATCGTCGTGAGGCCGTCGCTGCACAGCAGGAATACGTCGCCGGGGCGCGCCGGATAGGTCATCGTGTCGACCTCGACGTCGGGCTCCGGCCCCAGAGCGCGGGTGATGATCGAGCGCTGCGGGTGCTCCTCGGCCTGGGCCTCCGTGAGGCGGCCCTGGCGTCGCAGCTCCTCGACCAGCGAGTGGTCGCTGGTCAGCCGCTTGAGGTCGCCGTCGCGGAACACGTACGCCCGGCTGTCGCCGACGTGGGCGAAGCTCACCTCATCCTCGCCGATCAATGCGGCGGTGAGTGTCGTTCCCATCCCGGAGCGCGAGGCGTCCTGCTCCGCAAGCTTGTGGATCCTCTCGTTGGCGGCGCTCACCACGCGGGACAGGAAGTGCTCCGGGGCCTCGTCGCCTTCGTCGGCCGACTCGAAGGCGTCGGCGGCGATCCGCGAGGCGACCTCGCCGGCCTGGGCGCCGCCCATCCCGTCGGCGACCGCGAACACGGGCGCCTCGGCGAAGTAGGCGTCCTCGTTCGCGTGCCGCTGACGTCCGGTGTCCGTCCGGTGTGACTCCTCGACAACCCTCAGCATTGGCGCTTCCCGGGTCTATTCCTCGAGCTCGAACCGGAACTCGGTGTCGCCGATCTCGATCACGTCCTGATGCGCCAGCGGAAGCTCCCCGTCGAGCCGATCGCCGTTCAGATACGTGCCGTTGGTCGACCTCATGTCCTCAACGTAGTAAGTACCCGCGCGAGAGTAGATGCGGGTGTGGATCTGGGACGCGAACCGGTCCTCGATCCGCACGTCGGCCTCGCCCGAGCGCCCGATCGACACGCCACCGAAGAGGTCGAAGCGCTCGCCCGGGTCCAGCCCTCCACCCTTGACGGAGACCAGCCACGCATCGCCCGTGCTCCGCCGCTGGCCCGGCAGGGGGTGAAACCCCGTCGCCTCGGGCGCCGGCGCGGTCGTTCCCCGCAGCTCCTTGAGCGCGCTGCGCGCGACCCAGAACAGGAACAGGTAGAGAACGGCCAGAAAGCCGAACTTCAGGGCTACCGCGATCGGATCGGATTCCATGTAAAACGCGGTGCGGGCGGGATTATTGCTCGATGTCGAAGACGAACTTCGTCGTCCCGAGCGTGACCTCGTCCCCTGGCGACAGCCGAGAGCTCTCGACCCTTCGCCCGTTGACCTTCACGCCGTTCGTCGATCCGAGGTCGACTACCTGCCAGTCCCCTGTCGGGCCGCGCCGCAGCTCGGCATGGCGCCGTGACATGTTGGGATCGCGAAACACGCAGTCGGACTCCCGCGACCGCCCGAGGACCGCTGTCGGGCCCTCGAGCACGTAGCGTCGATCGTCGAGCGAGACGATCGCGCGGGTGTCGACCAGCCGGGCGCCCGGCTGGCGGCTCTTCTTCTGCTGCTGCTTGGGTGCCGAGTAGACCATCGTCTGCCCCTCCTCCCCCTCGACCGGCTTCTCCCCCTGGCGGGGGGGCGGCTTGACGAGCCGGGTCTGAATCCCGAACTCCCCCAGGCGCAGCCGGTCGTCGGTCTCCAGCGACACCTCGGGGCGAGTCAGCAGGGCGTAGTCGCGCCGGCGCGCGTGCTCGAGCAGGTACGCCGACAGCTCCTGCTCGAGAGAGCTCTCGTACCCCTCCAGCCGCCCGTGGTCCTGGCGCGAGAGGTAGACCATGTACTGGTTCGGGACGTAGACCTGCGACACCGACGCCGTGCGGTGCGCGTCCATCTCCTTGGCCAGCTTGCGGGCGATCTCGACCGGCTGAACCTGGGAGCTGAAGGCACGGCTGAACACACCCTCGACGAGGCCCTCGATCCTGGCTTCGAGATTGCGCAGAACGCTGATGGCTCACACTCCTGGGAAGCGGACGGGTGTGCCGCGCCGCCGCGAAGCGGCAGGCCCGTGGCGGCCGGCACAATCCTACGGTAGGGGGGCGGCCCCCACATCGGGCGCCGGCCGCGAAAGACCCGTCCGTCGCGCCCACAGGGTGGCCAGGGCGACGGCCACCAGCGCGGCCGCGAGTGGCCCCGCGGCGGGCTCGTGCCCCTCGCCGGCGAGCGCTCCGTGGAGGGCTACGAGGCCGGCCGCCCACACCAGCACGGCGAGCAGCTCGAGCACGACCATGCGTCCCCGGATCAGGGCGCCCAGCACGACTGCGCCGCCCGCCCACACGAGCGCGACCAGCAACGACTCCGGGGCAAGCACGGGCGCCAGCACGCCCGACGCGGCCTCGCCGAGCGAGCTGCTCCAACCGTCGGGGGCCGCCTCAGCGGTCCCAAACAGCAGCCGTGTGTCGAGGATCGCCTCGGCGGCGACCAACCATGCCCAGCCGAGCACTGCCAGGATCGCGCGCCGGGGCGCCGTGGGAGCCAGCGAGGCGAACGCAGGGTAGGCGGGGGCGATCCCGAGCGCGCCGAGCAGCGGCGCCAGCGCGGGCAGCCCCCATTGAAGTGGCGCCGGAAGCAGGAGAGGCGCGGGCGCCAGCAGCACGGCGGCGACCAGCGCCGTCCCCGGGTGCCCGGCGACGAGGCCCAGCCAGGCGACGAGGGCGGTCAGCGCCGCGAGCGCGGCGATGCGGGCCAGCGGCGCGGCCTGAGGTCCGGGCGCCCAGCCACCGGACTCGCCCCCGCGCGGGGTGGGCACGGGCTCCCGGGCGCTCAGGAACCGGGTGGCGGCCTCGAGCCCGTGGCCGAGCTCGTCGAGCGGGGGACGGTGCTGCGGCTCGGGCCGCAGGCACGCGTCGATCAGCGCGCAGAGGTCCGGCGGGAGATCGGGGCGGGACTCCGCGAGGGGCGCGACGGGCTCGCCGATCGCGCGCGCGGTTGCCGCCGGCGTCCCGCGGGGAGCGGGTGCTCGCCGCGCCACGACTCGTACAGGGTGACACCGAGCGCGTACACGTCGGCGGGGGTCCCGACCTCGGCTCCGGTCGCCTGCTCCGGCGCCATGTAGGCGAGCGTCCCGATCACCTCTCCGGTCGCCGTCAGCCCCGGGCCGTCGACCAGACTGGCGGTCCCGAAGTCCATCAGCTTGGCGCGCGCCGCGCCCGCGGGCACGGGAACGGCGCCGTCGCGGACGATCACGTTCTGGGGCTTGATGTCGCGGTGGATCACGCCGTGGTCATGGGCGTGGGCGAGCGCCTCGCACAGCTCGCCGCCGAGCTCGGCGACGTCGCGGTCCGACAGCTCGCCGTCGGCCGCCAGCTCGTCCAGGGTGGCGCCGTCGACCAGCTCGCTCACGAGGTAAGCGCGGCCGTCGCCCTCCCCCAGCTCGTACAGCGTGACGATGCCGGGATGGTTGAGCCTCGCCGCAGCCTGGGCCTCGCGCAGCACCCGCCGCCCGGAGCGCCCCCGGGCCTCGATCACCTTGACCGCGACGGGGCGCTCGAGCCGCTCGTCGCGGCCGCGGTACACGGTCCCGAATCCGCCCGCGCCGATCCGCTCGAGCAGCTTGAATCGTCCCAAAACCGTTTCGCCCACCACGACCGCTTCCCCTTCGCCACCGGGCGCGGCGCTCCTGCGTGGGTGGGCGCGCCCATGCCGCCCTTCCAACCCACCGCTCCCCTCCGTCCCAGGGGTCATACTTCCTGACTCCCGGAGTCCCCATCCCCGAAGGACGGCCTTGGCTTTCCTCGACGAGGACGATTCATTTCCACCAGTCGCGACTGACCCCGACGACCCGCGCCTGCCGCCCGAACGGCAGCGGGTGTTCATGGCACGGCGCCTGGGTGCAGTCGCGGTCGGCATCCTGATCCTGATCCTGCTCGTGCTCGGGATCAGGGGCTGCCTCAACGCCCGCGAGGAGCGCGCGTTCGAGAACTACTCCCGCGATCTAACGACTCTCGTTCAGGAGGAGGGGCAACTGAGCGAGGACTTCTTCAACCGCTTCGACGACCCCGGGAACCTGAGCGAGCTCGACTTCGAGACCGCGATCAGGGCCGACCGCAGCCACGCCGAGCAGCTGGTCAGCCGCGCAGAGAGCCTCGACCCTCCGGGCGACCTGGACGGAGCTCAGGACGAGGTCGTATCGGCGTTCGAGCTGCGGCGCGACGGACTGGGCGCCGTCGCCGACAACATCGGCGCCGCGTTGGGCGACGAGGAGAGGACCGAGGCGCTCGACCAGATCGTCCTGCACATGGAGGACTTCCTGGCCAGCGACGTGCTGTACCGGCAGGCGCGGGAGGAGATCAACGCTGTGCTCCAGGACCACGGAATAGGCGAGGACGTCCCGGAGAGCCAGTTCTTCCCGGAGGCGACGGGTGGCGGTCCCGACACTACGTGGCTCGAGACCACGACGGTGACCGAGAAGCTCGCCGGGATCAGCGGCGCCGACACCGGCCAGACGGGCGGACTCCACGGACTCGGCGTGTCGGCGGTCCTGATCGGCGACACCGCGCTCGCCGCCGACACCACCAATACCGTCGCGCTCGGCGGGGCGACCGAGGTCGAGGTGCAGATCGACAACCAGGGCGACTCCGAGGAGAGCGACATCCCGGTGACGGTGTCGTTCGATGGCGGGGACGAGCCGATCGAGGGCGAGGCAACACTTGACAAGATCGCGCCCGGCGAGACACAGAGCATCACCGTCCCGCTCGATCCCGCGCCCTCGAAGGGGACGACCGGCACCCTCGACGTCCTCGTCGAGCCGCTGCCCGAGGAGCAGGTCGCCGAGAACAACGAGTTCACGGCGGAGATCAGCTTCGAGTAGGACGCGTCCCGGTGGTGCGTCCGTATGCTTCCGCCGGTGTCCGACCTGAGCTCCACGGCGGGAGTCGCGGCGTTGATCGCGGGCGGGATCGCAATCGTCGCGCTGCTGCTCTCCGTGATCCTCGCCGTGCGGCTGCGGAGGCTGCGTCGTGATCAGCTCGCGGTGCTCGGCGACGGCCCCCCGAGCGACCTGGTCGGCCACGCGCACGACCTCGAGCGCAGCTTCGCCGCACTGACGAGCCGTGTCGACGAGCTCGGCGCCGACACGGCGGCGACGGCGCGGCGGATCGAGGGGGCGATCACGCACTGCGCGGTGATCCGCTACGACGCCTATGACGAGATGAGCGGGCGGCAGTCGAGCTCGGTCGCCCTGCTCGACGATCACCGCAACGGCGTCGTGCTGTCGTCGATCCTGCAGCGCGAGCACGCCCGCCTGTACGCGAAGCCCGTCAGCGGCGGGGAGTCGGAGCTCGGACTCTCCCCGGAGGAGCAGGAGGCCGTGGACACCGCGCTCGGCGCGGATCGAGGCTAGCGTCGCCGATGCGGATCGCGTACCTGGGCCCCGCGGGCACGTTCACGGAGGATGCGCTCCGCACGGCGCTCGGCGACCACGGCGCGGAGACCGTCCCTGAGCCGACGGTCCACGACGCGATCCTCGCCGTCGATTCGGGCGAAGCGGACCTTGCGCTGGTTCCGTTCGAGAACTCGATCGAGGGAGCGGTGCGCTCGACGCTCGACACGCTCGCCTTCGACGTCCCCTCCGTCGCGATCGTGGGCGAGCGCGACTACCCGATCCGGCACAGCCTGATCGCGCGGCGCGAGCTGCCGCTCGACGAGATCACGGCGGTGCTCTCCCACCCCCAGGCAAGCGCCCAGTGCACTCGCTTCATCCGCGAGAAGCTCCCCGCCGCGGAGGTCCGAGCGGCGCCGAGCACCGCCGAGGCCGTGCGGCAGGTGGCCGCCAGCGAGCAGGCCTGGGCGGCGCTCGCCGCGCGCTCGGCGGCGGACATCTACGGATGCGAGGTGCTCGCCGAGGGGGTGGAGGACGGCCCCGACAATGTGACGCGCTTCGTGTGGATCGCGCCGCCCGACACCACGCCCTCGGGCGAGGGGGCGTGGCGGACGACTCTGGTCTTCTCCGAGCTTGGTCAGGACAAGCCGGGTGCGCTGGTCGAGGCCCTGCTCGAGTTCTCGCGCCGGGGCGTCAACCTGACGCGGATCGAGTCGCGCCCGCGGCGCCGCGGCCTCGGCCGCTACATGTTCTTCCTTGACCTCGAGGGGTCGGCCGGGGACCCGATCGTCTCCGAGGCGATCGACGGGCTGCGCGCGATGGCCGAATCGGTGCGGGTCCTGGGTAGCTATCCGGTGAACACGACGGGAGTGCCCGGCCGGGCCGCCACGCCTGGCTAGAATCCTGCCCACCATGCACAGGCAGGCGACTCTGGGCAACGGGCATCCCGCGCAGCCCGACCGGATCTCGGTCGCCGGTGCGCCCGGGACGGGCCGCGGCAGGGTGCTCGTCCTCAACGCCACCTACGAGCCGATCAACGTCTGCACCGTCCGCCGGGCCACGGTCCTGGTGCTTAAGTCCAAGGCGGAGATCGTGGAGCACGGCGAGGGCCGCCTGCGCTCCGAGCGAATGGCGCTGGATCGCCCGGTCGTGATCCGGCTGATCACCTACGTTCGGGTCCCGCGTGACGTCCACCGGCGCAAGATCACCCGCAAGGCGGTGCTCGCCCGGGACTCGTGGACGTGCCAGTACTGCGGCCAGCGAAAGCCCGGGCTGACCGTCGATCACGTGATCCCCCGCAGCCGCGGGGGGACCTCGGCGTGGGACAACATCGTCGCCTCGTGCGCGTCATGCAATCGCCGCAAGGGCAACCGGCTGCCCCGCGAGGTCCAGATGCATCCCCGCCGGCGTCCCAGGCCACCCGGCCCGACGGTCTTCATCCAGATCGCCAGCCCGCGGATCCCCAACGCGTGGGAGCCGTACCTGGTTTCGAGCGCCGCGGCCGCGACTGCCTGAGCTGCCTGAAGACGAAAGGGCCGCCCGGAGGCGGCCCTTTCTTGTGCGGTGAAAACGTGCTCGGGGCTTGTGCCGCGGGAAGGGACAGCTCCCGCACCCTGGCCCGCCGGTGCCCGGGTTGGATTCCGCCGGGCGGCCGCACCTCCGCCCGAGGGACCGGGTCACTGATGGAGCGCTGAGGCTCCAGGCGCCCGGACTAGCGGCCCGACACCTCCAGAGTCCCGTAAAGCATGTGATTCAAGCTAGGACCACCTCCTTTCTCTGGTAGCTCCATTGAAGCAGCTTGGGAGGCGGCCGCGACGGAGGATCGCCGGTCGCTACAGCCGTCCGCGGGCGCGGGCGTAGTCCTCCGCGTACTCGCGGGTCCGCCGGCTGCCGAGCAGGCGCCCGGCCGTCTTCGGCGCGAGCCAGTACAGCGCGGCCAGCGGCCGGATCGGGCCTCGGTTGACGATCACCTCGGCGCGGTCCTCGCGCAGCGCCTCGAGCACGGCGTCCGCGACCCGCTCCGGATCGACCGGCTTCAGCCCCGGTGGGGGCTCCTTGTCCAGCTGGTCCTCGACCCGCGCGTACATGCCCACCCGACCGACGAACACGGGGCAGATGGCCGAGAACGACACCGGCTCGTCGGCGTACTCGGCGCGCAGCGAGTGGGTGAAGCCGACGACGCCGTGCTTGGTGGCGGCGTACGAGGCAGGAACGACCGACGGAAGCTTCCCCGCCAGCGAGGCGAGGTTGACGACATGGCCGCGGCGGCGCTCCAGCATCCCGGGAAGCACCAGCCACGTCAGGTCCATGACCGCGATCAGGTTGACGGTCGCGATCGCCTCGAGCTCCTCGCGCGTGGTCTTCGTGAACGCGCCGCCGAACTCTAGCCCGGCGTTGTTGACCAGCACGTCGAGCGGCCCCACGGCCTGCTCGGCGGCCCCCACTAGCCGCTCGCGCTCGCCCGAGTCGGTGAGATCGGCCGGGACCGCCTGCGCCTCCACCTCGAGCCCGCGAAGCTCCTCGGCAACCGCCTCGATCTCGCTTCCGGGAAGATCGGAGACGGCGAGGTTGACGCCCTGTGCCGCCAGCGCCCGCGTGATGTAGCGGCCGAGGCCGCCCGCCGCTCCCGTGACCAGGGCGCGCGCGCCGCGCAGCTGCATCATGGGCGGCAGCTTATCTGCGCTCTGCCGCGAGCGCGCGTGGGCTTCGATCCGTCCTCGGAGCGCGCCTTCTCGCCCGCGCCGTCCGCGGAAGCGCCGTCGCCGCTGAGCGCCGGGTCCGCGCCCTCGACGCCCGCGCCCGACTCGACCACGGGGGCGACGGCGCTTACGCGGTCGTTGCCGCCCACGTTCATCACCCGCACGCCCTGGGTCGCCCGGCCCATCTGCGAGATGTCGCTCACCGACGTGCGCTGCACCATCCCGTTGTGGGAGATGAACAGCAGATCCTGGTGCTCGCGCACCATCTGCGCGCCCGCGAGGCCGCCCTTCTTCGTCGTCAGCTTGATCGTCAGCACGCCCTTGGTCCCGCGTCCCTTGACCGGGTACTCGGCGACCTTCGTGCGCTTCCCGTACCCGTTCTCGGTCACAACCAGCAGCTCGCATTCGGGGCGCGCCACATCCAGGGCGAGGACCCGGTTGCCCTTGTCGGACACGTTCATGCCCTTGACCCCCGAAGTGTCGCGACCCATCGCCCGCACGGCCGTGTTGGTGAACCGGGACGCGTGTCCGGATTTGGAGACGAGCAGGAGATCGTCCTTGCCCGAGGTCAGCCGCACCTGGACCAGCTCGTCGCCCTTGCGGATCTTGATCGCGATGATCCCGTCGGCTCGGATCGGCGTGTTGTAGGCGGCAAACTCGGTCTTCTTGACCAGCCCCTTCGCGGTCGCGAAGACGAGGTAGCGGTCCTCCTTGAAGTCGCGCGTCGGGATCACCGCCATCACCCGCTCCCCGTCACGCAGCGGCAGCACGTTGACCAGGGCCTGGCCCTTCGAGGTACGCGAGCCCTCCGGCAGCTCGTAGACCTTCAGGCGGTAGACCTTCCCCTTGTTGGTGAAGAACAGGAGGTAGTCGTGCGTCGAGCAGATGTGCAGGTGCTCGATGTAGTCGCCCTCCTTCAGGTTCATCCCCATCACGCCCTTCCCGCCGCGGCGTTGCTGGCGGTACGTCGCGAGAGGCAGCCGCTTCGCGTACCCCGAGGCCGTGATCGAGATCACCATCTGCTGGTCGGCGATCAGGTCCTCGATGTCGACCTCGCCCTCCGCAAATGTGATCTCGGTGCGTCGCTCGTCTCCGAAGCGGTCCTCGATCTCGGCGAGCTCGTCGGTGATCAACGCGTCGATCCGGGCCTCGTCGCCGAGGATCGCCCGCAGCTCCTTGATCTGCTTGACGAGCTCGGCGTGCTCGCTGCGCACCTTGTCGGCCTCCAGCGCCGTGAGCCGCTGCAGGCGCATGTCGAGGATCGCCTGTGCCTGCTCCTCGGACAGCTCGAACTTGTCGATCAGGCCCCTGCGCGCGGTGTCGGGGTCCTTCGAGCCGCGGATCAGCTTGATCACCGCGTCGAGGTTGTCGAGCGCGATCAGCAACCCCTCGAGGATGTGAGCGCGCGCCTCGGCACGCCGCAGCTGGTACTGCGTCCGCAGGGTGACGACCTCGCGCTGGTGGCCGACGTAATGCTGGACCAGCTCCTTGAGGCTCAGCGTCCGGGGCACGCCGTCGACCAGCGCGACCATGTTGACGCCGAAGCTGGTCTGCATCGAGGTGTGCTTGTACAGCTGGTTGAGCACGACCTGGGCGGGGTCCCCGCCGCGCTTCAGCTCGATCACCAGCCGCATGCCGCTGCGATCCGACTCGTCGCGCAGGTCCGAGACGCCGGTGATCTTCTTCTCGCGCACCAGATCGGCGATCTTGGTGATCAGCCCGCCGTCGCCGCCCTTCTTGACCATGAACGGGAGCTCGGAGACGATGATCGCCTCCTTGCCGCCGCGCAGCGGCTCGACGTGGGCCTTGGCGCGCAGCCGCACGCTGCCGCGGCCGCTGCGGTATGCCTCCTCGATCCCGCTCGAGCCCATGATCGTCCCGCCGCCCGGGAAGTCGGGGCCCTTGACGTGCTGCATCAGCCCCTTGAGATCGATCTCGGGGTTCTCGACGTAGGCCCGCACCGCGCCGATCACCTCGCGCAGGTTGTGCGGCGGGATGTTCGTCGCCATCCCGACCGCGATCCCCGACGAGCCGTTGACCAGCAGGTTGGGGAAGCGCGCCGGGAGGATGAGCGGCTCCTGCGTCGACTCGTCGTAGTTGGGGCCGAACTCGACCGTCTCCGACTCGATGTCGCGCAGCAGCTCGGTCGCGAGGCGCGCGAGGCGCGCCTCGGTGTATCTCATCGCGGCCGGCGGATCGTCGTCGATCGAGCCGAAGTTGCCCTGCCCGTCCACCAGCGGGTAGCGCAGTGAGAAGTCCTGCGCCATCCGCGCCAGCGTGTCGTAGATCGCGGTGTCGCCGTGAGGGTGGTACTTGCCCATCACCTCGCCGACGATGAAGGCGCACTTGCGGTAGGGGCGGTTGGGCTGCAGGCCAAGGTCGTGCATCGCGTACAGGACGCGGCGATGCACCGGCTTGAGCCCGTCGCGGACATCGGGCAGCGCCCGCCCCACGATCACGCTCATCGCGTAATCGAGGTACGAGGAGCGCATCTCGTTGGTGAGCTCGCGCTCCTCGATGCGGCCGGTCAGGGCTTCGAGCGAGCCTTCCATCAGATCACCTAAACGTCCAGGAACCGCACGTCGCGGGCGTGCTTCTCGATGAACTCCTTGCGCGGCGCGACCTTGTCGCCCATCAGGTCGGAGAAGACCCGCTCAGCCGAGGTCGCGTCGTCGATCGTCACCTGCTGCAGCGTGCGCGTCGCAGGATCCATGGTGGTCTCGCGAAGCTGCTCGGCGTTCATCTCCCCGAGGCCCTTGAACCGCTGCAGCGAGATGCCGCGGCGCGCCAGCGCAAGCACCGCGCGGCGCAGGTCGCCGAACGAGATCGCCTCCTCGGTGCGCTCGCCGAGCGTGGCCTTGAACGGGGGGCGGCCGACGTGCTTCAGCAGGTTGCCGTGCACCTCGACCAGCTTGCGGTAGTCGTTCGACTTGAACAGCCCCGCGGAGAGCCGGTGCGTGCGGGCGAGCCCGCTCTTGCGATGCGTCGCCTTGACGACAAGGTCCTCCTTGGTCGAGCTGACGAGCTCGGTCTCGTACGGCTCCTCGGGCGGGTCCTTGGCCTCGATCAGCTTGCGCGCCCCGGCCAGCGTCGCGGCGCCGGCGTCGAGCAGCTGCGACTCGCCGAGGAAGTCGACCGCCTCGTGCCCATACTCGGCCCGCAGCGACGCCGACCAGCCCTCGTACTCCTTGTACTGGCGGTTGAACTGCTGCCAGCGCCGCTTGCTGAGCTTCGCCTTCTTTCCCTTCGAGTCGACGATCTCGAACAGCTCCAGCTTGTCGCCGAGCAAGAGCGCCTCGAGCTGCCCCTCCTTCTCGATGTACAGCTCCTCCTTGCCGTTGCGCAGCTTGTACAGGGGCGGCGTGGCGATGTACACATGGCCGGCCTCGATCAGCTCGGGCATCTGTCTGTACAGGAAGGTCAGCACCAGCGTGCGTATGTGCGCGCCGTCCACATCCGCGTCCGTCATCAGGATGATCTTGTGGTAGCGGGCATCCTCGAGGTTGAACTCGTCGTGCACGCCCGTCCCGACGGCCGTCACGAGCGCCTGGATCTCGAGGTTCGCAAGCACCTTGTCGATGCGGCTCTTCTCGACGTTGATGATCTTGCCGCGCAGCGGCAGCACCGCCTGGGTCGAGCGCTCGCGCGCCTGCTTCGCCGAGCCGCCCGCTGAGTCGCCCTCGACGATGAACAGCTCAGCGTCGCGCGGGTCCTTGACGGTGCAGTCGGCGAGCTTGCCCGGCAGGGTGGAATTCTCCAGCGCCGACTTGCGCCGCGTCAGGTCGCGCGCCTTGCGGGCGGCCTCTCGCGCCCGCGCGGCGTCCACCGCCTTGGTGAGGATGCGCCGCGCGTCTCCAGGCGTCTCCTCGAGGAACTCCCCCAGGCGACGATTCACGGCCTCCTTGACGAGCCCCTCGATCGGCGGGTTGCCGAGCTTGGTCTTCGTCTGGCCCTCGAACTGCGGGTCGTGGAGCTTCACCGAGATCACGGCGGTCAGCCCTTCGCGGACATCCTCACCGCTGAGGTTCTGGTCCTTCTCCTTCAGCAGGCCCTTCTGGCGGGCGTAAGCGTTCAGGGTTCGGGTCAGCGCAGCCCTGAAGCCGGACAGGTGTGTCCCGCCCTCGTGGGTGTTGATGTTGTTCGCGAAGCTGAAGATCGACTCCTGGTAAGAGCCCGTCCACTGCATCGCCAGCTCGACCTGGCCCTCCTCCCCCTCGTCATCGAAGTAGATCGTCTTGCGGTGCAGCGCGTCCTTGGTCTCGTTCAGGTGCTTGACGAAGTCGACGATGCCGCCCTTGTACTGGAAGCTGACCTCTTCGCCGGCGCCGCGCTCGTCGATCAGGTCGATCCGCAGGTCGCGGGTGAGGAAGGCGGTCTCGCGCAGGCGCTCGGCGAGAGTCTGGAACTCGAAATCGACCTCCTCGAACACCTCGCTGTCGGGGAGGAACGTGATCGTCGTCCCGGTCCGCTTCGCCGCCTGACCCTTCTTGAACTTGGAGGTCGGTTTGCCGCGGGCGAAGTCCTCCGACCACACGTGGCCGTCGCGGCGCACCTCGAGATGCAGCCGCTCCGAGAGCGCGTTGACCACCGACACCCCGACGCCGTGCAGGCCTCCGGAGACCTTGTAGCCGCCTCCCTCGCCGAACTTCGCGCCGGCGTGCAGCGTGGTCAGCACGACCTCGGCGGCGGGGCGCTTCTCCTTCGCGTGGTTCTCGACCGGAATCCCCCGGCCGTCGTCGGCCACGGTGACGCTGTTGTCGGGATGCAGCGTCACCGTGACGCGGTCGCAGTGGCCGGCGATCGCCTCGTCAACCGAATTGTCGACCACCTCGTAGACGAGGTGGTGCAGGCCGCGCGGGCCGGTCGAGCCGATGTACATGCCCGGCCGCTTACGCACCGCCTCGAGACCCTCGAGGACGGTGATATCCGTCGCGTCGTAGCTGCCCGAGCCGCCACGCTTGGCGGTGCCCTTGGGCTTCGTCTTGGTGCCTGCCTTCCGGCGCGAGCTCGCCGCGGATTTCCGCGTGCTCGCCTCCTCAGACCCGGCACGGCTCCGGGACCGTGTTGCCACTCAGCTCCTTTCGGTTGATCGCCTCAACCCACGAGAAACCCCGACCGCGGTAGGCGCGTGGCACTCGTCCGGCCCGGGTCGGGGCGACTCGTACAAGTTGACATAAGGATAGCAGCCGGAGCCCCCGGAAAAGCCACCCCAAAGGTAACGAAATACCTGCAAATCACGAACAAAATACCGCGCAGCCACCCCCTCTGGGAACCCTAGCTCCACGGCGCGATGTGCGAGCAGCGCGCGCGCTTTGTCAGGGCTCGTGACGGGCGGCATCGGCGGTGAAACGCAGGCCCTCGACTTGACGATCCCGGAGCAGCTCGTTGAGCCGCTCGAGCAGCCGGTCCTGCATCAGGTCGAGCTCCGAGGCCCACGTCGCCGAGTGGCAGGCGACCGTGACGACGCCGTCGCGCTCTGCGACCGGCCGGGCCTGTGCCGCGACCGCCTCGCCGCAGGCATCGCGCCACGCCGCCTGCACCTCGGCGAGAAGCGTCCGCGGCGAAGCGTCGCCGAGGACGTCGCGCAGGGCGGAACCCGCGCGGCGGGGCGCCCGTCGCCGGGTCACGCGGCGCGAGCCGTCGCGCCGATCGGAAGCGTCACGCGGCCATCGTTGATCTCGATCTCCGCGCGCTCGGCGTCGTCGGGAACCTGCGACGCCTCGGTCGCCGTGATCACAGCTTGGCCCTCGCCACGCAGCAGCTCGACCAGCAGCAGGCGCCGGTGGGGGTCGAGCTCGCTCATCACGTCGTCGAGCAGCATCACCGGCGGGGTGCGTCGCGCCTCGAGCAGCGCCTCGCGCTCCGCGAACAGCAGCGCCAGCAGGGCGGTGCGCTGCTGTCCCTGCGAGCCGTAGCGCCGCACGGCGCGGCCCCCGAGCGCGACCTCGACCTCGTCGAGATGCGGTCCGTGGGTCGAGTGCCCGCGCTCCACGTCGCTGGCGCGTCGCTCGCGCAGCTCGGCGACGATCGCCGCCGGATCGCTCCCCTCGACGCGGGGCCGATAACGAAGCGTCGCCTCTTCGCCGAGGCCAAGCTCGCCGGCGAGCGAGCCGAACGACGGCGCGAGTCGCTCGAGCGCGGTGGCCCGGGCCTCGATCAGCGCCGCCGCCTCGGTGGCGAACTCGGCATCCCAGGCGTCGAGCGCGTCGTGGGCGGCCGCGCCGGCACGAATCCGGCCGAGCAGCGCGTTGCGCTGGGCGAGCGCGCGCCCGAAGCGGCGCCGCACGTCGGCGCGAGCCGGCCACAGCGCAGCGATGAAGCGGTCGACGTGCCCCCGCCGCTCGGTCGGCGGCCCCTTGATCAGGGCGAGCCGGTCGGGCGAGAAGATCGCCACCGCCGGACGCAGCGCCGTGACGTCATCGGGAACGGGATTGCCGTTGAGGCGGTGGCTGCGGCCGTCGGCGCGAGTCGCGGAGGCGAGGAAGCGGCGCGCCTCGGCCCCGTCGATCACCGTCAGCTCGGCGCGCGCCAGCGGGGCGCCGAAGCCGATCAGCTCGCGGTCGGCCCGGGTGCGCCACGACGATGCGGTGAGCCCGAAGCACAGGGCCTCGAGGAGATTCGTCTTGCCGGCACCGTTCGGCCCGTGGATCAGCGTGATCCCGTCGGCGAGCTCGACCTCGGCTTGGTCGAGGTTGCGGAAGCTGCGCGCCTCGAGCAGGCGAACCAGCACGCCCGCTCACACGTTGAGCCTGATCGGCATCACCAGGTAGCTGTAGTCCTCGCGCTCCACGGGGCGCAACAGCCCGGGCCTCAGCGGTGAGCTGAGCCGCAGCACGAGCTCCTCCGAGTCGATGCTCTCGATCCCAGCGATCAGGAACTCGGGGTTGAACGCGATCTCGAGCGCCTCGCCGCTGAACGGGGCCGGCATCGCCTCGCTGGCGTCGCCCACCTCGGGGGTCTCCGCCGACACGGTCAGCTCACCCTCCGAGAAGGCGAGGCGCAGCGGTGCGTTGCGCTGCGCGAGCTGGCCGATCCGCCGGGCGACCTCCAGCAGCTCGCCGCGGGGCAGCCTCACCTCGTGCTCGAACGACTCCGGGATCAGCTGCCGGTGAGAGGGGAACTGCCCCTCGATGAGGCGTGAGGACAGCACTATCCCGTCTGCGCGGAAGGCCACCTGGTTGGGCATCAGCGCGATCTCGATCTCGGCGATCGACTCCGAGCTGACGACCCGGCTCAGCTCGCGCAGCGCGCGGGCGGGGACGTTCGCCTCCAGCGGCTGCGAGACGGGCTGCTCGAGCTCCGTGTGCTTGACGCTCAGCCGGTAGGAGTCGGTGGCGACCATGGTCAGCGTGCGCTCCTCCGCGGTTACCAGGACGCCGGTGAGGATCGGTCGCACCTCGTCCCGAGACGCAGCGAGCGCGACGCGGTCGACAGTGTCCGCCAGCGCGTCGGCCGGCAGCTTGATCGGCTCACCCTCGAACTGGGGCAGGCGCGGAAAGTCCTCCGGGGGGAGCGTGCGGAGATGAAAGCGCGCCGTGCCGGCGGTCAGCTCGACATCGCGTTGCTCGGGACGCAGGGCGAGCGTGACGTCTCCGGCCGGCAGGTTGCGAACGACGTCGACGAGCAGCCGGCCGGGTAGCAGGACCGACCCCGGGCTTTCCACCTTGGCCTCGACGTCAAGGACCAGCCCAACCTCCATATCGGTCGCTCGCAGGGTCAGCCCTGTCTCGCCTGCCTCGAGCAGGATCCCACCGAGCGAAGGCACCGCGGTTCGAGTCGACACAGCGCGGCCCGCGATCTGCAACCGCGAGACAAGTGCATCACGTGAGACGGAAACCTTCATCGGAGATGTGAGAGTGGAAGAGGGGACATCTATGGCCTTCTATCTGAAGTAGTGGGAGGGCTGTTGATCATGGTGGAAAAGCTGACGTTATCGGGGGTGGCGGCTGGGAAGGGCGCGTGGAGACCAGTTGTGGACAAGTGGTGAGAGCGTTGATAGCTGGCCTCGCATCAGGGTCGTCGCTCCTCGGAGTCGAGCAGGGCTCGAGCCTCGGTCAGATTGCGGTGGAGGGGAGAGCCGGGCTCGAGGTCCTTGGTCACACGCCGTACGGCGTGAAGAACGGTCGAGTGGTCGCGGCGGAACCCCCGCGAGATATCGGCGAGCGAGAGCCCGCTCAGCTCTCGCGCCAGGTACATGGCGAGATGGCGCGCGCGGGTGATGCGGGGCGAACGGGAGGGGGAGAGGAGGTCCTGGCGCGACAGGCTGTACACGGAGCACACGGCCTCCTGGATCGCCGCGATGCTGGGGCGTTCCGTGGAGGCCAGCGAACCGCCGGCTGCCGAGAGCGACGCCGATGGGCGCTCGAGCGCCTCCTTGGCGAGTTGAGCGGTTGGCTTGCGGCTCGTGATCGAGGCGAGAGCGACGACCCGCGTCAGCGCTCCCTCGAGCTGTCGCAGGTTGGTCGCCGCGCGAGCGGCGATCTCGCGCAGGGCCCCGGGGGCCTCGATCTCGACCGGCGCCTCGTCGGCGAGGCGGCCGAGCACGGTGAGCCGGGTGGGGAAATCGGGCGCGGCGAGCTCGACAGAGAGGCCCCATTCGAAGCGGTCGCGGAGCCGCGCGGCGAGTCGTGACAGCGCCTGCGGCGCGCGGTCGCTCGCCAGTACGATCTGGCCGCCCGTCTCGCGCAGCGCGTCGAACGTGTAGAAGAACTCCTCCTCGGTTCGCGACTTGTCCTCGAGGAACTGCACGTCGTCGATCAGCAGGACGTCGATGTCCCGGTGGCGCCGCTTGAAGCCGGCGGCGCCGGGGCCACGCAGAGCGCTGACGAACTCCGAGGTGAATCGCTCCGCCGTCGTGTAGCGGATCCTCAGCTCGGGGTGGTGGTGCGCGAGATAGTGCGCGATCGCTCCCAACAGGTGGGTCTTCCCGAGCCCGGGCGCTCCGTGCAGGAACAGCGGGTTGTATGCCTCGCCGGGCAGCTCGGCGACCGCGAGCGCGGCGCCGTGCGCGAGCCGGTTGCTGTTGCCGATCACGAAGCGCTCGAAGGTGTGCGCCGGGTTGGGTCCCGGGGCGGGCGAGCGGTCCTCGATCGCCGCTCCGGCGGGTGCGGCGGCGCGGTCCGCGGCGACGAAGCCGACCTCACGCAGGTCGTCGCTGTGGTGGCGGAGCGCGTGCTCGAGCCGGTGCGCGTAGCGGCGCTCCACCCAGGTGCGCACGCGCTCCGGGCCTGTGACGTACAGCGTTCTCCCGTGGGCGGAGATCGGTCGAAGCGGCTCCAGCCACAGCCTGTAGGTGGACGGGGGAAGCGAGGCGCGAACCTCGTCGCGAACGCGCTGCCAGATCGCTGCGAGATCCTCAGGCAGCGCCTGCTCCACGTTGCTGCTCCGTCCTCCTCTGAACTGGTAGTCGTCCGCGCGACCGGCGAGCGGGTCCCCCGGGCTTCGGCGAGCGCGCGACTATAGCGGCGGGGAGCGCAGCCGAAAACGGGTCTCGCCGGACCCACGCCGCAATTCGCGGCGAAAGCCGGGAGCGATGCCGTCGGGGTCGAGTCGGCGCGGCGCGGGCGGCTTCGCGTGCACCCCGGCGGCCCCGACGCGGGTGCGTATACTGGCGCCGGCCGGGGCCCCCACCGTCGCTCGGTGCCCTCCGGGAGCCCTGAACACCTGATGAAGCGGACCTACCAGCCGAAGAAGCGCAAGCGCGCCCGAACGCACGGGTTCCGCGCGCGCATGCAAACGCGCGGCGGGCGCGATGTGCTGAGGCGCCGGCGCCGCAAGGGCCGCAAGCGGCTGACGCCGTAGATGAGCCCCGGCGAGCGGGAGCGCAAGAGGCGGGGCCGGCTCTCGCGCAGCGGCGACTTCGAGCGCGCCTACAGGGACGGCCGCTCGCACGCGAACCGGTTTCTGGTCCTGTACGAGTTCCCGCGGCCGGAGGGCGAGGCCGAAGGGGCGCGGCTGGGGGTCTCGGTGGGCCGCAACCTCGGGGGCGCGGTGGAGCGAAACCGGGTCAAGCGAGCGCTGAGGGAGGCGTTTCGCGCCGTCGCGGACCGCCTGCCCCAGGGGCACGACTACGTGCTCGTCGCCCGCCCCGATCTGGCCGGGCTCGTGGAGCGTGAGGGGGCCGACGGGACCCGCACGTGCCTCGATGAAGTGATCCGTGAGAGCGGGATCACCAGAAGGACCGTTTGACGTGAAACGCTCGCTCTCCACGCTCGCGCGCGGCCTCAAGGCGATCGTCCTGGCGCCGATCGTCGCCTACCAGCGCTTCGTCTCCCCGGCGCTCCCGCGGCGCTGCAAGTACTACCCCACCTGCTCCGCGTACGCGGTCGAGGCGATCAGGGAGGTCGGAGTCGTGCGCGGCTCGATCCTCGCCGCGTGGCGCCTCGTGCGCTGCAATCCGTTCAGCCACGGCGGCTACGACCCAATCGAGGACCGCCCGTTCTTCAAATCGGCCGGCGACCGGCCCGCCTCGAACCGCCCGGGGGCACCCGCGTGATCGTGCTTGTGGCGAACATCTTCCAGCCGCTAATCGACGTTGCGGAGTCCGTGATCCTGTTTCTCCACGACGACCTGGGGCTCGGATGGGGGCCCGCGATCGTTGCGCTCACGTTCATCACCCGGATCGCGATCCTGCCGCTGTCGATCAAGCAGATCCGCTCGATGCGGGCGCTGCAGGCCTTCCAGCCCCAGATCAAGGAGCTGCAGGAGAAATACAAGGACGACCGCCAGCGGATGCAGCGGGAGATGATGAACCTCTACCAGGAGAACCAGATCAACCCCCTGGCCTCCTGCTTCCCGCTGCTTCTCCAGCTCCCGGTGTTTCTGTCGCTGTTCTACCTGTTGCGAAGCCCGGGCTTCCAGGAGGACGTGATGAACAGTCCCCCGGTCGGGTGGCTGTTCATACCCGACCTGACCGAGAAGGCGACGGGCGGGGTGCTGGCCGCGCTGATCGTGCTCTACGTAGTCACCCAGTTGGGCGCCGGCCTGGTGATGGCGGCGACCGCCGACCGCACCCAGCGGATGATCATGTTCGGCCTCCCACTGGTCTTCGTCCCGATCATCATCGGCTTCCCGTCCGGCTTGATCGTGTACTGGATCACGACCAACATCTGGACGGTGGGGCAGCAGTACGTGGTCAAGAGGGTCGCGCCGCCCCCGCCGAAGGCCACGCCCGAGGCTGTCGCGGAGGCCAAGGCCGCGCGGCCACCCCCACCGCCGCCGCGCAAGCGCAAGAGGCGGGGCGGGCGGCGGTGACCGTGGCCGGTCCCGACGCCGGCGCGGCGGACGTCCGCCCGGCGGAGCCGGCCGCGCGGGTCCGGGCGGTGATCGAGCGCGTTCTGGAGGCGCTCGAGCTAACCGCCGAGGTGGGGATCGACGAGAGCGAGGAGCTGATCACGGCTCGGATCGAGGGCGAGGACGACCTCGGCCTGTTGATCGGTCGGCACGGGCAGACGATCGACGCGCTCCAGCTGCTGTGCTATCGCGCCGCGTTCCAGGGACTCGACGAGCGAAAGCGCGTGGTCGTGGACGCGGCCGGCTATCGCGAGCGACGGCACGACGTCCTCTCCCGCCAGGCCGACACCGCGGCCGAGCGGGCCGTGCAGAGCGGGAATCCCGTGGAGCTCGAGCCGATGACGTCGCAGGAGCGGCGCGTGGTCCACGATCATCTCAAGGAGCGGGCGGGAGTCGAGACGTACAGCGAGGGTGACGAGCCGGACCGCCGCGTGATCGTCGCGCCGCTACTCAGCGGGTGAGCGAGGGGAGCGCGGAGCTCCCCGAGGCGGTCCGCGAGCTTCCGGGTCAGACGCGGGCGGCGCTGGCCACGCTGGTCGATCTGCTCGCCACGGAGCGCGGTGCGCCGAGCGCGGTCCGCGACCCTCGGGGATCGTGGCGGGTGCACGTCGCCGACTCGCTGAGCGGGCTCGGGTTCGACGAGCTGGCGTCGGCGGGCAGGATCGCCGACGTGGGCTCGGGGGCCGGCCTGCCCGGCCTCGTCCTGGCCGCCGCGCTGCCCGAGGCGAGGGTGGACCTGATCGAGTCGCTGGGCCGCAAATGCGAGTTCATCCGTCTTGCAGGAGATCGGATGCGGGCGTCGAACGCGCGCGTGGTCTGCGAGCGCTCGGAGACGTGGGCGGCGGGGGATGGGCGGGAGGCGTACGAGGCGGTGACGGCCCGTGCGGTCGGCCGGCTGTCCACGCTGGCCGAGCTCGCCTCGCCCCTTCTCGTGGACGGCGGCGTGCTCGTCGCGTGGAAGGGTCGTCGCAACGTGGATGAGGAGGCGGAGCTGGGGCGCGCGGCGCCGCGGCTCGCGATCGAGCCCGTCGAGGTGCGCTGGGTCGGGCCCTACGCAGGCAGCCGCCACCGCCATCTGCACCTGCTGCGCAAGTCCGGCCCCACCCCCGAGGATCTGCCTCGCCGACCGGGTGTCGCAAAGAAGCGCCCCTTCGGCAAGTAAGGTCGGGGGCCGATGGGCACCGTGTATGCGATCGCGAACCAGAAGGGTGGCGTCGGCAAGACGACGACTGCGGTCAACACGGCGGCCTGCGTTGCGGCGGCGGGGAGCCAGACGCTGCTCGTCGATCTCGACCAGCAGTGCAACGCGACGGCGTCTCTCGGGCTCGGCCGCGACCTGGAGCCCAACTCGTACGACTGCCTCACCGGCGAGGTCTCCGTGGCCGAGGCGGCGCGGCCCGCCGGGCCCGACAACCTGTGGGTGGTCCCCGCCCACCGCGACCTCGCCGGCGCCACCGTCGAGCTGCCCCGGATCGAGGGGTCCGAGACCCGGCTCCGCGACATGCTCGGGCCGGTGCGGGAGCGGTTCGCGTGCACCCTGCTCGACTGCCCGCCCTCCCTGGGCCCCGTCACCGTCAACGCGCTGGTCGCGGCCGACCGGGTGATCGTCCCCGTGCAGGCCGAGTACCTGGCGCTCGAGGGGCTGGTGCAGTTCATGGACACGTTGGGGCTGATCCGGCGCGAGCTCAACCCCGCCCTCGTGATCAACGGGCTGCTGATCACGATGGCCGACGAGCGCACGCGGCTGGCGCACGACGTGGAGCGCGAGCTGCGCCAGCACTTTCCCGAGCTCGTGTACCGCACGGTGATCCCGCGCAGCGTCCGCGTCGCCGAGGCGCCGAGCCACGGCCGGCCCCTGCTCGAGCACGCCCCGGACTCTCCCGGCTCGGTCGCCTACCGCGAGCTGGCCAAGGAAGTGACGGAACGTGGCTAGCGAACGAAGGGGAATGGGGCGCGGGCTGGCGGCGATCCTTCCCGAGACCGCCGCCGAGGCGCCCGAGCTGCGGGAGCTGCCCGTCGAGCTGATCCGTCCCAATCCCGACCAGCCGCGCAGCAGGATCGACGAGGCCGCGATCCGCGACCTCGCCGCCTCGGTCGCCGCCGCGGGGATCGTGCAGCCGCTGCTCGTTCGCCCGGCCGCCGACGGCACCTACGAGCTGATCGCCGGCGAGCGGCGGTGGCGCGCGGCGCAGGCCGCGGGCCTCGAGCAGGTGCCCGCGGTCGTTCGCGACCAGGAGGACGCCGAGCGCCTGCAGACGGCGCTGGTCGAGAACATGGCGCGCGAGGACCTCAACCCGGTCGACGAGGCCCGCGCCTGCGCGACCCTGGTCGAGGACCTGGGACTCAGCAAGGAGGAGCTGGCGCGCCGCGTCGGCCGCAGCCGCGCCGCGGTCTCCAACCTGATCCGTCTGCTCGACCTGCCCGACGACGTGATCGACCTGCTGAGATCGGGCGAGCTCTCCGAGGGCCACGGCCGGGCGATCCTCCAGGCGCGTGGAGCCGACGTCCGCCGACGGCTGGCCCGCGACGCGGTATCGGGCGGGTGGTCGGTCCGGGAGACGGAGCGCCGCGCCAAGGGCGCGACCGGGAAGCGCGGCCACAGGGGCGCGCGCCGTGACGCCGATCGCGACGCGGCGTTCGCCGAGGCGGAGGAGGAGCTCGAACGTGCGTTCGGTCACGACGCGAAGGTGCGGGCCGCTCGCAGCGGCGTCAAGGCGGAGCTCGTGTTCGACGACCTCGACGAGCTGCGCTCCTTCACCCGCCGCCTTCGCCGCCGTCGCTGAGCGGCGCGGCGCGACTACAATCGAGCCTCCCGGGCGATTAGCTCAGTCGGTTAGAGCGCCGCTCTGATAAGGCGGAGGTCCGTGGTTCGAGTCCACGATCGCCCACTCGCCGCGGCTCATCGTTCGGCGCCCAGCTTCTCGAACGCGTGCAGGAAGATCTCGGAGAACGTGGGGAACGGCTGGATCATGTCGCGCATCACGTCGAGCGGCACGCGCGCGCGGATCGCGAGCGTCGCCTGCTGGAGCCACTCGCCCGCCTCGGGCCCGACCGCGTAGGCGCCGGTGAGGCGCTCGCCGTCGGAGACGAGCGTCATGAAGCCCGGGCTCTCGTCGTACGCGCGCGTGTAGGTGGCGGTGCGCGGCACCTCGGCGAGCGGCACGGTCGCGGTGACGCGGCCCTTCGGCCTCGCCGACCGCGGCCGCCTGCGGGTCGGTGAACACGACGCGCGGGACGGCGTCGTAGTTGGCCTCGCGCCGGCGCGCCGAGGATGTTCGCGGCGGCGACCCGGCCCTGGTACTTGCCGACGTAGGTGAGCGGCCAGATGCCGGTCACGTCGCCGATCGCCCACACGCCGTCGCCGGCGCGCATGCGCGCGTCGACCTCGATGCCCGCGCTTGCCGGGCTCGATGCCGACGGTCTCGAGCCCGAGCCCGTCGATGCGCGGCCGGCGGCCGGTGGCGACGAGCAGCCGGTCGCCGCGCAGCTCGTCGCCGTCGGGGAACTCGAGCACGTACTCGTCGCCCTCGCGGCGCGCCGGCCGAGGCGTGCTGGCCGAAGTGCAGCTCGATGCCGTCGGCGGCCGAGCGCCTCGCCGAGCGCCTCGCCGAGCGGCTGTCGGCTCGCGCGGCAGCACGTGGTCCGCGCCCTCGACGAGCGCGACCGAGGCGCCCATGCGCGCGAGCGCCTGCGCCATCTCGACGCCCACCGGGCCGCCGCCGAGCACGAGCAGCCGGCGCGGGACCTCGGTCAGCGCCGGTCGCCTCGCGGTTGGTCCACACGCCGTCGAGCTCGCGCAGGCCGGGGATCGGCGGGATCACCGGCTCCGAGCCGGTGGCGATCACGATGTGCTCGCGCCGTGTAGGTCGTCGTCGCCGACCGCGACGCGGCCCGGGCCGGCGATCCGGCCGGTCGCCGCGGAGCACGTCGATGCCGCTTCGCTCTCGAGCCACGCCGACCTGGCCGGCGTCGTCGTAGTCCGGAGACCATGAAGTCGCGCCACGCGAGCGCCTGCGCCGACGTCGAGCTCCCCGCTCACCGCCTCGCGCGCGCCCGGCGCCTCGCGCGCCGCCTGCGAGCGCCTCGCCCGGGCGCAGCAGCGTCTTCGACGGGATGCAGGCCCAGTAGTCGCACTCGCCGCCGACCAGCTCGCGCTCGACGATCGCGACGCGCAGGCCGCCGTCGGCGAGCGCGCCGGCGCAGTGCTCGCCGGCCGGGCCCGCCGCCGATGACGATGACGTCGTAGTCGCTCATCGCGCTCATGCCTCGCGCCGTCGCCTGGTCGATCTCCGCAGGCCGCCGTGATCAGGCCGATGTGGCTGAACGCCTGCGGGAAGTTGCCGAGCTGCTCGCCGTTGCGCCGTGTCGATCTCCTCGGCCGAGCAGGCCGAGGTCGTTCGCGTAGCCGGCGAGCTGGTCGAACAGCGCCTCGGCGCGCTCGACCTCGCCGGCCTTCGCGAGGCACGAGACGAGCCAGAACGAGCAGATCACGAACGTGCCCTCCTCGCCCGTCGAGGCCGTCGGCGTTGAGCGCCCTCGGTCGTTGCGGTAGCGCAGCACGAGCCCGTCCTCGGTCAGGTCGCGCGGCGATCGCCTCGATCGTCGAGCGCATCCGCTCGTCGGTCGGCGGGCAGGAAGCCGAGGATCGGCATCAGCAGCTGCGGCGGCGTCGAGCTCGTCGGAGTCGAACGACTGCGCGTACGCCTGGCGCGCTCTCGCTCCAGCCGCGCTCGAGGATCGCCTCGCGGATCTCGTCGCGCTCCGCCGCCCACTCCTCGGTCTTGCGCGTACTCGCCGAGCTGGGGCGCGAGCTTCACCGCGCGGTCGAGCGCCGTCCAGCACAGCACCTTCGAGGAGAGGTGGTGGCGCGGCTCGCCGCGCATCTCCCACATGCCCGGCGTCGGTCTCGCGCCAGCGCGCGCGCCGCGGCGTCGGCGAGGTCGGCGACGAACGCCTGGATCTCCGGGTGGAGGTCGCCGAGCCGCTCGCGGTAGAGGTGGAGCGCGTTGAGCAGCTCGCCGTAGACGTCGAGCTGCGTCTGGTCCCAGGCGCCGTTGCCGACGCGCACCGGGCGCGAGTCGCGCCAGCCGCGCAGGTGCGGGAGCTCGCGCTCGGAGAGGTCGTGCTCGCCGCCGATCCCGTACATGATCTGGAGCGAGCCCTCGCTCCGCGCGGCCGCCGGCCGCGCTGGTCATGAACGAGACGAAGTCCTCGGCCTCGTCGGGGCAGGCGCCGATGTAGAGCGCCTCGAGCGTGAGGCTCGAGTCGCGGATCCAGGAGAAGCGGTAGTCCCAGTTGCGCTCGCCGCCGACGGTCTCGGGCAGCGACGTCGTCGGCGCGGCGACGATCGCGCCCGGTCGGGCGGTAGGTGAGGCCCTTGAGCACGCGGGAGCTGAGGCGCACGAGCTCGCGGTGCGGGCCCTCGTAGATGTCGTGCTCGGCCTCCCAGGAGCGCCAGCCCGACGCGGGAATGTGGGAGATGCGCGCGGGAGCCGCGCCACCACCTCTCCTCCAAGGTCCTGTGCTGGACGGCGCTCGACCGCGCGGTGAAGCTCGCGCCGCGCTCGGCGAGCTACGCCAAGGCCGAGGCCTGGGCGGAGGAGCGCGACCGCGATCCGGGCCGCGATCCTCGAGCGCGGCTGGAGCGAGAAGCGCCAGGCCTACGCGCAGTCGTTCGACTCCGACGAGCTCGACGCGGCCGCAGCTGCTGATGCCGATCCTCGGCTTCCTGCCCGCCGACGACGAGCGCATGCGCTCCACGATCGAGGCGATCGCGCGCGAGCTCACCGAGGACGGGCTGGTGCTGCGCTACCGCAACGCGGCCGAGGGCGTCAACGCCGACGGCCTGACCGGCGAGGAGGGCACGTTCGTGATCTGCTCGTTCTGGCTCGTGTCGTGCCTGGCGCAGGCCGGCGAGGTCGAGCGCGCCGAGGCGCTGTTCGACCAGCTCGCCGGCTACGCGAACGACCTCGGCCTGCTGGCCGAGGAGATCGACACCGCCGCGGCGAGCTGCTCGGCAACTTCCCGCAGGCGTTCAGCCACATCGGGCTGATCACGGCCGCCGCCGAGATCGACCGGCGCGGGAAGGCGGGCAAGTGAGCAGGCGATGAGCGACTACGACGTGATCGTGATCGGCGGCGGCGCCGGCCGGCGAGCACTGCGCCGGCGAGCTCGCCGACGGCGGGCTGCGGGTCGCGATCGTCGAGCGCGAGCTGGTCGGCGGCGAGTGCTACTACTGGGCCTGCATCCCCTCGAAGACGCTGCTGCGCCCGGGCGAGGCGCTGCAGGCCGCGCGCGAGCGCGCCCGGCGCGCGCGAGGCCGTGACCGGGACCTCGACGTCGGCGCGGCGCTCGCCTGGCGCGACTACATGGTCGTCGGACTACGACGACTCCGGCCAGGCCGGGTGGGCCGAGGAGCAACGGCATCGACGATGATCCGCGGCGACGGCCGCATCGCCGGGCCCGGGCACGCGTCGCGGTCGGCGAGACCGACGCACACCGCGGACACATCGTGATCGCCACCGGGTCGGACCCGGTGATCCCGCCGATCGACGGGCTGCGCGAGCTGGACGGCGTGTGGACCAACCGCGAGGCGACCGGCGCTGAACGAGGTGCCGCGCCGGCTGCTGGTGCTCGGCGGCGGGCCGGTGGGCGTCGAGATGGCGCAGGCGCTCGCGCGCATGGGCGCCTCGGTCGCGCTCGTCGAGGGCGCGGACCACGTGCTGCCGCGCGAGCCGCAAGCCGCTCGGCGAGGCGCTCGGCGAGGCGCTCGGCGGCCGAGGGCATCGAGCTGCACTTCGGCCAGCACGCCTCGGCCGGCGCGGCGCGAGGGCGACGACTACGTGCTGGAGTTCCCCGACGGCAAGGAGCTGCGCGGCGACCGGCTGCTGGTCGCCACCGGGCCGCAGGCCGCGCGTCGAGGGCATCGGCCTCGAGACCGTCGGCATCGAGCCGGGCAAGCGCGGCATCGAGGTCGACGCGCGCATGTCGCGCCGGCGAGGGCATGTGGGCGATCGGCGACGTGACCGGCATCTGGCCGCTGACCTACGTCGGCAAGTACCAGGGCCGCGTCGCCGCGGCGAACATCCTCGGCCGACCGGCGCGAGGCCAACTACGACGCCGTGCCGCGCGTGGTGTTCACCGACCCGCAGGCGGCGTCGGTCGGCGAGGCCGGAGGGCGAGCTCACGGCCACCGTCCCGCTCGGCCGAGGTGCCGCGCACGTCGACCTACACGCGCGAGTACGACGAGACGCCGGGCTTCCTGACGCTCGTCTCCGACGGCGAGCGGCTCACGGGCGCCTACGCGCTCGGGCCCGAGGCGGGCGAGTGGCTCCAGCAGGCGACGCTGGCGATCCGCGCGCGGGTGCCGCTCGACGTGATGGAGGACACGATCCAGCCGTTCCCGACCTTCTCCGAGATCTTCCTGCACGCGTTCGAGGAGCTGGGCGCCGAACGATGAGCCGCGGCGAGTGGGCGATCCTGGACTCGAACCAGGGACCTCGTCCTTATCAGAGACGCGCTCTAACCGACTGAGCTAATCGCCCGGGGGCCGATTATAGCGGCGCCGCGCGCTCAGCGTCGGCGGCGAGCCGGCGGGCGAACGAGCGCACCTCGTCGAGGTCGTCGAACAGGAGCTCGGCCTTGACGCCGCTGCCGCGCGGCCCGCACCGCGCGTCGTGGCCGAGCGCCGTCGAGCTCCTCCCGGCCTCGGCGACGCGGCGTCGCGATCGGCGTCGCGGCGCTCGGCCCTGGGCCGCGCTTCGCTGGCTCGCGCCCTTGGCCCGGCGCTCGGTCTCGCGCACCGACCAGCCGCCCGGGCCGCGTCGCGGGCGAGGCGGCGGCGGGCGTCGTTGCCCGCGCCTGGCAGGATCGCCCGGCCGTGGCCCTCGCTGAGCTCGCCCGAGCTCGAGCAGGTCGAGCGCCTCGTCGGGCAGGTCGAGCAGCCGGATCAGGTTCGAGATCGCGGCGCGGCTGCGGCCGACCCGGCGCGCCAGCTCCTCCTTGGGAGGCCGAGGTCCTCGACCAGCGCCGCGCAGGCGCGGGCCTCGTCGACCGGGTTGAGGTCCTCGCGGACCATGTTCTCGATCAGCGCCGTCTGCAGGCGCTCGGCGTCCTCCTGGTCGCGGACGACCGCCGGGCACCTGCTCGAGGCCGGCCTGCCTGCGCGGCGCGCCAGCGCCGCTCGCCGGCGATCAGCTCGTAGCGTGCCGTCGGCGAAGCGGGCGGACGATCAGCGGCTGGACGATCCCCGCCGGCCTCGATCGAGGCGGCGAGGCGCTGATCGCGTCGTCGTCGAAGCTGGTCCGCGGCTGGTCGGGGTTGGGCTGGATCAGCTCGACCGGAGCTCGCGCAGCTCGGCGCGCCTCGGTCGGCGGGCTCGGGCAGGATCGCGGCGAGCCCGCGGCCCATTCCCGCTTGCGTTCCTAGCCACGCTCGGCCACCTCCTCGGCCAGCGCGGCGGTAGGCGCTCGAGCCGCGGCGAGCCGGGGCGTGCTCGGTCACGGGGCAGGCCGTAGCTCGGCGCCTCGGCGACGCGGACGCTGCGCGGGATCACGGTCTGGAACACGAGCTCGGGAAAGTGCTGGCGCAGCTCGCGCTCGACGTCGTGGGCGAGCCGGGTGCGCTCGTCGTGCATGGTGATCACGCACGCCCGACGACACCAGCGCCGGGTTGAGCTCGCGCCGGATCAGCGCCAGCGTGTCGAGGAACTGGACCAGGCCCTCGAGCGCCAGGTACTCGGCCTGCACCGGGACGATCACCCGGTCGGCGGCGACCAGCGCGTTGACGGTGACCGGGCCGAGCGACGGGCGGGCAGTCGAGCAGGGTGAAGGCGAACCGCTCGCGCACCGGGCCGAGCATGTCGCGCAGCCGCGTCTCGGAGCCCTCGATCCGCGGCAGCTCGACCGAGGCGCCGGCGAGGTCGCGGTTGGCGGGGACGATCCAGAGGTTGTCGGGGCCGGCGGGCCGGGCGGCCTCGGCGACCGAGACCTCGCCGACCAGGCAGTCGTAGGAGGAGGGCTCGCGGTCGCGGGCGAGGCCGAGCGCGACGGTCGCGTTGCACTGCGGGTCGAGGTCGACGAGCAGCGTCTGGCGCCCCGCCGCGGCGACGCAGGCGCCGATGTTGACGGCGGTCGTCGTCTTGCCGACCCCGCCCTTCTGGTTCGCGATCGCGTAGACGGATCGCCCATTCGGCCGCCTCGCACGCCTGTGACGTTGGCCCGACAGGGGCGCTTCTTCGCCATACCCGGCCGGCGCGGCAGATCGCTCGGGGTCGGGCCGGTCTTGCGGAGCAGGTGGAGGTGGCGGTGGCGGCTGCCCGCGTAGGGCCCGACCCAGCGCACCTCGACCGGCTCGATCGCGAGCCGCGGCGCCGCGCGCTCGAGCTCCGCCTCCTCGTCCGCGTCGCGGCGGCCCTTCCAGGCGACCAGCACGCCGCCCTCGCGCAGCAGCGGCGAGGCGAGCTCGGCGAGCGTCGAGAGGCGGCCGACCGCGCGGGCGGTGACGGCGTCGTAGCGCCTCGCGCCCGTCGCCCGGCCGCCAGCGTCCTCGGAGCGCTCGCAGACCACGCGCGCGTTGGCGATGCCCGCATCCGCTCGATCGCTGCGGCGCATGAACTCGCACTTGCGCCCGACCGACTCGATCAGGTCGACCCGCGCGCTCGGGCAGCGCGGCGGCGAGGACGAGGCCCGGAAAGCCGGCGCCCGAGCCCGATGTCGGCGATCCGCCCGGCCGCGCGCAGCTCGTCGAACCTCGAGCCCGGTGAGGCAGTCGGCGACGTGGACCCGCCACGGCCCGCCGGGGTCGCGGACCGAGCTCGGCGCGGCGCGCTCCTCGGCGAGCAGCTCGAGCAGCGTGGCCAGCGCCGCCCGCGCGACCGGCGGAGCTCGCGGACCGCGCTCGGGCGAGGTCCGCGCTCGGCGCTCACTCGCTGAGACGAGCGGGGCGACGATCACGCAGCGGTCGGGCTCGTCGCCCTCGCTGTAGGTCTCGACCCCGGCGCGGTCCTTGAGGTGCTCGTGGACGACGCGGCGCTCCTGGGCGCTCATCGGCTCGAGCTCGATCGCGCGGTCCCGCTCTGGAGCGCCCGCTCGGCGGCGCGGTCGGCCTGGCGCTCGAGCGACCTCGCGCCGGCGCTCGCGGTAGCCGGCGGCGTCGACGATCACCCGCTTGCGCTCGTCGATGCCCTGGAAGCGGCCTGGTAGCAGAGCAGCTGCAGCGCGTCGATCGTCTGGCCGCGGCGGCCGATCAGCAGGCCGACGTCCTCGCCGTCGATCGCGGCCGTGATCGCTCCTCGTCCTCGGCGACCTCGACCTCGGCGTCGAGCTCGAGCGCGTCGACGACGCGCTCGAGGATCGCGCCGCACCCGCTCCGGCCGGCTCCGCCGGGCGGCACGGTCCGCCGCGCCGGCGTCGGGACCGGCCACGGTCACCGCCGCCCGCTCGCGCGCTTCTTTCTTGCGCGGCGGCGGCGGCGGCGGCTTCGCGGCCTTGCCTCCGCGACCTCCTCGGGCGTGGCCTCGGCGGGCGGCGGAGAAGAACTTCTTGACCACGTACTGCTGGCCGATCGTCCAGACGTTGGTCGTGATCCAGTAGACGACAGCCCGGCGGGGAAGCTGATCATGAACGGGACGAAGATCAACGGCAGGACGAACATCATCATCCGCTGGCTGCTGTCGGCGGTCGCCGCCATGACCAGGCCGGCGCCGAGCTGGGTGACGACGTAGAGGACGATCAGCGCGATCAGCACGCCGCCCGTCGCCTTCTCGGTCAGGTCGGGGATGAAGCAGCCACCGGACCGGGTGGCACTGTCTCGATGCGACCTCGCTCCTGTCGAAGTCGCGGGTCGCTGCGCAGCAGGTAGAAGAGCGCGAAGAAGACCGGCAGCTGGAGCAGCAGCGGGATGCAGGAGGCGAACGGGTTGATCTTGTTCTCCTGGTAGAAGCGCATCATCTCCTGCTGCATGCGCTGGCGGTCGTCCTTGTACTTCTCCTGGATCTCCTTGATCTGCGGCTGGCAGCGCCTGCAGCGCGCGCATCGAGCGGATCTGCTTGAACGACAGCGGCAGGATCGCGACCGGGTGACGAACGTGAGCGCGATGATCGCGCACGCCCCAGCTGAGCCCGACGTCGTCGTGGAAGAAGACGAGGACCGCGTCGGCGACGTCGATCAGCGGCTGGAGGATGTTGGCGAGCGAGCACGATCACGCGGGCGCCTCCCGGGCGTGGTCGAGGCGGGCCGGATCGCCGGCCGATCGGAACGAGCGGGCGGTCCGCGACCGGGTCGAAGCCGCCGTGGCTGAACGGGTTGCAGCGCAGCAGGCGCCAGGCGGCGAGGATCGAGCCGCGCACGACGCCGAGCTCGCGGATCGCCTCGACGGCGTAGGCCGAGCAGGTCGGCTCGTAGCTTGCAGCGGCGCGGGAGCGCCGGCGAGATCAAGCGCTGGTAGGCGCGATCGGCGCCAGGACGATCGCAGGCCGCGCGCGAGCTGAGAGCGCGTTTCACGTGGAACGCTCCTCCTGGTGACCCGCTCTCGCGATCAGCTCCTCGAGGCACGTCGCGGGCCCGTCGGCCCCCTCGCGCTCGACCAGCCCGGCGAGGTCGGGGCGGGCGACGAGCACGAAGTCGTGCCCGTCGGGCAGGCGGTCCGCGACGAGCGCCCAGAAGGCCTCGCGCAGCGCCCGCTTGACCCGGTTGCGCTCGACGGCGCCGCCGACCTTGCGGCTCACCGAGACGCCGAGGCGCGCCCCTGTCGGTCCTCGTCGTCCGGCGCGGGAAGCGTAGAGGACCAGGAAGCGGTTCGCGTGCGAGGAGCCGTCGCGGTAGACGCGGTCGAACTCGCCGCTGCGCGACAGGCGCCGCCGCCTGCTTGCGCTCCCGCGTCGCCGGGCTCATCTACGGCGTCAGCCGCTTGCGGCCCTTGCGGCGCCGGCGCTTGAGGATCGCGCGGCCGCCGCGGGTCTGCATCCGCGCGCGGAACCCGTGGGTCCGGGCCCGCTTGCGCTTCTTCGGCTGGTAGGTCCGCTTCATCAGGTGTTCAGGGCTCCCTTGCCCATGATGGAGGCGCCCACGCCCTCGAAGGCCTTGGCCGCGTAGCTGTCGTCCAGCCCCGTGCTGCCCCCTTCGCCGCCGACCATGGACTTGAAGGTGTGGGTGGGGATGGAACCAGTTCATGATCTGGAAGGCGTTCTTGCCGAAAGGTTCGGACTGGCTTTGTTGAAGGCCGGCTCCGAACCATCCAGGAACAGGCAAAGTTGCGAACCACGACTTTAGGCATTCAAGGTCCTCCGAAGAAACATAAAGCGTCTATGTATGAAGGGGACAGGAGGAGCCACAGTCGCTCCCGTGCCCCGCGGACGGCCTCCCGAACCACACCCGTTCGCAGGCCCTTACGAGCCCTGTCGATGATCCCTCAGAATCGCCGAATGGCCTCACTCGTCGCCCGACGGTCCGTACATGCCGGGGACCGGGATGTCGTTCAGGCGGAGGTAGACGCAGAGGTGGGCGCGGTGGTGGATCATGTGGTTGAGGATGATAGGTGCGGATCATGGCCGAACGCGGCATCGTGAAGATCGGATTGCCGCCCTGCAGCAGCGTCCAGGGCTGCCCACGCTCCTCGTCCTTGGCCCCGGTGATCGCCTCGCGGGCCGCCGCGACGTTCCGGTCGAACAGTCTCCAGGATCTCCTCGGCGGCTGGTCAGCTGCGGCGGCGCATACGGCTCGCCGCCGACCGGGGCGATGTCGAGCGACGGCGTCGTCAGGACCGCCACGAGCCAGTTGGGGATGTCCGCCACGTGGTTGGCGTTCCAGCCGATCGTGTGCGACTTCGGGTGGGCCTGCCAGTCGAGCTTGTCGTCGGGGATGCGTTCGAGCACCTTGCGGGTGTTCGCCATCTCCTGGTCGAACTCGGGCAGCAGGGTCTCGGCGTAGGACATGGATTCCTCCGTGCACTGAACGGAACGGTTTGCCGCAATCGGCCCGAGGCCGGGTTCGGGGATTGGAACCAGTTATCGGCAAGAAGTCAACGGACGTACAGTAAAAATCGGGCGATCCCGCTTCGTGGGCGGCTCCATTCAGGGGCCGGCAGGAGAGCGTGACGCGCTCAAGACCAGTCGACCGCGAGCCGATAACACCCGTGTGCTTTGCCAGTGCTCCGCGCCAAACACTCATGCTACCCGGCGGTCCGCCGCCCGGTATTGCACCCGCCGCGAGCGGCAGGCGAGGCATCGATAACCGGAGGCCGGGTAGGCAACCCCTACCCGGCTTCCGGTGTTTCCGGCGTTCACTCGCCGCCCGTCATGCCCCCTCGGCTCAGCACTCTCGCTGGCCCGCCGCCGGGGCCACCCCCTCAAGACCGTCGTTTCGGGAGCTTCGGGGCCTTCCGCTTCGCCGCCTGGGCGGGCGAGTCGCCCTTGCCCCGGGAGGCCTTGACCATCGCCTCCTCGCCGACCGGCGGTACGCCGACCGCGAGCAGCTTCTCCTTGCGGGCGGTCATCTTCTCCGCGAGTGCCGCGAAGTCCAGCTTCACCTTCTGGGCCTTCGGCAGCATCTCGCCTTCTTCCTCCTCGATGTGGTGGCGGACGTTCTCCGCCAGCACCTTGAACTTGGCGTCGAAGTGGCTCTCCGACCCGTCCATCGCGTCGAGCTCCGCGATCAGGAGCTTCGCGACGTGGTGCTCCTCGTCGGCCTCGTTCATGATCTCCTTGCCCACCGGCTTGCGGACGGCCGGGTAGAACAGCTCCTCCTCGATCGCGGCGTGCACCTTCAGCTCGACGAGCGCCGCGCGGACGATCTTCAGCTTCGCCGGCCGGGTCCTGGCCTCCTCGAACCGGTCGAACAGCTCCTTCACCCGGTCGTGATCCTCTTTCAGGAGCGCCACGGCCGGGTTCGTGGTCAGGAACTCGAACATGGGCGATTCCATCCGCTGAGGTCAGGTCTTCATGGCTCCCGGCTCGACGAGTCGGCGATGGTGCCATGGTAATCGGACGCGGCCCCGGCGGCGAGCGTTCCAGCTCGACGAGGCCGTGCGGCGGGGCGGGGCGGTCAGCCGGAACTTCTTGCACTTCTCTCCGAAGCGGCCTACCTTCCGCGGGAGCTTCCGAAGGGACCCGACCGAGGAATCGCCTCGCTTGGCTGGGCGACCCCCTCGCGGCGGCCGCCCCTTCCGGCTACTTCGCATCCCCCGAACCCCTGGTCAGCAGCTTGTTGACCCGGAGCCACTCCTCCAGGCGGTCCATGAAGTGGTCGGCGCCGCCCCCCTTGTTCACGAAGCCGTGCGCGCCCGTCTGGAAGACGTGCAGCTCGGCCTGGCCCTTCGCCTTGCGGTAGGCGGTGAACAGGTCGACCGTCTGGGCGACGAAACCGGCGTCATCGGCGGCCACGGCCAGGAAGAGCGGCGGGGCGGGATCCGGGATCTCCTTGATCTCGCGGATCCCGTAGATGAGCGCCACGAAATCCGGCCGCGTCTCCTTCGGCCCGAAGAGCGCCTCCGACGTGACCATGCCGCCCGGCCGAGAACCCGATCATGCCGACCCGGTCGGGCCGATAGCCGAACTCGCCGGCCTTCTCCCGCACGAGCCGCACGGCCTGCCGCCCGTCCTCGCCCGCCATCTTGATGACGTCCTCCCGGGCCGGGGCGCCCGGAGCATTGTGGATGAGCCGGTACTTCAGGACGAAGGCGTCGACGCCCATCGCGTTGAGCCGCCTGGCGATGTCCGCCCCCTCGTAGCTCATCATCAGGGCCCGGAATCCGCCGCCGGGGGCGACGATCATGGCCGAGCCGACGGCCTTGTCCTTCTGGGCCGGGTAGTGGATCAGCACGGGCTTCACGACGTCGGTCACGATCGGCAGGCCGTTCGGCCTGGTGACGGACTTCTCCTCCCAGTCCCATTTCTCCGAGCCCGGGGCCGCCCCCGGGTAGAGCGGGATCTCGGAAGTGCTGGGTGCCTGGGCGTTTACCGCCGAGGTCCACGCGAGGGCGATCAGGCAGATCGTTCGGTACATCGTCGGCTCCGTGTTCGACCCGGGAGACGGCCAGGCCCGGATCGTATCAGAGCGGGCAGCCGAGGGAATGGGGGCGACGGTGCGGGGTGGGTGGCGAAGCCTTCTCTGCCGCGAAAACCGCGTTGATGCGTCGGTCCGGGATCCAGGGCGATCAGGCCGACTCGCCGCCCCGGAGGATGGACGGACCACACTCGGCGCACGCCGGCTTCAGGGAGTCGAGCTGCAGGTGGGCCAGGGCGACTTCGGGTCGGCGTCGGGCCTCGGGCCGAGGTCGATGAAGTGGAAGCCATCGGGCTCGGACCACCGAGGTAGCCGACCCGACGCGGTGAAGCCCGGCTCCTGGCAGCACTTCGGCCGTGGCAGGCTGAGGAGATCTCCGGTCGCCGCGTCGAAGAGGCGAGGACGTCCTCGAGCCGGAGGCGGCTACCGCTTGCCGTCGGGGGTGAAGGCCAGGCCGACGACGTACTGGCCGAAGGGGCCCTCGTCTGGGAGCAGTCGGCCCGTCGTCGCGTCGAACATGCCGAAGACCGGTTCACGTTCCCCCTCGGCTGCCGAGGCGATCCGGCGCCGTCGGGGCTGAACTGGGGGCCCATCGTGAGGAGGCGTGCTGCATCGATCGCAGCGGCTTCCCGGTCCTGAGGTCGTGCACGATGATGTCGAACATCCCGCCGGTCGCCACGACGTCGCCCTTCGGGCTGATGGCGAGCCCCTCGCCGAAGTTGTACCTCGGGCCGATGCCGGCGACCTTCGTCGCGCGTTCGCCGGCCAGGCTCCATAGCTCCAGCTCCTTCTCCCCCTCGGCGACGATCGACGTGCCGTCCGGGGAGATGGCCACCTGGCTCACGGGCCCTGCCGGGCAGGCTCAGGGCCGTCATGACCTTCCAGGCCGGCACCTCCCAGACGAGGACCTCGCCGTCCTGGTGCCCCGAGACGAACCGTCGGCCGTCTCCGCTGAAGGCGCCGACAGACCGCCGAGCCCTTCGGATGCGGATGGGCCGAGGCCGGCCCGTCGGTTCGCGTGAGGTCATTGACGCGAATGGACCCATCGCGGCAGAGGAATGGCGATCGCCGTTCGAGCGGGTCGAGGACGGCGTACCGCGTGACGACGTCGGGCTTCGCGACGAACTCGACCAGGTCCGCCGCGTGGCGGTCGGGCCCGCGCGTGCGCGTGCAGTCGGGCCTGGATGTAGTCGAACTCGAATCCCCGCGCGGCCGGCGACGTCGCGGCGAGCACCCGGCGCAGCTCGTCGCCGCGGCCTTGCTCGATCGCCGCAGGGCCTCGGCGATCGCCTTCGCGTAGGCGTCGTCCGGCGGCTGGCCGGGACGTCGCGGGCGGCGAGGGCGACGGCCAGGGCGAGCGTCGCGCACACGGCGCCGAGGGCGAGTGAGTGGACGTCTTCATCGGGTCGGTCCTCCTACTCAAGCATGGGAACGATCCCACGATCCGTCGTGCTCAACGGATGCGTGCCCAGATCATCGGAGGCGTGGCTTTCACCAGGCGACCCCGGATCGGAGGCCGCGGATCAGGACAGGATGGCCTTGAAGACGTCGCAAGTAAAGTAGTAGTGCCACCGCGGGCGGATCTTGAGGGAGACCCGCGAGGGCAGGCGGAAGCCCCGCCGCACAGAGAGACAGAGCGCGCCGGGGGACTGGGGACGGAAGGCTGGGTGCACGTCAGCGGTGAACGCCCCTTGATCTGGCAGCGCATGGGTCCGACACCCCGTGTCAGCGTGCAACTTCCCTCAACCGGGCATGGTCACCAAACTCAAGCTTCGCTCTCGACGGATTTCGTGGACGCCCTGGACGGCCTACGCCCGATGCTTGGGTCTGGAAGAGACATTAGCGATCAGGGATGACCCCGCCAACCGGTCGGGCGCGCGGGGTGAGACGCCGGGGGCCGAGCGATGCCGACGACCCTCAGGACGGCGGCGGAGAGCTACCTGCGCGCCAAGGCCCTGTCCCGCGGGACCCGCAACGAGTACCTCTCGACCCTCCGGAAGTGGGAGCAGTGGGGCGGCGGCGTCCCGATCGAGGAGCTGCGGCGGAAGGACGTCCGCGAGTTCCTGGACTGGGTCTACGAGCGGGCCGTCGCGGACGAGGGGACGAACCCCGGCCGCACCGCGAACAAGGCCCGCGAGCACCTGCGCGCCGTCCTCTCCTGGGCCTGGGAGCAGGAGCTGATCGACGCGCCGCCGCGGTTCCCCAGGCCCAGGGACCAGCGCGACGTGGCCGGCCGGCACTACCTGACCAAGGCCGAGATCAACGCCCTCTACTTCGCCACCCACCAGATGGGGCGGCCGCGCGGGCTGGGACGGCCCGTTCCCGGTCGGCCGGTACTGGCGGGCCGCCCTGGTCGTGTTCTTCAACTACGGCGTGGACACCGGCACCGTCTGGAAGTCGACGCCCGGCCCACGAGCCGATCCTCTGGCGGCACGTGTCGTGGGGCCGGCAGTCGCCGGACCGGGAGGTCAAGGAGCAGTCGCCGTGGGGGTGGCTGTTCTACCGCCGGGTGAAGACCGGCAAGGCGTTCTACCGGCCGATGAACCGCGTCGTCCACGCCCACCTCAAGAGCATCATGCCGGACGACCCGCGGCCCGACGCCCCCGTCTTCCTCGGCGGCGGGGCGCGCCCGAACGCCCGCTTCCAGGCGCTGTGCGAGCTCGCCGGCATCAGGCCGAGGACGGACGTCGAGACCGGCAGGGAGGAGCCGTGGGAGCTGAAGGACCTGCGCAAGACGTGCGCGACGTACTACGACGAGCACGTCCCGGAGTCGTCGGTCGAGATCCTCGGCCACTCGGTCGGCGGGATCACCTACCGCCACTACGCCCACCGCGCCCCGCTGGCGTTCAGGGCGATCATGACGCTCCCGCAGCCGACGGCGTTCTCGGCGCTGCTCAAGGGGTAGCGACGGCGAGTGCCCGTGCTGCCGGCGGCGATTCGCCGACGCCGGCTGATGCGGGCGATCAGACCGACGCGGCGGTCGCCGTTTCCTGGGCTCCGAATGAAGCTAGGAGGCCAGGCGACCGCGAGCCTGCGTCCTCGTGGGTCAGATGGATTCGGGCCTTTACCCGGGTCCGCGACCGCCTCGGGGCGCACGGGTCCGAGTCGAAGCGGCCAAAGACGCCGTGGAGGGCCTCCAGCAGCTCGCCGGGGTCTCCCACGCCTGGTTGGTCGAGGCATTCCCCGTGAGGGTAAGAACGCCTTCGCTTATCCTCCTCCGAGGATCATGTCCGGGATGACGCCTCGTCTTCCCTCCCACCGGGATGCGGGGGAGATGTCCGGGGCCGGCACTGGTCAGCGGGGAGCCTTCGGTCGCGGCCTTCGTCCGTTCCTTGTTCTCGAGCCGCAGCTTCTCCAACCGGTTAGGGGCCGGGCCGGGGTCTCAACGGGCTTAGGCGTCGCCGCGGCTTCGGGAACAAGGAACGGACGAAGGCCGCGACCGAAGGCTCCCGCTGACCAGGCGCCGGCCCGGACATATCCCCCCGCAGTCCGGCGGGAGGGAAGACGAGGCGTCATCCCGGACATGATCCTCGGAGGAGGATAAGCGAAGGCGTCCTTACCCTCACGGGGAACGCCTCGACCAACCAGGCGTGGGAGACCCCGGCAACGCTGCCGGAGGCCCTCCACGGCGTCTTTGGCCGCTTCGACTCGGAGCCCGTGCGGGCCGAGGCGGTCGCGGAGCCGGGGATTGACCACCAATCCGTGCTGACCCACGAGGACGACAGGCTCTCGGTCGCCTGGCCTCCTAGCTTCATTGGGAGCCCAGGAAAATGGCGACCGGCCCCACATCGTTCTGATCGCCCGATTAGCCCGGCGTCGGCGTACCGCCGCCGGCAGCAAGGGCTACTCGCCGTCGATCCCTTCAGGATCGCCTGAACGCCGTCGGCTGCGGCAGCGTCATGATCGCCCGGAAGGCCAGCGGGGCCCGGTGGGCGTAGTGGCGGTAGGTGTCCCGCCGACCGAGTGGCCAAGGATCTCGACTGACGACTCCGGGACGTGCTCGTCGTGGTACGTCGCGCAGGTCTTGCGCAGGTCCTTCAGCTCCCAGGGCTCCTCTCGGCCGGTCTCGATGTCCAGCCTCGGCTTGATTTGGCGAGCTTACAGGGTGCCTGGAAGCGGGCGTTGGGGCGGGCGCCGCCGCCGAGAGAAAAAGCGCGGGCGTCGGGCCGCGGTCGTCCGGCATGATGCCCCGGAGGTGAGCCTGGACCACGCGGTTCATCGGCCGGAGAACGCCTTGCCGGTCTTCACCCGGCGGTGATAACAGCCACCCCCAAGGTGACTGCTCCTTGGCCTCGCGGTCCGGCGACTGCCGATCCCAAATGACGTGTCGCCAGAGGATCGGCTCGTGGGCGGGCGTGGACTGCCAGACGGTCCCGGTGTCGACGCCATAGTTGAAGAAGACGACCAGGGCACTGGCCAGTACCGTCCTACGGGGAACGGGCGGTCCCAGCCCCGCGGCGGCCCCATCTTGAAGGTGGCGAAGTAGAGGGCGTTGATCTTGGTCGGGTAAGAGAGTGCCGGCCGGCAACGTCGCGCTGTCCGGGCCCGGGGAACCGCGGCGGTGCCTCGATCAGCTCCTGCTCCCAGGCCCACGATAGGATGGCGCGGAGATGCTCGCGGGCCTTGTTGGCGGTGCGGCCGGGGTTCGTGCCCTCGCTTGATCAGCGACCCCCGGCTCGTGGACCCAGTCGAGGAACTCGGCGGATATGCCCTGCGGCTCAGCTGCTCACGGGGCGGACCCGCCCCCACTCGTCCCACTTCCTCAGGGTCGTGTGGTACTCGTTGCGGGTCCCGCGCGACAGGGCCATGGACCGTAGGTAGCCCTCCACCGCCGTCTTGAGGGTCGTCGGCATCCCTCGGCCCCCGGCGTCTCACCCGGCGTCGCCCGACCGGTTTGGCAGGGTGATCCCTGATCGCTAATGTCTCTTCCAGACCCAAGCATCGGGCGTAGGCCGTCCAGGGCATCCACGAAATCCATTCGAGAGCGAAGCTTGAGTTTGGCGACCAGTCCCGGTTGAGGGAAGTTGCACGCTGACACGGGGTGTCGGACCCATGCGCCGGCAGATCAAGGGGCGTTCAGCGCTAGATGTGCACCCCAGCCATCCGTCCCCACTGCCCCGGCGGCGCTGCCTGCCTGCGACGCGGGGTTGCGCCTGCCCTCGCAGGTCTCCCTAAATCCCCCCGCAGTCCACTACTACTTTACTTGCGACGTCCTCAAGGCCATCCTGTCCTGATCCGCGGCCTCCGTCCGGGGTCGCCCGGTGAAGACCACGCATCCGATATGTAGGGCACGCATCCGGCGAGCTCGCGGATCGTGGAATCGTCCCCATGCTTGAGGAGGAGGACCGACCGATGAAGACGGTTCACGCACTCGACCTCGGCGCCGTTTGCGCGACTGCTCGCTCTCGCCGTCGCCCTCGCCCCCGCGACGTCTCGGCGGAGCCGCCGCCCGACGCCTACACAAAGGTGATCGCCGGGTCCCAGCAGGCGATCGAGCAAGGCCGCGACGACGAGCCGCGGGCTGCTCGCTGCGACGTCGCCGGCCGCCGGCGGGTTCGAGTTCGACTACCTCCAGGCCCGCCTTGCACGCGGCGGCGGGCCCGACGGCCCCGCGCCGACCTGGTCGAGTTCGTCGCGAAGCCCGACGTCGACACGCGGTACGCCGTCCTCCACCCGCTCGAACGGCGAGTCGCCTTCATCTGCCGGGATGGGCCATTCGGGGTCCATGACCTCACACGAACGGCCGAGCCGGCCTCGGTCCATCGGCATCCGAACGGCGCGGCGGTTGGTCGGGCGCATTCAGCGGCGACGGCCGACGGTTCGTCTCGGGGCACCAGGACGGCGAGGTCCTCGTCTGGGAGGTGCCGGCCTGGAAGGTCGTGACGACCCTGAGCCTGCCCGGCAAGCGACCCGTCGGCCAGGTGGCCATCTCCCCGGACGGCGCGTCGATCGTCGCCGAGGGAGAGAAGGAGCTGGAGCTCTGGAGCCTGGCCGGCGAGGCGCCGAGGAAGGTCGCCGGCATCGGCCCGAGATACAACTTCGGCGAGGGGCTGGCCATCAGCCCGAAGGGCGACGTCGTGGCGACCGGCGGGATGTTCGACATCCTCGTGCACGACCTCAGGACCGGGAAGCTCTGCGATCGATGGAGCACGCTTCCTACACGATGGGCCTCCAGTTCAGCCCCGACGGCGCCCGGATCGCCTCGGCGCCGCGGGGGAACGTGAACCGGTTCTTCGGATGTTCGAGCGCGACGACGGGCCGGTTGCGATACAACAAGGGCCCGTTCGGCCAGTACGTCGTCGGCCTGGCCTTCACCCCCGACGGCAAGCGGTAGCCGCCACCGGCTGCGAGGACATCCTGCGCCTCTTCGACGCGGCGACCGGGGAGATCGTCCTGAGCTGCCACGGCCGATGTGCTGCCAGGAGCGGGGCTTCACCGCGTCGGGTCGGCTGCTCGGGTGGTCCGAGCCCGATGGCTTCCACTTCATCGACCTCGGACCGACACCCGACGCCGACCCGAAGTCGCCCGCGCCGACTGAGCTCGACTTCCCTGAACCGGCGTGCTGAGTGTGGTCCGTCGATCCTCCCGGGCGCGCGTCGGCCTGATCGCCCGGGGGGCGGACCGACGCGTGCAACGCGGTTCGCGCGGCAGAGAAGGCTTCGCCACCCACCCCGGACCGTCGCCCCCATTCCCTCGGCTGTCCGCTCTGATACGATCCGGGCCTGGCCATCTCCCGGGTCGAACACGGAGCCGACGATGAACAGAACGATCTGCCTGATCGCCCTCGCGTGGGCCACGGCGGTAAACGCCCAGGCGCCCAGCACCTCCGAGATCCCGCTCTACCCAGGGGCGGCCCCGGGATCGGAGAAATGGGACTGGGAGGAGAAGTCCGTCACCAGGCCGAACGGCCTGCCGATCGTGACCGACGTCGTGAAGCCCGTCCTGATCCACTACCCGGCCCCGAAGGACAAAGCCGTCGGCTCGGCCATGGTCGTCGCACCCGGCGGCGGATTCAGGGCCCTGATGATGAGCTACGAGGGGGCGGACATCGCCAGGCGGCTCAACGCGATGGGCGTCGACGCCTTCGTCCTGAAGTACCGGCTCGTCCACAATGCTCCCGGAGCCCCGGCCAGGGAGGATGTCGTCAAGCTGGCGGGTGAGGACGGGCGGCGGGCCGTGCGGCTCGTGCGAGAGAAGGCCGCAGAGTTCGGCTATCGGCCCGACCGGGTCGGCATGATCGGATTCTCGGCGGGCGGCATGGTCACGTCGGAGGCGCTCTTCGGGCCGAAGGAGACGCGGCCGGATTTCGTGGCGCTGATCTATGGGATTCGCGAGATCAAGGAGATCCCGGATCCCGCCCCGCCGCTCTTCCTGGCCGTGGCCGCCGATGACGCCGGGTTCGTCGCCCAGTCGGTCGACCTGTTCACTGCCTACCGCAAGGCGAAGGGCCAGGCCGAACTGCACGTCTTCCAATCGGGCGCACGGCTTCGTGAACAAAGGGGGCGGCGCCGACCACTTCATGGACCGACTTGAGGAGTGGCTCCGGGTCAACAAGCTGCTGACCAAGTCTTCTGAGGATGGGAAGTAGCCGGAGAGATCGGCCGCCCAGAGGGGGTCGCCCGGCCAGGCGAGGCGATTCCTGGGTCAGGTCCCTTCGGAGGCTCCCGCGGGAGTAGGCCGCTTCGGGAGAGAAGTGCAAGAAGTTCCGGCTGACCGCCCCGCCCCGGCCGCCGGCCTCGTAAACCTGGAACGCTCACCGCCGGGGCCGCGTCCATTACCATGGCACCATCGCCAACTCACGGAGCCGGGAGCCATGAAGTCCCAACCTCAGCGGATGGAATCGCCCATGTTCGAGTTCTTGACCACGAACCCGGCCGTCGCCCTCCTGAAAGAGGACCACGACCGGGTGAAGGAGCTGTTCGACCGGTTCGAGGCGGCGAAGAGCCGGGCGGCGAAGGCTGAAGATCGTCCGCGCGGCGCTGACCGAACTCAAGGTCCACGCCGCGATCGAGGAGGAGCTCTTCTACCCGGCCGTCCGCAAGCCGGTCGGCAAGGAGATCATGAACGAGGCCGACGAGGAGCACCACGTGGCCAAGCTCCTCATCGCCGAACTCGACGCGATGGACGGGTCGGAGAGCCACTTCGACGCGAAGTTCCAGGTGCTGGCCGAGAACGTCCGCCACCACATCAAGGAGGAAGAGGACGAGATGCTGCCGAAGGCCCAGGGGGTGAAGGTGGACTTCGAGGCCCTCGCGGAGAAGATGAGCGCCGCAAGGAGAGGCTGCTCGCGGACGGCGTCCCGCCGGTCGGCGAGGAGGCGCATGGTCAGGGCCTCCCGGGGCAAGGGCGACTCGCCCGCGCAGGCCGCGAAGCGGAAAGCCCGAAGCTGCCGAAGCGACGGTCCTGAAGGGGTGGTCCCGGCTGCGGGCCAGCGAGAGTGCCAGGCCGAGGCGGCACGACGGGCAGGGTGAGTGAACGACGGAAAAACCAGAAGCCGGGTAGGGGTTGCCTACCCGGCTTCCGGTTATCAATGCCTCGCCCCTGTCGCGGCGGGGGCATGCCGGGCGGCGGACCGCCGGATGGCGGGGTCTCACGCAGGAGCACTCGGCAAAGCACGCGGGTCTTATCGGCTCGCAAGTGAGCTGGTCTTGAGCACAGTCACGCCCTCCTGCGGCCCCTGGAATGGAGCCGCGTACGAAGCGGGATGGCTCCAGATTCTCTGTACGTAGGTTAACTTCTCGCCGATAACTGGTTCTAATTCCCGAATTCGTCTTGGCCCCTTCCATCGACCTAGCCCGGAAGGAGGACGAACATGCTCGCGTACGCGGTGTCGCGGCTCAGCTAACCGATTCACGATAGCGTGATCCTTCATGAACCCGGATAGGGCTTTGAAACTCCTCTGCCCGAGCACGGCGCCGCCGAGGGGCAACGGGAGCCATAGGCGGGCACGGGAGCCGCCTGTGGCTCCTCTGTGTTGCAGTTGAATCGATTTTCATATGTGGATTCTTTGCCATTCTTGAGAAGAGTTTGAT
>CAVWEV010000011.1:0-51998 GCA_963754225.1 uncultured Thermoleophilia bacterium
CGTATTTAGCTCTGATCCAGTCACGGTAACCTCCCTAGTTAGCACGATCGTTCGTGCTGTTCGCGAAGTATACGACCGATCGTGCTAACTTGTCAAGCGATGTGACGAAGATCCGCGACGAGCCCGAGACCGCTCCGCGCCGACGGCGCAGCGACGGCGAGCGCAGCCGCGAACGCGATTCTGCGTGAGGCCGGGCAGCTCGCCACCGTCGAGGGCATCAGCGGCCTCTCGATCGGCCGCCTGGCAGACGCCGTGGGGATGAGCAAGAGCGGCCTCTTCGCCCACTTCGGCTCCAAGGAGGAGCTGCAGCTCGCGACGATCGAGACGGCGCGCGCCGATGTTCAGCGAGCAGGTGATCGAGCCGGCGTCGGCTGCCCCCACCGGGCTCGAGCGGCTGCGGCGAGCTCGGCGAGAGCTACCTGCGGTATGTCGAAGGCGGCGTCTATCCCGGGCGGCTGCTTCTTCGCGTCGGTCGCTGCCGAGATGGCCATGCGACCCGGCCCGGTACGCGACGGCGCGGTTGAGGTCATGGACGAGTTGCTCGCGGCTGCTCGAGACAGCCGTTCGCGACGCCCAGGCCGAGGGCGCGATCGATCCCGCAGAGGACGCCGAGCAGCTCGCCTTCGAACTCGGCGCCTACCTGTCCCTCGCCAACGCGCAGTTCGCAGTCAGCCAGCAATCGGCACCGATCGAGCGGGCTCGCCGCGCGCTGGATTGCCGGATCAGGCGCGGCTACCTCCGCGTAAGGTTTCAGTCGGGCTCCGTAGATGGGCCCTCGAATGGGCCCTCGCCCAACGCGGACGCGGGCCATCGCTTTGCTCCTCGGCCGCGTCGATCGCCTCCAACTTCAGCAACGGCCGCGGCCTGCTGGTGGTGAGCCTGGACGGTGTTGACAAGAAGTGAGGCGATGGTCATCGGCCCGACGCCGCCGGGAACCGGGGTTGCCCCCCCTCCTGCGGCCTCAAGACGCTCCCAGACCTCCTCTCTGATCCCTCTCCCCTCCCGCTCCTCTCCTCCCCTCCCTCCCTCTCTCCCTCTCCTCCTCCCCCCCCCCCCCCCTCTTCCCCCCCCCCCCCCTTCCCCCCCCCTCCTCCCCCCTCCCTTCGATGGCCTGGAGCTGGCCGCAAGCGATTCCTTGAGCGCCTGGCGGATGTCGGCGGCCAGCGCCTTCCCGTCGAGTACGCGCCCGTGCACCTCCCGCCGAGCCAGGCGGTACAGGCCGGCGACGCCATGGACGTTCGTGAGTCCCATCCGTTCTTAGTCCCTGCCCGGCACCCAGTCGGTCCCGGCGAGCGGCACCTTCGACATCGCCGCCGCCTCGACCGTCAGCGCGACCATGTCCTCGGGCTCCAGGTTGTGCACGTGCGACTTGCCGCAGGCCCGTGCCAGCGTCTGAGCCTCGAGCACCATCGCGCGCAGGTAGTTCGCCAGCCGGCGCCCGCCGAGCTCGGGGTCGAACCGCCCGGCGAGCTCGGAATCCTGGGTGGAGATCCCCGCCGGATCGCGGCCCTCGTGCCAGTCGTCGTAGTAGCCCGCGGCGCTGCCGATCTCCGCGTAGCCCTCCTCGTGCTCGGGAGAGTTGTCACCGAGCGCGATCACCGCGGCGACGCCGATCGAAACCGCGTCGGCGCCGAGGGCGAGCGCCTTCGCGACGTCGGCCCCCGAGCGGATCCCGCCGGAGACGATCAGCTGCACCTTGCGGTGCATGTCGAGGTCCTGGAGGGATCGGACGGCCTCCGGCAGCGCCGCGAGGATCGGAATCCCGACGTGCTCGATGAACACCTCCTGGCTCGCCGCCGTGCCGCCCTCCATCCCGTCGAGCACGATCACATCGGCCCCGGCCTTGACCGCGAGAGCGACGTCGAAGTAGGTGCGGGTGGCGCCGATCTTGATGTAGACCGGCTTCTCCCAGTCGGTGATCTCGCGCAGCTCCTGGATCTTGATCTCCAGGTCGTCGGGTCCCGTCCAGTCGGGATGGCGGCACGCGCTGCGCTGGTCGATGCCCTTCGGCAGGTCGCGCATCTCCGCCACCCGGTCGGAGATCTTCTGCCCGAGCAGCATCCCGCCCCCGCCGGGCTTCGCCCCCTGGCCGACCACCACCTCGACCGCGTCCGCGCGGCGCAGGTCGTCCGGGTTCATCCCGTAGCGGGAGGGCAACAGCTGGTAGACGAGCTTGCTCGAATGATCGCGCTCCTCGGGCAGCATCCCGCCGTCGCCGGTGGTCGTGCTGGTCCCCACCGCGCTCGCCCCGCGCCCGAGCGCCTCCTTCGCCGGGGCCGAGAGGGCTCCGAAGCTCATCCCGGCGATCGTGATCGGGATCTCGAGCTCGATCGGCTTTTTCGCGAACCGTGTCCCGAGCGTGACGTCGGTGGCGCAGCGCTCGCGGTATCCCTCGAGCGGATACCGCGAGACGCTGGCGCCGAGAAACAGAAGGTCGTCGAAGTGCGGCACCCGCCGCTTGGCGCCGAACCCCCGGATGTCGTAGATGCCCTCGCGGGCCATCCGCTGGATCTCGTGGATCGCGTTGCGGTCGAAGAGCGCCGATTCGCGCAGCCCCGGTCGCCAGCCGGCCATCAGTACTCGCCCGCGTGGTCCACGTTGAAGTTGTAGAGGCGGCGGGCCGAGCCGTAGCGGCGGAACTCACCCGGGTCGAACGAGGCCTCGCCGGCCTCGAGCAGCGACGCCAGCTCCGCACGGTGCTCGTCGGCCATGTCCTTCTCGACGCAGTCGGCGCCCAGGCTGGCGACCTGCCCGCGTACGTAGATCCGCGTCTCGTAGATCGAGTCGCCAAGGTCCTCGCCGGCGTCGCCGCAGACGACCAGGCTCCCGCGCTGCGCCATGAACCCCGCCACGTGGCCCACCGAGCCGTGGACGACGATTTCGACGCCCTTCATCGAGATCCCGCAGCGGGCCGACGCGCTGCCCCTGATGACGAGCAGTCCGCCGCGACCCGAGGCCCCGGCCGACTGGCTCGCGTCGCCGGCGACGATCACCGAGCCCGACATGATGTTCTCCGCCACCCCGGTCCCGCAATTGCCCTCGACCCGCACCGTGGCGAGCTTGTTCATCCCGGCGCAGTAGTAGCCGACGTGCCCGTCGATCTCGACCTCGATCTGCGCGTCCAGGCCGACCGCGACCGCGTGCGCTCCGTTCGGGTTGGTGACCCGCCAGCGGCTCGGGGTCGCCGGGGCCGAGGTGATGCAGGCGCTGGTTCAGCTCTCGCAGCTCGGTGGTCGCGAGGTCGACCGACTCCACCGCATCGGCGCTCACGCCGCTACCTTCGCCCGCTCCCATGAGTACACGCGGCCGGGCTCGGGCTCCCAGAGCTCCGCCTCGTCGGCGCCGGGGAGCGTCGCGATCGCGCGGTACTCGGAGGCCATCGCGACCCAGTCGTCGCTCTCGGCGAGCACCGCGGGCTTGCAGGCGATCGGGTCGCGCAGCACGGCGAACCCGTCGGCGGTGCCTACCGCGAACGTGTAGAAGCCGTCGAGATCCTCGAGGCAGCCGCGCAGCGCGGTCTCCAGGTCGTCGCCCTCCGTGAGGCGCCAGGTCAGGTACCCGGCTGCGACCTCGGTGTCGTTGTCGGTCGTGGAACTCGATCCCCTGGCGGCGCAGGTGGGTCCGCAGCCGGTTGTGGTTGGAGAGCGAGCCGTTGTGGACCAGGCAGAGGTCGAGGCCGGTCGAGAACGGGTGCGAGTGCTCCGTCGTCACCCTGCTCTCGGTCGCCATCCGCGTATGCCCGAGCGCATGCGTCCCGCTCACGTCGGCGAGCCCGAAGCGCGCGACGAACTCGCGGCGGGTCGACGGCCTCCTTGTAGATCTCGATCCGCTCGCCTATGCTCATCACCCGCAGCTCCGGGTGCCGCTCGCGGAGCCAGGCCTGGACCTGCGGCCGGCCCGGTGGCGACGACGAACAGGGCATGCGAGGCGCGGACCTCGTACTCACCTCGACCGAAGTCGGCGGCGAGCTCCGCACTCAGGCTCCGCCCACGGCGCGTCTGCCTCGTCCGCGGAGAACAGCGAGACCTTGCAGGATCCGGGCGGGCGCCGGATCACGGTAGATCGCGACCCCGGCGCTGTCGGGCCCGCGGTCAGCGAGCTGCGACAGCATCGCGCTCAGGTGAGCGCCGAGCCGCTCCTCAACGTCGCTCGATTTGCTGAATAGTCCGGCGATCCCGCACATGAGCTCATCCCCCCGGGCTCAGAACAGCTGCAGGTAGCGGTCGAGTTCCCACTTCGTGATCTGCGCGTGCGCCAGCTGCCACTCGCGCCGCTTGCAGCGGATGAAGTAGTCGACGTAGTCCTCGTCGCCGACCGAGCCCAGCGCCTTGCGCAGGACCTCGTCCCCCTCGAGCTCGCGTGTCGCGTCGAGCAGGTTCGTCGGGCAGGGTCTCGATCCCCATCTCCTTCCGGTCCTCCTCGCTGGTCTCGTACATGTTCGCGGTCGGTCGGATCGCCCGGATCGAGCCCGCGCTCGATCCCGTCCATGCCCGCGGCGAGCACCGCGGTGGCGGCCAGGTAGGGGTTGCACGAGCCGTCCACGGTGCGGTCCTCGATCCGGCCGCCGTCGGGGATGCGCAGCATCATCGTCCGGTTGTTCCAGCCGTAGGTGACGTATGCGGGAGCCCATGTGGCGCCGCTCGTCGGCGCCCCGATCACGAGGCGCTTGTAGGAGGAGACGGTCGGCGCGGTGAGCGCGATGTAGGCCTTCGCGTGCGCCTTCAGGCCGCCGATGAAGTTGTAGGCCAGCTCGCTGAGCCCGAGATTGCGCGGGTCGTCGTCGCGATCGCGCGCGAACAGGTTCGTGTCGCCGTCCCACAGGCTCATGTGGAAGTGGGCACCCGTTTCCGGTCAGGTGGGCGAACGGCTTCGGCATGAAGGTCGCGATCAGCCCGCGCTCCTGCGCCATCGCCTCGACCATGTAGCGGATAGAAGACCGCGCGGTCGCAGGTCGTCAGCGCCTCGGCGAAGTCGAAGTTCTGCTCGAACTGCCCGTTTGCGTCCTCGTGGTCGGTGGCGTAGAGGTTCCAGCCGAGCGAGTTCACGTTGCGAACGACGTCGGCGACGAAGTCGAACGATCGCGTCAGCGCGCGGATGTCGTAGCAGGGCTGCTCGAGCGTGTCGAGCGGGTCCGCGATCTCGATCCCCCCGTCCTCGGTCTGGCGAACCAGGAAGTACTCGAGCTCGCAGCCGATCTTGAACTCGAAGCCCGCGTCCGTCGCGCGCTCGAGCTGGTGGCGGAGGATCGTCCGCGGGCAGTACGGCCACTCCTCGCCCTCGACGGTCGCGTCGCAGGCGAACCAGGCGATCTCGGGCTTCCACGGCAGCCGCGTGAAGCTGCCGACGTCGGGCATCGCGATCAGGTCGGGGTTGTCGGGCGTCTGGCCGATGTCGCCCGCCGCGAAGCCGGCGAACCCGGCGCCGTCGGCGAGCAGCCCCTCGAGCTGCTGGGACGGGATCAGCTTCGCGCTCGGCTTCGCGTGCATGTCCACGAACTGCGCGAACAGGAACTCGATCCCCTCGTCGGCGACCGCGCGGCGGACATCGTCGGTCGTCGGGCGTTTAGAGCCGCTCATACCTGGAGGTATGCCACACATGCGCGGCCCGGGCAATGGACACGCAGGCCAGGATTCCCGAGGGTCATATGTGGTGGGTTCACACAGCTACCCCGCCTCGACCCCGACCACGAAGTCGATTTCGGGGTCGAGAATCTGCTCGATCAGCTCCGCGTCGGCGGTGATGCCCATCTCGCGGCAACGGTTGCGGTAGTGGCGGACCTTCTGTCGCTGGTACTTGTCAACCTCGAGCCCGGGCACCGCCTTCTGGTACTCGACGAGGCCCACCAAGTTGCCGCGGTAGCGGTCGAAGACCTCGTGCACGAGCGCCTCGTACTCGGGGTGGCGCCTCGATCAGGATCCGGCAGGCCTGGGTCCCGAACGTGATGTGGCGGCCCTCGTCCATGAGGATCTGCTTGAACCCCTGTCGCAGGCCGGGAAAGGCGTCCCACAGGTTGGTCGTGTCGATCACGATCTCGTACGAGGGCATGGTGAGCACGCCCTCCACGAAGCCGTTGTAGGCGGCCGAGAAGCGGACGAACGCACGCTCGATCTCATCGCGGTCGCCGTCGATCGCGGCGCGTAGCAGCTCGCCGCCGTACTCGGGCAGCGCCTCGTGAAGCACGTCGCGGACCTCGAACCGGCCGCTGGGGTCGACGGTCTTGCCGCGGACCAGGAAGTGCCGCGCCACCTCCTCGGGCTCGAGGACGCCGACCACCTCGTCGTGCCAGCGCATGAAGAACTCGGCGTGCTTGGCCTCCTCCATGAGGAACGTCGCGAGGTACGTGACCCAGTCGAAGCGGCCGAGCGCGTGCGAGGCGGCGATCATCGGGACCAGCTGGTCGGTGACCGCCTGCTCGCCGGCCAGGAAGCGGATCGTGACGCCGAGCAGCCCGCGGCGCTGGTCGTCGTCGATCCGCTGCCAGTCGGCGGCGTCCTGGGTGAAGTCCAGGTCGTCCACGTTCCACACCCGGTTGATCGCGAACTTGTACTTGCGGTAAACCGGCCCCTCGACCATCTCGCGCGTGAAGTGGAAGCGGGCCAGGACATCCGGGTCCAGGTCGCTCGCGGCGCCGCTCACCGCCGGTCCTCTCGGGTCTCGACCTCCGTCGCCATGTCGACGATCACCTCCTCGAGCTCGAAGCTGTCGTGCTCCTCGGCCACATGCGCCTGCACGGCCTCGATCAGCGCCCGCTCGTCGGCCGCCCGGATCTCGACGTCGCAGCCGGCATCGAGGCAACGGTATTGCGAGCGTCATCACCGGCAGTCTTGCGTCCTTGTACCAATTTGTCTAGTCTGCTCCCGGAGGCCCGCGTCGGGCTCGGCAAATGTCGTTTCTGCTCACCTGTCCAAACTGTGGCGTGCGCGAGGTCACCGACTTCGCCTACGGCGGTGAGGTCGTCCCGCGACCGGGGACGAAGCCTTCCGAGCGGGAGCTGAACGCCTACAACTACTTCCGCCGCAACGTCGCAGGCGTGCAGCGGGAATGGTGGTATCACCGCTCGGGGTGCCGGGCGTGGTTTCTCGCCGAGCGCGACACGACCACCAACGAGGTCCAGTGGGTGGGCCTGCCCGGACGATGAGCCGCCTCCCCCCCAGCCGCGGCGAGCGGATCGACCGCGCACGGACCGTCTCGTTCACCTTCGACGGCGAGCCGATCGAGGCGTTCGCGGGCGACACGATCGGCTCGGCGCTGCACGCGGCCGATCATCGGGTCCTCTCGCGGAGCTTCAAGTACCACCGCCCGCGCGGCCTGTTCTGCTGCGCCGGCCAGTGCCCGAACTGCCTCGTCGACGTGGACGGCTGGCCCGGCGTGCGCGCCTGCACGGAGCCGGTCCGGGAGGGGATGAAGGTCGAGCACATGAACGCCAGGCCGTCCCTGCGCTTCGACGTCATGCGAGCGACCGACATCTTCGGCAGCCGCCTCACCCCCCCGGGCTTCTACTACAAGACCTTCATCAGGCCGCGCCGCCTGTGGCCGCTCTACGAGAAGGTGCTCCGCAACGCGGCCGGGCTGGGCAGGCTCGCCCGCCGCCAGAAGCACCGCGAGTGGCGCACCGAGTACCGGCGTCGCCATGCGGACGTGCTCGTGATCGGCGGCGGCGTCGCCGGCATGAGCGCCGCGCTGCGCGCCGCCGAGCTGGGGGCCGACGTGGTGCTCGCCGACGACGGTCCCGAGCTCGGCGGGACCGCGCTGCTCGGCGATCGCCCCGACCCGGTCGACGAGCTGGCGCAGCGCGTTCGCGCCGCCGGGGTCGAGGTGCTGGCGCCGGCCGCAGCGCTCGGCTACTTCGACGGCATCGTGCCCGTCTGGACGCAGAGCACGCTGCACCAGATCCGAGCCGAGCGCCACATCGCCGCCACCGGCTCGATCGAGCAGCCGCTGATGTTCGAGGGCAACGATCTGCCCGGGCGTGATGCTGTGCTCGGGCGCGCAGCGGCTCGCCTCGCTCTACGGGGTCCGTCCGGGCAAGTCGGCGGTCGTCGCGACGACGGCCGACCGGGGCCTGGAGTCGGCCCTCGCGCTCCACGACGCCGGGGTCGAGATCGTCGCCGTCGCCGACTCGCGCTCCGAGCGGTGCGAGCCGGGATCTGCTCGCGCGGCTCGAGGCGGCACGCATCCCACTCATGCGCGGGCAGCACCGTGGTCCGCGCCGTCGGGCGCCGGCGGGTGACCGGAGCGGTCGTCGCGGAGCTCGACCGGGACGGCCGCGCGCTCGCCGGACACCGAGCGCGACCTCGACTGCGACCTGGTCGCCGTCTCGGGCGGCACGGTTCCCGCGACCTCGCTGCTGCTGCAGGCGGGCGGCAAGGCGCGCTGGGACGCGTCCGCGGGCGCCTACGTCCCGGAAGCCATGCCGGCCGGGATCTACGCCGCCGGAGCGGTGACGCGGCGCACGCGTCCCGCGGCCAGGCCGAGCTCTCCGGCGCGGTCGCGGGAGCGGAGGCGGCGCTCTCGCTCGAGCTCGGCGAGGCGGCCGACCGGTCACGACTCGAGTCCGAACGGCAGGCCCTGGCCGACGGCGCCGAGTCCTCCATCGAGGTCGTCCCGGCCCCCGCCGGGACCGAGCGCGGACGCAGGGAGAAGTGCTTCGCGTGCCTCTGCGAGGACGTCACGACCAAGGACATCAGCTACTCGATCGACGAGGGCTTCGACTCGCTCGAGCTGCTCAAGCGCTACACGACGGTGACGATGGGCCCGTGCCAGGGCCGCATGTGCCAGCTCGCGGCGATCCGGCAGACCGCCGCAGACACCGGCACGGACGTCGCCGACGTGGGCATGACGACCGCGAGGCCGCCGTGGTCGGCGGTCCCGATGGGCGTGCTGGCGGGACGCCCGTTCGAGCCGGCGAAGCGCTCCGCGGTCCACGGACGCCACCAGGAGCTCGGCGGCAACGTGCTGTGGGCCGGCGACTGGCGCCGGCCCTACGACTACGGCGATCCCGAGGGCGAGACGATGGCGGTCCACGAGGGCGCCGGGCTGATCGACGTCTCGACGCTCGGCAAGCTGATCGTCGGCGGGCCGGACGCCGGCGACTTCCTCAACCGCCTGTACCCGAACCGCTTCGACAACCTGAAGCCGGGCCGGATCCGCTACGGGGTCCTGGGCGACGACGCCGGGCGGATCACCGACGACGGGACGATCTGCCGCCTCGACGACGAGTCCTTCTACGTGACCACGACCTCGAGCGGTGCCGACGCCGTCGAGAGCTGGTTCGCGTGGTGGCTGGCCGAGTGGGACATGGACGTGCACCTGACCGATGTCAGCCAGGGCCTCTCCGCCTTCAACCTCGCCGGCCCGCGGGCGCGCGAGATTCTGGCCGGGCTCACCGATCTGGACTGCTCGAACGAGTCGTTCGCCTACCTCGACGGCAAGCGAGCCCGCGTCGGCGGAGTTCCCTGCCTGTTGCTGCGGATCGGCTTCGTCGGCGAGCTCGGCTACGAGCTGCACTGCCCGGCGGCGCTCGCCGAGCACCTGTGGGACGCGACGATGGCGGCCGGCGAGCCGCACGGGATCAGGCCGTTCGGGCTCGAGCCCCAGCGCGTGCTGCGGCTGCAGAAGCTCCACATCCTGGTCGGCCAGGACACCGACGCCGAGTCGAACCCGCTCGAGGCGGCGATGCCCTGGATCGTCAAGTTCGACAAGGAGGAGGACTTCATCGGCCGCTGGGCCCTGGAGGCGGTCAGCGAGCGGGGCAACGAGAACATGCTCGTGGGATTCACCGTCCCCGACGGCGCGGTGCCGGCGGAGGGAGCCGCGGTGCTGGCCGACGGCAAGCCGGTGGGCCGGGTGACGTCGTCGCGCTTCTCCCCGCTGCTGTCACGGACGATCGGGATGGCCTGGGTGCCCGCGGACATGGCGCGAGGACGGCAGCGCGATCACGCTCGCCGACGACGGGCGGCGCCTCGCCGCGACCGTGCAGACGGCGCCCTTCTACGACCCCGACCAGGAGCGGCTGCGGGGATGAGCTTCGAGTTCCTCGCCGCGGACGCCACGGTCGCCGTCGACGGCGAGCGCACCCGCGGCGCGGAGCCCGATCGAGTGGGTTCATCGCCGCGCCGGCGCGCGGATCGCGACCCGGGCCGGCTGGCGCGCCGTGGCCGGCTACGGCGCGAACGGAGCGGAAGCCGGCGCCTGCCGGCGCTCGGTCGGGGTCGCCGACCTCTCCTTCCTGGGCAAGCTCGAGCTCCAGGGCGAACCCCGACAACGTCGCCGCGATCGTCGCCGAGCTCGCCGGCGGCGCCCGGCTGGCCCCCGGGCAGGCCGCGCAGGCCGACGGGACCTGGTGGTGCCCGATCAGCCCCGACCGCGTGCTGGCGGTCACCCCGCCCGAGTCGCACCGGCACCGTCCGGGATGCCCTCGAGGCGGCAGCCGATCGGCGGCCGGGGTTCGTCTCCGTGCTCGAGCTGACCACGACTCTCTCCTCGAACGCGGTCGTCGGGCCGCTCGCACGCGAGACCTTCGCCCGGGCGACGGCGCTCGACCTGCGCGCGCAACGGTTCGCGGAGGCCGCTTTCGCGCCGGTCTCGGTGGCGCGGATCCCCGGCATGATCCTGCGCGAGCGCGGCGACCGCTTCCTCCACCTGTTCGGCGCCGGGTACGCGAACTACGTGTGGACGGTGTTCACCGACGCCGCCGAGCAGCTCGGCGGACGGGCGGTCGGGACCGAGGCCCTCGACCATGCGTGACCTGTTCCGCAAGCGCCGGATGTGGCGGCCGCGCGGCGAGCTGCGGGACCGCTACGACGTCGTGATCATCGGCGGCGGCTCCCACGGCCTCTCGACCGCCTACTACCTCGCCCGCAACCACGGGATCACGGACGTCTGCGTGCTCGAGCAGAACTACATCGGCTCCGGCGCGGCCGGGCGCAACACGACGATCCTGCGCTCCAACTACAAGACCCCCGAGGGCGCCCGCTTCTACGACGCCTCGGTCAAGCTCTACGAACGGCTGTCGGCGGAGCTCGGCTTCAACCTGCTCTTCTCCCAGCAGGGGCACCTGACGCTCGCGCACACCGACCGGGCGATGTTCGTGATGACCGAGCGCGCGGAGGTCAACCGGCTCTGCGGAATCGACTCGCGCGTCATCGGCCCGGACGAGGTCGGGCGCCTGGCGCCGGCGATGTCCCTCGCTCCCGACGCCGTCTATCCGGTGATGGGCGCGCTCTATCACCCGCCGGGCGGGATCATCCGCCACGACGCCGTGGTCTGGGGCTTCGCCCGCGCCGCCGACGCGGCCGGCGCCGAGATCCATCCGTACACCGAGGTCACCGGGATCGAGCGGTCGAACGGCCGGGCGACGGGGGTGGCGCTGCGCGACGGCCGCACGATCGGCGCCGGGCACGTGATCAGCGCGACCGCGGGCTGGAGCTCGACGATCGCCGCGATGGCCGGCATCGAGCTGCCGATCACCACCCACATCCTGCAGGCCTTCGTGACCGAGCCGCTGAAGCCGCTGCTCGACGTGGTGATCGTCTCCTCGCAGATGCACGTCTACATCTCCCAGACCGATCGCGGCGAGTTCCTGGTCGGCGCCGAGATCGAGCCCTGGACGACGTACCGGCAGCAGGGCACGCTCAACTTCATCCAGGAGTCATCGCGCCACACGCTCGAGCTGTTCCCGCAGCTGGAGCGGTCGCGAATCCTGCGGAGCTGGGCCGGCCTGTGCGACATCAGCCCCGACTTCAGCCCGATCCTCGGCGTCACGGAGGTCGACGGCCTGCTGCTCAGCGCCGGCTGGGGCACCTACGGATTCAAGGCGGCGCCGATCGTCGGCACGACGCTCGCGGAGCTGACCGCCACCGGAACCACCCCGGAGCTGATCGAGCCCTTCGCGCTCGAGCGCTTCTATCGCGACCGCCTCGTCTCCGAGCTCGGGGCGGCGGCGGTCTCACACTGACCGAACAGGGAAGGAAGCCAGCAGATGAAGAACAGCCTCGAGATCGCCCAGGAGGCGACGCTACTGCCGATCGACGAGATCGGCGCCCAGCTGGATCTCGAGCCCGAGGAGATCGAGCCCTACGGCCGCTACAAGGGCAAGATCTCGCTCGCGGCCCTGGACCGCCTCGCCGACCGGCCGGACGGCAAGCTCGTCTGCGTCACCGGGATGACGCCGACCAAGGCGGGAGAGGGCAAGACGACCACCTCGGTCGGCCTCACCGAGGGCATGGGCTACATCGGCCGCAGCCCGGTCCTCTGCCTCCGCGAGCCGTCGGTCGGCCCGGTGTTCGGGATGAAGGGCGGCGCGGCCGGGGGCGGGTTCGCCCAGGTCGTGCCGATGGAGGACCTCAACCTCCACTTCACCGGCGACATCCACGCGATCGGCGCCGCGAACAACCTGCTCGCGGCGATCCTCGACGCGTCGATCCTGCACGGCAACCCGCACCGCATCGACGCGCTGCGCGTGACCTGGAAGCGGGCCGTTGACATGAACGATCGCGCCCTGCGCCAGGTCGCGCTCGGGCTCGGCGGCAAGGCCAACGGCTACCCGCGCGAGAGCGGCTTCGACATCACCGCCGCCTCGGAGGTAATGGCGATCCTTGCCGTCGCCCGCGACCTCCAGGACCTGCGGCAGCGGGTCGGCCGGATCACGGCCGCCTACACCCTCGGCGGCGATCCGGTGACCGCCGAGGACCTCGGCGCCGCCGGGGCGATGACCGTGCTGCTCAAGGACGCGATCAAGCCGAACCTGATCCAGACGCTCGAGGGGCAGCCGTGCCTGATGCACGCCGGCCCGTTCGCCAACATCGCGCACGGCAACTCGTCGCTGATCGCCGACCTGCTCGGGCTGAAGCTCGGCGAGTACGTGATCACCGAGGCGGGGTTCGGCTCCGACATGGGGATGGAGAAGTTCATCGACATCGTCTGCCGGACCGGGGGCATCGCTCCGGACGCGATCGTCGTCGTCGCCACGGTGCGGGCGCTCAAGCACCACGGCGGTCTCGACGCCGACCATGCGCCCAACAAGGCGCAGCGACTGGCGGCGGTCGAGGCAGGGATCGCGAACCTCGTCCGCCACCTCGGCATCGTCCGCGAGTTCGGGCTCCCGGCGGTGGTCGCGGTCAACCGGCGTCCCGAGGACACGGACGAGGAGGTGGAGCTCGTGGCGAGGCTGGCGACCGAGGCCGGCGCGTTCGCCGCCGCCGTGAGCGACGGGTTCGCCCAGGGCGGCAAGGGAGTCGCGGACCTGGCCGAGTCCGTCGTCGCGGCCTGCGACGAGCCGAACGAGTTCCGCTTCCTCTACGACGGCGGGTCCACGACCAAGGAGAAGATCGAGACGATCGCCGAGCGCGTCTACGGCGCCGACGGGGTCCTCTACTACCTCGAGGCCGAGCACAAGATCGAGCAGTTCTCCGCCCAGGGCCTGGCCGAGCTGCCCGTGTGCATGGCGAAGACTCCACTGTCGCTGTCGGGCGAACCAGAGCTGATCGGCGCGCCGACCGGCTTCCAGCTCCCGGTCCGCGACGTGCGCGCCTACACGGGCGCCGGCTGGCTGGTGCCGCTCTGCGGCGAGGTTCAACAGATGCCCGGGCTCGGCAAGACCGCGGCCGCCTTCGACGTCGACATCGACGCCGAGGGCCGGACGGTCGGCCTGTTCTGAGCGCGGCGGTAGCGTTCGGCCGATGGAATGGCTCGACGCGATCGCCGCCCGCGATCAGGCGGCCGCGGCCGGCGTCGGCTGCGCCCTCGCGTGCGCGACGGCGGCCGCGCTGGTGGAGCTGACCGGGAACCTTGCCGCGGACCGGGTCGAGGCGGCGGGCGGCCGTGATGACGCGGTCGCGCTGCGGGCGCTCGGCACACGAGCCGGTGAGCTTCGCGCAGCGGCCCTGCGCGCGGCCGACGACGACGCGCGCGCCTACGCGGCGGTGACCGAAGCCGCGGGAAAGGCCGAGCGCGCGGCGGCGCTCGGGCGCGCGAGCGATCCGCCGCTGGCGATCGCCGAGGCGGCCGCCGAGGTCGGCGCCGCAGCGGCCGAAGATCGCGGCGGCGGGGACGTGGCCGTTCACGCCCGACGCGATCGTCGCCTGCGAGCTCGCCGCGGCCGCCGCCCGCGGGGCCGCCGGGCTGGTGGCGGCCAACCTCTCCGGCGCTCGGCGACCCGCGCGCCGAGCGCGCCCGCGACGCCGCCGGCGCGCGCCGTCGCGGCGCGCGACCGGCTCGCGCCGCGCGGCTGAGCCGGCGTGGCCGCGATCGCGCTCGGGATCGGCGCCGCCGTCTGCTGGGGGCTGGCGGACTTCCTCGGCGGGCTGCGGGCGCGGACGCTGACGCTCGCCTCGATCCTGCTGGTCAGCCAGTTCGCGGGCCTCACTCGCCGTCGCCGTCGTCGTGCTCGACCGGCGGCGAGCCGGCGCCGGCGTTCGGCGACGTCGCCCCGGCGCTCGTCGCGGGCGCCGCTCAGCTCGTCGGGATCGCCGCCCTCTACCGGGCGCTCGCACTCGGGACGATGAGCGTGATCTCCCCGATCTCCGCCAGCGGCGCCGCGGCGCTACCGGTGATCGTCGGGATCGCCGGCGGCGAGGCCCCGGCCGCGTTCCAGCTCGCGGGGATGGCGGTCGCCTCCGCCGGCGTCGTCCTCGCCACCCGCAGCCCGGACGCGTCGCCGACCCGGGGCTCGCGCGAGGCGCTCGTGCTCAGCGGCGTCGCGGCGCTCGGGTTCGGCGGCTTCTTCGTCGGCATGGACGCCGCGGTGGACTCCGCCGATCCCTTCTGGGCGCTGCTGGTCGCCCGCGCCGCGGCGGCCGCGCTGCTGGTCGTCGCGCTCGCGGCCCTGCGCCCGCGCCTGGCGACCGACCCGGCGGTCCTCCCCTCCCTGATCCTGATCGGGCTGCTCGACGTCGGCGCCAACGCCTGCTTCACGCTCGGCACCGACACCGGCCTGCTGAGCGTCGTGGCCGTGCTCGCCTCGCTGTATCCCGTGACCACCGTCGTGCTCGCGCGTGGCGTGCTCGGCGAGCGCCTCGTCGCCGTCCAGGGCGCCGGGGTGTGCCTGGCGCTCGCCGGCGTCGCGCTGATCGCGGCAGGGTGACGCGGCGATTTCGACGCACGGGACTGAGAGTCCACGGATACGGCCCCTTCGATGCCGGGTGCGTTTCGCCGCGCTCGAAGCGAGACAGGCGGAACGGCTCGAGGCGTGGTTCGCCGCCGAGGAACTCGTCGGCGGCGAGGCGGCCGAGCGCGAGCAGCTTGAAGCCGTGGCCCGAGTCGACGATCGCGTAGGCGTTCGGGGCCACCCAGTCGCAGATCGGGTAGTTGTCGGGCGTGTGGGAGACGATCCCGCCGGCGAGCGTCGTCCGCCAGTCGCCGGCGCGGCCGCGGAAGCGCCCGATCGCCGCGGCGAGGCCCGAGGTGAAGAAGTCGGCGAACGCCGGGCTCGGCGGCGTGCGCGGGGTTGTCGGGGCCGTAAGGGTCGAGATCGGGCTCCACCAGCGGCAACGGCAGCCCGCCGCCGGTCACCGTCGCGCCGCCGGCGCCGACGCGGAAGTAGATCCCCCACGGGCCGTCGACGAGCACGCGCCGTCCGCGTCGGAGCGCAGCGGCCCGGCCTGGTCGAGGTGGACGACGGGCGGCTCCTGGCCGGCGCGAGCGCCGGCGGCGGCGGCGCGCAGCTCGAACTCCCCCTCCTGGGCCTTCCAGTAGGAGATCGGCGGCCAGGCCCCGCCGAGCATCCCCAGCACGCCCGCCGCCCACGGGCCCGGCGCGAGCAGGAGGCGCTCGCAGCTGATCCGTCCGCGCGAGGTCTCGACGACCTCCACCCCACCCTCGCCGGACTCGATCCCGGTGACCTCGACGCCCTCGGCGATCTCGGCGCCGGCAGCCTGCGCCAGCTCGGCGAGCCTGCGCACCGTGCGCATCGGGTCCGCCCAGCCGCCGCGGCGCTCGTGGAGCAGCGCGGCGACGGGCGCCTCCCAGTCAGGCCACGTCCAGCCGAGGTACTCACTGCACGGCCCCTCGCCGACCACGAGCTCGGACTCGTACCCGCACTCGCGGTGGCGACCGTTGATCGCGACGAGGTCGTCGACCTGGGCCTCGGGCACGGCCGCGAGGTAGCCGACCTGGCGGAAGCCGAAGGCCTCGGGGTCGGCCTCGAACATCTCGACCGACAGCCGGACGACGTCGGTGATCGCCGGCGCGCGGTAGTAGTTGCGCACGATGCCGCCGGCGGCCCCGGAGGCGCCGCCGCCGATCCGGCCCTTGTCGAGCACCAGCACGTCGGCGCCGCGCTCGGCGAGGCGCCACGCGGCGGAGAGGCCGAGCACGCCGCCGCCGACGACGACGTGGCGGGCGTCCGTCAGCTCCACGGGTACGGGCTGTGCGAGACCGGGTGCAGGTCGCCGGTGGCGAAGCGCTCGAAGCGGAACGGGTGCAGGAGCGAGGAGTGCTCCCCGCCGAGGACCCGGGCGATCTCGCGGCCGACCGCGATCATCTTGTAGCCGTGGTTCGAGTCCGCGGCGACATAGACATTCGGGCCGCATGTAGTCGAAGACCGGGAAGTTGTCCGCCGTGAACGCGCCCGCCCCGCCCGAGCGCACCTGGCGGTAGGCACCGCGGCAGCCCTCGAACCGCTCCATGCAGTGCGAGAGCGCCGCGCACCAAAGGTCGGGAAAGCCGGGCTCGACGGTGCCGGTCGGGTAAGGCTCGAGGCTGAGCTCGGAACCGACCGGCAGCGGCTGGGCGCCGCCCTGGACCGAGTCGCGATCGGGCTTCACGTAGATGCCCCACGGCTCGTCGGTGATCGAGTCGGCCCTCATCGTCCGCAAGCGGGCGATCGGAGTCCACGTGCAGGACGGGCCCCTCGGCGCCGAGCGCGGTGTCCAGCGTCGACGGCGCCAGCCCGACCTCCCCCTCCTGCAGGTACCAGTAGGTCCACATCGGCACCCCGGGATCCACCGAGCCGTCCGCAGAGCGAACGTCGATCCGCTCGGGCAGCCCGAGCATCTCCCACAGGCGCGGGATCCACGGCCCGACCGCCACGACCACCTGCTCGACCTCGATCGGGCCGGCGCTCGTCTCCACCGCGGTCACGGCGCCCGAGGCCGTCCTCGGCGAAGCCGGTCACCTCGACCCCCTCGTTCGATCCGCGCCCCCGCGGCGCGCGCCTTCTCCGCCAGGCCCAGCATCGACTCGCGGTTGAAGGCGAAGCCGCCGCGGTGCTCGTGCAGGCAGACGGTCAGTCCCTCGGCCCGCCAGTCGGGGTACAGGCCGCGCATGTGGTCGCGCACCGCTCGCCTCGCCCGTGTGGAGCTCCGAGCGGTAGCCGATCGCCTGCTGGCGCTCGAAGACCTCGACCAGGTCGGGCTCCTGTGAGGGCGGCCCGAGGGCCACGTAGCCGCTCGGGTGGTAGTGGAGCGTTTCCGGATCGGACTCCCAGATCTCGACGCACGCCGCCATCAGCTCCTGCATCGCCGGCTGGAAGTAGTTGTTGCGGATCACCCCGCAGGCGATCCCGGAGGCGCCCGGCGCCGACGCCGGCCTTGTCTACGCACAGCACCTCCTCGCCGGCGCTCGCCAGATGCCAGGCGGTGGAGAGCCCGTGGACGCCGGCGCCGATGACGAGGTGGCGAACGGACGCCGGCAGCTCGGGCATCGTCGCCGCCCTCAGTGCTCTGGGGGCTCCCAGCCCTCCAGCACCGACGGCTTCCAGTCCCCGCCGACCGTCTCCGAGCCCTCGACCCACGGTCCGAGCTCCGGCTGGGCGAACTTGGCGTGCGCCTCCTTGAGCCGGATGCCGTAGGAGTTCCCCGACTGCAGGTGGGCGATCAGCACCTTGCGCGCGATCTCGTCCTCGCGGCCCTCGGGGATCGGGAAGTAGATCCGCAGGAACGAGTTGGAGTAGCGGTCGAACACCGCCGGCGTCCCCTCCTCGACCAGCAGCTCGACGTCCTCGAGCCAGTTCAGGTCCTCGCCCGGGGTCGCCGCATCGAGGTCGATGCCCTCGACCAGCGAGATGTCCTCCTGGTAGGGAAAGCGCTCGCCGGAGAGGTACTCGGCGTCGATCGAGACGACCTTCTCGGGCTCGGCCGTCACGATCCCTCCGTCCTCGAATCGGCGGTCTGCGGCAGGTAGTCGACCGGGTTCTCCAGGTACTGGTCGAGCAGGGTGCGGATCTCCTCCAGCGCCCGCCCCTCGGTGACGCCGGGGATGTAGTCGGTGCCCGCGAGCGGCACCCTGGCCATCGCCGAGGCCTCGATCGTCAGCGCCGCGAGGTCCTCGGGCTCGAGGTTGTGGACGCTGGTCTTGCCGCAGGCGCGGGCGAGCATCTGGACCTCGAGCGTCAGCGTGTGGAGGAAGTTGAACACGCGCTGGGCGGCCTCATCGACGTGCAGGCGCTTGCGCAGCTCAGGGTCCTGGGTGGTGATGCCGACCGGGCAGCGGCCCGTGTGGCAGTGGTAGCACTGGCCCGCGGGCACGCCGACCGTCCCCTCGTAGTCGGTGACGCCGGGGATCTCCTTGTTGCAGTTCAGCGCCATCAGCGCCGAGTGCCCGATCGCGATCGCGTCGGCGCCGAGCGCCAGGCACTTGGCGACGTCCCCACCGTTGCGGATGCCGCCCGCCACGACGAGGTCGACCTCGTCGGCGAGGCCGACGTCCTCGAGCGCCCGCCGCGCCTCCGGGATCGCCGCCAGGAGGGGGATCCCGGTCTCCTCGGCGGCGATGTGCGGGCCGGCTCCGGTGCCGCCCTCAGCGCCGTCGAGGTAGATGACGTCGGGGCCGCACTTGGCCGCCATGCGGACGTCGTCGTAGACGCGCGCGGCGCCGAGCTTGAGCTGGATCGGAACCTCGTAGTTGGTCGCCTCTCGCGTCTCCTGGACCTTCAGCGAGAGGTCGTCGGGGCCGAGCCAGTCTGGGTGGCGCGCCGGGGACCGCTGGTCGATACCCGCGGGCAGCGAGCGCATCTCGGCGACCTGCTCGGTGACCTTCTGGCCCATCAGGTGGCCGCCGAGGCCGACCTTGCACCCCTGGCCGATGAAGAACTCGACCCCGTCGGCGAGCATCAGGTGGTGCGGGTTGAAGCCGTAACGGCTCTGAATCACCTGGTAGTACCACTTGGTCGACAGGTCGCGCTCGGGCGGGATCATCCCGCCCTCTCCCGAGCAGGTCGCGGTGCCCGCCATCGACGCGCCCTCTGGCCAGTGCCATCTTCGCCTCCAGCGACAGGGCGCCAAAGCTCATCCCGGTGATGTAGACGGGGATGTCGAGCTCGAGTGGCTTCTTCGCGAAGCGCGCGCCGAGGACGGTCTTCGTGTCGCACTTCTCCCGGTAGCCCTCGATCACGAACCGCGTCAGCGTGCCCGGCAGGAAGATCAGGTCGTCCCAACCCGGGAGCTTCTTGAACATCGAGAAGCCGCGCATCCGGTAGCGCCCCAGCTCGGCCTTCATGTGGATGTCGTTGATGACCTCCGGCGTGAAGATCGGGCTGCTGCCGAGGACCTCGCGTGCTCTTGGGGCGTCGTCGGCCATCAGAGGACCAGCTTGCGCTCGCTGGGCTCGAGGTTGTCGTAGTTGTAGAGCTTCTTGCCGCACACGAACTTGCGCAGCGCCGGCGGCTCACCGAGCCCGTGGATCGAGAACTTGCGCTCGACCAGCTCGGTGTCCGCGTCGGTCCATTCGGCCTCGACGCAGTCGACCCCGAGCGACGCGACCTGGCCGCCCACGTAGATCGTGCCGTCGTACATCGAGTCGCCAAGGCCGGGACCGACGTCGCCACAGATGATCTGGCGGCCGCGCTGCATCATGAACCCGGTCATGGAGGCGGCGTTGCCGAGCGCCACGATCGTGCCGCCCTTCTGGTCGATCCCGGTCCGGGAGCCGACGTCGCCCTTCACCACGAGATCCCCGCCGCGCAGGGCGGCCCCGGCGAGCGAGCCGGCGTTGTGGTCGACGACGACCACCCCGGACATCATGTTCTCGGCGACCGACCAGCCGACCCGCCCGGTGATCTCGACCTCCGGACCGTCGATCAGCCCGCAGCCGAAGTAACCGAGGCTGCCCTCGAAGCGGATCCGGCAGCGGGCGAGGATCGCCACCCCGAGCGAATGCCGCGCGCTCGGGTTAAGCACGGTGACGTCGCCTACCCCCCGTTCGTAGATCAGCCAGCGCAGCTCCGCGTTGATCTTCCGCGTGGTCAGATCGCGCGCGTCGAGCACGGCCCGGCCGTCCTCGATCTTCGAGGTCTTGGGCACCGCGTCGTCGAGCTCGACCAGGCCGCGCTCGTCCATCCGCGGTTGCTCGGTCACCTGCTCCACACGTGCACCTCGCCCTCGTAGGGGTCATGGGTCTCGATCTCGCGATCGAGCACCTGGCGGATCGCGATCTCCTCGGACGCCAGCGCCACGAGGTCGTCGTCCTCGTAGAGCACGAGCGGCTTCGCCCCGAGCTCGTCCTTGGCGACGCCAAGGGCGTCCTCGGTCACGCAGATGTAGGTGAAGACCCCGTCGAGGTCCTCGAGGCTGCGGTGCATCGCCTCCTCGAGCGTCATGCCGTCGCTCATTCGCTGGGCGAGATAAACCGCGATGATCTCGGAGTCGCACTCGGACTGGAAGCGGTGGCCGGCGCGCTGCAGCCGCCGGCGCCAATCGTGGAAGTTGGTCAGCTGACCGTTGTGGACGACGGCGACGTCGGGGAATGGATAGGCCCAGTAGGGGTGGGCGTTGGCGATGTCGACGTCGGACTCGGTCGCCATCCGGGCGTGGCCGATCGCGTGCGTGCCGAGGTAGCCCGAGAGGTCGTACTCGGCCGCGACCGTCTCGGCGTCGCCGAGGTCCTTGACGATCTCGAGCGAGCGGCCGAGCGAGAGCACCTCGGTGTGGCGGACGCGCTCGACCGCGTCGGCCAGCTGCTTCAGATCCCCGTCGAAGCCGAAGCGACACGGTCATCGTCCGCGGGGTGCGCTTGACCTCCTCGATCTGGGCGCCGGCGGCGCGCATCCGCTGCCTCGACCTGGTCGCGCTGTCGGTCGACGCGCTGGCGCGAGGTCGGCGTCCGCCGTCGCCCGCCTCGCTGAGCTTCACGTGCATCACGTAGTCGTCGGCGTCGCCGCGGTAGAGCGCGAACCCGGTGGAGTCGGGCCCGCGATGCTTCATCGCCTGGAGCATCCGGGTCATGTCCTGCCCGACGTCGCGCTCCCCGCCGCCGTTGCGATAGATGATCCCGGCGATCCCGCACATCGCTAGGGACCTGTCCCCATCTACGGGAGCACCTCGAGGTACTCCTCGCGCTCCCAGTCGGTGACCGCCGCCAGGTAGCGCTCCCACTCGTCGCGCTTGTAGTGGCGGAAGACGTCGTAGAGGCGGCCGGGCAGGGCCTCGCGCACGACCTCGTCGGCCTCCAGCGCGTCGAGCGCGGCGCCGAGGCTCTCCGGGACGCGCTCGAGCTCGACGCCCTGCTGCAGCAGGTCGTAGGTGTTGCCCTCCTGAGGATCGCCGGGGTCGGACTTGCGCTTGATCCCGTCCAGGCCGGCCTCCAGGAGCGCCGCGATCGTCAGGTACGGGTTGCACGACGAGTCGACGCCGCGGTACTCGAAGCGCCCGCCGCCGGCGACGCGCACGGTGCAGGTGCGGTTCTGCCAGCCCCAGTTCTTGTAGACCGGCGCCCAGAAGCCGAAGTCCCACATCCGGCAGTACGAGTTGACCGACGGGTTGCCGACGCACATCAGCGCGCCGAAGTGGTCGAGCATGCCGCCGAGGAAGTGCCGCGCCGGTGTCGGAGAGCTGCGCAGACGCCGTCGGGATCGTGGAAGACGTTGTTGCCCTCGTCGTCGACCAGCGTGAAGTGGTGGTGGTGGCCGTTGGCCGAGACGCCGGTGAACGGCTTCGGCATGAACGACGCCAACAGGCCGTGCTTGCGGGCCACCGCGGCGCAGATCTGCCGGTAGGTGGTGATGTTGTCCGCGGTGCGGACCGGGCGGTCGTAGCGGAAGTTGAGCTCGAGCTGGCCGGGGGCGTCCTCGTGGTCGCCGTAGCTCATGTCGAGGCCCATCCGCTGGCCGTAGTCGACGACGTCGAGCAGCACCGGACGCAGTTCCTCGAACTGGTGGATGTGGTAGCAGTAGGGCTTGGTCACACCCTCCGCGTCGCCCTCGGTCTCGCCGCGGCGCATCCACATCATCTCGGGCTCGATTCCGATCACGAAGTTGAGCCCGAGCTCCTCCTCGAACTCGCTCACGACCCGCTTGAGGTTCTGGCGCGGATCGGCGTCGAGCAGCTCGCCGGTCTCGGTGTCGTAGCAGTCGCAGTACACCCGGGCGACGCGCTCGTCCCAGGGCAGGACCGCGAACGTGTCGAGGTCGGCGATCGCGGCCAGCTCGGACTCCTCCGGCCCAAAGCCGATGTAGTTGCCGTTGCGGTCGGTGAACAGGTTCGCGGTCGCGCCGTAGACGAGCTGGTAGCCCTTCTCGGCGACCTGTGGGAAGAACGACGAGACCACGCCCTTGCCCATCACGCGCCCTGTCACCGAGACCTGCTGGAAGAAGACGTAGCGGATGTCCTCGGCCTCGATCCTCTTGGTCAGGGCCTCGATCTGGGCCGGGCGACCCTCCTGGTTTCGGGCCTCCTCCAGGGTCGCGGGGGGCATCTTCACCCTGGGGTTGGAGAGGACGGTGTCGATCGTCCCTCCGAGCTGATCAGCGGCCACTGTCGGGGCTCCTTTCCCTAATGGACAAAATTGTACAAAGCAACCGGGGAGGCCCCTATGCCGGGGCTCCGGCAAGCGCGAGCCAGTTCGAGAACAACCGCCGAGCGGGCGGGTGCAACTCGCCGGCGCGCCGCTCGACCGACTCGATGAAGTCCTCGCCGGCGGCCTCCCCGAGGGTGTCGGCGAGCGACTCGCGGTAGGCCGGGATCGTCGCCCACTCGCGCGCCATCTCGGCCGTGACCTCGAGATGGAACTGCACCCCGTAGGCGGCCTCGCCCGAGCGGAAGGCCTGGTTCTCCGCCGCCGGCGAGCGCGCCAGGCGCACGGCACCCGGCGGCAGCTCGAAGGTGTCGCCGTGCCATTGCAGCGAGACGAGGCGGCTCGTCGAGGCCCGCGAACAGCGGGTCGGCACGCCCCTCGTCGGTGAGCTCGACCTCCAGCAGGCCGACCTCCGGGCGCTCGGCCGTGAACACCGACGCGCCGAGCGCGGCCGCCAGCAGCTGCACGCCGAGGCAGACGCCGAGGAACGGGCGTCCCGCCTCGACCGCGTCGCGCACCAGCCGCCGCTCCTGCGCAAGCCACGGGTGCTCGGCGTCGTCGCCGGCGCCCATCGGTCCGCCCATCGCCAGCACGGCGTCGAACTCGCGCCAGTCGGGCAGCGGCTCGCCCTCGTCGAGCTCGACCGCGACCGCCTCCACGCCCCGCTCCGCGCATCACCTCGGTGAACACGCCCGGGTGCTCGCAGGCGATGTGCTGGAGGACGAGCAGGCGCACCGGCTCACGGGCGCCTGGTCGGCGCCCCGCTTGGCGTCCTTCTGCTCGCGGAACTCGACGATCTCGCCCGTCTCGGCGTCGATCCGCGCGACCGCGAGATCGGCGTAGGTCCCGAGCGGTGGGCCCCGGCGTCGAGAGCGAGACGACCCAGAACGGATGCCGGTCGATCCCCTGGCGCAGGAAGCGGACCTGCGTGTCCTCGGGGACGAAATCGACCTGCTGGGTGGCCTTCGCGACGGCCTCCTCCTGGGTCACCTCCTGGCTCGAGCTGCGCGAGATGACGAAGGCGAGCACGAGCACCGCCGGCGACCACCGCGAGCCGCGGCCAGCGTGGGCGCCCTGCCGATCCGGCGTCTCGACCTGCGGAGCGGCTCCGGCGTCGCCGAGGGACGGCACCCCGCGAGTGTAATCCGCGCCGCTCAGACGGTCGGACGGAACTCGTCGCCGAGGTCGGTGCCCAGGACGATGATCAGCACGATGATCACGCAGATGATCGAGATCGCGAGCATCGCGACCTCGAACGACCGTGACGTGGGTCTGCTTGGGCGGGAACTCGATCTGCTTTCCGTTCATGGGGCCTCCGACTCCTCACCGTCCGGGTCATGCCGGGCTGAGGTGACTCGGGCTGGCGCACCGCGCACCGCGCGACGGGCGTAGGCGACCAGGCGGCGGTTCTCGTACGCCACCCACATCGACAGCGACGACGACCATGACCACGATCCCGATCCAGGTCAGGACCATGTACGCCGCGTTCGCGCCCACCCCGTCCTCGCCGTAGGTCGAGCCGGGGCCGAAGGTCATGAACCCGGCGCATTCCGTGTAGGGGTCGCCCATGACGAAATCGGCGGAGTCCGCGACGCGGGCCTCCGTCGTCCCGGGGTCGCTGCTGACGCAATCGGGGGCGCTGTCGATTATCGCTGGCATCAGCTAGGTCCTCCTCTACGTCGCGGTCTGGCCTCGCGTGACCAGCTCCCCGCGGCTCGCTGGACGGCGTCCGCCGGCACCCGGGTGCCGTCGGGCTCGATCACCAGGTCCTCGGCGTGCGCGAACTCGGGCACGTGGATGTCCGGCTCGTACTCGGCCTGATCGAGGCCGTCGAGCTCGACCTCGGGCGGCACGCGCAGCAGGTTCAGCTTCTTGAGCACCCAGGACGCGAACCAGCCGGTGAGGAAGCCCAGCGGCAGGAACGTCGCCAGGCCCATCAGCTGGCCGCCGATCGAGCTCTCGACGTTGTTGACGCCGGTCGGATAGCCGGCGGCGAACACGCCGACCCAGATGATCCCCAGGAAGCCCGCGAAGCCGTGGACCGCGACCGCGCCGACGACGTCGTCGACGCGCATCTTCGCCTCGATCCAGTTGCCGACCCAGACCACGAGCGCCGCCGAGCCCGCCGCGATCAGGTAGCCGAGCGTCGGCGCGTACACGTCCGCGCCCGCCGAGACGCTGATCACGCCGGCGAGGCCGCCGGACACGGTCCAGAACGGGTCACCGCGACTGGCGAAGTAGCCGCCGGTGAAGCCGCCCGCGAAGCCGAAGGTGATGATCATCGCGATCGAGCCGAGCGTGGTCGGGCTGAGGTAGATGTTCGCCCAGCCCGGCAAGGTGGTCGAGACGATCACCAGGCAGGCGGCGTAGAAGGCGTAGAAGCCGGTGAAGATCAGCATCAGCCCCATCAGGGTCATATGGATGTTGTGGGGTCTGAAGGTGCGGGCTAAGCCCTCCTTCGTGTACTTGCCGATCCGCGGTCCCAGGTTGAACAGGACGCCGAGCGTGAAGGCGCCCGAGACGCCGTGGACGACGGCCGAGGCGATCGAGTCGTGGAAGCCGAACCGCAGCGTGAGCCAGCCGCCGAAGCTCCAGCCCCAGGCGGCGTCGAGGATCCAGACCGCCGAGCCGAGCAGCACCGCGAGCACCAGGTAGGCCGACAGCCGCACGCGCTCGAGCAGCGCGCCGGACATGATCGAGGCGGTCGTCCAGCTGAACAGCAGGAAGGCGAGGAAGAAGACGAGGTTGATGTTGTTCGTCAGGTTCGGCCCGAAGATGTCGGACCACGGGATCCCGCCCTGGCACGCGGCCGCCGTGAAGTCGGTGCTGTTCGGGCCCGATCGGCGGGAAGCCGGGCATGTTGCAGTTGTAGATCCACCAGCCGAAGTAGTAGAAGCTCGGCGTGACGACGGCGATCGTGAGGATGTTCTTCATCGCCGTCGCGAGCGCGTTCTTGCGGCGGGCGACACCGGTCTCGTACGTCATGAAGCCGACGTGGATCAGCCACATCAGCACGACGGTGAAGAAGTAGAACTGCTCGCCGAGGATGACGCTGTCGAGGCCCAGGCTCTCCGCCGGCGCGGCGTCCTTGAGGTTCGAGACCTGGGCGAGCAGGAAGTCCACTAGCGGCGGCAACGTATCCCGGCCAGGCCGGTCGTGACAATGGGCACACGCCCCATACTTGGGCGTCGGCGAGTGTAGGATCGCGACATAGGGTGTCCGGACGTTCCGGACTAGGATGGCGCCGCGGGAGTAAACGTCAGGTTCCCCAAGCGACGGGAGGTCTCGTTTGAGTCTGCAGCTTGTCGAGGAGGACGACGCCCTCAGCCGGGCGCGGCTCGAGAACAAGACGCTCTACGCGGTCATCAAGACCGTCTCCTCGTCGCTCGACCTCGATCGGGTCCTGCACGGGATCGTCGACATCACCACCGACGCGACCGCGTGCCACGCCTGCTTCATCTACTTCGTCGAGGGCGAGCGGCTGGTGTTGAGGGCCGCATCGCCTCGCTACGCGCGTTTCGTCGGCGAGCTCTCGCTCGGCATCGACGAGGGGCTCGCGGGCTGGGTGGCGCGCAACAAGACCCCGGAGTTCATCCGCGAGAACGCGATGGCGGACCCGCGGATGAAGTTCATTCCGGAGCTCGAGGAGGAGGAGTTCCAGTCGATGGTCGCGGTGCCGATCCTCGCCAAGTCCGGCGACGTGATCGGCGTCGTCGTCCTGCACACCGAGGCGCCGCGGGAGTTCGAGGACGACGTCCTCAACTTCCTCGTCCACACGGCGTCGCTGGTGGCCGGGGCGATCGAGAACGCCCAGCTCTACGAGGACACCAGGCGCCGGGTCCAGGCCCTGACCACGCTGACCCAGCTGAGCCAGGCGCTCGCGGAGGTCACCGTGCGCGAGGACCTCTACGAGGCCGTCGCCCGCGGCGCTCGCGAGCTGCTGCGCGCGGACGCCTGCCAGATCCACCGCCTCGACGTGGACGCCGACGAGCTGATCCTCGTGAGCTCCGACCCCCCGAACGCCCCGCGCGCCAAGCCCGCGACGGGGCGGAGCCCGGCTCGTGCTCGACCTGATGCGCCGGCCGGGCGGCAAGGGGCGCAACGGCGGCGGCGGCGCCGATCGGCAGCGGTGGCCCGAGGCCGGCGACCAGGCGGTGCTCGCCGTGCCCCTGGTGGCGCGCAACGAGCAGCTCGGGGTGATCTGCTGCCTCGCCCGCAACCGCGAGTTCACCGACGAGGACGCGGAGCTGCTCGGCGCGGTCGCGAACCAGACGGCCGTCGGGCTGAAGAAGGCCGAGCTGATCGAGCGGCTGACGGCCGAGAACATCGTCAAGGACATGTTCGACGCGCTCGCCGCGGGCTCGATCGAGGCCGGGCAGGCGAAGGCGAGCCAGGCCCGATGCGACCTCTCGGGCCACCATCTCTTCCTGCACGTCGAGCGCGCCCCGCGAGCGGACGGCGCCGCGGCCGCCTGGCCCGAGCTTGCGGTGCGGTTCGAGACGCGGCTGCGGCGCGCGTACCCGCGAGCGTTCTTCGACTCCCGCCACGACCGGGTGCGGGCGCTGGCGCCGCTGCCGAGCGCGAACGGCGGGGCGGCCGAGGCGCTGCGCGAGACGTGCTGAGTCGCTCGCCCGCGAGGAGGGACTGGTCATCGGCCTCAGCGACGTCGACCGGGGCGCGGTCAGCGCCCGGCGGCGGATGCGCGAGGCGGCCGACGCCGCGCGCGTCGGGCGCTCGCTGGTCGCCGACGGCGGCGCGGTCTCGTACGAGCAGCTCGGCGCCTACCGGTACCTCGTCCACATGGAGCGCGACGAGGCGCCCCGCGATCGCTATCGCCAGGCGGTGGAGAAGCTGGCCGACTACGACCGCCGCCACGGCGCCCGTCTGATCGAGACGCTGGAGCAGTTCCTCGCCGACCGCGGCAGCGTCAGCGCGAGCGCCAGGGCGCTCTACGTGCACCCGAACACGGTCCGCCAGCGGTTGGAGCGGATCCAGCGGGTCACCGAGCTCGACCTTCCGAAGGAGGACCTGCTCTCACTGGAGCTGGCGCTGAAGCTCGCCCGGCTGCACGACGTCCGGACCGAGGCCGAGTGAGCGGCTGCGTGCTGCTAGGCGGCGCCCGCGCGGCGGACCCGCCTGATCGCCAGCCAGATCCAGAAGATCCCGAAGCCGACGACGTTCAGCAGAAACACGAGCAGCACCCACCAGGCCTTGAACAGGAAGGCGAGCTCGGTCTCCTTCCACAAGCTCGTACCCGGTCAGGTAGCACATCGCGAGGAGCGTCAGGACCAGGATCGGAGGCGCCGCTCCGGTGAGCACGAACAGGATCATCGTCGGGCCGATGCTATCCGGAGCGCGGCCCGTTGACGATCAGGGCGAAGCTCTACACGGCGATCGTGCTGACGATCATCGGGCCGCTGGCGACGACGGCGGTGGCGCTGCACGGGATGTCGCAGCTCGGGGACCGCTTCGACGAGGTGAGCGAGCGGGGCCAGCACGAGTCGGTCGCGCGCGAGCTGAAGTTCCTGGTCACGGACATGAACGGCTGGCAGACCGCCTACGGCTACGCCGGCGGCGACCTGCGGGCGCGGTTCGTGGCCTCGGCGGCCGAGCTGCGGCACGAGCTCGAGCTCGCAGGCCGACGAGCTGACCGACGAGCGCGAGCAACCGCTGCTGAGCCGGCTCAACGCGCAGTTCGACGGGTTCATGCGAGCTCGACGAGGTCGCCTGGCGCGAGCTCCAGGCGGACAACCCCGAGCAGACGAAGCGGATCCTGCTCGGTCCCGAGCTGCGTCGCTTCGAGGCCATGGCCGCCACGGCCGAGGAGCTGGCGGACTACGAGGCGGAGGAGGCGACCGCCACCGAGGCGGCCTTCGACGACGCGCGTGACGATGCCCGGCGGCGCCTGATCGCCGTCGCTCTGGGCGCAGGCCTGGTCATCATCCTGCTGCTGGTCACGGCGAACGACATCGCCCGCATGGCCCTCGAGGGGGAACGCACGATCCGCGGCCGCAAGCCGCCCGAGACGCCCGACGACGGATCCTCGTGACCCAGGACGTGCTCCTGACGCTGAGCCTGCTGCTCGGCGCGGCGCTCGCGGCACGCTTCGTGGCCAGCCTCCTGCGGGTCCCGGAGATCCTCCTCCTGGTGCTCGCCGGCGCCCTGTTCGGCCCGTCCGCCCTGGACGTGGTCGACGTCCCGCTCGATTCGATCGGGGCACAGCTCCTGTTCACGCTGGGGGTATCGCTGATCCTCTTCTACGGCGGCCTCAACCTCTCGGTGGACGTCCTGCAGCGGGTCTGGATCGGGCTGGGAATGCTCGTCGTCCCCGGGGTCGTCCTGACCGCGGTGATCACCGGAGTCGTCGCCCATCTTGCGTTCGACCTCTCGTGGACCGCGGCGCTGCTGATGGGGGCCGTGCTCTCGCCCACCGACCCGGCGATTCTGATCCCGCTGTTCGTGCGCTCGCGTCTGCGGCCGAAGGTCGCCCAGACGGTCGTCGCGGAATCCGCGTTCAACGATCCCACCGGCGCGGTTCTGGCGCTGGCGTTCGCGGGCGTCCTGCTGAGTGGCGATGCGTCGGTGGCGACGCCGGCCCGCGAGTTCGTCGGAGACATGGCGATCAGCACCGTGATCGGCCTCGTCGCGGGGGTGCTGCTTGCGGCGACGATCTCCAGCCGCCGCGCCGGCATCTGGCGCGAGTCGTCCGCCGCCGCGGTGCTGGCGGTGGTCACGATCGGCTACTTCTCGCTCGACTCCGCCGGGGGCAGCGGCTACCTGGGGGCCTTCCTCGCCGGCTTGATCGTCGGCAACATGGAGCGCCTCGGGCTTGCCATGCACTCGTCCCACGAACGGGAGTTGCGAATGTTCGCCTTCTCGGCCGCCGACCTGGTGACGCTGTTCGTGTTCGTCGTCCTGGGCGCCAACATCCCCTTCGACACGCTCGGCGAGAACTTCCTCCCCGCGCTCGCCGTGCTCGCCGCCCTGCTCCTGGTCGCGCGGCCGTTGACGGTCCTCGCCTGCACGCTGCCGGACCGCCGGGCGGGCTGGACCCGAAACGAGGTCGCCTTCATGTGCTGGACCCGCGAGACCGGCGTCGTACCGGCGGCGTTGGTCGGCGTGCTGGCGGGGCTCGGGGTTCCGCATACCGACGAGTACGCCGCCGTGGTCGCGCTCGCGATTTTCGTGACCCTGCTCCTCCAGGCGCTGCCGGCCGAATGGCTCGCGCGACGGCTCGGGTTGCTCGACGGCGATGTGGTGACGGCGCGCGGCCTAGAGGCCTCTAGGCTCTCGGCCGTGGCTCAGCCCTCGCTGGTCGACGCAACCGAGACGGCGTTACGCGAGCGGCTCGCACCCGGTCGAGCTCGCCCGGGCGACCGGCTCCCGCCGGAGCAGGAGCTGGCCGAGGGGCTCGGCGTGTCCAGAGGGACCCTGCGGCTTGCGCTGGAACGCCTCGAGAGCAACGGCGAGATCGTTCGCCGCCAGGGAAGTGGCACGTTCGTGGGCCGGGTCGCGCTCGGTCCCGCGTTCAGCGAGGGCCTCGAGGTGCTCGAGTCCTACACGTCGCTCGCGCGCCGGCAGGGCAAGCGGCTGACGGTCCGGAACCTCCAGGTCGAGCCGGCGCGGACACCTGGCTACGTCGCCGAGGCGCTCGGCCTGCGCCGCGGCACGCGTGCCCTGCTGGTCCAGCGGACGGTGCTCGCCGAGGGAACGGTGGCGGCCCACATGCGCGACATCGTCCACCCGGATGTCGAGCTGCCCCCGCCGGAGCAGGTTCGCGCCGCCGTCGAGGTCGGGAAGATGGTGCTCGACGTGCTGCTGGAGCAGGGGGTCAAGATCGCGTTCGCGAGGACCAGCGTGCGCCCGCGCCTGGTCGAACCCGGCGGGCGCCTGGGCGAGGCGATGGGCGCCACGCGGGTGACGGCGGCCCTCGAGCTCACGGAGCTCATGCACCTCGCGGACGGCCGGCCGGTCCAGTACTCGATCGGCGTGTTCGCCCCGGGATCGATCGACCTCCACGTGATCCGCGGCCTGACGCCGACCTGATCGGCTGCGCCCGCGCCGCGAGCGCGCGGCAACAAGGTCCTTACTTTCAGCGGCTCCGGCCGTGTCAGGATCACGGAGGTTTCGACCAGCTGATGGGGTTGGTCAGCCCCCGGGCGCAGCGTCGGCGGTTTGTCGGGGGGCCGCCGACGCGTAAGTCGCCGAGCCAAGCAACGGTTTGTCTGTCTCTACACCGGGCGCCAGCGAGTGGAGGTTTGTCTCATCTGAGACGCGCGTAGTGGGCGAAAGGACTCTTGGGATGCACGATCAGGACAAAGCACCCGGCTCGCACGAGGGTGAAACGGGCGGACCCTCGACTGCGCTCAGGGTCACGCCGGGTCCAGCCGGGGAAGTGACGCGGACCGGCTCGCGCGCAGGAGCTCGGAATCGACACAAGCGCCCGCGACGAGCCGGTGCGGTGTTCTTGACGACCGTCATCTCGCGGGCGTATCGCGCGGAGCGCCGCGGCGAGGAGCAGCGATACGGCGACCCGCTCCCCAGCCGGATGGCGTTAGGGCTGGTCGTGGCATCTGGCTTGTTCCTGATTCTCGCGGCCGTCCTCGGGGAGGTCTGGCCCCTAGGCGTCGCGATCGGATGCGGCCTGGGGGCCGCTGCCCTCGCCGCCTACGCCGAATGACAGCGGGCCTGGGCGCGCCAGATCAACCAGGTGCTATTCCGCTCGATCAGCCATGACCGGGGTTGTTGATCAGGCCCGGCGGGGTGCCGCCCCCGGCTTGACCGGGTGGGACGCCGCCCTGACCGGGTGGGACGCCGCCGTGGCCGGGTGGGGTACCGGGCGGGACCTGGCCCCCGGACGGCGGGGCGGCCTCAGGAGGCGGGGATGTCGGCGGAGCCGGTGGCTGCGGCCCATCCGTACCGCCGCCGGAACCACCACCTTGGGGTGCTATCTCGGTGGGACCCGGGGCACCTGTTTCGGTGGGACCCGGGGCAGCTGTTTCGGCCGGACCCGGGGCAGCTGTTCCAATCGCGTCTGATCCACCCGGGTTGGTTGGGTCCGACCCACCTGTGGCGGCGGAGTCCGGTGCACCGTGGGTGCCGGGCGACGCCTGGTCGTCGACCTGCGCGGTGGCGCCCTCGTCGCCCGCGGCGGAATCGCTGGCGCCGGTCGGACCCTTGTCTTGGTCGGCCCCGCGCGCTCGAGCATCGCCTGCGCCCTCACGCGCGGACGTGGGTCGCGCGGCGTGGCCGGTATCCGCCGGGCCGTCGTGACGCCCGGCCTGCCCGGCCGAGGCGGCTGCCGCCGGCACCGAACCCGAATCGAGTATCGACTGTCCCGCCTGGTAGGCACCGACCCCAGCGGCCCCTGCGAGCAGCACCGCAGCCGCCACCTTCACGAGCACAGGTCCGGCGGCCACTGGGATGCCCCCCGAGGCCACCCCGGTGGCGCCCACCGCGCCAGCCGCACCGCCCGTGCCACCGGTCGCTGCACCAGCTCCGAGCACCTCCTGGAACACGGTCGCCGCAACCAGTGGCGAGAGCGGCGGCGCGAGTAGCGCGAATGCGTTTCGCCGAGGACGGATCGCCCGTTCGAAATCCTGACACGGCTGACAGCCACGAAGGTGAGAGCGGATCTTCCGCCCGCGCAGCACGCGCCTATCCCTCGCCGAGATGCGCTCGCGCACGAGTTCGCAGCTCATTTCGTGGCCTGCCCGGAGGTCTTGAAGGGCCAACCGGGCCTCGTAGACCAGCTGCTTACCAGCGGCCTGCGACGTGCCGAGCGCCGCGCCGATCTCCATGTAGCTGAGGCCGCTGAGCTCGCGCATGACGATCGCGCCACGCTGTCGGTCGGGCAGCGCGGAGAGATCGGACACGAGCGTGCGAAGCTGCTCGCGCGTCTCCGGGTCGTCGCTGACAGCCGCCGGAGCCGGTGCGTCGGTCGGCGCCTCCCTGGCGCGTCCTCGAATGATCGAGATCGACTGGTTGTGGGCGATCCGGAAGAGCCACGGCTTGAACGCGCCCTCGATCGGGCGCGCCCGAAGAGATGAGAGCGCAGCGAGCATGGAGCTCTGCAGGGCGTCGCGCGCGTCAGCCTCCTGCCGCAGGAACGAGAGGCAGTAGCGGTAGATCGATTGGTGATAGCGCCGGTACAGCGTCGCGAACGCCTCGTCGCTTCCGGCCGACGACATCGCGGCGAGCTTCTCGTCCGTGAGAATCCGAACTGCCTGCCCGGAGAGCAGCGGCTGGTCGGCCATCCTGGCCGCGAGGGCATCTTCCATTACTCCAATTATGCTCCCCCATACGGAGTAGTGTCAATGCGGCCAGCTCAAGGCCTGCGCAGCGGATCCAACGTCCGTCCGCCAGGTGTGGATTGCCCGCGAGAACCAAGGCTCGCCGGTGTCGGCAGACAAGCGGGCGAGAGCAGATAGACCAGCTCGGCGGGAAGCTCGAGCTCGATCCGCTCGGCGACCCGCGCCAGATCGTGGCCGTAGGCCGTCAGCCAGACGCTCTTGGGGGAGGTCGTGCGCCCGTGGCCATGCCACCCGCGAGCCTTGCTGCAAAGCGCCACGCGCCTCGACTGCCTGTTGTAGTTCGCCCTCATCGACTCCTCCCGTTCGTGGATTTCTCCCATCACGAACGGGAAACGCGATAGTCAGGACGTATCGGCCGATTCCTTACGCAAGCCGTTCGCTGGCTGGCTTACGCAGGTTCGATGGTTCGGACGGTGCTGGCCGCCGGGGTCGGGGACCCGGCGCGCGCTCCTCGCCCTTGCCCTCGTTCATCAGACGTCGCACTCTCCGTACGATCGCCAGCTTGGTGAGGATCTCCCCGGCAACCTCGCTCGAGTCGATCGCATATCTGCCCGTCGAGATCTGCCCTCTGATCTGCTCCAACGAGGTCGTCGGCACGTTCTCGAGTTTACGCCGTCGGCACGCACCGGCTCCCACGTAAACGAATGTTCGAAGCGGCGATTCGTTTCTCCGTGCGATGCGGTTTCGGACGTTCATGCGGACAGGGGATCGCCGTCTTCTGCGCAGGGATGAGTCACCTCTATGCCCTCAGCGTGTGATTCCTCCTCGATCACCCTGAGCACCTCCTCCATCTCTACTGGCCTGATGCTTCCGCTCTGATTTGCGAACGGGTGGTCCAGGAACCACACCAGCAACAGGGTCGCCGTCGCCATCGCGGCAACGGAACCAACCGCGCCGGCCTGAACGACGAAGCTGCCCCGCCGATCGGCGCCCAGCACGATCCAACCGACCGTCAGCAACGCCCCCAGGATCAGCACGAACCACAACGGGGGCGGCGTCACGCGAACGGCCTCGGCAAGCCTCATGCGCCGGCCCTCGATGCGGCCGTCCTGTTCCTCCAGGAGCTGCCGGAACGCGGCCTCATCGACCAGCGAACGGACCCGGACCTCGAACGCCGCCTCCCTGAAGCGGCTCCCCCACTCGGTCACCACCGGGCTATCCTCGCCGCCTCCCGCATCGCCGGCCATCCCTGCTCGATTACCGCCCGCCCGTAGCAGAACAACGTCCCCTCCAGGAGAGCGTGTTCCTCCGGCGTGAACGCCGAGGCGGTGCGGGTGAGCTCCAGCACCGCCTGGGCCTCCAACTCGCCGCCTCTCTTCGCGTCGTTGTAGCTGTCGTAGGCCTGGAGCACCACGAATCCGAGCAGGATTGCGAACGCGATGCCGAGGAACTCGAACGCACTGCTGTGCTCGCTGAGCTGCGACGAAAAGCGCTCGTTCAGCGGGTTACGCCGGGCCAGCCACAGCATGCCGGCAGAGGCTGCGGCAACCCCGATGATGATCCCGGCGAGCGCGAAGAGGTTCATCCGCGGGGGTAAGGCTCGCGTGTCCGGCCGGCGGCGTCAAGGCGACGGCGCCAGGATCCCCCGCCGCCCGCCGGGTAATACTCCAAGCGGAGACCGTGGGTCCGACTGATCTCCACCGAGAGAGAAAGACCTGATCAGCACCGATTATCTGGTCGTCGGATCAGGGGCGAGTGGCCTCGCCTTCGCCGACACGCTGGTCGACGGAGGAGCCCGATGTCGAGCTTACGCTCGTCGATCGCCGGCCCGGGCCGGGTGGCCACTGGCTCGACGCGTACCCCTTCGTTCGCCTGCACACCCCCTCGGCGTACTACGGCGTCAACTCCCTGCCGCTCGGCGAGGACCGGATCGACCAGTCCGGCGAGAACGCCGGCTTCTACGAACGAGCAACGGGCGCGGAGGTCCGCGACTACTTCGCCGAGGTGGCGGCTCGCCTGACGCAGACGGGGCGCGTACGCATCCTGACCGAGCACGAGCACCTGGGGCCGGGAGAGCAGGGAGAGCAGGTCCGCGACCTGAGCACCGGAGCGCTTCACGACGTCGAGGTGCGCCGCAAGCTGGTCGACGCCCGCTATCTCGAAGCCTCGATCCCGGCCACGCACGAACCGTCCTTCGATGTTGCGCCGGGCGCCCGCGTCGTGCCCGTCAACGACCTACCGGCCGCCGCACGGTCGGGGACCCGTTACACCGTGCTCGGGTCCGGCAAGACGGCGGTCGACGCCTGCACCTGGCTTCTGGACAACGACGTGGCGCCGGATCGGATCCGCTGGGTTCGCCCGCGGGACCATTGGTTTCACCACCGGCGCCACTTCCAGCCGCTGGACCTCGTCGGCGACAACATGGACGGCATCTCTCTCGACGCCAAGGCGGGTGCGGAGGCGGCGGACATCGAGGACCTGTTCGATCGCCTGGAAGCATCGGGGCGCCTGGTCCGCATCGACCCGTCGGCTCGCGCGACGATGTACCGCATCACGATGCTCAGTCCCAGCGAGATCGATGCCCTGCGGCAGATCGAGGATGTGGTCAGGCTCGGCCGCGTGCGACGGATCGAGGGCGACCGGATCGTGCTCGCAGCAGGGCGAGACCGACACCGGCCCCGACGTCCTGCACGTCGACTGCACGGCGCACGGCCTGCGCAAGCGCACCCGCGATCCCGATCTTTCGGCGACGGCCGGATCGTGCTCCAGCAGGTCAGGCAGAACTCGCCGACGTTCAACGCGGCGCTGATCGCCTTCGTCGAGGCCCACCGCGACGAGGACGCCGACAAGAACCGGCTCTGCCCGCCCAATCCCTACCCGAGCAGCATCGAGGACTGGCCCGGCCATGAGCCGTCGCACGTGGCAGGTCGAGCAGCGATGGCTGCGCGAGCCGGACGTCTCGGACTGGGTGGCAGAGAGCCGGCTCAACCTGCTCCGGGGCCTGCCCGACCACGCGGCCGAGCCACCCGTCAAGGCCGCGATCGAGCGCTTCCTGACCCACGTCGGGCCCGCCATCGAGCGGCTGGGCGAACTCGATGGCGGCGCCCACGCAGCCCCGGGGTGATCAATACGGTTGGCGCTAGGCCGCTCGAGGGACAGTGACTCTGGCGGGATCAGCGGCTTCGGAGCTTCTTGCGCTTCAGCTCGCCCGCGAGCTCGTCGACGGTCACCCCGGTGACAGTCGCGGTGTCGGTGGTGTTGTCGAAGGCCGGCATCTCGACGCGATCCGTGTCGCTGACCCTCTTCCGCTTGCCGAACAGGTCGGCGCGGGGGAACAGCCCCGGCGCGTCTCCAAGGCCCGGAAACATCTCGACCGGACACGCCGCGTCGAGGGCGTCCAGGTCGCGCGATGCCCCCGACGGCGACACATACGTGCTCCCATCGCTATCGGAGGTGCCCCCGATCCTCAACGTCACGGGAAAGGTCCTCTCGACCGCGCAGTCCACCGGCGACGGTTCGTAGAAACAGCCGTTGGACACCTCTCCCGTATCCGGGTCCACCCTGATCGACTGCTGGTAGGCGGCCGAGCGCGACACCGTCATTGCGCCCGGCACCTCGACGAAGGTGAGGTTGCCGGGGAACGTGGGCTTCGACCACCATTCCACCCGCGCGCGGCCGTGCGCCTTGCTCGTGAACGCGTAGGCGGTAATCGGCTTCGTGCTGTGGAAGCTGACGCGCTCGGTCTGGGTGAAGGCGCAGGTGTCGCCGTACTGAGTCGGTTCGTAGACCACCGCGCGATCTGCCGTCGTCGCGCCGCTGATGGAGAGCACCTTGAACTTCGCGGTCTCGCGGGCGTGGGCCGGCGGAGCCAGCGCGAGGACGAGAAATGCCAGGCCACCCACGGCTAGTCCGATGGTCCGTCTCGGAATCTCTTGCCTCCCTTCCGGCCGACCCTACTGCGCCGGCCGACCCAACTCAAGGGTTCTCGGCCTCAGTGACGGACGCGATCGTGCATGTCGGCGGCGTCGGTCCAGCGCGATCGCGGACGAAAAGCGCTACTCCGCTGCGGGGTAGTGACTCTCCGCCGACGCTCGGCAGGTGTAGGTTCGCGGAAACCTGACCAGGAGGAGCGCGTACGCAGGGCAAGGCCTATGACGTGGCGATCATCGGCGCCGGCTCAGCCGGGTGCGTGCTGGCAGCACGACTCAGCGAATCGGGCGAGCGCAGCGTGCTGCTGCTCGAGGCGGGCCCCGACTACGCGGCGCGCGACGACCTCCCTGCGGATATCGCAAACGCGTGGATGCCCACCCGAAGCCACGACTGGGGGTTGTCGAGCGAGCCTGACCCGCCGGGTCGAGCGGTCGAGCTCCCCCGGGGACGCCTCGTCGGCGGCTGCTCGGCGACGAACGCCACATTCGCCCTGCGGGGGTCGCCGGCCAACTACGACTCGTGGGTGGCGCTCGGCAACTCCGGCTGGTCGTTCGACGAGATGCTGCCCGCGTTCAAGGCGGCCGAGCGCGACCTCGACTACCCCGAAGAGGACTGGCATGGTCGCGGCGGGCCTCTCCCGATACGTCGTTACCGAGGCGACGAGATCGGGGCCACGCACGCCGCGACGCTGGCCGCGGCTACCGCGGTCGGTTATCCGCAAGTCGCAGATCACAACCGCCCCTGGGCGGTCGGCGCCGGCATGATCCCGTTCACGGCCCTCGACGGCGTGCGGATGAGCACCGCGCTGACGTACCTGGCCGAGGCGCGAGGCCGCCCGAATCTGACCATCCGCCCGAATCTGCTGGTGGACCGGATCGAGTGCCGCCGGGGACGGGCCATCGGAGTCCGGATTGCGCAACCCGCCGAGACGATCGACGCCGCAGAGATCGTGCTCGCAGCCGGAGCGTACGGGACGCCGCTGATCCTGATGCGCTCCGGCATCGGACCGGCGACGGCGCTCGCGTCGCTGGGGATCGACGTCGTCGCCGACCTCGCCGGGGTCGGGGAGGGACTGGTCGACCATCCGCTCCTATCGGTTGATTTTCCCGCGCAGCCCGAGCCGCCGGGCCCTCGATTCCAGGTCGGGGTGACCTCGCACAGCAGCACGGCCGATCCGTCCGGGGCCCCCGACCTCTTCCTCGGCTCCTCGTCCGGTCTCGAGCTGGGCGCAAGCCCGACGGGCTCGGGGTTCATGCTCTTGGTGTCGGTGCTTCAGCCTCGCTCGCGGGGTCGGATCGAGCTGCGCTCCGGCGATCCCTCGGTGGCGCCCCGGATCGATCCGGCTCATCTGCGAGACGAGATGGACCTGGATCGCATGGTCGAGGGCATTCAGGCGGCACGGCGACTCGGCGGCCAACCCCCGCTCGCGGCTTTGACGAGCGGGCCGGAGCTGGCGCCTGGTCCTGACATCGCCGAGGATGACGCGGCTGGACTCGAGGCATTCGCCCGCGCCACGGTGACGACGTTTCATCATCCGGTTGGCACCTGCCGGATGGGTCCGGACCCGACCCAGGGTGCTGTCGTCGACCCCCGCGGCCGGGTTCACGGCGTCGACGGGTTGCGGATCGCCGACGCCTCGATCATGCCCGAGATCCCCTCGGCGCCGACGAATCTGGCGACGATCACGGTCGCCGAGCGGATCGCGCGCTGGGTTTAGATGAACCAGACGAGGTCGCTCACCGCCCGCGAGACGAGCGTCTCGCCGGGCGGCGGCGGCCGGACGCGGCGCGCCACCTAAGGCGTCCGAGGGTTGCCGGCAGGCCGTCCCTGCGACGACGCGGCCCGCGCCCTGCTCGCCGAGGCGACGTTGCCCTTGCGTTCGTACAGGCTCACGGCTTCGGCGGCGGCCGCGGATGCGTCATCCGTCCGGCCGGCCAGACGCAGAACCTCCGCCAGGTCGAGAAGGACATCCGCATGCAAGACGACGAACTCGCTGTCCGCGGCGAGCGCAAGCCCCTCGCGGGCGAGCTTCTCGGCCTCGTCGAGCTCTCCCCGTCTGGCGAGCAGCCGTGCGGGAATCCCGGTGCGCTTGATCTGCCACTCGCGATCGGTCGGCGCGGGCGCTTCCTCGATCGCTCCGAGCAATGCGAAGGCGTCGTCGTAGCGCCCCTGCTCGTAGACGGCGCGGGGCAGATCGACCGCGACGGTCGACAGGAACCACCCCTCGCCGATCTCGCGGAAGGCCTGCTCGGCCGCCCGCATGTCGCGTTCGGCGGCGACTGGATCGCCGGCCAGCAGTTCGACGTAGCCGCTGAGCAGCTCTTGGACGGCCGCCTGCCACATCAGGCCGAGGTCACGCGCGAGCGCGCGGGTGTCCTGGATGTGCTTCCGGGCCTCGGCGAAACGGCCGGTCATCGCCTCGAGGACCGTGACGAACCCCGACAGGTTCGCATCCAGGGTTCGGTTCTCCGGCTCCGCTCGGAGCAACCGCTCGATCCAGCTCAGACCCTCGGCGACCGGCATCGGGCCGTGGATCGCGCACAAGGCGTTTTGTCCGAGGGCCCAGCCGACTTCGCGACGATTGTTGCTCTTCCGGGCATGCTCCGCGGCCCGAGTCGCCGCATCGCTCGTCTCGCGAAGGCGCCCGTTGCTCCAATGAAGATCGGAGAGAACCATCCACGCCCTCGCCAGCCCGGCCTCGTCGCCGAGCTCGCCGAGTACCTCGATCGCGGTCTCGGTTTCCGCGGCGAGGCCATCCAGGTCCATTCCCTCGGGGGCCCTGTACATCTCGATTCGCGCGCGTGTGATCGCGATGCGCCACTCGGCGTGCCGCTCCCCCGCGGCGTGCGCCCTCGCTCGGGCGTCGGCGAGCAATGCGCTCGCCTCGTCGACCTCGCCGATCTCGAACAGCGCATAGCCCAACTCCGGAAGCGCCGCGAAGCCAGCCTCACCATTCGACCCGGGAAGCGAGGCGGCGCGGCCGAGCAGGTTTGCCGTGGCCGGCATATCCCCGCGCTGGAATGCCCGCTGACCGGCCGAGGCGAGGTGGTGTGCGGCCCGTCGCGCGAGCTCGAGCTCCGGCTCGCCGACCGCACCCAGCTCGGCTCGGTAGCGAAACGCCTGCTCGAGGTGATAGCCGACGATCTCAGATTGCTCGGCTACTGCGCTGCGCCGCCGGGTCGCTGATCCATGTGGCGAGGCGCTCGTGAAGCTGCGCGCGGACTCTTTTCGGCGTCGTCCGGTAGGCAGCCTGCTGGATCAGGACGTGACGGAAGCGGAAGCTCTCGCCACGTCCAGGTGATGATGTGGGCGCGATCAGATCTTTGCGCACCAGGGTCTCGATGTGACGAGCGGCGAACGGCCGGGCATCCGGGGGCAGCAGCTCAACCGTAGCCTCCGCGGAGAACTCCTTGCCGACCACGGCGGCGCGGGTAATCACGGCGCGCACGCCGGGTCCGAGGCGGTCAAGGCGCGCCGATAACAGCGCGGCGATCGTGGGGGGGATCGGGAGCTCGGCCTCGTAACCACCGCTTTCGGTGAGCATCGCGATCAGCTGCTCGATGAACAGGGGGTTTCCATCGGCCGTCTCGAGTACGCGCAGCCTTGTCGCTCGGGTGAGGCCGCGAGCGAGGTTGGCGATCAGCGCCTCGCAGTCTCGGTCGGGAAGGCGCTCGAGCACGAGAGAGCTCGAATTCGGCGTCTCGCCGTCCCAGGCAGGTCGTGCGTCGAGGAGCTCGGGACGCGCGATGCAAACGACGAGGATCGGCGCGCCCGTCACGCGCTCGGCCAGGTACTCGACGAGGTCGAGAAAAGTGGGCTCGGCCCAGTGCACATCCTCGAAGAAGACGACGAGCGGCCGATGCCGCGCCAATGCCTCGAAGAGGCTTCGGGTCGCCCAGAAGATTTCCTCACGATCGCTGGAAACCCCCGCGTCGCCAATCGCCTCCTCGAGGCTGTCGGCGAGCGGCCGTGCCTCGTGTCCATCGGGGAGGAGCGCTCCATTGGGGCCGGCGGCCGTGAGTTGGCTGACGATTTCGCGCAGCGACCAGTAGGTGATGCCCTCGCCGTAGGGCACGCACCTGCCGACGAGGACGGTGGCCTGTTCGGCGGCGAGCAAGGCGAGTTCCTGCGCGAGCCTCGATTTCCCGATCCCTGCCGCGCCGAGGATCGTGAGCATTTGCGGAGCGCGCTCGCGAGTCGCCTGCTCGAACACCTCCCGGAGCCGCGCGACCTCGGGCTCGCGCCCGACGAGCGGCGCCTTCAACGAGCCGACCGCCGGCCGTTCGCGCGTCAGGTCGCGAAGCCTCCAGGCGGGGCCGGCCTCGGTCGCTACCTCCTCGACCCTTGCGCGTCCGCGGACCAGTCGCTCGGTCTCGTCGTCGAGAAGGATCTCCCCGGCGGCCGCGACCTCCGCGAGCTCCCCCACCGCCGTGATCGGCTCCCCGACGACCGACACGATGCCCGTGCCGGTGCCGCTCGCCAGGACCTCGCCGGTCACGATGCCGACGCCGCTCCCCGGGTCGGGGTCGATCGCGTCGCGAGTCTGGGAGTCACGAAGCTCGAGCGCGGCGGATACCGCCCGGAACGCGTCGTCCTCATGAGCCCGCGGGACCCCGAAGACGGCCATCACCGCGCTTCCGACGCTGCTCGTAATCGTTCCGCCGCAACGCGCCACGGTGCGCGCGACGTCGGCGCTGTATCGCTCGTCCTCGCTCCTTAGAGCCTCGGGATCCAGACCCCGAATGCTCGCCCTGCGCGCGATCACCACGGTCACCGTCTTCCGCACCTCGGAAGGAGCCGGGGCGACGTCGACCGGCGCCGGCTCGGCCACCGCGGGCTCCATCGAGACCTCGAGAGCCGGTTCTTGGCGGAGGATGGCTGTCTGCAAGCGCTCGAGCGGTGGGCTCGGGGCGAGCCCGAGCTGCTCGTCGAGGACCTCGCAGGTCCGCCGATAGGCCTCGAGGGCGTCGGCCTGGCGACCGGAGCGATAGAGGGCGAGCATCAGCTGCCCGCGCAAGCTCTCCCGCAGGGGGTTGTCTCTGATCAGAGCCTCGAGCTCCCCGACTAGGTCGGCCGCTTTGCCCAGGGCGAGGTCCGCCTCGACGCGCTCCCCGACGGCGTCGAGTCGCAGCTCCTCCAGACGCGCGATCTCCGCCTGGGCGAAGGGGTCGTAGGTGAAGTCCGCCAGCGCCCGCCCCCGCCACAGCTCAAGCGCCTCGTGGAGGCGTCTGGCCGCGGCCGGGTGATCCTTCGCCTCGGCTGCGCGCCTACCCTCGATCAGCAGGCGCTCGAAGCGCTCGGCGTCCAGCGCGTCGGGCTCGGTGCGGAGCATGTACCCGGGGGCTCGAGTCACTAAGAGCTCGGCGGGTCCACCCGCCGTCCGAGCCGGTTCGAGGGCCTTCCGTAACTTCCCGACGTAGACCTGAAGGGCGTTGGCGGCGGTCCGCGGGGGCGTCGGCCACAGCTCCTCGATCAGCCGATCGCTTGAGACGAGCTCGTTCGCGTGGATCAGCAGAATCGCGAGCAAGGCCCGCTGCTTCGCTGCACCCAGTGCCACCTGCGCCCCTTCATGGCGCACCTCGAGCGGCCCGAGGATCTGAAACTGCATCGCTCCTCTCCTGCCGCGGAAGCTAGCACCAGCCTCGAATCCCTCTCGAGCCTCCGACGGGTAGGCGTTGCTCGTCCGCTGCGCCCTCCGGATTTCAGCGCGACTTCAGCGGCCCCCCGCACGCTACGCCTTCCTACGCGGTTATCGGAAAGGAGTACGGGATGCGGAGATCGACGATCACGACAATGACGGTGGCGATCCTGATGGGTGCGGTCATCGCCCCGGTCGTCCCGGCGGCGGCACAGAGCACGATGTCCGCCGCGCCAGATCAGGTCGGCGCGACAATCGCGAGAGCCTCTCACGACCAGATCTTGCTCCGTCGCGACGGGGAGGGCGCGGTGCCGTTCGATCCTGTGGTCGGTGCGAGCGAAGAGCCCGTCCTTCGCCGCGATGGCTCGGGGGCGGTGCCATTTGTCGCAGACCTGAGCCCCCAGGCAGGCCCTGCGGACTCGGGCTTCGATTGGGGCGACGCGATGATCGGTGCCGGGACCGCCTGCGGCCTGATGCTGCTCGGCGCCGGGGCACTGGTGCTGGCACGGCGCATCCAACCGCGAATGCGGCATGGCGACACACCGACGCGGGTCGCGGCCCGATGACACGCCGCGGTCCGCTGGCCTTTCGGGTTGGATTCAGTTGCGCACGTAGACCTTGCCGCCGCGCTCGACGACCTCAGCTCGACGTAGCGGCCACAGCTTGGTTAGCTGGATGAACGCGCTGTCGAGCCCTGGCACCTTCTCGTATCCCGCCTGTGGCCCGACGACCATCCGGCCGGTTGTAGGGTCGTAGCGGGATTGGTGCCACGGGCAGACGAGGCAACCCTCCTCATCGATCTCGCCGTTCGCGAGATCGGAGCGCAGGTGGCGGCAGCGCCGTGAGACGGCGTAGCGCTCGCCGTTCACGTTGAGCACCGCCCAGTCTCCGACTCCCCGGACCGATCCGGGTCCGAGCTCCTCAACGGTTCCAACGAGTTCCTCTGGCATCTGACGATCTCCTATTGGTCGCGGGTCAAGCAGCCCGTAGCTGCTTGCGGTCAGGGGTCAATCACGGACTCGAGCGCGGCGGCGGAGCATGCAACGCCTCGGACTCGTCGCCGAAAGGAGGCCACCAAGCCATCTTCTCATCACGCCATTCGGCGGCGAGTCAAATCGACGCGTGCGTAACCGGGGCGTGCCTTCTCGCGACGTCCCTTACCGCGACCCGCCCGCAACCCAAGGGGCGTATGGTTGTTTCAAGCTGGCCCTGCGGCTAGCACACCGGCTGAAGCTCAACGAGCACCGAAAGCGCCCACGGCGCGGACGAGGCGAGGAACTGAGGCAACGGTTCTCTGCAGGGCCAGTCGCTTTGTGGCAGGCCGACGGCTCGTTCACTCCCTAGCCCGCGGAAGTCTCTCGAGATGCCCTAACGGCGGCAGCTCGGTCTGCCGCACTTGTCGGGTGATCGAGGAACGGCCATCGCCGATCCGGCGGTCCTTCGAGCGGGCAGTCTTCCTCGGCAGCCTCCCCCAACCCGCGAGATACTGCCTGGGCGATGTCGGAGGAGAACGTGGCGATCGTGCGGCGGGCGTTCGACGCTGTCCATCGGCGCGACTTCGAAGGCGCCGCGAAATACTTCAGCGCCGACAAAGTCGAGTGGCACAACACCGCCGCGTTCCCCGGCCCTGAGACGCTTCGGGGGCTGGCGGCAATCATTGAGTTCTGGCACGACCTTTATGGGTCCTTCGAAGAAGGCGAGCCAGCGACCATCGAGAAAGTCAGGGCGGCTGGCGATTGCGTTGTGATCGGAGCGCGTACTCGGGGTCACGGCAAGGCCAGCGGGGTCCCGGTGGACGTGCGGTGGGCGCTCACCTACCGTCTGCACGACGGGAGGATCGAGCGGGTCGATGCCCGCGGCGACTACGCGAAGGCCCTCGAAGCCGCCGGGCTGTCGGAGTAGCCGATGTCGCAGGGGAACGTGGAGCTGGTCAAGCGCTCGTTTGAGCTGTTTCTGCGGGGTGATCTGGAGGCCTGGCTCGAGACACTCGACCCCGACGTCGGCTGGGACATCTCCACGCATCCCCTGCCTGACGTTCCGAACCACGGTCGAGGACGCGAGGCGTTCGCAACGGACATGATGGCCACGTACCTGAGCGGCTGGATGGACTACTCGGCGGAACTGAAGGAGCTCGTTGACGCGGGCGACGAGGTCATCGCGGTGGTCCACGAAACGGCCAGCATGGGCGGGACCGGCGTGGCTCTCGACCGCGACCTCGTCCAGCTCTGGACGGTCCGCGACGGACGGGGGGTCTTTCTGAGGGTCTTTCGGACCAAGGCCGAGGCCCTCGAAGCCGCCGGGCTGTCGGAGTAGACCGAGCCCGCAAGCGCCATGTCGAGTTCTGGGAGCGCCGGGCCGGCGAGGCTCGAGTTCAGCTAAGCCGTTCCGGCGCGGGCGGCGGTCGGCCTGCGGGGGTTAGACCGTGACCGTGCGCCTGGCGCGGACGCCGTGCCGGCGTCCACCCGGTGGGCGCTCAATCGACAGGACCTTCCAACCTTCGGTCCTCAAGTCCTTGAGGTACGCCTCCAACCCATCGGGCCGGACGTACGCCACGGCGTATACCCAGCGAACCACTCCGATGGAGTTCGGCGCCCGTGGTCCCGCTCCTGCCCGCCCGCACCGGTAGCTGCCAGCAGTAGCGAGACCGCGTCTTGGCTGCCGACAACCGCTCCTAGAGCGATCTTGAGGTACGGCTGCACGTCTGAGAGAATCGCGGCGAAGTCATCGAGCCTCCGGGAGGGAGAGAGATGTGGGCCACTGTGCGTCGCTACGAGGGAGTCACGAATCCTGATGAGGCGGGAACGCGGGTCCGTGAGGGCTTCGTTCCGTTGATCAGCGAGCATCGGGGCTTCGTCGCCTATTACTGGGTGGACGCTGGAGACGGCGTGATGTTCTCGACCAGCGTTTTCGAGGATCAAGCCGACGAGGAGGATTCGAACGCCCTGGCAGCAGAGTGGGTCAAGGCGAATCTCGCGGAACTGTTGCCGAACTCACCGGTGATCACGGCGGGCCATGTGGTGGCTCAGCACTAGCTGAGCACCCTGCCCGTCCCACCGCTAACCGAGGCAGTCTTGCGCACGCCGCGCGGCTTGGCGCTTCGACCCCGCAGGCCACGTGCAGGCCGCGCCGAGATCCCGGTGATCAAAACGTGGCCAGCCGCAGGGGACGCGACCGACCCTTGACGAGCCGATCCCAGCGGGATTGGGATGCTTTCGCTGTGCGCCACCTGATCTATCTGCTTCGTCACGCTAAGTCGAGCTGGGACGAGCCCGAGCTTCTCGATCACGAGCGCCCACTCGCCAAGCGGGGACGGAAGGCAGTCGCGCTGCTTCGCGGGCACGCGCACGACTCAGGGATCGCGCCCGACCTCGTGCTCTGCTCATCCGCGGCCCGCGCGATCCAGACGCTCGAGGGGGTACGCGAAGGCCTTCCTCCGGAGGCCGTGGTCGAGATCGAGGCTGGCCTCTATGCGGCGGGCGCCGGATCGCTTCTGGGGCGCCTGCGTCGGCTGCCCGAGGAGATTGGCTCGGTAATGCTCGTCGGCCACAACCCGGGTATCGAGGACCTCGCCGCTGAGCTCGCGGGCGGCGGCGATCCGGACACACGTGCCGCGATGGAAGCGAAGTATCCGACCGGCGGCCTCGCGACGCTTGCCTTCGAGGGGCCGTGGCGGGAGCTCGACCGGGAGGGGGCGACGCTGGAGGCGTTCGCGGTGCCGAGGCGGCTCGGGTAGAGCGGAACCGACCGCCACGGGCCGAGCCTGACCAAGCGACCGACTCTGCCAGCGCCGTACCATGCGCTAAGCCCAGCCCCCATTCGACCACCCCACCGCAGGAGGTGCAAGCGATGGTCAACCCAATTCCGGATGGCTACCCGCGCGTTACTCCGTATCTCATCGTCGACGGCGCCGCCGCCGCGATCGACTTCTACACATCGGTCCTCGGCGCGACCGAGCGGATGCGTATGGAAGGACCCGACGACAAGGTCGGTCACGCCGAGCTCGAGATTGGCCAGTCGGTGATCATGCTCGCCGATGAGCATCCTGAGGTGGACGCCCGCGGCCCGAAGACCATCGGCGGCACCCCGGTGTCGCTGCATGTCTACGTCGAGGATGCGGACAACGTCATTGAGCGCGCGGTCGAAGCCGGTGCCGTGGTTCTGCGCCCCGTCGAAGACAAGTTCTACGGCGACCGTTCCGGAAGCTTCGAAGATCCATTTGGCCACCATTGGCACGTCGCGATGCATGTGGAGGACATCCCGCCGGATGAGATGTCCAAGCGGGCGGCGGAGCCGGCAGCAACCGGCTGAACCGAACACTCGGGAGTCCCCGGCCGCCTAAACCGCGGACATTTGTCGCCGCCAGGCCTTACGCGGGGTGGTGGGTTTATCGCGTTCGGCGTTCGACAGCTCGACGGCACGAAACGAAAGGAGATCACGATGAGAACGCTCGCTGTCAACACATTCGCCTCGCTCGATGGAGTGATGCAGGCACCCGGCGGCCCGGACGAGGACCCGACCGGCGGGTTCACGCTCGGTGGCTGGGCAGTGAACTACTTCGACGACGAGATGATGGCCCTGGTGGCCGAGTCCGACCCGTATGAGTTGCTGCTCGGCCGCGGGACCTACGAGATCTTCGCGGCGCACTGGCCGTATGACGAGGGGCCGATCGCCGATCAGCTCAACAGCACGCGAAAGCACGTCGCCTCGACCACGCTCGAGAGCGTGGAGTGGAACAACTCGACGCTGATCACCGGCGACGTGGCCGATTACGTCACGGAGCTGAAGAGTCAGGGCGGTCCCGAGATCCAGGTCCATGGCAGCCCCGGTCTGATCCAGACGCTGCTCGAGCACGACCTGATCGACGAGTACCGGCTCTGGGTCTTTCCCGTCGTGGTCGGCGCTGGCAAGCGCTTCTTCGGTGACGGCACCAGTCCCGGTGCGATGAAGCTGGTCGACAGCAAGATCACGTCGACTGGCGTCACGATCAGCACCTATGAGCGGGCTGGAGACATCGAAATCGGAGAGATGGACTTCGAGGAGCCGACCGAGGCGGAGCTCGAGCGGCGCAAGCGCCTCGTGGACGCCTAGTTACCGCCTGAGGGTCAGGCTGCTCAGCGCTGCTTGAACCTCGCCACGTAGGTCGCCGAGCTGCTCGGGGCGGTCACGACGTGGGTTTGCGCGCCGGCATCCGACCAGGACTGAAACAGCCAGGACTTCTTCGCCTTGGTCTGCGGCGAGGGCGCCGAGATCGTGTTCGCCGATCCCTGGATCACGGTCCTGGTGAACGGGGTCGGAAGCTGTGAGCCGTTCAGCGCCAGGGCGAATCCCCCCGGGCTGGAGTTGAGCGTGATCGAGACCGTCTTCGGGTCCAGGCGCAGCGACTCGGTGTCGCTGAGCCCGCCGGAATCGGTCGCCGTGAGCCGCAGCTCCAGGTAGGCGGGGTACTCGTGGTCCGGCGCCGTGAACGAGCCGCCCGCCACGCCCGGATAGCTCTGCAGCGGGTGCGTGTGGCAGTTGGACGGGCAGTGATTGAGGATCAGGCTCCACGAGAGCGCCGAGGCGGGAAGCGGTCCGTCCTGCGCGTCGGTGGCACCGCCGGCGAACTGAATCAGGTCGCCGACCTTCCAAGTCGTCGCGGCCGCCGGCGCCGTGATCGTCGCATTCGGGGCCGTGTTGCCGACGTTGATCGTCACCGCGGCCGTAGCCGAGGCGCCGTGGTTGTCGGTGACGCGCAGGCTCGCCGCGTAGGTGCCTTGGCTCGTGTACGTGTACGAGGGGGCGACCGCCGTCGAGTCGTCGTACTGACCGTCGCCATCGAGATCCCAGTCGTAGCTGAGCGTGTCCGTCGCGTCCGGGTCGCTCGAGCCCGAGCCGTCGAAGGCGACGGTAAGGGGCGCCGGGCCGGTCGTCGGCGAGCCGGTCGCGACCGCCGTCGGGGGCTGATTCGCCGAAGTAAAGGTGACCCGCCGGATCGTCCCCCCATCGAAGTCGGGATAGAAGAGATCGCCGCCGGGGCCGATCTGCAGGCCCACCGGGTTCGCGGCGCCGGCGGCGAAGGTGCGGATCCTGGCGGGATCCGGCAGGCCGCTGGCGCCAGGGAGCATCGCCCAGATGCAGTCGCGCGAGTAATCCGCGAAGAAGAGCGCCCCGTCGTACTCGTCGGGATAGCTGCCGTTTGGCGGCGCGAAGGCGATCCCGGCGGCCGAGGAGCTGCCGGACGGGCAGGTCTCGTTGGGGACGACCAGGGAGCCGTGATTCCAGGCAAAGAGCGGGGCCTGGACCGCTCCGGCTCCCGCGGCGTAGAGGTTCTCGCAGATCGACAGGTTGGCCGAGTCATAGCCTCCCTGCCGGCCGGCGCCCTCGTAGCAGGGCCAGCCGAGGTTGGTCACCCCGGCGGTCGGTGACTGGATCCGGTTGATCTCCTCCCAGGTGTTCCAGCCCACGTCTCCGATCCAGACCTCGCCTGTCCCTGGCCGAACCGCGAATCGGAACGGGTTGCGCATCCCGTACGCGACGATGCGGCGGGCGTTGGGATCGGCGCTGGGGGGAGCGGGATTGTCGGGAAGCGCAGCTCCCGTCGCCGGGTCGACGCGCAGGAGGGCGCCATCCAGGCTCGTCGGGTCGCCCAAGGTGCGCAGGTCCTGGCTGCGCAGCGCCCCGCCCTCGGCGGTGGGTGGGGTGAGGGTTGCACCGACGCCACCCGGCGGGTCGCCGCACGGGTTGAGCGGGCTGCCGTCCTGGCCGTAGTCGACGAAGTTGAAGCTGGCTCCGTCGCCGCCGCTCACGTACAGGGCGCCGTCGGGGCCGAAGTCGAGCGAGCCGACCGAGTGGCTCGGATACTGCTGGCACCAGTCTTCGATCAGCACGCGCTCCGTGCCCGTCATCGAGTTGCCTGCCGCGGTGAGGCGCGAGAGCCGCCCGCTGACGACGCACCCGTCGGCGGTCGCACCCGGCGGGCTGGGACAGCCGTCGGAGGTGGCGCCGGCGGTCCCCCAGCGCGGCGCGGCGCCACCGATTGCGGCGTCGTGGGTGTAGAGCACGTACACGTACGGGCTCGCCGGGAAGTCCGGGTCGAGCGCCAGCCCCAGCAACCCTCGGTCCCAGAAGTTGTGCACCTGCGTCCTCAGGTCCGCGAAGACGTCCGGCTGCGTGTCCGTCAGCGAGTCGAAGACCTTGATAAGCCCGCTCTTCTCGGCGACGAAGACGCGTCCGTCGGATGAGAAGCGGATCGCGGTCGGATTCGTGAGCCCGGAGAAGACGGTCTGCTCGGAGAAGCCAGTCGGGTAGGTGGCGGCGGGCGCCGTCGCGGCCGACGCCAGGCCTATAACCATGGTGGCGAGGAGCGCTGCTACCCCCACGCCAAGTATTTCGCGCAGGTTTCTCACCTCGGCTCCATCAACGATCCCCGGCCGCCAGAACTTCCGCTCGCGGCCGATGGGCTGTCATCAGCCGTTCAACTTGGCAGTGAACCGCGGACGGGTCGATCACCTCGTCGGGCAGTCCGAAGGCCGCAGGCCCGCTTTCTTAGCGGGCTTGTGCGTATGGGGGCGACTGGATTCGAACCAGCGACCGCTTGGCCCGCGGCCGGGAGGATCTGGGTGTCGATGCGGCGGAGCCGCGTTACGCGGCTCCGCCGCCGAGAACGACGAACGCGAGCAATGACCATGACATTGGCGGACGTCAGATGGGGACGAACTCTCCGGGCCATCCTGCGTCCTCGCTGCTGACTCTTGCTCAGGACGCGGGGCATTCGTTCGCGAGCTGCACCGTGTGTCGGCCACGGTTGATGACGAGCCTGATCCTGTGGTGGACCTCGTCTCTGACCTGCACGCGATGACTGAAGACCACTCGCTGCCCGCTCGCGGTCTTTCTGACCTTCCTGACTTCGAGGGCGATACCGTCGATGCTGACCGGCACGTTCTTGGCCGCGGGCGCGTAGCCGGAGCTGCACACGTCGTAAAGCATCGAGCCCGGCGAGAGTGTCTCGGACTCGATACTCCGAGCCGCTGAGGCCGCTGGAACCGCGGCGATCACGGACAGCGCGGCGAGGACAGTTGCGCGAGTGGTGCGGGGAGTCATCTCGAACCTCCTGGGTCGGGTGCAATGAACTGAGACGAACGTCCCATGCCGCCCCGCTCTTCGCAGTAGGGCCGACACCCCACTCTTTGTCCCGAGCTTGCCCCGGAGGCTGGTGGTATCCGACAATGGCTGTGTGATCGCGCACTCCGATCACGAGATGGGGCCGATGCTGTTTGAGCGGGAGAAAGAGACGCGGGCGCTGAACGACGTCGCCTCGCGCCTTGGCCGTGGGGAAGGATCGATGACCCTGATCGAAGGTCCCGCCGGCATCGGTAAGACCTCCCTCCTCGCGCGCGCCGAGAGCATCTACCGCGCGGCCGGCTACCAGGTTCGCAGCGCTCGGGCCGGCGTGCTCGAGCGACAGATGCCCTACGGCATCGTGCGCCAGCTGCTCGAACCGCTGATCGAGCGCGCGGATGACGACGAGCGAGGCCGTCTCCTCGACGGACCTGCCCGGCTCTCGCTCGTGGCCTTCGGGCGAACGCGAGAAAGGGTCCAGGAGCTCGATCGCTTCGCGCCGATCCACGGCCTGTATTGGCTGCTCGCCAATCTCGCCGAAGCTCGGCCGTGTGTGCTCTTGGTCGACGACGGCCAGTGGGCCGACACGGAATCGATCCGATGGCTCGACTTCGTCGCGCGCCGCGCACCTGACATCCCGGCCGCGGTGGTGGCCGCGGTGCGCTCTGGAGAGCCAGGGGAGCCGGCGGAGCTCGAGGACCTGCGAACCGACTCGCACATCTTCCTCAGACCCGCGACGCTGAGCCCCAAGGCGCAGGAAGATCTCGCTCGCACCTGGTTTGACGAGGCGCCATCCGATGAGGTTCTCGCCGCCTGTGATGCGGCCAGCGGAGGAAACCCGTTTCTGCTCGAGCAGCTCCTTCGGACCCTCCGTGCAGAGGACATCGGGCCGCGGGACCCGGCATCTGTCACGGCTATCGAGGCGATCGCGCCCGACTCCGTGACTCGATCGGTGAGGGCACGCGTCCAGTCGTGCGGGGTCGATGCCGATGCGATCACATCAGCCGTCGCGGTGCTTGGTGAGGATGCTCAGCTACGTCACGTCGTCGCGCTTGCAGATACCGACGAAGAACTCGCAGCTCAAATCATCGACCGGCTTCGGTCGGCAGAGATCTTAGGATCCGGAAGCGAGCTCACTTACGCACACCCCCTCCTGCGCAGCGCTGCCTATCAGGCGATTCCGGTGCAGGCGAGGTCTGCGCTGCACAGGCACGCGGCCAGCCTGCTCGAGCAAGAGGCAGCCGCCCCGTCGGCGGTTGCATCGCACTTGCTGTTCTGTCTTCCGAACGGGGATGAGTGGGTGGTGGCTCAACTCGAACGGGCAGCTCGCGACGCACTTGATACGGGCGCACCGG
>CAVWEV010000012.1:0-9165 GCA_963754225.1 uncultured Thermoleophilia bacterium
CTAGCCGGGCTCGATCCCTCTCCCCGGCGCCGCTGGCCGCGGCGCGGGCGTGTCGCGGCCGTCGGGGCTCGGCCGAATGTTGTGCGCGCTCCACGGATCAAACGGCGGCGTGAACGGCGGCAGGCCCGGGATAGAGCGGCGGGCCGCCTCCTCCCCCGGCTCGGAAATGCATCGCGCCGGCGACGGGTCGGGGCGGGACGAAGGGCGCCTGCAGCAGTTCGTCCTGGAACGTGGTCACGTAGACGCCGCTCAGAGTCTTCAGGGGCAGACTGCTGGCTCCCGCATCTCCCTTGGCGCTCGCCAAGGACACGCTGCGAACCACCTGCCCACTTCCTGCAAAGGTCGAGGGACATGAGCTCGAAGCCGGATAGAGGAGGTCACGGCAGCCAGCGAGTCCGGTGCGATCCATAGGCTGCTGCCGTGCCGAGGGACGCGAAGATCGGTCTCGTCCTCGCGGGCGGCGGCGCCCGCGGCGCCTACGAGGCGGGAGTGATGGCCGAGCTCCTGCCCGAGCTCGAGCGCCGGGGGGAGCGGCCGACGGTGATCGTCGGCACCTCGGTCGGCGCGATCAACGCCGCGTACATGGGCTCGGTCGCTCATCTGGATGCCGAGGAGGCGGCCGCGGGGTGGATCGAGCGCTGGGAGGCGCTCTCCCCGCGGCGGGTAATGAAGCCGATCGTCGGCCTGCAGACGGCCCTCGCCGGGGTGCGCTACCTCGCCGACGTGTTCGGCGTCCCCGGCGCCCGGCTCCGCTCCTTCCTCGACGCCTCGCCATTGGGGGAGACGCTCGACGAGTGGCTCGACTGGCGCCGGCTTCACGCCAACGTCCGCGACGGACGCCTCGACGCGGCGGCGGTGGTCGCGACCTCGGCGCGCAGCGCCCACTCGGTCGTCTTCGTCGAGGGACGTCGGCGCGAGCAACTCAGCGAAAGCCACGAGATCGAGTACCGCCCCACCCGCCTCACCCGCGACCAGGTCCGCGCCTCGGCCGCGATCCCGACCCTGTTCGAGGCGGTCCACGTCGAACGGCCCGCCGAGGCCAAGGGCTGGTACTTCGACGGCGGGACCCGGCTTAACACGCCGATCAAGCCGGCGCTCGACCTCGGCGTCGACCGCGTGATCGTGATCGCCACCCACCCGGTGGCGCCGATCAGTGACTCCGACTGGCACACCCCAGGCAGCCCGCCCGACTTCGGTGACGGCGCCGTGCAGCTGCTCTTCGCGGCGCTCGTCGATTCGCTGATCGCGGATGTGCGCATGCTGGGCAAGCTCAACCTGATGGTCGGCCAGCGGGGAAGCCCCGCCGCAGCCCGCCGCTACAGGGAGCGCCGCGGCAAGCGTCCCTACCGTCGCATCCCCTACATGTTCGTCGCTCCACGCTCGCGCGATGCGATCGGCGACATCGCCGCGCGCGTCTTCCACGAGCACTACGGTGGCCTGCGCGGCGTTCGCGAGCCAGACATCGCGACCGCAGGCCGGCTGCTCGGCGGGATCACCGAGCCCCATGCCGAGCTACTGAGCTACGTCTTCTTCTCGCCCGAGTTCGCCCGCGCGCTAATTGCCCTCGGCAGGCGCGACGCCCGCCGCTGGCTCGAGCGCGACTGGGGCGCCGGCGGCCCCTGGCTCAGTGATCCGGTCGAGACCCTCGACGAGTAGGACGCAATCCGCGCTGCCGCTCCGGTTCGCACGGTGGCACGCTCGCCCGTCGCGAGCTCGCCGGAACGGCCGTCGTACGCGGCCCGGTGGGAGGCTCACCAACCCCGACTGCTGGTGCTGCGCGCGAGCCGACTGTCCGAAGCGACGCTTCATGCGCTAGCGCCGAGGCTCGAGATGGTGATCGCGAACGCCGCCGGAGGCGACCTCCCACGCGGCACCGCTTTGCTCGGCGCCGTGCTCGACCTCCCCAGCGTCGGTGTGACCGACCGACCGCTCCTGACGGTGTGGTGCGCAGCCCCGCGGACCGTGGGCAGGGGCGCGGACGCCCGAGCCGCTGCGCCGGGTGCGACAGGAGGCGCGGCGGGCGCGAGTATTGGAGCAAGGCATCCTGTGATCCGCTCGCTGCTCAACGCGCTGCTCTACTTCCCCTCCCGCGCGCTCCTCGCCACGCCGCGAGCGGGCGGGGCTCGCCTACCGCGATCTGCAATTCGAGGCCGACGACGGTGAGCGGCTACACGGGTGGTGGATCGGCGCCCGGACAGAGCCGCTCGGCCACCTCCTGCTCTGCCACGGCAACGCCGGCAACATCGGCGACCGCGTGCTTCACGCCGAGCTATTGACGGCCGCAGGATTCGACGTGCTGCTGTTCGACTACCGCGGCTACGGCCGCAGCAGCGGCAGGCCCAGCGAGGAGGGCACATACCGCGACGCCCGCGCGGCGCTCGGCTGCCTGCTCGAGCAGCCGGGGGTGGATCGCCGCGCGCGTCATCTATCTCGGCGAGTCGCTCGGCGGCGCCGTCGCGCTGGAGCTCGCGCTCGAGCGCCCGCCCGCGGGCCTCGTGCTGCTCTCGGCGTTCACCGGGGTGCGCGAGCTCGGCCGCCTGCACTACCTCACCGAGCTGAACGTGCGCGACGGGATGTTCATCGGCTTCGCCCAGGCCCTGGCCCTGATTCCCGGCGTTTCGCGCTCGGGCGCCACGATCTCGGCCGGGCTGTTTCGCAACTTCGACGGCGTCGCCGCGGCCCGGTACTCGTTCCTGCTTTCGGTTCCGGCGGTGGTCTTCAGCGGGCTGTTCGAGCTGCGTGACATCGGACGGCGACGGCGCCTCGGTCGAGGCGACGGTCATCGCCACGCGTGGCGGCGTTCGTCTCCGGCTATGCGGCGATCGCCTGGCTGCTGCGCTACCTGGCGACGCACACCCTGGCGGTGTTCGTCGCCTACCGAATTCCGCTCGGGGTCGCTGGTGCTGGCCCTCGCGGCGACGGGCACGATCGGCTGAGGCCACTCCCGCCTCCGGCCGGCGCGGAAAGAGAAGGCGCGCGACCCGGGGCAGGGAGTGAGTCGCGCGCCGCACGAGAGAGGACTTCTCGCTGCGCCGGCAGTCTCGCGGCGCCGGCCCGGCCGCTGGTGAAGATTCCGAGAAGCGCGGCTGTGAAAGTTCTGTGAACGGCGTCGAGCGGGATCGCCATGACGACCGCGACGCCACTACCATGGTGGGCGGCTCAGACGAGCGAGGCGGGGCCGGTGGGACCGGCCCTCGCCTCGCGGCCACGCCCACGCATGAGCGCCCAACCGGCAACACTCCGAGTAGCCGTCATCGACGACGACTCCGGGTTCCTTCGCGTGCTCGCCAAGCGCCTCGAGGGATCCGGCTACCAGTACCGGATCCTCTCCGGGCCGGTGCCGGCCGAGGAGCTGGCGGCGATGAAGCTGAACGCCCTCCTCGTCGATCCCGCCTTGCTCGGCCCGCTCGCCTGGGAGTTCCTGGAGCGGGTCTGCGGGATGCTGCCGGGCCTCGGCGTCATCGTCTGCACCCAGGGCGCCACGGTGGCCCAGCGCGTTCGCGGGCTTCGCCTCGGCGCCGACGACTGGATCTCGAAGCCGTGCCACCCGGAGGAGGTGATGGCGCGGATCGAGGCCGTGGTCCGCCGCCACCGGCGGGGCCAGGCCCGCGAGGACCTGGGCCCGCTGGTCGCGGGGGAGCTGGAGATCATGCCCGACCGGTTCCAGGCCTACGTCGGCGGCGAGAGCCTGGAGTTCACCCGCCGCGAGTTCGAGCTCCTGGGGGTGCTCGCCGAGCACGCCGGCAAGGTGCTCGAGCGCGACGAGATCTACCGGCGGGTCTGGGGCTACTCGATGATCCACGGCGATCGCTCCGTGGACGTCTTCGTCCGCAAGCTCCGCTCGAAGCTTCAGAAGCGCTCCCCCGGGTGGGACTACATCCACACCCACTTCGGGATCGGCTACCGCTTCGACCCGCAGCCGGTGGAGCCCGGCGCCGATCTGATGCCGGGCGAGCGGCCGGTCGCCGACGGGGCGCCCGAGGCCCCGGAGGTCGAGGCCTTGAAACCCGCAATTTCCTAGAAAGCCCGCCCTCCCGGAGGGGGCGTCCCAGGCCCTCCCTCTGGCCCGTTGGTGCCTGGGCGAAACCCTGTCAGGCCCCGACTTCACAGGTTTTTCACAAGTTGGCCACCTGCCGGTAACAGGGCTGGTCATGGCCGCTGGGACGCTGCCGCCGTCCCAACCTAGACGAAGGAGCCTCTCGAAGTGATTTCTCGCAAGTCCATACTTGCCATATTCGCCTGCGGTCTGCTCGCCATCGGGCTTGCGGCGTGCGGCGACGACGACGACGGAGGCGGCAGCAGCGACCTCTCCGGCACCATCAGGCTGGATGGCTCGAGCACCGTGTTCCCGTTCGCGCAGGCGGCGGCCGAGCTGTTCAACGAGGACAACCCGAACGTCAAGATCAGCGTCGGCGAGGCCGGCACCTCCGGCGGCTTCGAGAAGTTCTGCGCCGGCGAGATCGACATCTCCGACGCCTCGCGGCCGATCGAGCCCGAGGAGGTCGACGCCTGCAAGAAGGGCGGCGTCGCCTACACCGAGATCCCGGTCGCCAACGACGGGATCTCGATCACGACCAACCCCGCCCTCGAGATCAGCTGCCTGACCACCGACCAGCTGAAGCAGCTCTGGAACACGCACGACGGTCGGCAACTACAGCGAGCTCGGCAAGGACGCGGACACAGGCCAGCCGCTGCCCGACGCCGACGTGAGCCTCTACGGACCGGGCACCGACTCCGGCACCTTCGACTACTTCACCGACGTCATCAACGGCGAGGAGGGCCGCAGCCGGGACGACTACCAGCCGTCCGAGGACGACAACGTGCTGGTCGAGGGAGTCGCCGGCGACCAGGACGGGCTGGGCTACTTCGGGTTCTCCTACTACGCGCAGAACCAGGACACGCTGAACCTGGTCTCGGTCGACGACGGCAAGGGCTGCGTGGCCCCGAGCAACGAGACGATCCAGTCCGGCGAGTACTCGCCGCTGTCACGGCCGCTGTTCATGTACCCGAGCGCCGACGCGATCTCCAAGCCGGAGGTGAAGGCGTACATGCAGTACGTGGTCGACAACTACGACACGATCGCCGAGCAGGCGCAGATCGTCCCCATGGACAGCTCGCAGGCGAGCGAGGCGACCTCCGCCCTCGCGAAGGCGACCGGCTAGGCGGGTCAGCAGGGGGAGCGCCCCGCGGTGGAAGCCGGAACGAGAGCGCCGGGCGAGGCGGCGCCGGGGACCCCGGTCCTCGGCGCCGCGCGCCGTCGCTGGGGCGAGGAGGCGATCAGGGCGGGCCTGTTCGCCGCCGCGGTGATCTCGGTGCTGACGACGCTGGGCATCGTCGCCTCTCTGCTGGGCGAGACGATCAAGTTCTTCCAGGACGTCGGGGTCGGGGCGTTCATCACCGACGGGGACTGGAAGCCGCTCTTCGCCGACCCGCAGTTCGGCATCTGGCCGCTGATCAACGGCACCCTGCTGGTCACCGCGATCGCGGTCCTGGTGGCGATCCCGGTCGGGCTCGGCTCGGCGATCTACCTCTCCGAGTACGCGAGCCCGCGAACGCGGCGGGTGATCAAGCCGGTGCTCGAGGTCCTCGTCGGCGTCCCCACCGTGGTGCTCGGCTTCTTCGCGCTCACCTTCGTCACGCCCACGATCCTGCATGACTTCCTCGGCCTCGACGTGCAGGTCTTCAACGCGCTCTCCGCCGGCCTGGTGATGGGGATCATGATCGTCCCCACGATCGCCTCGGTCTCCGAGGACGCGATGTCGGCCGTCCCCGGCGCTCTTCGCGAGGGATCGTTCGGGCTCGGCGCGTCGAAGCTCCAGACCTCCACTCGGGTTGTCTTCCCCGCGGCCCTCTCGGGCATCGTGGCGGCGATCGTGCTCGGCGTCTCGCGGGGGATCGGCGAGACGATGATCGCCCTGATCGCGGCCGGGCAGATTCCCAACACCGGGCTCAACCCGACCCAGCCCTTCGAGACGATCACCACCTTCATCGGCGCCACCGCGAAGGGCGACAACCCCGCGGGGACGGTCGGCTACTACTCGATCTTCGCCTGCGGCATGACCCTCTTCGTGCTGACGCTGATCATGAACGCGATCTCGATCCGCTTCGTGCGCAAGTACAGGCAGGCCTACGAATGAGCGCTCCCCCGCCGGCGCCCCCGCCCGACGCGACGGCCGCGACCGTGCCGGCCCCGGCGCTGACGATCCCGCGGGCCCCGCGAGCCGCTCGGCTCAAGGACCTCGCCTTCAAGGGCGGCATGCTCGCCTGCCTCGGGGTCGCGCTGATCACCCTCGCCGCGGTGCTGATCCAGGTGTTCACCAAGGGCGTCGGTCAGCTCAGCATGAACTTCATCACCGACCTCGGATCGTCGTTCCCCGACAAGGCCGGGATCGGGTCGGCCCTGGTCGGGACGCTCTGGGTGATCGGCGGTCTGCATCGCCTTCATCGTTCCCGTCGGCGTGGCCAGCGCCGTCTACCTGGAGGAGTACGCGGACCGCAGCCGCTGGTACAACCGGTTCATCGAGGTGAACATCCAGAACCTCGCCGCGGTTCCCTCGATCGTCTACGGCATCCTCGGCCTGGCCTTCCTGGTGCGCGGCCCGCTCAGCCTCGGCCACGTCGTCCTCGCGGCGGGCCTCACCCTCGCCCTGCTGGTCCTGCCGGTGGTGGTCATCGCCGGGCGCGAGGCGATCCGCGCCGTGCCACCCTCGATCCGCGAGGGCTCGATGGCCCTCGGCGCGACCAAGTGGCAGACGATCTGGAAGCAGGTCCTGCCCGCCTCCGTGCCGGGGTTCGCGACCGGGGTGATCCTCGCCGTCTCCCGGGCGATCGGCGAGGCGGCCCCCCTGATCGTCGTCGGCGGGGCGGTCTACCTGAGCTTCTACCCGAGCGGGCTGGGCAGCGACTTCACCGTCCTGCCGCTCCAGATCTTCAACTGGATCTCGCAGCCGCAGGAGGAGTTCAAGAACCTGGCCGCGGCCGGGATGATCGTCCTGCTCGCGATCCTGCTGTTGCTGAACGCGGTGGCCATCTGGCTCCGCAACAAATACGAGAAGAAGTGGTAGGTGGTCGATAGTGTTCGGAGAAGGTGACTGATCCCGAGCGGGTGGAGCGCGAGCGCGCCACGCCCGAGATCCACACCGCCGTGCGCGCGCGGCCGCGAGGGCGCCGGCGCACGGCCCAGGCTCGCCGCGCGAGGCGGTGTTCGAGCCTCGAGGACGTGACCGTCTCCTACGACGGCATCCCGGCGGTCGCCGACGTCTCGCTCGACGTCTACCGGAACCACATCACCGCCCTGATCGGGCCCTCCGGGTGCGGCAAGAGCACCCTGATCCGGTGCCTGAACCGGATGAACGACCTGATCCCGACGGCGAGCGTCGACGGCACGGTGCTCTACCACGGCCAGGATCTCTACGGGAGCCAGGTCGACCCGGTCGAGGTGCGCAAGCGGATCGGGATGGTGTTCCAGAAGCCGAACCCGTTCCCGAAGTCGATCTTCGACAACATCGCCTTCGGTCCGCGCGTGCTGGGGCTGAAGGACGACCTGCACGGCTCGCGTCGAGCGCGCCCTGCGCCGCGCCGCTCTCTGGGACGAGGTCAAGGATCGCCTGGACGCGAACGCCTACGGGATGTCCGGCGGCCAGCAGCAGCGCCTGTGCATCGCCCGCTGCCTCGCCGTCGATCCGGACGTGATCCTCATGGACGAGCCGTGCTCGGCGCTCGACCCGATCTCGACCGGCAAGATCGAGGACCTGATGCTGGAGCTGAAGCGCGACTACTCGATCGTGATCGTCACCCACAACATGCAGCAGGCGGCGCGCATCTCCGACCGCACGGCGTTCCTGATCGTCGAGCTGGACGCCAGCGAGAAGCACCGCACCGGCCGCGTGGTGGAATACGACGAGACCGAGAAGATCTTCACCAATCCGAGCGACCAGCGAACCGAGGATTACGTGACAGGCAAGGTGGGTTGATGGCCCCGGACGAGATCCGCGCTCCACTATCGCGAGGAGCTCGAGCGGCTCGAGGGACGGGCGCTGGACGGCCTCGACCTGGTGATCGCGGCGCTCGATCGCACCGTCGAGGCGGTCCAGCACCAGGACATCGAGCTGGCCGAGCTGGTGATCGCCGACGACGACGTGATCGACGGCCGCTACCTGGAGATCCACCAGGCGATCCTGACCCTGCTCGCCACCCAGGCCCCCGTGGCCACGGACCTGCGCCTGATCGCCGCGCTCCTGCACGTGATGAAGAACATCGAGCGGATGGGCGACCAGTGCGTCAACATCGCCAAGCTGATTCCGATCGCCGGCCACGAGCCGCCCGCGGACGAGCGGATGCTGAAGAACCTGGTGACGATGGGCAAGTCGCTGCGCGGGCAGATCAGGCAGGCGAAGCGCGCCTTCGCGGAGCGCGACATCGACATGGCTCGCGACCTGGTGCGCCAGGACGACGTGATCGACAACCTGAACAAGGAGTGCTTCCGCCGGGCGATCGAGATCGGCGACGAGCACGACCGCCGCGAGTGGGCGATGACCATGATGCTGGTGGCCCGGGCGCTGGAGCGGATCGGCGACAACGCCGTCGACGTCGGCGAGCAGGTCGCCTTCCTGGTCACCGGCCTCTTCCGCGAGTTCGAGGACGCCTCGCACCCGGGCGAGGACGTCCTGCCCCAGCCCTCCTCGGCCTAGGCCGACCGCAGGCCTCAGATGGGGGGCGAGCTCTCAGCCCGCTGCGGCGCCGACCGCCGCCCGCCGAGCGCCTACCCCGTCCGCGGGGCTCAGCAGCTCCTTGGGGGAGCGGTACAGCTCCTCGGCGCGGGGGCGATACGGCGGGTGCACCTCGAGCATCAGGGGCGCCTGGTGGCCGGCGAGGCTGGGGCCAGCCGCTCCCACGGAAGGGTGCCCCGGCCCAGGCGGCAGGTGCAGGTCGAGCCTCAGCGGGTCGACGCCGCTCTCGGCGCCGCTCGGCTGCCAGCGGGCGCCCAGGTTGTCGTGGAGGTGGAACAGCGTCACCGTGTCGAGCACCGGCTCGATCAGGGCCTCGAGCGAGGTCCGGCGGCGCTCGGCGACGATGTGGGCGTGGCCGAGGTCGAGGCAGATGCCGAGGCGCTCCGAGCCGATCCGGTTGGCGAGGCCGCGGAGGACCATCGGGCTCGCGGACAGC
>CAVWEV010000013.1:0-210035 GCA_963754225.1 uncultured Thermoleophilia bacterium
GTCACGGTGTGGCCGGGCGGCACGACCCAGCCCCTGGCCTCGAACCTGAACCCGGTGCCCGGCATCGCCGTCCCGAACCTCGTCATCGCCCAGCTGGGACCCGCCGGATCGATCGCATGTACAACAACAGCGGCAAGGTGCACCTGATCGGCGACCTCGTCGGCTACTTCCCGCATCGAGCAGCCTGCGCCTGAAGGCACTGACGCCGGATCGGCTGCTGGACACCCGCGACGGCACAGGCGGCGCCCTGGGAGCGGTCGGTCCGGGGCAGTCGATCGACCTGAAGGTCACCGGCGTGGTGGGGTCCCGCCGAACGCCAAGGCCGTCGCGCTGAACGTCACCGCCACCGAGCCAACCGACGGCAGCTTCCTGACGGTGTGGCCCACCGGGACAGGCTCGCCCTCGAGCGTCGAGCGTCAACATGGTGCCCGGCCAGACCGTGCCCAACATGGTGCTGGCCCGCGATCGGCGCCGACGGCAAGGTCAGCATCTACAACAACTCCGGCGCACCCACGTCGTCGTCGACGTCATCGGCTGCGTTCGCCGACAACGCTCCGGCCGGTTCGTCGCCATGCAACCCGGCCGAGTGCTCGACACGCCGCAATGGCGCTCGGCGCACCGTCGAGCCGTGCGGCTCGCGGCCGGATGGTGCTGAAGCTCGACCGGGCAGAAGGGCGTGCCCAACTCCGGCGTCAGCGCGGTGCATGTTGAACGTGACCGCAGTCGAGCCGAGCGCGGCGACAGCTTCGTCACGGTGTACCCCTCAGGCGGCGACCGCCCGTTGGCGTCGAACCTGAACGCGGTCGCGGACAGGTGGTGCCCGAACATGGTGCTCGGCCCGCCTCGGGGCCGACGGCTGCGTGGTGCTGTACAACAACAGCGGCGACATCGATCTGGTCGCCGACGTGATGGGCTACTTCACCACCTGACCGCCCTCTCGACTGCCTGACCGCCCTCTCTGCTCGCCGCGGGTCGCAGCCCCAGATCGATACGTACCGATTCGGGGCTGACAGCGTGGTGCTGTTTCGGGCGGTGTACGTCGATGCGCGCTCGGCCTCGCCCGGTGCGGCGCGGCGAGATGACGTCGATCGCCGTCCGGGTGGTGGGCCGGATCCCCCAAAGCGCCGCTGCCGAGCGGTGTGACAGCACCGCGTCGCGTCCGCACGCGAGGACCGCCGCCATCCAGCGACCCTTGGCACTGAGGACGGGATGGCCTACGGCGTAGACGCCTCGATGCAGGCGATGGAGTCGCCCGGTGGCTACACGGCTGCGCGCCGTCCGCGACGTGAGTCCGAGCTCGCGCAGCTGGGTAAGAGCAACGACGCCGTGCTGCCTCGCGGCGAGATGCGCAATCCCTGCGTCCCGGTGGCGCTGGGCGGGTTGCGCTCCGTATTTCGCCGCAATCCGCCCAACGCCGTCCATGGCCCCGATGATTCAGGGCCAGCTGCGTCACCTCCACACCGCGGCGTGGAGAGAGGCGCGTGAGATCTCGACCGAAGCGCGACCCCGAGCGAGCGCCTGCTCTTGCGCCCGGGCATCGGTCGGGCAGGCTAACGCCCGCGTAGGCTGCGCCCGTGGCCGATCCCAACGATCCGGGTCTGCTGAGCCCCGCGGAGACGCGCTGCTGATCGACCAGTACGAGCTGACGATGGCGGCCAGCTACCTCCGGCGCGGGCATGAACGAGCCGGCGATCTTCGAGCTGTTCGCGCGGCGGCTCCCTCCCCACCGCGACGTGGCTGCTGGCCGCCGGGCTCGGGCCGACGCTGCGGCTGGTCCGCGAGCTTCGCTTCGGCGAGCGCGAGCTCGACTACCTGCGCTCGCTCGGCTGTTCGCGGACGACTTCCTCGACTACCTGGCCGGCCTTCCGGTTCTCGGGCGACTGGACGCGATGCCCGAGGGAACGGTGTGCTTCGCCAACGAGCCGCTGCTCCGGGTCACCGGCGCCGCGGATCGAGGCCCAGCTGCTCGAGACCCTGCTGCTGAACCAGATCAACTTCCAGACGATGGTCGCGACCAAGGCCGCCCGGATCGTGCTCGCCGCCGGCGGCGGCGAGCCCGGCGCCGGCGAGCGCGTGATCGACTTCTCGCCGCGGCGCGACCACGGCATCGACGCGGCGATGAAGGTCGCGCGCTCCGCGGCGGTCGCGGGCTGCGGCGGCACCTCGAACGTCGCCGCCGCGATGCGCTACGGCCTGCGGCCGGTGGGGACGATGGCGCACTCCTACGTGCTGTCGTTCGAGCGCGAGGAGGACGCGTTCCGCTCCTTCATCGAGGACTTCCCCGAAACACGCCGTGATGCTGGTCGACACCTACGACACGCTCGACGGGGTGCGCAACGCGATCGCCGCCTCCCGCGACGCCGGCGATCGCGCTGGCCGGCGTGCGGCTCGACTCCGGCGACCTGCTCGAGCTGTCGCGCGAGGCGCGGCGGCTGCTCGACGAGGCGGGGATGAGCGAGACGCGGATCGCCGCGCAGCGGCGACCTCGAGGAGCGGCCGGATCGCCGAGCTGGTCGCCGCCGGGCGCGCCGATCGACCTCTGGGGCGTGGGCACCGAGCTCGGGACCAGCCGCGACTCGCCGGTCGTCAACGGCGTCTACAAGCTCGTCGCCGACCAGCGCCGGCGAGCGCGTGGCGGGGCGTGTGGAAGCGCTCGCCCGACAAGGCGACGATGCCCGGGCCCGAAGCAGGTGTTCCGCCGCTACGCGCGACGGGACGATGATGCGGCGACGTCGATCGCCGCCGCGGACGAGGAGCTGGAGGGCGAGCCGCTGCTCGTCCCGGCGATGCGCGGCGGCGAGCGTGGTGCGCGACGAGTCGCTCGAGGAGATCCGCGAGCGCTCCGCCGCCCAGCTCGCGGCGCTGCCCGCGGCGGCTCCGACGTCCCGTCGCCGGAGGACGACGTCGCCGCCCGCTACCCGGTCGAGCTACTCCGAGCGTCTCGCGGAGATCGATGCGCGCGCGACGTCAGCCTAGCGGCGCGCGGCGAAGAAGGCCTCCAGGAGCGCCGCCGCCTCGCTCGGCCAGCAGCCCGCCGTCCACCTGCGGCCGGTGGTTCAAGCGCGGCTCGCCGAGGACGTCGAGCACGCTGCCCGCGGCGCCGGCCTTCGGGTCGGCGCGCGCCGTAGACGACGCGCGGCACCCGGGCGAGCACGATCGCGCCGGCGCACATCGCGCACGGCTCCAGCGTCACGTAGAGGACCGAGTCGGGAATCCGCCAGCCGCCGAGCCTGCTGCGACGCCTCGCGCATCGCCAGCACCTCGGCGTGCGCGGTGGGGTCGCCGCGCAGCTCGCGCTCGTTGCCCGCCGCCGCGAGCACCTCGCCGTCGCGGACGACTACGGCCCCGATCGGCACGTCGTCGTGCTCGGCGGCGCGCTCCGCCTCCCGCAGCGCGAGGCGCATGAAGTGCTCGTCGCGGCCGAAGAAGCGATTGGCGCCCACGCGGGCGGCAACTTAGCGCCTTGCCTGGTGTTTAGTGCCTACGGGCCGACCACCTCTCCGCGGGACACGAGGGCGCGTGCCGCACGCAGGCGAGCGCAGGGCCCTCCTGGTAAAGAATGAAACGAGCACAGCGACTCTCGCTCATCGCCGCAGCCGTTGTGCTGGCGGGCGCGATCGCCGCGGCTTCGGGTGGATCGCCGCCGCTCACGGCGCCGGCCGACGCCGCCTCGGCGGCGCCCCCGGGCGACGCCGTCCCCGGCACCGAGGTGGCGGCGTTCGCCTCCGGCGAGCTGCTGGTCCGCTTCCGTGGAGGACCGTCCGAGCGCGAGTACGAGCTTCCGCACGGCGTCGGGGTGCGCAGGGCGGCCCGGACCCTCCAGGACAACCCGCGGGTCAAGTGGGCTGTCCCCAACTACATCGCGCACGCCGCCGGACAGGAGTGGATTCCCAACGACCGCGGGGAGCCCTCGTCGGCGCCCGGAGGCTGGCAGGCGCTGCAGTGGAACTTCCTCCCCTGCGGGACGACCTGCGGCGAGAACCCGGGCCAGGCGCTCGAGGCCTTCGGGGGCATCGACGCCCCCGGCGCGTGGAAGAACCTGATGGACGCCGGGCGCCCGGGCGCGCGCGGCGTCAGGGTCGCGGTCGTCGACACCGGCGTCGCGTACCGCAATCGCGGCAGCAGGTTTCGCCGCAGCCCCGACTTCAAGGGCGGCCAGTTCGCGGCCGGACGCGACTTCGTCGACGACGACAAAGTGCCGCTGGACGAGAACGGACACGGGACGCACGTCGGCATCGACGATCGCGGAGCGGACCGACAACCGGCAAGTTCGTCACCGGTCTCGCGTACCGGGCGAAGCTGATCCCCGTTCGCGCCCTCGACGAGCACGGGGAGGGGAAGTCATCCGACGTCGCGGACGGCATCCGGTGGGCGGTCCGGCACGGTGCCGACGTGATCAACCTGAGCCTCGAGTTTCCGCGCTCCTCGGTCGGCGGATGCGATGACGTGCCGAACGTCTGCGAGGCGATCGATCGCGCTCACGCCAAGGGCGCGACTCGTTGTGTCGGTGGCCGGCAACACCGGCGTCTCGTCGGTGTCCTACCCCGGACACGCCCCGAACGTGATCGCCACCGGAGCGACGACGATCCGCGGCTGCCTCGCCGACTACTCCGCCTTCGGCAGAGGGCTGGATCTGGTCGCCCCGGGCGGCGGCGAGGATGCCGCTCTGGCCGGCCCGCAGTGCAAGCCCGCCGCAAGCGGGCCCGGGATAGTCCAGCTCACTCTGACGCAGCGCCGCGTCGGGCACGTTCACCAAGTTCGGCTATCCCAACTACGACGGGACCTCGATGGCGTCCGCGCACAGCGCCGCCACCGCCGCGCTCGTGGTGGCCGCGATGCGGGCGTCGCTCGGTCGCGACCCGACCCCGGGTGAGGTCGAGGCGCGGCTCAAGCTCGACCGCCCGCCGGGAAGGCGGCTTCGAGGACATCAACGTGTACGGCGCCGGCCTGATCGACGCCGGCGCCGCGACCGAGCCATAGACCCCAGACCTACGTCGTCCGGACGATCCACACGTCGCACGGAGCGTGATGGGAGATCTTGTTCGGCACGCTTCCGAGCAGGAAGCGCTTCGCCCCCGTCATGCCCTTGTTGCCGACCACGATCAGATCGGCCTTCATCTCCTCGGCGACGTCGAGGATCGCGTCGGCCGGGTCGCCCTCGCGGGGATGAGTCTGAGCCTCGACGTCCTGCTTCCTCGCCTCGCCCGCCGCGCTGTCGAGCGTCAGGCTAACGTCCTCACGCGGGTTGACGGCGTGCCGGACGTCGCCGGGGAGCTCGGCCGACTCGTCGCGCAGGCGCTCCTGGGAGATCGGCGCGAAGGCGCTGACGATGTCCAGCTTGGCCCCGGACACCTTCGCCAGCTCGATCGCCTCGCTGACGGCGTTCGACGCCGTCTCCGACCCGTCGGTGCCAACCACGATGCGGCCGAACATTCGCGCCTCCTTGGTCTGGAACGCGGCCATACTATCCCGCCGCAAGTGGCTGACGGAATCAACCGTCTATCTAGCTGAGCTTGATCGTGGCGATCACGATCGACGCGAGCAGGCACGCGACCAGGATCACCATCGTCGCGATCCAGATCCGCGGCACGTCACGCCCTCCCGGCGGAGAACTCGCCGTCCTCGAGCCGCAGGAGCTCCGCTCCGGCCCACGCGCCACCGATCAGAAGCAGCGCCGAGCTGGCGATGAAGTACGCGTTGTCCTGGACCACGCCCTCGATCCCGACCGCCAGCGTCCCGGCGATCAGCAGCGCGGCCGGGGCGGTGCGAAGCGCGCCGGCCCGCGCGGCGCCCCACGCGAGCGCGACCATGGCCCCACCCCACAGCACGGTGAGGGCGTAGTAGGGCGTCGACCACGGCGACTGCTGCACCTCGTGCAGCGCCAGCTCGGCGGTCTCCGGATCCACGCCGGGTCGTCCCGAGACCTCGCCCAGTACCCCCCACGTGAAGCCGTCCAGCGCGAACGCGAACGAGAGGCCCATCAGCCCGACAACGCCGGCGCGCGCCCGCGACGAGCCCGAGCCGGGGACGGTGCCCTCGGACCAGGTACGCGAGCCCGAGCAGGGCGGCGGCGAAGATCACCAGGCTGACGAAGCCGATCAGGTGCGCGATCTGCCAGCCGGTCCGCGTCAGCCGCGATCGCCGCGAGCTGCTCCGCCTCGTTGCCGCGCGTGAGCTCCTCGGGGTGGATCAGGTTGTCGACGAAGAACAGCGCCGGCCCGGCGATCAGCGCCGCGCCGCAGCCGATCCTGTACAGGCGTGCATCGCCGCTCACGGACCATAGACTAGGCGCGGTGCCGCGGAACCCCCTCGCCCCCACCACGGAGAGGATCGCCGAAGGCGTGTGGCGCCACGCCGGGGATCTGCGTCGCGGGATGAACGTCTACTTCATCGAGGACGACGGAGGCGTGACGCAGTTCGACGCCGGGACCGAGGCGATGACGAAGGGGGCCGCGGCGGCGGCCGCCGAGCTCGGCGGCCTGAAGCGGGTCGTCCTCGGCCACAGCCACGCCGATCACCGCGGCACCGCGCCGGGGCTCGGGGTCCCGGTCCTGTGCCACGCGGACGAGGTCGCGGACGCCGAGGCCGACGGCGGCTACCACTACTTCGACATCGACCGGATCCCCGTGTGGTGGAGCCGGCGCATCTATCCGCGGCTGCTGCGCCACTGGGACGGCGGACCGGTGAAGATCGCCGACACCGTGCAGGAGGGCGACGAGATCGCCGGGTTCAAGGTGATCCACTTCCCGGGCCACGCCCCGGGGTTGATCGGGCTGTGGCGCGAGAGCGACCGCCTCGCGCTGGTCAGCGACACGATCTACATGGTCGACTCGATGCACCTGCGGGCCGCCGACGGCCCGTCGGTCCCCCACCGCGTGTGGAACCTGGACAACGATGAGGCGAAGGCCAGCGTGCGCAAGCTCGCGGCGCTCGAGCCGCGGGCGGCGTGGCCCGGGCACCTGGAGGCGGTCATCGGCGAGCCCCACCAGGTCCGCATGATCCTCGAGCGGGCCGCCGACGCCGCGTAGCTAGCTAGCCGCTGGTCTCGGCGGCCTGGCGATCCCAGCGCGCGCTGAACACCTCGTGGGTTCCGGCCAGGCCCTTGAGCTCCAGCTCGCGCCCGTTCCCGAACGACACGTCGCACTCCCCCGCCCTCTCCTTCAGGGAGGAGGAGACGAGGATCTCGCCGCCGCCCGCCTGGGCCGCGATCCGCGCGGCGAGGATCACGCTGCGACCGAAGAAGTCGCCCTCCTCGCGGATCGCCTCCCCGGCGTGCAGCCCCATCCGCACCCGAACCCGCTCCGTGTCCTGCGCCTGCTCGGCGAGCGCGGACTGGATCGCGACCGCGCACTCCAACGCCCGGGTCGGATCGGGGAAGACGAGCATGAACCCGTCGCCCTGGTTCTTCACCTCGTAGCCGCCGTGCGCACGCAGGTGCTCCCGGAAGACCGCGTTGTGGGCACGCAGCACGGCGAGCCAGCGCTCGTCGCCGAGGCGCTCGGTCATCAGGGTCGAGTTCTCGATGTCGCTGAACAGGATCGTCACGGTGCCGTCCGCCGACGCGAACGAGCTGATGTCGGGACGCTCGCTCTCGACCGCCGAGATCACGGTGTCGATAGAGGTCGTGACGTCGACCGCAGCCAGCCCCTGGGCCTCCAAACGAAGGGCGAGGGCACGCTCGATCATCAGCCTCATGCCCATCTCCTGGGCCGCGTCGAGGCAGCGTCCGAGCAGCTCCAAGGCCCGCTCGCGATCTCCCGACGCCCCCCTTCGCAGCAACGCCTCGGCGAGGTAGTGGCTCGCCTCGACGGCGAACGGCCGGTCGCCCATCCGCGTCGCCAGCTCGAGACCGTCCTCGAGATGGCCCACCGCATCGCCGGGCCTGCCCATCGTCAGCGCGAGCCGGCCGAGATACATCGACACCGGCCCGTTGAGGGCCGCCGCCCGCCCCGCGACGACCGCGTGGGCCGCGAACGGAAGCAACGCCTCGTACAGGATCGACGCACGCTCGACGTCGCCGAGGTGGGCGCATGCATCCGCGATCCGGGTCATCGCGGTCAGCCACTGGGCGTCGAGCGGGATGTCGTCGAAGTCGTGCGCGGCGAGGCGCTCGAACTCGACCCGCATCTCGTCGAGCCGGCCCGTGTCCGCGAGGAAGCTGACGAGGGCGAGGCGCCACGCCCGGATCGCCGGGTAGCGCTCGGCCATCTCCCGAACCGCCGGGATCATCTCCTCCATGCGGCCCTGATGGCGGCGCAGCACCGACAGCTGCAGCGCGTACAGCTGCGCCGACAGCGGCTCCTGGGCGCGCTCCCCTCCCCGCCGCGCCTCCTCGGCCAGCCGCTCCGCTTCGTCGAAGCGACCGTCCATCATCGCCCGCATCGCGCGCAGCAGCGGCACGTGCCACAGGTGCTGGGGCATTCGCAGGTCCGTGGCGAGCCGAGAGTAGGTGTCGAGCTCGAGTTCGGCGTCCGCCACCTCGCCGAGCTCCAGCAGGGCCATCAGCCGGTACACGTGTGCCCGGACGGCGAGCTCGCGTTCGCCGGCCCCCTCCGCGAGCTTCAGCATCTCCTCCGAGTTCGCGAGCCGGCGGCGGACGGCCTCGGGCGTGGCGACCATCAGGAACATCTCGCGGGCCAGCGCCGACGACAGCGTCTTCGGTTCACCCAGGCGGCGCGCGATCGCCGCCGCCTCGCGGGTCAGCGGCGCCGCCTCGCCCTGAGGGTCTCGCCACACCAGCTCCTGCGCCAGGCCGCCGAGCAGCTCGACCCTCATCACGCTGTCCTGATCGCCCAGGGCCCCGAGTGACTCCTCGATCAGCGCCACGATCGCCTCGTCGAGCCGGCCCACCTCCGACAGGGCGCTGACTCCGAGCGCGGCCCGCGCGAGCGATTCCGTGTCGCCGAGCTCGCGAGCGATCCCGGCCGCGTCCTCGAACGTCTCCCGGGAGGCGACGAAGCGCCCCGCCCGCCGCTGCGCCTCGCCGAGCTCGAGCAGCAACGTGAGTCGCCGCGCGGGGTCCGTAGCGCCCGAGAGGTCGAGGACCTCGAGCGCGCGCCCGTAGTGGAGGGCGGCATCCTCGTGCGCGAGCTGCGCCGCGGCGCGCCGCGCCGCGCGCTCCGCGTATCCGATCGCCTTGTCGGCGTCGCCCGCCGGCGCCGCCTCGATGAAGTGGTGGGCGAGCTCGGCGACAGGGGGATCGGGGTCCGCTTCGAAGAGCCGCTCGAGCGACTCGCCGATGCGGCGGTGGATCTCGACCCGGCGCGGTCCGGTGAGCTCCGCGTACAGGGTCTCGCGGACGAGGGCGTGCGAGAAGCAGTAGCGCCCCTGCGCCGGTCCCGCCTCCGAGACCACCTGGCTCTCGATCGCCTGATCGATCGCGGCGACCAGCTCCTCACGCGGCTTGCCGTTCAGGCCCTCGAGCACGTCGAGGTTGAACTCACGGCCGACGGCAGCCGCCAGCGTCAGGACCTCGTTCGCCTCGTCGGGCAGCCGGTCGAGCCTCCGTCCCACGACCTCGCGCACCCCCTGGGGGATGGCGAGCTCCCAGCCGCCGGCCGCGGGGCCCTCGAGGCTTCCCTCGCTTGCCATCAGCCGGACGACCTCGGTGACGAAGAACGGGTTCCCCTCCGTCTGCTCGTGCACCGCCTCCGCGAGCCCGGCCGGCGGCTCCATCCCGGCCGTCATCTCGATGAAGCGCGCGACGGCCTCGGTGTCCAGACCGCGAAGCGGGACCCGGCGGCAGCCCTGGATCTCCGCCAGCTCCGCCAGCGTCCGCGCCAGTGGATGGTGGCGGCCCAGCTCGACGTCGCGGTACGTGCCGACCACCAGCAGCCCCGAGTCGCTCACCTGGCGGGCAACGAACTTGAGCAGCAGCAGCGAGGGCTCGTCGGCCCAGTGCAGGTCGTCCAGGACCAGGACCAACGGCCTCGACCGCGACGCGCCCGCGAGGAAGCTGGCCACCGAGTCAAAGAGCCGGAACCGCGCCTCGTCGGGGTCGAGCGCGGGCGGCTCGGGCACGTCGCCGAGGCGGTCGCGAACGTCGGGCACGAGCTGAGCGACGTCGCCCGCCCCCTGACCCAGCTCCCAGGCCAGCGCCACGGGGTCGGCCTCGCGAACGTAGGAGCGGATCGCCTGCGCCCAGGGCCAGTAGGCGGGTGCCCCCTCGCCCTCGTGGCTGCGCCCCCAGTGCACCTTCGCGCCGCGCACGCGAGCGTACGTCGCCAGCTCCTCGGCGGTGCGTGTCTTGCCGATCCCCGGCTCTCCGACCAGCAGCAGCAGCCTGCCCCGCCCCCCGAGCGCCTCCTCGAGCCCGTCGCGAAGGTCCTCGAGCTCGCGCTCCCGCCCCACGAACACGCCGCCAGCCAGCCTGTCCAGCGGGTTCTCCTCGCCCTCGGTGTCCTGCTCGGGGGCGTCGGCCGGGCGCGCGGCAATCGCCTCGAGCTCGCGGCGCGCCGCGGCGGCGCTGTCGGGCCGGTCCTGCGGCGCCTTCGCGAGCAGGTGCAGGACGAAGTCGTCCAACGCGGCGGGCAACTCCGGGACGTGTCGGGATGGCGGCACCGGCGCGGCGTTGAGGTGCTGGCTGATGATCGCGACCGCGTCGTCGCCGGGAAACGGCGGCTGGCCGGTGAGCATCTCGTACAGCAGCGCGCCGAGCGAGTACAGGTCCGAGCGCCGATCCGCCGCGCGGCCCAGCGCCTGCTCGGGGGGGAGGTACGCGACCGTCCCCACGAGCATCCCCTCGACCGCCGCGCGCGAGCGCTGGTCGGTGGCGGCGAGCCCGAAGTCGCCCAGCCTCGCCGTTCCGTCCTCCGCCAGCCACACGTTTGCGGGCTTCAGATCGCGGTGGACGATGCCGCGCGCGTGAGCGTGCTCGAGCGCGCGACACACGTCGGTCGCGATGCCGAGAGCGGGCGCGGTGTCCAGCCGGCGCTCGTCCGAGCCGTCGAGCAGGGTCTCGACGTCGCCACCGGGCATATAGCGGCTCGCGACGAACGGCCTTCCCCCCTCCTCGCCGGCGTCGTACACGGTGACGACGTGCGGATGCTCCCCGAGCTGGCGCATCGCCTGCGCCTCGCGACGCGACGTCGCCAGGACGGTCTCCTCCATTCCCTCGGTCTCGAACACGGCCAGGGCGACGTCGCGCTCCTCGGCCGTGTCGCGGGCCAGGTAGACGCGTTTGCGCCCCCGCTCGCCGAGGAACCGCTCGACCCGGTAGCGGCCATCCCCGAGGCTCGCGGGGACATCGCGGGGCGGCTCGGGAGCGGCCGCCTGATCGCTCGGCTGGTCCAACGTCGCTCCGCAGCCGTCACAGAACCGCGCTCCATCGCGATTCCGGTTCCCGCACGACGGGCAAACCATCATCGATGAGGATAGTGAGCCCCCGCGGCCGGGCCGGGCGAGTCGGGCGCGTCAGTCGCCGTCGTGGAAGATCACGGCCCAAGCGGGCTCGCTTGGCGGCAGGGTTAGCCCACCGGGCGCCGAAGCTCCGGGGGATGGGGACTCCGCGCCCTGGACAAAAGCACGTCCAACGCTGGGTGTCGGGCCACGTCGAGGAAAAGGGGCTGCGCCCGAGGTTCGCGGCCTACCTGATCGCCGCGATCTGGCTCGTCGCCGTCGTCAGCTTCGGCGTGGTTGAGCATCTGGTCGAGTCCGAGACCTTCCCCAATGTCTGGCTCGGCATGTGGTGGGCCCTGCAGACGGTCACCACGGTGGGCTACGGCGATGTGGTCCCAACCGGGACCGCCGGCAGGGTGATCGCATCCTTCCTACTGCTCGGTGGGCTCTCGCTGCTGGCTGTGGTCACGGGCGTGGTGACGAGCGCATTCGTCACCCAGGCGCAGGAGGAGAGGCGGGCCGCCGGCGATGACCCCGTGATGCGGAGGCTGGACGAGGTCGCCCGGGGGCTGGCCTCGGTCCGCGCGGATCTGAAGAGCCTCCAAGACGAACGCGACTGACCGACCGGGTGCGGGACACTGCGTCCGTGATCGACCTCCGGACTAGCTAGATGGCGAAATGGGCTGTCCTCATCGTTCTCGCGGCGGCGCAGTTCCTGATGGTCCTGGACCAGGCGGTGATGAACGTCGCGATCTCGCAGCTGGTCGAGGACTTCGACACCACCGTGACGACGATCCAGGTGGTGATCGCGCTCTACGCCCTGGTGATGGCCGCATTGATGGTGACCGGCGGCAAGCTCGGCGACCTGTTGGGCCGGCGGCGTGCGTTTGCGATCGGGCTCGGTATCTACGCAGCTGGGTCGGCGCTGACCGCCGCGTCGTGGAGTGTCCCAACGCTGATGCTCGGCTGGTCGGTCCTCGAGGGGATCGGCGCGGCGCTCGTGCTGCCGGCGCTGGTCGCCCTCACCGCGGGCAACTACACGGGGAAGGACAGGGCGGTGGCCTACGGAGTGCTCGGCGGCGTCGCCGGAGCGGGGATCGCGGTCGGCCCGATCCTCGGCGGGTGGGCAACCACGGAGGTGACCTGGCGCATCGTCTTCGTCGGCGAGGTCGTGGTAGCGGGATTGATCCTGCTCGGAACGAGGAAGATCCGGGAACCTCCTCGTGAGGGCCGCGCGAAGGGCCTCGACTGGGTCGGGTCGGTGCTCACGGCGCTCGGCCTGGCGCTAATCGTGATCGGCGTCCTGCAGGCGAGCAACTGGGGCTGGTTGAGACCGCTCGACTCGCCGATCGAGCCGTTCGGGTTCTCGCTGACCCCGTTCGTGATTGCGGCCGGCGGCCTCGTCCTGGCCGCGTTTCGCTCCTGGGCGCGCCACCGCGAGGATCGGGGAGAGGAGCCGCTGGTCCACTTCCGCCTCTTCCGGATCCCGACGCTCCGCGGCGGGCTCTCGATGCTGCTCGCTCAGAACCTGATCCTGATGGGGATCTTCTTCACGATCCCCCTCTACCTGCAGATCGTGCTCGGGCTTGACGCACTCGAAACCGGGGTGCGGATGCTGCCCGCGTCCGTGGGGCTTTTCGTCGCCGCGCTCGCCGGGTCGAAACTCGCCACGCGGTTCGCCGCTCGCCCGCTCGTTCGAGTAGGCCTCGGGATCACGTTGCTCTCGACGCTGATGCTCCTCGCCGTGATCAAGCCCGAGCTCAACACGGCGCCGTTCCTCGCGGCGATGGGTGTGCTCGGGGTAGGGATGGGGCTGGTGATTTCCCAGCTCGGCAACGTTGTCCAGTCGGCGGTGGCTGATAGCGACCGCAGCGAGGCGGGAGGAGTGCAAAACACTGCTCATGCAGCTCGGCTCCTCGCTCGGGACGGCCCTGCTGGGCGCGGTCGTGATCACCGGCTTGATCGGGGCCTTCTCCGACAACGTGGCTGCCGACCCCGACGTGCCGCAAGACGTGAAGCAGCAAGTCGAGATCAGGCTGGGTGGGGACGTGAGCTTCGTCGCCTCCGAGGAGGTCCGGGACGGCGCAACCGAGGCGGGGCTCGACACCGAGACGGTGAACACTCTCGTCGAGCACTACGAGGACGCCCAGCTCGACGCGCTCAAGACCGCGTTCCTGTTCGCTACCCTGATCGTCCTGGCCTCGTTCTGGGCGACGCGCCGGCTCCCGAGTCGCCTGTTCGCAGAGCTCGAGTCGGGACCCGATCCGCCATAGCCCTGAGCGCCGGTCAGGCGCCGTCGTGAAAGATCACGCCGAGCGCGATCCGCTCGCCGAGGGTGACCTCGCTCATGCCGTGTCGCATGCTGACGCGGTAGAAGCCGCGCCGGCCCTCGACCGGGCGCTCGCGGGTGGTGAAGATCAGCCCCTCGCCGCGGTCGAGCGGAATCGCCGTTCCCTTGGACTGCGCCCGGGGGCGCTGCTCGACGAGCAGGAACTCGCCGCCCTCGTAGTCGACGCCCCGCCGCCCCAGCACGCACACGAACTGGAGCGGGAACGCCACATCGCCGTAGATGTCCTGGTGGAGGCAGTTGTAGTCGCCCGACCGGTAGCGCAGCGTCAGCGGGGTCGGCTTGGTCTGTCCCCGTCTCGCGCATCGTGCCAGGAACTCGGCGAGCTTCGGCGGGTAGGTCCGGCGCCGGCCCAGCCGGCGCTCCCACCGGTTCGCGATCTCGGCCAGGCGCGGATATAGGTTCGTGCGCAGGCCCTGGACCGGGCGTGGCAGCGGCCGGCGGAAGTACTTGTACTCCCCGCTTCCAAAGCCGAGCGGCTGCATGACCACCCGACTCCGAAACCGGCTGCCGTCCTCATAGAGAGCCGCGAGCCGACGGCACTCGGCAGCTGACAGGAGCCGGCCCGTGCGAGCGTAGCCGGTTGCCCCGAGCGAGCCCTCGATCGCATCCCAATCGAGCGCGGCGATCCGGGAACGAAGGTCAGTCGCCATCCGGGTGTGGCTCGACGTAGGACACCACCGTATGGGCGATCACGTCCTGGAGCGCGCGCCTCTGGTCGCCAAGCAGGACACCGATGAAACCCAGGCCCAGCGGGATAGCCGCGAGGACGGCGCCGGCGAGACGGCGAACCGCGCGACCGAACCCGATCTCACGCGTGCCGTCCGCGGTGATCACGATGCCGAGGAATCGCATCCCTGGTGTCTGCCCGGCGAGCGACCAGAACAGCAGCAGGTACGCCGCACCGACCGACAACCACACCGTGGTGCCAACCGCAAGCGCAGGTGCGGAGACCCCACTAGGGTCGGCGAGGAAGACCGACGCGGCCAGCGCCAGCAGCGCGGAGGCTGCGAAGAAGCCGATGTTGATCACGGCGACGTCGAGGCCGAGCGCGAGCCCGCGACTCACCAAGCCCGCGCGTTCGGTCGGCTCGGACCGTCGCTTCCGGAACAGGATCGTGCGCACCACGCGTTCGAGCGCGTCGTCGAGCCTGCGCGCGACCGCGCGAACCTGCCGCGCGATGTCCTCGACCAGCCCGGCGCTCTGCGACGCGATCGCGGCGCGGATCTCCGGCGCCTCGGCTATCCGCTCGACGAGCTTCTGGGCCTCGTCGCTCGCCAGAACCCGTTCCCAGGCCTGCTCCACGCCGGGGCTCTCGAGCGCGCGCTTCACCGCGCGATCGAGCGCCGGGCCCTCGAGCACCCGCCCCACAGCCTGCTCCACCGCCTCGCTCTCCAGAGCGCGCACGATCGCCTCCTCGACAGCCTGCTCGGCCGCGCGCTCGAGGCCGGTTGCCTCGGCCACCCGACCGGCGCCCCGCGCGCCGCGACCGAATAGTCGGGCAGGGAACGACACCCGCGGGGTTTGTGAGGGCGCTGCCGGTGGTCCTGCCTTCTCCGGCTCTTGATCGTTCACGGCTAAGCGAGGAGCAGCACGATGAAGACGCAGTAGGTGATGACGTTGACTGCCCAGCTGTTGGCGTTCATCCAGCCACGAACCTTCGGCATCGCGCGCTGGGCCGGGTGGCGAAACACCAGATACGCCAGCAGCGGCAGCGCCGCGACCAGCGCCGTGAGCACAACGAACGGGATCGCGTCCAGGTAGGTGGAGCCGTGGTGCTCCAGATTCGTCCCACGGTCAGCATGATCACGTCATCCGAGGGCATGATCACGACGATCAGCAGACCCATCTTCAGCGCAGCGAACGGGGTCGCCTCCATCAGCGAGCCTAGCCACTTCGGCGGCTCGGAGCTCGCCCGGCGCAGGAACGTCACCAGCGACGCAACGATGAGGAGTCCGACCAGGGTGAGTTGGATGATCGTGCCGGTCGAGCCGGAGTCGTCGGGGTCGCCTAGATCGATGCCGGTGAGCGCCACAATCCCCATGGCGACCGCTACGCCGGCAGCGGTCGAGATCACGAAGCCGAGCACGTAGGCGGCCGAAACCGGGATCGGCCGCTCGGTGGTGACCAGGATGACCGCCGCCATGATCCCGGGGCCGACCAGCATCGTGATCGCCAGCGGAAGAACGTCGAGGCTCATCCGTCACCGTCCCTGGCGGCGCCCCCCTCTGTGCTGGCGCGGATCACACTGTGAGCCTATGCGATCACAGGGCTGTGGTTGTCTTGACGAGGAAGACCGCCCCGAAGCCGATCCCGACGGCTCGTAGTCCCGCTCGTTCTGGTCCGCGGGGGGCACTCCACTCGGCGTGGCTCGACCGGCGAGCGCGGGACCGGGCCGCCTCGCCCATCGCCGCGCGCTCGTTCGGCGCGTGCTCCCTCACGACCCCGCTCCCATCGGGAACGATGATGCCACCTACTCGCAGTAGGCGCGGCCCTGTTGGCGCGGATCGCGACCCGCGACCCCGGCGCAGTCGCGGAGCCGCTCGAGCTCGGCGTCGAGCCCCGCCTCGATCGTGCCCTCGGCGGACGCGGGGTCGGCCGGATACAGGTTGTCGAGCTGGAACGGATCGGCGCCGAGGTCATAGTGCTCGCGCTCGTCGATCGGCCCGCATTCGCCCGTGACCGCGTCGGCCTCGGCGGTGTGGTGGATGTACACCTGGTCGGAGACTCGTACGCCGTGATAGCGGCACACGAGCGTCCGCCGGGCGCGGGGGCCGGCGTCGAACTCGAGCACGATCTCGCGATCGGTCGGCCACGCACCGTCGCCGCGGATCAGGCCGAGCAGCGAGCGCCCGTCCATCACCCGGCAATCGCGCGCCGAGCGGCACGGATCGCGCTCCCGCGAGGTCGAGGATCGTCGGCGCCAGGTCGATGTTCGCGACCGGCGCGGAGACCTCGGGCCGGCGCGGGCCCGCCGGCGCGGTAGCGCTCCGGCACCCGGATCAGGAGCGGCACGCGGAGCGCCTCCTCGTAGGGGCGGGTCTTCTGCTCGGGGATCCGGTGCTCGCCGAAGTAGAAGCCGTTGTCCGAGGTGAAGATGATCACCGTGTCGTCGAGCTCGCCCGCCCGCCTCAGCGCGGCGACGATCTTCCTCACCCCGCGGTCGACCGCGACCAGCGAGGCGAGCGCGCAGCGGTAGCGACGCTCGATCGTCGCGGTGGTTGTCGGGTCGAGGCGCGGCAGATTGCTGATGAACGAAGGCTTGTCGCTGACGTCTTCCTCGTCGAACGACGGCGGGCGGGGAAGCGGCTCGGTCGAGAACGCCGCGGCGTCGCGGGGGTCGGGCGGCACCAGCCCTCCGCAGGGTCCGCCGCTGTTCGTCCCGGCCTCGGTGTGCGGCGCGCGATGGTCGACCTGGAGGTAGAGCGGCCGACGCTTCGGAGCGTAGGTGCGCACCATCTCCACGGCCTCCCGGTTGATCACCCGGGTGATGTAGTCGCGCGGCCGGTCGCCGACCTTCGTGATCTCCGCCGTTGTCGGCCAGCCGGTAGCCGTAGTAGCGCACGAACTTGCGGGCCGGATCGAGCACCGTGTGCCATTCCTCCCACCCGGGAGGCGTCGTCGGCCGGATCGTCGACCGATGCCTTGTAGCCGATTCAGGTACTTGCCGACGTGGGCGGTCACGTAGCCGGCGCGCTCCAGCCACACGGGGAGCGTGTTCGCCTTCTGGCGCAGGGCCTCGTAGCCGGGCGTGTTGGCGAGCGTGCCGTGGTTGTGGGCGTACTGCCCCGTCAGCAGCGTGGCTCGGGACGGACAGCACAACGGCGTCGTGGCCACGGCGTTCGTGAACTCGGTCCCGCCATCCCTCATCAGCCCGACCGTGCTCGGCATCGTCGCCGCGTTGAGCGAGGCGAGCGTCTGATCGTCGGTGACCACGACGACGATGTTCGGGCGCGTGCCTCCGGAAGCCGAGGACGAGCGCCCGGCGGCGCTCGACAGCGCCGCGGCGACCGAGACCGCAACAGCCAGGACCGCGAGACCGACGACGCCGAGCGCGCGGCGCCGGGCCGAGTCGCCGGCTCGTGTCGGGATCACTCGCAGTAGGAGCCGTCGGTGGGCGCCGGGTCGCGTCCGGCGATCCCCGCGCAGCCCTCCAGGCGCTCGAGCCGCGCCTCGAGGCTCGCGACGCTCGGATCAGCGGTCGGCTCGAGGTTCTGGAGCTGGAACGGGTCGGTCGCCAGGTTGTACAGCTCCGTCTCCTCCGTCGCCTCGCAGACGCCGGTCAGCGGATCCGGGACGGAGACGTGCTCGACGTAGATCCGTGCCGGCGTGCGGATCGCGCCGTACTTGCAGCTCGAGGTGCCCTTGCTGCTCGCCCCGTCGTACTCGATCAGCAGTCCCCGATTCGAGGGCCATCCGCCCTCGCCGCGCAGCAGCGGCATAAGCGACCGACCGTCCATCACCCTGCATTCCTCGTCGGCGGGGCACGGCCGTCCCCCGGCGAGCTCGAGCATCGTCGGCGCCAGGTCGATGTTTGCCACCTGCTCGTGGACCTGCGGCACCACCGGTCCGGCGCCGAGGTAGCGCTGCGGGACCCGCATCATCAGCGGCACCCGGATCCCCTCCTCGTAGGGGTGCGTCTTGTCGCGTCGCGATCCGGTGCTCGCCGAAGTAGAAGCCGTTGTCGGAGGTGAACGACCAGCACCGTGGAGTCCGAGCTCGCCGCGTCTGGCGCAGCGCCTGGACGATCTGCTTCACGCCCCGGTCCACGGAGCGCAGCGCGGCCAGCCCGCAGTCGTAACCGCTTGCGTGATCTTCTTGATCGTCGCGCGCGTTGAGGAGCGGGGCGATCGCGGACGAAGGAGGGCTTGTCGGAGATGTCCGCCTCGTTGAACGACGGCGGAATCGGCAGCGGCTCGTCACGGAAGCGGCGCTCGTCGCGCGGACTCTCGGGAACGGCCCGCGCGCCGCAGCGCCCGCCGGAGTCGACGCCGCTCTCGGTGTGGGGTGCGCGCTGGTCGAGCTGCAGGTAGAACGGCTTGGAGTCCGGCGTGAAGCGGCGGACCAGCGAGCGCGGCCTTGGCGTTCAGCACCCGGGTCACGTGGGAGCGCGGGCCATTTCCGAAATGGATCCGCTTGCCGTTGGCCGAGACGTCGTAGTTGAAGTACCGGGTCGAGCCCAGGGTCGTGAACCACATGTCCCAGCCCGGGCGCGACCTCGGCCCCGTCGCCGACCGCGGCCTCGTACCCGTTCAGGAACTTGCCGACGTGGGCCGTGCGGTATCCGGCCTGCCGCAGCCACACCGGGAGCACGTTGGTCTTGTCGCGGAGCAACCCGTACGAGTTCGCAACCACCTCGTTGTTGTGCGCGTACTCGCCGGTCAGCATGCTGGCGCGCGACGGACAGCACAGCGGCGTGGTGACGACCGAGTCCGTGAAGGTCGTCCCCGGCTCCGCGATCTGCTGGAACGTCTTCGGCATGTACTCGCCGCTCACCATGCTGCGCGGCTGATCGTCGGTCGTGATCAGGATGATGTTGGGCTGTGCCTGGGTGACCGCGGCGTGCGCGCTCCCCTTCGTGTGAGAGAGGACCGCGATCGCCCCCAGCAACAGGGCGAGGAGGGCCGCAAGCGCGACTCGCCGCCCGGCGGGGAGACGGGCGCCGACGTGGCTTTCGGTGGTGGCGTCGCTCATTCGCCCCTCATTCGCAATACGGGCGGGTCCCCAGCTGAGGATCGCGGCCGGCGAGCCCGGCGCAGATCCGCAGCGCGGCGAGCCGGTTCGAGAGCTCCTCCTGCTGCTCGGCCTCCGGCGTCAGCGGAGCCGCCGGATACAGGTTCTCGAGCTCGAACGGGTCAGCCGCGAGATCGTAGTGCTCGACCTCGAGACCCGGCTCGCACAGGCCGGTGGCGAAGTTGGGGATCATCGTGTGCTCGACGTAAAGGTCCCCGGGGGTGCGGACGCCGCGATAGCTGCAGCTGGAGAAACCATGGTGTATGCCCGTGTATTCGACAGCCAGCGCGCGATCCTGAGGCCAGCTGGATGAACCCCCGCGCAGCAGTGGGACCAGCGACCGCCCGTCCATCACCCTGCAGGCGCCGTTGCGGCGGCACGGCGTGGCGCCGGTGAGCTGCAGGATCGTGGGCGCGAGGTCGATGTTCGCCACCGGCTCAGGGACCTCGGGCGATCCTCGGCCCGCCGCTCCGGAGGCGCCGGGGCAGCGCGATCGCGAGCGGTACCCGCAGCGCCTCCTCGTAGGGAGTGACCTTGTAGCGCAGGCGGTGCTCGCCGTACAGGTACCCGTTGTCGGAGGTGAAGATGATCACCGTGTTATCGAGCTCGCCGCTTCGCCGCAGGGCCGCGTGGACCTTCGCGATCCCGCGATCGACTGCTCGCAGCGAAGCCAGCCCGCAGCGGTAGTTGCGCTCCACGACGGGCTTGTCGACCGGGCCCTGGTGCTGCACGAACGAGGGCTTGTCGGAGACGTCCTCCTCGTCGAAGGACGGCGGCTGCGGCAGCGGCTCCTCCGAGAACAGGTTCTCGTCGGGTGGCGCGGGGACGGGGTCCTGCCCTCCGCCGCAGGGGCCGGTGCCGCGGCCGGGGCTGTCGTGCGGAGCCCACTCGTCGAGCTGCAGATAGAACGGTTGCTTGCGCGACGCGGACCGTCGCACGAGCCGCGCCGCCCTGCGGCTCAGGACGTCGGTCAGGTAGTCGCTGTCAGCGGTGCCGTATGGCACCGTGCGGCCGTTGACGGAGAGGTCGTAGTCGTAGTAGGTGTTCGGCTCCTGGATCGTCTGCCACACGTCCCAGCCCGGCGCCGCCTTGACCTGTGGCCCGCGCGCCTTTCGGTACAGGTTCAGGTACTTCCCGACGTGGATCGTCCGGTAGCCGGCCCGCTGCAGCCACACGGGCAGGGTGTTGTGCTTCTCGGAGAGCTGGCGGTAGTCGTTTTTCAGCACCCCGTTGTTGTGCCCGTACTGGCCGGTCAGCATGCTGGCGCGCGAGGGACAGCACAGCGGCGTGGTGACGATCGCGTCGGTGAAGCTCGTTCCGTTCGCGACCACCCGGTCGATCAGGTTCGGCATCGTCGCCGGCCGCAGCGTCGGCAGGGCTTGATCGTCGGTGACGATGAGGACGACGTTGGGTGGCGTCGGCCCCTTCCCCGTGCCGGCCGCCGTCGCGCCCGGGTCGCTCGCCTGCGCCGAGGCCGGCAGCGCCAGACATCCGGACACCGCGAGGCTCGCGAGCGCGCCGCGCCGCAAACGTCTGCTGCTCCTGCGCGCGGACGTCATCGCTCCCCTAACAACGGAACCTGCCCTAAAGATCGGCCATCTCCCTGCACCCTGCGTACGAGTGAGGGGCGATGATACTGGCGCGGCAGCGCCCTACTGGATCGGGTCTCCGCTCGGATAGACGACCAGCCACAGACCGCCGAACTCGTCGACGCCCTGGCACAGCACCTCGTTTGGGCGCTCATCGATGTAGTCATGGGCCTCACAGCATCGTCGCCCCGCCTTACCGGTTCGTTACGGCGACCGGGTAGGGTTCCGCCTGATGTCTGACGCCACGCTGCATACAACGGTAGGCCCGGTGACGGTCGAGCTGTTCGACGAGGACGCCCCGAAGACGGTGGAGAACTTCCGCAAGCTGTCGGAAGACGGGTTCTACGACGGGTTGATCTTCCACCGCGTGATCCCCGAGTTCATGATCCAGGGTGGTTGCCCGGAGGGGACCGGGACCGGCGGGCCCGGCTACACGTTCGAGGACGAGATCAATCAACACAAGATCGTCCGCGGCGCCCTCGCGATGGCCAATGCCGGCCCCGACACAAACGGCTCCCAGTTCTTCATCGTCACCGCCGGGGAGGCGCCGTGGCTGGATGGGAAGCACACCGTATTCGGCCGTGTCACCGACGGGATGGACGCCGTCGATGCGATCGAGTCGACGCAGACCGACGACGCCGACCGCCCGGTCGAGCGCCAGGTGATCGAGCGCGTAGAGCTCTCGGGCTAGCTCCAGCCGAAGCGGACGTTCGTTCCCCGAGTTGACGACCGGTTCAAGGTCGACACGGTGTCGGTCGATATACCGACTCGGGCAAGCAGGGAAAGGACGGGAAGCTCGAGTTCACGCTCACGAACCAGCCCTCGGGCAGCCCGGTGAAGGGCATCGCCACCGGGTCCCGATCCAGACGCTGCAGCAGCTGACACGCAGCCCGCACCGCTTCCACGTGACGCTGAAGAACGACAGCTATCCGGTGGACGGCGCGATCCGCGGACAGTTGAAGGCGTAGCAAGGCTCGCGTTTTGTACGACGGCCGGCCGCGCAAGCGGCCGGCCGTCGCTCGTACCGCCACCCCCCAGGTACCCTGAGGCCATGGGTCTGAGGGAGCGACTCGCGCGGCTGACAGGCGACGGCGAACCGGCCATGCATGTCGGCGACCCGCGCTTCGACGAGTGGGAGGTGGTGCGCGACTTCGAGGAGCTGAAGGCGGCCGAGGCGTGGCGCCGTCACCTCGAGGACGCGGGCCGGGAGGCCGTGCTCACCTCGGACTGGCCGCTCGACCGCTTCGGCCGCGGCGACATCGCGCTGCGGGTCCCCCCCGGATGCTGGAGCGAGGCCGACGAGCTGCTCGCCGACTACGACTAAGGCCTTGGACTTCCTGGTCAAACGGGACGACCTTCACGAGTGCCGGGTCGACGAGCCCGCACCCCACGAGCTCGAGCCCGGCCAGGCGCTGCTCGGCGTCAGCGCGTTTGGGCTGACCTCCAACAACATCAGCTACGCCGTGTTCGGCGAGGCGATGTCCTACTGGAGCTTCTTCCCGGCCGATAGCGGGTGGGGTCGGGTGCCGGTGTGGGGCTTCGCCGATGTGATCGCCACGGCGCACGACGGCCTTGCCGAAGGCACGCGCGTGTACGGCTACCTTCCTACGTCGACCGAGCTCGTCGTCGCGCCCGAGCCGGTGAGCGAGCGCGGGTTCGTCGATGCCTCGCCGCATCGCTCCGAGCTGCCGGCCCCCTACAACGGGTATCGGAGCGTCGACGCCGACCCGGTGTACGACGCCCGCTACGAGGACCAGCAGATGCTGCTCTTCCCGCTGTTCTACACCTCGTTCCTGCTCGACGACTTCATCGCCGACGCCGGCTTCTTCGGCGCCGGCGCCGTCGTGCTGTCCAGCGCATCGAGCAAGACGGCGATCGCGCTCGCCTTCCTGCTCGCGCAGCGCGAGGGGCTCGATGTGATCGGGCTCACCTCGGAGGGCAACGTCGGTTTCGTCGAAGGGCTCGGGACGTACGACCGCGTGGTCGCCTACGACGCTGTCGACTCGCTTCCGGACTCCAACGCGGTCTACGTCGACATGTCGGGCAACGGAATCGTGCGCGAGCAGGTCCATCGTCACTATGGGGATCGCCTCGCCCACAGCGCCGTCGTCGGCGACACCCACTGGGACGTGACCGAGGGCGGCGAGGGCGAGCTGCCCGGCGCCAGGCCGACGTTCTTCTTCGCGCCCGATCGGGTAAAGGCGCGGACTGTGGACTGGGGCGCCGACGGCCTCGAGGCCAGAGTGGGCGACGCGTGGCGGCCGTTCGTGGAGGCGACGGAGCGGTGGCTCGAGGTCGTCCACGGCAGCGGCCCGGAGGCCGTCGAGCGCGTCTACCGCGAGCTGCTCGACGGTCGCACCGACCCCTCGGTCGGGCACGTCCTCACCCTGCGCTAGCCGAGCACCGATCGCCCAGCGTAGATAGATTCCTCGCATGCGCGGCATGAGCGTCCAAGTCGCGATCGCGCTCGGCGCCGTCGCCGGGTTGGTGCTCGGGATCATCGTCAGCGTGGCCACCGACGTTCCGCTCGCGCCCGAGATCGGCCTGGTGCTCGGCGCGCTGATCGGCTGGCTCTTGCACCGACAGGCCGCGTAGGAACAGCCGGTTGGCCGGCCGGCTGGAACCAGCGATCAATGACGCTTGAACGTATTAACCCGGAGGACCTGTCCACGCCGCTGGGGTACACCCATGTGATCGTCACGACTGGAAGCAGGTTGGTTTTCGTCGCCGGCCAGGAACCCGAAGACGAGAATGGCAGTCTCGTCGGTCCCGGTGATCTGGCAGTCCAGGCCCGTCAGGTGTTCACCAACATCGGCCGTGCGCTCGGTGCCGCCGGCGCCCGGCCTGAGCACGTGACCAAGATCACGATCTTCGTCGTTCATTACCGGCGTGAGTACTTGCCTGCGATCGAACGAGCCAGGGTGGCGCTCTTCGGCGATCACAAGCCGGTCGACACGCTCGTGGGGGTGGAGGCGCTGTCCAAACCCGAATTCCTGATCGAGGTTGAAGCGATCGCCGTTATCGATGGCTGACGCGCGGTCCGCCAGAAGCGGATCGACTTGGAGAGGTTCCGGCGGTAGCGGGCGGCCATGCTCTCGTCCGGGAAAGGGCTGAGCGCCTCAGCGATGCTGGAGCAACCCGGTAACCGCCGCGGCCAGCCGCTTTCCCTTCGCTGTCAGCCGGTACTCGGCGTGCGGGGGACGGCCCGGGACGAGCCGCCGCTCGACTATCTCGGCGTCCTCGAGCTGCTCGAGCCGCTCCGAGAGCGTGGTCGGTGAGACCCCGGGGAGCGACTGGCGAAACTCGTTGAAGCGCGCTGCGCCGCTGGAGCAGGCGTAGATCGTGCCCAGCGTCCAGCGGCGCTCCAGCAGGCCCGCGACGGCGCGGAGCTCGGACGGAACCGGCGCGCAGTTACGACACCGGGGCGACATCGGCTCCCCGCCCAGCGGGCTCCAGCGCCTCTTCGAGCACCTCGTCGATGCTCATCACCGGGTGGAAGCTCATCTGCTCGCGCACTTCCTCGGGAACCTCATCGAGGTCGCCGCGGTTTCGCTCCGGCAATATCACCTCGGTCAGTCCCGCCGCGTGAGCGGCGAGGACCTTCTGCTTCAGGCCCCCGATCGGAAGCACCCGGCCCTGCAGGGTGACCTCACCGGTCATCCCCACGGTGTGTTTGACCGGGCGTCCGCTCAGCAGCGAGGCGAGCGCTGTGGTCATCGCGGTTCCCGCGCTCGGTCCGTCCTTGGGGATCGCCCCGGCGGGCACATGGACGTGGAACTCGCGTTGGAAGTCGTCGTTGTCGATCCCCAGCTGGTCGGCGTGCGAGCTCACGTATGAGAGCGCGATCCGCGCCGACTCCTTCATCACGTCGCCGAGCTGGCCCGTCAGCACCAGGCCCTTGTCGCCCTCCATCGCGGTGGCCTCGACGAACAGCACGTCGCCGCCGGCCCCCGTGACCGCCAGTCCGGTGGCCACGCCGGGTATCGCGGTGCGTTCGACCGACTCCTGGAAGAAGCGCTGCCGGCCCAGGGCGTCGATGACCGCGTCGGGATCGATCGCGATCGGCGTCTCCGCCTCGCCTGAGGAGATCCGCGTCGCCGCGCGCCGCAGCAGCTTGCCCAGCTCGCGCTCGAGCTGGCGCACCCCGGCCTCGCGGGTGTACTCGGTGATCACCTTGCGCAGGATCGCGTCGGAGGCATCGACCTCCTCTGCGCGGAGCCCGTTTCTCTCGACCTGGCGCGGCCATAGGTAGCCACGGGCGATCGCCAGCTTCTCCTCGGTGGTGTAGCCGTCGAACCCGATCACCTCCATGCGGTCGAGCAGGGGCGGCGGGATCGTGTCGGTCATGTTGGCCGTGGCCAGGAAGACGACCTCGGAGAGGTCCACCTCGACGTCGAGGTAGTGGTCGCGGAAGGAGTGGTTCTGGGCCGGATCGAGAACCTCGAGCAGCGCGGCGGAGGGATCGCCCCGCCAGTCGGCCCCGACCTTGTCCACCTCGTCGAGCAGGATCACCGGATTCATCGTTCCGGCGTCGCGCAGTGCGCGGACGATCCGCCCCGGCAGCGCGCCGATGTAGGTGCGCCGGTGGCCGCGGATCTCGGCCTCGTCGTGGATTCCGCCCAGCGAGAGGCGCACGAACTCGCGCCCCAGCGAGCGGGCCACCGACTCGCCTATCGACGTCTTGCCGGTGCCCGGCGGGCCCACCAGGGTGAGGATGGCGCCGTTGGCGCGGCTCTCCTCCTCGATGCCGCGATCCTGGCGCAGCTTGCGCACGGCGATCAACTCGGTGATGCGGCGCTTTACGTCCTCCAGCCCGGCGTGGTCTTCGTCGAGCACCTTGCGGGTGTGCTCGGGGTCCAGCCGCTCCTCGGAGCGCTTCGACCACGGCACCGCCAGCAGCCAGTCGAGGTAGCTGCGGATCATCGATGACTCGGGCGACTGCTCGCCCTGGCGCTCGAGCCGCCGCAGCTCTCGCTCGGCCTGCTCGGCGACCGCCTCCGGCATCTCGGCCTCGGCGATCTTGCGCTCGTACTCGGCGATCAGGTCTTCGTCGCCCTCGCCCAGCTCCTTGCGGATCGACTCCATCTGCTTGCGCAGGAAGTACTCGCGCTGCTGCTGCTGGGCGCCGGACTCGACGTCGTTGCGGATCTTGCTGCGAACCTGGAGCTCGGCCAGCCGCTCGCGCTGCATCTGGACCGCGAGCTCGAGCCGGGCCCGGACGTCGAGGCTCTCCAGCAGCTTCAGCTTTTGCTCGCGCGAGAGATCGGGGCTGTAGCCGGCGGTGTCGGCCAGGGCGCCGGGCTCCTCGATGGAGCGCAGGAACGCACCGATGCGCTCGTCGGCGCCGCGCAGCTCGAGGATCTCCTCTACGACGGCGCGGTACTCGCGCACCAGCTCAGCACTGCGCTCGTCCTCGGGGTTGCCGTCGTGGATCTCCTGCACCTCGACACGCAACTGCTCGCCGCCGGTGGGCTCCGCGGCGCCCGCCAGCCCGCGATGCAGGCCGACCACGGTCGACGCCCACGCGCCGTTTGGCAGCTGGCCGCGCTCGATCACCTCGGCGACCACGCCGATACGACCGAACTCGCCGTCCTGGCGCGGGAGCAGGAACACGCGGTCTTCCTCGCCTGTATCGATCGGCAGCGTCACCGTGACCGCCGGGAAGACGATCGCTTCGTCGAGTGGAATCAGAAGAAGGGTCATCGCTCAGTCCAGTTTCTGTAGTTAGTACATATAGGATAGCGAGCCGCGCGATTTCGCGCATCTCGTCACTCGAACCAGTGGCTCGATGCGCTGTTTCGCTACTCCCGCAGCCCGGCGGCTTCGAGGGCCTCGCGCTTGTCCAAGAAGATCCTCATCTCTACGGCCGCGCCGCCCTTGATCGTCCAAATAGCCGAAACCCACTGGGCGACCTCGAGACCAGTCCCCTTGCGACGGCCCACGTGACGCTCGATGGTGATGACCCTGTCTCCGGCGTCGATCAAGTCCTCGGGCTCGATCGAGTACTCATCCCACGGCTCGAACCACTGGCTCAGGAGTTCGAGGAAGCCCTCGTGGCCGTGGTAGACACCCGCCAGTCCGGGAACCTCCTTCGGCGGGATGACCTCGATGTTCGGGTCCAGGAAGCCGAGCATCTCTGTGAACTCGCCCGCTTGGAAGGCCCGGAATCCGCGCCCTACCAGCTCGACGTTCTCCTGCGACATCGCCTACTCCTCAAGCCGGGCGGCTTCGAGGGCCTCACGCCAACCGCCGGATTCGACGAACCAGTCCTGCCGAGCGACCATGCCTCGGACCGAGACTGTGAAAAGGGTTCCAACGTCGATGAGGGTGGTTTCCGCACCGCTGCTGCGTCCGTGACCGAGAAAGTCGGCCCGCACCGCCAGCCGATCAGCGAGGTCGATGACCTCCCGGACCCGGAAAGCCCAGTCGCCGAATGCCTCGTCGAGGTCGGCGTACAACTCGCGAATGCCTTGATGGCCCATGTAGCGCTCTCTGATCCCCACGCCACCCATCCCGCTCATCCGGATATCGGCGTCGGGTTCGTAGGACATCACCACCAGGTCCACGTCGCTTCGGTTCATCGCCCCGAACCCGCGCTTGACGGTCCAGCTGAGCATTCTCTTCCTGAGATTCGAGCCTGGGTGCGTACGTCGAAGACCAGCAAGCAGGATGCCGGAGAGCCCAGGCAACCTGGCCTGGAGTTGATCGAGCAGGTCCCGATCATGCTGTCCCCCGACCTCCACGTTCTCCCGCGACATCGCCCGCTCAGTATCCCGCTGCGAAGCCAGGGCCTCAGTCTGGCTCTAGAAAGCGCGCCCGACAGGATTCGAACCTGTGACCTCTGGTTTCGTAGACCACGCCTAGCGAGACGCGGCTAGACGGCGGAGGGCTACGAATCCCGCTCTGGGATGCGCTTTGCGGGCCCTTCGGGAGCGGCAGACGGCGTCGCCGCGCACGGCCTCCCGGAGGACGTCTGGGCCACTACTGGGCCACGGGCGATCCGGTCTTTGACGGCGTGTTCCGCAACCGGGGCGAAGGGCGAGCGGGCGAAGCTGAACTTAGAACCGCCATGAACTCTTCGATCTGGACACGAATCGTGATCACCGCCCTTGCGGCATCGACGGTGGCGGCGCTCGCCGCCCCGGCCTGGGGCCAGGGCGACGACACCACCCTGCGCCGCGACGGCTCGAAGGCGGTGCCGTTCGTCGCTGACGTGAGCACGCAGGGCGCGTCCTCGAGCGGTCCCGCTCTGCGACGGGACGGCTCCAAGGCCGTCCCGTTCGTCGCCGACGTCGGCCTGGAGGCCGCCGTGCCGACGGGCACCGCTGCCGCGGCGGACGCCTTCGATTGGGCCGACGCAGCGATCGGCCTCGGCATCGGGCTCACGGCCGGGCTGCTCGTCGCCGCGATTCCAAGCGGGGCACGTCGGCGGCGACTCCACGTCGGGCGCGCCCAGGCCCCCGCGGCTCGGGTCTAGCGCCGGTTCACGGCGCAACGGGCCGAGCATTCGCTCGGCCCGTTCGCCCGTGTGATCTCTACTGCCCCGGTCAAGGAGCAGTACGCGAACGCCGTTATCGAGGTGGCCGTGCTGCCGGGTAGCTGGACGGCGGATGCCACCCACCGCCTCCCCGCGCGCGCCCCGGCTCGAGCGCCTTGCGGAGCTTTCCCACGTAGACCTGGAGCGTGTTGGTGGCCGTCTCGGGCGGCTCCGGCCACAGCTCCTCGATCAGGCGATCGCTGGACACCAGCTCGTTCGCGTGCACGAGCAGGATCGCGAGCAGGGCGACCTCCACGGGGCGCCTCAACAGGATTTCAGCGCGGCTTCAGCGCCTGGTCGCATGCTCTCGCCGTAGCTCAGGTTCTGAAATACAAGGATGAAGGGAGTCTCGCCATGCTGTTTGCTTTGAAGACGTTGCTTTGTTCGCTACTTGCCGTGTGTGCGCTGATGATGGCTTTCGCCGGCTCGGCTTTGGCCGGGGGGATAAGGCCGACCACACCCCGCGCCGATGAGTACATCTCGGTGTCCTGCCAGGAGCCGCCGGTCCTTTTCACTCGCTCAGACGTCAACTCTCGCGGTGGCCAGGAGCGGGCGCAATATGTGTACAACCTCAAGCACGAAGAGACGTGCTTCGTGGACTGAGCCGCTGCGCGGCTTTCAGCAGGATTCGTGACGTCTCGGGCCGCCCTTAAGGGCGGCCCGTACGTTAGGGCGGGCCTAGCTATCGCCTGTCGTTCTCGGTGTCGTCGGTCCGTCCGGCGTCGGGATCGAGGCGCTCGGCGTGCTCTTCGTGTGCGGATGCAGCTTCGCGCTCCTGCTCGGCGGCGCCGGCTCGTTCCTTAGCCTCGGCGGCTTCGCGCCGGGCGCGAGCGGCCTGCTCGTCTGCTGCAGCTGCTTCTTTGTCGGCGGTGAGGCGCCGCGACTCCGCTTCCTCGCGGTGCGCGCCTGCCACCTGACGCCGGTCCTCGCGCTCGCGTGCTCGCCGCTCGAGCCCTCGTCTGCGGAGCGCCACGGCGATCGCGGCGATCACGAGCAGTGCCGCGACGATGATCAGGATGATCGCCAGGGTGCTCATTCCTACTCCTTTCGTTGGGAACGCGGAGCGTAGAGGCGAAGCCGGACTCGTCCCGTCGGTTTTTGGCCGCGCTCGTCCACAACCGTCGTCCTAGCGCCCCGCGCAAAAAACGCCGCGTCGCGCGGCCCGGTGGGCCGCCTGCGCCCACCACATCTAGCGTCGGGTTGGCGTATGGCTGACGGTCGAGGCGCAGTTCCATCCGATGAGCCCGACACCAATGTGGGTAGTGAGCACTTCCGACAACAGGCGTTACATCAGCGTCGCCGAAGCCGCGCGCGAGCTGGGCGTCTCCCGGCAGTCGGTCTACCGCGCGATCGAGAGTGGGCACGTGCCCGTGGTCCGCCTGGAGCCTCGTTGCGCGGTGAGGATCCCGGCCAGCGCGCTCGAGGCGAGGTCGCAGCGCCGATGACCGAGCAACTTCTTCCCAGTCACGCCACGGTTGGCGGGCGGTGTCGGTGTAGATCTCGCGCCGCCCGCCGGCCTCTCCATCTCGAAAGGAACGAAGCATGAGCAAGGCAACCCGAGAACCGACCGGCCCGCTCGGCATCGAGACGGCGGCGGGACGACCGGGCGGGAGGATCGCCGCGTCCTCCAAGGGCAAGAAGGACTATCGGTGGATCGCATCCCGGCTCTTGAAGGGTCCAAAAAACTTGGCGCTCTAGAAGATCGCCTCTAGGTTGTTCACCTTCACGAGCGCCTCCTCCAGCGAGTAGGTGGCGTGGATCCTCGTCGTGTTCCACTGGACGAACCGGCTCTGGAACATGAAGTCCCTGACCGCCTCGATGTCATCGGCCTCGACCACCGCGAGGATGATGTGGTCCGGGCCGAAGACGCGCAACGTGACTATGCTGACGCCGAGCTGCTCGGCGAGCTGCGGGATCTGGCCGGCGCCCTCGTTCAGCATCTGCCGCGTCTGGGCGTTGGAAGACGGGCAGAGCTCGGGCGGATGCTCGGAGATGACGGCGAACGTTGCCATGAAGGAACCTCCCGGTGGTTTGCGGGATTGCAGCCTAACCGCGTGGCTGCGCTGCTTACTAGCGGGTGGACGGCGTCTTTGTCCGCTCTCAGAACTGCTCGACAACCGACATCTCCTGCGAGATTGCCTACTCCGTAATCCCGGCGGCCTCGAGGGCCTCGTCCTTGTTCCAGAACACCTGACGCCTTGCGACGCTGCCCTCCGCGATCCAGGCGATCTGCCAGGTGCGGAGCTCTACCGGGACGCCGCTGCTCGTGCCGCGTCCGGTGACGACGTTCTCGGTGAAGACCCGGTCATCGCCCAGTTCCGTGATTTCCACGATCTCGATGTGAATGGTCTCCACGGCTTCGAGAATCTCGTCGATCCACTCGCGCACTTCCGTCCGCCCACGGTAGATCTCTCGAAGTCCCGGAAGTTCGGGGTTCTCTTCCCATACGACATCGGGGCTAAGAAAAGCCAAGACGGCATCCAGGTCGCGTCGGTTGAAGGCATCGACCCCTGCACGTACCAGCTCGACGTTCTCCTGCGACATCGCCCGCTCAGTATCCCGCCCTGGTCTCCGGGCTACCAGCGCCACGGCTTCCTGGAGCCGTTCTGGCGATGCCGCGCCTGGTCGTGGAGATGCGCTAGAAGCGCGTCGCGACAAGCCGAAGCTCAACTAACCGATGGTGCCGCCGGTCGAGCTCGACTAGTCGCGCGGACTTGCAGGTGGTGTGCGACGCCCGGTAGCACCGCGGGCGACGCCCCGGTCTACTCCGCCCGCATCCTCTGCTCAAGCTCGTCCAGGCGTTGTTCGAGCGCATCGAGCCTCCCTGCGACGGTTGCCAGCGACGGCAGCACCAAACGTCCTGCAGGCGGACCTTCAAACAGGTGCTCCATCTCGGTCCGAAATTCAGACTCCTCGGCCAGGGCTGCTGCTGCTTTCCTCACGCCGCCGCGGCTGCGAAGGTCGGGATCGAAGAGTCGGAAGGCGACCAGCTCCGCCGCGAATAGTCGATCTTCCTGATCGAAGTCGGCATGCACCCACCACTCAAGAAGCGCTCGTAGATCACGCGCGAGCCGAACGTCCTGGTCTCGATCAGGGCGATGGCCACCAACCTCAACGGCAAGCCCTCCAGGTGTGAGATCCCCGGGTGCCACGCGAGGGTCCACCGACGCGGCCTGTGCCGGATCCACTACGACCAGGACCGGTATCTGCAAGCGACCGGCCGCAGCCCCGAGGCCGGAGCCTTCACCCACCGAACCCGGACAGGCACCCGCGGCGTCGACTCAGCAGGCGTCGTACACGTACCGCCGCGCGCCGGGCGTGCTCACCTGGCGGTCGCGGAGCACGACCGAGAGCTCGGCGCCGACCGTCCCGCAGGCGCGGGTGAAGTCCTCGCGCCTGTACTCGACCACGATCACGCGGTCGTCGTACACGCGCTGGTAGCGATCGCACTCGTGGTAGCGCGCGCACTCCTCGGCGATCGCAAAGTCGAATCCGACCTCTTGCGATTGCGCATCGGTTAGCTCCGCCGTGTTCTTCTGGCCGACCGCCAGGCCCGCGGCGTGCGCGCGCCGAGCGAGCAGCTTCGCGTAGGCAAGCGCCTGCCGCTTTCCGAACGGAACCTTCTTCGCAAGCGGGGTTCCATCGAACCGCGTCCAGGAGTCGAGATTGTCGTACTCGACCGCATCGAAGCCCTTGCTTTCGCAGCCGTCGATCATCCGCTGAACCCAGCGGGCCGCTCGCCGGCGCTTGGAGGCGCGACTGACGTCGACGAGGTACTCGCCTCCCCAGTTCGGATCGTCGCCCAGCTTGCTGAGGACGAGCCTCCGTGGCCAGTTGGAGCGTTCGTCGGGACGGTCGACACCTCGTTCGTTCGCCTGGGTCTGGAAGCCATTGACGTAACAGATCGAGTAGGCGGGGCTACCCGCGGCCTCGCCCGAGAACCAATCGCGGGAGACCACCGAGACGCCCTCCGGGAGCGGGTAATCACCCCCGATCTGATAGTCGAAGCCGGCGTTCGTGGGGGGCGGGACCGGGGATACAGCCGCCACGGGATCGAGCCGCGGGCCGTCGCCGTCCGGGCGCAGCATCAGCACTAGGGCGGCGGCGAACACCGCGGCGACGGCGAAGGTGAACCAGGTGAGACGGGGTGTCCTCGGAGCTTCGTTCACGCGGCTCACGCGGCTCGCACGGCAAGGCGCCCGCGCTCCACGGCGCGACCGCTGTCGCGATCGAACAGGTAGAGCTGCGTCGGGTCGATCGCCAGCTCCACGCTGGCCCCGCTCGAGGCTGGTGGACGCCCCGGGATCCGAGCCGTGAAGCGGGCGCGATCGTCGTCCGCGAGGAGCCTCCCCTCGTCCGACCCGCTCTCCCCGCCGATCGCGGCCTTGACATCCTCCGTCACGACCGGGGGCGCGTCTAGCGGGAACAGCAGGTTGCACTCCGAGCCGAGCTGTTCGACGACGTCGAGAACGACGCGGAGTCGCGGCCAGCTCGGGTCACAGGCGGGGCCCGCGGTGGCGAAGCTGGTCGGTCGGATGCCGAGGACCACATCGCGCTCGCCATGCGGCTCGATGCCCTCGAGCCGAACGTCGGTGCCGCCGAAGCTGACCGCGTCGCCGCTGAGGTGCGCCTCGACCAGGTTCATCGCCGGCGAACCGATGAAGGCCCCGACGAACAGGTTCGCCGGATGATCGAAGAGCTGCTGCGGGACGTCGCATTGCTGCACCACCCCGTCGCGTAGTACCGCGACCCGCTGGCCCAGCGTCATCGCCTCGATCTGGTCGTGGGTGACGTAGACGGTGGTCGTCGGCAGGCGCTCGTGCAGGCGGGCGAGCTCGCCGCGCATGCTCGTGCGCAGCTTCGCATCGAGGTTGGAGAGCGGCTCGTCGAGGAGGAAGGCGCGTGGCTCCCGGACCAGCGCGCGGCCCATCGCGACGCGCTGTCTCTGGCCACCGGAGAGCGCCGCCGGTCGGCGGTCCAGCAGCTCGCCGAGCCCCAGCATCGCCGCCATCTGCTCGACCCGCCGCTCGATATCGTCCTTCGCCACCTTGCGGCGCCGGAGCCCGAACGCGAGGTTCTCGCGAACGGACTTGTGGGGATAGAGCGCGTAGCTCTGGAACACCATGGCGATGTCACGATCCGGCGGTTCGAGCGTCGTCACGTCGTCGTCGCCGATCCAGACTCTGCCCAGCGTCACCTTCTCGAGCCCTGCGACCATCCGCAGCAGGGTCGACTTGCCGCAGCCCGATGGTCCGACCAGGACCATGAACTCCCCGTCGGCGATCTCGAGCGAGACGTCGTTGACGGCGAGGACATCACCTCCGTAGAGCTTGGTCACCTGTTCGAGCCTGATCCCTGGCATCGAGCTACCCCTTCACAGCGCTCGACGTGAGCGACTGGATGAACGTCTTCTGGGCGAGCAGAAACACGATCAGCACCGGGGTGACCGTGATCACGTTGCCCGCCATCACGGCCGAGAAGTCCTGGGTGTGCTGGCCCTGGAACGTGGTCAGCCCGAGCGGCAGGGTCGATTGCTCATCGGAGCTGATTGCGATAAGGGGCCACAGCAGGTCGTTCCACATCAGCAGGAACGTGAGCGCGGCCAGGGTCGCGAGGGCCGGCTTGGCGAGCGGCAGGGCCACGTGCAGCAGCACCCCCAATCGCGAGCAGCCGTCGATCCTGGCGGCCTCCTCGACCTCGCGCGGCAGGTTGACGAAGAACTGTCGCATCAGGAAGACGCCAAGCGGAGTCACGAGGGCCGGCACGATCAGGGCCGCGAGCGTGTCGACGATCCCGAGCTTGTCCATGACGATGAACGTGGGGATCATCGTCAGCTGGAAGGGGATGATCAGGGTGACGAGGATCAACAGGAAGAGCAGCGTCGAGCCGCGAAACCGCATCCTGGCGAACGCGTAGCCGGCGAGCGAGCAGAAGACGAGGTTCGACACCACGGTGACCAGGGCGACGATCGTCGAGTTCAGGAACCAGCGCGGGAACTCCGAGTCGCCGAAGACCGTTTGCCAGCCGTCCATGTGCAGCGAGTCGGGGATGATCGTCGGCGGGAACTGATTGATCTGGGCATTGGTCATGAATGAGCTCAGGACCATCCAGATCAGCGGCAGCGCGAAGACGATCGCGGTCGGGAGCAGGATGAGATGCCAGGGGCTGAATGGCAGAGGCCAGCGGCCCTTGGGCTGACCAGGCGAGTGCTCGGCGGCGAGCGCCCTTCGCACCTTGGGCGAGAGCACCGCAGTGTCGGGAGCGGCGCTCACGCCCTTCTCGCCCGCAGCCGGCTGTAGAGGAGCTGGGTGCCGACCAGCAGCACGAGGAAGACGGCAACGATGTAGGCAACCGCCGCTGCGTATCCGGCGTTGAAGAGTTGGAAGGCCTGGTTGTAGATGTAGTAGACGATCACCACCGTGGAGTCGAGTGGCCCCCCACGGGTGGTCGCGTAGACGAGGTCGAAGAGCTCCAGCGACAGCAGTACCTGCCACACGACCAGGAAGATGGTCACCGGGAGCAGCTGTGGGAGGATCACGTGCCACAGCGTCGCCCAACGGCGGGCGCCATCGACCGAGGCGGCGTCGACCAGCTCGGCCGGTACGTCCTGGAGCGCGGCCAGGTAGATCACCAGCGGGAAGCCGATCCCGCCCCAGATCCCGATCAGGACGATCACGAACAGCGCCTGATCGGGATCGCCGAGGAACCCCTGGCGCGGCAGCCCGACGGTGTCGAGCAGGGCGTTGGCCACCCCGAAGCGCTCGTCGAAGATGAACGAGAACAGCACCCCCTGAGCGGCGACCGAGGCGATGAACGGCGCCAGGAAGGCGGTCCGGTAGATCCCGATCAGCCGCAGCCTCCGGTTCAGCCCCAGCGCCAGGAAGAGCCCGAGCCCGGTCGAGAGCGGCACGAACAGGAGCGTGTAGATGATCGTGTGCTCGATGGCGTCACGCAGCCCGTCGTCCTTGAGCAGTGCCTCGTAGTTGGACAGCCCCACCCATTGCGCCGGAGCGATCAGGTCGGCCGAGTTGAACGAGAGCAGCAGCGACCAACCGATCGGAATGATCGCGAGGCCGATGATGATCACGACCGCGGGGAGGACGAACGCCCAGGCAGTCGGGTTCTCGCCGAAGATCCGCTGGGCGAACGTCCTCTCCGGTGCGGTGGGCTCGGCGCTCATCTCACCGCCTGTTCACGGGCCCGGCACCTGCAGCTCTTCGTTCGAGGTGTCGACGGCCTGGGCGAGCGCCTCACTCGGGTCGGCCTCGCCGTACAGCACAGATGCGATCGCCTTGCCCATCGCCTGGGAGATCTGCGGGTACTCGGGAACCGTCGGCCGGGTCCGCGCCAGCTCGGTGTTCTGGATGAACTTCTCGAGGCCGGGCAGGCTCCGCTCGTACTGTGCGAAGCCGTTGGCCTCCTCGACGTCGTTGGTCACCGGCAGACTGCCGGCCTCGCTGATCCAGCGCAGCTGCTGCTCCGGCTCGCTGAACCACTTCATGAACTCGATCGCCGCGGCCGAGCGCTCCTCGCCGTTGTCGAAGATCGCCCACGTGTCCGGGCCGGCGATCGTCGTGTGCTCGCCGCCGAACGACGGCATCGGAGCGACCCCGTAGTCGACGTTTGCGTCGACATACTCCGGCAGCGTGTACGGACCCGCGATGTTCATCGCCATCTTGCCGCTGGCGAAGAGCTGCTGCATGCGCTCGCTGCCGGCGGTGGAGTCGATGTACACCGAGTCGTCGGCCACTGCGTCGGCGACCACGTCCAGCGCCTTCTCGCCGCTCGGCCCGTCGAAGCCCACGCCGTCTCCTTCCTCGTTGACGATCTCGCCGCCCTGCTGCCAGACGAGCGGCCAGATCCGCCACGTCGTGTCCTCGTCGCCCGTCCCGGGCCAGCCGAACCCGGCGATCCCGGCGTCGGGGTCGTTGAGCTCCGCGGCCGTCTTCACGAAGTCGTCCCACGTCCAGTCGTCGGACGGATACTCGACGCCTGCCTTGTCGAAGATCTCCTTGTTGTAGACGACGGCCAGGTTGTCGATGAACGCCGGCACCGCGCGCGGCTGGTCATCGACCGTCACCGCGGCCTGCGCCGCGGGCACGAACCGATCCCAGTCGAGCTCGCCGCTCTCGATCGCGTCAGTCAGATCGAGCAGCTGATTGCCGCCCGCCAGGTTGGCGAGATCGGAGCCGTAGATGTATGCGATGTCGGGATAATTGTCGGCCTGGAGCCCGGCCGTGACCTTCTGGAGCATGCGGTCGGAATTGACGCCGCCGGTGTCCTTCGAGACCTCGATGTCGGGATGGGTCTTGTTGAAGTCATCGGCCATCGTCTGCAACAGCTTGGCGGGCCCCTGCGTCTGCCCATGCCAGAACTCGATCTCAACCGTCTCGCCGCTGCTCGCGGCCGAGTCGGAGCTGCCCTCGTCGTCGCCATCTCCGCATGCGCCCAGCGCCACCACGACGGCCACTGCCGCCGCCAGCGCCATCAGCACTCTCGTCAGCTTCAACACGTTCCTCTCCTCTCGTTCTTGATCCACAAGATGTGCCCGGCGACGAGCATCATCAGCTGCGTCCTCCGATCGCCGCCGGGGTCCTGAGGGCCTCGGGCAACGCGTCTCCGTGAGCAGCGGTCAGCTCGTCGCACAGCTCCCAGATCGCGGTGAGCGACAAGCTCGCTCCCGCGTTCGGGTCCAGCATCACCGCCTGCCTGACGTACTCGGGGCGGCCGTCGAGCGCCGCCCGGACGGTCAGCTCGGCGACATTTAGGTAAGTGCGGTTCAGCGCCGCCAGTTGCGGCGGCAGCTCGCCGACCCAGACCGGTTGCACCCCGCTTCGATCGACCGCGCACGGCACCTCGACGCAGGCATCGGCGGGGAGGTTGTCGATCAGACCCGTGTTGCGGACGTTGCCGTAGATCACCCTAGGGCGCCCGGTCTCGATCGAATGGATGATCTGGGGCGCGTACTCGGGACTTTCGTCGATCGGCAGCGGCTCGCCCGCATCGAGCATGCGCCGGGTGCGCTCGTACGTGGCCAGGTTCTCCTCGCTTCGCGCCACGTACTCGTTCACCCAGATCCGATACCGCTCCAGAGCGTCGTCGTCGCGCATCAGCCACGGCAGGTACTCGGCGGAGTGCTCGCTCGACTCGGTCGGGAAGTAGCCGAGCCGCCTGTACATGTCGACTCGGACCCGTCGAAGCAGCTCGGGATCGCGCTCGATCGCCTCATCGAGCAGCGGGTAGAGATTCTCTCCGTCGCGCTCGAAGCGAAGGATGAAGGCCTGGTGGTTGACACCGGCGCCGAGGAACGTGACCTCCTCGAACGGCACCCCGACGAGCTCGGCCAGCTGCGCGGTGGTGTTCTGCACCGAGTGGCAGAGCCCGACGATCCGCTCCTGCGGCGTCCCGGCGTAGGTGGCCCAGCACAGCATCGCCATCGGGTTGGTGTAGTTGAGGAGCCACGCATCGGCGCAGACCTCGGCCATGTCGCCGGCGATCTCCTTCATCACCGGGATCGTCCGCAGCGCCCGGAAGACGCCCCCGACCCCGAGCGTGTCGCCGATCGTCTGGCGCAGGCCGTAGCGAGCTGGGATCTCGTGGTCGATCACGGTCGCCGCGTGGCCACCGACCTGGATCATGTTGATCACGTAGTCGGCCCCGTCGAGCGCCGCGCGGCGTTCGAGCTGGGACTCGATCGCGGGCGCCGCACCGAGCTGGTCGGCGGTGACCCGCGCGACGCGCTCGGCGGTCTCGAGGCGCTCGGGGTCGATGTCGTGGAGCGAGATCGTCACGTCTCGCAGCTCGGGATAGCCGAGGATGTCGGCGATCAGCATCGCCGTGAACTCGACGCTGCCCGCACCGACGAAGGAGATCTTGGGGCTCATGTGCCGCTCCTTTCGATCTCGCGGCACGACACGCTCTCGGCCACCTCGAAGCGCTTCGCCGAGCTGTGGCTGCGCGTCTACCCCGCCAAGGCCGCGGGTCGACAGCGACCCGCAGGCCACCCCGAGCCGGAGCGCCTGCTTCAGCGACCCGTTCTCGAGGCCTCGCAGGAAGCCGGCGGTGAAGCTGTCGCCCGCGCCGGTGCTGTCCACCAGCTCGATCGACGGGGCATCTGCCCTTGCCGTCTCCTCACCATGCCTTGCGATCGCGCCGTCCGAGCCGAGCTTGACGACGACGGTGTCGATCCGCTCCGCGAGCAACTCGAGCGCGGCCTCGGGATCCTCGACCTCCGCGAACTCACAGGCTTCCGCGGCGTTGGGGAGGAAGATGTCGATCGAGTCGAGAGCGCGCTCGAGTCCGGCAGCCCAATCTCCGCTCGGGTCCCAGCCGGGATCAAGGGAGGTCGAGGTTCCCGCTTCGCGCGCCCTGGCAAAGAGGTCGGCGAGACCGTCTCGGAGCCCGATCTGCAGATGCGGAGATGAGACGTGGAGATGCTTCGCCGGAGCGAGCAGCTCATCGCCCACGTCGGCAGCGGTGAGGTCGGCCATCGCGCCGAGGGACGTGAGGATCGCCCTGTCTTCACCCTTGCTGAGGACGACGCTCAGCCCGGTCGCGCGGTCGGGGTCGACTCGGCAGCCGCGGACGTCGACGTCGCGCCGGCCCAGCTCGCGAAGCATGAATCGGCCTGAGGCGTCGTCGCCGACCACGCCGATGTACGCGACGGCCATCCCGAGACGCGCCGCCCCACAGGCGACGATCGCGCCCGAGGAGCCGATCGTGAGCACGCCGTCGTCGACCAGGCTCTCGACCTGTCCGTACCGGGGCTCGAGCGACTCGCCGAGCACGATCGCGTCGGGATTGAGCTCCCCGGCGACCAGGAGATCGAAGCGCCGCTCGTTCACGACACCGCCGCCTCGGTCCGGAGGGGAATCGTGCTCACCGACCGCAAGAGCGTCTCGACGGCGGGGCGATCGACCCGCCCGGGATGCAGGTGAGCGAGCTTCTCGCTGGCGGCCGCGGCGCCGAGCGCGGCCGCCGAGCGCACCTCTTTTCCCGCAACAAGCCCGGCGGCGAGGCCGCCGATCAATGCATCGCCGCAGCCCACCGCGTTCACGGCTCTCTCGGGCGCCGGGGTGGTGAGGCGGATCTTGCCCGCCGCGTCGGCGAACACGCTTCCGTCGGAACCCAGGCTGAGCCAGACCGCGGCGGCCCCGCGATCCCTGATCGCATCCGTGATCGCGGCGAGCTCCGCATCGCTCCCCCGCGGATCGAACGCGCCTTCCAGAAGCCCGCCGGCCTCCGCGAGGTTGGGGGCGACGAGGTCCGGAGCCTCAGCCACGCCCGCGGCGAGCGCCTCGTGGCTCGAGGAGTCGAGGATCGTGAACGCACCGAGCTCGCGGCCCGTCGCGATCAGGCGGGCGTGCAGGTCGACCGGAGCTCCAGGCGGCAGGCTGCCGCAAACGGCGACCGCGCGTGGGGCCGCGGACACCGCCAGCGCAGCGACGAGGCGATCGCACTCCTGCACCGTGAGCGATCCCGAGGGCTCGTGAACCTCGACGAGCTCCCCGCCTCCGGCTTCGACGAGCGTGTACGTCCCGCGGGTGGATCCCGCGACCGCAACGTGATGGACCTCGATGGGTTCGCCGGCAAGGAGCGCCAGGAGCTGGTCGCCGCTTCTGCCCCCGGCGGTGGTGATCAGCGCCGTCTCGGCGCCGAGCTCTGCGGCGACGCAGGCGGCGTGGATGGCCTTTCCTCCCGGCGTCTCGAGCGCCTCCGACGCGCGAACGACTCCCTTCGCGGCGCCCTCGATCCGGGCGACGCGGTCGATCGCCGGGTTGGTGCTTACGGCCACGAAGCCCGGCTTGGCGCCAGCCTGCATCAGACCTGCACCACCTCGAGCCCCGCGGCCCGAATCGGCTCGAGGCGCTCATCGGGGGCGTCGACGTCGGTGATCAGCTCGTCGATCTCCGGCAGCGTGCAGATGCTCGAGAGGGCGGAGCGCCCGATCTTCGAGGAATCGCAGACGACGACCACGCGAGCGGCGCGCTCGACCATCTTGCGATTCGTCTGCGCTTCGATCTCGTCGTGGGTGGTGGCGCCGGAGGCGTTGATGCCGTCGACCCCCAGGAACATCACGTCGACATTGAGGCCCTCGAGGGTGCGCTCGGCAAGCGGGCCGATCAGCTCGTAGGACTGCGGACGTGCCACCCCGCCGGTGACGACGAGGCGGATCGTCTCGCTGATCACCAGCTCGGAGGCGATGTTGACCGCGTTCGTGACCACTGTCAGCGCGCGGTCGCGCAGCCTCCGCGCGACCTCGGTCGTGGTCGTCCCACCGGTCAGGCCTACCGTTTGAGCGTCGGCGATGCGGTCCGCGGCGGCGTCCGCGATACGGCTCTTCTCCTTGGCGTGCTGGCCACCCCTGTAGGGCACGGGCAGCTCGTAGAGGACCCCGTTGCTTACGGCCCCGCCGTGAGAGCGTGAAAGCAGCTTCTGCTCCTCGAGCAGCTTGAGATCGCGCCGGACCGTCGCCGAGGACGCGCCCAGGGTCTCGGTCAGCTCGCGGACCGAGACCGAGCCATCGCTCGCCAACTGGGCGAGGATCCCGTCGAGGCGTTCGGCTCGCCTCAAGACGCTCCTCCGGACTCGATAAGGTCGCGGACGACGGCACGTTCGAGGTTCGCCGGGCTATCGGGGTCGAGACCCCTGTGCTCGGCCAGCGCCACGGCGAGGCGCTGGATGCGGATCAGCTCGGCGAGCGGGTCGAGCGTTGCGTTGAGCACGGTTGCCCGGGTCGCCGCGATCTCCTCGGCGAGCCCCGGGGGAGCCTGACCGAGGAGCCAGACTAGTGCTCCGGGACCCGCGGTGGCGATCGGGCCATGACGGTACTCCATCGCCGGATAGGACTCCGCCCATACCTGCGCCGTCTCGCGGAGCGTCAGCGCCCCCGCGTCGGCTAGGCCGACCAGCCACTCTCGGCCGAGCACGACTACGTGGTCGATCGTGTTCGGGTCGACGGGATGCGGCTGCGACGCGGCGGCCTCGGCGTCGGCGATCAGGCCGTCGATCGCGAGGCCGAGCGAGGCCCGAGCAAAGCAGACCGTGGTGGTCACGAAGCGGGTCTGAACGACGGAGCGGTCGGCAGCGAAGCTCAGATCGACGACAAGATCGCATTGCGTGGCGACGGGGCTGAGAGGGTCTCCGACGAGAGCGACGGTCGTGGTGCCGGCCGCGACGAGCTCGAGCGCACGGCGGACCTCGGACGTCGCACCCGACCGGGAGATCGCGACGACGCGGTCGTATTTACGACCGAGGAGGGCCTCGGACGCAGCGAAGGCATCCGTCTCGCCCCCTCCGTTCAGCTCGCGGAGCGCGGCCACGGCCCTCGCCGCGTACCAGGAGCTGCCGCAGCCGATCACGGCGACGCGCTCGCCCCGGGGCATGGCGTCGCGGGTCCCGCGCGCCAGGGACGAGGCCCGTGACCAAGCCCGTGGCTGGTCGAGGATCTCCTCGGCGATCAGCGCCATGGCCGATCGATCGCGCTCATCGAAGCGAGCGTACACAATGCGACAGGTTCGTGCAATATAGATGAGTGAATTTGAGCGATTTACCAAAGCAGCCAACAGTTGAGGTGGGAATGGGCGTGACCGAGCCGGCCTCGCGCGGAGAATCCTCGCTCTTCATGCTCGCTTTTGATCATCGCCGCTCGATCCATCGCCTGCTCGGACTCTCCGGCGATCCCGATCCGCAAGCGTCGAGCCGGATCGCCGACGCAAAGCGGGTCATCTTCGCCGGACTGCTGCGGGCCGGGGAGCGCCTTGATGGAGCAGGTGTGCCCGGGCTGCTGGCCGACGAGGAGTTCGGCGCCGGGGTTCTCGAGCTCGCCCGGGATCGACGAGTCGTGGCGGCGCTCGCCTGCGAGCGATCAGGGCAGGCCGAGTTTCAGTTTGAGTACGGAGACGACTTCGGTGCACACATCGAGCGCTTCGATCCCGAGCTAGTGAAGGCGCTCGTCCGCTTCAATCCGGACGGCGACGAGGCGCTCAACCGTCGCCAGGTCGACCGCCTGAGGATGCTCTCCGATTGGCTCCTCAACGAGGATCGCGAGCTCCTATTCGAGCTGCTCGTCCCCCCCGAGCCGCATCAGATGAGAAGCGTGAGCAACGATCGCGCCCGCTTCGACGCCGAGCTCCGACCGGAGCTGGTCTGCCGCGCGATCGTCGCGCTCCAGACCGCTGGGGTCGAGGCCGCGGTATGGAAGATCGAGGGGATCGAGGAGCGCTCGGACTGCGAGCGGATCGCCGCCACATGCCGGCGAGCGGCACGCGACGACGTCAGCTGCCTGATCCTCGGCCGCGGCGCGGACGGGTCCAAGGTCGAGCACTGGCTGCGGGTGGCGGCCCCGGTGGACGGGTTCGGAGGCTTTGCGATCGGCCGGACCATCTGGTGGGACTCGATCGCTTCGTACCTGGCCGGCGAGCTCGACCGCGAGGGCGCCGTCGCCACGATCGCCGAGCGTTACCTGCACTTCGTCGACGTGTATCGCGCGGCCGAGGGATCGGCGCCCGGACGGTGATGTCGCGTCGCTACGGTCGCGCCACCAGCGAAGGCCCCGCGTGAGCGGGCCCTTCGCGAGTAGCGGGGCCCGCTACGTCTCTCGCGGTGACGCACGGATAGTCGAGCGAACTCGTCTTGCGGGGTGACCAACTGGCCCGAGACAACGCGCCTCCCTGCACGCGAAAGGAGCAGCCGGCTGACGCTGTCGGACAGCTACTGCTTCTCGTCGAGGAGCAGGAGCGAGTTCAAGGACTCCTTGCTTTGCCGCGGCAGTGGATGTGACGCGCCGTCTGTCCCGTCGTATGAGTGCCCTGCGGGATAGTCCGGGCATCTCCAGACGTCCGAAACGGCTCTGCGGCTTGGATCCGCGCGATGGTCTGCGCGATGGTCCCGTCACGCACAGCCCCGGATTCGGGCTCTTCCGGCCGCCATGCCCGCTGCCGACAGGATCCGGCGCTTCCCGCATGTCCATGCGGTTTGCGGCGGTCAGGCGAAGCGCGCCCGACAGGATTCGAACCTGTGACCTCTGGTTTCGTAGACCAGCGCTCTATCCGACTGAGCTACGGGCGCACGGACGAGGGCCGAGGCCCCCGGGAGGGACGATTGTAGAAGTCGGGGTCCGGGTGCGGCGCCCGGGCGGCGCGACGGCGCTCGCGTGATCTAGATGAGTAGGCTCGCGGCCGATGAACCGCGAGCGGCTCTCGCCCTCGGACATGTCCTCGCTGGTCGCCGAGCGCGGCCCGATCCACGTCCACGTCGGAGCGACGATGCTGATGCAGGGGGAGCCTCCGGAGCTCGCGCGGCTGCTCGAGCACGTCGACGGTCGCCTCCACCTCGTCCCGCGCTTCCGCCAGCGCGTCACCCCTACCGCGCTGAGGCTGACGAATCCGAAGTGGCGCGACGATCCGGACTTCGATCTGGAGTGGCACGTGCGCCACGCGGCCCTGCCGGCGCCGGGCAGCCCGGCCCAGCTGCGTGAGTTCGTCGGCCGCGTGATGTCGGAGCCGCTCGACTTCGAGCGCCCACTGTGGCAGCTCTATCTAATAGAGGGGCTGGAGGGCGGGCGGCACGCGTACATCTCGAAGACCCACCACGCGCTGGTCGACGGTGTCGCGGCCGTCGATGTGGGGACGATCCTGCTGGACCCGAACCCCGAGGGAACCGAGATCCCGATTCCCGAACCGGCCACGGAACCGGACGCCCCGAGCGCGGAGCTGCTGTTCATCCGCGCGGCAACGGAGCAGGATCCGCGAGCCCCTCCGCAGGGCGCGGCGGGCGACGGTGGGGGCGATCACGATGCCCGGTGAGACCGCGAGCAGGGTGATGCGCACGACGGAGGCGTTCGCCGAGCTGGCGATCGGGGACCCGGTCTGCCCGCCAAGCCCGCTCAACGTCGAGATCGGCCGCGACCGCCGCGTCGCGTTCGTGCGCGGTGAGCTTCAGGCACTGAAGGACGCCCGCGGGGACGGCGGGGCGACCGTCAACGACGTCATCCTGGCCGTCGCCGCCGGCGGCCTGGGGCGCTTCCTGGCCGGCCGTGGGGAGGCGCTTCCCAAGCACCTGGTCGCGCTCGTCCCGGTCAGCGTTCGGCGCCCCGACGAGCACCTCGAGCTCGGCAACCGGATCTCGACCATCCTCGTCCGGCTGCCGCTCGTTGCCTCCGACCCGGCGCAGCGCCTGGAGCTGATCCGCGCCGAGACGGCCCGCCTGAAGCAGTCCGAGCAGGCCCGCGCCGCCTCGCTGGTCATCGAGGCGACCGGATGGACCCCGCCGACGATCAACCGGCTGATCTCGGGGGCGATGGCGCGCCAGCTCGTCTTCAACCTCGTCGTCTCCAACGTTCCCGGTCCCCAGATGCCCTTCTACCTGCTGGGACGCCAGCTGGAGGAGGTCTACCCCTTCGTTCCGCTCTCGCCGCAGGACCACGCGCTGTCGATCGGGGTCGTGAGCTACGACGGCGGCGTCTTCTTCGGGCTGGTCGGAGACCGCGGCGTGATGGCCGACATCGACGATCTGGCTGCGGCGCTCGACGCCGCGCTCGAGGAGCAGACGGAGGGTCGATGAGCGAGCGGAGAGGGATGGTTAGCCTGATCGTGCCTGATTTCGCGCCTGCGTCACCCTTCTGCGACCGGTTTGCGACCGGTTCCGGGGATGCGGCCTCGGCGGGCGGAGCGCGAGACTGCAGACGCCCTGGCCATGACATCCGGAGCGTCACGCGCCTGCCAAACCCGGAGTTCAGGAGGGGTGCCGGGCGGCCCGAGGATCTCAATGCCGTACTCGGCCGCCGCGGCCCTGAAGGGACCGGGCACTACGCCCTCACGATTCGATCGTGAAGCTGACCAAGTCGGTGCGGGTCTGGAAGCCGCTGGAGCGGGTGCCGCGGACGGCGAATCGGATCTCGCCCGAGCCGGAGACGTAGTCAGTCGGTGCGGTCGAGTTCGACCAGCTGAAATACCTATCCGAGGTGACGCCAGTGCGCGGTCCGTCGAGCGTCTCCCACTGACCAGTTCGGAAATTCTTGATCAGCAGGGTTACGGCGGCGCTGTTGCTGCTCGCGTGGCCGTCGTACTCGACGCTCAGCTTCTTGAGCGAGGCGCGCTCCGCGGCGGTGATCGTCGCGTAGGGCTGGATCTCCGCCACGTAGGTGCTTTTGCTTATCTTCGCGGCGGAGATCTCGACCCGGCTGCCGTCGTTGTAGTGGAGCCGGGACACCGCCCCGCGCCCCGAGTAGACGGATCCCGAGACAAGCGCGTAGCCTGCGGGCCGATACGACTTGACCGCCGGGGCGGCGGGGGTCGCCGATGCCTCGCCCGAGGCGGCGCTCTCGTTGCCGGAGGTGTCGTAGGCGGTGACCCGGTAGGTGTAGGTAGTGCCGTTCGCAAGCGTCGTGTCGGTGAACGAGCTTGCGCTCGGGCTCGCCAGAGGCGTGCTCGGCCAGGTTCCGTCGGAGTTTCGCCGGTAGAGGCGGTAGCCGGCGAGGTCGGGCTCGGTGTTTTCGGCCCAGTCGAGCACGACCTTGGCGTCACCCGCGACGGCGCCCAGGGAGCTCGGAGGGGCGGGCGCGGTGGTGTCGGGGCAGGCGTTCCCGATCGCCGCCCCCAGCTCGCAATAGGCCGGCTTCAGGGCGAGGCTCTGATCGACCACGCCGGTGTGATTCCAGTACGGAGTCTCGTCGGCGGCGTCGTGGAACCGATAGATGATGAAGGACTTGATCTCGTGGCCCTCGATCGAGTGGTAGAGCCGGGTTAGCTCCGTGCCCTGGCGCTCGGGGCCGACGCCCTCGGTGGCGTCGCTTGAAACGCCGACCTCCGTGTTCCACTGGGGCGTTCCGGGATCGTTGTGGTTGTCGCGGACCGCGAACAGGCGGTCGATCTCGTGCCACATCTCATCGACCAGGGGCTCGGTGCGGGGGTAGGCATGCATGCCGATCCCCTCGAAGTCGCACGCGCACCCCTGGTTGTAGATCTCGCGCAGGAACTCGCGCGACGAGATCCGGGTCGTGCTCGTGCTGACCGGCGCCAAGCCGCCGGTGATGACCGGCGCACTGCTCCCGGCGGCAGCAACGGCATCGTGGGCGAGTGCGAGCACCTCCGCGTAGCGCCGCGGGTCCGGGGCCGGACCCCAGAACTTGGCCAGGTTCGGCTCGTTCCAGACTTCGATCGCGCGCACATTCGGGTACCGAGTGACGGCATCCTGGACGAACTGCCGCCATTCGCCGTCGTATTCGGGGAGCGGTGGGTATGTGCATCCATCCGCCACTGGACATGGCGCCGCCGGGTCTCGAGCCCAGTTCGGGGCATCGTGGATGACCATTACCGGTTTCCTTTCCGGTTCCGCGCCGTTCGCCTGCATGGCCTGATAGGCGCGATCGGTGACGGTCCAGTTGTATTGGTCTCGCGTGCCCTCAACCCGTCGCCACTGAACGAAGAGACGATGCGCGGAAAGAGCGGGCGGCATCATGTCGTTCGCGAGCGCGATCTCTCGATCGGACTGCTCGGCGCTCCACGTCCCATTCGAGAAGCCCCAAAACTCGTTGAAGCCCCAGGGCACCGTCGGGCCCGCGGGGCTGCCGGTGTCGGTCAGGTGCGTGGCCGAGGCGGACGAGGGGGCCAGCAATCCAAACAGCAAGAAAGCAGCGGCGGCAACGATCGCGGTTTGGATGAGAGCGATAAGACCACGCACTACGGACACGCGCGCTCGCGCTGATGAGGGACGTGCTTCGCCTTGCTCAAAAGTCCTCCCCTTTGGTGCCAGGAGCGGGTCAATCAGCTCCTTGAGGCCGCAGTCGTCTATCGGCGGACGCCGCGGATTGCTTTAGCCGACTGCTCGCGCGTTGCTTCGTCTGCTCGGCTGTGTGTGGCGCGAACTGCCAAGCAGTTCAGGCCGTTCAACTGGAGCCCAGGGTGGTGAAGGCGGACGGTTGCCACTCCTACGGACAGGAGCGACAAGCCAGAGTCACGCAGCAAGCCCTTGCGTGCGTCTGCACGGTCAGCCAGTGAGCGGAGAGGGAGGGATTCGAACCCTCGAGAGAGCTTACGCCCCCTACTCGCTTAGCAGGCGAGTGCCTTCAGCCACTCGGCCACCTCTCCGGGGGGCCTCGATTCTAGGAGTCCTGCCCCGCGTTCGGCGGCCGCCGGGCGCGGCCGCTAGGCTCGCCCCGATGGCCACCGAGGCTAGCGAGTCGGGCACGGCCTCCGCCTCCGCCGACGCCTATGCCCGCTACGAGGCGATCTTCGCGTCGGTGGAGCCGCCGTTCGCGTTTGTCGATCTCGACGCGATGTGGGCCAACGCGGCCGCCCTGCTTCGGATGGCCGCGGGAGCGCCGATCCGGGTCGCGAGCAAGTCCGTGCGCTGCCGGACGCTGCTGCGACGGATCCTCGATCGCGACCCCGGGTTTCGGGGCCTGCTCACCTTCACGCTGCCCGAGACCCTGTGGCTCGCGTCGGAGGGATTCGAGAACCTCGTGCTCGCCTATCCGACGGTCGACGCCGGCGCCCTCGGCGAGCTGGCGGCGCTCAGCGCGAACGATCCGGACCGTGCGCCCGCGGTGATGGTCGACTCGACCGCGCACCTCGACCTGATCGAGGCGGCAGTCGGGGACCGCGGAGCGCCGATCAGGGCCTGTATCGAGCTGGACGTCGGGTGGTGGCCGCTCGGCGGCAGGGTGAAGATCGGCCCCAAGCGCTCGCCGGTGCGCACCGCGGACGCCGCGGCGGCGCTCGCGCGCGAGATCGCCACCCGCGCGAGCAGTCGGCTGGTCGGCCTGATGGCCTACGAGGGCCACATCGCCGGGGTGGGGGACGACACTCCCCGAAGCCGGGTGCGGAACTTCGCGATCCGGGCGATGCAGCGGACCTCGGCGCGCGAGATCCGCTCCCGCCGGGCGGCGGTCGTCGGCGCGGTCTCGCGCGTGACCCCGCTCGAGCTGGTCAACGGCGGCGGCACCGGCAGCCTCGCGGCGACCGCCGCCGAGGACGCGGTGACGGAGGTCACCGCGGGCTCGGGCTTCTACGACTCGGCGCTGTTCGACCACTACCGCTCGCTCGACCTTCGTCCCGGCCTGCGCCTTCGCGATGCCGGTCGTCCGCAAGCCGAGCCGCGGGATCGCCACCGTGCTCGGGGGCGGCTACATCGCCTCCGGCGCCCCCGGGAGGGATCGCCTACCCGAGCCCTACCTGCCGCCCGGGCTGCGGCTCGACCCGCTCGAGGGCGCCGGCGAGGTGCAGACCCCGGTCCTCGGCGACGCCGCCGGCCGGCTCGAGGTCGGCGACCGCGTGTACTTCCGCCACGCGAAGGCCGGCGAGCTGTGCGAGCGGTTCGCCAGCCTGCACCTGGTCGAGGGCGGCCGGATCGTCGACGAGGTCCCGACCTACCGCGGCGAGGGGAAGTGCTTCCTGTGAGTCAGGCCGCTGCTCTAACCGCCGCCGGGCCCAGGACGCGCTCGGTGTAGGCGTTCGCGAACCGTCCGTCGGGGTCGAGCGTCGCGCGAACCCGCTGGAAGTCGTCCCACCTCGGGTAGCGCGGCGCCAGCGTCGCGGCGCTCTGGAAGTGCCGCTTGCCCCAGTGCGGACGCCCCCCGAAGGCATCCATGATCGCCTCGACGCCGCGGAAGTAGCGCCCCCATTCCATCCCCCGGTACATGTGGACCGCGACGTAACAGGTCTCGCGCTCGTGCGAGGGGCTGAGCAAGGCGTCGTCGCCGGCCACGAAGCGGACCTCGATCGGAAAGCTGACGTGGAGGCCCTCGCGCTCGATCAGCTCGAAGACGCGGCGCACCGCCTCGGCGCCGTGCTCTCGCGGGATCGCGTACTCCATCTCGGTGAACCGGACCCGCCGCTCGCTCGCGAACACGCGGTGGCTTCGCTGCACCTTCACCGTCCGCCCGATCCCGCCGACGAGGAGGCGCGCCAGGGTCGGGGTCAGCGACGGGACGCGGCGGGCGAGTCGGGCAAGCGCCTCGACCGCCCAGTTCTCGATCACGATCTCCTGGACGAACTCGCGAACCGGCGAGCGCGGGTGGGGCGGGGAGTCCGTGCGCTCGCTCTCGCGCAGGATCGCGACCTCGGTGTGGGGGAAGGCGTAGAGCTCGAAGTGGTCGTGGGAGTCGGCGAGCTCATCGAGCTCCGTGAGCGTCTCCCCCAGCGGCGCGGGCCGATCGACACGACGGATCGTGAACGCGGGCACGGTGCGGAGGGTGACCGAGTACAGGAACCCGAGCGCGCCCAGTCCCACGCGGGCGGCCTGGAAGGTGTCGAGATCGGAGTCGGCGCTGAGCTCGACGACGCTGCCGTCCGCGAGCACCAGCTCGACCGCCTCGACCTGGGCCGACATGTTGCGGAATCGCGCGCCGGTGCCGTGCGTCGCCGTCGAGATCGCGCCCGCCAGCGTCTGGCGGTCGACGTCGCCCTGGTTCTCCAGCGCCAGCCCGTTGGTCTCCAGCGCCTCGGCGAGATCGTGCAGCACGATCCCGGCCTCCACCTTGACCAGCCCGGAGGAGCGGTCGAGGTCCAGCACGCGGTCGAGTCGCTCCGGCCGCAGCATCACCCCGTCGGTGAGCGCGATGTCGGAGAACGAGTGGCCGGACGCGGCGGCGCGGACGCTCCGACCCGCCGCGGCGGCGGCGCCGATCGCGTCGATCAGCTCCGTCCGGGTGCCGGGACGCGCGATCGCCGCCGGCACGCAGCGCTGGTCGCCCGCCCAGTTTCGCCACTCGGTCGCCATAGCGACGAAGCCTAGACAGGCGCCCCCGCCGCGCGGGCCGGCTGGCTCGCTCGACGCGGGACGGCGCGGGGGGATCGCTGGGGCTGGGAGGAGGGCAGGGGGGCGATGCCGCAAACGCGCATTCGATGCCCATGGAGCTCGAGTGTCGAGTTGACGGTCATATGACCGTCAACACGTCACTTCGACGCCGATGCGGCATCGAGATCCGCGTTCGCGGCATTCGCCCCCACTCCCCCTACCCAGCCCCGGCCCACTCCCCGGCACGACAATGAGCAGGTGGACCTGGCGGGCATTGGCTACCGCCAGAACGGGGTCATCCACTGGTGGCCGGGGCACTAGGCTCTGCGCAGCGGTCCAGCCGCGCCACGGAGGGGTGGCAGAGCGGTCGAATGCGGCGGCCTTGAAAGCCGTTGACCGGGTTCTCCCGGTCCGGGGGTTCGAATCCCTCCCCCTCCGCTCTCGCCTCCCTGCTCGATGCGCTCCCTTGCAACGGCACCGCCGTGACGGTGTGCTAGCCTGCCGCGCTCTCGTGATTCTTGACCAATCTGATTAGGATTCTATGCTGACTAGTCAACTATGCTGACCAAGAAAGGGACAAAGGGACGAATGAAGGACAACCGCAGACTCTCACCAACCATCGCTCGCCTCGGGGTTGCAACCGTGGCAATCGCCGCGATTCTCGGCGTCGCCGCGTGCGGCGGCGATGACTCCGAGGGCTCGAGCGGCGGCGGGTCGATCGACCTCGTCGCCTACTCGACCCCGCAGCAGGCGTTCGAGGAGGGGATCATCCCCGCGTTCCAGGACACGTCCGAGGGTGAGCGGCGTCGAGATCTCGACCTCGTTCGGCGCCTCCGGCGACCAGCGTCGCGCGGTCGAGGAGGGCCAGCCCGCCGACTTCCTCGACCTCTCGCTGGAGCCGGACATGACGCGCCCTGGTCGAGGCCGGCAAGGTCGCCGAGGACTGGGACAAGAACCAGTACAAGGGGAAGATCACCGACTCGGTCGTCGTCTTCTCGACCCGACCCGGCAACCCCGAGGGCATCGAGGACTGGGACGACCTGGTCACCGGGGACGTCGAGATCATCACCCCGAACCCGGCGACCTCGGGCGGCGCCAAGTGGAACATCATGGCCGCCTACGGCTCGCAGATCGCGAAGGGGCAGTCCGAGCAGGAGGCGCTCGACTTCGTCGCCACAGATCATCGAGAACACGTCTGTGCTCGACGACAGCGCCCGTGACTCGCTGCAGACGTTCGCCAGCGGCAAGGGCGACGTCCTGATCGGGTACGAGAACGAGGCGATCCAGGCCCAGGACGAGGGGATCGAGCTGGAGTACGTGCATTCCCGACGACACGATCCTGATCGAGAACCCGGCAGCGGTGACCACCGAGGCCCAGGATCCCGACGCGGCGCAGGCGCTCCTCGACTTCATCTGCACCGACGAGGGTCAGCAGATCTTCGCCGACTACGGGTACCGCCCGGTGGTCGAGTCGGTGCTCGCAGGAGAACACCGACAAGTTCCCGGAGGTTCCCGGCCTGTTCACGATCGAGGAGTTCGGCGGCTGGGACAAGGTCGACGACGAGTTCTTCGACGACGAGTCGGGCAAGCGTCACCCAGATCCTGCGCGAGCAGGGCGCCCCGCTGGAGTAGAGCGGATCGAGAGCACCCGGATGACGTGACACCGGCAGACACAGCCGTAGCGAACCCGCCGAGGGGGGGCCTCAGGCTTCCCTTCGGCGGCGTGGCGCTGCACACGCGGCGATCGTCATCACGTGGCTCAGCATCATCGTCCTGATCCCGCTGGGCGCGGTCGTCGTTCCGCTCCTTCGACGAGTGGGCTCGGCGCGTTCTGGGACGCGATCTCCGAGCCCGAGGCGGTGGCGGCGATCAGGCTGACCCTGATCACCTCGCTCGTGATCGTCGCCATCAACGCGGTGATGGGGACGATGATCGCCTGGGTGCTGGTCCGCGACGAGTTCCGCGGCAAGCGGATCGTCAACTCGATCATCGACCTGCCGTTCGCGCTGCCGACGATCGTCGCCGGCCTCACGCTGCTCGCCCTGTACGGGGCCGACAGCCCGATCGGCATCAACATCACCTACACCAAGATCGCCGTCGGCGTGGCGCTGCTGTTCGTGACCCTGCCGTTCGTGGTCCGCGCCGTGCAGCCGGTCCTGCACGAGCTCGACGAGGAGATGGAGGAGGCGGCGGCCTCGCTGGGCGCCAGCAACTCCACGGATCTTCCGCAGCATCGTGCTCCCGAACCTGACGCCGGCGATCATCGCCGGCTGCGGCGCTGGCGTTCGCCAGGGCGATCGGGGAGTTCGGCTCGCTGGTCCTGATCACCGGCAACATCCCCTTCGACACCCAGGTCGCCTCCGTCTACATCTTCGGCCGCATCGAGCAGCGACAACACCACCGCCGCAGCCGCCGTCTCCGTGCTGCTGCTCGCGATCGCGGTCGCCGTCCTGTTCGCGCTCAACCTGTTCGGGCGCTGGAGGAGCCGTCATGAGCGCGCCTAGGCCCCTCGCCCGCTACGGGATGCGGACCGTTGCCCTGGTCTACCTCGCCGCTGCTGCTGGCGATCCCGCTGGTGATGATCTTCTTCCAGACCTTCGAGGACGGGATCGGCAACGCGATCGAGGCGGTCACCAGCCCCGATGGCCTGCACGCGTTCTGGCTGACGATCCTCTGCGTGGGGATCGCGGTCCCGCTCAACACCGTCGTTCGGCGTGCTCTGCGCGCTGGTGCTCGTTCGCCAGCGCTTCCGCGGCAGGGCGCTGATCAACTCGCTGATCGACCTCCCCTTCGCCGTCTCCCCGGTCGTGATCGGCCTGTCGCTGTTCCTCGTCTACGGCGTCGACGGCTTCATCGGCGGCCCGCTTCTCGACGCGGGCGTTCGGATCATCTTCTCGACTCCGGGGCTGGTCCTGGCGACGATCTTCGTCTCGCTCCCGTTCGTCGTCCGCGAGGTGATGCCGGTGCTGCAGGAGATCGGGACCGACCAGGAGCAGGCGGCGGCAGACCCTGGGGGCATCGGGCTGGCAGACGTTCTGGCGGGTGACGCTGCCCTCGATTCGCTGGGGAGTCACCTACGGCGTCGTGCTGGCGACGGCTCGCGCCCTCGGCGAGTACGGCGCGGTCGCGGTCGTGTCCGGAAAGATCTCCGGCGAGACGGAGACGCTGCCGCTCTTCGTCGAGAACGAGTACGTGAACTTCAACCTGGCCGGCGCCTACGCGGCGGCGATCGTGCTCGCGATCCTGGCGCTGAGCGTGCTGCTGTCCATGAACCTGTTCAGAAGGCGTCGCTCCTCGGATGAGGGCACGCCCACGATGGCGATCCTCGGCGCGGAGGTCGGCCCCGACGCGGCCACCGAGCCGGAGAGTCGCGCGTGAGATCAAGGAGGAAGCCGTATGGCCATCGCCGTTGAGAACGTGACCAAGAGGTTCGGGGAATTCGTCGCCCTGGACGACGTCTCGATCGAGGTGCCGGACGGCGGCCTGACCGCGCTGCTCGGCCCCAGCGGCAGCGGCAAGTCGACGCTGCTGCGGGTGATCGCCGGCCTCGAGAACGACCGACGCCGGCAAGGTGCTGATCGCGGGCGAGGACACCACCGAGGTCCGGGTCCAGGATCGCAACGTCGGCTTCGTCTTCCAGCACTACGCCGCCTTCAAGCACATGACGGTTCGCGACAACATCGCCTTCGGCCTCCAGGTCCGCAAGTGGCCGAAGGAGAAGGTCGCGGCGCGGGTTCAGCGAGCTGCTCGAGCTCGTCCACCTCGAGGGGTACATGAACCGCTATCCGTCCCAGCTCTCCGGCGGCCAGCGCCAGCGGATGGCGCTCGCTCGGGCGCTCGCGGTCGAGCCCAAGGTGCTGCTCCTCGACGAGCCCTTCGGCGCGCTCGACGCGAAGGTTCGCCAGGAGCTGCGCACGTGGCTGCGCCGCCTCCACGACGAGGTCCACGTGACGACGATCTTCGTCACCCACGACCAGGAGGAGGCGATGGACGTGGCGGAGCAGATCGTGGTCATGAACGACGGCCGGATCGAGCAGGCCGGCAGCCCCACGGACCTCTACGAGCACCCGAGCTCGGAGTTCGTGATGGGGTTCGTCGGCGAGACCAACCGGGTGGGCGACGCGTACATCCGTCCTCACGACCTCGACATCGAGCTGCAGCCGAACGACGGCGCCGAGCGGGCACGCATCGAGCGTGTCGTCCACCTCGGATTCGAGGTGCGCGTCGAGCTCGCGATGCCCGACGACGTGCGGATGTGGGCGCAGGTCACGCGCGCCGAGGCGGCGGAGCTCGACCTACATCAGGGACAGTCCGTGTACGTGCGTCCGAACCGCCAGCGGACGTTCAACGGGGGTGAGCCGAGCACCGAGGGGGCGCGCGCGGCGTGAGCGCCGAGCTCGTCGCCTTCCTCATCCTCGTGCTGCTGATCGGGTGGCTCGCGTTGGTGCTCGGCGCCACCTGGCACCAGCTCCGCGACGAGTCCGAGGCCGATCGGGCACGCCGGCGTGGCGGCTGACGCAGCCGGCCGGCTCAGCGCGCACAGAGTCCGAGTAAAACTCGCGCATGAGCGCGATCGTCGTCGGGACCTCGAGCTGGGCCGATCCTGGCTTCGTCAAGCACTGGTACCCGAAGGGGATGGCGGCCAGGGATCGCCTGCCCTTCTACGCGGAGCGGTTCGAGGTCGTGGAGCTGAACTCGAGCTTCTACGCGGCCCCGGCGCGCGACAGCGTGGAGCGGTGGGCCGAGGTGACGCCCGAGGGCTTCCGCTTCCACGTCAAGCTGCACCGGCTGCTGTCGCGCCACGCGACGAAGCCCGAGGCGCTGCCCCCCGACCTCCGCGACGGGCTCGAGCTCAACTCGCGCGGAAACATCATCCCGACCGCAGAGCTGGAGCAGGCGATGGTCGAGCGGCTCGTCGACTCGATGGCACCGCTCGCCGAGGCCGGCAAGCTCGGCGCCTACGTGCTCCAGCTCAGCCCGGCGTTCCGGCCGCGCGACCACGAGCTCAGCGAGCTGGAGCCGATCGTCGAGGCGCTCGCGCCACACCCGCTCGCGGTCGAGTTCCGCTACCGCGCGTGGATGAAGGAGAAGCGGCGCAAGGGCGTGTTCGCGTTCCTGTCGGACCACGACATCGTGTACGTCGGGGTCGATGCCCCGCTCGCCGACCACGTCCCGATCATGCCGCCGATCGACGCCGTGACCAACAGACGGCTCGCCTATCTTCGCTGCCACGGGCGCAACGAGCGCGGCTACATGTCCGGCCGCACTGTCGCCGAGCGCTTCGACTACGACTACTCCGACGAGGAACTGGAGGAGATCGCCGAGCGTGCCCGGGCGCTTGCGGACGACGCCGACGAGGCGCATGTGCTCTTCAACAACAACGCCCGCGAGCTGGCCCCGAAGGCCGCCCGCCGTATGCGCCAGCTGCTCGGCCAGGACCCGGGGCCCGAGCCGTAGGCACTCGTACGTCGCCGCTAGATCGGCTCGCCGGGGAACCGCAAGTCGAGGCGCTCGACCAGCCTCGGGATGCTCTCCGGGTCCACCTCGAGCTCGTAGCGAGCGCCCAGCTCCGCCAGGACCTGAGGGTCAGCCTCGGTTGAGCCGCCGAGGTCAACGAGTTCCTCGAAGTACTTCTCAAACCCGGCGGGCGAGATGATCTCGAGGATCCGGGCTGGTTCATCGCCGGCGTTCCAGAACGTGTGCCATTGGTTGCGGGGCTTGAAGACGAGGTCACCCGGGCCGGCGACCAGCTCCTCGTCCCCGAGCAGGGCGCCCATGCTCCCCTCGAGGACGTAGCTGTACTCGTCTTCGCGTGCGTGCCGGTGCAGTGGCGCGGCGAGCGCCCGCGCAGACATCGGGTGCTCGACGAGCGAGAAGCCACCGCCCGACCCATCGCTGTCGATCATCAGCCTCACCCCGATGCTTCCGAGAAATCCCGCCTTGCCATCGCCGGGTCCAACGACCTTGGCCGCCATCGCTCCGCGCTCCTGGAAGTCGAGTGTCTTGTTGCGCCTACACGGGCTCCCTGGGCGGTATCAGCGCCCCGATGATCCAGAACAGCGGGATGAAGATCCCGATGATGAACATCACCCAGTGGCCCTTCCGGATCGTGATGATCCCCAGGGTGACCAGGAGAATGAAGTACAGGATGCCGCCGATTACGAACTCCATTTCGGCCCTTTCCAGTCGCGTGGTGGGTAGCCGCACCCTACATGCGATCCCCGACGGCTACCCCGTGCCGCCGTAGGTCTCCGCGAAGCGCTCGAGGAACGCCCGCCGGCCCTCGGCCATGCACCTGTTCACCTTCGTGTACGTCCATCCGCACAGCTTCTGGATCTCCGCGTACGAGTAGCCCTCCGCCTTCAGAATCAGAGCGCGGCGCTCCTGCGGCTTCAGGGCCGCGAGCGCCTCGGAGCTGCGTGCGACGCGCTCGCGCCGCTCGGCGCGCTCCGCGGGGCCGGGCCGGTCGGCGGGCAGCGAGTCGAGCGCCAGCGGATCGTCGTCGCGGGCGCCGGACAGGCGGCCACCGAGCAGCCGCTCGCGCGCCCGTCGCACCGCCATCGCCTCGCGCTTGGTGACCGTGTGCATCCACGCGGCCAGCCTCGGGGGCTCGCAGGGAGGGGCCTTCGTGAGCAGGATCTCGAGCGCGCGCTGATATGCGTCCTCGGCGTCGTCTGCGCACAACGAGTGGCGCCGTGCCGTGCGACGGAAGGCCGCGTCGTGAGTACGGATCAACCCGACGGCCGCCTCCGCGCGCAGCGATCGCACAAGGCTCGACGGCGCCATGCCCCGTAAAGACGCAGCGTCCCATCCACGCCCCCTGCCAGCGACGAGCCGCCACGCGACCCGGCGGTATCCTCACCCGCCGATGGCCACGTGCATCGTCACGGGCGGAGCCGGGTTCCTCGGCTCCCATCTCTCCGACCACCTGCTCGCGGCGGGCAACCGGGTGATCTGTGTCGACAACCTCGACACGGGGTCGCTGCAGAACATCGAGCACATCCGCGACCCCAACTTCGCCTTCCTCAACCACGATCTCACCGAGCCGCTGCGGCTCGAGGACGACGTCGACTGCGTGTACCACCTCGCCTCGCCGGCCAGCCCGATCGACTATCAGCGGCTGCCGCTGCACACGCTCAAGGTGGGCTCGTACGGGACCCACCACATGCTAGGCCTGGCGAAGTTCAAGCGCGCGCGGATCCTGCTTGCGTCGACGTCCGAGGTGTACGGCGACCCTGAGGTCCACCCGCAGTCCGAGGACTACTGGGGGAACGTGAACCCGATCGGGCCGCGGGGCGTGTACGACGAGGCGAAGCGCTACGCGGAATCGCTGACGATGGCCTACCACCGCCAGCAGGGGGTGGACACCAGCATCGCGCGCATCCACAACACCTTCGGCCCGCGAATGAGGCCGCATGACGGGCGCGCTGTCCCCACCTTCATGCGCCAGGCGCTTCAGGACAAGCCGGTGACGGTGTACGGCGAGGGCACCCAGACCCGCAGCTTCTGCTACGTGGACGACATGATCCGCGGGCTCGTGGCGCTCATGGGGTCCGACGTCCACCTCCCCGTGAATCTCGGCAACCCGGACGAGATGAACGTCCTCGAGCTCGCCAAAGCGGTCATCGAGGTGACGGAGTCACGCTCCGAGATCGTCTTCGAGGCGCTCCCGGTGGACGATCCCCGGGTGCGTCAGCCCGACATCACCCGGGCGCGCCAGCTGCTCGAATGGGAGCCGCAGGTGGAGCTGCGCGAGGGGCTGCGCCGCACGATCGAGCAGTCCGGCGTGGAGCGGCTCGTCGGCGCCACGGACTAGTGCGAGGGCCACGCCGCTGCGGATCGCCCACCTGACCGCGACCTTCCCGCCCTATCCGGGCGGGGCCGGCAACACCTGCTTCCAGTTCGCACGCAACCAGGCGGAGCGCGGCCACCACGTCGAGGTGTTCACGACGCCCGCGGACGGCGAGATCCCGGACAGCGGCGGCGCGGTGGTGCACCGGATCCCTCCCCTGCTCGCGATCGGGAACGCGCCCCTGATCCCGCGGCTCGCCCGGCTGCGCGGGTTCGACGTCCTCCACCTCCACTACCCGTTCATCTTCGGCGCCGAGCTCGTGCTGGCCGGCCGCGTGCGGCCGAGCGCCCGCAGCTCGGCGTTGCTCGTCCACTACAAGAACCGCCTCGTCGGCGCCGGGCGCCGGGGCGTGATGTTCGAGGCGTACGAGCACACCGTCGCACCCCTGCTCGTCCGCAACGCCGACGGCATCTGCGTGCTGTCGCGCGACCACGCCGAGTCGGTCCCCTACCTGCGCCGCGCGCTGGACCGCACGCCGCAGCGGGTGGTGGAGATGCCCAATGGCGTCGACACCGAGGCGTTCCGGCCCGGCCCGGCCGGCGCGGGGATACGCGGGTCGCTCGGTATCGACGATGACGCCGTGCTCGCGATCTTCGTCGCCACGCTAGACCGCGCGCACCGCTTCAAGCGGCTCGATCTCGCGATCGAGGCGCTGGCCCGGGCCGGCGAGGAGCGACTGCACCTGATCGTTGCCGGGGGCGGGGACCTGGTGGAGGGGTTCCGCTCGCAGGCGCTCGGCGCCGGGGTGGCCGATCGCGTCCACTTCCTCGGCTCCGTTCCGCAGCCCCGCCTCCCGGAGGTCCTCCGTGCCGCCGACCTCGCCCTGCTGACCACGGAGCCACCGGAGTCGTTCGGCATCGTCCTGATCGAGGCGATGGCCTGCGGCCTACCGGTGGTGGCGACCGAGTACCCGGGGGTTCGCGCCGTCGTCGAGCCGGATGGCAACGGCCTGCTCGTGCCCCGCGGCGACGTCGGGGCGATCGCGAGCGCGCTGCGCTCGATGGTCGAGATCGGCGAGCCGGGACGACGCCGGCTGGGAGATGCGGGCCGAGCCAAGGCCGTGCGCGAGTGGGCCTGGCCCAGCCTCGTCGACCGCATGGACGCCGCCTATCGAGACGCGATCGAGCGTCGTCGGGCGCGCCACGGAGGGTCGCCATGAGCCGCTCAATCCTGTTCGTCGCCTACTTCTACCCGCCGTGTCCCGATGCGGGCGCGCACCGCCCCGCGGCGATGGTCAAGTACCTGCGACGGCTCGGCCACCGGGTCACGGTGCTGACCACGGCGGCTTACGGGCGCGGCGCCGACGAGCCGGCCGGCCCGACGAGCCCGGATGCGGCCGGCGTGGTGCGAACGGGCGACCTGCAACTCGTGCGGGCGCGGCTGCGTGGCTCCGATCGCGTGCAGGGGATGTACGAAGCCGACACCTACTCCGGGCGGCCCCACCCCCTGAGCCGGGTGCTGGTGCCGGAGCCGCTGGTGCTTTCCTGGGTTCCCTTCGCGCTGCCGCGGGCGATTCGCCTGCACCGCGCCCGGCCCTTCGACGCGGTGATCACCACCTCGCCCCCGGAGTCGGCCCACCTGATCGGCCGCTCGCTGCAGCGCCGGGGCGCCGCGTGGGTGGCGGATGTGCGCGACGCTTGGAACTTCGAGCCGCTGCGGCCCGCCTTTCCCACCCGTTCCCAGCGCCGCCTCGACGAATGGCTCGAGCGGCGCCTGCTCGGGGCGGCCGACATGGTGACATGCGTCAGCCACCCCGCCGCCGACGATCTTCAAGCGCGGGTGGGCGCCACGGTCGAGCTGGTGCCGAACGGTTGGGATCCCGAGCTCGCGCCACCCCCCGGTGGCCCCGAGGAGCACGAGGCGGCGCGGCTGCTCGACCCGGAGCGCGTCTCGCTCGTCTACACAGGGCGGTTCGGCAGCTACGGCCGAGACCCCCGCCGCACTGATCGAGGCGCTCGGCCGGCTCGCGAAGTCCGATCCGGAGGTGGCGAGCCGGCTCGAGCTCGTGGTCGCGGGCCCCTACACCGACGCCGAGCTCGAGCTGCTCGGTGCCGACGTCGCCCCGGCGAGGATCTCGGTGGTCGGCAGCCTGCCGCGCCCCGCCGCGCTCGCGCTGCAGCGGGCCGCGGACGCGCTGCTGCTGATCGCGTCGCCCGCCCGCAGCCAGCTCGCGAACCTGAAGCTGTTCGAGTACCTCGTCGCCGGACGCCCGGTCCTTGCGCTCGCGGAGGGCACCGAGGCCGGCCGGATCGTCGCCGAGACCGGCGGCGAGGTGGCGCGCTCCGACGACGTGGGAGCCATCGCACGGGCGCTGGGCCGCCTGGTGCAGGGTGAGATCCCGCCGCCGAGCTCGGATCGTCTGCGCGAGTACTCCTATCCACCCGTCGCCGAGCGCATGGCCGACGTCGTCGAACGCGCGATCGCGCGGCGCCCGTATCCTTGAAGGTGATGCCAACCCGCCGCGCGGAGCAGCCTGAGCAGGCCGCGCAGGACGGCTCGCGCGCCCAGGAGAAGGCCGCCGAGCAGGACCTGCACCGCTTCGTCGCCCCCGTCACGGGCCCCGACGAGCAGCATCGCTACACCGACTCCGGCATCGACGTCAAGCGGGTCTACGACGACGACGATGTCGCCCCGGGGCTGCCCGAGCGGCTCGGTGAGCCCGGCGAGTTCCCGTACACGCGCGGGATCCACCCGGGCATGTACCGCGAGCGCCTGTGGACGATGCGCCAGTACGCGGGCTACGCCACGGCGGAGGAGACAAACCGGCGCTACCGCTACCTGATCGAGCACGGCTCGACCGGGCTGTCGATGGCATTCGATCTGCCGACCCAGCTCGGCCGCGACTCCGACGACCCGCTTTGCCAGGGCGAGGTCGGCCGCACCGGGGTCGCGATCGACACGATCGAGGACATGCGGATCTGCTTCACCGAGATTCCGCTCGACGAGGTCTCGACGTCGATGACGATCAACGCACCGGCTGCGGTCCTGCTGCTGCTCTACCAGCTCGTGGGCGAGGAGCAGGGCGTGAGCCCGGACCGGCTCCGCGGCACGGTGCAGAACGACGTCCTCAAGGAGTACGTGGCGCGCGGCAACTACATCTACCCGCCGCAGCCGACGATGCGGCTGACCACCGACATCTTCGCCTACTGCCGCGAGGAGGTTCCGCAGTGGAACACGATCTCGATCTCCGGCTACCACATCCGCGAGAAGGGCTGCTCGGCGGTCCAGGAGGTGGCGTTCACGCTGTCGAACGCGATCGCCTACGTCGAGGCGGCCCTCGAGGCGGGCCTGAAGGTCGACGAGATCGGCCCCCGGCTGGCCTTCTTCTTCAACTGCCACAACAACGTCTTCCAGGAGGTGGCGAAGTTCCGCGCGGTGCGTCGGATGTGGGCGAAGATCATGCGCGAGCGCTTCGAGGCGACCGACGAGCGATCGACGAGGATCCGCTTCCACACCCAGACCGGAGGGGTCACCCTGCAGGCCCAGCAGCCCGAGGTGAACATCATCCGCGTCGCGCTGCAGGGGTTCGCGGCCGTTTGCGGGGGGACCCAGTCGCTGCACACGAACGGGTTCGACGAGGCGCTGGCGCTGCCGACCGAGCGCTCCGCCCGGATCGCGCTGCGCACCCAGCAGGTGCTGGCGCACGAGTCCGGCGCCGCCGACAGCGCCGACCCGTTCGCCGGCTCGTACTTCATCGAGTCGCTGACCGACGAGATCGAGGCGCGCTCGTGGGAGCTGATGGGCAGGGTCGAGCAGCTCGGAGGATCGGTCAACGCGCTGGAGTTCATCCAGCGCGAGATCGAGGAGTCGGCGCTGTCCTACCACGAGCGCTACGCGACGGGACAGGACATCGTCGTCGGGGTGAACAAGTACGTCAGCGACGAGATCGACGACGTCGAGGTGCTGAAGATCGATCCCGAGTCGGAGGCGCGCCAGCTGAAGCGGCTCGCCGAGTTCAAGGCGTCGCGCGATGGGGAGCTCGTCGAGCAGCGGCTGGAGGCGCTGCGCGGTGTGGCCGGCGGCGATGGCAACCTGCTGTACCCGCTCAGGGACGCGCTGCGCGACGGCGCCTCGATCGGCGAGGTGTGCGGCGCGATGCGCGACGTGTTCGGCGAGTACAAGGGTGGCGCTTTTTTTTAAAACGCCCGATGTGCGAGCACATCGTGCGGTTTGCCCAGAGCTCGCTGGTGAATACAGCCACCCACCGCGCGCCTTTCAGGCAGGAGTGCGGCGGGTGGGTCTAGAAGTGGCTGCCCGTGCCGAGTATCGAACGCACACTGGTCAAGTCGCCGCCGGAGCTCTGGGAGCTCGTCGACGACACCGAGCTGATGGGTCGGTGGTCGGCCGAGCTGCTGCGGGCGCCGCCGCACGGGGGCGTGCGCGTGGTCGAGCGCCACGCGGGCGAGCGGCTCGTCTGGGACGCGCAGCGTGCCGGGGACGATGTCCGCGTGGAGCTGGACCTCGCCGAGAAGGGCTGGGGCACGAGCGTGACGATCGAGGTGAGGGGGCGCGTCGCCCACGACGAGGCGGCCGACTCGACCCTGGAGCGCCTCCTGGATGAGCTCGGATCCCCCCAGCGGCAGCCCTTCACCCGAACCTGACCCCCGCCGAGGCGAGGTCCTGGTGCAGGCGCTCGATCAGCGCCTCCCGGGCTCACGCGAGCACGCCGACGCGACGGCCTCCTACGCGTTCGCCGCGGCGGTCCAGTTGCGGCTCGATCGTGACGCGTGCCTGCTCGTGCGCGAGGCCGCGCGCCTGTCGACGCCCTGGCGCGCGTGGTGGAGCGTGCGGCCGCTAGGATCGCCGGGTCGTGAACGAGGCCCCGGCGGCCGATACCGATGCGGGTGAGGCGCTCTCGGTCGAGTTCCGGTCGGCGACGAAGCGCTACGCCGGCGCGTCCGTTCCCGCGGTCGATGCGCTCTCCGTGGACGTGCCCGCGGGTGACATCTGCGTCCTCGTCGGGCCCTCGGGCTGCGGCAAGACGACCGCATTGCGGATGGTCAACCGCATGGTCGAGATCACCGAGGGCGACATCGTCATCGGGGGGCGCTCGGTGCGCGAGCGCAGCCCGGCGGAGCTGCGTCGCGAGATCGGCTACGTGATCCAGCAGATCGGACTCTTCCCCCACCGCACGGTCGCCGACAACATCGCCACGGTCCCGCGGCTGCTCGGATGGGATCGGGAGCGCATCGACGCCCGCGTCGACGGAGCTGCTCGGCGTGATCGGCATCGACCCGGCGATCGCGGGTCGCTTCCCCTCGCAGCTCTCGGGCGGGCAGCAGCAGCGCGTGGGGGTCGCGCGAGCGCTGGCCGTGAACCCGGGGTTGATGCTGATGGACGAGCCGTTCGGGGCGGTCGACCCGATCAACCGCGAGCGGCTGCAGAACGAGTTCCTGCGCCTCCAGGCCGAGCTGCGCAAGACGATCCTGTTCGTCACCCACGACATCGACGAGGCGATCAAGATGGGGGACCGGATCGCGATCCTGCGCGAGGGCGGGCACCTGGCGCAGTACGCGACCCCCGCCGAGCTGCTGATGGCGCCGGCCGACGGCTTCGTGGAGGACTTCGTCGGCGCCGACCGGGCCCTGAAGCGACTTTCGCTGATGCGCGTCGCCGACATCGACCTGTGGCGGGCTCCGCTGGCCTTCGTCGGGCAGTCGAGCGCCGAGGTGCGGGCGAAGCTCGACGGCGCCGAGGTGCCCCACGCGCTCGTCATCGACTCCGAGCGGCGGCCGATCGGCTGGATGTCCGACGCCGACCTGGCGGCGCGAGACGGTCCCGGCGCGTCCCGATACCTCCCCCGACCCGGTCGTCGAGCTCGACGACGTGATGCGCGACGCCCTCTCGGACCTGCTCCAGGCCGAGACGCGCTACGCCCCGGTGGTCGACGCCGAGGGAAGGATCGCCGGCGTGCTCTCGGTCGAGATCATCTCCGAGTTCCTGACCTCCGACGAGGCGCTGACCGAGGAGCACCCCGCCGCCGAGCGTCCCCTGGGAGCATGAGCGCCCTCGCTCGCGACCTGATCCCGCTCGCCCAGGGGCACGAGGACTTCCTGCAGGAGCGATCGGGCCAAGGCTGCGTGCAGGAGAACGGGTTCTTCTGCGCCCAGTGGGCCGCCGATAACCTCGACCGCTACCTCACTCCGGCGCTCGAGCAGCTCGAGCTGGTCGTGATCTCGGTCGTGGCGGGGTTCGTGATCGCGCTGGCGCTGGCCGTGCTCTCGCACAGGCGCCACTGGCTCGTGCCCCCGATCACGGGCTTCACCGGCGTCCTGTACACGATCCCGAGCCTCGCGTTCATCTTCCTGCTGCTGCCGATCACGGGCTTCGGGACCTTGACCGCGGTGATCCCGCTCACCGCCTACACGCTCCAGATCATCTACCGCAACATCGTCGTCGGGCTGGCCAACGTCCCCGTAGCGGCGAAGGACGCCGGGGCTGGGATGGGGATGACCGACCGCCAGCTCCTGTGGCGGGTCGAGCTGCCGCTCGCAGTGCCGGAGATCATCGCGGGGCTGCGGATAGCCACCGTGTCCACGGTCGCGATCGCGACGTTCGCCTTCTTTGCCGGCGCCGGCGGGCTCGGTGAGCCGCTGTACGCGGACATCGCCTTCAAGACGAACGTGATCATCTCCGGTGGGCTTGCGATCCTGATGGCGGTCGCGTTCGACGCGCTGCTGGTGGTGGCGGGGAGGCTGGTATCGCCGTGGCGAAGGGTGCGCGCGATATGAGCGTGGCCCTCCCCCTCGCGTTCCTCGACGCGCTGACCGGCGCGATCGACTTCATCTTCAACCAGCGCGAGGCCGGGATCGCCGGCGAGGGCACGGTCGGTGGCCTGGGGCAGGTCGGAGACTTCACGCTCGACCACATCGAGGTCAGCGCGCTCGCGCTCGCCGGCTCGCTCGTGCTCGCGATGCCGGTCGGGATCTGGCTCGGCCACCGCGGAAAGGGCGAGCTGCTCGCCGTGGCGATCGGCAACGCGGGCCGGGCGGTGCCGGAGCTGGCGCTGATCGCCTTCATGGTCGCGTTCGTCGGAGTGGGGCTCGTCAACGTCACGATCGCGCTGCTGGTGCTCGGCATCCCCCCGATCCTCACCAACACCTTCGTCGCCATTCGTCAGGTCGATCGCGATGCGATCGAGGCTGCCCGCGGGATGGGAATGAACGAGGCCGGGATCGTCGCCCGCGTCGAGCTGCCGCTCGCGGTCCCGACGCTGATGAGTGGCGTGCGCACGGCTGCGATCGCGATAATCGCCACCGCGACGATCGCTCCGCTGGCGGGCGTGGCCACGCTCGGCGACCTGATCCTGGGTCGGAACATCTACGGCGACGACGGGGTGCTTGCCGGCGCGATACTGGTCGCCGTGCTGGCGCTTATCGTCGAGTTCGCCCTGGCGGGCGTCCAGCGTCTGCTCACCCCTCGAGGCCTGCGGCTAACGCGGGCGCCCGCAAGTGCGTGATTTCATTTGCGCGCCGATGCGCCTGTATAGGATCTTCGCTGCCGGCATCCACTGATAGGGGAGGAGCTCGCCTGATGACCACACAGCCAAGACTGCGCGCGCTGTTCGCGTTGCTCATCGCGGCCGTCCTTGCACTCGGCGTCGCCGCGTGCGGGGGCGACGACGACGATGACGGAGATGGCGGTGGCGACACCAGCGCCAACCTGATCGAGGAGAACCCGGACAACAACGGGGTCCAGGTCACGGTCGGCTCGAAGAACTTCACCGAGCAGTACATCCTCGGGGAGATCTACGCCCAGGGGCTCGAGGCCGCGGGCTACGAGGTCAAGACGCAGCTCAATCTGGGCTCCGAGGTGATCGCCCTGCGGGCTCTCGAGGACGGCGAGATCGACGCCTACCCCGAGTACACCTCGACCGCGCTGACGTCGTTCTTCAAGACCCCGCCCGAGGACGTGCCGGGAGATGCCCAGCAGGCGTTCGAGGACTCCCAGCAGGAGTTCGAGGACAAAGGCCTGACCGCGTACCCGCCCACCCCGTTCTCGAGCGCGAACGCCGTCGGGCTGCTCACCGAGCGGGCCGACGAGCTCGGGGTGAGCACTATTTCCGACCTGGAGGGCAAGTCGGAGGACCTGACGCTGTACGGCTCGCCCGAGTGTCGCGAGCGGGTCGACTGCCTGATCGGCCTCGAGGACGACTACGGGCTCCAGTTCAAGAAGTTCACCCCGGTGGACATCGGGCTGCGCTACGAGGTGCTCGACAAGGGCGACGCTGACCTGTCGATCCTGTTCACGACCGACGCGCAGCTGTCGGAGTCGGACAAGTACACGATCCTCGAGGACGACAAGGGCGTGCTCCCCGCGGGCAATGTGTTGTTCGTCGCGCGGACCGAGACGGTCGACGAGGCCGGTCCCGACTTCGGCGAGACCGTCGAGGCGGTGCAGTCGAACCTCACGCTCGAGGTCATGCAGGAGCTCAACGCCCGCGTCGACATCGACAAGGAGGATCCCTCTGAGGCCGCGCAGCAGTACTTGAAGGAGTTCGGGTACGTCGAGTAGACCGCCCGGCGCGAGCGCGATCCGGGCCGCGGATCGCGCTCGCGCTCCTGTTCCGTGACGAAGAAGATCAAGCTCAAGCGCCGCTGACCTAGAATCGGCGCCGCGTGCGCCAGAAGTTCCCCGAGACCCACGAGGAGAAGCTCGCCTACCTGCGTGAGCTGCGCGACGAGGCGATCCACTCGGCCTCCGAGGAGGCGGTGGAGAAGCAGCACGCGAAGGGCAAGCTCACCGCGCGCGAGCGGATCGAGAAGCTGCTCGACCCGGGATCGTTCGAGGAGCTCGACACATTCGTCCGCCACCGCACGCACGAGTTCGAGATGGACAAGCGGCGCCCGTACGGGGACGCGGTGGTGACCGGCTACGGGACGATCGACGGCCGCACGGTGTTCGTGTTCTCACAGGACTTCACGGTGTTCGGCGGCTCGCTCGGCGAGGTGATGGCGGAGAAGATGTGCAAGGTGATGGACCTCGCGGCCGAGGTCGGGGCCCCGGTGATCGGGATCAACGACTCGGGCGGAGCGCGGATTCAGGAGGGCGTCGTCTCGCTGGGCGCCTATGGCGACGTGTTCGTCCGCAACGTCAAATGCTCCGGCGTGATCCCCCAGATCAGCATGATCATGGGCCCGTGTGCCGGCGGAGCCGTCTACTCCCCCGCCATGACCGACTTCATCTTCATGGTCAAGGAGACCTCGCACATGTTCATCACCGGCCCCGACGTGATCAAGACCGTGACCGGCGAGGAGCCCACGTTCGAGGAGCTGGGCGGCGCGATGACCCACAACACGAAGTCGGGCGTCGCGCACTTCGCGGCGGAGAACGAGGAGCAGTGCCTGGAAGAAGTCCGTTACCTGATGTCCTTCCTGCCGCTCAACAACCTCGAGACCCCGCCCCGCGTCGAGCCCTACGACGAGCCCGAGCGCCAGGAGGAGGCGCTCGACACGATCGTCCCCGACGACGCCTCGAAGCCGTACGACATGCGCGACGTGATCTCGCTGATCGTCGACGACGGCGAGTTCTTCGAGGTCCACCGGCACTTCGCGCAGAACATCGTCGTCGGGTTCTCGCGGCTGGACGGTTTCCCGATCGGGGTCGTCGGCAACCAGCCGAAGCACCTCGCCGGCGTGCTCGACATCACCTCATCGGAGAAGGCGGCGCGCTTTGTGCGCTTTTGCGACGCCTTCAACATCCCGCTGCTGACGTTCTGCGACGTACCCGGGTTCCTCCCCGGCACCTCGCAGGAGTGGGGCGGGATCATCCGCCACGGGGCGAAGCTGCTGTACGCGTTCACCGAGGCGACGGTGCCGAAGCTCACCGTGGTCACGCGAAAGGCGTACGGCGGCGCCTACGACGTCATGAACTCGAAGCACATGCTGGCCGACTTCAACTTCGCCTGGCCGACCGCCGAGGTCGCGGTGATGGGCCCCGAGGGCGCCGTAAACATCATCTTCCGCCGCGACATCGCCCAGTCCCCCACCCCCGACGAGCGCCGCGGGAAGCTGATCGAGGATTACAAGGCGCGCTTCGCCAACCCCTATTCGGCCGCCGAGCGCGGCTACATCGACGACGTCATCGTCCCCCACGAGACGCGCCCCAAGCTGATCCGGGCGCTGCGCACGCTGCAGACGAAGCGCGTCGAGCAGCCAAAGCGCAAGCACGGGAACATCCCGCTCTAGCGGTCACGTGGCCACGCTTTCGATCCGAGCGAGGTCCTGGGCGGAGGGAGCGCGCTCGTGGGCGCCGAGCTCGATCGGGAACACGCAGGTCCACGTCGCGCTCGCGGCGGCGATGCTGGCATCGGCCGCGTTCAGCCTGTGGCTGAGCCGCGACACGACCTTCACCGGGGACGAGCTCAACTGGATCATCGACACCCCGGGCCTCGATCCCCACGCTGCGCTCCAGCCCCACAACGGGCACCTGATCCTGCTGCCGCGACTGCTTTACGACGCCATCCTGCACGTCTCCGGTGTTGCGTACCTGCCGTTCCGACTGCTCACGGTCGGCGCCGTGTTGCTGACCGCGGGGCTGTTCTTCGCCTTCGCGGCACGACGGATCGGGGCGCTCGCGGCGCTCGCGCCCACGGTGGTGCTGCTGTTCTACGGATCGGACCACAACCACGCACTGCAGGGCGCCGGGTTCACCGTGATCTTTCCGATGGCCGCGGGCATCGGCGCCCTGCTCGCGCTCGACCGCCAGGATCGGGCGGGCGACATCGCCGCCTGCGTTCTGCTCGTGCTCGCGCTCGCCACGTACTCGACGGGCATCCCGTTCGTCGCTGCCGCCGCGGTGCTGATCCTGATCGGTGCGGACCGGTGGCGTCGCGCGTGGGTCTTCCTCGTCCCGTCGCTGCTCTACGGGGCGTGGCTTCTGTGGTCCCAGTTCGAGACGGCGGGCGGCGCCGGGAGCCAGGTCACGCTCTCGAACATCCTCCTGTTCCCGAGCTGGGCATGGGACTCGCTGGGGACCGCGGGCGCCGCATTCGTCGGTCTCGGCTACGAGTTCACGCAGCCGGAGGCCAGCCCGGCCAGGCTCGTGACGGGCTGGGGTCCGGTCATCGCGGGGATGGCCCTCGCCGGCCTCGCGTGGCGCCTGTGGCGGGGGCGGATCCACAAATGGCTGTGGGCGACGCTGGCGATCCCCGCGACGCTGTGGCTGATCGGGTCGCTGGGCGCGCTCGACACACCGCTCGACGTGCCCGAAAGCACCCGCTTCATCTTTCCGGGGACGATCGCTGTGCTGCTGGTCGCGGTCGAGACGGTGCGCGGGGTCCGGCTCGGACGCGGCGCGCTTGTGGCCATCTACGCCGTGGCCGTGATCGGCCTGGCCACCAACGTCCGCCTGCTGATTGACGGCTCGGCCGGGCTGCGCGACGGCCTCGCAGTGCAGCGGGCCGGCCTCACCTCCGTCGAGATCGCCCAGGGGCGAGTAGGCGACGAGTTCGGCGGGCAGCTGGTCGGAGCGATGCTGCGCTTCACTGGAGAGAACGATGTGGCCACCGGCTACCTCGGTGCAGTGCGGGAGTTCGGGTCGCCCGCGTTCTCGTTGCCCGAGCTGAGGGCCGAGCCCGAGGGCGTTCGCCAGCAGGCCGACATCTTCTTGGCCAGCAATCTCGGCCTCCACCTCGCACGCACTCACGTGCAGCCCACCGGTTGTCGCCGCATAAGCGGCGAGGCCGGCACCGGGACGAGCTTCGCGTTGCCCCCCGGCGGAGCGGTCCTTCGAAGCACCGAAGGTCCCGCTGAGGTTCGCATGCGTCGCTTCGGCACGGAGTTCGCGGCCTCGATCGGCCAGCTCGCCCCCGGCGTCCCGACAGCGCTCGAGGTGCCCTCCGACGGAGCCCCCGACCCGTGGTACGCCTCGGTCCCGGTCCCAGCAGTGGACGTCTGTGCCCCTCCCGAGTAGCCGGCGCCTCGGTCAACAGCCATCCTTCGCGACCGCGACAGCGTCAGCAGGGCGCTTCGCAAGTCGACTCGCACCGCGCCCTGAGGCCGCAGCTTCCGCCGCTTCTCGTTGTTACGGGGGCTTGAGGGGACCGCGCGGGGCCAAGGGGGCCTCGCCGGCAGCGGCGGGTGAAAGGAGAAACGATGCTGACCAGGTTGCGCAGCAGACTGACATTCGCGAACGTGATCTCGGTGGTCGCGCTGTTCGTCGCCCTCGGCGGAGGCGCCTACGCGGCGGCGAATATCGACAGCCGCGACATCGAAGACGATTCGGTGAAGAGCAAGGACATCAAGGACGAGAAGCTGAAGAACAAGGACTTCAAGGACGAAACCCTGAAGGGCGAGAAGGTCGACGAGTCATCGCTCGTCGGCGTCAAGGCCGGAAACGTCCTGTCCGCCGTGATCGCGAACCCGACCGGCGCGAGCAATGCCACGGTCGAGCGAGCCGCACAGGAGGGCACCACCGTCACGGAGGCGCCTGGCAACGCCGTACACGTCGACTTCGCCCGCGACGTGACGCAGTGCACCTACGTCGCGACCCGCGGCGCCCCGGGGACCGCGATCGAGGACGCCGGGTTCGCCGAGACGGGGCTCGGCAACACGAACAACCGCGTCGCGGTCCGCACCCGCGACGACGCTGGAACGGCGGAGGACGGCAACTTCCACCTCGTGGTCGTCTGCTGAGTGCGTGGCGAGGCCGGCCCATCTCTAGGCCGGCCTCGCCAACCCCGCCTCGAAGCGGGATACTGCGTCCATGACAGGGGGTCAGAACGAGTCCACCCGTAAGGGGGTACGCGAGATGCCGGAGAGGATCAACGCGAGCCAGATCCTGGTCGTCGTCGGAGCCTTGGCGCTTTTCGTCAGCCTGTTCCTGAACTGGTACGAACCGCGCTTCGCGGGCGAGCCGGGGTTCAGCGCCTGGACGACCTTCGAGCTGCTCGACATCGTGCTCGCCGCGCTCGCGCTGGCCGCGATCGCCACCGTGATCCCGGTTCCCCACGACACGGGAACGGCGACCCTGGTGGCCGGGCGCTGGCTCCCGTTCCTCGGAGTCGCGGCGCTCGTGTTCGTGGTCGTCTCGATGCTCAACGATCCACCCGGCGCCCGCGACCGCGCGCTCGACATCGGTGCGTGGATCGCCCTCGGCGGCGCCGTCGCGATGGCGGCCGGCGGGTTGGCGAGCTTCGCGCGCGTCTCGCTCGTGATCAGCCTGCGCCCCGCCGAGGACGAAGATCGGACCACGGAGACGACGCACAGGCCCGGACCGACCAGCGCCTAGTACGGCACTAGAGCTCGACCGTCTGCGCCTCGATCCGGCCGTCCCGCCACGCCTCGAGGACCGCCGAGGCGATTGCGACGTCCTGGATCGCGAGCCCGGTCGAGTCGAACAGCGTGATCTCCTCGTTCGAGCGCCGTCCCTCGGTCGCCCCGGTCAACACGTCGCCGAGCTGCGCGACGTCCTCGCGGCGGATCCGCGCGGCCGAGACCGGACCGGCGAGCTCCCCGCCGCCCGACGCCTGATCCCACTCGTCGCAGAACACGCGGCAGCGCTCGAGCGCGGCGGGCTCGACCTCCGCCTTGCCGTGGGCGTCCGCTCCGAGCACCGCGAGGTGCTGGCCGGCACGCAACTCGGACGCGAGGATCACCGGCGTGTCGCCGGGGGTGACCGTGACCACCACGTCCTGTGAGGCCGCTTCGGCGCGGCTCCCCACTCGCCACTCGAGCTCCTCGGCCAGCGCGCGCGCCGGCTCGTCTCGCACGTCCGCGCACACGCCGGGTCCATATCCGGCGGCCTGCAGGCAGCGAGCAGCCCACGCGCCGTTGACCCCACAGCCGATGATCCCCACCGTTTCGGCATCCGCGCTCGCGAGCGCGCGCGCCGAGACCGCCGCGGCCGCCCCGGTTCGAAGCCACGTCACCGCCCGGCAATCGATGATCGCCAACAGCTCGCCGCTGGTCGCGTCCGACAGCAGGACCGCGCCGGCGACGACGGGCAGGCCGCGCTTCGGATTGCTCGGGAACGAGGTGACCCACTTGAGCAGCGCCAGGCCGTCGCCGCGCGCCGGCATCGCCCGGAAGTCACCGTGCGGAGGGCTGTCGAGATAGACCTTGGCCGGCATCTCCCACTCGCCGCGAGCATGAAGCTCGAACGCCGCCCGGGTGCGCTCGATCGCCGTGCTCGCGTCGACCGCCGCCAGGACCGCGTCGTTGTCGATCACCGGGATCACGGGATGCAGTCTGTCTGAAACCCTGTCCTCACAACTTCGCTTCGCTCGTTGTTTCGTCCTGGTGATTAGATGCGCGCATGAGCAGGAACGGGCAGCGGCGACCGCCCCGCCCCAGGATCGCGGCGATCGTACCCGCGCCCTCGGAGCCGGAGGCCGCCGCGATCGCCGCCGCGATCGAGCGCTTCGTGGCCGAGACCGCGCCGTCGGCGGGCGCCGCGGAGGGCCACAGCGCGTGGCAGCGAGCTGCGATCCACGAGGGCGTGGCGGCCCGATCCGAGCTCCGCTCGCCGTGGGGCTAGTGCACACGGTCGTAGGTCCGGCGGATTTCGGGCGGGTGTACTAGCGCGCGCCGCGGATTCCGGATAGAAACCCACCACCAGATGTCTGACGAAGGAGGAGTGCCTTGGCTGTCGTGAAGATCATCGAGCTGGTCGGAAGCTCCAGCAAGTCCACCGACGATGCCGCCCAGCAGGCGCTGTCCCAGGCGCAGTCGTCGCTGCGCAACATCCGCGCGCTCGACATCGTGAGCACCGGCATCCGGGGCGACAATCTGGACGAGTTCAGGGCCCACGTCCGGGTCGCGTTCCTTATCGAAGGCAGCGACGTCGACTAAATCAATTCCGCTCGCGTACTCAGCTCCCGCTCGCTCGCACTCACATAACCGGCAGCCTTGCTCGCTCGCTCCCGCCTCCGCCGCGAGCGGGTTTGCGGCAGGCTGAGCCGAAATAGCATAAAGCCCATCGGGATTTGCTAGTTTCCTCCGAGCGCAGGTGTCCGCGAGCCGTGAGGAGGCGTTTCTCCGATGGAGCCAGTATCGGTCGAACCGAAGGCGGACGAGAAGCCGAAGCCCGATCCCGCCGAGCTGGAGCAGGACACGGCCAAGAAGCAGCGCGGCAAGGGCAAGGTCGGCTCGCTCGAGAATCCCGAGGTTTATGAGGACGTGCCCGGACACGTGCTCCCGATCCTGGAGCGCGAGTTCGACGACTTCGACAACGAGGCGGCGAAGTTCCTCGGCGGCGAGATCGACGAGGACAAGTTCATCGGCTTCCGCCTCAAGCAGGGCGTGTACGGGCAACGCCAACCGGACGTGCAGATGATCCGGGTCAAGCTCCCGTTCGGCGGCGTGACGCCCGAGCAGATGGAGGCGTTCGGCGACCTCGCAGAGACCTACACCCCGCTGCGCAAGGGCCACATCACCACGCGCCAGAACTTCCAGTTCCACCACATCCCGCTCGCCGACGCCGCGAAGGCGATCCGGATGATCGGCGACGCGGGGCTGTCCACGCGCGAGGCGTGCGGCAACACCGTCCGCAACGTCACCGGCGACCCGTGGGCCGGCGTGTGCGACGACGAGCCGTTCGACATCACTCCCTACGCGGCCGCCTACGCGCGCTACTTCGTGCGCCACCCGGTCACGCAGCTGATGCCGCGGAAGTTCAAGACCGCGTTCGCCGCCTCCGACGAGGACCGCGCGATCACCGGGATCCACGACCTCGGCTTCATCCCCAAGCAGCGCGAGGTAGATGGAGAGCAGGTGCGCGGGTTCGAGATGCGGGTCGGCGGCGGCACCTCGATCATGCCCCGCATCGCCCCCACGCTGGCGGAGTTCGTCGAGGCCGACAATGGCGAGTACCTGCGGGTGGCTGAGGCGGCGCTGCGGATCTTCGACCGCCAGGACTGGTTGCGCAAGAACCGCGCCCGGGCGCGGATCAAGGTGCTGGTCGACAAGATCGGCATCGAGCAGTTCCGCGACCTGGTCGACACCGAGCTCGAGGGCGGGTGGGCGTCAGAGCACGATTACGCCGCCGACCTCGAGCGGATGAAGCTCGAGCACGAGGAGGAGTCGCATGCCCCCGCGGCGCCGGCGAGCCACGGCTCCCCCAACGGCGACCACTCCGCCTTCGACCGCTTTGTCGCCTCGAACGTCCGCCCTCAGCGCCAGGAGGGGTTCTCGACTATCGAGGTGAAGGTGTATCGCGGCGATCTGTCGCCGGAGCAGTTCCGCGGCCTGGCGCAGATCATGCGCGAGTTCACCGGCGGCTATGCCCGCACCAGCATCCACCAGAACATGGTCCTGCGCTGGGTGCGCGACGAGGCGATCTACGACGTCTGGGAGCGGCTCAGCGAGCTGGGGCTCGGCGAGGCCGGGGCGGACGAGGTCACCGACGTCGTCAGCTGCCCCGGCACCGACAGCTGCAAGCTCGGGATCACCAGCTCGATGGGCCTCAACAAGGCGATCCGCGACCGGCTGGCCGAGATGCAGATCGACGACCCGCTGACGAAGCGGATCCACATCAAGATGAGCGGCTGCCCCAATGGCTGCGCCCAGCATCACATCGGCAACATCGGCTTCTACGGCGCCTCGTTGAAGGTCGGCGAACGCCAGGTGCCCGCCTACATCCCCCACATCGGCGGCCAGTACGAGGGCGGCGAGGTGGCGTACGGCGAGCGCCTCAAGTCCCGCCTGCCGGCGAAGCGGGTGCCGGACGCCGTCGAGCGCTGGATCCGCTTCTACGAGGACGAGCGAGAGGACGGCGAGGTCTTCAACGCGTTCGTCGCCCGGGTCGGCGCGGCGCGCTTCCAGGAGCTGGTCAAGGACCTGTCGATGCCGGTCGAGTTCTCGGTCGAGAACCTGATGCAGTTCGTCGACTGGGAGCGCAAGGAGCCCTACAAGGTCGAGCGCGGCGAGGGCGAGTGCGCGGTCTAGCGGTTACCGAGGGAGCGGCAGCCGCCCCGACTCCCGCGGACGTGCGCCGTGAGCCCCTGCGCGCGGTGCCGCCCCCCGAGCACCTCAACGGCGAGCCGATCGACCCGCGGGAGGTCTCGAGCGCCTCGAGTCGCTCGGCGCCGAGGAGGTGATCGCGTGGGCGATCGAGACCTTCCACCCGAAGCCTCTACTTCGCCTGCTCGTTCCAGAAGACCACCTCGGTGGTCGATCGACATCGCGCAGCGGATCGATCCCTCGACCCGCTTCTTCTATCTCGACACCGATCTGCTGTTCGAGCAGACCTACACGACGCGGGACGCCCTCGCCGCGCGCTACGGGATCGAGTTCGACCGCTTCCACAACATCGGCGTCGAGGAGCAGGCTCGGCATGTACGGCGATAAGCTTTGGGCGCGTCAGCCAGACGCCTGCTGTGGGATTCGAAAGGTCGAGCCGATGCGAGATGCTCTCGCCGGCGTCGATTGCTGGGTTTCGGGAATACGTCGCGACGGACTCCCAGACCCGGGTCGGAGCGGCAAAGTTCGGTTGGGACAAGCGCTTCGGCCTGTGGAAGCTGAATCCGCTGGCGGACTGGACTGACGAGGAAGTGTGGAGCTACATCAATGACAACGACGTGCCCTACAACCCCCTGCATGACGCCGGCTATCCCTCGATCGGCTGCACCCACTGCACGCGTCCGCCTGGAAACGGGGCCGGGCCCGCGCGACGGCCGCTGGGCCAACGCCGACAAGACCGAGTGCGGGCTGAATGGTTGAGGCCCTGACTGGGTAGTGGCGCCCGCGACGCGCTAGCTCTACATCGAAGTCCACCCCGGCACCCAATGGCGAAGACCGAGCAGGCCCTGTTCCGTAGCGCTGAGCGCCCGTCAGACGGCGGACTTCGAGCTGCTCGCGAACGGCGGCTTCGCCCCGCTGGGCGGGTTCATGGGCTCGGAGGACTGGCGCTCGGTCGTCGAGTCGATGAAGCTGAGCGGCGGCGGGATATGGTCGATCCCGGTCGTCCTCGCGACCGAGCTCGATGCCTCTGCCGGGGACGAGGTCGAGCTGAGCTCGCCGACGACGGCAAGACGCTCGGCCGGCTCAGCGTCGAGGAGGTCTTCGACCGCGACGTGGAGCGCGAGGCCGAGCTCGTCTACCGCACGACCGAGGACGCCCATCCCGGGGTCGCGGCGATCTACGCTGAGGGCAACCGCTGTCTCGCCGGACCGATCGAGGCCGACGCGCTGCCCGACCACGAAGAGGCGTTCAAGCGCCGCCTGCTGTCCCCCGAGGAGTCGCGGCAGGCGTTCGCCGACCGCGGCTGGAAGCGCATCGTCGCGTTCCAGACCCGCAACCCGATCCACCGCGCGCACGAGTACCTGACCAAGGCCGCGCTGGAGATCTCCGACGGCCTGTTCCTGCACCCGATCATCGGCGAGACGAAGAAGGGGGACATCCCCGCCGACGTGCGGATGCGCTGCTACGAGATCCTGCTGGAGCGCTACTACCCGCAGGACCGCACCGTCCTGGGGGTGAACCCGGCGGCGATGCGCTACGCAGGCCCGCGCGAAGCGATCTTCCACGCGATCGTGCGTCGCAACTACGGCGCCACCCATTTCATCGTCGGCCGCGACCACGCGGGGGTCGGCGACTACTACGGCACCTACGACGCGCAGCACATCTTCGACGAGGTGGACATCGGCGAGCTCGGCATCGAGCCGCTGTTCTTCGAGCACACCTTCTGGTGCGAGGACTGCGAGGGGATGGCCTCGAACAAGACCTGTCCTCATCCCGAGGACGCGCACCTGTTCCTGTCCGGGACGAAGGTGCGCGAGATGCTGGCCGCGGGCGAGACGCCCCCGCACGAGTTCACGAGGGAAGAGGTTGCGGAGATCCTGATCAACGCATATAGAGAGGAATCGGACTGAGATATGGCTTCTGAGCAGGGATTCACCCTGTGGTTCACCGGGCTCTCCGGAAGCCGGCAAGACGACGATCACCGAGCTGGTCGTGGAGGAGCTGCAGGCGCGCGGCTCCGCGATCGAGGTCCTCGACGGCGACGTCGTGCGCCAGAACCTCTCCAAGGGGCTCGGATTCTCGAAGGAGGACCGCGACACGAACATCCGTCGTGTTGCGTTCGTCGCCGACCTGCTGTCGCGCAACGGCGTGCCGGTGATCACCGCCGCGATCTCCCCCTACCGGGAGCTCCGCGACGAGGCGCGGGGGCAGATGGACGGACGCTTCATCGAGGCCTACGTGAAGGCGTCGGTCGAGGAGTGCGAGCGCCGCGACGTCAAGGGCTTGTACGCGAAGGCCCGTGCCGGCGAGATCAAGGAGTTCACCGGAGTCTCGGATCCGTACGAGCCGCCCGAGAACCCCGAGGTCGTGCTCGAGACCGAGGAGCGAGACGCCGCGAGGAGTCGGCGCAGCGGATCATCGCCTACCTGGAGGAGCGGGAGCTGATCCCGCCGGCGCGCGGCTCCTAGGCGTCCGGCTTGGGCGGCACCTGCGGCTCGCCGAGCCCGAAGGTGTCGAAGGCGCCGAAGCGCGAGAAGGTCTTGTGCGTGGGGCCGTGGAAGTCCGAGGAGCCGGTCGGCGTCAGGTCGTGCTCCGCGCACAGCTCGAGGCAGAACGCCGTCTGGTCGCGCGTGTGCGGCGGGTAGAAGGCTCTCGACGCCCTCGAGCGTCGACAGGCTGTCGACCAGCGACGCGCACCTGTGCGGGCTCGCTGACGTCCCAGTACGGGTGAGCGACGACCGCGACGCCGCCGGCGTCGTGGATCAGCTCGACGGCCTCGCTCGGCGCTCGGCCAGCGCCGCGAGACGAACGCCTTCGCCCCGGGCACCAGGTACTCCTCGAAGAACGGGCTTCAGGTCGGCGCCGGCGCCGGCAGCGCGGGCGATGTGGGGGCGGCCGATCGCGACAGCGCGTCGCCGGCCTGGGCGACAGCGTCCTCGAAGCGTGACCGCAACGCCCGAGCGAGTTGAGCCGCTCGACGATCTCCTCGCGCCCGGTCGACCCGCTCCTGCTGGGCGCGCTCGCAGGCGGGGGCGATCGCGTCGAGGTCGACCCAGTAGCCGAGCATGTGAAGATCCTCGGAGTAGTCGTGCACACACGACATCTCGACCGCCGGAACGCATTCGATCCCGGCCTCCTCCGCGGCCGCGCTCGCCGCCGGGACGCCGGCGATCGCGTCGTGGTCCGTGAGCGCCATCGTCGTCACGCCCGCCGTCGGCGGCGGCGCGCGCGACCTCGGCGGGCTCCAGCTGTCCGTCCGAGACGGTGGAATGGGACTGCAGGTCGATCATCGAGCGCACGGAGATTCGATTGCTGCAATGCGGATCACCGCGAAGGCCGACTACGCCGTGCGCGCCGCGCTCGAGCTGGCCGCGTCCGAGGACGGCGAGCCGGTGAAGGGCGAGCGCTGGCCGAAGCGCAGGACATCCCGCTGCAGTTCCTCGAGCACATCCTGCTCGAGCTCAAGCACGCTCGGCTCATCAGGACCAAGCGGGGCGTGCGCGGCGGCTACTGGCTCGCCCGCCCGGCCGAGGAGATCACGGTCGCCGACGTGATCCGGGCCGTCGAGGGCCCGCTCGCCAACATCCAGGACTCCGCGCCCGAGGACACCGAGCTATCCCGGGCACGCCGAGCATCTGCGCGACGTCTGGATCGCGGTGCGGGCGAATCTCCGCGCGGTGCTCGAGCAGGTCACGCTCGCCGACCTGACGTCGGGCGAGCTGCCGGAGCCAGGTCCGGGAGCTGACCGACGACCCGGACGCGTGGGTGCACCGCTAGCGACCGTCTCGCTACCATCGCGGACGCCAGCGCCGGTTGACCACTCGGTCACCAACGGCCGACGCATGGATCCCGCGATCATCTTCTTCGGCTTCGGCATCGGCATGCTCGTCGGCATGACCGGCATGGGCGGCGCCTCGCTGATGACCCCGCTGCTGATCCTGGTCTTCGGGATCTCGCCGGTGACCGCGATCGGCACCGACATCTTCTACGCCGCGATCACGAAGACCGTCGGCGGAGTCCAGCACCTGAAGCTGAAGACGGTTCACCGCGGGCTCGCCTTCTGGCTCGCCGTCGGCAGCGTGCCGTCGGCGATCGCGGGCGTGTGGGTGATCGAGCTGCTGCAGCGCCGCTACGGCGACGACCTCGACCAGCTCGTGCTCGGGATGCTCGGCGGCGCCCTGCTCGTCGTCGGAATCGCGACGCTGCTGCGCTCGATCTTGCTCTCGAACGTGATCCAGGAGCGCTACGCGATGCACCTATACGCGCGCCACATCGTCGCCGCGGTCGATCACCGGCGCGGTGACCGGGTTCGTGATCGGGCTCACCTCGGCGGGGTCGGGGACGCTGATCGCGATCGCCCTGATCGCGATCTTCCGCCTCGTCCCCCAGCGCGTCGTCGGCACAGACATCTTCCACGCCGCGGTCCTGCTGTGGGCGGCGGGCATCGCGCACTGGATCGGCGGCAACGTCGACTTCGTGCTCGCCGGCAACATCCTGCTCGGCTCGGTGCCCGGCGTGCTGCTCGGCGGCGATGCTCGCGGTCAGGGCGCCGCAGGGGTCCTGCGCACCGCGCTGGCGGTCGTGCTGATCGCCTCCGGGACGACGCTGGTCGTCAAGGAGGGGCACGCCCGAGGTCGTCGTGCCGGCGATCGCGATCGCGTCGCTGATGGTCGGGGTGCTGTTCGCGGCCCAGATCATCACCACGCGCGGGCATCAAGGCGCGGCGCCGGCCGCGGCGCCGCTGTAGGCAGCCCGAGTAGGCTCCCGTGCGATGGACTTCGAGCTCAGCCCTCGCGTCGAGGAGCTTCGCGACCGGGTGCAGCGCGTTCATGGACGAGCACGTCTACCCGGTCGAGCTCGAGGCGCTGCGCGCGCTCGACGACGAGGTGCGGCCCGGGCGTCCCGTACCCGGAGATCCTGGTCGAGATCCGCGAGCGGGCACGCTCCGAGGGGCTGTGGAACCTGTTCATGCCCGACGAGCGCTACGGCGCCGGGCTGACCAACTGCGGAGTACGGCGTGCTCTGCGAGGAGATGGGCCGCAGCCCCGCGATCGCGCCGATGGCCTTCAACTGCTCGGCGCCGGACACCGGCAACATGGAGATCCTCGCCGAGCACGGCACCGAGCGAGCAGCGCGAGCGCTGGCTCGAGCCGCTGCTCGAGGGCGAGATCCGCAGCTGCTTCTCGATGACCGAGCCCGAGGTCTCGGGCTCGGACCCGACCACGCTGCGCACCGCGCGCCGTGCTCGACGGCGACGAGTGGGTGATCAACGGCCACAAGTGGTTCACCTCCGGCGCGGTCGGCGCCGTCGGTGGCGATCGTGATGTGCGTGACCGACCCCGAGGCGCACCCGTACGCGCGCGCGAGCGATGATCCTGGTCCCCATCGACAACCCCGGCTTCGACCTGGTGCGGCCGGTGTCGGTGATGGGCCACGACGGCGGGCCCGGCCACTGCGAGATCCGCTACGAGGACTGCCGCGTGCCCGAGTCCAACCTGCTCGGCGAGCGCGGCGCCGGCTTCGTGATCGCCCAGGACCGGCTCGGCCCGGGCCGCATCCACCACTGCATGCGCGCGATCGGGACCGCCGAGCGCGCGATCGAGCATGATGTGCCGAGCGCGCCAACGAGCGCGAGACGTTCGGCGAGCAAGCTCGCCGACAAGCAGTTCGTCCAGGACTTCATCGCCAAGTCGCGGATGGAGACCGACCAGGCGCGGCTGCTGACCCTGCACGCCGCGTGGAAGATGGACACCGCCGGCAAGCGCGCCGCCCGCCAGGAGATCTCGATGATCAAGGTGGTCGCCGCCAACGTCGTCATGGACGTGCTCGACCGCGCGATCCAGGTCCACGGCGCCCTGGGCATGTCCGACGACACCCCGCTCGCCGGGATGTGGCGCTTCAGCCGCATGCTCCGGGTCGCCGACGGCCCCGACGAGGTCCACAAGATGGTGATCGCCCGCCGCGAGCTCAACCGGGCGGCGAAGCGGGCTCAGGGCACGGACGCGCCCGAGGGCGCGCCGGAGCCGGCGAAGGCCGCGAGCTAGCCGACAATGTGTGGATTGCTAGTGCGGTGTCGATAACCGCACAATCGCGAGTAGCTCGCCCTCGCGTGTGCACTTGACGGTCATATACGGGGTCAACTGCACACTCGCCGCCGCGCGCCCGTCGAGTGTGCGGTTCTCGGACCCCCTCCGGGGAGATTGCTTGCTCCCCCTACCCGGCCATTCGAGGCCCGGCGTCCGCCGCTCTCAGCCGGAGGCCCCCCAGAACCGATTGGGCAAGCCGATCAGCCCAGCCGCCGCTCGGCCTCGTCTGCCGCCTGGGCGAGGCGCTCGACGAGCTCGGTGCTCTCGTTGCCCTCGTCCTCGGCCTTGCCGTACTGCCCCGCCGCGACGCGGGCGATGATCCCCTGGAGGATGATCCCGAGCTTCCAGTAGCCGAGCGCGACGTAGAAGTCGATCTCGGACAGGTTGCGGCCGGAGCGCTCGGCGTAGCGGGCCTTGACCTCATCGCGGCCGGGGAATCCGGGCGCTGTGGTCGGGAGCTCGAGCGGGATCAGCTCGTCGCCGGGCTGCGCCCAGTAGACCATCAGCATGCCGACGTCGGCGAGCGGGTCGCCGAGCGTGCACAGCTCCCAGTCGACCACGGCGGCGACCTCGCCGGAGGGCGACAGGATCATGTTGTCGAGCCGGTAGTCGCCGTGAACGATCGTCGCCGGCCCCTGCTCTGGGATGCGTGCGACGAGGCGGGCGTGGACGTCGTCGATCAGCGGCACCTCGCGGGTCTTCGACTTCTCCCACTGCCCCTGCCAGCGGTGCAGCTGGCGGGCGACGTAGTCCTGCTTCTTGCCGAGATCGCCGATCCCGACCGCGTCGGGATCGACGGCGTGGATCCGGACCAGCGTGTCCGCCACCCGGCCTCCGATCTCGTGGCGGTCTGTCTCGTCGAACGCCTCCACGGCCGCCTCCTGGTTGCGCAGGATCGGCCCCTCGACGAAGTCCATGACGAAGAACGGCGCCCCGTTCACCGTCTCGTCCTCGCACATCCCCACGATCGGAGGTACAGGGACGTCGGTCGGCCCCAGCGCCGACATCACCCTGTGCTCGCGGCCCATGTCGTGCGCCGAGGTCAAGCCCTTGCCGAGCGGTGGGCGCCGCAGCGCCCAGCGACGACCGCCCGCGTCCGTGACGGAGAACGTCAGGTTCGACCGCCCGCCGGAGATGCGCTCGAAGGACAGCGGCAGCTCGACGCCCGGCACCTCGGCCTCGAACCAGGCCTCGACGCCGCTCCGGTCGATCCCCTCGGGGGCCTCCTCTGGCATCGCGCGCGAAGCATATGCTGCCTCCGTGCCTGAGCGGGAGCGTGCACAGGGGGCCCACACGGCGCTACTCGTGGACTTCGGAGGTGTTCTGACTACGAGTATGTGGGAGGGATTCGACGAGTTCTGCCGTAGGGAGGGACTTGAGCAGGGAATGGTGCGACAGCTCTTCAAGAACGAGCCCGACGCGCTCGCCGACCTCCGGCTGCTGGAGACCGGCGAGCTCGAGCCGGCCGAGTTCGAGCGCCGCTTCGGCGCCCGGCTCGGCGTGGCCGCGACCGAGGGCCTGATCACGAGGATGTTCGCCGCGGTGCGGCCCGAGGAGCGGCTGATCGCGGCGGTCCGCGCGGCTCGCGCGAGCGGCGTCCGCACGGCGTTGATCTCGAACTCGTGGGGAACCTCGATCTACGACCCCGAGGCGCTCGAGGGCCTGTTCGACGTCGTGATCATCTCGGGCGAGGTCGGCCTGCACAAGCCGCAGCCCGAGATCTACCGGCTCACGGCCGAGCGACTCGGCGTCGAGCCCGAGGAATGCGTGTTCGTCGACGACCTGCGCGAGAACGTGCGCGGCGCCGAGGAGGTCGGAATGACCGCGATCCTCCACCGCGACCCGGAGGCGACGGTGGCGAGGCTGGAGGAGCTGTTCGAGATGTCCCTCCCCGGGACGGGTCGAGCGACGTGACGGGCCTCGCCTTGCCCCGCCCCGCCGCGCGCCGGCGAACCGCCCCCGCCGTAGCGATCGCCGCGATCGCCGCGCTCGCCGTCGTCGTCTCGCCGCCGCTGCTCGGCAGCGCCGGCGCCCAGGGCCAGTCGACCGACCACGTCCTGGTCGGCACGACCGGAAACCAGTCCGAGCTGACCCAGAGCGTGCCCATCACCCGCGTCAGCGGGAAGAAGCCGCGCGTCGTGATGTCGATGGGACCCGGCGGCCTGCCCAGCCTCGACAGCGGCGACAAGCTCACGGCGACCGGCGAGGTGGAGGTGACGACCGACTGCCTCGAGCAGACGGTGCAATGCGTCGGCAGGCCCTACACCTACAACCCGATCGTCCAGGTCAGCATCGTGCTTGCCAACGGCCAGTTCACCGCGGCCGGCGAGGACACGCTCACGCTCGGCACGCAGCGGCTGAAGTGCCGCCAGAAGCCGCCCGACCGCGAGCACCACTGCGTGGTCGTGTTCACCGACGCGACGCTTGACATTCCCGACCGCAGCCAGCTTCCCTGCGCTCCCGACGCCTGCTACCTCAACATGGTCGTCGGGGCTCACAGCACCCGCAAACCGCAGGGGAAGAAGGGCAGGGCCAACAAGCTGCTGATCGGCGAGAACGAGCCCGACGGGAGCGTCGGCCTCGACAAGGGGCGGCTGAACGCGATCCGGTTCGCGCCGGGCGACCAGCCGGTCGTCCCGCCTCAGATCACCAACACGCTGCTGGTCCCGAGCGTTCCGATCCGCAAGGGTGAGGACGTCGTCCTCTTCTCGCAGGAGCTGACGGGGCTGGAGCGCGACGATCAGCTCACCGCGCTCGCGGTGTTCACGGCCGGCATCGAGGGCATCCCCTACAACGTCCTCAACCGCACGCGCATCATCCTCGCCCCGGACCCCACCGCCACCGCACCTGGCAAGGACGTCAAGCAGCTGACCGAGCCGAAGGGCGAGATAGCCGAGGCGAACGGGTTCAATTGCACCCAGCGCAACCCGCTCTGCCCGACGAACAAGGTCGGCGTGATCACGATGCGCAGGGACGCCGAAGACGCCGCGGGCGATCCGATCCCGCTGTACGCGAACCTCGTCTTCGGCACGGCGAAGCCAGGTGGGATCGCCCCGGCCGGCGACGTCGTCCAGATCATCCCGGGCGGCGGACTCAGGATCACGACGTACCCCGCCGACCTCAAGGGCTAGCGCCCCAACTAGCTTATGAGCATGCTCCGGGCCGACCTCGGGTCGAGCATCGACCGCTTCCTGCACGCCGCCGAGGCGTTCTTCGGGAACCTCGCCGCGATCGAGTGGGGCGCGCTGGCCGCCGCCCTGTTCCTGTGGACCGGGATGCTGGTCGCGCGGTCGCACGGTTGGGCCAACGCCCTGCGGGCCGCCTATCCGCGTTCCCGCGTGGACGAGCGGTTCATCACCGCCTCCTTCCTCGCCGGCGCGGGCTTCAACGCGATCCTCCCCGCGCACGCGGGCGACGCGGTCAAGGTCTTCCTTGCCAAGAAGAGCATCCCCGACTCGTCGTATCCCGCCGTCGCGTCGTCGTTCGCGGTGCTCGCTCCCTTCGACACCACGATCGGAATCTGCGTGCTCCTCTACGCGCTCACTCTCGGCCTGCTTCCCGCGCTGCCCGAGATCCCCCACCTGCCGGCGTTCGACATCGCGTTCTGGGCGGACCACCCCCCGCTGCTCGTCTTCTTCCTCACGCTGCTGGGCATCGGCTCGCTGGTCCTGTTCGCCGTCGCGGCGCGTCGCGTGGAGGCGTTCTGGGACCACATCAAGCAGGGAGTCGTGATCTTCCGCACCCCGCGCCGGTACCTGGCCGAGGTCGCGTCATGGCAGATGGTGGGCTGGCTGTGCCGGTTCGCCTCCTTCTGGTTCTTCCTCGAGGCCTTCCATCTCGTCGGCTCGGTCGAGAACGTCCTCGTGGTGATGGCCGTCGAGTCGGTGGCCAAGGCGCTTCCGTTCACGCCCGGCGGGGCGGGCGCGCAGCAGGCGCTGCTCGTCGCCACGCTCGAGGGCCCCTCCCGGGCGGCTGTGCTGTCCTTCTCGGTCGGCCAGGCGCTCGCGGTCGCGGCGTGGGCCGTCGTGCTCGGGTTCGTCTCGCTGGCGGCCGTGTTCCGGACCACCGACTGGCGCCGCCTGCTGCGCGAGGGACGAGCGGCCCAGGCCGAGGGGACCAGATAGGCTGTCCCGCAGGGTGGACGCAGGGCGGCCGACATCCGCAGGGAGGCGCATCTCGAGGCGCTGCGTCGTGCTGGTTGGGGCGCTGCTCGGGTTGCTCGTCGTGCCGTCGGCGGCGTCAGCCGCCGTGCATACCTACACCGAGCGCGTCGGCCCGGTCCAGGTCGGCGGCTACGAGGTGAAGCAGAGCTTCGCGCTCGCGCCGCACGCTCCCGTGGACGGGAAGGTCACCAACATGGAGGTCGACGTCGTCGACGCCGACGGCACGCCCGTCCCGATCCAGCGGCTGATGCTGCACCACATCGTGTTCGCGAACCTCAACCGCCCGGACGCGACCTGCGACACGATCATGGGCTTCGACGAGCGGCCCAACGCACTGTTCAGCGCCAACGAGCGCTTCTACGCGGCCGGCGAGGAGCGCGCGAAGATGGCGTTGCCGCCCGGCTACGGCTACGAGCTCAACGACACCGACACGTGGGGCCTGCTGTACATGTTCATGAACCACCGCGCCACCACCGACCGGGCGTACATCCAGTACAAGTACACGGTCAACGACGATCCATCGCTGACAGAGCGTCAAGCCCTACTGGCTCGACGTCGAGAACTGCCGGGCCGACCCGATCTACAACGTCCCCGGGACGAAGGAGGCGCGGCTCCACGCTACACACGAGAGCGCCGACTACGTGATGCCCGAATCGGGCGCATCGTGGGCGGCGGCGGGCACGTCCACGGCGGCGCCCGCAAGCTCGACGCTCACCCAGCCCGACTGCGGCAACCGCCAGATCGGCGAGTCCCTGCCCACGTGGGGCAACCCGGACCACCCTTCTACAACGTCAGACCGGTGCTGCACGAGCCCGGGCCGATCGCCATGAGCGCGTTCCAGTCGCAGGCCGGGATCCCGGTCGGCGCAGGGGGAGCGGGTGCGGCTCAACTCCCTGTACGACAACTCGCTGCCCCACATCCGCGTGATGGGGATCTCGATCGTCTACGTCGCTCCCGACAACGGCGTGACTCAGAACTGCGGGTCGCTCCCCAACGACATCAAGACGCTGCTCGCGCCGGGAGACCCTGGACGGACGTCCCGGGCCGATCCCGTTCAAGATCCCGCTCACCGGCCTCGACGAGGCTGGCAACGCGATCACGATCCGCAAGCCGCCGGGCAAGACGAAGCGGCTGAAGTCGGGCAAGACGATCGGCGTCGACGACCGCTTCTTCTCGAAGCCGAACGTGCGCGTCAAGCGCGGCGCGACCTTGAACTGGCAGTTCTCCGGTCAGGAGCTGCACAACGTCACGCTCGCCAACGGGCCGATCGGGTTCGGCTCGCCGAACCTCGACGGTGACCGCACGTTCACGCAGCGCTTCACGCGCAACGGCAAGTATCGAATCTTCTGTGCGCTGCACCCGGTGCAGATGAGCGAGCGTGTGGTCGTCGAGGGCAAGCGCAAGCGGCGCTAGCCGCGAGCGAGCTCCACCCTCACCTGGCGACCCTTGAGCTTCGTCCCGTCGAGCCGTTCGACCGCGCGCTCCGCGTGCTCGGCATCCAGCTCCACGAACGAGAATCGCTCCAGGACGCGGATCCCCTCGATCGCGTCGTCGGGGACGACCGCGCCCTCGGTCAGCGCCCAGCGCAGGTCGTCCTCGCCGATGCCGCTGCCCCGCCCGCGGTTCACGAACAGCTTCACCGCTCCGTCGACGGGTGCGCGCGGGCCATCCGGCGCCTCCTCCCGATCGCGCCGGCGGGGACGTGGTGCGTGCTCGAGGCGCTCCTCCGGGGGCTCCCAGGCGCCGATCGACACCTTGGCCTCGCGCTCGATGCGCGGGATCTCGCGCCGCTGGGTCGGGGTGACGAAGGTGATCGCCCGTCCGGTGCGCCCGACCCGCCCGGTGCGGCCGATGCGATGCACGTAGCCGTCCGTCGTGTCGGGAACGTCGTAGTTGATCACGTGGGTGACGTGCTCGATGTCGAGCCCGCGCGCCGCGACGTCGGTGGCCACCAGCAGCGGCAGCCGGTGCTCCTTGAAGGAGATCATCACCCCGTCGCGCGCCCCCTGGCGTCATGTCGCCGTGCAGCGCCTTGACGTTGAGGCCGCGGTCCCGGAGCGTGCGGTCGAGCCGCGAGGTGCCGATCTTGGTGCGGCAGAAGATGATCGCCTGCTCGGGCTCCTCCGCGCGAAGCACCTCGACCAGCCGATCGGTCTTCTGCTTCCCGGGAACCTCGACGAAGGCCTGCTCGATCGCGTCGACCGTGAGCTTCTTCGGCGTGACGCGGATCGTCACCGGGTCGTACATGTAGCGCTCCGCGAGCTTCGCGATCGGGGGCGGGATCGTGGCCGAGAACAGGCCCGTCTGGCGCCCGGACGGGCACATGCGCAGGATCCGCTCCACGTCCTCGATGAAGCCGAGGTCGAGCATCTCGTCGGCCTCGTCGAGGACGACGTAGCGGGCGGAGGTGAGGACCAGCGACTGGCGCGACATCAGGTCCATCATCCGCCCCACCGTCGCGACGACGACGTGCGCTCCCTGCCGCAGCTGCGCCTGCTGGGAGCGGATCGGCGCGCCGCCGAAGACGGCCACGACCTCGACCGGCGAGATGCTCGGCGTACGCGCGCATCGCCTGGGTGACCTGGATGCACAGCTCCCGCGTCGGGGTGAGGACGATCGCCTGCACCTCGTCGCTGTCGGGATCGAGGTACTGCAGCAGCGGCAGGCCGAAGGCGGCGGTCTTGCCGGTGCCGGTCTGGGCCTGGCCGATCACGTCGTGGCCCGCGAGCAGCTCGGGAATCGCCTGCTCCTGGATCGCGGTCGGCTCCTCGAAGCCGAGCTCGTCGAGCGCGAGCTGGATCTCGGGCGAGAGGCCGAGCTCGCGGAAGGCCGTCAACGGCTCGGGTCGAGGAGCAGCTTGCCGTGCGTGCCGCGCGCCTGGATGTCCTCGTGGGCGCGAGCCGCCTCGGACAGCGGATAGATGTCCCCGATCACGACCTCGAGCTCGCCGGAGGCGACGGCGCCGAGCAGCTCCCCGATCCCCTCGCGGAGCAGATCCTGCCGGTGGGCGACCATGTGGACCAGCCAGAAGCCGATCACGCCGCGAGTGTCGCGCAGCAGCCTCGCCGTGCTGACCTCGTTCTGCTCTCGCGACGCGATCCCGAAGGTGACCAGCCGCCCGAACGGCGCCAGCGCCGCGTAGCTCGCCTCGAAGGCCTTCCCGCCGCTCATCTCGAGCACGACGTCGACCGGCTTGCCGCCGTTGGCCTCGAGGATCGCGGCCTCGAGGTCGTCGGCATGGGAGTCGACGGTGGCGTCGGCGCCGAGCCGCTGCGCCAGCTCGCGCTTCTCCTCGCTCGAGGCGAGCCCGATCACGCGTGCCGGCGCCCATCCGCTTCGCGAGCTGCACCGCGAGCGTGCCGATGCCGCCGGCGGCGGCCTGGACGACGACGCTCTCGCCCTGCTCGAGATGCGCCGAGACCTTGAGCGTCGTCCACGCGGTCAGGCCCTGAAGGAGCAGCCCCGCCGCCTGGTCGTCGTCGACCTCGTCGGGGACCGGAACCAGGTACGCCTCGGGGACCGCGACCTTCTCCGCGTAGCCGCCGCCCGGCGAGCAGCGCCGCGACCCGGCGCCCGTCGGGCGTCGTGCCGCTGATCTCGCACGCCCGGGATCAGCGGCAGCTGCTGCGGGCGAGGTAGTCGTCGCGGCGTTGATGGGTGTCGGCGAAGTTGATCCCGGCGCGCGCAACGCTGACCAGGACCTCGCCGTCGCCCGGCTCGGGGTCGGGGAGCTCGACGTGGCTGGAGCACCTCCGGGCCCGCCGAACTCGGTGATCTGGATCGCCTTCACCCCGACGATCTTAGGCCGTGGGCGATTTGGCTACATGCGCGGCCCGACCACGGCTTCCTCGCACCGCGGCTAGGATCACGTGCTCCGCCCAGTGCGCTCGATGCAACCGATCCCCCGGACACCTCGATCCATGTCGCTGACCGTCGTCGGATCGATCGCCTTCGACTCCGTGCGCACCCCGTTCGGGGAGCGCGAGCGGATGCTGGGCGGCTCCGCCGTGCACTTCTCGCTCGCCGCCAGCTTCTTCACCGAGGTGCGGGCGGTCGGCCCGGTCGGCGACGACTTCGGCGACGAGCGAGTTCGCGGTGCTTCGCGGGCGCGGCGTCGAGACCGACGACATCGAGCGGGTCGAGGGCGGCGAGACCTTCTTCTGGCGCGGCCACTACGAGTACGACCTCAACGTCGCCCACACCGACGACACCCAGCTCAACGTCTTCGGCGACTTCGAGCCGAAGCTCTCCGACGGCCTCGCGCGCGGCCGACATCCTCTTCCTCGGCAACATCCAGCCCGACCTGCAGCGCCGGGTCCGCGCGCCAGTGCGACGCGCCGGCTCGTCGCGCTCGACTCGATGAACCTCTGGATCGAGACCGACGCGGGACTCGCTGCTGGCGGCGATCGCCGAGGTCGACTGCCTGATCCTCAACGACGCCGAGATCCGGATGCTGACCGGGGAGCCGAACCTCGCCCGCGCGGCGCGCGCCGCGATGGAGCATGGGCCCGCGGGATCGTCGTCGCCAAGCGCGGCGAGTACGGCGCCGCGCTGTTCACCGGCGACGGCTTCTTCGCCCTCCCCGGCTACCCGCTCGAGGACGTCCGCGACCCGACCGGCGCCGGCGACAGCTTCGCCGGCGGCTTCCTCGGCTACCTCGACGGCGCACGGGCGCCGGACGACCGACGACCCGAGCGAGCTGCGGCGGGCGATGGCCTACGGCACCGTGCTCGCCTCCTTCAACGTCGAGGAGTTCGGCACCGAGCGCGTCGCGCGCCTGACCCGCGAGGAGATCGACGCAGCGCTTCGAGGCGCTGCGCGCGATGACGCACTTCGACCCGCGGTCACCTGAGCACTCGCCGATAGCGCGTCGCACCGGACGTCGACCCCGGCCGCCGGACCGTCAAACTGCGATACTGAGCCGAGGGGTCTCGGCGGGAACGCGATCCACCCGCAGCGGCCGAGGAGGTGAGCGATGGCGACCGAGCAGCAGACCAAGGACGCGGTCGAGCCGCGGAGGAGCGACGGCCAGCCGCGCGGCGCCGACGACGCCTGACGGTCACCGACAACCGCACCGGCAAGACCTACGAGGTCGAGATCACCGACGGCACCGTCCGCGGCGATGGACCTGCGCCAGATCAAGGTCGCCGAGGACGACTTCGGGCTGATGTCCTACGACCCGGCGTTCACCAACACCGCCTCCTGCCGCTCGGCGATCACCTACATCGACGGCGAGGCCGGGATCCTCGAGCACCGCGGCATCCCGATCGAGCAGCTCTGCGAGCACTCGACCTACCTCGAGGTCGCCTACCTGCTGATCTTCGGCGAGCTGCCGACCGAGGCCCAGCTCGAGCGCTGGGTCTACGACATCACCCACCACACCTTCGTCCACGAGGACATCAAGAAGTTCCTCGAGGGCTTCCGCTACGACGCCCACCCGATGGGGATGCTGCTCGCCTCGGTCGGCGCGCTCTCGACCTTCTACCCCGACGCGAAGCAGATCGACGACCCCGAGGAGCGCTACATGGCGGCGATCCGGCTGATCGCCAAGATGCCGACCCTGGCCGCCTTCGCCTACCGCCACAACATGGGGCTGCCCTACGTCTACCCCGACAACGACCTCAACTACGCCGAGAACTTCCTCTCGATGATGTTCAAGATGACGAGAACACGTACGAGCCCGACCCGCGGCTCGCGCAAGGCGCTCGACGTGCTCTTCATCCTCCACGCCGACCACGAGCAGAACTGCTCGACCAACGCGGTGCGCGGCGTCGGCTCCTCCGACGTCGACCCCTACTCGGCGGTCGCGGCCGGCGTCGCGGCGCTCTACGGGCCGCTGCACGGCGGCGCCAACGAGGCGGTGCTGCGGATGCTGCGCCGGATCGAGACGCAGGACAACATCCCCGACTTCCTCGAGGGGGTGAAGAACCGCGAGGAGCAGCTGATGGGCTTCGGCCACCGCGTCTACAAGAACTACGACCCGCGGGCGCGGATCATCAAGAAGCACGTCGACGAGGTGCTCGAGGCGACCGGCGACAACCCGCTGCTCGACATCGCCACCGAGCTGGAGAAGCGCGCGCTCGACGACGAGTTCTTCACCTCGCGCAAGCTCTACCCGAACGTCGACTTCTACTCCGGGCTGATCTACGAGGCGCTGGGGATCCCGACCGACATGTTCACGGTGATCTTCGCGATCCCGCGCACCGCCGGCTGGGTCGCGCAGTGGATGGAGATGAACGACGACCCCGAGCAGAAGATCGCCCGCCCGCGCCAGATCTACACCGGCCAGCGCGAGCGCGACTACGTCGCCGATCGACGAGCGCGAGGGGCCCGAGAAGATCACCGGCCCGCCGGCGCGGCGGCCGAAGCGCCCCCGCCGGGGAGCGTGACCAACCCCGCGGCGGCGGAGGCGAAGCCGACGACGGCGCGGGAGTGATGTCCTGGCGACTCACGATTCGCCACGGCTCCGACGTCAAACGGCACCGGTTCGACGCGCTCGATGAGGCCGTGGATGACCTGAGACGGCGGGCCGACTCGATTCGCGCCGAGGGCCCGCTCGAGGACGTGGAGATGTTCCGCGAATACAAGCCCGGGCAAAGGGTCCAGGCCCGGCTCGAGATCACCGGCCCCGGCCGGATACGGCGTCCGGAGGCCGGCCTCGACGTGATGGGCGACGGCTCGCTCGTCGCCTACCGGGGGGCGGTCGTTCAAGAAGCGGCTCGAGCCACGCGACGGGCAGACTCCGTTCGATGCGGTGCGCGAGGCGCTCGCTGTGACGGCCGGGGACCGGATCGAGATCGACGGCACCGAGGAGGGCGTCGAGGTCGGGCGGCGCGTGCGGCTGCCGCGCGGAGCGGAGCCGCCGTACGGAGTGTTCGTCAACGGGGTCCGGCAGGACGAGGGCGCCGACTACCGGGTCCAGGGCCGCGAGATCGTCTTCGCCCGCCCGATCGTCAAGGAGGGCAAGGTCAGCGGCGTTCGCTGGCTGGCGATGCTCCTCGGGCTGTTCGGCACCTACCGCAAGCACGAGGTCGTCGACGTCGAGTACCGCCTCGGCGGCGCGACCCGGCTCGCCTCGGACGTAGACGTGCTCCCGGACTGACGAGCGCCGGCAAGTTCGCTTGCGAACTTGCCGTTTGTTCTAACCGGCGACGGGTTCGGCGGCCAGGCCGACCAGGTCGGCGACGCTCTCACGCTGCCGGCGCGCGGGGCCCATCAGCTGGCCGGTGGTCCTGGCGCGCTTGAGCAGGAAGTGGAGGTCGTGCTCCCAGGTGAAGCCGATCCCGCCGAGGACCTGGAGCGCCGACGCGGTCACGCTCCACGCCGCGTCCGAGGCCCTCGCCTTGGCCATCGCCGCGGCGAGCGGCAGCGACTCCGGCTCGGCGTCGGCGGTCCAGGCCGCGTAGTAGGTGAGCGAGCGGGCCTCCTCGGTGTCGAAAAGCATCTGCGCGCAGCGGTGCGAGACCGCCTGGTAGGAGCCGATCGGGCGACCGAACTGCTCCCGCTCCTTGGCGTACTCGACGGCCATCTCCATCGCGCGCTGGGCGACCCCGGCCAGCTCGGCGGCGACCGCGACGACGACGCGGCAGATCGCCGCCGCCACGTCACCGGGCAGGACCTCGCCGCCGTCCGCGTCGACCCGCGCGTAGGAGCGCGTCGGGTCGATCAGCTCGAGCGGCTCGACCTGGGCATCGGAGGCCTGGACGAGCCGCGCGCCGTCGCCCTCCGGCAGCGCGAGCACCGCCGCGCCCTCGGCGTCGGGGACGAGCGCGGCTCCTGATCCGCGGTGAACGCCGCCGCTCCACGTGCCTCGCCGGAGGCGATCCCGGGCAGCCACGCCCTCGCGCTGCTCGTCGCTGCCGGCGACCTCGATCGCCAGCCCCGCGGCGGCGTTTGACAGATAGGGCACCGGGGCGCACGCGTAACCCAGCTCCTCGCACAGGATCACCAGCTCGACCATTCCCAGCCCCTGGCCGCCGTGCTCCTCGTCGATCGCGATCCCGGGCCAGCCGAGCTCGCAGATCTCGCGCCACAGGGCGTCGTCGTAGGCGCGCGACTCCGCCAGCTCGCGGACCTTCTCGGGCGTGAAACCGCGCGGACGAGGAACTCGTGCGCGGTGCGCTTGATCTCCTGCTGCTCGTCGTTGAAGCCGAAGTCCATGCCCGCTACTACCTCAGCCTCGGGAGGCCGAGCACACGCTCGGCGATGATGTTCTTCATCACCTCGGTGGTCCCGCCCTCGATCGAGTTGGCGCGCGCGCGCAGGAAACGGTAGCTCCACCCGTTGCGCTCCAGGCCCTCCGGGCCCGAGCACCTCGGTCGCGAGCTCGGTCAGCTCCTGGTTGGCGTCCGCCCACTGCCACTTGGCGAGCGAGCCCTCGGGGCCCGGGATCCCGGTCCGCATCGTCTGGGTCAGCGTGCGCAGGCCACCGAGGCGCAGCGCCTCGGCCGAGATCTGAAGCCTCGCGACCCGATCGCGGATCACCGGGTCGTCGCCGAGGCCGCGCTCGCGGATCAGCGCGATCAACTCGTCGAGCTCGCGCCGCAGCGCGACCGCCGAGGCCGCGCCGAGGCCGGCGCGCTCGTGCATCAGCGTCGTGATCCCGACCATCCACCCGTTCCCGACCCCGCCGACCACGTTCTCGTCGGGAACACCGGCGTCCTCGATGAAGATCTCGTTGAACTCCGCCTCGCCCGTGATCTGGCGCAGCGGGCGGACGTCGACCGCGTCCTGGTCCATGTCGAGGATGAAGTAGGTGAGGCCCTTGTGCTTGGGGGCGTCGGGGTCCGATGCGCGCGAGCAGCATGCACCACTTCGCCTCGTGGGCGAAGGTCGTCCACACCTTCTGACCCGTGACGCGCCAGCCGCCGTTCTCCTGCACGGCCCTGGTCTTCAGCGACGCGAGGTCGGAGCCCGACTCCGGCTCGGAGAAGCCCTGGCACCAGATCTCCTCAGCCGACAGGATCGGCTCCAGGAAGCGCTCCTTCTGCTCCTCGGACCCGTGCGCGATCACCACCGGGCCGCCCATCACAAGGCCGAGCACGTTGGCCGGGCGGGGCGCCTTGGAACGCGCCATCTCCGCGGCGAAGATCGCCTGCTCGATCAGGCTCGCGCCGCGGCCGCCGTACTCCTTCGGCCACGAGATCCCCGCCCACCCGCCCTCGTGGAGCCTGCCCTGCCACTCGCGCTCGAACTCGAACCTCGCCTGGTCGTCGCCCTCCGGCGTCGGGACCGGGGTGGTTGGCCTCGAGCCAGGCGCGAACCTCGTCGCGGAAGCCCTCCTCCTCGGGTGTAAGCGTCAGGTCCATTCGCCGGTCTGGCCGATTGGCCAGTCAAAAGCCTATGTCACGCAGCTAGTTGAACGCGTACAGCATCAGCAGCGCGGTCGCCACCCATGTCACCGCGGCGAAGACCATGCCCGGGTCCTCGGTCAGGATCGCCGCCGTCGAGCGCGTATCCCGGCGGTCGTAGATCAGGTACAGGTAGCGGAAGATCCCGTACAGCACCGAGGGAAGGGTGGCGAGCATCTCGCTGCCGATCCTGGGGCTGTTGACGGCGTAGATCGCGTAGCTGATGATCGCCGCGGCGGTGACCATCGACACCATCTGGTCGAGGAACGGGATCGAGTAGTGCTCGAGCACGGGCCGGGTGTCTGCGTCCGCCGCCATCTCCTCCATGGCCTCCTGGCGGCGCTTCGTGAAGCCGAGGAAGAGCGCCAGCATCCCGGTGCAGAGCAGCAGCCACTCGGAGGCGTGGGCGTCGACCGCGACCGCGCCGGCGACGACCCGGAGGATGAACAGCGACGCGATCGTCATCACGTCGAGGATCACGAGCCGCTTGAGGATCAGCGAGTAGGCGATCGTGATCGCCCCGTAGCCGGCGACGAGGCCGGCGACCTCGACCGTCGACGCGCGAGCAGCGACAGGGCAACCGCGGCGAGGGCGAGCGCGACCGCGGAGGCCCACGCGACCTGCTCGGAGAGCGCCCCGCTCGCGATCGGCCGGTGGCGCTTCTCGGGGTGGCGGCGGTCGAATGCGACGTCGCGGAGGTCGTTGATCAGGTACCCGGCGCTCGAGATCGCGCAGAAGGCGACGAAGGCCAGCGTCGCGTCGAGCACCCGCCCGGGGTCGTCGAACTGCTGCGAGAACAGCAGCCCCGCGTACACGAGCAGGTTCTTGATCCACTCCGGCGGGCGCATCGAGACGAGCAGCGCCCACGCTGTGGAACGGCGGCGCGCCGTCTCCGGCCGCGCGCCGGCGGGCTCGGCTACGGCGCCTTCGCGCTCCGAGAGGCTCTCCATAGCGAGGAAAGGTTACGGATCGATCAGTACGCCAGGATTGAGCGTGGCGCTAGGGTCGACCGCCCGCTTCGCGCCACGCAGCGCCTCGGCGAACGGATCGGGGCGCTGGCGGTCGTACCAGGGGCGGTGGTCGCGGCCGACGGCGTGGTGGTGGGTGATCGTTCCGCCGGCCGCGATCAGGGTCTCGGAGACCGCGGCCTTGATCTCGTCCCACTGCTCGACCTCGGACCCGCGCCGCGCGGGCGCGAGCACCGTGTAGTACGGCGCCGGCCCGTCCGGGTAGACGTGGGTGAAGCGGCAGCTCAGCCGCGGAGCTCCCTCGCCGCTCGCGGCGACCCCCGACGCTTCGGCGATCGCGGCCGCGCGGTCTCCATCACCCGGTCGTGAAAGTCGTCGAACCGATCCCACGTGATCGAGGTCTCGAACGTGTCCGACAGCACCCCGAGCGCGACGAAGTTGTCGCGCAGATAGGGCGCCGCGAGGAACGCCTGCCGCCACGCTCCAACCGCGTCCCCGGCGCCGCCCTCGGCGGGCTTGCCCCTTCGACCTCGCCCGGCTCACCGCCGTGCTCGCGCGCGGCCTCGACCGCGATCCGCATCGGCTCGTCCATCGGGTGGTGCGCCGACTCGAACCCGAGCACGAGCAGCGCCTTGCCCGCCGGGCCGGCATGGGTGAGCTCGCTCTCGGCGGCGTCGAGCAGGCGGCAGTTCGGCGGGTTGAGCCCGCTCTGGGAGATCTCGCGCACCGCGTGCGACGCGGCGTGGAAGTCGTCGAAGGCGACACCGCAGGAGAGCTTGAAGCGGGGGCGCTCCTGGAGGCGGACCCACGCCTCGGTGATCACGCCCGAGGATGCCCTCCGAGCCGATCAGCATCCGGTCGGGGCTCGGCCCGGCGCCGGAGCCCGGCAGGCGACGGCTCTCCCACGCCCCGGAGGGCGTCAGCGCCCGCACCGACTCGACGAGGTCGTCGATGTGCGTGTACAGCGTCGCGAAGTGCCCACCGGAACGGGTCGCGATCCAGCCGCCCAGGGTGGAGAACTCGAACGACTGCGGGAAGTGGCGCAGCGTGAATCCGTGGGGTCGCAGCTGGTCCTCGAGCGCGGGTCCGAGCGCCCCCGCCTGGATCCGCGCGGCGCGCGAGTCGGCGTCCACCTCGAGCACGCGATCGAGGCGGCGCAGGTCGACGCTCACCGCGCCCGCGTAGGCGTCGCCGACCCGCGGCTCCACCCCGCCGACGACGCTCGTCCCGCCGCCGAAGGGGATCGCGGCCGCGCCCGCGTCGGCGCACCACTCGAGCACCGCGGCGACCTCGCCCTCGTCGCGAGGACGGGCGACCAGGTCCGGCGGATTGTCGATCCGCCCCCGGAACGCCCGCACGATGTCCCGATAGGCCTTGCCGTACGCGTGCGACACGCGCTCGTAGCGGTCGTCGGTCACGATCGCGGCCAGCGAGCGCGGGCGCGCTCAGCCGTGGCGCGGGCAGCTCGATCGCCTCGAGCGGCACCGGCTCCTCGACCTCGTCGCCCCCGAACCCGAGCCGCTCCCGGATTCCAGGGGCCGCCGCGTTCAGCTCCTCGCGGCTCGGCTGGCGATCCGCGAAGCCCCAGCCCCAGTGACTGAGCGGCCGCTCGGCCCTGGTTACCAGTGCACGCCCCGCATCAGGTACGCGAACGCGACCTGCTCCCTCGAGGCCTCCTCGTCGGTGCCCGGCGCGTCGACCTTCTCCTTCTCTCCCTTGGCGGCGCGCGAGTCGGGGAACAGCTGGTAGGCGGTGTTGAGGATGTAGTCGATCGAGCGCGGGTTGATCGCGTACAGCAGCTGCCCGAGGGTGCCGAGCGGGGTGGCGATCCGCTTCGGCTTGTGGATGATCGCGTCGGAGATCATGTCCGCGGCCTTCTCGGGGGTGATCGTCGGGAAGCGCCGGTACATCTTGGTCGGCGCGATCATCGGCGTTCGCACCAACGGCATGTGGATCGTGGTGATCGTGACGCCATCGTCGATCATCTCCGATGCGATCGCGCGTGAGAACGCGTCCAGCGCCGCCTTCGAGGCCACGTAGGCCGAGAACCGCGGCGTGTTCGTCTGCACGCCGATCGAGCTGATGTTGACGATGTGCCCCTGCTTGCGCTCCCGCATCCGCGGCAGCAGCTTCAACATCAGCTTCACGGGCCCGAAGTAGTTGAGCTGCATCGTGCGCTGGTAGTCGTGGAAACGGTCGTAGGACAGCGCCACCGAGCGGCGAATCGACTTGCCGGCGTTGTTGACCAGGATGTCGACGTGGCCGTGCTTGGCGAGGACCTCATCGGCCATGCGGTCGATGTCGTCGGTGTCGCTGAGATCGCACGGATGCACGTGTGCGGCGCCGCCCCGCTCCTCGATCTCGGACTGCACCTCCTCGAGCGTCTCGCGCGTGCGCGAGACCAGCAGCACGCTGCCGCCGGCCTCGGCGATCTTCAGCGCCGCCGCCCGCCCGATCCCCGACGAAGCGCCGGTGATCATCACCACCCGCCCCCGCACCGCCGCGTCGAGGTTGGCCGCGCCGCGAACCCGTCGCACCAGCCGCAGCGCCTCGTCCGGTACCTGCTGCCCGACAATCTGGGTGGCGCCGCCGATCACACCCGCGCGGCCCCGGACCGCGCCGGCCAGCGAGCGATCGCGGAACAGGTCCGGATCGAGGTGGCGCTCCCAGTAGTCCCACAGCACCTCGGCGTAGGCCTCCAGCGGCGGCACCGTGATGTCGGTTCCCGCGAGCGCCTTCTGCGCCTCGGTGGAGTCGAAGCTCGTCGGGTAGTTGACGTAGGTGAGCACCGAGCGGGGAATGCCGAACTCGGCCAGCAAGCGATCGGCCACCATGCTCGGCCGCCGGGAGCGCCGCGAGCGCCCCTCGCACGACGGGCGAGATCGCATCGAGGGCCCCGGCCGGCACCCGGGCGACGGACTGCGGCGCGTGTGCCGCCCCGGCGAAGATGTCGATCACCTCGCCGGCGGTCCGTGGAGCGGGGTCGGTGAGACTGAAGGTCTGCCCGTCGAGCCCCTCGAGGTGCGCGATGTGGTCCATCGCCCGGGCGACGAAGTCCACCGGAACGAGGTTGATCTCCCTGCCCTCGACGCCGATCACGGGCGCCCACTGGGGCACGGTGTTACGCAACCGGCGGATCAGGTTGAAGAAGTAGTAGGGCCCGTCGATCTTGTCGATCTCGCCGGTGTGGGAGTCGCCGACAACGATCCCCGGCCGGTAGACGCGCCACGGGCGCTCGCACTCCTCCCGCACGACCGCCTCCGAGTCGTGCTTGGTTCGGAAGTACGGATGCGTGTCGAGGTCCTCCGCCTGCTCGAACATGTCCTCGCGCCACACACCCTTGTAGAGGCCGGCGGCCGCGATCGAGCTGACCATGTGGAAGTGGCCGGTCTCGATCGCCCCGGCGAGCTCGACGGCACCCCGCGTGCCCTGGACGTTGGCGACTCGCTGGCTCTCCGCGTCGGCGGTCATGTCGTAGATCGCCGCGAGGTGGAAGAAGTGCTCGATCTTGCCGTGCAACTCGGCGATCGCCTCGTCGCAGCCCAGGCGGGGCTGGGTCAGGTCGCCGACGACCGCCACGACTCGATCCTCGCCGACGCCCCAGCGGCTGCGGAGCTCCTCGAGCCGGCCCTTCGACCCCTCGCGGACGAGCACGTGGATCGTCTCCTCGCGCCGCAGGAGCAACCCGACCAGATGGCGGCCGATGAAGCCGGTCGCGCCCGTAACGAAGTAGCTCATCAGGACTCTCCTCGCAAACGTCGCTCTCGGCTTCGGACCCTACACTGTCGCTGTGGCGCTTCACGTCGACCCGTTCGGGCACGAGCCGGTGCGTGAGACCCGCAAGGTGCGGGTGGGGGACATCGGGGAGGAGCACCGCCTCGTCCGCGACGGGATCCAGCTGATCGGACACGGGGCACTGGTTTGTCCGGGCTGCAACCTGCCGGTCGTGATCGAGGACCACGTGGCGGCGACGGGCCTACTGCGCTGCGGATTCTGCTCCCACGAGGCCGAGGCCCGCGACTTCGTCGCTCCGGATGTGTTCGACACGGTCGCCAACGAGGTGTACGTCATCGCCCGGGTCGCCTGAGAGCGCACGAATGTTCGCCTAGACTCAATAGGGGTACATGGCGAGCACACAGACGGTCGAGATTCAGATGCCCCAGATGGGGGAGTCGGTGACGGAGGGCACCGTTCTCGAGTGGCACAAGGACGAGGGGGAGTACGTCGACGAGGGCGACACCGTGGTCGAGGTCTCGACCGACAAGGTGGACGCCGAGGTCCCGGCGCCGGCGAGCGGGACGATCACGAAAGTCCTCAAGGCCGTTGACGAGACGGTCCAGGTCGGGGAGGCGCTCGCCCAGATCGACCCCTCAGCCGAGCCATCGGGGGGTGACGGATCCAGTCCCGCGCCCCAAGCAGAGGAGCAGCCGAGCGAGCCCGCGACCACGACCGCGGAGGCCGAGGCTCCGGCGGCCACCGCGGAGGCCCCGGAACCGCGTGCGGAGGGAGGTGAGACCGTCCAGCTGTTGATGCCCGAGATGGGTGAGTCGGTCACAGAGGGAACGATCCTCGAGTGGCTCAAGCAGGAGGGCGACGCGGTCGCCGAGGGCGAGACCGTGGTCGAGGTCTCGACCGACAAGGTGGACGCCGAGGTCCCGGCGCCGGCGAGCGGCACGATCACGAAGCTGTTGAAGGATGCGGACGACACGGTGCAGGTCGGAGAGGTCCTGGCCGAGATCTCCGCCTCCGGCGCCGCGGCCGCGACGGCGACACCGGCCGAGCCCACGGCGTCGACCGAGCAGGCCCCGGCGGCACCCAGCGGGAACGGCCAGCGCTCCTCGCCGGTCGCCCGCCGCATCGCCGCCGACCGCGGGATCGACCTGGGAACAGTGCGCGGCACGGGCATAGGAGGCCGGATCACCAAGGGCGACGTGCTCGCCGCCGCCGACGGGGGCGATGGCACCGCGGCGCCGACAGCGCCGGCCTCGCCGGCCGGCGAGGCGACGCCGCTGCGCGGGCCGGCCGCGATGCTCGCCAAGGCGATGGAGGAGAGCCGCTCGATCCCGACCGCGACCTCGTTCCGCACCCTCGCCGTCGACACCCTCGACGCCAAGCGCAGGGCGCTGAACGCCGAGCTCAAGCAGCGCGGGATGAAGCTCTCGTTCACCCACCTCGTCGCCTGGGCGATGGTCCAGGCGGGCACCGAGTGGCAGGTGATGACGCGCACCTACGAGGAGCGCGAGGGCAAGCCCCAGGCCGTCCAGCCCGGTCACATCAATCTCGGGATCGCCGTCGACGTCGAGCGCCGCGACGGCTCGCGCGGGCTGATGGTGCCGTGCATCAGGGCCGCCGAGACGCTCGACTTCTCGGGCTTCCACGGCTACTACGAGGAGCTGATCACGAAGACACGGGAGAACAAGCTCACCGCCGACGACTTCCAGGGCACGAACATCACCCTGACCAATCCGGGCGGGCTCGGAACCGTCGCATCGGTGCCCCGCCTGATGTCGGGGCAGGGGACGATCGTCGCAACCGGGTCGATCGCCTATCCGGTCGAGTGGCGCCACGCGCCACCCGACCAGGTCAAGGCGCTCGGCGTCTCGAAGGTGATGACGATGACCTCGACCTACGACCACCGCGTGATTCAGGGCGCGGAATCGGGCTCGTTCCTGCGCCGTGTGGACGAGCTGCTGCAGGGAGAGGACGGCTTTTACGAGTCGGTCGCCGACTCGCTCGGCGTCGACGCCGGCGTCGTGACCGCCGCCCACCCGGCCTCCGCCTCGGCCCCGTCCCTCGCTCCCGCGCCCGCGCCGGCCGCGGAGCGCGTCACCGACGAGATCCCGAGCATGGAGCTGCTGCAGGCGGTGCAGGCGGCGACGTCGCTGCTCAAGGCCTTCCGCACCCACGGCCACCTGTCCGCGCGCCTCGATCCTCTCGGAACCGAGCCGAAGGGCGACCCTGCGCTGCAGCCCGAGAACCTCAACCTGACGCCGGAGCTGATGCGGCAGGTACCGGCGTCGATTCTCCGAGTCGAGTGCCCCGGCCAGACGCTGCTCGACGTCCTGCCCCGCATGCGGGAGGACTACTGCGGGACGATTGCCTACCAGATCGAGCACCTGTCCTCGCACAAGCAACGGGTGTGGCTGCGCGAGCGGATCGAGACCAACTGGCACCGCCAGCCGCTCACCGACGACGAGAAGCAAGCGCTTCTCGACCGCCTGATCGAGGTGTTCCAATTCGAGCGCTTCACCCAGCGCTCGTACCTGGGCCAGAAGACCTTCTCCGTAGAGGGGCTGGATGCGGTCGTCCCGATGATCGACGAGGTGGGGAGGCTGGCGCAGCGCAACGGCGCCCAGGAGGTGGTGCTGGGGATGGCCCACCGCGGCCGGCTCAGCGTCCTCGCCCACAACCTCGGCCGCTCGGTGGAGTCCCTGTTCGCGGAGTTCGAGGGTGCGAAGGAGATCGAGGCGGTGAAGGCCGTGGCCGCGATTCCGCACCACGGAACGGGCGACGTGAAGTACCACTACGGCGCCGAGGGTCTCGTCTCGACGCGCGACGGCGAGCAGATCAAGATGCGGCTGTACCCGAACCCGAGCCACCTCGAGTTCGTCGATCCCGTCGTCACCGGCGCCGCCCGGTCCGAGCAGACCGATCACTCGGGGCCGCAGCTGCAGCACGACCCCAGCGTCGTCGTCCCGCTGCTCCTGCACGGCGACGCCGCGTTCCCCGCCCAGGGGGTCGTGGCCGAGACCTTCAACCTGCTCGCGCTGGACGGCTACGCGACCGGGGGGACGGTCCACATCATCACCAACAACCAGGTGGGGTTCACGACCGACCCGCACGAGTCGCGCTCGACCCCCTACGCGGCGGACATGGCGAAGGGCTACAACGTGCCGATCATCCACGTCAACGCCGACGACGTGGAGGCGTGCATCGCGGCCGTGCGACTCGCGATGGCCTACCGGCAGGAGTGGGGACGCGACGTCGTGATCGACCTGATCGGCTATCGCCGCTACGGCCACAACGAGACGGACGAGGCCGCCTACACGCAGCCGAAGATGGCGGCGCTGATCAAGCAGCACCCGCCGGTCAGCGAGATCTACGCCGAGAGGCTGGTCGCGGAGGGCGTGGTGCCCACGCAGGACGTGGAGGCGACCGCCACGCGGCGCCGCGACGAGCTCGCCGACGCGCTGAAGCAGCTGCGCGCGAAGATCGAGGCCGGCGAGTACCTGGAGCCCGCGAGCGGGACCGGGACGGCCGAGCTCGACCGCACGAAGAGCCCCGCGATCGACACCGCGGTGCCCGAGGAGCGGCTACGGTCGCTGAACGAGGAGCTGCTGCGGGTCCCCGACAGCTTCACCATCCACCGCAAGCTCCGCAAGCCGTTGCTCCGCCGCCGCGAGGCGCTCGACGAGGGCGGGATCGAGTTCGGCCACGCCGAGGCGCTCGCGTTCGCCTCGCTGCTGACCGAGGGCACGCATATCCGCCTCACCGGCCAGGACACCGAGCGCGGCACGTTCTCCCACCGCCACATGGCCCTGCACGACGAGAAGACGGGGCTGCGGTACGTGCCGATCCAGCACCTGCCGGATGCGCAGGCCCCGTTCGAGCTCCACAACAGCCCCTTGAGCGAGACCGGATGCCTGGGCTTCGAGTACGGCTATTCCGCCGCCTCGCCCCAGAGCTTGATCCTGTGGGAGGCGCAGTTCGGCGACTTCTCCAACGCCGCGCAGGTGATCATCGACAGCTTCATCGCCTCGGGCGAGTCGAAATGGGGCCAGACCACCCGCCTCACCCTGCTGCTGCCTCACGGCTACGAGGGCTCCGGCCCGGAGCACTCGAGCGCCCGGATCGAGCGCTTCATCGCGCTCGCGGCGGAGGGCAACATGCGGCTCGCCAACCCGACCACCGCGGCGCAGTACTTCCACCTCCTGCGCCGCCAGGCGAGGATCGCGAAGGCGAGGCCGCTGGTCGTGTTCACTCCCAAGGGCCTGCTGCGGCTCTCCGCCGCCTCCTCGCAGCTTGAGGAGCTGACCGATGGGGGCTTCCAGTTCGTGATCGACGACCCCCGAGCCGCCGATCGGCGCGACAAGGTGGAGCGGCTGGCGATCTGCAGCGGCAAGGTCTACTACGACATCGACCAGGCGCAGAAGCGCGCGGCGGCGAAGAACGTGGCGATCGCCAGGCTCGAGCTGCTGTATCCGTTCGCCAAGGACCAGATCGCCGAGCTGATCTCCCGCTACCCGAACCTGAAGCAGATCGCCTGGGTCCAGGAGGAACCGCAGAACATGGGCGCGTGGAAGATCATGACTCGGCGAATGCCCGAGCTGGTGCCGGAGGGCATCGAGTTCCGATACATCGGCCGGCCCGAGCGCGCCGCGCCAGGCGAGGGCTACCCCGCCGCGCACCGCTCCGAGCAGGAGCGGATCGTGCTGACGACACTCGAGGGCTAGCGGCTCAGCCGACGAGTCTGATGAGCGACGCGGGCGAGACCGGCCGTCCCGTGCGCCCGGCCGACGCGCTCAGCAAGCCGGTGCCGGGCGCCCTGTTCCCGTACGTGAAGTGGGCCTCGTACATCGAGCTGGCGCTGTTCGCGGCGCTGCTGTTCTTCTGGATCGCGCCGGGCTACGAGGGCGAGACGTCGCTGTTCGGACTCAGCCACGGGATCGGGTTCATCCTGCTGTGCCTGCTGATCTGGATCGCCGTGTTGCGCCACGAGGCGCCCTACACGCTGCTCGCCGCGACGCTCACTCCCGCCGGGCCGGTCGGCAGCGTGATCGGGATCGCGTGGATCGAGCGCAAGGGCTCGGATCCGCCGGGTGCCCGGTCGCATCCCTAACCCTCCTGCGCGGGCAGTGAATAGTCCAGCCACCGATCGTCCGGCTCCCCGCCGAGCCGCTTGTACACCGCCTGCGCGCGCTCGTTCGTCTTCGCCGTCTGCCAGTCGAGCTGGATCGCGCCGTGCTCGCGGGCGCGCGCGACGGCGTCGCGGATCAGCTCGTCGGCGGCGCCCTTTCCGCGTGCCACCTCGGCGACGAACACGTCCTCGAGCACCGCGATTCGTGCCGCGTGCATCGTTCGCCACGTCCAGTAGATCGTCGTAAAGCCGATCGCCGCGCCGCCGTCGTCGCGCGCCAGCGCCTGGATCCCGTCCTCGGGATGCTGGAGGAGCCACCGGGACAGCTCGAGCAGCGCCTCGTCGCTCGGATTCGTGCCGTAGAACTCGCAATATCCGCGAAGCAGCGGCAGCAGCTCCGCGAGGTCCTTCTCCGTGACGGGTTGGATATCCACGGCAGAACGGAAGATGGCGGGGCGGGGCCGTGGGAGGCAGGGGGTCCGCACGGCCCGCGCCACGCCTGCGCGTCGGTAGCCAGGGAGGGATGCCGACGCGATCGTCCCCGGAGGCGGGACTGGCCGGGAACGAGCTTGTAAAAGTATGGCAGTTTTCCCCGCCGCTGCCGACGATTCTCCCCATCGGCGGAGCGAATGTCAACTCCGCAACGTGTCCACTAGCGAAGCTCGCGCAGAACCCGCTGCAGGATCCCTCCGTGCCGGAAATACAGGACCTCGTTCGGGGTGTCGAGCCGCACACGTGCCTCGAAGCTGACCGGATTGCCGCCGTCGCGCTTCGCGGTCACGGTGACGGCCTTCGCCTCCCCGTCGTCGAGATCCGAGACGTCGAAGACCTCCTCGCCGCTCAGCCCGAGCCCCTCGGCGGTCTCGCCGTCGGCGAACTGAAGCGGGAGCACTCCCATGCCGATCAGGTTGGAGCGATGGATGCGCTCGAAGCTCTCCGCGATCACCGCACGCACCCCGAGCAGCAGGGTCCCCTTCGCCGCCCAGTCCCGCGACGATCCCGACCCGTACTCCTTGCCGGCCAGGACCACCAGCGGCACGCCATCCGCCGCGTAGCGCATCGCCGCGTCGTAAATCGCCATCTCCTCCCCGTCCGGGAAGTGTCGCGTGAACCCGCCCTCGCGATCGACGAGGGCATTTCGGAGCCGCACGTTGGCGAACGTGCCTCGCGTCATCACCTCGTGGTTGCCGCGGCGCGAGCCGTACGAGTTGAAGTCCCGCGGCTCGACTCCGTTCTCGATCAGCCACTGCCCCGCCGGGCTCTGCTTCTTGATCGCCCCCGCGGGCGAGATGTGGTCGGTCGTGACGCTGTCCCCGAGCATCGCGAGCACGCGCGCGCCGGCGATCGGCTCGACCGGCCGCGGCTCGGCATCCATGTCCGCAAAGAACGACGGCTCCCGCACGTAGGTCGAGTCCGGCCACGTGTAGCGATCGCCCTCGGGGGTTTCGAGCTCGCGCCAGCGCTCGTCGCCGGTGAACACGTCGGCGTAGCTCTTCGTGAACATGTCGGCCCGGACGGCCTCGGCGACCGTTTCGCGGATCTCATCCGAGGTCGGCCAGATGTCCGCGAGGTGGACCGGGTTGCCGTCGGCATCCTCGCCCAGCGGGTCGGTGGTCAGGTCGATGTCCATCCGCCCCGCGAGCGCGTAGGCGACGCAGAGCGGCGGGGACGCAAGGTAGTTGTTGCGCACGTCCTGCTGAATCCGGCCCTCGAAGTTGCGGTTGCCCGACAGCACCGAGCAGACGACGAGCTCGTGCTCGTTCACCGCCTGTGAGATCGCCTCTGGCAGCGGACCGGAGTTGCCGATGCAGGTCGTGCAGCCGAAGCCGACGAGGTTGAAGCCGAGCCGGTCGAGGAACTCGGTGAGACCCGACCGGTCGAGGTAATCGGTGACGACGGTCGATCCGGGGGCGAGCGACGTCTTGACCCATGGCTTTGTGTCGAGGCCGCGCTCGACCGCCTTCCTTGCGAGCAGGCCTGCGCCCACCATCACCGAGGGGTTCGACGTGTTGGTGCAGCTGGTGATCGCCGCGATCACGACCCGGCCGTGGTCGATGTGCGTCTCGGTGCCGTCCTCGAGCGTCACCGATACCGGCTCGGCGGCACGCTCCTCGACCATCGTGGTGCTGGCGTGGCGAGGCTTGCCGCGCTCGTCGTTGTGGTCTTCGGCGGGCGGGTCCGAGGCCGGAAAGGTCTCCGCGACGGCCTCGTCGTAGCCGTTGCCGAGGCTCTCGGCCGCGTCGGGGTCGAACTCGCTCAACGACTCGAGGAAGGCCGACTTCGAGTCGGCGAGCGCGATCCGGTCCTGGGGACGCTTCGGGCCCGCGATCGACGGCCGGACCTCCGAGAGGTCGAGCTCGAGCTTGTCCGAGAAGCTCGGGTCCTCGGAGCTCTCGTCGTGGAACATCCCCTGCTCGCGGGCGTAGGCGTCGACGAGCTCGATCGTCTCGGTGGGTCGCCCGGTGAACTCGAGGTAGCGAAGCGTCTCGCGATCGACCGGAAAGATCGCGCAGGTCGAGCCGAACTCCGGCGACATGTTGCCGATCGTCGCCCGGTCGGCGAGCCCGAGCGTATGCAGCCCGGGTCCGAAGAACTCGACGAACTTCCCGACCACGCCACGCTCACGCAGCATCGCGGTGACGGTCAGCACGAGGTCGGTCGCGGTCGAGCCCTCCGGCAGCTTGCCGTCGAGCCGGAAGCCGACCACCTGTGGCAGCAGCATCGAGATCGGCTGACCGAGCATCGCGGCCTCCGCCTCGATCCCCCCCACGCCCCAGCCCAGCACCCCGAGGCCGTTGATCATCGTCGTGTGGGAGTCGGTGCCGACGAGCGTGTCGGGATAGGCCTGGGTGACGCCGTCGCGCTCGCCCTGGAAGACGACCTGGCCGAGGTACTCGAGGTTGACCTGGTGGCAGATCCCGGTCGCCGGCGGGACGACGCGGAAGTTGGCGAACGCCTGCTGGCCCCAGCGCAGGAACGCGTAGCGCTCGCCGTTGCGCTCGTAGTCGCGGTCGGCATTGATGTCGAACGCGCGCGCGTTGCCGAACGCGTCGACCTGCACCGAGTGGTCGATGATCAGGTCGACCGGGACGAGCGGGTTGATCGCGCCCGGGTCGCCACCGAGCCGCTCGATCGCGTCGCGCATCGCCGCCAGGTCGACGATCGCGGGCACGCCGGTGAAATCCTGCATCAGCACCCGCGCGGGCTGGAACGGGATCTCCTCGGCGGGCTCGGCGTCGGCGTCCCAGGTGGCGATCGCCTCGACGTCCGCGGCGTCCACCGACTCGCCGTCCTCGAGACGCAGCGCGTTCTCGAGCAGGACCTTGAGCGAGTAGGGAAGCCGGGCGACGTCGAACCGCTTCTGCAGGGCGCTGAGGCTGAAGATCTCGAACTCGCGCCCCGACACCTCGAGGGTCGACCGGGCTCCGAAGCTGTCGCTCACAGATTCAGGCTAGCGCTTGTCCGACTGGCCGCTGGCGACCCGCTCGGCGATCCTCGTGCCGCTGCCGCGCCGGTACGCGATCCTCGCCGCCAGCTCAGGGCGTCGCATCGCGAAGTTCGTGAGCATCCGCTGGACCACGGGGGCGACGTCGACCTCGTGGCGGTTGCGCTCGATCGCGGTCAGCACCGCGTCGGCGACCTTGTCGGGCGTGGTGGTGCCGAATCCCGGTGGCGGCTTGGCGCCGCTGTCATGGAACATCCCCGCCTCGCGCACGAAGCCCGGGGTGACGAGCGAAACGCCGATCCCGCGCTTCCACAGGTCCTCGCGCAGGCCGAGGGCGAACCCGCGCAGCCCGAACTTCGTCGCCGAGTAGAGCGACGCCCGCGGGCTGATCGCCTTGCCGGCGAGCGAGGTGACGTAGACGAGGTGCCCGCTGCCTCGTTCCTGCATGGCGGGGATGAGCTCGCGGGTAAGCCGGATCGGGGCCTCGAGGTTGACCCGCAGGACCCGCTCGAGCTCCTGCTGGCTGAAGTCGTCGAGCCTGCCCGTCCCCGGCAGCCCGGCGTTGGCGACCAGGGCGTCGACCGCACCCGCCTCCGCGGCCAACCGCTCCGGCCCCTCGGGCTCGGCGAGATCGGCAACCGCAGTGCGATGCCCATCGCCCGGCAGGCTGCCGGCCAGCTCGTCGAGCGCCTCCGCCTTGCGCGAGCTGAGCACGAGGCTGGCGCCGCGCCCGGCGAGAGCGGCAGCGATCGCGCGCCCCAACCCACCGGTCGCGCCGCTCAGCAGCACCGTCTTGTGGGTCAGCTCCACGCAGGGAACCTACCGGATGGCCCCGGGCTGCCAATCACGTACGGCGAAAGGTGATCGTCCGATGGGCGCGAAATAGTGGAGCGGACGGGATCGGATTCCGCCTTAACGCTCCACAGCAATTATTAGCGTTGTCTTAGCAAACGTCGCGCAAATCGTGTAGGGTGCGCGCGATCGATAACCGGTAAAGCCGAATCCCTGCCGCGTTCCGGCGGGGAGCGGGGGAACCAGAGTTCGGGGCTAACCCACCGCGGTGGGGGCGCAGTCTCCTTTAGCGCCAGCCCGTCAGCTAACCCCGTAGGCCGACGAAGGAGGCTGGTGTTCTTGCGTTCCAGGACCGAGGTTCGACGGCACGGCAGGGCCCTCGGGCGAATCAGCTTGAGAGGGTCGCTCCTCACGGCGCTCGTCGCGTGCGCCTGCACCGCGGTGTTCGCCGCGCCCGCGATCGCCGAGACCGGCGGGACGTCGACGCCAGGGGCGGGCCCCAGCGGTGAGGCAACGCTCCAGGACGGGCTCGCGGTCGCGCCCACCGACGCCCCGAATCGGGTCATCAACGCGATCGAGGCCGCGAACGAGATCGTCAAGGGCCACGACTACTGCATGGGCGGCGGGCACGCCCGCTGGAAGTCGAAGTGCTACGACTGCTCCGGCACGGTCAGCTACGCGCTCCACGGTGGGCGGATGCTCGACAGCCCGCTCCCGTCGGGGTCGCTCGAGGACTGGGGCGAGAAGGGCAAGGGCGATTGGATCACCGTGTACGCGAACAGCGGCCACGCCTACGCCGTGATCGCCGGCCTGCGCCTCGACACCTCGATGACCGACGGCAAGGGCCCCGGGTGGAGCGACGAGATGCGCTCCAGCCGCGGCTACAAGAAGCGCCACTTCAAGGACGGCTACTAGCCCTTAGCCCGTAGCTAGTCTCCGGCGTCATGTCTTTGCGGCCGGGGACATGACGCAGCGGCGCGAGGCGCTCCGGGCCGGCTTCCGTGCCGGGCTGCCGTTTGCCTTCGCGGCCGGGCTGCTGGCGATCTCGTTCGGGGTCCTGGCACGGCCGGAGATGGGCACGGTCGCCCCGATCGTGATGTCGGCGGCCGTGTTCGCGGGCGCGTCGCAATTCGCGGCGACCGCGGTGCTGGCCGGGGGCGGCGGAGCCGTCGCCGCGATCGTCGCGGGAGTGCTGCTCAATCTTCGCTACGGGCCGATGGGGATCGCGCTGGCGCCGTCGCTTCGCGGCCGGGCGCTCACTCGCGCGGCGCACGGACAGGCGATGATCGACGCCTCGTGGGCGATGGCGAGCCGCGGTTCGGGCCGCTTCGACCCCTGGTTCATGGTCGGCGCGACGCTTCCCTCCTACCCGGTGTGGGTGGCGGGCACGGCGCTCGGGGTGTTCGGCGGCGAGCTGATCGGCGACCCCGATCGGCTGGGGCTCGATGCGATGTTCCCCGCCTTCTTCCTCGCCCTGCTCGCCGGGGGCGAGCTTCGCAGGGGCCGGCGAGCGGTCCTGGCCGCCTGCATCGGCGCCGCCGTGGCGCTCGTCCTCGTGCCGATCGCCCCTCCCGGCGTGCCGGTGATCGCCGCCTCAGCCGCCGCGCTGCTCGGCCTGGCCGGCGCCCCCGAAATCGAGATGGACGAGACGTGAGCGAGGTATGGGCGACGATCGCGGTGCTCGCCGTGACCACCGCGGGGATCAGGGCCTCCGGGCCAGTGCTGCTCGGCGGCCGGGACTTGCACCCGCGCCTGTTCGGAGTGATCGCGCTGCTCGCGCCGGCGCTGCTCGCCGCGCTGGTCGTCACCGAGACCCTGGGTCAGCCGGACGGCGGCCTCGAGGTCGACGAGCGCGCCGCGGGGGTTGCGGCGGCGGGTGCGGCGCTCGCCATGCGCGTATCGGTCCTGCCCGTGATCGCGATCGCGGCGGCGGTCACCGCGGTGGCCCGGGCACTCGCCTGAGCGTCCAATCGGCCGCAACACGTTGTCCATGCGTCGATTCGCGCGGTCCGACGGGTTCGTATACCGTGCGGTCGCGCGGAGTGTTCCGCGCCCCTACAGTGGACGACACCGCACCAGCGACTACCCCGCGGGACCCGGACCGACGCGACGCCAGTAACGTCGGGCTTGGCTCTGCCGAGCGCGCGAGTGCCGAGCCGCCCGATATCCGGCTCACGGGCCTGAGCAAGCGCTACGGCGACGTCGTCGCCGTCGACTCCATCGATCTCGAGATCGCGCCCGGCGAGTTCTTTACCCTGCTCGGCCCCTCCGGCTCGGGCAAGACCACGACGCTGCGGATGATCGCCGGGTTCGAGGTCCCCGACGCTGGCCGCGTCGAGCTCGCCGGCCGCGACGTCACCCCGCTCGCGCCTTACGACCGCGAGGTCAACACCGTGTTCCAGGACTACGCGCTGTTCCCGCATATGAGCGTCGCCGACAACGTCGAGTACGGGTTGCGCGTTCGCAAGACGTCCCGCGCCGAGCGCGAGCGCCGCCGCACGGACGCGCTGGACATGGTCCGCCTCTCCGGATACGGGGACCGCAAGCCCAGCGCGCTGTCGGGCGGCCAGCGCCAGCGGGTGGCGCTGGCGCGCGCGATCGTCAACCGCCCCCGAGTGCTGCTGCTCGACGAGCCTCTCGGGGCGCTGGACCTGAAGCTGCGGGAGCAGATGCAGGTCGAGCTCAAGGGGATCCAGGGCGAGGTCGGGATCACGTTCGTCTACGTGACCCACGACCAGGAGGAGGCGCTGACGATGTCCGACCGGGTCGCGGTCATGAACGAGGGCAGGGTCGAGCAGATCGGCGAGCCGGCCGCGGTCTACGAGCGCCCCTCGAACCGGTTCGTGAGCGGATTCGTCGGCGTCTCGAACGTGCTCGAGCGCGGCGGCCGCAGGTTCACGGTGCGGCCTGAGAAGGTGAGGCTGATTGAGCCCGGAGCGGGAACCGACGGCCTCCAGGTGGAGCGCGGCCGGATTCGAGACGTCTCCTACGCCGGAATGATCACCCGCTACCTGGTCGAGCTGGAGGCGGGGGGAGAGCTTCAAGTCGTGCGCCAGAACCTCGAGACCTCATCGGCCGAGGCGCTGGAGCAACGGGGGAGGGAAGTGACAATCGGGTGGCGCCAGGAGCATACGGTCGCCATGAAGGAGGACGGCGGAGGAAGAGAGGAGAGCTCCGATGACAGTAAGTAGAGGGAAGGGGAATGCGACCCGCTTGGCGTGGTTGATCGTCGCCGGGCTGGTCGCGTTCATGCTCGCGTTCGCGGGCTGCGGCGGCGACGACGACGACGACAGCGGCGATGAGGCGCTGTCCGAGGTCGGAAAGGGCGAAGGCGAGCTCGACCTGGTCGCCTGGGTCGGGTACGTCGAGGACGGCTCGACGGATCCCAAGGTCGACTGGGTGACCGACTTCGAGAAGGAGACCGGTTGCCAGACGAACGTCAAGACCGCCGGCACCTCGGATGAGATGATCGACCTGATGCGGACGGGCCAGTACGACGGCGTGTCCGCGTCCGGCAACGCGTCGCTGCGCCTCGTCGAGGGCGGCGATGTGGCTCCGGTGAACACCGACCTCGTGCCCAACTACAAGACGGTGTTCAGCGACCTCAAGGACCAGCCCTACAACACGATCGACGGGACCAACTACGGGATCCCCCACGGCCGTGGGGCGAACCTGCTGCTGTGGAACACGGACGACGTCAAGCCCGCGCCGAAATCGTGGTCGGTGATCCTCGACCCGAAGGACGCAGCGAACTACAAGGGCAAGATCAGCGTCTACGACGACCCGATCTATATCGCGGATGCCGCGGTGTACCTGAAGGCGCACAATCCCGATCTCGGGATCGACAATCCGTACGAGCTCGACGAGGACCAGTTCAACGCGGCCGTCGACCTGCTCAAGCAGCAGCGGCCGAGCATCGGCGAGTACTGGTCGGACGCGCTGAAGCAGATCTCGTCGTACACCGAGGGCGACTCCACGGTCGGCACGACGTGGCAGTACCAGTACTTCGCCCTCAAGGGCGACGGCCAGCCCGTGGCGGTCAGCCCGAAGTCACAGGGGTTCGTGCCGGAGGAGGGCGCGACCGGGTGGTCCGACACCTGGATGATCTCCTCGGAGGCCAAGCACCCCAACTGCATGTACGAGTGGATGAACCACATCATCGACCCCGAGACCAATGCCAAGGTGGCGGCATGGTTCGGCGAGGCGCCCGCACAGAGCAAGTCGTGCGCCCTGTTCAAGTCCCTGCCGCCCGCGTACTTCGCGAGCCCGAACCATTGCCCGGAGTACCACGCCGATGATCCCAAGTTCTGGGAGCAGGTCTACTACTGGCAAACGCCGCTGGCGGACTGCGGCGACGACCGCGGCGAGGAGTGCAAGGACTACAACGACTGGGTCTCGGCCTGGACCGAGATCAAGGGGTGATCTCGCGCACGGAGATCGCCCCATGAAGCAAGGGTCGTGGAAGCGGCCGGCGTAGCAGCCGGACCGCAGAGGAGGTCGGTGGGCCGAAGGCTCGCCGACCTCTTCCACGGCCGCCCCAGGCTCCAGGTGGGTTCGCTGCTGGCCGGGCCGATCGGATGGCTGGTGATCGGCTACATCGGCTCGCTCGTCGTGATGCTGATCGCGGCCTTCTGGCAGGTCGACGCACTGAGCGGCGAGGTCAGCCGCACGTTCACGATCGACAACTTCAAGGAGATCGTCGAGACACCCGTGTACAGGTCGGTGACGGGCCGCACGGTGGGGATCGCGGCCGCGGCGACATTGACCGACGCGCTGCTCGCGTTCCCGATCGCGTTCTACATGGCGAAGGTCGCAAGCCCCCGCATGAAGGGGGTGTTGATCGTCGCGATCCTGATGCCGCTGTGGTCGTTCTACCTCGTCAAGGTGTACGCCTGGCGGACGATGCTGTCCGAGGGCGGGATCATCAACTGGGCGCTGGAGCCGATCGGCCTCAGCGGCCCCGGGTTCGGCACCGCCGCCGTGTGGCTGGTCGAGAGCTACCTGTGGCTCCCCTTCATGATCCTGCCGATCTACGCCGGGCTCGAGCGAATCCCCAACTCGCTGCTGAGCGCCTCCGAGGACCTCGGCGCCGGCCCCGGCCGCACCTTCCGGCGCGTCATCCTCCCGCTCGCGTTCCCCGCGGTCGTGGCGGGTTCGATCTTCACCTTCTCGCTAACGCTCGGTGACTTCATCACCCCGTCGCTGGTCTCGCCCAACACCCAGTTCATCGGCAACGTCGTGAAGGCGAACATCACCAACAACCTGCCGCTCGCCTCGGCCTTCGCGGTCGTCCCGATCCTGGTGATGACGATCTACCTGCTGATCGCAAGGCGGCTGGGAGCGTTCGAGCATCTATGAGGCTGTCGGGCCGGACAAGGAACCTGCTTCGTGTCGGGGTCGGGATCACGCTGGCCTTCATCTACATACCCCTGATCGTGATCGGGATCTACGCCTTCAACGGCGGCCTGACGCTCGAGTGGCCCCCGCCCAGCCTGACCACGAAGTGGTTCGGTGAGGCGATCGACAACCAGGGCGCCCGCGACGCGTTCGTGACCTCGATCGAGGTCGGGCTCGCCGCGACCGCGATCGCCCTGCTGCTCGGGACCCTGGCGGCGCTGGCCGTGTCGCGCCACCGCTTCTTCGGCCGCGAGACGATCTCGTTCCTCGTCGTGCTCCCAATCGCGCTGCCCGGGATCGTCACCGGGATCGCGCTCAGCGACACGTTCACGCAGGTGCTCGGGATCAGCCTCGGCCTGTTCACCGTCGTCGTCGCCCACGCCACCTTCTGCATCGTGATCGTCTACAACAACGTCGCGGCTCGACTGCGCAGGGTCTCCGGGTCGTTCGAGGAGGCATCGGCCGACCTCGGGGCGCACACCTGGCAGACGTTCCGCTACGTGACCCTTCCGAGCATGAGCACGGCCCTGGTCGCGGGCGGACTGCTCGCCTTCGCGCTGTCGTTCGACGAGATCATCGTCACCACCTTCACCCTCGGGGCGGGGGACCAGACGCTGCCGATCTGGATCTACAGCAACCTGTTCCGGCCCAACGAGCTGCCGATCGTCAACGTCGTCGCCGTCCTGGTGGTGCTGATCTCGATCGTCCCGGTCTACCTCGCGCACCGGCTGACGCGCGAGGAGGGGCCCTCCGCCCGCGGCGGGCGAGCCCCGGCGCCGAGCGGAGCGGCGGTGACCGCCGAGGCGACCGCCGTGCCCTGAGCCCAGCTCACGAGCGCCGTGCGGCGGCGCGCGGAGCCGCCGCGCGGAACTCCTCGACCAGCGCCCTCGCGCTCGCGGCGGAGGGGACTACGCCCTTTTGGTCGTACAGCCGCAGCGCGTCCTCGGCGGCGCCAGCCGCCTCGCGGGACCGGCCGGCGAGGCGGAGAACCTCCGCGAGATCGAGAAGGACATCAGCATGCAGGACGACGAACTCGCTGCTTGCCGCGATCGCGACTCCCTCCCGGGCGAGCCTCTCGGCCTCTTCCAGGCGCCCGCGTCTGGCGAGCAGCCGCGCGGGGACTCCGGTGCGCTTGATCCGCCATTCGCAGTCGGGCCCCGACAGCTCGTCGATCGAGCCGAGCAGCGCGAAGGCGTCGCCGTAGCGCCCCTGCTCGTAGAGCGCGCGGGGCAGGTCCACCATCGAGGTCGACAGGAACCATCCCTCGCCGATCTCGCGGAACGCCTGCTGGGCCATGAGCATGTCGCGCTCGGCGGCGACCGGGTCGCCGCCCATCAGCTCGACGTACCCGCTGAGCAGCTCCTGGACCGCGGCCTGCCAGGTCAGTCCAAGGTCGCGCGCGAGGGCCCGGCTGTCGGCGATGTGCTCGCGCGCCTCGTCGATGCGTCCGCTCATCGCTTCCAGCAGGGTGACGAACCCAGCCAGGTTCGCGTCGAGGGTGCGGTTCTCGGGCTCGGCGTCGAGCAACCGCTGCAGCCACGCCAGACCCTCGGCGACCGGCATCGGGCCGTGGATCGCACACAGGGCATTCTGTCCCAGGGCCCACCCGACCTCGCGCCGGTTTCCGGCGCGCCGGGCATACTCCGCCGCTCGGGTCGCGACCTCGTTCGTCTCGCGCAGCCGCCCCTTGCTCCAGTGAATGTCGGAGACGACCATCGACGCCCTTGCAAGGCCGGTGTCGTCGCCGAACTCGTTCAGCGCCTCGATCGCCCTCTCGCTCTCCGCGGTAAGGGCATCCAGGTCTATCGCCCCGGGATCCTTGTACATCTCGATCCGGGGCCGCGTGACGATGACGCGCCATTCGACGTGGCGATCCCCTTCGGCGTGCGCTCTCGCCTGAGCGTCGGCCAGCAGGTTGCTCGCCTCCTCCACCTCGCCGATCTCGAACAGCGCGTACCCGAGGTCGGGTAGCACGGCAAGACCACCCAACCCGGTCGGTGTGGGCAGGGCCGCGGCGCGCCCGAGCAGGTTCACCGTGGCGGGCATGTCGCCGCGCTGGAACGTCCGCCTGCCCGCGGAGGCGAGGCGGTCGCTCGCCCGCTGCGCCAGCTCGAGCTCCGCCTCGCCGACCGGGGCGAGCTCGGCCCGGTAGCGGAACGCCTGCTCCAGGTGGTAGCCGGCGATCTCGGACGCATCGGCGAACCCGTCGCGCGCGGGGTCCTCGCTCCACTCGGCGAAGCGCTCGTGAAGCTCGGCGCGTAGGCTTTTCGGCGTCGCGCGGTACGCCGCATCCTGGATCAGGATGTGGCGGAAGCGGAAATCCTCGCCGGGTCCGGGCGAGGCCGCCACCGCGATCAGCTCCTTCCGCGCCAGGGCGTCGAGGTGCTGGGCGGCGAACTCGCGCGCGTCCTCCGGCAGCAGGTCCACGGTCGCCTCCGCGGAGAACTCCTTGCCGACCACCGCGGCGCGGCCGATCACGGCGCGCTCCCCGGGTCCGAGGCGATCCAGGCGCGCGGACAGGAGCGCGGCGATCGTCGGCGGGATCGTTGGCTCCGAGCCATGGCCGTCCTCCTCCCTGAAATGGGCGACCAGCTGCTCGATGAACAGCGGGTTCCCCTCGGCGGTCTCGAGCACTCGCGCCGTCGTCGCCGGCCCCAGGCCCCGGGCGAGGTTGCGGATCAACGTCGCGCACTCCGCGTCGGACAGGGGTTCGAGCACCACGGTGCTCGCGTCGCGCTTCCCGCCGCTCCAGTCCGGTCGCTGCTCGAGCAGCTCCGGCCGGGCGATGCGCACGAGCAGGATCGGGAACCCCTGCGCCCGCTCGGCGAGGTACTCGACGAGATCGAGGAACGTGGACTCCGCCCAGTGGGCGTCCTCGACGAAGAGGACCAGCGGGCGCTCGCGGGCGAGCGCCTCGAACAGGCGCCGCGTGGCCCAGAAGATCTCGTCGCGATCGGCCTCGGCAGCCCCGATCGCCTCCTCCAGGTCCTCGGCGAGCGCCAGCGCGTCCTTGCCGCCGGGGACCGCGGTCTCGCTCGCCGCCGAGGTGAGCGTGCCGACCATCTCCCGCAGCGGCCAGAAGGTGATTCCCTCCCCGTACGGGACGCAGCGCCCGACGAGGACGGTCGCCTCGTCCTCGGTGAGCGCAGCGAGCTCCTGCGCCAGCCGCGACTTGCCGATCCCAGCCGTGCCTAGAATCGTCAGCAGGTGCAGGGTCTCCTCCCCGGTGACGGTCTCGAACGCCTCCCGCAGCCGGGCCAGCTCGCGCCTGCGGCCGACCAGCGGGGCTCGCAGCGATCCCACCGCCGGTCGCTCGCGATCCAGATCGACAAGCCGCCATGCGATCCCAGCATCGGTCTCGAGCCGCTCCACCGTCGCCGACCCCCGCAGCAAGTGCTCGGTGCCCTCGCCGAGCAGCACCTCCCCCGCCGCGCCCCCCTCCTCGAGCTCCGCCGCGGCGTCCACCGGCGTTCCCACCACCGACGGCTCGTGCGGACTGGTCAGCACCTCGCCGGTGGCGATTCCCACGCGGACCGCTGAGCCTGCTTCGCCGGCGATCTCGAGCCCGGCAGCGGCGGCGCGGAACGCGTCGTCCTCGTGCACCCGCGGGACCCCGAACACCGCCATCACCGCGTTGCCGAGGCTGCCGGCGATCGTGCCGCCGTACCGCTCGACCGTCTCGGCGATGTGGGCGCGGTAGCGCTCGTCCTCGCGACTGAGCGCCTCGGGGTCAACGCCGCGGCCGCCAAGCCCGCGCGCCACGAGCACCGACACGGTCTTGCGCGTCTCGGTCGCGTCGGCCGGGGCTGCGGGCTCCACTGGCGCCTCGATCGACACCTCGAGCGCGGGCTCCTGCCGCAGGATCGCCGTCTGCAGGCGCTGCAGCTCCGGGCTCGGTGCGAGGCCAAGCTCCTCGTCCAGGGTCTCGCGAGCCTGGCCGTAGACCTCGAGCGCGTCCGCCTGGCGCCCGCAGCGGTACAGGGCGAGCATCAACTGCGCGTGCAGTCGCTCGCGCAGCGGGTGCTCCCGGACAAGCGTCTCCAGCTCGCCGAGCACGGCACTGTGGCGACCCAGCGCGAGGTCTGCCTCCAGCCGCTCCTCCACCGCGATCGTGCGCAGCTCCTCCAGCCGGGCGATCTCGCCCTGGGCGAACGGCTCGTAGGCGAACTCGGCGAGGGCGTCTCCCCGCCACAGGCTCAAGGCCGCGCTCAGCGCTTCCGCCGCATCGGCGTGATCGCCCCGCTCGCGGGCACTGGTTCCATCACCGAGCAGCGTCTCGAAGCGCTGGGAGTCGAGCTCCCCCGCCTCGACACGAAGCATGTACCCGGGGGCGCGGGTGACGAGGAGCTCTCCGGACGCCCCTGACCTGCGCTCGGGCTCGAGCGCCTTGCGGAGTTTTCCCACGTAGACCTGGAGTGTGTTCGCGGCGGTCTCGGGAGGCTGCGGCCACAGCTCCTCGATAAGCCGGTCGCTGGAGACGAGCTCGTTCGCGTGCACAAGGAGGATCGCCAGCAGGGTCCGCTGCTTCGCGGGGCCGAGCGCCACCTGATTGCGGTCGCGGCGTGCCTCGAGCGTCCCCAGGATCTGGAACTGCATTGCACTCCCTCTCCCCTGCCCACGCTACCACCGCTCCCCTGCGTGCTCCACCCGTCGTCCACCTGCGTTTCAGCGTGCTTTCAGCGGCCCAGGGGACCCTTCGCCGCAGAAACCGATCGAAGGAGGACGGCAATGAGCAACTCGACCTGGACGCGAATCACACTCATCGCACTGACGGCGTGCGTAGTCGCGGCACTCGCCGCCCCCGCACAGGGCGCGACCCTGCGACGCGACGGCTCCAAGGCAGTGCCGTTTGTCGCCGTCGTCGCCCCGGAGGCCGGCGACTCGCACAACGGACCCGCGCTGCGCCGAGACGGCTCCACGGCCGTGCCGGTCGTGGCCGATCTCGACCCGCAGCCGACCGCCGAGGCGGACGGCTTCGACTGGGGCGCCGCCGGCATCGGCGCCGGCATCGGAGCGCTGGCCGCCGTGCTGGCCGGCGTGGCCGTGATCTCGGTGCGAGGCCGCCATCAAGGCCGGCGACCGGCCCTCAGGCCTCGCGAGCTGGGCTGAACTCCGCAACCGTCGCTAAGAAGAGGGACGGCGGCCGCCGAGGCGACCGCCGTCCCTGTGTCGGCTCGATGTGGCCGAGCTCAGTCCAGGTTCACCATCACGTGCTTGACGTTGGTGTAGTCCTCGACCGAGTACATCGACAGGTCCTTGCCGTAGCCGGACTGCTTGTAGCCGCCGTGCGGCATCTCGGCGACGATCGGGATGTGGTCGTTGACCCATACGCAGCCGAATCGCAGGGCGTTGGCGACCCGCATCGCGCGGCCGACGTCCCGGGTCCACACCGATGAGGCGAGCCCGTACCGGGTCCCGTTCGCCCACTCGATCGCCTTCGCCTCGTCGTCGAACTGCTGCACGGTCATCACAGGACCGAAGATCTCGTTCTGGATCATCTCGTCGTCCTGCTTCGAGGTTCGCGACCACCGTGGGCTCGTAGAAGAACCCCGGCAGGTCGGGCACCCGGCCGCCGGTCGCGACCTCGGCGTGATCGGGCTTGCGATCGACGAACCCCGAGACACGCTCGTGCTGGCGCGCCGAGATCACGGGCCCGAGCGTCGTGTCCGGGTCGAGCGTGTCGCCCATCGTGTAGCCCTTCGCCTGATCGGCGAGGCCCGAGACGACGTCGTCGTAGACGCCCTTGCCGGCGAGCACCCGGGTCGCCGCGGTGCAGTCCTGGCCGGCGTTGTAGCAGGCCCGTCGCCGCGATCGTCTCCATCGCGGTCTCGAGCTCGACGTCGTCGAACACGATCACCGGCGCCTTGCCGCCGAGCTCGAGGTGGACGCGCTTCAGCGTGTCGGCCGCCGCCTTGGCGATCCACTTGCCGGTGTCGGGCGAGCCGGTCAGCGAGACCATGTCGACGTCGGGGTGGGTGACGAGCGACGAGCCCGCCGGCTCACCGTGGCCGCCGATCACGTTGAGCACGCCCGGCGGCAGGATGTCGGCCGCCAGCTCGGCGAGCTTGAAGGTCGAGATCGGCGTGTTCTCCGCGGGCTTCAGCACCGACGTGCATGCCGGCCGCGAACGCGGGGCCGATCTTCCAGATCGCCATCATCAGCGGGTAGTTCCACGGCGTGATCTGGCCGACGACGCCGACCGCCTCGCGTCGGACCATCGAGGTGTGTCCCTCGAGGTACTCGCCTGCCGCCTTGCCCTCGAGGTTGCGCGCCGCGCCGGCGAAGTAGCGCAGCTGGTCGCCGCAGGCCGGGATCTCGTCCTCGAGGAAGGCGTTGCGCGGCTTGCCGGCGTCGGCCGACTCGAGGTCGGCGAGCTCCTCGGCGTGCTCCTCGATCGCGTCGGCGAGCTTGAGCAGTGCGGTCGAGCGATCGGCGGGGGTGGCCGTCGACCAGCCGTCGAACGCCTTGCGAGCGGCGGCCACCGCGCGATCGACGTCCTCCTTGGTCGACAGCGGCGCCTCGGCGATCCCTTCGCCGGTGGCCGGGTTGACCACCTCCTCGGTCGCTCCCTCGGCCGGGTCGACGAACTCGCCGTCGATGAAGTTCTGAAGCTTCGTCTTGGTTGCAGTCGCCATCTCGTGTCCTTTCGTTTTCAGTTAGCAGTCATGCAGCTTCCGTCTTCTGCGTCCGCGACGGCCCGGCGCCATCGAGCACCTGCTCCGGCGGCGTGTATTCCACCTCGACGCTCTCGGCGACCGCCGGGTGGGTGACCCTGTCCTGCGGCGACGTTGACCCCCAGCCGCAGTCCCGGGTCGCGCCTGACCGCCTCGGCGACACCGTGGTCGGCGAGCGCCAGCACGTACGGGCAGCGTCGCGTTGGTGAGCGCGTAGGTCGAGGTGATCGGCACCGCGCCGGGCATGTTCGCGACGCAGTAGTGGATCACGCCGTCGACCTCGAAGGTGGGGTCGTGATGGGTGGTCGGCCTGGAGGTCTCGAAGCAGCCGCCCTGGTCGATCGCCACGTCCACCAGGACGGCGTGGCGCTGCATCAGCGCGAGCTGGTCGCGCCGGACGACGTGCGGAGCGCGCGCGCCGTGGACGAGCACCGCCCCGATCACGAGGTCGGCCCGCGGCAGCATCTCCTCGACCGCGAGGGTCGAGGAGTACACGGTCGAGCACTGCCCGCCGAAGGCGACGTCGATCTCCCGCAGGCGGTCGATGTTGACGTCGAAGACGAACACGTCGGCCTCCATGCCCGATCGCGATGAACGCCGCGTTCATGCCGACGGCGCCCGCCGCCGATGATCATCACGTTGGCGGGCGCCACGCCCGGGACGCCGCCGAGCAGGATGCCGCGCCCGCCGAGCGGCTTCTCGAGGAAGAAGGCGCCGGCCTGGGTCGCGAGCTTGCCGGCGATCTCGCTCATCGGCGCGAGCAGCGGCAGCCGGCCCGTGCTCGTCCTCGACGGTCTCGTAGGCGATGCAGGTGGCGCCCGACTCGCGCAGCGCCTCGGTCAGGCCGGGTAGCGGCGCGAGGTGGAGGTAGGTGAACAGCGTCTGCTCGGGCTCGCAGCAGCTCGACCTCCTCGCGGCTGCGGCTCCTTGACCTTCAGGACCAGGTCGGCCTCGGCGAACACCGCCGCGGCGTCGGGGGCGATCCGCGCGCCCTGGGCCTCGTACTCGGCGTCGGAGATCGCGCTCCCCTCCCCGGCCCCGGCCTGGACGAGCACCTCGTGGCCGTGCTCGGCCAGCTCGCGGGCGCCCGGCGGGCGTCAGCGCGACGCGGTACTCGTCGTCCTTGATCTCGGTGGCGACTCCTACCTTCACGTCCGGCGCCTCCTCAGTGACCTTGAACATCGAAGCTCGATCCTCGTTGCTCGAGCTCGGCGAACAGGTCGTCGGGGTCGATGCAGCGCTCCGGGGGAGCGACACCCCGTGCGGCGATCTGGCCCCGGGCCAGCAGCCGCACGGCCGCCGCCGCCGGCGCCGCGGTCGAGATCGATGCCGCCGCCCGAGCCCCAGCGCCTCGATGCGGTCGGTCACCGAGCGGACGCGCATCGAGCGCTCCCCGTCGCTCGCCTCGACGAGGTGCACCGACACCGTGTCGGCCGACGGCGGCAACGGCCTCGGCGGCCGCGCGCTCGATCTCCTCGTCGGGGCGCGTCGGCGAGCTCGCGCAGTCGGTCGAGCAGCTCCGGGGCGAGCGAGAGCCGGAAGCTGGCACTCGCGGCAGCCGAAGCTGTCGCCGAAGGTGAGCATCTCGGAGTGCAGCGTGTAGATCGTCTCAGCCTCGCCGATCGGCTCGCCGAAGTCCACCGTCGCCGCCGTCGCTCAGCGGCTCGATCTCCGCGGCCTCGCCGTCGCGGATCACGACCGGCCGCAGGGTCAGCTCGTCGATCAGGGTGCGCAGCGCGTACGGAACGCTGAAGCCTGGCGGCGGGTCGAGGTCGCGGCCCGCCGGCCGACACATCCATCGAATCGACGCTCGCCCAGCTCGCGCTTGGCGCCGAACGCGCCATCAGGTTCGTCTTGCCCGGGCGCGGAGCCGATGCCGAGCACGGCGAGCAGGCCGGCCTCGCTCGAAGCGGTCGTGCCGCGGCGCGAGGCTCGAGCTGCTGCGCCGGTCGACCCAGTACAGGCCGCCGAGGTCGAGGTAGTGGCAGCCCGCCTCGAGGCAGGCCGCGCATCGCCTCAGGTTGAACCGGTAGCTGGCCGAGTTGACGAGCACGTCGCAGTCCGCGAATCGCGTCCGCGAGGTCGGCCGGGTCGCTGGCGTCCGCGGCGGCCGCCGCGGGCCTTGCCGCCGCCGTGCTCCGCCGCGACCGCCTCCGCACGCTCGCGATCGAGGTCGAGCAGCAGGAGCTCGGAGACCTCATCCGAGACCCGCGAGGTCGCGCGACGATCGCCGGCCCGATCGTCCCGCCTGCTCCGAGAACGGCGACTCTCATCGGACCAGCTCCCGGGCCCGCAGCGCGAGCCACAGCTCGATCCGGTCGTGGGCGCGGCCGAGGTCGCGGCCCGGTCAGCTCCTCGACCCGGCGGATCCGGTAGCGCAGCGTGTGCCGGTGGCAGTACAGCTCGCGCGCGGCGCGCTCCCACTGGCCGTTGCTGCTCGATGTACGCCTCGAGCGAGCGCAGCAGCTCGCCGCCGTACTCGCCGTCGCGTCCTCGATCGGGGCCAGCAGGCTGTCGCTGTAGGAGCGCAGCGCCTCCTCGTCCTGCAGCGCGAGCAGCAGGGTGAACGCGCCGAGGTCGCGATGCGAGGCGACCTCGGGCGCGTCGCCGTCGGCGAGCGACGTCGCCTCGAGCGCGCAGCGCGCCTCGTGGAAGCGCCCGCCGCAGCGACTCGACCGGCGCGCTGCGGCTGGCGGCGGCGCGCACCGGGCCGTGCGTCGGCCGCGAGCGCCGTCCTGCGCCCGGCCCGCCGAGCTCGATCGGATCACCGGCACCCGCGTCGACCACCGCGCACAGCAGCGGCCCGCGCGGCGTCCGGGCCGCCGCGACCAGGCCCGCCGATCGCCGGCATCCGCAAGCGCGGCCTCGAGGGCCTGCCTCGGCCGCCGCGGGATCGTCGAGCTGCGAAGACGAGCACCGCGGCCTCGGTCGCCGATGCCGAAGGGACGCAGGCGACCGCGGATCTCGTCCGGCTCGAGCCGCCCCGTGAGGGCCTCGGCGAGGACGTCGCCGGCCAGCCGGCGCTCGGTCTCGCGGACCGTGCGCTCGCGCATCAGCTCGAGCGCCACGACGATCGCCGCCTGGCGCGCGCACAGCCGCTCGAACTCGCCCAGCGCTCCCGACTCGCGGACCACGACCAGCCAGGCGCGCGGGAGGCCCTGGCCGCGCGCCGGAACCGGCAGCGCGAGCGCCCGCTCGCCGAGCTCGGGGTGCTCCGGCACGAACGGCCCCGCGCGCCGCTCCGTGGCTCGCTCGGCGACCTCCTTCCCGAGCTTGGTCAGCGTGCCGCGCGGCATCCCGCTGCGGCGGGAGCGGGCGATCACCTGACCTCGCCCGTCGAGCACGAGCGCCGAGCCCCCGATCGCCTCGGCCACCGAGCCGAGGACCTCGGGCAGACCTCGCTCCTCGATCACGAGCCGCTCCAGCCGCTCGTTCAGCTCCGTGCCGCGGGTGAGCACGTCGTACTGGTCGTTGACCAGGCGCGTGAACGCCTTCTCGGTGATCGCGATGAACGGCATCTCGTACGGGACCTCGAAGAGGGGGAACTTGAGCTGCTTGGCCTCCGCGACCAGCGCCTTCGGGAGCCGCTTGTGGTCGAACCCGGTGCCGAGGCCCATCCCGGCGAGCCCGTGACCCGCGAGCAGGCGGACGAAGGCGCGCTGTCGGGCCGCGGAGTCGAGCTGGATTCCGGTGGTGAGCAGCAGCTCGCCGCCGTTCAGCCACGGCGTCGGGTCCTCGATCTCCGAGATGTGGACCCAGCGGATCGGGCGCTCCCCCTCGGCCTTCCCGACGGCAAGCTTCAGGTCCAGCTCCCCGAGAAGACTCTCAACCGTGAGCATAGGCCCCCTCTAAGCGAGGTTGGCTCGCTCCGACGCCTCGGTGAGAACGGGCCGCAACACCGACTCCATCTCCTCGAATTGCTCCGTACCGCAGATCAGCGGCGGGGCGAGCTGGATCACGGGGTCGCCGCGGTCGTCCGCGCGGCAGATCAGCCCGCGCCTGTAGAGCTCCCCGGACAGGAACCCGCGCAGGAGGCTCTCGGACTCCTCGTCGCTGAAGGTCTCCTTCGTCGCCTTGTCCTTGACGAGCTCGATCGAGTGGAAGTAGCCGTCGCCGCGCACGTGGCCGACGATCGGGATGTCCTCGAGCCCCTCGAGCATCCGCCTGAACTCACCCTCGTGCTCCCGAACGTGGCCGCACAGGTCCTCGCGCTCGAACACGTCGAGGTTCGCCATCGCGACGGCCGCCGCCACGGGATGCCCGCCGAAGGTGAAGCCGTGGACGAACATGTTCTTGCCCTCGGCGAACGGCTCGTAGACGCGGTCCGAGACGATCATCCCGCCCATCGGCACGTACGCCGAGGTGAGGGCCTTGGCCATCGTGACGATGTCGGGCTGGTAGCCGTAGCGCTCGCAGCCGAAGTAGTGGCCGAGGCGGCCGAAGGCGCAGATCACCTCGTCCGAGACCAGCAGCACGTTGTGGCGATCGCAGATCTCCCGCACGCGCTGGAAGTAGCCCTCCTGCGGCGGGATGCTTCCGCCAGCATTCTGGAGCGGCTCGAGGATCACCGCCGCCACCGTGTCGGGGTCCTCGAACAGGATCTTCTCCTCGATCGCGTCGGCCGCCCACAGCTGGTCGCGCTCCTCCGGCCAGCGGTAGCTGTTCGTGTTCGGGACGTGGACGCCACCGGGCACGAGCGGCTCGAAGGGGGTGCGGAGCTGCGTGATGCCCGTCGCCGAAAGTGCTCCGAGGGTCGTGCCGTGATAGGCGACCTCCCGGGTGATGAACTTCGTCTTGCGCGGGTTTCCCGTCTGCAGGTGGTAAGCGCGGGCGAGCTTGACGGCCGACTCGACGGCCTCCGAGCCGCCCGAGGTGAAGAAGACACGATTCAGATCGCCCGGTGCGAGCCCGGCGAGCCGCGTTGCGAGCTCGATCGCGCGGGGGTGCGCGTAGCTCCACGAGATGTAGAAGTCGAGCTCGCGAACCTGAGCCGCGGCGGCGTCTCCCAGCTCCGCGCGACCGTGTCCCGCGTTGACGCAGAACAGCGCCGAGAGGCCATCGAGATAGCGCTTCCCGTGCTCGTCGAATACGTATGCCCCTTCGCCGCGGGTGATGATCGGGACGTCGGCGTCCGCGTACGCACCCATGCGGGTGAAGTGCATCCACAGGTGCCGCTTCGCAAGCTCCTGGAGGCTGGAGTCGCGCTCCGCCGCCGCCGGTCGAGCTCGGGTGGTGGCCATCTGGTTCCTCCTCACTCCTCGTCTTACCGCTTTGCACAACGGTATCGGGAGCCCTCCCCGCACACAACGGGGATTCAGTTCAAGCACACCTTACTTCCTTGTACCATCCGGACAAGTGCGGCGGCAGGTTTTGGGACATCCGCCCCTTGCAAACTCGCCGCCGCGGACATAGTTTGCAATCGCGGACGCCGCGCCGTCGAATGCGGCCGACGCTCGGGGAGCGCGAAAATGGCTGAGGAGGACAGCACGGCAGCGGATCATCCCGGCATCGCCGGGGAGAACGGTCATCCGACCGTCCAGCTCGAGAGCGTGAGCAAGCACTTCGACGACGTGGTCGCGGTCGAGCGCATGGACCTGGCGATCCTCCCCGGCGAGTTCTTCACCATGCTCGGCCCGAGCGGGTGCGGCAAGACCACCACGCTGCGCATCGTCGCCGGCTTCGAGGAGCCGACCGCCGGCCGCGTGCGAATCGACGGCGCCGACGTCGCCGGACTCCCCGCCCACCGCAGGCCCACCAACACGGTGTTTCAGACCTACGCGCTGTTCCCGCACCTCAGCGTGGGCGACAACGTGGCCTTCGGCCTGCGGCGCAAGAGGGTGCCGAAGCAGGAGATCTCGCGGCGGGTCTCGGCGGAGCTCGAGCGGGTCGGGCTCGCGGGGGAGATCAACCGCCGCCCGGCGCAGCTTTCGGGCGGCCAGCAGCAGCGGGTCGCCCTCGCCAGGGCGCTGGTCAACCTTCCGAAGGTGTTGTTGCTCGACGAGCCGCTCGGCGCGCTCGACCTCAAGCTTCGCAAGGGCCTGCAGATCGAGCTGAAGCGGATCCAGCGCGACGTCGGGATCACGTTCGTGTACGTGACCCACGATCAGGAAGAGGCACTGACGATGTCGGACCGGATAGCGGTGATGAACCGTGGCCTGATCGAGCAGGTGGGCGTCCCCGAGGACGTCTACGAGCGTCCCGAGACGACCTTCGTCGCCGGGTTCATCGGCGTCTCCAACCTGATGCCGGGGACCGTGCAGTCCGTGAGCGGGGACCGCACGAAGGTCAGGCTGGAGGGCGGTGTCGACGTCGAGGCTCGGGCCAACGGCCTGCGAACCGGCGAGCGCTGCCACGCGGTCGTCAGGCCGGAGAAGCTTCGCATCAGCCGCGCCGACGAGCCGCAGCCCGACGGGCAGCCGAGCGTCGAGGGTGTGGTCGATGCATCCGTCTACCTCGGAACCACGACCCAGATCGTCGTGCGACTGCGCGGAGACGTACCGATGACAGTCCTGGTGCCCAACGCCGACGAGTCCGAGCGCCAGCGGCTGCCGGGCGGTGGCGCCAGCGTTCGACTCAGCTGGGCCCCCGAGCACATTCACCTCGTCCGTGAGTCGGCTGCGCCGCCACCCGAAGAGGAGGGTGAGGCGGCGACCGTGGCACGGGGACTGGAAACCCAAGCGACCGCGACAAGCCAAGGAGAGACCTGAGATGAGGAAGCTGAGACTGTTTGTGCTCGCCGTGCTGGCGCTTGGCGCCACGCTCGGCGTCGCTGCCTGCGGGGGTGACGACGGTGGGCTCGAGAGCGGCGCGAGCGACGAGGAGACCCAGACCGCCGCGGCGGAGCCGATCGGCGGCGATTGGACGATCTCCAACTGGCCGCTGTACATCGACAAGCAGACGGTGTCCGACTTCGACCAGAAGGTCGGCGCCAACACCAAGTACATCGAGGACATCAACGACAACTTCGAATTCTTCGGCAAGCTTCAACCGCAGCTGAAGAACGGAGAGTCCGGGGGCCGATCGATGTTCGTCGTCACCGACTACATGGTCAAGATCATGCACGACCTCGGCTACCTGCAGAACGTCGACAAGTCGGCGCTCCCGAACGTCGAGAAGAACCTGCTTCCCAGCCTGGAGAGCCCGGACTTCGATCCCAACCGCGACTTCTCGGTGCCGTGGCAGAGCGGGTTCACGGGCATCATCATCAACACCGACCTGGCCCCCGAGATCGACTCGATCGAGGACCTGTTCGATCCCAAGTACAAGGGCAAGGTGACGTTCCTCGGCGACATGTACGACGACGTGACGCTCGTCCTGAAGATGGACGGGGTCGATCCCGCCAACGCCACGGAGGAGGAGTGGATGAAGGCGATCGACCAGATCGACGAGGCCGCCAACTCGGGACAGATCCGCGACTTCACCGGCAACGCGTACGCCGGGCCGCTCGTCAAGGGCGACCTGGTGGCGGCGGTCGGGTGGTCCGGTGACGCGATCCAGCTCCAGGCCGACAACCCGAACATCAAGTGGATCCGCCCGGCCGAGGGCTGCAACCTGTGGTCGGACAACATGGTGATCCCGGTCGGGGCGCCGAACCCGGGCACGGCGCAGGCGTTCATGAACTATGTCTACGACCCCAAGAACCAGGCCCAGATCGCGGAGTACGTGAACTACGTCACGCCGGTGGAAGGCACCAAGGAGATCCTGGCGAAGCAGGATCCAAAGCTGGCCAACAACCAGCTGATCTTCCCCGACGAGCAGTTCACCGCCGACTGCACGCCGCAGGCGGTGCCCGATTCCTCGTTCGAGGACAAGGTGACGGAGGAGTACCAGTCGGTGATCACCGGCTGAGAATGCGGCGGGCCGAGGAAGCTTGGCGGCGACGGACCGGAGTCATGAGGAGTAGCGCCCCTTGACCGTGATTCGTCGCCGCCTCGTCCCCTACTTCCTGCTCGGGCCGGGGCTGATCTGGCTGATCCTGTTCTTCGTCGTGCCCATGTACTTCATGGGACGGCTCTCGCTGGAGCAGGGAACGGTGACCGGGGGGGACTTCCAGTTCACGTGGCAGTTCTCGAACTTCACCGACGCGCTGTCGAATTACAACACCCAGTTCCTGCGCTCGTTCTACTACGGCGGGGTGGCGACGGTTCTGGCGCTCGCGATCGGATACCCGCTCGCCTACATGATCGCCTTCCGCTCCGGGAGGTTCAAGAACGCGCTGCTGTTCGCGGTCATCGCCCCGTTCTTCACCACCTACCTGATCCGCACACTCGCCTGGCAGACGATCCTCAACGACACGGGGGTCGTCGTCGACACGATGAAGACGCTGGGCCTGATCGCCAACGACGGTCGCCTGCTGGACACGCCCGGGTCGGTGATCGCGGGACTGACGTACAACTTCCTCCCGTTCATGATCCTGCCGATCTACGCCAGCTTGGAGCGGATCGACGAGAGCTTGATCGAGGCCGCGAAGGATCTGTACGCGTCAGCCCGATCAGCGTTCTGGCGGGTGACCCTTCCGATCTCGGCACCGGGAATCGTCGCCGGCGTGCTGCTCACCTTCATCCCCGCTGTAGGCGACTACATCAACGCCGACTTCCTGGGCAGCCAGAACCAGGCGATGATCGGGAACGTGATCCAGAGCCGCTACCTGGTGATCCTCGACTATCCCTCGGCGGCGGCGCTTTCCTTCGTTCTGATGGCGCTGATCCTGGCGGCGGTCGTCATCTACATCCGCTTCGCCGGCTCGGAGGCGCTGATGGGCGAGGAGGCGCGCCGGACATGAGCCGCGCCTGGAATTGGCTGCGCCACAACGCGATCTCGATCTACGGCGTGCTCGCGATCGCCTACATGCTGATCCCGATCGCGGTGATCATCGCGTTCTCGTTCAACAACCCCCTCGGCAAGTTCAACTTCACCTGGGAGGGCTTCACGCTCGACCATTGGTCCGACCCGTTCGCGATCACCGAGCTCAACGACGCGATGGTCCTCAGCCTGAAGCTCGCCGCGCTTTCGACGATCGTCTCGACCGCGATCGGGACGCTGATGGCGATGGCACTCGTGCGCTACCAGTTCTACGGCCGGCGGGCGAGCAACTTCCTGATCGTGATCCCGATGGCGACCCCGGAGGTCGTGATCGGCGCGGCGCTGCTGTCGATGTTCCTGCTCTACGGGGTCAGCCCCGGGTTCAGTACGTTGTTCATTGCGCACGTGATGTTCTCGATCAGCTTCGTCGTCGTGGTCGTGCGCTCGCGGCTGATCGGCTTCGATCGCAGCCTCGAGGAGGCCGCCCGAGACCTCGGCGCCGACGCCTTCACGACCTTCCGAACCGTCACCCTGCCGCTGCTCGCGCCGGGGATCGCCGCCGCCGCGTTGCTCGCATTCGCGCTGTCGATCGACGACTTCGTGATCTCGAACTTCAACTCAGGGACCACGGTCACGTTCCCGCTGTACATCTTCGGCGCCTCGCAGCGCGGGATCCCGGTCGAGGTCAACGTGATCGCGACGATGCTGTTCGGAGTCACCGTGGTGGCGATGCTGTTCACCATCTGGCAGCAGCGCCGCGCCGAGCGCATGGCCGCGATGCGCCCCGAGCAGGAGCTCGAGTCTCCCTGGCGCTGGCCCCGGCTCAGGGTCGCGCCTAGCGGCTGCCCCGGCACGGCGGTAGGGAGAGCCGTGAAGGCCGTCCGGATCGGCTGCTCAGGGTGGCAGTACAAGGACTGGCGGGGGCGCCTCTACCCGGAGGGGCTTGCGCAGCGGCGGTGGCTGGAGCGCTACGCGGAGGTGTTCGACACCGTCGAGGTGAACAGCACCTTCTATCGGCTCGCGTCGCCGAAGGCGGTCGCGGGATGGGCGGAGCAGACGCCCCCGGGCTTCCTGTTCACGTGCAAGGCGAGCCGCTATCTCACGCACATCAAGCGGCTCGCCGAGATCGAGCGGGGGGCCGGCCGCTTCTACGAGCCGCTCGAGGCGCTGCGCAAGGCGCGCAAGCTCGGCCCGACCCTGTGGCAGTTCCCCGACAGCTTCCAGCGCGACGACGAGCGGCTCGAGCGGGGGCTCCGCAAGCTCCCCCGTGGCCGGCACGCCCTGGAGTTCAGGCACGAGAGCTGGTTCACGCACGACGTGTACGAGATCCTGCGGCGCCACCGCGCGGCGCTCGTGATCGGCGACCATCCCGAGCGGCCGTTCCAGACCCACGAGCTGACCGCGGACTGGACATTCGTGCGCTTCCACTACGGCAGGCGAGGTCGCAGGGGACGCTACTCGGAGCTCGAGCTGGAGACCTGGAAGCGGAGGATCGCCGGCTGGCGCTCGAAGGTCGAGGTGTTCGCCTACTTCAACAACGACTGGGAGGGCCACGCGGTCGACAACGCCCTGTGGCTGAAGGAGCGCCTCAGCTGATCGCCTAGAGCCCGAGGTCCCGGGCGATCCCGGGCTTGTGTGCCTCGATGAAGACGAACACCGGGTGCGGGACTCCACCGCTCGGCTCGACGTGGACCTCGCTGCCCTCGGGGGCCTCCGCCTCGAGCCGCTTTCCGAGCTCGGCGGCCTGCTCCTCCGTGGCCGCCCCGACCAGCACGTGCCTCCAGCGCCGCCTCACCGGCAGGTCCTCATCGGCCAGCCGCTCGGCAAGCTTCTGCGTCTCCCCGACGCCGGGGAGATCCACCCGCACCTCCCAGTCGTACTCGCCTCCGGCCTCCGCCGTGCGCTCCGCCTCGGCCTCGTGGCGCTGCTCCTCCGCCTCCGTATCGCGCTCGCTTGCCGGGAGGGGCGCCGAGGCGTCCTTCCATGCTTCCTCGACCGGATGCCATCGGGTGATCGAGGTCTCGGCGGTCAGACCCTCGGCCGAGACGATCTCGCGCGCTATCCGCTCGGCCTCCCTTGCCTCCTGCTCCGATCGCGCATAGAGGAACATGTTGTTGCCGTCGCGGCTCGCGATCACTCGCTCGCCGAGCTGCTTGCGGGCCTCGTCGTCGAGATCGAGCGAGCGCAGCCGCTCGCCCAGTGTGAGGGGGTGCTGCTCGTCGCCGAGCTCGACCTCGACTCGCCATTCCTCGCTCATCGCCTGAAAGTCTCTCATTTCCGGAAAGCTATGCTCGTCGCAGAGGCTCAGACGAGGGCCGTCAAACGCGAAAAGGAGACCGCGTGCTGGGAGAGCATCCAATCGACGTCGTCCTGCTGGCCACCGATCTCGAGACCTCGAAGGAGTTCTACGCCGGCAAGCTCGGCCTCGAGATCCTGAACGAGAGCGAGGAGGAGATCACCTACAAGTGCGGAGGGGACAGCCAGCTGGGCGTCACCAAGAGCACCACGGGCACGGCCGACGAGCAAACCCAGGCCGGCTGGCGGGTTGACGACCTGGCTGCGGAGATCGCCGAGCTGCAGGCTCGCGGCGTCGAGATCCAGGAGTACGACACGCCGGGACTGAAGACGGTCGACGGAGTCGTCGACCTCGGCTTCGCGCTGGTGGCCTGGATCATCGATCCACACAAGAACGCCCTGGCCATCACGCAGCGGAAGTAGCCGCGCGGACTGATGTGCGCGGGCCCAAGTCGGCCGGGAGCTGTTCGTCAGCGGCCTCGACCAAGTAGGCGTCCGGCGGGCGCCCGGCTCGACGGCGTAGCTCGGGTTCACGCAGTATCCCGCGACCCGCCGGTAGGATCGGAGCGTGGCCGAGATGGAGACGAGGCTGCTGATCGCGGGAGAGCAGGTCGCCGGGAACGGGGAGCCGCTCGAGGTGGAGAACCCCTTCACCGAGGAGACCGTGGCCACGGTCGCCACCCCGAGCGAGGAGCAGATCGACGCCGCGATCGCCGCCGCCGCCGAGGCGAGGCGCGAGTGGGCGGCCACGCCCGCCGTCGAGCGCGGCGAGGCGCTGCACGAGGTGGCGAACCGGCTGCGCGCCCACGGCGACGAGCTCGCCCGGGCGATGACCGCGGAGGGCGGCAAGCCGCTGATCGAGAACTCGGACGAGATCGGGTGGACCGCCGCCGCGTTCGACTACTACGCGGAGATCGGGCGCGACTCGGCGGGGCGGGTGATCCCGTCGATCGAGTCGACGCAGCTGTCGATGGTGGTCAAGGAGCCGGTCGGCACGTTCGGCTGCATCGTGCCGTGGAACTACCCGCTGCTGCTGCTGTCGTGGAAGCTGGCGCCCGCGCTCGCCACCGGCAACACCGTGGTCTGCAAGCCCTCGGAGCTGACCCCGCTCTCCACGCTGATGCTGGCCTCCTGCTTCGAGCACCTGCCGGACGGCGCGATCAACATCCTGGCCGGGCGGCGGCGACGTCGGCGCGGCGATAGTCGCCGACGAGCGTATCGACGGCGTCGCGTTCACCGGCTCGGTCGAGACCGGGAAGCGGATCGCCGCAGCGTGCGCGGAGCGGATCGCGCGGGTCAACCTGGAGATGGGCGGCAAGGACCCGTTCATCGTCTGCTCCGACGTCGCCGACCGGATCGACGTCGCGGCGAAGGGCGGCGCGTGGGCGGCCTTCCTCAACGCCGGCCAGGTCTGCACCTCGGCGGAGCGCTTCTACGTGATGGACGACGTCTACGAGGACTACCTGCAGTCGATCGTCGACTACACGGGCGGGCTCGTGGTCGGCGACCCGAGCGATCCCAGCGACCGACATCGGTCCGATGGTCTCGGCCCCTCAGCGCCAGAAGGTCGCGCGACCAGGTCGAGGCGGCGGTCGCCGCCGGCGCCGAGGTGGCCGTCGGCGGCTGACAACGGCGGCCAGCAGCGTGGCCACTTCTTCTCTCCCACCGTGATCACCGGCGCGCCGGCGCAGACCGACCTGCTGCGCGAGGAGACGTTCGGCCCGGTCGCCCCGATCGTCCGCGTGGCAAGCCTCGACGAGGCGATCGAGCTCGCCAACTCCACCCGCTTCGGGCTCGGTGCCAACATCTACACGGGAGACCTGAAGACGATGGTGCGGTGCATGCGCGAGATCAAGGCCGGGACGGTGTGGTTCAACGACCCGCTGACCGACAACGACGCCGGCCCGTTCGGCGGCTTCAAGCAGTCGGGGCTGGGACGCGAGCTCGGGCGGGAGGGGCTCGAAGCGTTCCAGGAGACCAAGCACGTCCACGTCGAGACGGAGATCGCGCCCAAGGAATGGTGGTATCCATACTCGGAGTACGCCGGAGGTGAGCATCCCGAATGAGCACCATGGAGACGACAGCAGTCGCGACGCTCGACAACTACGTCAACGGCGCGTGGGTCGCCTCAGCGTCAGGCGATGCCCTCGACGACATCGACCCGGCGACGGGGGAGGTGGCGGCGCGGGTGCCGCTGTCCGGTGCGCAGGACGTGGACCTGGCCGTGGGCGCCGCCCGTGAGGCACAGACGGAGTGGCGCGCGGTCGCGCCGCAGCGGCGGGCCCGCGCCGTAATGGCCCTGCGCGAGGCGCTGTGGGAGCACCGCGAGGAGCTGGCGCAGCTCGTCACGGCCGACATGGGCAAGACGATCGACGATGCCCGCGGCGAGGTCCTGCGGGGAATCGAGTCCGCCGAGGCCGCGTGCGCGATTCCCCACCTGCTCAAGGGGGAGAACCTCGAGGGGGTCGCCTCCGGCGTCGACGTCGAGCTCGTCCGCCAGCCCGTCGGCGTCGTGGCCGGCATCACCCCGTTCAACTTCCCCTGCATGATCCCGCTGTGGTTCCTCCCCTTCGCGATCGCGTGCGGGAACACGTTCGTGCTCAAACCCTCGGAGCGTGACCCGCGTCCCTCGGTGCGCATCTTCGAGCTGATCGACGCGATCGAGGGGATCCCACCCGGGGTCGCCAACCTCGTGCACGGCGCCCACGACGCCGTCAACGGGCTCCTCGACCATCCTGAGGTCGACGCGATCTCGTTCGTCGGCCAGGCGACCACCGCGCGCTACGTCGCCGAACGTGCCGCCGCCACCGGCAAGCGCGCCCAGGCGCTCGGCGGGGCAAAGAACTCGATGGTCGTGATGCCGGACGCCGATCTCGCCGAGGCGGTGCCCGCGATGCTGGGCTCCGCGTTCGGCAACGCGGGCCAGCGCTGCCTGGCGGGCTCGGTGGCCGTGCTGGTCGGCGACGCCGAGCGCCAGGACGCGGTTCGCGAGGCACTGGTCGCCGAGGCGGCGAAGCTCACGCTCGGCCCCGGCGTCGACCCGGAGACGGACGTCTCGCCGCTTGTCGCGCCCGAGGCGAGGCAGCGCATCGTCGACGCGGTGGGGCGCGCCGAGGACAAGGGGGCGAAGGTGCTGCTGGACGGCCGCGGCGCCGCCTCGGGCCCCGCCGACACCCTGATGGGCCCCACGATCGTCGAGGCGGCGGACCGTGAGTCCGAGCTGGCGCGCGAGGAGCTGTTCGGCCCGCTGCTGGCACTCGTCCGCGCCGCGGACATCGACGACGCGCTCGGCTTCGTGAACGGCTCGCGCTATGGCAACGCCACCGCGATCTTCACCTCGTCGGGCTCATCCGCGAGGGCGTACCGCTACGGCGTCGAGGCGGGCATGGTGGGAGTCAACGTCGGCGTCCCGGCACCGGTCGCCTGGTTCCCGTTCGCAGGCTGGAAGGACTCGATGGAGGGCGACCTGCACGCCAACGGCCGCGACGCGGTCGAGTTCTACACCCGCACGAAGGTCCTCACCTCGCGGTGGCGCTGAGCGAGGCGGAGGGCTCGCCGGGCGCCCCCTGGGCGCGCCCGCTCGCCGGCACGCTCGACCGGCTGGTGGTCGAGTCGGAGCTGCTGGCCGGCAATCCCCTCGGCGACCCGGCCCGGCGGCCGCTGTATGTGTACCGGCCACCGGGCGTCGAGCTCGACCATCCGCGGCCGCTGCCGAGCGTGTACGTGATCCAGGGCTACACCGGCCAGCTCGACATGTGGGAGCGCCGCGAGCCCTTCGAGCCGAACATGTTCGAGCGCGTGGACGCGCTGTTCGGCGGCGATGAGTGCCCGGACGCGATCGTCGTCTTCGTCGACGCCTGGACCTCGTACGGAGGCTCGCAATTCATCGACTCGACCGCCACCGGGCCGTACCAGTCCTACCTGTGCGACGAGGTGGTGCCGTTCGTCGACGAGCGCTACCCGACCGCCGCCGATCGCGACCGGCGCGGAATCGCGGGCAAGTCCTCGGGCGGCTACGGGGCGATGGTGGTCTCGATGATGCGCCCCGAGGTCTTCGGGGCCCTCGCCTCGCACGCGGGCGACGCGCTGTTCGAGGTCTCCTACATACCGGGCTTTCGGGAGTCGGCGCGCATCCTGCGCGATGACTTCGACGGCTCCTACGAGGTCTTCTTCGAGCGCCTCGAGGCCGCCGACCACTTCGACCTCCCTCGGCTGGGCGAGCCGATCATGTGGTACGCGTGCGCCGCCTGCTACACGCCGGACCCGGAGCGCCCGGGGAAGCCCCTGCTGCCGTTCGACGTCGCGACCGGCCGGCTGGTCGAGGACGTGTGGGAGCGCTGGTTGGAGCTGGACCCGGTCCGCATGGCGCCGCGCCACGCCGACGAGCTTCGCTCGATGCGCCGCATCTACCTGGACGCGGGTAAGAGCGACGAGTGGTACCTCGACCTCGGCGCGCAGGCGTTCGCCGCCGAGCTCGACGAGATCGGTGCCACTCACACGCTGGAGCTCTTTGACGGCAAGCACGGAGGGATCACCTACCGGTATCCGGGCGCGATCCGGGAGCTTGTTGTGGCGCTGAGCGACTAGCGCGCCTAGCGGCCGATGTGGATGCCGAGGCGCGCGGGCAGCCCGGCGACGGCACGGGTGAGCGGGTCGGCGACCCGACCGTCCTGCTCCAGGCGCTCCTTGCGCAGCAGCGCGCGTCGTACGATCGACCCGCCAACGTAACGGAGCGGCTCCGGGGGGACCGCTACGAGGTGGGGCTCGACCAGGGGCAGGGCGGTCCAGCGGTCGCGGCGATCGAGCGCCAGCGAGGCGAGGATGCGGCCGACCATGTGGGACGGCCCGACGCCGTTGCCGGTGTAGCCGAGCGCGTAGTGGACCCGGTCGCCGCCTAGCGTCCCGACTACGGGAAGGTGGATCGGCGAGACGTCTATCGGCCCGCCCCATGCGTGCTCGATTCGCCGTCCCGCGAGGCCGGGGAAGAACCGCACCAGCTCGCACTCGACATCGGCCACGACCGACGGGTCGACCTCGGTGCGCCCGCGCAGCCGCGAGCCGGGCGCGACGCGTCCCCCACCCCACCCGAACGCGATCCGCCCGTCGGGGGTCGTCCGGAAGTAGTGGATCAGCGCCCTCGAGTTCGTGATCGACTCGCCGCCGGTCCAACCGATCTGGGCGAGCACATCCGGCACCGGCTCGGTGATCACGATGTGACTCGACGTTACGGTCAGCCGGCGGCGCAGGGGCCGGATGCCGGATGCGGCGGGACCCACCGCGAGCACCGCCGTCCGGGCCCGGATTCGCCCCCGCTCGGTCTCGGCTCGCACCCCGGCTGGCGAGCCCTCGAGGCGCAGCACGCGGGAGTCCTCGTGGATTGCGGCGCCACGCTCGAGCAGCCGGGCGCGGAGTCCGAGCGCCAGCCTCGCCGGCTGCACGGTCGCCGCGTCCGGGTAGAACACGCCGCCGCGGAACAGAGGTGAGTCGCACCGCGCCACCACGCGCTCGCGGTCGAGCGGTACACACGCGTCCGGCTCGCCGTGCCGGCGCCACGCCGCGAGCACCTGGTCCCAGTCGCCGTCGTGAGCAGGCATCGACGAGACCTGGAGGTAACCTCCCGCCCGGTACCAGGCGTCGACTCCCTGCTCCTCGCACCACCGCCCCACCCCGCGAACGGCCTCGCGCGCCGCGCGGGCGACGGCCAGCGCGCCGGCGTCGCCGAAGCGCTGGCTCATGGACGGGAGGCTGAACGACATCGCGTTGACGAAGCCGCCGTTGCGGCCGGTCGGGCCGGCGCCGCACGTCTCCGCTTCCAGCAGCACGACCCGGGCGTCGGGATCCGACTCGAGCACCCACCACGCGGTCCACAGCCCGGTGAAGCCGCCGCCGATCACGACGACATCCGCTTCGGCGTCGCCGTCGAGCGCGCCCAGCGCGCACGGCGCCCCGGCCTCCTCGAGCCAGTATCCGCGCGCTGTGTGTCGGTCGGGCACGGGCCGGTCGTACCTAGAAGGTCGCCTCGCGCACCCCGGTGGCGATCAGGATCAGCACCCCGATCCCGACCAAGATCCTGTAGACGACGAAGCCGTCGTAGCTGTGGTGGCGAACGATCGCGAGCAGGCCGGCGATCGCGGCGTAGCCGGATACGGCGGCGGCGACAGTCCCCACGATCATCGGCCCGGCGACGCCCTCCGGCAGTCCCTCGTTGATCGCCTCGAGGCCCTTGTACACGACCGCCCCCGCAGTGACGGGGGTCAGGAGCAGGAACGAGACCCGCGCCGCGGTGTCGCGGTCGAGGCTGAGGAAGCGGCCGGCCGAGATCGTCACCCCCGAGCGCGACACCCCGGGGGCGAGCGCGAGCACCTGGGCGAGGCCGATGTACACGCCGTCGCGCAGCGTGACCCCGTCGAGCGAGCGACGCTGCGGGAAGCGGTCCGCCGCCGCTAGAACGAGGCCGAAGACGATCAGCAGGATGGCGATCATCCACGGCTCGCCGAGGTTGTCGTCGATCCAGTCCTCGCCCAGCCCGCCTGCGATCACCGCCGGGATCGTCCCGATCACGAGCAGCCACGCGAGTCGCTCGCTGGGGCCCTCGATCGAGCGGCGGCGCAGGCTGCGCACGAAGCCTGCGATCACGTCGACCAGCTCGGTGCGGAAGTACAGCACGACCGCGATCAGGGTCCCGGCGTGCAGCGCCACGTCGAAGGTCTTGTTGAATGACGGGTGGTTCTCGAGGAAGGTGTAGTCCTGCAGCCAGGGGACGAGGATCAGGTGGCCGGAGGAGGAGATCGGCAGGAACTCGGTCAGGCCCTGGACGATCCCGAGCAGTAGCGCCTCGAGCTCGGACATGAGCAGGGGACAGTAGCTCGCGGCTCGCGGCTCGTAGCTCGTAAGTCCAGCAACCAGCAACGAGCAACGCTAGAGTCCGTCGAGTGACGCGGCCCCGAATTCCGAAGCTGCTGTTGGGTATCGCCTTCGTTGGGCTGGCGTCGCTTCTCGCCGCGCCGGTGGCGATGGCGGCGGACGGCGTCGGGCTCTACGGGCGCACCGATGACAAGGTGGTCACGTTCTTCGCGTTCGGCGTGATCGCGTTCTTCGCCATCCTGGTCATCGTCCTGTCGGTGATCCAGATCAGGCTGGAGAATCGCAAGGAGCGCCTGCACCAGGACCTCGAGCGCCTCGGACGCTAGTGCCGAAGGTCCGGTACGAGCGCAGCGGCGCCGCGGCGGTGCTGACGATCGACCGCCGCGAGCGGCGCAACGCCGTCGACGCGGAGACCGCCGAGCTGCTGCTCGAGGGCTTCCGGAGCTTCGAGGGCGACGACGAAGCACGCGTCCTCGTGCTCACCGGCGCCGGCCCGGAGGCGTTCTGCGCCGGCGCCGACCTGAAGGCGATCGCGGAGGTCGGCGCGGAGCAGCTCCCGGACCAGATCTCCGCAGTATCGGAGCGCCCGGAGGGCCCGATGGGGTTCACGCGGCTCGCCGCCTCGAAGCCGACGATCGCGGCGATCTCCGGCTGGTGCCTCGCCGGCGGCCTCGAGCTGGCGCTGTGGTGCGACCTGCGGATCGCCACCGAGACCGCCCGGCTCGGCTATCCGGAGCGGCGCTGGGGAGTGCCGCTGATCGACGGGGGCACCCAGCGCCTTCCCCGGATCGTCGGTCAGGGAAGGGCGCTCGAGCTGATCCTCACGGGTCGCATCGTCGAGGCATCCGAGGCGCTCGAGTGGGGCCTGCTCAACGAGCTCACGGGTCCCGAACGCCACCTCGACCGCGCTCTCGAGCTCGCCGAGGGACTCGCCGCCTTCCCGCAGGAGACGATGCTTTCCGACCGGCGCGCCGCGCTCGAGGGGCTCGGCCTGCCGCTCGACCGGGCGCTGGAGCTTGAGGCGGAGCTCGGCCGGAGCTCAATCGAGGTCGGAATCCGCGGCGCGGCGCGCTTCGCGGCCGGCGAGGGCCGCGGCGGGAAGGGCGCCGGCGCCTAAGAGTCAAGCGCGCGGTGTGCGGTGACTCCTAGCCTTCCGGCAGCCGGAACGAGGTGAGCAGGCGCTTCTCGGTCTCGCCCTCGACCTCAGCGATCACCTCGACGTGCGGCTCGAGCGGGGTGCCGCGGATCTTCGTCGCCAGCAGGTCGTCCACCTGGAAGATCCCGGCCGAGTTGTTGAGCTTGATCTGAAGCCGGATCGGGCGCTCCTCACCGGCGGAGATCTCCACCTCGTCGACGGCTGCCGCCGACAGCGAGTGGATTCCGATCCTCCCCGCCTCGAACGGGATCCGGGAGCGGCCCTGTGCCATGTCGAGGGCGTCGGCGACGCGGACCACCCCGGCCTCGAGCGTGTAGGGATCGCCGCGGCGCCGATGGCCGATGATCGCGTGCAGCGCCTCCGAGACCACGATCGTTCGCTCCGGCTCCTCGTAGACATCGCCGAGCAGCTGCGCGAGCTTGCGCTCGGCGAGGAACAGGCTGTAGTTCTCGTGATCGGAGCGGTGGATCGACAGGCCGACGTCGTGGAAGAGCGCCCCGGCCGCAACCACGACCTCGGCGTCGCGGTCGCGCATCGCGTGGTCGGAGACCATCGCCGGCTCCACCCCAGCCCTGACCAGTAGGCGCAGCAGCCGCAGCGCCACGTTGAGCACGATCTGGACGTGGACCCAGGAATGGTCGGACATCTCGAGCCGCTCCGAGGTGACCTGCGCCATGTACCACCAAGCGCCGACCTGTGGGTCTGAGTTGACGGCCTCCAGCAGCCCCTCGAGGCGGCGGTTGCCCCGCGTCGGGGCGCGTACCCGCGCCTCCGCGACCGCGTCCCGCGGGGGCTTGCGCTGCGGGGCGCCCGCACCCGGCGGGCTCGTTCCGTCCGTGCTCACGTACCGGAGTTTGGCACCCAGACGGCCTTTTCCGGCCGGGGCGGAGCCTAATCTCGGCTCTCGTCCGTGTCGATAGGGAAGCCGTCAAAGGCGGTCTGTCCATACACCGGTCTGACGCATCCCGAGTGTTCGTGTGACAGATGTCTCGAGGAGCAGATCCGGCGCTTCATGCCGGGGCTGCTGGAGCGCAATCCGAAGGACTCCCGCGCCGCGGCCGCTCGCCCGCGACGCTGGCGCCGGGCCGCGTAGAGCCCACCCGGTCGGCAATCGCGGAGCACTGGTGCCCCACTAGCATCCCTCAGCCGTGAGCCTGCTCTCGATCGAGCGGCGTGGCGCTGTCGCGCTGGTGACGTTGCAGCGCCCGGAGAAACGAAACGCGCTCTCGATCGAGCTCCGGGTCGAGCTGGCTGACGCGTTCGGGCGGCTGTCCGAGGACGAGGAGATCGGCTGCGTGACCCTGACCGGCGCCGGTCCCGCGTTCTGCGCCGGAATGGACGTGACCCAGTTCGGCGGCGACCGGGAGCACAAGCGGCGACTCGTCGAGACGAGCACGATTGCCTTCGAAGCCGTCGGCCGCTGCTCGCGCCCGGTCCTCGCCGCGGTGAACGGCCCGGCCGTCGCGGGCGGGTTCGCGCTCGCGCTGCTGTGCGATCTGCGGATCGCCTCGTCGCGCGCCAGCTTCGGCTTTCCCGAGCTGCCGCGGGGCATACCGCCGAGCTACGCGGCCGCGCGCGCAGCGCTGCCGGCCGCCATCGCACAGGACCTGTGCCTGACGGGGCGGATGCTGGCCGCCGATGACGCGCTGAGGCTCGGTGTCGTTCGGGAGGTGGTCGCGGAAGACGTGGTCGAGGCCGGGATCGCGCTCGCCGAGCGCGTCGCGGGGCTGCCCCGCGACGCGGTGCTGGAGACCAAGCGCCGAGCGCTGCTCGAACGCGATCACCACTGGAGCTTCCTGTTCGACGATGAGCGTCGGATGTTCGCCCGCACGCTGCTCGGCGATGAGTCCGCCTAGATCAGCCGCAGACCGGCCACGGGCTCGTCCCGGCGCGCTGGTACAGCAACGCCGCGCGATAGTCCTGCTCCGCCTCGGGCGCCGCGGCCGGGTCGCCGCTTCCGCCCATCGACGCCCAGGTGCCGGTATCGAACTGGTACTTCCCGCGGTAGGTCCCGTCGGACGAGACCGAACGCGGGTCTCCGCCCGACTCGCACGAGGCGATCGCCTCGAGCGTGTCGCGCGGCACGCCGGCGATCGTGTTCGCCTCGGTAGAGGAGGCCCACTCGGGTCGCGGACGCTCGCGCTCACCGCGCTCACCGGCGCCGGCGCTCTGGCCTTCGAGTGCCGCGAGCCGCTGTTTCCGCTCCCGCTCCTGGGTGAGCGCGTCGCTGGCTGCCGCCGCAGCGCTCGTGCCGACGGCAAGCGAGAGAATTCCCACGGCGACGATGATCAGGCTCCGTCTTGCGAGCAAGGAAGAACACCTCCGTTTCGGCGCGCTCATTCGGCGCCGGATCGCTTGGCGAGGCCCGCCCACGCCCCCTTGGGCCTCGCAGTTCGCGAGAGGCTTCCAGGCTCGGCGCGTTATATGTGTGACTCCGGTCACACTCGCAACAAACTCTTCATAAACTCAACGCACGGGAGGTAGCGATGGATTTCGAGCAGACGATCGCCGGGGCGCGCGACGCGATCACGGTGAGCCGGGTCTACGGCGAGCCCTTCGAGCGCAACGGAGTCACGGTGATCCCGGCCGCTGCCGTCGGGGGCGGCGCCGGAGGAGGAGGCGGTGAGGATCCCGAGCACAAGCAGAGCGGTGGCGGAAGCGGCTTCGGCCTCGGCGCGCGGCCCGTTGGCGCGTACGTGATCGACGACCAGGGTGCCCGCTGGGAGCCCGCGACCGATCTCACGCGGCTGCTGCTTCGCGCGCAGCTCATCGCGGCGGTGATGCTCGTTCTGTGGTTGCTTCGCGGACGGCGTGACGACCGCTGAGCCCAGCCAACTCGATCTCGTTCGGGACTCGTTCTCCGACCGCCCCGCCTTCGGCGCCGCGGTCTCGCGGGCGATCCTGCAGCGCGTCGCGAGCGGGGAGCTACCGCCCACGGTGCGCCTCCACCGCACCCCGCGGATCCTCGCCTTCGGCCGTCACGACGCCGCGAGCCCCGGCTTCGCCGACGCGGTGCGCGCGGCGCGGGCGACGGGCTTCGAGCCCATCGTGCGCGTCGCCGGCGGGCGCGCGGCCGTCTACCACGAGGGCACGATCGCTCTGTCACGGACGATCCCCGATCAGCGACCAGCGGCTCGCACCCACACGCGCTTCGAGGAGCTCGCCGATCTGATCGCGACGGGCCTGCGACGGCTCGGCGTCGACGCACGGGTCGGGGAGGTGCCCGGCGAGTACTGCCCCGGAGCGTGGAGCGTGAACGCCCGCGGCCGCTCGAAGCTGGTCGGGATCGGGCAGCGCATCATCGCGGGCGGCGCGCACCTCGGCGTGGTGCTCGTCGTGCGGAACGGCGACCTCGTCCGCGAGGCGCTGGTGCCGGTCTACGACGCGCTGGGCCTCGAATGGGACCCGGCCACGGCCGGCAGCGTCGAGGACGAGCTAGGGGGCGCTGAGCTCGCGACGGTCGAGGAAGCGATTCTCAGGGAGCTGGCCGGTACCGGACACGAGCTCGTCGAGGCGAGCGTGGACGCCGAGACCCTGGCGCTTGCCGAGCGGCTCGTGGACGCGCATCGCGCGGACGGCTGAGTCACGGGCCGGCCGCGGGTGCGGCCGGCCCTGGATCGTGGCTACTGCTCGTCGCTACTGCTCGAGACTGAACGGCGGGTGGTCAGCCGGTCGAGCGGCCGGTCGGGGTACTCGACCGAGAACTGCACCGGGTACTGCTCGTTCATCTCTTGCTCCCTTGCTTGCGTTCGCGGGGCGTCCCTGAGCCGACGCCCAGCCGACACTATTCTGCGCCCGGCTTGAAACTCCTCGCGTTCAGCGACCTGCACACGGATCTCGGCGCAGCAGCCCGACTGGTCCAGGCATCACGGGATGCCGACGTCGTGGTGGCGGCGGGGGATCTGGCGTCGGTCCATGACGGCCTCGACGAGACCGTCGGGGCGTTGACCGCGATCGAGGCGCCGACCGTGCTGATTCCGGGCAACAACGAGACCGACGAGGCGCTTCGCGAAGCGTGCGGCGGATGGGACGCCGCGACCGTGCTGCACGGGGAGGCGACCGAGATCGACGGAGTGACGTTCTTCGGGCTCGGGGCGGGCGTCCCGGTCACTCCCTGGGATTGGAGCTTCGACCTAACGGAGGAGGATGCGGCCGAGATGCTCGCCCGCTGTCCGGACGGCGCCGTGCTCGTGGTCCACTCTCCCCCGAAGGGCCACGTCGACCTCAGCGGGGGCACGCACCTGGGCAGCGAAGCGGTGCTGCGCTCGATCGAGGCCCGCGGGCCGGTGCTCGCGCTATGCGGCCACATCCACGAGAGCTGGGGCGAGCAGGCGACCGTCGGCACGACCCGGGTGATCAACCTCGGGCCCGACGGAGTCCTGCTCGAGCTTTAGACCACCGCCAAATTTGCTCGCAAATCTGGTGTATTAGGAATGAGGGGGCGCGCTCGGAGGGGGTACCGAGCACGCGCCCCCCGGGGGAATTGGGCGCGCAGCCTTAGGGGGGCAAGGGTGCGCACCCGTCGTGACGCAAGGCCGGGGAGTTCAATCTCCGCCGGTCCAGCCCCCAGGACTTTGCTCTATGTCAAAAGCAAGTTCCTCATTCCCGTCCGTGCAAGCACGGACTGGTACGTCGTACGAACGTACCGCCTTTCAGTATCGGCACCAGGTGCGAAGGGCTTTAGCGCCGGTTTGCACAGACTTCGAGCGCCACTTAGCCTCTGTGTCCAGCGGGCGCCTCCAGCGCGGACGGCTGGTATTCGCCGCGCCGCTCCACCGCCTCACCCGGCGCAGCCCTCGGCCTCCCTACCCGCCGCTTGCGGACGAGCTCGGCCAGGAAGTAGCTGCCGATCACGAACGCAAGCGCGCCGGCCTGAGCGGCGAGCGTCTCGCACGGTCGGGAAGATCCCCAGCCAGGTGCCCATCCAGAGCGGGAACTCGACGTCGAGCGGCGTGATCGAGATCCAGCCGACGCCCTGAAGCGTGCGGACCGTGTTGCCGACCAGGACGACGAGCACGAGCGAGATCAAGACCCCGGTGACGACCAGCATCCGCTTGTACGGCAGGCGCTGCTCGAGCGCGAAGGTGAGCGCGCCGATCGCGGCGGTCGCCAGCAGCCCGAGCGACACGCCGGCGAGCACGATGCCTATCCCGGCCTCGAGCTGGAGCGCCTGGAGGAACAGCACCGTCTCGAAGCCCTCCCGCAGGACGCTCGAGAAGCCAAGCAGGTAGAGCCCGACGATGGTCGCGCCCGCCGCGCCGCCGGCGCCGGCCGCGCCGGCAAGCGCCTTGCTGCGCTTGCGATGCCCTGCGATCCAGTCCGTCCAGTAGACGCGGTGGAAGAACCAGTTCAGGACCAGTAACAGCACCCCGATCGCGACCAGGCCCACGATCGCCTCGAGCTTCTCGCCGTACTGGGAGAGCGACTCCAGCACGAGCACCGAGACGACGAACAGCAGGGCGCTGGCCGGCAGGGCGAGAAGCGCCCCGCGCAGGATCGGGCGGCGCAGGCCGCGATTCGCCCCCACCATGCTCGCCGTGATCGCGGCGATGATCAGGATCGCCTCGAGGCCCTCGCGGAACACGATCAGCGCGGCGTTCGTGATCACGGTGACGCCGCTGGCGCCCTCGCCCGTGGTCTGGCGGGCGTGCTCGAGCGCCTCGTCGAGCGCCAGCCGGGTGTCGCGGAGGTCGCGGACCGAGCCGTCGGACGCGATCAGCTCGGCGAGGCCCTCCTCGCCGCGAGGCGCCGTACCAGACCAGCCCCTCGACCTCGGACACGGCCTGGGGGTCGAGGCCGCGGAGCAGGCGCTCGGGGCCGAACTCGAAGAACGCGTAGGCGCTGAGGCGCGCCTGCTCGGCCTGCTCGCGCTCGCCGGCGTTGATCGCCGCCTCCATCTGGTCGAGGCTGATCGCGATCAGGTCGAAGTCGGCCTCGGTGTCGGACTCCTTCCACTCCTCGGGGAGGATCCCGTCGAGCGCGTCGCTGGCGTCGTCGTGGACCGCCTCGATCTCCTCCTGCGAGGCGACCTCGCCGCCCTCGTTGGCCTCGCGCGTGATCCGGTCGAGGTCGCGTCCAGGGCGCGAGCTCGATGGTTCCGACCGCCTCGGGGTCGCGCTCCTCGAGCGCCGCCTCGAGGTCGTTGAAGGCCGACTGGGCGCCCTCGGTGAACGCGACCGCCTCCTGGATCTCGAACGCGATCGTGACCGCGCCGTCATCGGTGCCGCGGTCGTACTCGATCGGGACCAGGTCGAGGAAGCGGGTCAGCTGCGCGGCTCGCCTCGCCTGCTCCTCGGGAGTGAAGGGAGCGGCGGTGAAGCCGTCGAGTGCCTCCAGCGCCCGTGTCGCGCGCGCGCGCGGAACGCGCGCGCGTTCGCGGCCGTCGGCGGCGGCCGGGCGAGCGCGGCGAAGGTCTCGGTCGGCGCGGCGGCGCTCGGCGCGCCCTGCGCTGGCGCTCGTACTCGTTTGCGAGGATCGGCCAGTAGCCCGCGGCGAGCGCGGCGTTCTCGGCCAGCGCCGCGTCGAAGCCGCGCTCGCTGGGCCTGCTCGCCTCGTCCAGGTAGGTCGAGCAGGCGCGCCTGGTAGGCGTCGAGCAGGTCCTTCTTGACCGCGGTGACCGCTTCCGACGGTGTCATCTCACCGGCGGACAGGGCGTCGAGCGCCGGCCGTGGCGTCGACGCCGGGCCGGGTGAAGCGGGTCGCCTGGCGGAAGTCACGGATCAGCAGCCAGCGGCGCGCCTCGGCGACGTCGCCGCGGCGCGCGGCGGCGACGTCGACGTCGAAGGCGCCCGCGCGCAGCGCCGCGAGCGCGCGCGCCTCGCGCCGCCGCCAGCGCGACCTCGTCGCCGCGGCGCGCGGCGGCGTCGCGCCGCCGACAGATCGGCGCGCAGGGCGCGCAGCTCCCGCGGCGAGCGGGCGCCGCAGCCGGTGCTCGAGCTCTCCGCTCAGCGCTCCGCGGGCGCGTGCCGACCGTCGGCCGCCGCTGGCGCCGGCTCGGAGAGCAGGAGGTCGCTCTGCGCCTCGAACAGCGCGTCGCGGATCCGCTCCGCGCTCTGCCACGGGGCATCGGCGCCAGCGGGCTCGAGCGAGAACGCCGGCGGCCACCGCCGCGATCAGCGGCGGTGGCCGCCCCCAGCCGCCTGATCCGCCGGCCCGGGGAGCCGTGATTCATGCGCTTGTCGGCGATAACGCGGGCACTCGTCGGGGGCTACGCCTCCTGGAGCTCGATGCCGAGCCGCTGCGCGGCCTGGGTCACCTGGCCGGCGATCGCCTCGGCCTGGCGCTGCGCCTCGGCGCCCAGCGTGTCCGCCTCCTCGGCGGTGAACTACTTGACCGTCCGCCTCGGTGTCGCGCAGGTCCTCGACGTAGGCGAGCAGGTCGGTCAGCGCGCTGCCTGGTCTGATCCGCCTGCTGCGGGGACTCCTCCGCGATCTGGCGGCTCGATCTCGTCGTAGGTGAACACCAGCCCCTCGAGGATGTCGGCGATGTCCGAGAGCCGCGAGGCGGCGACGAACGCCGGCTCGGTGGCCTTCTCGCCGGCGACGAAGCGCGAGTTCTTCCAGGCCTCGAAGTACTCGCTCATCGTCGGGGTCATGATCGTGATCGCCGTGAACGCGTCCGACGGGGTGGGCTCGAACGCCTGCGCGTCGGCGTCGAGCGATCGCGCCTGCTCGTCGAACTCGCGCAGCGCGGCGACGTAGATGTCGGCGTCCGGGATCCCCTCGCCGAACTCCACCTTGCCGTCGCCGTCGACGTCCTGCTTCACGCCCTTGGCGAGGAAGTCGGGGTTCGTCCCGTACAGCGCCGTCTCGGTGACGAAGAACAGGTTCCCGGGCTGCTTCAGCGTCTCGCCGTTGGGCAGCTCGAGGCTGAACGACACCGCGTTCTCGGGGTCGGAGGCATCCGACGCCGGCATCGATGTCGACGTCGTACTGGGCCAGCCGGGGCACGCCGGCGACGATCCCCTCCATCTCCTCGTAGGCGGGGTTGGCCTTCACGTACGCGTGCCTTGGAATCGGCGAGCAGCTTCTCGACCTCGTCCCCGTGCTCCTTCATCAGCCGCGCGTAGTCGAAGTCGACCGACTCCGCCAGCTCGTAGTACTCCTCACCGCTCTGGCGCAGCGCGGCCACCTGCTCGGTGAGATCGGCGGAGTGCTCGGTCAGGTAGTCCTTGACGGCGGCGAGGTCCTCCGCGCCGTCGTCCTGTCCCGTCGTCTCGCTCTCGTCGTTACCGCCGCAGCCGGCGGCCACGAGGGCCGCGAGGATGAGACCGGTACCGAACAGCCGCGCTAGCCTACGCGGCCCGGTTCGCTCGGTTGGCAGCTTTACCTCCACGTTAGGGTGCCCTAAGCGGCGGTTAGGATAACCTAATCCGACCGCGAAGGTCGGAATCCCACTCGCCCCGGCGCGCGACGTCAGCGACACTGCCGGAGTGGCGATCGACCCGGACACCACCGTCGGTGCGGTGCGGCTCGCCGTCGCGGACCTCGATGACGTGCGCGAGTTCTACGAGCGCGCCGTCGGGCTGCGAACGCTCGAGCAAGGAGGCGACATCGCACGGCTCGGCGCGGACGGGACCGCCATCGTCGAGCTTGTCGGCGTGCCCGAGGCGCCGCCGCGACCCAGGGGGACCACAGGTCTGTTCCATCTCGCCATCCTGCTGCCCACCCGGGCCGAGCTGGCGCGGTCGGTGCGGCGCCTGGGCGAGATGGGCTGGCCGCTGGCCGGAGCCTCGGACCACCTCGTCAGCGAGGCGCTCTACCTGGCGGACCCCGAGGGCAACGGGATCGAGATCTACCGCGACCGCCCGCGCGACGAGTGGCCCCGCGAGGACGGGCGGTTGCAGATGGGCACCTTCCCGCTCGACCTCGACTCGGTCTCCGCGGAGATCACCGCGGACAGCGAGGCAACGCGGATGGCGACCGACCCCCGCATCGGTCACGTGCATCTGCACGTCGCCGACCTCGACGCCACCGAGGCCTTCTATGCCGGCACTCTCGGCTTCGACGTCACCGTTCGCGACTACCCGGGAGCGTTGTTCCTGTCCGCCGGCGGCTACCACCATCACGTCGGCGCCAACACGTGGGCCGGCGAGGGCGCGCCGCCACCGCCGCCCGGCTCTCGCGGCTTGCGCTGGTTCGAGCTCGTGCTCCCGGGCGCGACCGAGGTCGATCGGCTCGAGGGTCACCTGCGCGAGGCCGGCTTCGATCCGCAGCGAGGCGAGGGCGGCCTGCACGTCGCCGACCCTTCGGGCAACGGCGTCGTGCTTCGGGCGGCGACGGGCTAGCGGCTCGCGCCGAGCTCGACCCGCCGGCGCTCGCCGGGACCCGGCGGCTCGATGCGTCGCTCGGCGAGCACGGTCTCGGCGCCCCGCCCGGGACTAAGCGTGATGCCGCGCCGGCGGCTCAGCTCGAGTCGATCATCGACGCGCCGCACCTCCTTCGCCCTCAGCACGGCGCGCAGCACGATCTTCATCTCGAGCGTGGCGAAGCTCGCCCCCAGGCAGCGCCGGCGCCCGCCCCCGAACGGGATCCAGGTGTACGTCCCCGGGCCCTCGTCGAGGAAGCGCTCCGGCCGGAACGCGTACGGATCGGGGTAGAGCGCCGGGTCGTGGTGAATCAGGTACGCGTTGGCGACCACGCAGACGCCGGCCGGGTAGGTCCAGTCGCCTATCTCGATGGGTTGCTTGACGAGGCGCGGCGCCGCGTTCGGAAGCACGGGCCGCCGCCGCAGCGTCTCCTGGATCGTCGCGGTGAGGTAGGCGTCGCCGTCGTCCGCGTCGATCTCGTCACGCAGCCGGTCGAGGACGGCGGGGTTGCGGGCGAGGCGCTCGAATGCCCAAGCCAGCTCGGAGGCTGTGGTCTCGTGGCCCGCGACGAGCAGCGTCATCAGCTCGTCCCGAAGCTCCTCTGGCGACATCGGCGACCCGTCCTCGTGCCGCGCGGCGAGCAACATCGCGAGCACGTCGTCTCGCTCGGCGTCATCGGGACCCCGCTCCTCGATCAGCTCGAAGACCAGGGCGTCCACCTCACCCTTGACCCTCGCGAGCTTCTCCCACGGGCCTCGTCCGCCGAGCTGAAGCGGCGGCAGCAGCGAGGCCGGACGCTCGCCGAATGCAAGGATCGCCGTCAATCGCTCACGGAGCGCGTCGAGGCGCCCGCCCGGATCGAGCCCGAAGACCGCACGGAGAATGATCTCCAGCGTCAGGTCCTGGAACCGGGAATGCAGGGCCACCGCCTCGCCGTTCGGCCAGCCCGCGATGGTGCGCTCCGCGACCTCGGCCATCAGCCCGGAGAGCCGCTGCATCTTTTCGCCGTGGAAGGTGGGCAGCATCAGCTTGCGCTGCTCGAGGTGATCGCCCTCGTCGAGCAGGATCACGGAGTGCCGGCCCACGATCGGCTCGAGGATGCGGGCACCCTCGCCGGGATGCAGCACCTCCGGCGGCGCCGTGAACAGCTCCCTCACCTCGTCGGGGTCGGACAGCATCACGAACGGAGGCGTCGCCAGGAGCCGGACCGTGAATCGCTTGCCGAACCGGGCCCGGGACCGCTCCAGGAACGCGACCGGGCGCGACCACCAGCCCAGGGTCTGGATCGCCTTGGGATAGCGCGGACCGGGCGGAAGCTGTGTCAGGGTCACCGAGGGAAGCGTAAGGGTGATTCCCGATAGACGGGTACGCCGCGAGCCGTCAAGGTGGGCGCCATGAGCGATCCACCGCGCAAGAGGCTGCTGCGTTCGACCGACGACCGCATCCTCGCGGGCGTCGCCGGCGGGATCGCCAAGTATCTCGACATCGATCCGACCCTGGTGCGGGTCGGATTCGTGGCCGCCGTGCTCTTCGGAGGTTTGGGCATCGTCGCGTATCTGGTGCTCGCGGTTGTGACGCCGAACGACGACGGATCGGGGGCGCCGGTGCAGGGCGACCGTCCCTCCCTCGGGCTCGTCGCCCTCGCCGTGCTCGCCGTGCTGGTCCTGCTGCCCGGCCCCCTCTGGGGGCCGTTCCACTGGGGCATCGGCTGGTGGGGCGGCAGCCTGTGGCTGTTGTTGCTCGCCGGCGGCGCCGTATGGCTCTACATGACCGTCCGCGACCGCCGCGGGCCGCCACCGCCTGGAGACGGCCCGGAGGGCGAGCCGGCACAGCCCGCGACCGCCGTCACCGAGCCGCTCGACCGCACGAGCGCCGCGCCCCCGGCCAGAGGGGACAGAGCTAATCGGCTCCTGCGGGCGATCGCGATCGGAGTGCTGATCTTCGCGGCGCTCATCGTCGCGGCGGCCGTGGCAGGGGTGAGCGCATGGGCCACCGCGACCGGCAACGGCGAGATCGTCGCGGGCATCGTGGTCGCGCTCGGCGTCGCGCTCGTCGGCGCCGCATTCGTCGGCGAGCCGCGCTGGCGCTGGCTGATCCTGCCCGCGCTCGTGCTCGCCCTGCCAGCCGGCGGCATCGCGGCGGCCGACATTCGCTTCGATGGTGGGATCGGCGATCGCGATCACCGACCGACGGCGTTCGGCGCGATTCCCGACGATGGCTACAGCCTCGGGGTCGGGGACCAGACGATCGATCTGCGGGGGCTTCCATGGCACCCTCGCGACAGGGTCGAACTGGAGACCGACATGGGGATCGGCGAGACGATCGTCTCGGTGCCCTCCGACGTGTGCGTCGAGTCCGACGCGAGGGCGAGGGTCGGCGAGGTCTACATCCGCGGACAGCGCAGCTCCGGAGTCGACCCCGAGGTGAACGAGGTCCCGCCGGCCAGCAGGGCGCCACGGCTCGTGCTCGACTCGGAGGTCGACATCGGCTCGCTCAAGGTCAGCGATCGCCCGCCCTCCGAGCTGCGGCGCGGCGACCACGCCGCCTTCGGCCGCGGCGCGGACGGGCGCGACAGCGAGGACGAAGCGGAGCGCGCCGAGGCGAAGAAGGCGTGCGAGAGATGAACGACATTCGAGACCGACTCGACATCACCTCGCTCGTCGCTGGGATCGCGACCGTCCTGATCGGCACCCTGATCCTGCTCCAGGAGGACGGCACGATCGACCTCGAGGCGGGATGGCTGCTCTCGGCCCTGGCCGCGGCGACGGGAGTTGTGCTCGTCGCCAGCGGGCTCGGCGCGCGCCGCGGGTAAGCGTCACCATCTCGGCGTGACCAACGCGTCCGCCGATCGCTCGATGCGCCGCGACCCCGCAAACGCCGTGATCGCGGGTGTGTGCGCCGGGATCGCCCGCCGCCTGGGCGTCGACCCGGCCGTGCCGCGCGCCGGCTTCGTCGTGATCGCGATCGGCACGAGCGGAATTGGCGCGCTCGTCTACCTGCTGCTGTGGGCGCTGATGCCCGCGGAGGCCCGCGAGGCACCACCGCGCAGGCGGCGTCGGGCGGGAAGCTGGCGGATCGCGACCGGGGTCGGCCTGCTCGCGCTCAGCGTCCTGCTGGTTTTTCGCCAGCTCGGGGCGTGGTGGAGCGACGCGCTGGTGTGGCCGCTGGTCCTGGCGGCGTTCGGTGTCACGCTGCTGTGGAGCCTGTCGCGACAGGCGCCGGACGATGCGCTCGCCCCGTCCGCGGACGGCGCGGCGTCGGTCCGCCCCTCGCGCGAGACGGCCGGTCGGCTGTCCCTCGCCGGGTTCGGGGTCGCCCTCGTGGTCGGCGCGGGCCTGCTCTTCCTGTGGGCCAACGGGGCCTTCGACGCGGCGGGCGACGCGGCACTGGCGGCGCTGGTCGTGATCGTCGGGCTCGGCCTGGTCCTCGCGCCCCTGTGGTGGCGCTTCGCCCGTAGCCTGGCTGCCGAGCGGGCGGAGCGGATCCGCTCGCAGGAGCGCGCCGAGCTCTCCGCCCACCTGCACGACTCGGTGCTCCAGACGCTGGCGCTGATGCAGCAGCGCGCCGACGATCCCTCCGACGTCGCCCGGCTTGCCCGCCGGCAGGAGCGCGAGCTGCGCTCGTGGCTGGCGGGCGCCCCGCCCCTGGCCCCCGGTGAGCGCCTGGCCGACGCGCTGCGCGCGACCGCCGTCGAGGTCGAGGAGACGCGCGGCACGCCGATCGAAGTCGTGGTCGTCGGCGACTGCCCGCTCGACGAGCGGCTCGAGGCGCTGGTGGCAGCGACGCGCGAGGCGCTCACCAACGCGGCCAAGTTCGCCGCCGGGGGCGGGCCGATCCGCCTCTACGCGGAGATCGAGGACGATCGCGTCAAGGCGTTCGTCGACGATCGGGGAGACGGGTTCGATCTCGAGCGGGTGCCGGACGACCGGCGCGGGCTGCGGGAGTCGATCATCGGGCGCATCGAGCGCAACGGGGGGTACGCCGAGGTGCGAAGCGAGGCCGGCCACGGCACAGAGGTCGAGCTGACGCTGACGCGCGGTGAGAAGCGGTGAATTCGGAGCTGCCCAGCGTCGTCATCGTCGACGACCACCGGATCTTCCGCAGCGGCGTCCAGACGGAGCTGACGGGCCTCGTCGAGATCCTCGGCGAGGCGGGATCGGTCGAGGACGCCGTGCGGCTGATCGCCGATACGCGACCCGACGTCGTCCTGCTCGACGTCCACATGCCGGGCGGCGGCGGCGTGGAGGTCATCCGCCAGGTGTTCGCGGCACGGGCCGACCAGCGCTTCCTGGCGCTGTCGGTCTCCGACGCCCCCGAGGACGTGATCGCGGTGGTCCGCGCCGGGGCGCGCGGCTACGTGACGAAGACGATCACGGGGCAGGAGCTGGCCGACGCGGTGGGCCGCGTGCGGGATGGCGACGCTGTGTTCTCGCCGCGGCTGGCGGGATTCGTTCTCGACGCCTTCGCGGACTCGCTGCCGGCCGACGAGGTCGACCCCGAGCTGGACCAGCTCACGACACGCGAGCGCGAGGTGCTGCGCTACATCGCCCGCGGCTACCTGTACAAGGAGATCGCCCACCGTCTCGGCATCTCGGCGAAGACGGTCGAGGCCCACGTCAGCTCGGTATTGCGAAAGCTTCAGCTTTCGAACCGCCACGAGCTCAGCCGCTGGGCGGTCGCCCGGCGGCTGGTCGACTGAACATGAGGGTGATCGTCGTCGGCGCGGGCCTCGCGGGCCTCAGCGCGGCCGACGAGCTCCGCCGCGCGGGCCACGAGGTGGTCGTGCTCGAGGCGCGCGACCGTGTCGGCGGGCGCGTGTGGTCGCGCGAGCTCGCGAACGGCGCCGTGGTCGAGATGGGCGCCGAGTTCCTGCTCCCGGGCAACACGCTGATCCGTGAGCTCGCCGACCGGTTCGACCTCGAGCTGTGGGACAAGGGCATGCGGTACGGCCGCCGCGAGCCGCGCGGCGGACCGGAGCTGGCGCCGGGCGCGCTGGACGCGGCCGTACGGACGGTGGACGAAGCGCTGGCCGGCGACCCCGACCTGGGCGGACTACCGGCGCCGCGCGTCCTCGGGCGGCTGGAGATCGATGACGGCGCGCGCGAGGTGCTGATCGCCCGGCTCGAGATCTCCTCGGCGAGCTCGGCCGAACTCGTGCCGGCAGCCGGCCTGACCGGCGTCGCCCACATCGGTGACGAGCCCTCGCCCAGCATCGCGGGCGGCAACCAGCGCCTCGCCGAGGCCCTGGCGCGGCCGCTTGGCCCGGCCGTTCACCCGGGCGCGCCGGTCCGCAGGGTCGCCTGGAGCGCGAGCGGTGTCACCCTCACCGCGGCAGGGGACGATCTGACGGCCGACGCCTGCGTGATCGCGGTTCCCGCGACCACGATCGGCGACATCGAGTTCCAGCCGGCGCTGCCCACACCGTTCGCGCGAGCCCTCGAGAGCGTCCGCTACGGGCACGCCGCGAAGCTGTTCGTTCCCCTGATGGCCCCGGCGTCGACGAGCGCTGTCATGTCCGTCCCCGGGCGCTACTGGAGCTGGACCTCGACCGGCGCGGGCGGTCGCGTGCAGCCGGTTGCGAACGCGTTCGCGGGTTCGGCGCGCGCCCTGGAGAGGCTCGATGTGGACAATGGCCCCGGTGCCTGGGTCGCGTCGCTGCGCGAGCTGCGCCCCGAGCTCGAGCTCGACGCGGAGGGCGCCGTGCTGTCGCGGTGGAGCGACGACCAATGGGCGCGGGCCGCCTACTCGATTCCGCCGCCGCAGCAGGTCACCGAGGTCCTGAGCGAGCCGCTCGGGCCGGTGAGCTTCGCCGGCGAGCATACGGGGGGGCCGTTCGCCGGGTTGATGGAGGGAGCGCTTCGCAGCGGCCGCCGAGCGGCGCGCCTGGTACGCCGTTCGGTCGAGGCGTAGATTTGGGTCATGCCGGATACCGGGTTTCCAGCTCAGGATGCGCAGAGCGACTTCGCGCGCGCACGGCGCCGCGAGGTCTGGGCGCGGCTGGCCAAGCGGCTGCGCGCGAGCCCGCCGACGTGCACATGGTGCTGCCGTTCGAGGAGGTCAGGGACGCGCTCGGGTTCCGCGGCGAGCGCCACCTGGGCCTGCAGGTTATCCCGCTCGACTCCATCGTCGGCACGGTCGATCGCTCACGCGAGTTCGACCGCCGCTTCCGACCCACCTCGAGGCGAGTGCGCGACCGTTGGCAGCGGAGTCGCCGAGGCGCAGCGAAGGGGCGAGGCGATGCCGCCGATCTCCGTCTACCGGATCGGCGACATGCACTTCGTCGAGGACGGCCACCATCGCGTCTCGGTCGCTCGTGCGCAGGGACGCCGGGATCATCGAGGCGTACGTGACCGAGGTCCTGACCGAGGTCGACGCCAGCGAGCGGGCTCGACGTAGCGCGACCTGCCGCTGAAGGGCCACGAGCGGCTGTTCTTCGAGCGGGTGCCGCTGCCCCCGGAGGCGCAGATCGCGGATCCAGCTCTCCGATCCCTGGCACTACGGCGACCTGGCGGAGGCGGTCGAGGCGTGGGGCTTTCGAGTGATGCAGGCCACGGGCGAGTTCATGACCCGCGAGCAGGTCGCGGAGGCGTGGTTCCGCGAGGACTACGAGCCGATCGTGGCGACCCTGCGCGAGGCGGGCATGATCGGGGACCGGGAGACGGAGACCGAGGCCTACATGCGGGTGGTCGCGGAGCGCTACTTCCTGATGCGCACCCACGAGTGGGACGAGGGCGTGCTCGAGCGCCTGCGGCGCGAGCGGCGTGAGCTCTCGGCTGGGGTTCGACTTAGCGCCAGGTTCTTGCCGCCGACGGGTCGAAGAAGTGCAGCTTGGTGAGGTCGAGCCACAGCTCGGCATCCTCGCCGCGGCTGATGTCGCTCGCCGACTCGAGCCGGGCCACGATCTGGCCCTCGCCGGAGCTCGGCACCTCGTCGGAGCCGGCGTCTTCGGCAAGCTCCCGCAGCTCGTCGGACTGCACGCCCTCGTGCTCGAGCTTGAAGTAGGCGTACTGCTCGGCGCCCAGCGGCTCCACCAGGTCGATCTTCGCCCTGAAGGTCATCCCGCGGTCGCGAGCATCGCCCCCGACCAGCGTCGGCGTCCTCGAAGCTCTCGGGCCGGATTCCCGACGATCACGTGCCGGCCTCCGTCCGTGCCGCCGACCGCACCCCGCACGGAATCGGGGAGCCGCAGGTCTCCGAGCGGGGTCTTGACGTGTCGCCGCTGAGCTCCCCCGGCATGAAGTTCATCGCCGGCGAGCCGATGAACCCGGCCACGAAGAGGTTGACCGGGTTGGCGTACAGCTCCCCCGGAGCGCCGACCTGCTGCAGGACGCCGCTGCGCATCACCGCAACGCGGTCGCCCAGCGTCATCGCCTCGGTCTGGTCGTGGGTGACGTAGACGGTGGTCGTCCCGAGCCCGCGCCTCGATCCGCGAGACCTCGGTCCGCATCTGGACGCGCAGCTTCGCGTCGAGGTTGGACAGCGGCTCGTCCATCAGGAACGCCTTCGGGTCGCGCACGATCGCGCGGCCCATCGCGACCCGCTGGCGCTGGCCGCCGGAGAGGTTGGCCGGCTTGCGATCGAGGTGCTGCGTGAGGTCGAGGATCCGCGCCGCCTCCTCCACCTTGCGATCGATCTCCTCCTTCGGCACCTTGGCCAGCCGCAGCGGGAAGGCCATGTTCTCGCGCACGGTCATGTGCGGGTAGAGCGCGTAGTTCTGGAACACCATCGCGATGTCGCGGTCCTTGGGCGCCTTCTCGTTGACGACCTCGTCGCCGATCCGCACCTCGCCATCGGTGATGTCCTCGAGCCCGGCGATCATCCGCAGCGCGGTCGACTTGCCGCACCCGGACGGGCCGACCAGGATCATGAACTCGCCGTCCCCGATGTCGAGGTTCATGTCCTTCACGGCCTCGATCCCGTCGGGGAACCGCTTGGTGACCTCGTCCATAACGATCTCGGCCATCTCTTCTCTCCTTTACCCCTTTACGGCGCCCGCCGTCAGGCCGGCGACGATGCGGCGCTGGAAGATCAGCACGAAGATGATGATCGGCACGGTCACGATCACCGCCGCGGCGGCGATGTTCCCGGTCGGCTCGGTGAACTGCGATCGCCGGTGAAGAACGCGAGCGCGGCGGGAACGGTGCGCGACGCGTCCGACGACGTGAGCGAGATCGCGAACAGGAAGTCGTTCCAGGCGAAGATGAAGACCAGGATCGCGGCGGTGAACACGCCGGGCGCGGCGAGCGGGACGATCACCTTGCGGAACGCCTGGAACGGCGTGGCCCCGTCCACCTGCGCCGCCTGCTCGAGGTCCCATGGGATCTCGCGGAAGAACGCCACCAGCACGTAGATCGCCAGCGGCAGCGCGAACGTCAGGTAGGGGATGATCAGCCCGGGATACGTGTCGTAGAGGCCGAGCGCGCGCCACATGTCGAACAGCGGCCCGACCGTCGAGATCGCCGGGAACATCGCGATCGCCAGCGCGCCGGCGAGGATCAGCGACTTGCCCGGGAAGTCGAGGCGGGCGATCGCGTAGGCGGCGAACGCCGCCAGCACGATCGCGATCGACGGTCGAGATCAGGGCGATCAGGATCGAGTTGATCAGCGGCTGATGAACGGGCTGTCGTCGATCCCGCCCTCGAACAGCGTCTCGTAGTTGTCGAACGTGATGTCCTGGGGAATGAAGCGTGTTGCCGAAATTCGTGCCCTCGGTGATCGTCGCGGGCTCCTTGAGCGACAGCGAGATGATCCAGACCACCGGGAACAGCGCGAAGAGCAGGATCAGCAGGATCCCGATCGCTCCACAGCGCGTATTCCCGCGTTCCTCGCTCCATCAGCCTACCCTCCGGCCTCCCTTCCGCCATCCGGACGCCGAAGCCGCGGATGAACAGGAACGCGATGATCAGGACGCAGAAGAAGATCAGCACCGAGACGGCCGAGCCGAGCCCGAGGTTGAGCCGCGCGATCAGCTGGTTGTAGCCGAGGATCGAGACCGACTCGGTGTCCTGCGCCCCCCGGGTCATGATGAAGATCGTGTCGAAGATCCGGAACGCGTCGAGGGTGCGGAACAGCAGCGCGACGAGGATCGCCGGCTTCATCAGCGGCAGCGTGATCCGCAAGAAGCGCTGCACAGGCGTCGCGCCGTCCACCTTCGCCGCCTCGTAGAGGCCGTCGTCGATCGTCGTCAGCCCGGCGAGCAGCAGCAGGGCCATGAACGGCGTCGTCTTCCAGACCTCGGCCATGATGATCACGGCGAAGGAGCTGAAGCGGTCGCCGAACCAGGCCTTGTCGTCGGCGATCAGCGGCAGGTTGTTGACGAAGCCGATGTCGGGCGCGAACGCGAACTGCCACGCGAACGCGGCGACCACGGTGACGATCCCGTACGGGATCAGCACCGAGTCCGGACCACCCCGCGCCCGAAGATCGCCCGGTACATGACCAGCGCGATCACCATCCCGAGCGCGAGCTCGATCGCGACCGAGATCACGGTCACGAACGCGGTGTTGAAGAGGTCCTGCCACCACAGCTCGCGAGGTCAGGACCGCCTCGTAGTTGTCGAGCCCGGCGAAGCCGCCCTCCTCCGGGAAGCGCAGGTCGAGGTCCTGGAGCGAGAGCACGATCGCGTAGCCGATCGGGTAGGCGGTGACCAGCAGCATCGCGATCACCGCCGGCGCGCACAGCATCCAGCCCAGCCGCCGCTCCTCGCGGCCGCGCTCCGGTCGCGCGCGTCTGAACGCCGGAACCTCCTCAGCGGCCGGCCGCGGCGCTCACAGAGAGCCCCTCCCGCTTCACGGCGTCCTCGAGGTTGGAGCGCAGCTCGTCGTACGCTCGAGCGTCGACGTCGTTCGGGTCGATGCTTGCTCGGGGGATGGAGCGCGCGCTGGATCGCCAGCGAGAGGTCCTTGTAGGCGGGGGTCGGCGGCCGCGGCCCGGCGTCGTCGATCGAGCGCTCGGACCAGTTCCGCGAACCCCGGATAGGCCTTCTTCACGACCTTGTCCTCGTAGAGCGTCTCGTTGCTACGGCGGCAGGCCGTCGAGCTCGGTCGCCGTCAGCTGGCTCTTCGGGTTGCTGAGGCACGCGGCGGCCTCGAAGGCGAGCTCGGGGTGGTCGGAGAAGGCGCTGACGCCGAGGTTGAACCCGCCGAGCGGCGGCCGGCTTGGCTTGTTCGGCGACCACCCCCGGGTACTTGGCCGAAGCCCATGTTCTTGGCCACGTCGGGCGCATTCGCCTGCGCGCTCGCGAGCGCGAACGTGTAGTTGACCATGAACGCCGAGTCGCCGGCCTCGAACCCGAGCCGCGCCGTGTCCTCGGTCGAGGTGTCGATGTCGGGCGCCGCGACCGGCGAGTTCGCGAGCCGCCCCATCACCGCCAGCGCCTCGTCGGTCGGCCCCTCTGGCAGGTCCACCGTCTCGGGCCCGGACAGGATCTGGCCACCAGCCGACTCGATCATGGCGTTGAACCAGACGGTGAAGCCCTCGTACTGGTTCGCCTGCACCTGGATCAGGCCGCCCGCCGGCCCGATCCTCTCCGCCTCGTCGATCATCTCGTCCCAGGTCGCCGGGCGCCTTTTTGCACCTCGGTCGGTGCGGTACCAGAGCAGCTGCGTGTTGGTGTTGAACGGCGCGCCGTAGAGCTTGTCCTCGAAGCTGGCCGTCTCGACGACGCTGTCGAAGACGCCCTTGGTCACCTGGCGCCCCTCCTGCGCGGGTCAACTCCCGCAGCCACCGGCGTTCGCGAACTCGCCGGTCCAGACCACGTCCATCCCGATGACGTCGATCGTCGAGTCCTCGGCGCCGAGCCGGCGAACGAGCTGCTCGCGCGCCTGGCTCGCGTCCGTCGGCAGCAGCTCGAGGTCGATCTGGTAGCGGCCGTTCGACTCCTCGCTGCAGCGCTTTGCGACCTCCTGGAACGACCCGCCGGGCTGGATCTGGACGAACCAGTTGAGCGTCGTCGCGCCACCGCCCCCGTCGCCGCCGCCGCACCCGACGAGGAGAATGAGCGCGCACAGTGCGGTCGCGAGGGCCACCACAGGGCTCGCCACGACGCGCCGGGACGGCAATCTCTCCTCCTTTCGCTCCCGCTGGAGTACCGCTCCGTATATCCCCTGCAAACCGCAGGCGCAAACCATCGTCTACCGCATCCAGCGGGCGACGACCGCGCGATTTCGTCAAGATCAGGGACAGGGATGCGGGGACGAGTGCGAATCGGGGCGGCGGCGGCGTTCGGCGTCGGGCTGCTCGCGCTCGCGGGCTGCGGTGACGAGGCGAAGCCCCCTGCGCAGGGCACGGTACCCATGAGCGAGTTGCGGCCGTGCGGCACGCTGCCCAAGCCGGCGGGATTTCGATGCGGGTCGATCCGGGTCGCACTCGAGCGCGAGGACGCCTCGCTCGGGAAGACGAAGGTCGGGTTCGCCGTGCGCCCTCGCGCCGAGCGCGACCGACCCTCGCGCGGGGCGATCTTCGCCGCCGAGGGTGGGCCCGGCTACTCGAGCACCGGGACCGCGACCGCGTACGTGAAGCTGTTCGGACGCCTTCTGCGGCACCGCGAGCTGGTGCTCGTGGACCAACGCGGCACCGGCCGCTCGGAGCCGCTCGACTGTCCCGACCTTCAGCAGGGGAAGGGGCAGGAGTGGCTGACACTTGCCGAGTGCGGCCGCAGGCTGGGAGAGCGCGCGATGTCGTACCGCACCGAGGCGATGGCGCACGACCTCGACGACGTGCGCGAGGCGCTCGGATACGACGAGATCACGCTGTACGGCGACTCGTACGGCAGTTTCCTGGCGCAGTCGTACGCCTTCCGTCACAGCGACACCCTGAACGCGCTGGTGCTCGATTCCACGTATCTCGCGGAGGGAGAGGATCCCTGGTACCCGGACCTGCCACGAAGGGGAGTCCGTTCGATCTCGATCGCGTGCCAGCGCTCCGAGTCCTGCTCGGGGAACGCGAGGCGTCGCCTAGGGAAGCTGGTCGACCACCTGCGCGACACCGGCCGTGGCGTGGGCGGGCTGATCGACGCAATCGCCGAGGCCGGCACCGGCACCTTCGCCACGGACTCCTACCTCAAGATCGACCGCGCGGGACAGGCGCTCGTCGCCGGCAACCCGGCACCGTGGCGCAAGCTGACGCAGGAGGACAAACCCGCCTATCACCATCCGCGCTTCTACCGCCGCGCCGGGGAGCTCGTGGTGGGCTGCAACGACTACCCGATGATCTGGGACAAGGAGGCGTCCGAGGAGGTGCGCCGCGAGCAGCTCGAGCAGGCGATCCGGGACTACGATCCGGACGCCTTCCAGCCGTTCACACCACGGGAGATGGCGCTCTCGTCAGAGATCGGATACCTGGAGTGCCTGACGTGGCCCGAGCCGACATCGCTGTACGAGCCGCCGCTCCCGGAGGACGGACAGGCCCCGGACATGCCGACGCTGGTCGTCGCGGGCGAGCTGGACGACATCACCACGCCGGCAGAGGGCAAGCAGGTAGCGGACCTGTTCCCCAACTCGGAGTACTTCGAGGCTCGGAACGGCGGGCACGTCGTATCCCTCTACGACTCCCACGGGTCGGCGGCGAAGGAGATCCGCAAGTTCCTGCGCCGCAACATCGGTAGCTAGCCGAGTCCGGTTCGGAGGCGCGAGCTGATCCGCCTGCGTCGGGGGCCCCGCCGCCCAATTCGATCCGAGCCAGGCGGCGGGGTGCGCTGTTCAGCCCCTCCCTGAGCCGAGCGCGACTAAAGGCGGCGGCGGCGCCGGGCGCGGGGGCGCTGGGAGACCTGGCTTGGCGGCCGGACTGCCCGTCCGAGGACCACTGCGAGTGGGGCGATCAACATCTTGAGTCCTCCTTCCTCTCCGGCAACCCTAGGCGAGGCGGGACGGTCCGTGTGTGCATTTCCGCACGCGTGTGCGCTCCGCACACAGGGGCTTCAGCCGAGCGGGGACGCGCCGTTCAGGGCACGCACCGGACTCCCGGCCAAGTTGTGAGCCGTGGACAACCGGCGCGCCGGCCTGTGGAGGAAGCGCTCGCGCGCCGACGGCTAGCCGCAGGAAAGAAGCGCTGCGTTCGCTACGCGCGGCGCATGTGCAGCCGCACGACGGTCCCGCTCGCCGAGGATCGGATCTGCACCAGATCGCAGAGCTGGTTGACGAGCCACAGGCCGCGCCCTTCGACCTGCGTGGGCGCCGGCCGGCTGCGCCCGACGAGCGGGCTGTCGATGTGGCCGTCGTCGATCACGTCGCACACCAGCTCGTCCGCCTCCCGCCACACGCGCACGGTGCCCCCTCCGCCGGCGTGACGCACGCTGTTCGTCGCGACCTCGCTGATCGCGAGGACGAGATTCGCCGTGGGTTCTGGGTCGAGGTCGGCGCTGGAGGCCTGCCCGTAGACGAAGCTGCGCAGCTGATTCAGGCTGTCCAGGGCGAAGCTCATCTCGGCGGGCTCCCGGGACGGCTCCGGCAGCGGGTCGTCGAGCGGACCGGGCCCCTGATCGGGCGCGAGGTACGCCTCGTTGGGCCGGACCACTCCGTCGTCGACGATGAACGGATGGCTGCGCTCCGCGGCCTCGATCACCGCGGGGTCGAGCGCCGCGGTGTCGTACGGGCACATCAGCCGCCACTCGGGAGCGTCGGCGAACGCGAGGTTGAGCAGCGACTCGTTGTGCTCGCACTCGATCAGCTCGGCAGGGCTGCGGCCCGTCAACACGGGCTCTCCGATCCCGCGGACCGGGCGCCCTGCGATCGCCTGGTCGCCCACGAACTGATGCCACAGCGGGAGGATGCGCGCGGGGTTGCGACCGATCCGGGTGATGTCGGCGAAGCGCACAGTCCCGGGCCGGCCGTTGAGATTTGCCTCGAGCAAACGGATCTTGGCGTCACTGACGGCGATCAGGATCGGCTCGCCCGTGGCGATCGCCTCGTTGATGAAAGGGACGGTCCCGGCAACGAACTCCTCGTCGCCTCCGTAGAACAGCGCCTCATGGAAAAAAACGGCAGAACGGTCGCTCACAGCGACACCCCCATTACGTCACACAGTCGTTCTACCTGGTAAGGGACCTTTTTAAACCTCAGCGTGTGGTGGGCACGAAACTTGCGTGCGTGCTCGACCAGCGCCATAACGCCGTGGTGGTCGACGAATCCCAGCCCGCTGAGATCGAGCACGACCTCCCCGTCGTCCAGCGGTGTCATCGGGAGCAGACGGCGGAGCGCGTCGGCGGAGAAGTAGTCGACCTCCCCCTCGAGCATGATCGCATCGGGCTGCGAGTAGACGCGAAACGGGACCATCGTCGGGGGCGCGTGCGAGGCCGGATGGACAGCGGCGATGTCCGCGAGCAGCGCATCGGGGAGCTCCCGGCGGTCGTACAGGCACAGGGCCGCCAGGGGCCGCGAGGCGATGTAGCGGACGGCGCGCGGTCGTCGAGGTCGTCGCGGAGCTTCTCGACCGGGTCGCCCCCGACGTAGATCAGCCGGTTGCCGTCGCGCGCCCCGTCGTCCAGGAAGTCGAGGATCGCCGCCCGGAATTCGGCGTCGTCGTTGTACGTCCAGCACGCGTGGTCGTGAAGACCCAGGCCCCTCCCCGTACGTAAGCGTCCGTGCTGGCGCACAAGTGGAGTATGCCACTAACCTGCGGGAAACCCCTGCTCGCGCTGTGCACAGGCGGGGTCCGCGAGCGCCTACATGCGCCCGGCTTCCAGGAGCCGGCGCAGGAAGCGCTGCGTCTCCGGCCGCTGCGGCGAGGACAGGACGCGCTCCGGCGGCCCGGACTCCAGGATGCGGCCGTCGTGAAGGAATGCGATTGCGTCGGCGACCTCGCGCGCGAAGCTCATCTCGTGGGTGGCGATCAGCATCGTCATCCCCTCCGCCTTCAACTCCCTGACAGCCTCGAGCACCTCTCCGACCAGCTCCGGATCGAGCGCGCTGGTCACCTCGTCGAGGAGGAGTGCCCTGGGCCGCGACGCGAAGGCTCGCACCAGCGCGACCCGCTGCTGCTGTCCGCCGGACAGGTCGTCGGGGCGATCGCCCTCGCGACCCGCCAGGCCGAAGCGCCCGAGCAGGGCGCGGCCGCGCTGCTCCGCGTCGGCGCGCGGGATGTCGTGGGCCCGCACGCTTCCCAGCAGCACGTTGTCGAGCACGCTGAGGTGGGGAAACAGGTTGTAGGCCTGGAACACGAGCCCGAGGCGGCGCCGCACCGCCACCGTGTCGACGCTGGGATCCGTGATCACTTCTCCGTCGAGGAAGACGTCCCCGTCGTCGATGTCCTCGAGCAGGTCGACGCAGCGCAGCAACGTCGACTTGCCCGACCCGGAGGCGCCGATCACGGCCACCGCCTTGTGCTCGAACACCTCGAGGTCGATGCCGTGCAGGACCTCGCGCTCTCCGAACGCCTTGGTCATGCCGCGGATCTCGAGCACCGGCGCGCCGCTCACAACATCACCCAAGTTCGCGCTCGGCCCAAGATCAAATTCCCCGCCCGCCCCCACCCTTATAGGGCTTCGCGCTCACCGCGTCTGCCCCCCGATCCCCAGCCCGACCCTATCGACGAGCCTGGCGAGCGGCACCGTGACGCACAGGTAGAGCAGCGCGGCGGCGATCAGCGGCGTGTAGTTGAACGTCGACGAGGCGTCGATCTGGGCGATCCGGAACGCTTCCTGCGGCCCCAGGATCGAGATCAGCGCGACATCTTTCTGCAGCGAGATGAAGTCGTTGAGCAGCGGCGGGCCCACCCGGCGCACCGCCTGGGGCAGGATCACGTACCGCATCGCCTGGCCCTCGGTGAGTCCGATCGCCAGCGCCGCGTCGCGCTGGCCGCGGTGCACCGAGACGATCCCCGCGCGGTACACCTCGGCGACGTAGGCGCCGTAGGACAGAGCGAGCGCGACGCCGCCGAGCACGACCGGGTCGGTCGGGAGCCCCGCGAGCTGCAGCGCCGGAATCCCGAACCCGACGAGGTAGACCAGCAGGATCGTGGGAATCCCCCTGAAGATGTCGCAGTAGGCCGCCGCGAGCAGTCGAAGGGGAAAGAGCGCCGGCGCCCCGCTGGTGCGAACAAGCGCCACGACGAGGCCTAGCACCAGCACCGCGAGCTCGACGATCACGAACAGCTTCACGTCGAGCCAGAACCCTTCGAGCACCCTCGGAAAGGAGTCCTTGAAGGCCTCCCAGGAGAAGAACGTGTCTCTGACCTCCGGCCATCCGGGGCTCGTCAGGACGAGCGCGGCGAGCCCGCCGAGGACGACGACGGAGGAGGCCGCCGCGATCGCCTGACCGCGCCGCGATCGCCGCGCCCTCGCCGCCTCGCGGGCGGCGCGGCGACCGCCCGTCAGTCGAGCTGCGGCGCCCCCGCTGCTTGGCTCATCCACTTACTCTCGATCTTGGCCAGCTCGCCGGACGCACTGAGCTCGTCGATCGCCGCCGACACGCAGCCGGTCAGCGGCGAGCCCTTCTCCAGCAGCGCCCCCCACTCGTCCCCGCCCGGCGCCTCGAACTGGCCCACGATCTTTCCGTCGGGCACCTGCACGGCGGTCAGATACAGCGCCGTCGGGAGATCGATCACGACAGCGTCCACCTGGCCTTGCTTCAGCGCCGTGACGACGTCGTTGGAGTCGTTGAACACCTGAGGCTCCTCGCTCGGGTCGATCTCCGCCTCGACGGCGTCGAGGCTCGTGGTACCTATCTGGACGCCGATCGTGGCGTCGGAGAGATCGTCCAGCGAGGTCGCGTCGGCCGCCGCCGAGTCCTTCGCCGCGACGAGCGCCTGGTTGGCGGTGTAGTAGGTGGACGAGAAGTCGACCTGCTCCGCCCGCTTCGGGGTGATGGAGATCTGGTTGACGTCGAAGTCGAAGTCCTTGGGCCCGGGCGCGTAGGAGGAGTTGAACGGCTCCACGACCCAGTCGACGTCGGCGGCCTCGAAGCCGAGCTCGTCGGCGATCGCATAGGCGACGGCGCTCTCGAACCCGCGCCCGTTCGTCGGGTCGTTGTCCTCGAAGTAGGGCGGGAAGGCCGGATCGTCGGTGGCGACGGTGAGGGTCCCCTGCTTCAGGGTGGCGAGCTCCTCGGGCGTGCAGTCCTCGAGGTTCGCCGACGCCTCGGAGTCGCCCGAGTCGTCGCTGTCGCCTCCACAGCCGGCCGCTACGAGCAGTGCCGCCACCAGCACGAGCGCGGCAGGCAGCGCGGCGATGGAACGGGGTCGAGTCATCTCATCCTTGAGCGCAGGCGGGGAACCGGAACCGCGGCATCGTACGGGAAAGGCACACGTCGTGGCGTGCCCCGTCGGGTGGATACTGGGCGCGTGTGGCGATTGGGCCTCGCATCGGCCGTGCTCGCCGCCGGCGCGATCTGGGTCGTGGGAGCGTCCGGCTCGACCGAGCCGGCCTGCACATATGAGGCAGGCGTCGCGACGGTGAGGCTGGAGGGGCCCGGAAAGGCGACCGTGAGCGTCGGCGCGGACGGCCGGGTCCTGGTCGACGGAGGGCCCTGCGGAGTGGCCACGCTCGGCGATACGCGCGAGATCAGGGTGATCGGCGGAGCCGGGAGCCAGATCGTCGAGATCGGCGCGGGCGGAGAATCGTTTGGCAGGACGCCGATCGCGGTGCGCCTCGGGGCCGACGACGACATCGTCGACGCAGGGGGCCACCGCGGGCGAGGGGTTGGAATCCGCGGCGGCGCCGGGAACGACTCGCTCGATGGTGGGGAAGGCCGCGATCGGATCGAGGGCGGCGCCGGGAAGGACGCATGCGAGGGCGGAGCAGGGCGCGACCGGCTGTTCTCCTGCACGCCTGCGTTCGAGGCGCAACCCTCGAGCATCGACGGCGACCTTCGCCGGCGGGTGACCGGCCGCTCGTGGCACCGGGGGTGCCCGGTTCCGCTCGGGGATCTGCGGCTGATCGAGCTTCGCCACTGGGGATTCGACCGCGACATCCACGACGGCGAGCTGATCGTCCACGAGGATGCGGTCAACGACGTCACCAAGGCGATGCGCTCGATCTTCAGCCACCGCTTCCCGATCCTGCGCATGCGGCTGGTCGAAGACTACGGCGCCAACGACCGCCGCTCGATGCGGGCGGACAACACCTCCGCATTTAACTGCCGCTTCATAGCGGGCCGGCCGGGGACGTGGTCCCAGCATGCCTTCGGCCGCGCGATCGACGTCAACCCGATCGAGAACCCCTATGTGACGGGCGGCGGCTTCGTCTCCCCTCCCGCCGGCCGCCGCTTCGCCGACCGCTCGCGCGACGCGAGGGGAGTGATCCACGGCGGCGACGGCGTCGTGCGTGCGTTCCGCAACGTAGGGTGGGAGTGGGGCGGCAACTGGCAGGGGACCCGCGACTACCAGCACTTCTCGGCCAACGGGCACTGAGGCCCATCGGGCGGGACGCAGCGCGGGGCCGTGCTGAGCACGGCCCCGCCATGGCGAAGATCGAGCTATGCCGCGAAGCGCTGCTCGTAGCGCGCTCTGCGCTTCGCCGCCTCGACCTCGCGGTCCTTGGGCGGCGCCGTGGTGACCAGCTCACCCAGTAGCCTGGCTGAGACCTCGGTGACCTCGTCGACGGCGCGCTCGAATGCCTCGGCGTTGGCTTGCGACGGCTTGTTGAAGCCGCTGATCTTGCGCACGTATTGAAGCGCCGCGGAGCTCACCTCTTCGTCGCTCGCGGGCGGCTCGAAGTTGTACAGCGTTCGAATGTTCCGGCACATGGAGCAGAGATTAGCCGGCGTCCTCCTTTGCAATACTTAAGTGGATGGTTAACCAATCGGCCGGGCTCAACCTCACGTTCCAGGCGCTGGCGGACCCGACCCGCCGGGTCATGGTGGAGCAGTTGGGCCGCGGATCGGCTTCGGTCAGCGAGCTCGCCAGGCCGCTGGCCATATCGCTGCCCGGCGTCATCCAGCATCTTCACGTGCTGGAGGCGACCGGCCTCGTCCGGTCCGAGAAGGTGGGGCGGGTGCGCACCTGCCGGATCGAGCCGGTGGCGTTGCAGCCGGCCGAGCAGTGGATCATCGAGCGCCGGGTGATGTGGGAGCGGCGCCTCGACCGGCTCGGCGACTACCTCGCCGAGACCTCCGAATAACCAAGAAAAGAGGATGGACACATGAGCGAACGATCCGTAGAGCACGCCACCTTCGTCGTCGAGCGCACGTACGACGCCTCGCCGTCCCGCGTGTTCACCGCCTGGGCCGACCCGGCGGCGAAGTCCCGCTGGTTCGGGAACCCCGACGCCGGAGTCGAGGATTACGAACTGGACTTCAAGGTCGGGGGGCGGGAGTTCAACCGCGGAACCGTCGAAGGGCAGACCTACACGTTCGAGGCCCGCTACCAGGACATCGTCCCGGACGAGCGGCTCGTATACGCGTATGAGATGCATCTCGGCGACAAGCGGATCTCAGTCTCCCTGGGGACGGTCGAGCTCGAGCCCGAGGGCGACGGCACCCGGCTGGTCTTTACGGAGCAGGGCGCCTTCCTCGACGGCCTCGATTCGCCCGCCCAGCGCGAGGGGGGCACCGGCCAGCTGCTGGACGCGCTCGAGAAGGAGCTGGCGCGCGAGGCGGTCGGCGACCGATGAGTTACCGGGCTTTCGCCGGTCTGTAGTGCAACCGCAATCTCAACCACGAGGGGGCTCGAGACGTGACACCTGAGACGAGAGAAGACCGCAGGCGGTGGATGGCGCTGTACGTGCTCTGCGTCGGCATGCTGATGATCGTCCTCGACATCACGATCGTGAACGTCGCCCTGCCCTCGATCCAGCAGGATCTTGGCTTCTCGCAGAACGACCTCGCGTGGGTGGTGAACGCCTACCTGATCCCGTTCGGCGGGCTGCTGCTCCTGGCCGGCCGCGTCGGCGACCTGATCGGGCAGCGGCGGGTGTTCCTGGCCGGCCTCACCCTGTTCACGGCCGCGTCGGTTCTGTGCGCGCTGGCCCAGAGCCAGGGCATGCTGATCGGGGCGCGGTTCGTTCAGGGCATCGCCGGCGCGCTGACCTCGGCCGTGATCCTGGGCATGATCGTGATGATGTTCCCCGAGCCGCGCGAGCAGGCGAAGGCGATCGGGATGTACACGTTCGTCGCCGTCTCCGGAAGCTCGATCGGGCTGCTGGCGGGCGGGGCGCTGACGGAGGCCATCAACTGGCACTGGATCTTCTTCATCAACGTGCCGATCGGCCTCGCGACCGCGTTCTTCGCGCGCCGGTTGATCGAGGAGGGCGAGGGGATCGGCATAGGCGAGGGCGCCGACATCCTCGGCGCCGCGCTGATCACGATCGGGCTGATGCTGGGCGTGTACACGATCCTCGGGGTCGAGCAGGAGGGCTGGGGCTCCACGCAGACGCTCGTGCTCGGCGGCGTCTCGCTCGCGCTGCTGGCGGCGTTCGTCGCGCGCCAGGCGCGGATCGCCAATCCGCTGATGCCGTTGCGCCTCTTCCGATCGCGCAACGTCGGCGGAGCGAACCTCGTCCAGGCGCTGCTCGTCGTGGGGATGTTCGGGCTGTTCTTCCTCGGCGCGCTCTACCTGCAGCGGATCCTGGGCTACGACGCGTTCGAGGTCGGCCTGGCGTTCCTGCCGGCCACGATCGTCATGGGCGCGATGTCGTTCCGCTTCACTGCGCGCCTCAACATGCGCTTCGGGGCGAAGGCGACGCTGCTTCCGGGCATGGTGTGCATCGGTGTGGGAATGATCCTGTTCGCGCTGACTCCGGTCGACGCGACGTACGCGATCGACCTGCTGCCGGCGATGATCGTGTTCGGCCTCGGCGCCGGGCTCGCGTTCCCCTCGTTGATGACGCTCGCGATGTCGGGCGCCACGCGAAGCGACTCGGGGCTGGCCTCGGGCCTTGTCAACACGAGCGTCCAGGTTGGCGGCTCGATCGGCCTCGCGGTGCTCGCGACGCTCTCGACCGAGCGCACGAACGGCCTGCTCGCCGACGGCGAATCCAGCGCCTCGGCGCTCAACTCCGGCTACCACCTCGCCTACCTGATCGGCGCCACGCTCGTCGTGGTCGCGATCGCGGTTGCGGCGACGGTGCTCCAGTCGGAGGAAGCCGCCAAGGCGGCGGTCGAGCCCGAGACCGAGCCCGAGCAGCCGTGCGGGGAGCCGGCCTTCGGCGGCGAGGCCGCCTAGTCGGGTGGGCGGCGAGCCCCGGCTATGATTGCTTGAGCACGGGGGCGAATCAGATTCGACGTGGAGTCGATCGTCCCGATGTTGCGAGTCGAGGACTCCGGGTTGGCCTCGTAAAACAACCCCGGGAAACCATAAGTGCGGACCATGAGTTCGCCCTCGCCACTTAGTTAGAAGCTAGGTAGTGAGCGTCGGCCCTCCAGCGCCCGTGGGGAGGGGTCCCGGCGTCAGAAACGGGCTTACCCCAGAGGTGTGACCCTCGACCGACGGGGGACATTTGAGGAGGGTGTGGCGCCGGGGACGTGCCCCGCGGATTGACCGAACCGGACGCCGAGATTCGACTCCGACGGGAACACTCGTAGAAGGCATCGGGACATTCTTCGCGGACGCCGGGGCAGTACCGGCCGCCTCCATCCCCCACCCGCGCGTAACGCGGGCTAGAAGTCGTCAGGCAGGATCGTCGGCTGGTCCTCGAGGAACAGCCACTGCTGGAAGTAGTCGTCCAGCAGCTGCAGCTGGACGCCCTCGAGGCCGGAGAAATCCTTGGCGAGATCCACGAACTCGTTCAGGCTGATGTTGCCGTAGCCGAACTCGTCGACCAGCTCGCGAGCGAAGTCGAAGAACCGCTCGTCGCCGACGATCTGGTGATAGCCCTCGAGCATCATCGCGGGGCGCTGGTAGACGGGGTCGAAGTGGAACAGGTTGGCCGGATCGTTGTCGAGGACCGCCGGAGCGACCGTCCAGTCGAACGCGGGATCGTTGTAGATCGCGTCGAATATGTCGGCGGGGCTGTCGCCGGTCCCGTCCTCGAACTCCCACAGCCACTCGAACCACGTCGCCCACCCTTCGTTGAACCAGATCTCGTGCCACGTCGCCGGCGACACGCTGTCGCCGAGCCACTGGTGCGCGAGCTCGTGCAGGTGGGTCGTGGAGTTGATGCTCGGGTTGCCGGACGTGAACCCACCCGCATAGTGGGGCTTCGTCTGCACCTCGAGCGCGTACCCGACCCCGGCCGCGCGGTCCGCGACCGCGCCCACGGAGTCGAACGGATAGCGGCCGAGATGGTCGGTGAGAAAGCTGAGCATCTCCGGGACCCGGTGGAGCGTGGTATTGATCGCCGCCATCTGGGCGGCCGTCGCGGAGCTGTCGATCGAGTTGTAGACGTCGAGGCGCTTCCCGCTCGAGGTCTCGGTCATCCGGAAGAAGGAGTTGTCGAAGTCGCCGACGGTCGCCGTGGTCAGGTAGGTGGCCGTCGGATCGTCCTCGGTCCACCGCCACGTGCTCGTCCCGTCGCCGTTGTGCTTCCGCGAGGCGAGCTCGCCGACACCGATTGCCGTCTTGCCGCCGGGCACGGTGATCTCGGTTTTGAAGCTGGCCTTGTCGGACGGGTAGTTGTTGGACGGGAACCAGCTCTGGGCGCCGATCGGCTCGTTGACGACGAACGCCCCGTCGCACGTTTGCGGCGCCGCAAGCGGGTAGCACGCCTGGATCCATCCCTCGACCGACTCATCCGGATCTGTGATGAGCTCCGGCGCGCCGCTGTAGTCCACCTCGACATTGAACGTCTCGCCCGCGACCGGCCTCGAGCCGTGGGACGGGGTGACGACCAGCTTCATCGGCTGCGTCACCTCGGGGATGTCGCTGAGGTCGGGCGTCGCCTCAACCTGCTCGAAATCGGCGCGCTCGCCGTTCACCTCCACCCGGCTGACGTCGAGGTCCTGAAAGTCGAGACTGAACTCGCGCAGGTTTTGGGTCGCCCTCGCCTTGATCCTCGTCGAGGTGCCTGGCTCGAACACGTTCGCCTCGGGGTCGTAGTCGAGCTCGATCTTGTAGCTGCGCGCGTTGTAGCCGCCGTTCCCGATCTGCGGGAACAGCGTGTCGCCGAGCGAGCGGGCGCCGGCGACGTAGGTCCCGTTCTGCTTGCCCGCCTTCGCCGACCGGGTCGGCGCCGCGCCCGCGGGCGCTTCCACGGACGGGGCGCTGACGTTGGGCGCCGACAGCGTCGGCCTCGGGTTCGCGGTGGCTGCCGACGCGAAGAGCGCCAAACCGAGCGTGAATACAGCCACGGCCGACGCTCCTACACTTAGTGAAGCTTTGGAATCACCCGCCACGATCAGACCGCTAGACCCTCCTTGGAATCACAGGCTCGACACAGACTTCCCCCTGCGGCCGTAGTTCAAACCCCAGAGGTAGAACAACGTCCGCCCGAGCACGAGCCGATCCACCCCGGATCGGGGCGCCGCAGCGCGCTGCGGCGGGCCCTCGGCCCGGTCGCGGCCGTCGGGCTGGTGCTGGTCAAGTTCGGGACCAAGCTCAAGGCGCTGCTGTTCCTGCTGCCGAAGGCGAAGCTCCTCACGACGTCGGGGTCGATGCTCGTCTCGGTCGTCGCCTACCAGCTGATCTTCGGGTGGGCCTTCTCGGTCGGGTTCGTGCTGCTGCTCCTGCTGCACGAGCTGGGACACGTGATCCAGCTGCGCCGCGAGGGGATCAAGGCGTCGGCGCCGATGTTCATCCCCTTCCTCGGCGCCGTGATCTCGGCCAAGTCGATGGGCGACGACGCGGGGGCGGAGGCGCGCGTGGGGCTCGCCGGCCCGGTGCTCGGCACGATCGCGACGCTCGTCCCGCTCGGGATCTGGCTCGCGACCGGGGACGACTTCTGGCGCGCGCTCGCCTACATCGGCTTCCTGATCAACCTCTTCAACCTGCTCCCGGTGCTGCCGCTCGACGGCGGACGCGCGATGGCCGCGCTCAGCCCCTGGGTGTGGTTCGCCGGCTTCGCGGGGCTGATCGCGCTCACGGTCTTCTTCCCCAACCCGATCCTGATCCTCGTGCTGCTGTTCGGCGGCATGGAGAGCTGGCGGCGCTGGAAGGCCCGCAACACGCCTGAGGCGCGCGCGTTCCACGACATTCCCACCCGCACCCGGGTGCTCGTCGCGATCACCTACCTCGGCCTCGCGGCGCTGCTCGCCGTCGGGGTCACCGAGACCTTCTTCGAGCGCAGTCTGAGCGACGTCTAAGCCCGTAAGCTGCGCCACCGATGGCGGAGCGTGAGCTCGACGTTGTCGTCCTGGGCGCCGGACCCGCGGGCGAGGTGTGCGCCGGCCGGATCGCCGGCGGGGGGCTCGAGGTGGCGATCGTGGAGGACCGCCTGGTCGGGGGCGAGTGCTCCTACTACGCCTGCATGCCTTCCAAGGCGCTGCTTCGTCCCGCCGAGCTGCTGATCGAGGTGGGGCGCGTCCCCGGCGCGGCGCAGGCCGCGACGGGGCGGCTCGACTCCGAGGCGGCGCTCGCCCGCCGCGACGAGGTGATCCACCACCTCGACGACTCGAGCCAAGAGCCGTGGCTCGACGACAGGGGAATCGGGCTGGTCCGGGGGCGGGGCCGCCTCGACGGCGAGCGCCGCGTTCGCGTCGGCGACGACACCCTCCTCGCGCGCCGCGCCGTCGTGATCGCGACGGGGAGCTCGGCGGCGATGCCGCCGATCGATGGGCTCGCCGACGCCAAGCCGTGGGGGAACCGCGAGGCGACCACCGCCGAGCGCGCGCCCGAGAGCCTCGTCGTGCTGGGGGGCGGCTTCGTCGGCGTCGAGCTGGCCCAGGCGTGGCGGACGCTGGGGTCCGATGTGTCGCTGATCGAGGCCGAGGACCGCGTGCTCTCGCCCGAGGAGCCGTTCGCGAGCGAGCAGGTGGAGGACGGCCTGCGCTCGATCGGCGTCGACGTCCGAACGGGCGCGAGGGTGAACGCCGTGCGAGCCGACGGGGACGAGGTAACCGTCGAGCTGGAGGGCGGTGACTCGCTGAGCGGCGAGCAGCTGCTCGTGGCGGTGGGACGGAAGCCGAACACCGACGAGATCGGGTTCGACACGGTGGATGTCGAGCCGGGCTCGCGCGGCTTCCTGCGGGTGGACGATCAGCTACGCGTCGACGGCTCCGAGTGGCTGTACGCGATCGGGGATGCGAACGGACGCGTCCTGCTGACCCATATGGGCAAGTACCAGGGGCGGATCGCGGGGGACCACATCCTCGGCAAGGACGTGGCGGCGACCGAGGACCGTCGAGCCGTCCCCCGCGTCGTGTTCACCGAGCCGCAGGTGGCGGCGGTCGGCCGCACGCTCGCCGCGACCAGAGAGGCCGGGATCAACGCGCGCGCGGTGGACGTCCCGACCGCGGGCACGGCGGGAGCCAGCTTCACGGGGCGCAAACGCTCCCGGAACGACCCGGCTCGTTGTCGACGAGGACCGCCGGGTGCTCGTGGGCGCGACGTTCGTCGGCCCCGAGACGGCGGAGCTGGTGCACGCGGCGACTATCGCCATCGTCGGCGAGGTCCCGCTGGAGCGGCTGTGGCACGCCGTTCCCACGTTCCCGACCCGCAGCGAGGTGTGGCTGTACCTGCTGGAGAAGTACGGCCTCTAAACCGTAAGGCGGGGCCGAACTCCCTCGAGGAAGCCGTCCGGGAAGCCGGGGATCGTGCTCAGCTCGTCGACCGACCGGAACCCCTGGCGCTCCCGGTAGGCGAGCACGCGGCCCGTCTGGGTCACCGACATGCCGAGCTCGCGGAGCTGCTCGAAGGTCGCCTGGTTGAGGTTGATCTGGCTGCCGACCGGGCCGCTCGGGACGGCGGGCGCTCTCGCGGGCGTCGCCCGCTCGATCTGCTCTACCGCCGCCCGCGCGCGGGCCTCGGCCGTGCGGGCTCGACTCTCCGCCTCGTCGATCCGGTCCATCATCTCGCGCAGCCGCCGCTCGCTCTCGGACTCCTTCGACTTCAACTCCGCCAGGCGCTCCGCGCGAACGGCGCGCGCCTCGGCCTCGACCGCGCGGGCCTCGATCTCGGCGAGGCGCGTTCGAGCCTGTTCGATCGCGTGGGCCGTGCGACCCTGCTCCGCCGCAAGGCTCTGCTCGACCTCCTCGAGCTCCCGCGCGACGGCGGCCTCCTGGGGCGAGGGCGCGTCGGCCGGGACGGCCGGCTCCTCTGCGTTGATCCGCGCCTCCTCGATCCGCTCCTCCGCCTGGCGCTGAAGCTGTTCCACCTCGCTGATCCGACGCTGCGCCTCGGCGGCGATCCGCTGCTCTTCCGCGCGGGTCCGCGCCTCCTCCTCGCGCCGCTCGGGCGACTCCAGCCGCTCCAGGGCCTCGCGCTCCGCGGCCTCGCGAACCTCGCGCTCCTGGTCCACGGGCGGCGCGGGCGGCGCGGACTCCGTCGGGGCCTGCTGGGCCTGCTGGGGCTTCGACACCGCTGCAGCACCCGCTCCGGCTGCGGCGCCGGCGGCCGCCCCCGCGACGGCCCCTCCCGCGGCCTGCGCGGGGGTCACCTGGGTCGGCTGCTCGGCCGCGGAGCGCTTTCGCTCCTCCACCGTGCGTTGCTTCTCGGTCCGCGCTCGCTGGTTGCGCTCCGCCTTGGCGCGCTTGCGCTCTTCGCGCTTGCGCTGGCGGCGGACCCGCTGCGAGTACGCCTTCTTGCTCGCCTTGGCCTCGGCCCTGGTGCGCTTCTGCTGCTCGGCGCGGCGGCGCTTCTCCCGGTCCGCGCGTTCCTTGTCCGCCCGCTGCGCGGCCTTTGCCTCCTGCTTGCGACGCTTGCGCTCGGCGCGCCACCGCTTGCGGCGCTCCTTCGGCGTCTCGCCGGTCAGCGGGGGTGTGGTGCGTGGCGTCTCCGGTGCGTTGCCCGCCTCGGGTGCGTCCACCGCCTGAGCCACATCGGGTGTCTGCTCAGCGGGCTGTGGAGTCGCGTCATTCATGCGGGCTAATCGTCGCACGCGCCACGCATCCCTGCTGAGAGCGTATTTTCACGGCAGACACGGCTAAGTCTCAGCGCGAGCGCTGCTTCAGCTCCCGTTCGACGTCGCGGCGCATGTCGCGGTCGGCGATCTCGCGCCGGCGGTCACGCTGCTCCTTGCCGCGCGCCAGCGCCAGCTCGACCTTGGCCCGCGGCCCCTTGAAGTAGATCCGGGTCGGGACCAGCGTCAGGCCGCGGCGCTGGATCCGCCCCACCAGGCGCTCGATCTCGTACCGATGCAGGAGCAGCTTGCGGGGGCGCTCCGGGTCGTGGTTCTGGTCGGCGGCGGGCGGATAGGGCGGGATGTGGGCGTTGCGCAGCCACACCTCCCCGCGGTCGATCACCGCGTACGCGTCGACGAGCTGGGCCTTTCCGTCCCGCAGCGACTTCACCTCGGTGCCGAGCAGCTCGATCCCGCACTCGTAGGTCTCGATCAGCTCGTAGCGATGGCGCGCGCGGCGGTTCGTGGCGACGTCGCCGGCCGCCGCCTTGCGCTTGCCCTTCCGCTTCGCGCTCATTGGCGATCCCCCTCGACCGGAATCAGATCGACGCGCCCCCGCGGCGCCTCGACCGAGTCCACGCGAACCTCGACGGGATCGCCCAGCCGGACCGCGCGCCCGCTGCGGCGGCCGACGAGCGCCGTCTCGGTCTCGTTGAGCTCGAAGTACTCGCCCCGCAGCAGCCGCGCCGGAACGAAGCCCTCGTAGACGTCCCCGAGGTCGCCGCCGAAGCGGACGAACGCCCCGGCGCCGACCAGGCCCGACACCTCGCCCTCGAACCCGCGCTCCCATCCCGACTCGAACAGCTCGCGCTCGAGCAGGAAGGAGGCGCACATAGAGTCGGCGTCGCGCTCGACCCGGACCGCCTCGCGCTCCCGCGACGAGCAGTGCACGCCGGCCTCGCGCACGTGGACCGGGTCGGGAGGCTCCTCACCCTCGCCGATCGCCGACAGCAGGCCCCGGTGGGCGACGAGGTCGGGATAGCGGCGGATCGGCGAGGTGAAGTGAGCGTACGCGGGGCTGCCGAGGCCGGCGTGGCCGAGGTTGCGGTCGCCGTATGTGGCCTGCTGGAGGGAGCGCAGCACGAGCGTTGTATACGCCTCCCGGCCGTGCCCGCGCCGCTTCGCCTCGGCGGCGACGAGCCGGCTCGCGGCCCCGACGAGCTCCCCCGCCTCGCTCGGGCTGAGCCGGTCCGGGAGCGGCGGCGTGGGGACGTCGAGGGCGGCGAGCTGCTCGACCAGGAAGTGCACGCGCTGGGGGTCGGGCTGCTCGTGGACCCGGTACAGGGTCGGGAACCCGCCGCCGCTCGAGCAGCCGGGCGACCTGCTCGTTGGACAGGATCATCAGGTGCTCGATCAGCCGGTGCGCCTCGGTCTGCGAGACCTCGTGGGCCGCCGACCACGTCGCGGCCCTCGAACCGGAACTCGGGCTCGCTCCCCGACACGACGACGGCTGACTCGGGTCGGCGGCCCGCTAGCGCGGCGGCCACCCCGCGCGCCAGATCGAGCGGGCCGGCGATCCGCTCGGGCGGGGACTCGCGACCGGCGAAGATCTCGTCGAGCTGGTCGTAGTGGAGGCGCGCGTCGGAGCGGATCCGGCTGCGGTAGAAGCTCGCCGACGTCGCCTCGCCGCCAGCCGATACGACGATCTCGGCCGTGACGGCGAGCCGCTCGACGCCCGGCGCGAGGCTGCACGCGTCGGCGCTCAGCGCCGGCGGAAGCATCGGCTCCACCGCGCCGGGGACGTAGGTGCTGTTGGCAGCGCGCGTAGGCCTCGGCCTCGAGCGCGCTGCCCGGCCGGACGTGCGCGGCGACGTCGGCGATGTGGATCCACAGCCGCACCCCGTCGCCCTCGGCCCGGGCCGAGACCGCGTCGTCGAAGTCGCGCGCGGTCGCCGGGTCGACGGTGAACGTGGCGAGCCCGGTGAGGTCGCGGCGCGCTCCCGGATCATCCCTGGCGGGCCGCCGCCGCCTCGGCCGCCTCGGCCTCGACCCGATCCCGAAACCCCCGGGCGAGGCCGCGGTCGAGCAGCAGCGCCTCGAGCACGTCGCGCGCCCGCTCCGGCGAGCCGAGCGGGCGCAGGATCCGCGCCCCGCGCCGGTCGATATCGGCAAGCGCCATCTGCCCCGGCGTCGACGTCGGCCGAGCGGCGAGCGAGCGTGATCTGCGGGCCGGGCTCGAACAGGGGCTCGGCGACGCCGACGCGACCCCGACGGGAGACGACGACGACCCTGCGCCCGCGGACCTCGCGGCCATCCGCGCGCGGGCTCACTGCCCCTGACCGAGCTCCCGGCCGAGGACCTGGAGGGCGCGCTGCAGTCCCTCGTCGTTCCGCACCACCTGACCCGGGCCGGATCGAGTACCGTCTTCAGGTCGTCCTCGCCGCGACCTCCGGCTGGATGCCCTTGCCCGCCAGGGAGCGCCCTTCGGAGGTCAGGTACTCACCGACCGTGAGGTCGAGCGCGCCGCCGTTGTCCAGGTCGATCACCTCCTGGAACACGCCCTTGCCGAACGAGCGCGTGCCGACGACGGTCGCCAGGTCGTCGTCGTCGAGCGCGGCGGTGAGGATCTCCGCCGCGGAGGCGGTGTCGCGGTTGATCAGCACCACCATCGGCCGCGGGTCGAGCGCGCCGCCGACGGCGTCGGTAGTCGCGCTCCGGCTGGGTTCGGCCGGAGGTCGAGACGATCACGCCCCGCTCGACGAACACGCTCGAGGTCAGCACCGCCTCGTTGAGCAGCCCGCCGCCGTTGCCGCGCAGGTCGAGCACGAGGCCCTCGGCGCCCTTGCGATACAGCCGCTCGAGCTCGTGCCCGGAGCTCGCCGTGCGCGCCCTCGCTGAAGCCCGCGCAGCTGCACGTAGGCGACCTTGCGCCCGCCCGCGCGTCGCAGGCTGCCCTGCACGACCGGCACGCTGGACCTGGGCGCGCTCGAGGCTCGAGCTCGCGGGTCCGCCCGGTCGAGGGGCTGCGCACCCGGAGCGCCACCTTGGTCCCGGGCGGGCCCTTGATCGTCCCTGTCGCGACGTCGGCCGGCTCGCCGGCGATCGAGTGCCCGTCGACGGCGAGGATCACGTCGCCCTCGCGGATCCCGGCGCGCTTCGGCGCGGGCGTGTCGTCGAACACGGTCGTCACCCGCAGGCCCGGCTTGACCTCGCTGACGCTGAGCCCGACCCCGGAGAAGCTGCCCGAGGTCGACTGCTTGAACTGCTTCAGCTGGCTGGGGTCGAAGTAGTGGGAGAAGCGGTCGTCGTAGCGCGTCGCGCAGCTCGCGCACCATCCCGCGGATCGAGGCGTCCTCGAGCCGCGAGGCATCGACCGTCCTTGAAGTAGCTGTCCTCGATCACGTCGAGGGCCTCGTCGCTCGGCGCTGCGCTCGACGACCCGATCAGGTCGCCGACCGTCGCCGAGATCGCTGCGACCTGGGATGCCGATGCAGCAGACCGCCGACGAGGCCGACCACCAGGCCCGCGATCAGGGCCCTCAGTGCGTCCGTGCTCACACCTGGAGGAAGCGGCGCAGCGTGATGCCGCTGCCGAGCGCCGAGACCGCCATCGCGGCTGCCGATCAGGATGGCGACGAGCGGCAGGAAGTCGATCGTGTTCTGAGCGGCCACGAGCGCGAAGCGGTCGGAGAGTGGGTCGACGATGGTCACCTTGCCGAGCCACAGTATGACGACCGCGATCAGCCGCGCCGAGCAGGCCGACGACGAGGCCCTCGATGATGAACGGCCAGCGGATGAACCAGCTGGTCGCGCCGACCAGGCGCATCACCTCGACCTCGCGCCGGCGGGCGTAGATCGAGAGCCGGATCGTGTTGCCGACCAGCATCAGCGAGGCGACCAGCAGCAGCGCCGTGATCACGAGCAGCACGATCTTGATCGCGCCGGTCACGGCGCGGATCTGGCTCGCCTCCTCGCGCGAGTCCTCGACGTCGTCGATCGATCGGGCTGAATCGGCTCGCGGCTTGCCCTTCGAGTTCGGGCGGCTCGAGATCGCTGCGGATCGCCTCGAGGTTGTCGGCGTCGTCGGGATAGACGTTGAAGGCGGCCGGCAGCGGGTTGCCGTGCAGCTCCTCGGTGATCGAGTCGTCGCTCGAGCCGGTCCTTGAGGATCTTCAGCGCCTCTGCCTTGGAGACGAACTCGACCCGCTGCACGTGCGGGATCTTCTCGATCCTGTCGCCTGCAGCGCCCTCGACCTCCTGGTTGGTCGCCTCGTCGACATCCGAAGACCTTGAGCAGCGAGCTGGTCGCGGACCTCGTCGGTCTTGCCCTGGGTCGTCTGCAGCACCGGGATCAGCACCCCGAGCAGCAGCACGGTGACGACGATCGTGACGATCGCGGCGAGGCTCGGCGCGGCGCTGCGCCGCAGCGCCCGCAATGCCTCGCTGATGAAGAAGAACCCGAGCCGCGACGTCGGCTCCTAGTGGTCCTCGCCCTCGCCGTTGGTGTGGCCCTCGCCGACGCCCATCTCGGCGCGCATCCGGACGCGCGAACTCGGTCGTCGACTCGTCCTCGGCGTAGCAGCCCGGCGGCCTCGTCGCGGACGATGCGGCCCTCGTCGAGCGCGACCACGCGGCGGCGCATCTTGTCGACCATCTCGCGGTCGTGGGTGACGACGAGCACGGTCGTGCCGGTGCGGTTGATCCGGTACAGCAGCTGCATGATCCCGATCGAGGTCACCGGGTCGAGGTTCCCGGTCGGCTCGTCGGCGAGCAGCAGCGGCGGGTGGTTGACGAACGCGCGCGCGATCGAGACGCGCTGCTGCTCGCCGCCGGAGAGCTCGTCGGGGTAGTTGTGGATCTTGGTCGACAGCCCGACGAGGCGCAGGGTCTCGGGGACCATGCGGCGGATCTCCGAGCGCGAGGCCGCCGATCACCTGCAGCGCGTAGGCGACGTTGTCGTAGACGGTGCGGTTCGGCAGCAGCTTGAAGTCCTGGAACACGGTCCCGATGCGCCGGCGCAGGTAGGGGATGCGCTTCGTCGGGCAGCGTGGCGATGTCGCGTCCGGCGATCAGCACCTCGCCCTCGGCCGGCTCGACCTCGCGGATCAGCGTCTTGATGAAGGTCGACTTGCCGCAGCCCGTGGGCCCGACGAGGAACGTGAACTCGCCGCGCGTCGAACGTCGAGCGACGCCCGCTCGAGGCCGACGTGGCCGCCGGGGTAGATGACGGTGCGTCCGCGCAGCTCGACGATCGGCGGCGGGGCGCTCCGGCCGCGGCTGCGGGTCGCGTCGGACGCGTCTCGTCGGAACGCGTCTCGTCGGCGCGGGTCTTCCGTCTCGCTCGTGTGCGAGTAGCCATGCGAAAGCTCTTTCTGCGGCGCCCGCCGTGATCCTGCGCCCTCCCATGCCGCAGGCAAGCCGGCGAGCGCGGACCGCGAAGGGTAGCGAGCGTGGCGACCTGGCGGCGCCATCGCTCACGGGCGTGTGCAGTCAGCGACTCAGGTCCACTCGGGGCCGAACAGCGGCGGGTGCGAGACGATCGGCTTCAGGACGAGCGCCTCGCGGGCGCGGTCGGCGATCCCGCGCGGGGTGAGGCCGAAGTGCTCCATGCAGGCCTCGCCGGTGCCCGAGATGCCGAACTCGTCGCCCATCCCGACGGCGAAGATCGGCACCGGGTGCTGCTCGGCCGCGACCTGGCGCACCGCGTCGGCGAGCCCGCCGACGACCCGGTGCTCCTCGGCGGTGACGGCGACGCCGGTCTTCGAGAGCGACTCGAGGATCGTCTCGGTGTCGATCGGCTTGACGATCGAGACGTTGAGGACCTCGGCCTCGACGCCGTCCTCGCGCTCCAGCGACTCGGCCGCCTCGAGCGCGCGCCAGACCATGTGGCCGCAGGCGATCAGCGAGATGTCCTTGCCCTCGCGCAGCACGTCGACGCCCTCGCCGAGGCGTCTCCGGGATCTCGCTCGTAGACGATCGGGGTCGAGGGGCGGCCGAAGCGCATGTACATCGGGCTCGTCCTTCTCGTAGGACTCGACCGTCGCGCGGTAGGCCTGGTTGTAGTCGGCGGGGACGATCACCTGCATGTTGCGGCATCGCCCGCATCAGCGCGATGTCCTCGATCATCTGGTGCGAGGCGCCGTCCTCGCCCAGCGACACGCCGCCGTGGCTGGCGCCGATCCGGACCTGGAGCTCGTTGTGCGCGATCCCGAGCCGCACCTGGTCGTAGGCGCGGCCGGCGGCGAAGATCGCGAAGGTCGAGCAGTACGGCACCTTGCCGGTCGCCGCGAGCCCGCACGCCATCGACATCATGTTCGCCTCCGCGGTGCCGACGTTGAAGAAGCGCTCGGGGAACCTCTTGCCGAACTTCATCGACTGGGTGGAGACCGCGAGGTCGGCGTCGAGCGCGACGACGTCCTCGTGCGCCTCGCCGAGCTCGACGAGCGCGTCGCCGTAGCCGTGGCGGGTCGCGATCGGCTCGGTCTTGGCCTCGGCCGGCATCAGCTCTCCTCGCCGGCGTCGGCGGCGTCCCGTCGAGCGCCCTGGTCTGGCGCTCGAGCGTCGCCTCGAGCTCGCTCAGCGCCTCCTCGGCCTGCTCCGGGCTCGGCGGCTTGCCGTGGAAGCCGAAGCGGCCCTCCATCGAGGAGACGCCCGCGGCCCTTGCGCGTCTGGCAGACGATCGCCGCCGGGCGATCGAGCGTGCGGCTGCGCTCCAGCGCCTCGACCACCTGGTTCATGTCGTGGCCGTCGATCTCGACCGCGTCCCAGCCGAAGGCCTCGAACTTCGCCCGCACGTCGCCGATGTCCATGACCTCCTCGGTGGTGCCGTCGGTCTGCAGGTGGTTGTAGTCGACGATCGCGGTCAGGTTGTTGACGCCGAAGTGGCTCGCCGCCATCGCCGCCTCCCACGTCTGGCCCTCCTGGCAGTCGCCGTCGGAGAGCAGCCCGAACACCTGCGCGGTCGAGTCGAGCCCGTCGAGCCGCAGCGCGAGCGCAGATCCCGAGCGCACATCGAGAGGCCCTGGCCGAGCGAGCCGGTGGAGACCTCGACGCCGGGGGTGCGGCGCATGTCGGGGTGGCCCTGGAGGTGGGCGCCGATCTGGCGCAGGCCCATCAGGTCCTGGAGCGGGAAGTAGCCGTGCTGGGCGAGCGCCGCGTACTGGATCGGCGCCGCGTGGCCCTTGCAGAGCACGAAGCGGTCGCGCTCCGGCCACTCGGGATTCTCGGGGTCGTGGCGCAGCACCCGGTAGTAGAGGGCCGCGACGATGTCGGCCGCCGACAGCGAGCTGTCGAGGTGGCCGGACTTCGCGACCGCGAGCATCCGCACGCAGTCGATCCGAAGCACGGTCGCCCAGCGCTCGAGCTCGGCGATCGACGGCGCCGCCTCGCGCTCGGCCGCCTTCGGGGGCGGCTTGGGGTCCGGTACCGGCCTCAGGTGCGTCACGTTGGCGAGGCTAGCAGCGGCTTCCATGGCGTCGAGCGTATGCGCGGCTCACGGACAGAAGCGGCCCAGCGGTTCCTCCGAGGGAGCGGGGTTTCGGCTCGACTCGATTAGCGGCGGGGGCGGTGAGGGCGCATGCGCGCGTCCGCGCCGGTTCTGGCTCGCTGCCGATCGCGGCGGCGGCTGCGGTGCGTCGCGGTGGCTGGCGAGCTCCGACGACGACGGAGGCCGACAGCACGAGCACCGGCGCGCACGCGAGCCGCCCGGCAGACGCGCCCGCGGCGCCGTCCGCCGACAAGGAGTCCGCGGGCGGCGGGGGCGGCGCCGCCGGCGACAGCGCCGGACGAAGAGAGCGCTGCGAGCCGGGCGGTCCGCGACTACGTCGAGGCGATCGACGACCGCGACGGCGCCGCGGGTGTGCGGGCTGCTCGCGCCCGGGGCGATCCAGGACTCCAACTTCCGCGCGAAGGCGCCGGATGCGCCGCGTCGCTCGAGCGCCTCGATCGGCTACCGCGACCCGCGCGGGCTTCCCGGTCTTCGGCGAGGCCCGCCTCGACTCGATCGGCGACGTCGACGGTCGGCGCGGGCGAGGCCCGGGTCACGGCGACGGTCGTGACGCGATTCGCGGACCGCGACGAGCCGTCGATCGAGGACGACCTGATCTACCTGGTCGAGCTCGACGGCGAGTGGCGGGTCGCGAAGCCGAGCGCCGACGCTGTACCGGGCGGTCGGCAAGCCCGAGGTGCCGCCGCAGGCGCTGGCGCCGCCCGGCTAGCGACCCACCGAGACGATCCGGTCGGGCCCGCCTGGAGCAGGGTCAGGTAGAGCGCGGTCGGCCGCGAACGCCGTCGACCAGAAGGTCACATTGCGGCCCTTGCGCGAATACGCCGAGCGGCCATGTCCCTTGCCGCCCAGCCGCTTGACCAGCAGGCGCTGGCGCTTGCGGCTCGTGCGCACGTACGCGAGCTTCGTCACCTTCTTGCCGCGGCGCACCGCCGGGTTGGACAGCGCGTCGTTGCGCGAGGCGAGCAGGGTGCGGCCCTTTCGCGAGTCGAGCCCGTACTTGACGATCCGGTTGACGTGCGGCTTCGCGACCGCGAACACGACCAGGTTGCGTCCAGCCCGGGCCGCCCAAGCTGGCCGAGGCCCGAGATGCCGGTGATCGGCGTCTCCTCACCGGGGCTCAGCGGGTCGGCGAGCGAGCGGAAGAGCATCACGTCGCGCCCGTCGCGGTGGGCGCGGTAGGTGAGCCAGCCCTCGGAGACCGCAACGGCATCGACCCCGGGCGCCGGGATCTGTGAGACCTCGCGCAGGGTCTCGCGGTCGAGCAGCCGGATCCCGTCGTCCGCGATCACCGCCGCGTAGGGGCCGCCGACGGCGGGATCGGTGCCGGGGAGCGTCAGCTTCTGCCCTGCCCGGCGCAGGACCGCCGCCCGATTGGACAGCTGCCAGGCGAGATCGAAGCCCTCCGCCGAGGGGTCGGCGGCGTCGACCGCCTCGGTCCGCGCCGCGCTCGCGGTCCCGGTCGTGGTCAGGACCGCCGCCGCGGCCAGCAGAGCGAGCGCGTCGCCGAGCCGGAAGCCCCGGTAGATGCCGGGGCGCTCGGCCATCAGCTCGGTCGCACGGATCCCCGCCGGCCGGTCGGCCAGCGGCGCGAGCAGCGCGATCGGGATCGCCCGCCCCACCCCGAACGCGGCGCCGATCGCCAGCCCGGCGTCGAGGTCCCCGACGGCGAAGCTGATCCCGGCCAGCGCCCAGACGCCGAAGCTGAGCACGAAGGTGGTGAAGCCGAGCCCCAGCAGGACCCCGTACATGGCCGCCGCCACGGGCATCGGCAGCACGCGGCGCCAGTGCTCGGGGAGCTGGCGGCGGATCTGCGGCACGATCGGGGTCCCGCGCGCCTCGGCGATCGCGGCTATCGAGCGCGATCGCTGCGGCGAGCAGGTAGGCGATCCGGCCGGCGCCGTGGACGAGCCCGCCGAGCGCCGCGAGTGCCCCGAAGGTCAGCATCCCGCCGACGAGGGCGCCCGGAAGGAAGGTCGCGCTCGCGGCCACCGCGGTCCGCCTCCCACCGGTGTGGCCGGTCGGGCCGATCGTCTCGATCATCGAGAACCCGCACGGCGACCACGTGCCCGTGAGCCCGATCAGCAGCCCGGCGACGGCGAGAGCTGTCTCCAGCCCGCTCAACACGGCACCTTGGTCTGGAAGAACATGACGCAGAACACCTTGCGGCCCGCGAAGCAGTAGCCCTCGAGCGAGGCGTCGCCGTTGATCCGCCGCTGCGAGTGGGAGCAGCAGTCGACCAGCTTGCGCACCGTCCCGCCGCAGCACCGGTACCAGCTCCCGTCCACCGAGGTGCGGAAGCCGAACTTCCTCGACACCTCGTCGCACACCTTCGTCCGCGGCGCGGGCGGCAGCGGACGCCCGTCGGGGTCGAGCTTCGCCCGGCCCTCCTTGTCCACCGGCTCCCCGCGGGCGTTGATCGGTCGACCGAGGTTGTCGACTGGGTGGCCGTCCGTCCCGCGCAGCGGGTAGCCGTGGGTGTCGATTCGCGGCAGCGCGGTCCCGGTCGGGTGGGGGCACGATCCGGTCGTGAACGTGTGCCCGCAGAAGTGATGCGCGTCGGCCTCGCCGGGCTTGATCAGCCTGCCCACGGCGCCGCCCGCCGTCGCCGCGACGAGCGCCCCGCCGACCCGGGCCAGGAACCCGCGTCGCGAGGTGTTCGCCGCCAGCGCCTCGAGGCGCTCAGACACCGACCGCCTCCACGGTCGCGCGCTCGTCGCGCCTGCGCTCCGCGGTCGCGAGCACGCTCTCGAGCTGGGCGAGGTTGTTGAACGTCCCCTTCGCGAGCACGATCCCGCCGAGGTCGAGCGCGACCGCGTAGGGGCTGCCGGGCGCGTCGAGCATCCGCCAGGCCTCGGTGTCCGCGCCCTCCTCGAACACCTCGACGGCGAGTGCCGGATCGCGCCCCAGCGAGGCGATCGCCGGCTCCAGCCCCCGGCACACGTGGCAGCCGTCGGAGACGAACACCGCGAGCGCGAGCTCCGCGGGTGCCGACGCGCGGAAGCGGCGGATCAGCTCGGTGCGCGACCCGAGCTGGGGTCCCTCGTCGGGGATCTCGAGCGCGGCCCCCGGGCCGAGGCGCAACCGCAGCATCCCGACCTCGCGCGCGAGCGCCAGCACCGCGACGGCCAGCCCGGCACAGGCCAGAAGCGCGACGCCGAGCCCGAGCGTCAGCCACTGGTCGGTCGTCACATCGCCCTCGGGGAGCAGCGGCAGCGCCACGAACGCGAACGAGAGCACGAGGTTGCGGGCCACCGCCCCACGGCTCACGGTGGAGCGGGCGCCGAAGCATGCGCAAGGAGCGCCGGCGCGACCCCGCCGCAGCGCCGCGAGCAGGACGACCCCGAAGACGGCCATCATCGCCGCGGCGAGATAGGCGGCGACGTCGAGGCCCGCCGCGACGCCCGCGGCGAGCGCCAGCTCGGAGGCGATCAAGGCCGCCCACGCCGCCCAACGCTCACGCTCGCCGCGGAGGCCGAACGTGGCCAGAGCGGCGCTGGATGAGCGCGGGCTGGAGAGCTTGGCGATGCTCGCCGCAACGAGCACCCCGGCGAGGAGGATACGTCCCCCTACCTCGATCATCGCCTGGAAGCTACCCGATCAGCGTCGAAGACCCCAGGGGACGAGCTAGCCGATCGCCACCATGCGCTCGATCGGCACCCGGGCGCGCTCGGCGATCGCCTCGGGGACCTTGACCTCATGCTTCATCTCGCGCAGCGAGTCGCGCAGCTTGGGCAGGGTGATCATCTTCATGAACCGGCACACTGCCGCCTCGTTGGCGGGGAAGAGCTCGGCCCGTGGCGCGGCCTCCTCCATCGGGTACAGCATCCCGGTCTCGGTGGCGACGATGAACTCGCCGTCGGGGTGCTCGCGGGCGTGCCGCAGCATCCCCGAGGTGGAGAGCATGTGCACGCCCTCCGAGTCGACGTCGCCGGCCGCGACGTACTCCATCGTCTGGGTCACGCAGCCGCACTCGGGATGGATCAGGAAGTCGGCCTTGGGGTGCTCGGCGCGCTTGCGCTCGATGTCGCGCGGTCGGATCCCGGCGTGGACATGGCATTCCCCGTCCCACACGTGCATCGCCCGTCCGGTCATCCGCTCCACGTAGCGGCCCAGCCACATGTCGGGGCCGAACAGGATCTCGGTCTCTTCGCCGTGCTCGCGCCAGATGTGCTCGACGACCTGGACCGCGTTCGACGAGGTGCAGCAGTAGTCGGTCTCTGCCTTGACCTCGGCGGAGGTGTTGACGTACATGACCACCAGCGCCCCGGGATGCTTGGCCTTCCAATCGCGCAGCTGGTCGGCCGTGATCGAGTCCGACAGCGAGCAGCCGGCGTCGAGGTCGGGGATCAGGACCGTCTTGTCGGGCGACAGGACGGAGGCGGTCTCGGCCATGAAGTGGACGCCGCAGAACTCGATCAACTCGGCCTCGGTTTCCGCCGCCCTGCGCGACAGACCCAGGGAGTCGCCGACGTAGTCGGCCACGTCCTGGACCTCGGGCACCTGGTAGTTGTGGGCGAGGATGACCGCGTCGCGCTCCGCCGCGAGCGCGCGCACCTCGTCCGAGAGCTCGCCGATCGCCTCCGGCGTCAGCTCCCGGCGTAGGTTGGATTGGATTGTCGGGAGCTGTTGCACCCGTTTCCTTTCCGATGTTCGCCGGCCCGACCGGGTCCTATGCCCCACCGGCCTCGAACCAGGCGAATGACTGGGTCAAGTCTACTCGCCGGCGATCGTCGGGGCCTACCCTCAGTCCGTGCCCGAGCTTCCCGAGGTAGAGATCACCGCCCGCCGCCTGGAGCGCACGCTCGCCGGCGTCGAGGTGGAGTCCACGCTGGCGCCCGGCATGGTGACGATGAAGACGGTGGACCCGCCGCTCGGGGCGATCGAGGGCCGCTCGATCGACCGCGTGCGGAGGATCGGGAAGATGCCGGTCGTCGAGCTGGGCGACCTGTCGCTGCTCGTCCACCTGATGTCCGCCGGGCGCCTGCAGGTGTACGACAAGCGCGCCTCGCTGCGCGATCGGCGCTCGCGGCTGCTGATCCGGCTGGCCGACGGTCGCGAGCTGCGCCTGCGCGAGTTCGGGACCAAGCAGCGCGCGTGGGCGAAGCTACTGCGCTCCGACGAGGTCGAGAGCGACGAGATGGTTGCGACGCTGGGGCCGGAGGCATGGCCGGCGCCGCCGCTCGAGGAGTTCGCATCCGCGGTCGACCAGCCCCGCCACCTGCACCCGATGCTCCGCGACCAGCGCGTGATCGCCGGGATCGGCCGCTCGTGGGTGGACGAGATCCTGTGGGAGGCACGCCTTTCTCCGTACAGGAAGGGCTCAGAGCTCGACTCCGACGAGGTCGAGCGCCTGCACGCGGCGCTCGCCGTGCTCGGCCAGGCGCTGGAGCACTACGAGGAGGTGATCGGGGACACCGTGCCCGACAAGCTGCCGATGCCGCTGCGGGTTCACCGCCGTGAAGGCGAGCCTTGCCCGCGCTGCGGCACGACGCTCGAGGCGGTCCACTTCGCCGAACACGTGATGACGTACTGCCCGCAGGAGCAGACCGACGGGCGGGTGCTGAAGGACCGGCGCCTGTCCCGGCTGCTCAAGTGAGGATCAGCGCCGCGTCACCTGACGCACGAACGCCTGGCCGATCGTCAGCGGGTGGTTGAACACCGTCGCGATCTTCCCGGTCAGCGACAGCGGATCGTGGGCGATACGGAGCTGCTGCAGGACGGTGCCGGCGTCGAAGTACACCCGCTCGCAGACCAGGCGGTCCTGCTCGAAGACGAACACGGCGAGGATCTGCGTCTCCCAGTGACGCCCGGTCGGGGGCAACCCACGGTACGCGCCGAGGTGCGTCCCTCTCACGAGCGCCTCGACGAGCACCGCATCGTCGGCGTGGTGGATCGCGAGCACCTCGTTCTCCTGGTCGGGGAACGCCGTCCGCGTCTCCTCGAAATAGCGCGCCACCTCCTCGGCCCCGTCGTACACGTCGCCGGTTCCGATCAGCTCGTAGCGCGGATGATCGAAGGTGGCGATCGTGGCGTCGTACTCGTGGCGGTTCTCCGACTCCATGTGCTCGCGCACGATCGCCTCGCGCGTCTCGCGCAGCTCGTCGCTGACGGGCATCAGCGCACCGTACCCCCATCCAATCGGGATCGGACGGAGCTACCCGTGCAGCTGCGGCGGGTAGCGGACGACCCGCACGTGTCCGCCACCGGCGATCTTGACCTGATCGCCGGGTCCGGGACGGGTCTTCTTCGGGCCCACGATCGTGACCAGGTTGACGAACAGCGGCTGATCGAGGTTCTGCTCGATCTGCACCACGCCGACCTTCCTGATCACGCAGCTCGGCCGGTTGCGGGTGCAGTTGAACCCGTTCAGCTCGTCGATCTGGCCACCCAGCGTGGCGGCCCTGCGCACGGCGTCGTTAGGGTGGGTCGCCTTGCCGCGCGCGGTGAGGACGAGCTGGGCGCTGGTGCGGACGTTGTAGGGCAGGCCCCCGATCTTGGTCCTCAGCTTCCCGCTCACCTCGAGCTGCTCGCCCGCCTCGAGCTCGTTGAGCTGCTTCGAGTACACGACGTGCTTGCGGAAGTCGGGATCCACCCGCCTGTGGACCGGCTCCCCCGACGTCTGGCCGGCGATCGTCGGTTGGTCGCCGGGGTGGAACCGGATCGCGTTGATCCTGCCCCGATCCTGCGGGATCGAGCCGTCCGGCCGCTGGCCGCCGACCATCAGCAGGTCGCCCCCTCCCGCGCTCGGGTTGGACGCGGAGGCGACGAGGTTGATGCGGCAGGAGTCCGGTGGGCAGGGCGGGGGCTTTCCCTCTCGGAGCGTGAACCCCGCGTCGGTGAACGTGATCACGCAATGGTGCTCGCGCAGCGGCAGCCGCTGGCGGCAGATGTCGCGCTTGCCGCCTGAGATCCGGGTGGAGCGCTTCCCACCCACCGTGTCCTTGCCGCGCGCGAGCAGCAGGGACGTGTGGACGACGGGGTTGTACTTGTAGGCAGGTCCAACGCAGCGGGGAAAGCCGTTGTTGACGCAATTGACCGTGAACTGCGCCTCCGCCGTCGCCTTGACCCGGTCACCCACGGTGAACTCGGGGAGCTCGTCGGGCTTCATCGACATCACCACCCGCCTCTCGCGCCCCGCGTGGGGCGTGATCGGGATAGTCCGCATGCGCTCGGACTGGTTCCCCGTCGTCGCAACTAGCACCTTCGGCGGCTCGGGCGCTCGTCCGCGGGACGCTCCCGCCACCGTGGACAGCACGAGCGCGGCCAGGCACGCCGCCGCCCCGAGAGCCGCGCAGCGTCTCACGCGGCCTCGATGAGCATGCTCAGGTCGAGCGCCGGAGCCGAGTGGGTGAGGGCGCCGACGGAGACGAAGTCGACCCCGGTGGCGGCGATCTCGGCGACGTTGTCGAGCGTGATCCCACCCGAGGCCTCGAGCGTGGCGACGGGGCCGTGGGCGCGGGCCGTGTCGTCGCGGGCCTGGACGGCGGCGCGCAGGCCTTCGACGCTCATGTTGTCGAGCAGGACGCGGTCCGCGCCGGCGTCGAGCGCCGCCGCGACCTCCTCGGCGTCGCGGCACTCCACCTCGACGTCGCGCTCCGGATGCGCGTCGCGGGCGCGCCGGACCGCGGCGCCGACCCCGCCGGCGATCGCGGCGTGGTTCTCCTTGATCAGCACCGCGTCGTAGAGGCCCATGCGGTGGTTGTGTCCGCCGCCGGCAGCCACAGCGGCCTTCTCGAGCGCGCGCAGCCCGGGAGTGGTCTTGCGCGTGTCGAGGACCTCGGCCTCGGTCCCGGCGACCGCGCGGACGTATTGGGCCGTCAAGGTGGCGATCCCCGACAGGTGGCAGAGCAGGTTGAGCGCCGTGCGCTCGGCCGCCAGCAGCGCCCGGGCGGCTCCGGTCGCGCGCGCGACCGGAGCCGGAACGTCGTCGCGCCACTCGCCCTCGGCAGCGAGGCGCTCGAAGCTCTCGGCGCCCGCCTGGCGGAACGTCTCCCCGGCGGCGTCGATGCCGAACAGAACGCCGCTCTGCTTCTGGACGATCCGCGCGTGCGCGACGGCATCGGCAGGCACTACGGCCTCGGAGGTGATGTCACCGGCGCCGAGGTCCTCGGCGAGCGCGCGGGCGACCAGCTCGCTGAGCCGATTCGGATCGCTCACGCGACGCAGCGTAGCCGCCACGTCGACTACCTCCGGCGCGGCGGCTAGACGGCCGGGAACACGGCCATCGTGGCCGTGAACCCGTGCAGGAAGTTGCGGCCCCCGACCGGGCCGATCTCGCCGGCGCAGAAGAAGCCGCCGGCGGGAACGCCGAGCGCGCTCTCGAGTGCGGCGGCGTCATGGTCGCGAAGGCTGAACATGTGCGAGCCGCGACCGTTGCATGTGAACAGCAGCGCGCCCGCGGCGCCGCTCGAAGCCAGGGCCTCCGCCTGGGTCGCCAGCGCCTCGCGCAGGTCCTCGTCCGCCGACGCCTCGTCGCGCACGTGCAGGCGCACCGTCTGCCCCACCCGGACCGGCTCCCCGATCGCGATCGTCCCGGCATCGGTGTCGGTGCCGATGATGGGGCGAACCAGGAAGTCGCCGCGCACGTAATCGGGCTTGTTCTCGTCGATCACGAGCCCGAGCATCACCCCGGCCCGGGCGAGCTCCTGCTCGCGAGGCGTCAGCGACGCGATCGCCTCGCTGAGGCGCTCGATCGCAGGGCGGCTGGCCAGCTCCTCGACCACGTTGCCATGGGCCTCGGTGATCGTCATCTCCGGGCCCACCGGCGCGGCGCCCTGCGACACACACGGGAGAACGGGCACGCCCGACAGCGAGCAGGCGACCGCGCCTTCGGCGAGCACGTCGCCGTCGCGAAACAGCGTCCCGCCGCCGCCGGCCGCCGCGCTCGCCAGCCCCCCGAGCACCGGCAGGCCGGGCCGAGTCTCGTCCAGACTGGCGAGCAGCGCCTCGGTCGCGAACGTGTAGGGGTCAGCGAGCACAATGAGGCAATCGGCCACGAGCTCGTCCGGAAGGCCCACGACCTCGAAGCCATCCCCGGTTCTCTCGACGCGGAAGTGGTGGGTGGACAGCTCGGCCTCGGGCATCGAGGCCGCCCAGACCACCGCCCCGGGTCCCTCCTCGATCTCGCGTCCGGCGCCGACCACGCCGCCCGCGCCGCACCCGATCAGGTGCGCCGGGTCGAGCTGGTCGTGGACCGCGGACAGGATCCACTTGGAGAGCGCCAGGTGTGGCGCGCCTGCGAACACGACGCACAGGTCGCAGCGAGCATCGAGCCGCTGCGCCGCCTCCTGAGCGGCCTCCGAGAAGGCCTCCACTGGGTCGAAGCTCTCTGAGACGCCGACCGCGATCTTCACCGCCATCTTGCCCAACGATACGCCGCGCCGGATCTAGTGGCCGTCGCCGGCAGCCTGCAGCAGGTACTCGCGCACGAACCCGTCGAGGTCGCCGTCGAGCACGCGCTGGGCGTCGCCGACCTCGAGTCCGGTTCGGTGGTCCTTGACCCGGGTCGACGGATGAAGGGTGTAGCTGCGGATCTGGGATCCCCACTCGGCCGCCTTCTGCTCCCCGCGCTCGGCGGCGAGGTCCTCGGCCCGCTTTCGCTCCTCCTCCTCGAGCAGCCGCGCCCGCAGCAGCCGCATCGCGGTCGCCTTGTTCTGCGCCTGCGAGCGCTCGTTCTGGCACTGGACGACGATCCCGGTCGGCACGTGGGTGATCCGCACCGCCGAGTCGGTCTTGTTGACGTGCTGACCGCCCGCGCCCGAGGCGCGGTACGTGTCCACCCGCAGGTCCTCCTCGTCGATCTCGACCTCGACCTCGTCATCGACGAGCGGCGCGACGTCGAGCTGGGCGAACGCGGTGTGGCGGCGCTTCTGGGCATCGAAGGGAGAGATCCGGACCAGGCGATGGACCCCGCGCTCGGCGGCGAACAGGCCGTACGCGTTCTCGCCCCGGGCGATGAACGTGGCGGACTTGATCCCCGCCTCCTCGCCCTCCGAGGCCTCCTTCATCTCGACCTTGAAGCCGCGCTTCTCCGCCCATCGCAGGTACATCCGAAGCAGCATCTCGGCCCAGTCCTGCGAGTCCGTGCCGCCGGCGCCCGAGCGCACAGTGACCACGGCGTCGCCGGTGTCGTAGCGCCCGCCGAACAGCCGTGCCTCCTCGAGCTCGGCGAGCCGGGCCTCGACCGAGGCGAGCTGAGAGTCGAGCTCGGCCGCCATCTCGGCGTCTCCCTCGGCCAGCTCCACCAGCTCCTCGAGGTCGGCGGCGTCCGACTCCAGCGAGCGGAAGTCCTTCAGCCGCCGCTCGGCGCGGGCGTGCTCGGCGGAGACCTGGGCGGCCCTCTCCTGGTCGTCCCAGAATCCGGGGCGCTGCATCTCCGCCTCCAGGCGGGTGACCTCCTGCTCCAGCGAGGCTGGGTCAAAGGTAGTCCGCGAGCAGCTTCAGCTGGTCGCGGACTTCGCCGAGCCGCTCGGATACAGCCTCGCTGGAGGGCACCTCGGCCATCAGCGGCAGCTTAGGCCCCGTGGCACTTCTTGTACTTCTTGCCCGAGCCGCACCAGCAGGGGTCGTTGCGCCCGATCTTCTCGTGCTCGTCCTTGACCCTGGTGCCGGTCTCGGCCGGCTGCGCGGGTGGAGTCCCGCCGCCAACCGGCAAATTCGATTGAGAATTTGCCGTTTCATTCTGGGTCGAGGTCACAGCTCCGCCGGCGGCCGCGGTCGCGGTCGCCGTCCCCGCCTGCTGCAGCGCGGAGGGCTGCTGCGGGCCGCCGCCCGAGTACTGGACGCCTCGAGGCTCCTCGGAGGGAGTGAACTGCTCCTCGGCCTGCGCGGGGGCGACGTCGACCTGGACGTGGAAGATCAGGCGCGCGAACTCCTCCCACACCGCGTGCATGAGCTCGCTGAACATCGTGTAGCCCTCGTTCTTGTACGCGACCAGCGGATCGATCTGGGCAAACCCGCGCAGGTGGATCCCCTCCCGCAGGTAGTCCATCTCGTACAGGTGCTCGCGCCACCGGTGGTCGATCACCTGGAGCAGGATCTGGCGCTCGAGGTACCGCATCAGCTCGGCGCCGAACTCGCCCTCGCGCCGCTCGTAGGCCGACAGCGCGTCCTCGGTGAGAGCGTGCACCAGCCCCTCGCGATCGCCGGCTCGCGCGGCGTCCAGCTCTCCCATGTCGACGCCGAGCGGCCACAGCTGACCGCAGCTGCGTCTGGAGACCGCCCAGGTCCCAGTCCTCGAACACCTCGCCGGGCGTGTACTGCTCGACCGTTCGTGCCACGACCCCCTCGAGCTCGTCGTGCGCGGCCTCCGACATGTCGCGCCCCTCGAGGATCTCGCGCCGGTACTTGTAGATCACGCGGCGCTGCTCGTTCATCACGTCGTCGTACTCGAGCACCCGCTTGCGGATCAGGAAGTTCTGCTGCTCGACCTTCTTCTGCGCGTTCTCGACCGTGCGGGTGAGCATCTTCGCCTCGAGCGGGTACTCCTCGCCGTGCTCGTCGACGGGGCCCAGCTTGTCGAGGATCTTGTAGATGCGATCGCCGGCGAACAGCCGGATCACGTCGTCCTCGGCCGACAGGTAGAAGCGCGACTCGCCCGGATCACCCTGGCGCCCGGATCGCCCGCGCAACTGGTTGTCGATGCGACGCGACTCGTGGCGCTCGGTCCCGCAGATGAACAGGCCACCGGCCTCGATTACCCGCTCTCCCTCCTCGGCGCAACGCTCCTCGATCTTCGGGATCAGGGCCTGAAGCTCCTCATCGTGGCTCTCGTCATCCGGCGAGACGCCGAGCTTGCGCAGCTCCGCCCTGGCGAGCGCCTCGGGGTTTCCGCCGAGCATGATGTCGACGCCGCGCCCCGCCATGTTGGTCGCGATCGTCACCGCGCCGACGCGCCCCGCCTGGGCGATCGTCTCGCCCTCGCGCTGGGCATGCTCGGGCTTCGCGTTGAGGACGACGTGGTCGACGCCGTTGCGCTTCAGCTGCTCCGAGAGCATCTCGGAGACCTCGACCGAGACCGTCCCGACGAGGATCGGCTGTCCGCGCTCGTGGCGCTCCTTGATCTCCCCCAGCACGGCCTTCCACTTGCCGTTCTTGGTCTTGTAGATCTGGTCGTTGTGGTCGTCGCGGATCATCGGCCGGTGGGTCGGGACCTCGATCACCGGGATCTTGTAGATCTTCATGAACTCGGTCGCCTCGGTGAGCGCCGTGCCGGTCATGCCTGAGAGCTTGTCGTAGAGGCGGAAGTAGTTCTGCAGCGTGATCGTGGCGAGGGTCTGGTTCTCCTCGCGGATCGCCACGCCCTCCTTGGCCTCGACCGCCTGGTGGAGCCCCTCCGACCAGCGACGCCCCTCCAGGATGCGCCCGGTGAACTCGTCGATGATCATCACCTGGCCATCGATCACCGCGTAGTCCTGATCGCGCTTGTACAGCGACTCGGCCTTCAGCGACTGGATCAGGTGGTTGACGAGCGTCCCGTGCTCGGACACGTACAGGTTGTCGACGCCGAGGAACTGCTCCGCGCGGCCTGACGCCCTTCTCGGTCGGGGAGATCGTCTTGTGCTTCTCGTCGTACTCGTAGTCGTAGTCGACCTCGGAGGTGTCCTTGGTCTCACCGAGCGACTTCAGCTTGGTCTTCGATTCCTCTCCGGTGAGCTGCTTGGCAAGGCGCGCGAACGTGTAGTAGGTGTCGGCGGCCTGCTCGGGTGCGCCCGAGATGATCAGCGGCGTGCGGGCCTCGTCGATGAGGATGTTGTCGACCTCGTCCACGATCGCGAACTCGTGCCCGCGCTGCACCGTGTTCTCGAGCGAGGAGGCCATGTTGTCGCGCAGGTAGTCGAACCCGAACTCCGAGTTGGTGCCGTAGACGACGTCGCACGCATACGCCTCGCGGCGCTCCGTGGGGGTGTCGGATTCCTGGATCGCCCCCACCGTGACGCCCAGCGCGTCGTAGATCGGGCCCATCCAATCGGCGTCGCGGCGGGCCAGGTAGTCGTTGACGGTTACCAGGTGGACGCTCGTGCCGGCGAGCGAGTTGAGGAAGATCGGCAGCGTCGCGGTGAGGGTCTTCCCCTCGCCCGTCCTCATCTCCGCGATCGCCCCGTCGTGCAGCACCATGCCGCCGATCAGCTGCACGTCGAAGGGGCGCTGGCCGATCGTCCGGCGCGCCGCCTCGCGGGCCAGCGCGAACGCCTCCAGCAACAGGTCATCGAGCGGCTCCCCGTTCCGTGCCCGCTCGCGAAGCTTGTCGGCCTCCTCGCGCAGCTCGGCGTCGTCGAGCAGCTCCATCTCCGGTTCGATGCGGTTGATGGACTCGACGCGCTTCTCGTGCTCCTTGAACTGGCGCGCCTCGCCCATCCTCAGGGCACGGTCTATTAGGCCCCTGGCCATCGCGATTCAGCGTAGCAACGGGGTATCGGCTAGCAGTGCTGAAACGTGACGCTCGCCTTCAGCTTCGAACCGTGCTCGCGCTTCGCGCTCAGCTTGAGCTCGTGGAACCCCGCCTCTAGATCCGATGCGGGCACCTCGACCTTGATCCGCTTCGTCTTGACGACGTCGAGCTTGTGGCCCTCCAGCGACGCGACCATCTTCTTAATGTCGTTCCCCTTCGCCCGCGCCTTGAGCTTGAAGTCGTCGCTCACGCAGCCGTCCGGGAGCCCCTTGACCTTGATCTTGGTCGACCCGCTGAGCGTCGCCGGGGTGCTGACCGTGGTCGTCTCGAAGACCGGGAAGTTGTACTGGGCGCCGCCGTCGAGCACGTCGACCCAGTGGTCCATCGACTCGTTCATTTCGACCACCGCCTTGATCGTGGCGGTCCTTCCGGGCGCCAGCGAGCCGAGCGTGCAGTCCGCCCATTTGTAGCCATACTCCCCGGGGTTCGCGGCGTCGGTGTTCGTGATCACGCAGCTGCCCTGCGACGGCGTGACCGACCGGTACGGGTTGTCGACCGCGCGCGAGCTGTCGGGCGCGAACCCGGACAACTCGACGGTGAAATCGGGAAAAAGCGTGTCGGAGCCGACGTTGCGCACGCTGACCGTGTACGTCTCCAGGTCTCCGGGCTTCACCGGGTCGGCCGATTCCTTCTGACTCAGCACCACCCGGAGGTCCGCCTCGGCGAGGGCCGGCAGCGCGAGCGCGGCCAGCGCCAGGGCCGCGAGCGTCGTGAGCGTGATGCGGCGTCGCTTCATGTCCGCGAAGCTACCGCCAGGCGCTCATCAAATTCTCATCGCGGCAGGCGCGACGGGGGCTCGCCGAGAGTTATGCATGACGCCGATCCCGACCGGGGCCGATCACCAGTACGTCCCACGTTCCGTTGGTGTGGTGTCGCGTATCACCCCGCTGTCGCCGGACTAGGCGGTGCGGTCGCGGAAGCGGCCGATGAGCCGGCGGGTCTGGCTGCGCTTGCGGCGCTTGTCGCGGTAGCGCTTGACCTGGCGGCGCATGTCCTCGGCGAGCGCCTTGATCGAGTGCAGCATGTCGGGTGAGCTCTCGCGGGCGCGCAGGGTCACGCCCTTGAGCTGCAGGGTGGCCTCGGCGACCTCGCTGTCGGAGATCGCGGGATTGCGCTCCTCGCTCAGCTCCACGTTGAGCGTCGCGACGTCCGAGATCTGGCGCCCGATGCGGGAGAACCGCTTCTCGACCGCGCGACGGAGCTCCTCCGTGATCTCGACGTTCCTGCCCCTGATCTCGATCCGCACGGTGGACTCCTCTCATCCGACTGACAACCACCGGCAATTTCGCTCGACGAAATTGCCCATAATTCATGCTACGCCGGCAGGCGCCCTACGCCAAGTGCTCGGCTCGGGTGAACGTGACGGCCACGACGCGCTCGGCGCCGCCTCGCCGAAGCTCGCGTGCACACGCGGCGATCGTCGCCCCCGTCGTCATCACGTCGTCGACGAGGACGGCGCGGTGCGGCGGCCGATCCACGAGCCGGACCCGGGGCGGGTCGGCGAGCCGCTCGGAGCGCCGGCGGCCGACCTGCCGCGGCCCGCTCGTCCGCGACAGCACCGGCGCGAACGGATGCCGGGTGAGACCGGCCAGCGCAAACGCGACCTCCTCGGCCGGATCGTGGCCGCGAAGCCGAAGCCGCCACGGCGCCGGCGGGACCGGGACGATCGCTCCCTCCAGCAGGCCGGCGGGCGCGCGGGTCGCGATTGCCTCCGCGGCGCGACGCGCCAGCGGCAGCCGGCGGCGGAACTTGAGCGCCGCGACGAGCTCGCGGGCGACGCCCTCGTACCGGGTCGCGCTCCACGCGGCGTCGAGTCCCACCGCCGCGACCGCGCCGCCGTGATCGCGGGCGAGCTCGGCCTCACAGCGCCCGCACAGGACCAGGCGCCATGAGCACGGCTCGCCGCAGACTCCGCAGCGCGGCGGGGCGAGCAGGCTGACGACGAACCGCGGCGCGGCAGCGAACGAGTGGCCTCGCATCGAGGCAGACTCGTAGCGCGGACGTCACCGGTGACGCGCGCGGCGTAAGGAAAGCGTCGCCTAGTTGAAAATCGCCTTCTCGACCGCCGCCGGGTCGGCGTCGCAGCCGATCACGGCGGGGGCCTTGCCGAGCGCGGTGTCAGGGTCCTTGAGCCCGTGGCCGGTCAGCACGCAGACCACGTTGCCGGGGGCCGCGCCGCCCTCGGGCGCCGGCAGGCCGTGGGCCAGAAGGCCAGCGACCGCCGCCGCCGAGGCTGGCTCGCAGAACACGCCCTCGCGCTCCGCGAGCAGGTGGTAGGCGTCGAGGATCTGGCTGTCGGCAACCGCCGCGACGCGGCCCCGCGACGCCGTCAACGCGCCCATAGCCTCCTCCCACCGCGCCGGGTTGCCGATCCGGATCGCCGAGGCGACGGTCTCGGGATCCTCGATCGGGTGTCCGTGGACGAGCGGCGCGGCGCCCTCGGCCTGGAACCCGTACAGGACCGGCGCCGCGCCGTACTCCTGGAAGCCCCGCCACCACGCCGTGATGTTGCCGGCGTTGCCGACCGGGATCGCGAGCGCCTCGGGCGCCCGGCCGAGCTCGTCGCAGACCTCGAACGCGGCGGTCTTCTGGCCCTCGATCCGGTACGGGTTGACCGAGTTGACGAGCTCGACCGGGTGGGAGCCGGCGAGCGTGCGCACGATCTCGAGCGCCTGGTCGAAGTTGCCCCGCAGCGCGATCACCCGGGCGCCGTGCATCAGCGCCTGGGCGAGCTTGCCGATCGCGATCTTGCCCTCGGGAACGATCACGGCGCCGCGCAGCCCGGCACGCGCCGCGTACGCGGCGGCGCTCGCCGCGGTGTTGCCGGTCGAGGCGCAGATGATCGCCTCGGCGCCGTCGCCCGCCGCGCGCGACACCGCGAGCGTCATCCCGCGATCCTTGAAGCTCCCGGTCGGGTTCGCCCCCTCGAGCTTCAGGCGGACGTCGACGCCGAGCCGCTCGGACAGCGAGGGGGCTCGGACGAGCGGTGTCGAGCCCTCGTTGAGCGTCACGATCGGATCGCCGTCGGCGATCGGCAGCCGATCCCGATACCTCTCGATCAGAGGATGGGGCATCGGACGCTCACACGAACTCTTCCTCGATCACCCGGATCGCGCGAGGCGGGGAGCGCATGAACTCGAGCTTCGCGATCTCGTCGCGGGCGGCGTAGAAGCGCCGCTCCGCCGACTCGTGCATGACCATCACGAGGCGCGCGTCGTCGCCCATGCCCCACTGGACGACGCTCTTCACCGACACCTCGTTGTCGCCCAGGATCGCGGTGATCCCGGCGAGCACGCCCGGCCGGTCGGCGACCTCGAGATGGAGGTAGAAGGCGGAGCTCACGTCCCGGACGACGTCGATCCGTTCACGGGCCGCATGCACCGGCGCCCTTCCCGACACGATCGAGACGACGTCGCCGAGGACCGCGGACGCCGTCTGCATGCCGCCCGCGCCGGGGCCCGACATCGTGATCTCGGTGATCGCCGGCGCCTCGACCATGACCGCGTTGAACGGCCCCTCGATCGGCGCCAGGGGATGCCCGCGATACAGGAAGCACGGGAACACCCGCACGCTGATCCCCTCGCCGTGGCGCTCGGCGACGCCGAGCAGCTTCAGCGACAGGCCGAACTCCTTCGCGTACGCGAGGTCGTCGGGCTGCACGTCCTCGATCCCCTCGAACGAGACGTCATCCAGGCCGACCGGCGTGTGGAAGGCGAGCCGCGCGAGGATCGCCATCTTCGCGGCGGCGTCGGCGCCGCCGACGTCGTCGCTGGGATCCGCCTCGGCGTACCCGAGCTCCTGCGCCCGGCCGAGCGCGTCGGAGTACGAGGCGCCGGTCTTGGCCATCTCCGTGAGGATGAAGTTCGTCGTCCCGTTGACGATCCCGAACACCTTGGCGATCTCGGTGGCCGCCAGGCTCTCCTGGATCACGCGGATCACCGGGATCACCCCGGCCACCGAGGCCTCGAAGCGAAGCTGGACCCCGGCGTCGCGCGCGGCGTCGAACAGCTCGTCGCCGTGCTGCGCGATCAGCTGCTTGTTCGCGCTGACGACGTGGCGCCCCTCGCGCAGCGCCCGGAGAACGTACTCGCGGGCGGGGTCGGTGCCTCCGATCAGCTCGACGACCACGTCCGAGCCGGCGAGGATGTCGTCGAAGTCGCCCTCGCGAGCGGCGCAGCACCCCTGCGATCTCGGGACGCCGCCCGGTCGCCGCCTCGACGGCGTCGGCCCGCTGGCCGACGAGGTCGAGGAACGCGCCGCCGACCGTCCCGCGGCCGAGCACCCCGATCCGGACCGGCTCGCTCACTCGTGGTCCGCGTCGCGCGCGATCAGGTCGTCGTAGGTCTCGCGCCGGACGACGAGGCGCGCGTCGCCGTCCCTGCAGAAGACGACCGGCGGCCGGGGCACCGCGTTGTAGTTGTTCGCCATCGCATAGCCGTACGCGCCAGTAGCCGGAGTGACGAGCACGTCGCCGACGCTCGGGGCGGCGACCAGGGCATCCCTGACCAGGATGTCTCCCGACTCGCAATGCATTCCCGCCACCGTGACCGGCGTGTCCGGCGGCTCGGCGGCGCGGTTCGCGACCAGCGCCTCGTAGCGAGAGCCGTAGATGATCGGCCGCAGGTTGTCGGACATCCCACCGTCGACCGCGACGTACGTGCGCACGCTCGGGATCTCCTTCACCGTCCCGACGCTGTACGCGGTGATCCCCGCGTTCCCGACCAGCGAGCGGCCCGGCTCGATCAGGATGCGCGGCACGGGATCGAACAGTCGCGCCACGCCCCGCACCTTGACGTCCACGTAGTCGTCGATCGAGGGGGGCTCGTCGTCGCTGGTGTACGCGATCCCCAGCCCGCCGCCGACGTTGAGGATCGACAGCTCGGACTCGGCCAGCTCCGCCAGGGCCTCGATCGCCTGCACGTAGGGCTCGAGCTCGAAGATCTGCGAGCCGATGTGGGCGTGCAGGCCGACCAGGCGCAGCAGCTTGGTCTCGCGCACCATCTCGATCGCGCGGCGCGCGAGGCCGTCCCGCAGCCCGAAGCCGAACTTCGAGTCGAGCCCACCCGTCTGCACGTAGCCGTGGGTGGAAGGCTCGATCCCGGGGGTGATCCTGATCAGCACGTCCTGGGGGCGGTCGAGCAGCGCCTCGGCGCGAGCGATCTCATCGAACGAGTCGAGGATCAGGTAGCCGACCCCGGCCTCGGCCGCCTCCCGCAGCTCGGCCTCCGACTTGTTGTTGCCGTGCATGTAGATCCGCCGCGGGTCGAAACCCGCGCGAAGCGCCATGTGAAGCTCGCCGCCCGATGCCGCGTCGACCGACAGGCCCTCCTCGGCGCACACGCGGTACACGGCGGTGATCGGCGCGGCCTTGCTCGCGTACAGGACCTCGAAGTCGTCGGTGCGGGAGCGAAACGCCTCCAGGTAGGCCCGCGCCCTGGAGCGGATGTCGTCCTCGGCATAGATGTACGCGGGGGTGCCGAACTCGCGCGCCAGCTCGACCACGTCGCAGCCGCCGATCTCGAGGTGACCCAGCTCGTTGACGCGGCTGCCGAGCGGGTACACGGGTGAGCCCTCGACGGGATCGGGACGGGGGGCGGCGGCTACGCCGCCCGCATTCTGGGTGTCGCTGGACCGAGCCATGTCGGGGGACCATTGTGACGAGCCGCAGCCTGGGCGGCGCGATACGTTCGAAGGTGCAATGAGGCTTCCCTCGCCAAGGACCGCGAGCCGGCGCGGTGTGCACGACGGTCGGCCCTACGAGCTTTGGCTGCCCGAGTCAGAGCCGCCGTGGCCAGGGATCGTGATCCTCCACGGCGCCGGCTCGCGCAAGGAGAACCACGCCGACTTCGCCCGCGCGGCCGCCGGATACGGGTGGGCCGCGCTGACGCTTCGACCAGCGCGGACACGGGGAGTCGCGATGACGAGATGTCCCCCGCGGCCATCGACGACCCGGCCAGGATGGCCCGGTTCCTCGCCGAGACGGAGGGCGTCGACCCCGGCCGTGTGTGTGCGCGGGGCTCGAGCATGGGCGGGTTCATGGCGATCCACGCGGCGGCGGCGTCGGACGCGCTCGCCGGAGCGATCACGATCTGCCCGGCCGGCGAACACGACCTGCTGCGAGGGCTGCAGCGCGGCGAGCTGGAGATGCGGGCCGACGCCGCCGCGCTGGAGCCGTGGCTTCAGGAGCACGATCTCCGCGAGGCGGTCGGGCTGATGCGCGACAAGCCGCTGTTGCTGATTCACGCGCGCGGCGACGAGCAGATCCCCTACACGTGGTCCGAGGAGCTGTACGCGCGCGCCACCGAGCCCCGCAAGCTGATCGTGCTCCCCGGTGGCCACCACCGCTCGGCGCAGCACGACGCCGAGCTACACGGGATCGCCCTGCGCTGGCTCGAACGAGAGCTCGGATAAGGCTGCCGGTTATGTGAGTGCGAGCGAGCGGGAGCTGAGCACGCGAGCGGAATCGATTCAGTTATTGCCGCCGAGCAGTCCACCGACCGTGTCGTTGGTGTCCTGAATCGTCTGATCGAGCTGATCGGTGAGCGGCTGAGTGGTCTCGCTAAGCGGTGCGTCGACGCCGGTGGCTCCCTCGGTGGTCCCCTCGACCCCCGAGACCGTGTCCGAGAGCGGGCCCTGCTGGGTCGAGGTTCCGGACGCCGGCGTCGGCGCCGGGGCCGGGGCGCTCAGCGAGCTGCCGGTCGGCAAGGTGGCGCCCGGTGCGGTGCCGGAACCGGGCGTGGCGCCGCCACCGGGAGCGGTCGCGCCGCCTAGTGTGGCACCGGATTCGCCCGCGCCCGCGCCGCCGACGCCGGCGCCGCCGACGACCCTGTCGGCAGGGGTGGCCGCGACCGCCCCGGGCGCCGCAGCGGCCGCGGCTGCGGCCGCCTCGGGGGCGTCGGTTCCCGGAGCGACCATCACCGTGTCGCCCTCGCTGGAGGACAACCCGCCGGGGAAGCCGTTGACGCTGAACAGGCCCGCGAGGGCGAAGAAGGAAACGACGGCAGCGGCAACGAGAGCGCTCGTGGCGCCCGTGCCAGCGAGGTAGGCCTTAGCGAGCTGCATGCTTGCCGTACCCGCAGAACCCCGGAACCCCGGTGCGCAGCTTACAGGTAGCCGAGCGGGTCGACGGCACTGCCGTTGACCCGCACCTCGAAGTGGAGATGGTCGCCGAAGCAGTGACCCGGTGCAGCCGACGAGCCGATCACGTCGCCCTGGCTCACCGACTGGCCGACCGACACACCTATCGAGGACTGGTGCGCGTAGCAGGTCGAAAGTCCGCCGCCGTGGTCGATGCAGGTGTAGTTGCCGTAGCCGCCGTTGAGCCCGGCCAGCGCGACGACTGCCCGACTTGGCGGCGCGGATCGGCGTGCCCGCCGGCACCGCGATGTCGATCCCCTCGTGCATGCTTCCCCAGCGCATCCCGAACCCGGAGGCGACCGGGCCGTCGACGGGCCAGATGAACCCGCTCGAGCCGCCGCGGATCGGGCCCGGCCGGGACAGTCGGCGTGGGCGTGGCGGCGGAGGACTCCTGCAGCTGCTGCTGGATCTGGCCCTGAAGGTCGCCGACGTCGCCCTCGAGCTGCTTGATGTCGGCGTTCGACGTTCGCCAAGCGCGGCCTGCTTGTCGGCCTGCGCCGCGGATAGGTCCGCCTCGCGCGCCTCGAGCGAGACCCGCGTCCGGGTCAGCTCGCGCTTCTTGGCGGCGATCTCGTCGCGCGCGGCGCGGATCCGCTCGCACGGTGTCCTTGGTCTCGTTCCGCAGGTCGCGGACCCGGACGATGATGTCCTGGTCCTGCTCCTCGATCCGGTTCAGGTACTCGTATCGCTCGAGCAGGTCCTCGAAGCCATCGGACTCGAGGATCACCGTGAGCACGTCCGGGGTGTCCGACTTGTAGATCGCGACGAGGCGCCCCTCGAGCACGTCGAGCGAGCGCTTCAGCCGATCGCGGAGCACGTTCAGGTGCTCGCGCTCGGCGTCGAGCTCGGCCTGCTTCTGCTCCAGCTCCTCCTGGACGATCGCCTCGCGGTTGCGAAGCGCCGCCACCTCGCCCTGCAGCTGCTCGATCTGGCTCGTGTAGCTGGTCGAGCTCGCTGCTCAGCACGCCCTGCTGCGACTTCGCCTGATCGAGCTGGGACTGCTTGGTGTCGAGCTGGCTCTGGAGGTCCTGGGCGGGCGCCGTCGCGCCGGCGGCGGCCCACACCGCGGCGGCGACGAGCGCCAGCGCCAGACCGACGCCCGCCCTGCGGCGCCGGTCGGAGGTCGCTGGTTGTGCTCCGCTGTCTTCCAAGTTCTCTTTCGCAGGCCTACGGGGTTAGCTGACGGGCTCGCGCCGAAAGAGCTTGCGCTTGGTCCTTGTGGACCTCTCGCCCCAGGTGATGGGTCCCCCGCTCCGCGCGCACGCGCACCGCGGATTCGGCGAAAAGCGCGGCAGAGCGTAGCAATCCGAACGCCTATTGCAAGCGTTCGCTAACAGAAAGCTCATGCGTGCAACCACGCTTGCACGCAGGGAAAAGGCGCGGCTACCCGTCCGTGGGGGTCTCGGGCGCCTCGACGTCGAGCAGCTCGGGTGGTGCCTCCTCCTCCATCTGCAGCGTCGTGTGCTCGATGCCGTGGCGCTCGCGCAGCAGCACCTCGAGCCGGCGGCGCACGAGGTCGCGGTCGGCGCCCTCCGCGACGACGACGTGCGCCGCCAGCGCCTCGAAGCCCGACGTCACGGTCCACACGTGCAGCTCGTGGACCTCGCGCACGTGGTCTAGCGCTCCGATCTCGCGCGCGATCCGCTCCGCGTCCATGCCCGCCGGCGCCGCCTCCATCAGCACGTTGATCGGCTCGGCGATCAGCCGAACCGACGAGGCGAGGATCAGCGCTGCGATCGCGAGGCTGGCCAGCGGGTCGATCGGCTCCCAGCCGGTTGCGAGGATCACGCCGCCGGAGACGATCACGCCGAGCGAGCCGAGCGCGTCGGCCGCGGAATGGCGCAGCACGCCCTCGAGGTTGATGTCCTCGCGCTGCCCCCGGGCCAGCACCCAGGTGGCGGCCAGGTTGCCGATCGACGCCGAGGACTCCCAGCGCCAGCACACCGGCGCCGTCGACCTCGGGTGGGTCGCCGAGCCGATCGACCGCGGCGACCGCGACGAGGACGGCGATCGCGACGAGGGCGATCCCGTTGACGAGCGCCGCGATCACCTCCGTGCGCTGGTACCCGAACGTGCGGCGGGGCCCGCCCGCCATCGAGGCGAGGCCGCCGGCCAGCAGCCCGAGAGCGATCGCCGCCGACGTCGGAGAGCATGTGGCCCGCGTCGGCGAGCAGCGCCAGCGAGCCGGTCAGCAGGCCGCCGACGACCGTCGCCGCCAGCAGCACGACGTTGATCGCGAGCGCGATCCACATCCGGCGGCGGCTGTCCGCCCGCCGCGCGTCCAGCGCCCCGGCGAAGGCTTTCGCGCCCGCCGTGCGGGTGTGCGTGGGCCATCGCGGCGAGATTAACCCGCCCGGGGGTCGAGCTACGCGGTGGTCTTGCTCTGGTCCTCTGCGCCGGCGCCGTTGCCCGAGGCGACGGTCTCGGCGGCGCGGGCGGCGGCGCCCACGGTCGCAGGCCCGATCGCCGTTGGCGTCCTTGATCGCGTCGGCCGCGATCTCGGCGCCCTCGGCGAGCCGCGCCGCGGTACTCCTCGGCCTGCATGCGCGAGATGACGAGGCGCTGGATCTCGGCCGTGCCCTCGAACAGCTGGTAGATCTTCGCGTCGCGGAACCACTTCTCCAGCGGGCACTCCGTCGACCAGGCGGCGGGGCCGACGAGGTCCATCAGCGTGCGGGTCGCCCACATCGCGACGTCGCCCGACCTTCAGCTTCGACATCGAGCCCTGGCCGCCGGTCAGCGGGATCCCGGTGCGGCCCATCCACGAAGCTCGCTGGACGAGCAGTCGCGCCGCCTCGATCTCGGTCGCAACGTCGGCGAGCACCTGCTGCACGCCCTGGCGCTCCAGCGGCGGCCGGCCGGCGCGTCGAGCTGTCGTCGAGCGCCGCCTCGATCGGGTCGATCGAGCCGCCGTTGTCGAGGTAGGCGAGCGTCCACTCGTAGGCGGCCTGGGCGATCCCGAGCGCCGACGCGCCGACGACGGGCCGGGTGAGCTCGAACGTCGCGAGCGCGCCGGATGCACGTCCCGACGATTGGCCCGAGCGCGCTCGCTCGAGCTTGCGCTCCAGCTTCTCCATCCCGCCGAGCAGGTTCTCGACCGGGATGCGGCAGTCCTCGAGCACGACCTCGGCGGTGTGCGAGGCGCGGATCCCGAGCTTCGACTCCTTCTTGCCCTGGCGCAGCCCCGGCGTGTCCTTGCCGATCACGAACGAGGCCTGGCCGCGGTGGCCGAGCTCGGGGTCGACGGTCGCGACGACGACGTGAACGTCGGCGATCCCGCCGTTGCTGATGAAGACCTTGGTCCCGTTGAGGACCCACTCGTCGCCGTCGAGCTTCGCGGTGGTGCGCAGGCTCTTGACGTCAGAGCCCGCCTGCGGCTCGGTGACCGCGTAGGCGCCGAGCTTGACCTCGTCGCCCGCCCCGAAGCACTCGGGAACCCACTTGGCGATCTGCTCCGGGTGTGCCGCTCGATGCGAGTCCCGCGGCCGCCAGGGTCGACGCCGAGAGCGCCAGCGCGATCCCGGCGCAGCCCCAGTGGAGCTCCTCCGCGTAGATGACGCTCAGCTGGCCGTCGGGGTCGGCGCCGAGGCGCTGGACGTGCTCGATGCCGTGCAGCCCCCAGCGTCGGGCCTCCTTCATGACCTCCCATGGGACGCTCTCCTCAGCGTCGTGCTTCGGCGCCGCCGGGCGGATCACCTCGGCCGCGAAGCGGCGGCACAGCGCCTTGAACTCCTGCTGGTCGTCGGTGAGTGAGAAATCCATCTGTTGTCCCCCTTTTGCGTCGCCGGCATCCGGCCGCGGATGGCGTTTCGCCTGAGCGATTGACTGGTCAGTCAACCAGTCTACATCGTAATCCCGACATCGAACCCCGGTGCCCGCCTGGCGACGCCTGCGAAGGGGGTCGACTAACGTTTCGCGCCGTGCCCACCTCGCGACGCATGCGACTCGTGTGGATCGCGGTCGCCGTCGCGGTCGTCGGCGGGCCTTGCGTCGGGGCCTACTTCGCGATCTCGGAGCTGACCGAGGATGAGGAGGAGGCTCCGGCGCCGTCGGTCGCGGTGGAAGAGGAGGAGGGGGACCAGCCACAGGCCCATGCGGCCGAGGAGCTCGGCTTTCCCGCCTTCGCGACCAAGAACACGACCCGGGTCGGCGGAGACGACGCGACCGCCAACGCGGCCGGGGTCGCACTCGCAGCCTTCCCGTCGGCCGGAGGGGTCGAAGGGCCCGCCGCGGTCGCTCTCGTGCCGTCCTCCGACTGGGCCGCTGGGATCGCCGCCTCCGTGCTCGTCAGCGATCCCGTGCGGGCGCCGCTGCTCCTCAGCGATCGGGACGAGGTCCCGGAGCAGACCGAGACGGCGATCGACGCGCTGGGACCCCGAGGGGTCGGCCGAGACCTCGGACGCGCAGGTGTTCCGGATCGGCGAGGTCCGTGCGCCGGGCGACCTGCGCTCGATCGACGTCGCGGGCGGGGATCCCGCCGAGCTCGCCGACGCGGTCGACAAGCTGCGCCAGCGCCTCGTCGACTCCGAGCCCGAGCACATCGTCGTCGTCTCCTCCGAGGACCCGGCGTTCGCGATGCCCGCGGCGGCGTGGGCCGCGCGCTCGGGCGACCCCGTCCTGTTCGTGGAGCGCGACAGCGTGCCCCGGGCGACGATCGAGGCACTGAAGCGCCACGAGAGCTCGCCGGTGTTCGTGCTCGGCCCCGAGTCGGTCGCCTCCCGGAAGGTGCTGAACGAGGTCGACAAGATCGTTCCCTCGGTGCAGCGGGTGTCCGGCGAGGACCCGGTGACGAACGCGATCGCGTTCGCGCGCTTCGACGCCGGCAGCTTCGGATGGAACATCACCGACCCCGGTCACGGGCTGGTGGTCGCGAACGCGTCGCAGGCCACTCGACGCCGCCGCCGGGTCGCGCGCTGTCGGCGAGCGGAAAGTGGGGGCCGCTGCTGCTGACCGAGGACGCCGGCGCCGTCCCCGCCTCGCTGCGCGGCTTCCTGCTCGACATCAAGCCCGGGTACTTGAACGACCCCACGCGCGGCTTCTACAACCACGCGTGGCTGATCGGGGACAGCAGCGAGCTCAGCGTCGGTTTCCAGGCGCAGGTGGACGACGTGCTGGAGCTCGCCAAGATCGAGGCCGCCCCCGGTCAGCCCGGAGCGCCGGAGAGAGAACCGCGACCATGAGATGCTTCGCGCCCCGGAGCGGCGTGGCATGAGCGAGGCGGAGAGACCAGACCGGATCGAGCCCTCACACGAGGTGAGCGTCGAGGACATCCGCGCCCTCGCCGGAGCCGGTGACGCCCCACTTCGCGCTTCAGGTCCGCAACCGGATCAGGCGGCTGATCGAGTCCGCTCCCAGCGGACAACCGGGCTCGGCTCGAGGGCGAGCGCCAGATCGCTCGGCTCGAGGAGCTGGCGAAGCACAGCGGCGATCCGCGCGGCATCGGCCCACTCGAGACGGGGGAGTAGAGATGTCGTTCATCGACCCTAGCCCCGCACGTCGCCGGCGGGCGCGAACGCCTCCACGATCCGCCGCTGGTACTCGAACAGCTGCTCGGACGGGAGGAAGTAGGTCGGCGGGGTGAGGAAGACGCCGTCGGCGCGCTCCGCTACCTCCGCGACCCGGGCACGCACCTTGTCGAGCGGCCCCGCCGCGCAGTAGGTGTCGACCATCTCGTCGCTCACATGTTCGGGCATCGCGGCGAGATCGCCGGACCGGAAGGAGTCTCCGACCGCTGCCGCCTGGTCGCCGAATCCGTGCGCCTCCCAAAGCGGCATGTAGGTGCGGACGGTCGCGTAGAAGGCGATCGTGCGGCGGGCGGCGTCGTACGCGGCCTGCTCGTCGTCGTCGATCGCGCAGGACACGGTGGGGATGAAGTCGAACTCGCTCCGCGCGCGGCCCGAGCGCTCGAGGCCGCGCTCGAGATTCGCCACCAGGACCTCGTCGAGCCACCGG
>CAVWEV010000014.1:0-63169 GCA_963754225.1 uncultured Thermoleophilia bacterium
GAGGGTTTCAATCCGACCCCCGAGTCACCGGGGAGCGGTTCCTCTGTCTCAGAGAGTTGTCATGCCTCAGCGAGCACCGAGTACACAGACCGGTGCCCGACATGACGGGTTTTCAAAGCCCGCCGCCCGCGCGGAACGCGCCGGCAGCGGGTCGGACCTGAACGCGGGCCAAGGCCGAAGCCCGGGCTCGCGTAGCGCTGCTCAGTTTTCAAAGACCGCAACATCCCCGCCGAAGGTTCTCCTCGAACAGGCATGATCCGCCTCGGAAGGCGACCAGCAAGTATATCTCGCGAGGCAAGGCCCCTGCCCGCTCACGCGCCGGAGGTGAACCCGGAGCGTCCTCCCAGGTTACAGGCAGCCCTACCCGCCAACGCGGAGGCGCTTGAAGCGGCGCTTCCCGACCTGGACGATCTCCCCGTCGAGGTCCGTCGCGGCCAGGTCGAGCTCCCCGCCCTCGAGCACCCTCCCCCCCACGCGGACGCCGCCCTGCTCGATCAACCGCCGACCCTCGCTGCGGCTGAGCCCGAAGTGGTCCGCGAGCAACGCCGGCACGTGAATCGTCCCGTCGCCGCTCAAAGCGATCTCCTCGATGTCCTCGGGCGGGCGGTGCTCGACGTGGATGCGGTCGAACCGCTGCTCCGCGACACTCGCCGCGTCCGGCCCGTGGAAGCGCTCCACCACGCGCCGAGCGAGGTCGCGCTTCGCCGCCGCCGGATGCTCGTCGTCCCCCCGTCGCCGTCGCCGAGCACGAGCCGGCGGTAGTCGTCCATCACCTCGTCCGGGATGCTCATCAGCTTTCCGAACATCTCCTCCGCGGGCTCGGCGATCCCGACGTAGTTGCCGAGCGACTTGCTCATCCGGCGCACCCCGTCGGTGCCCGGCAGGATCGGCATCGTAACGATCGACTGCCCGGGCTCACCGAGCGCCTCCTGCACGTCGCGGGCGAATAGGAGGTTGAATTTCTGGTCGGTCCCCCCGAGCTCGACGTCCGCCTGGACCGCAACCGAGTCGTACCCCTGCAGCACGGGATACAGCAGCTCCAGCGCCGAGATCGGGCGTGCCGCCTCCATCCGCTGCGCGAAGTCGTCGCGTTCCAGCAGCCTCGCGATCGTGAATCGCCGCAGCAGCCGGAACAGCTCGTCGGTGCCCATGTCGAGCCACTCGCCGTTGCGCCGCACCTCCGTGCGCTTCGGGTCGAGCACCTTGAACGCCTGCTCCTGGAAGCTGGCGGCATTGGCGTCGATCTGCTCCGCCGACAGCACCGGCCGCTCCGCCGACCGCCCACTCGGATCTCCCACCCGCGCCGTGAAGTCCCCGACGATCAGCACGACCGTGTGGCCCGCGTCCTGGAACGTCCGCAGCTTGTTGAGCACTACGACGTGGCCAAGGTGGATGTCGGGCGCCGTCGGATCGATCCCGAGTTTGACCCGCAGGGGCCGACCCTCGGCCAGCTGCTCCGCGAGCCTGCCCTCTGGCAGCAGCTCGACCGCGCCGGCGGCGAGCTGGGCTGCCTGAGCCTTGGGATCCGTCATCGGGCCAATGCTAGACTCACCGGCTGCGCTCGGCGGGGCAGGGATGCCCACGCGTATGCCTGGATTCGAACTGGTCGCGCCCCTCGTACTGAGCGCCGCGAACGGGGCCTGCGGTCCATCGATGCGAATGCCACCTCCTTCGCTCGACACACGAACACACCCAGATGGCATCGGGTCTTAGGCAGATCCAGAAGGATCTGCTCGACGCGCTGCGCGGGCGAAACGGCGAGCCGGACGACGTCGAGGACGCCGAGCGAGGCGGAGACAGCCCCGGGGCGCGCGAGTCGCGGCACCGGCAACGCAATGCAGCGCGGGCGTCCAAGCAGCGCAACGGCGCCCGTGCGGGCGACGCGGGAAACGGGACCTCGGTCTTCCAGGATGTCCGCGCCCGCGCCCGAGACCTGGCGCGCGGCTTCCGCGAGGGTGGGAGCGGGTCGAGCGACCGTCTGCGCTTCCTGAGGGAGACGCCGGGCACCGACACGGACGACACCGGCGCGCTGCGCGAGGGAGGCCGCGGAGCATCGATCAGCCCACCGTGGCGCCGCACGCCCACGCTGCCCCAGCCACCGGGCCCGCCGCCGCCCCGCAACGGCCGCCCGCGGCTCAAGAAGCTCCGCCTCGCGGTGGTCATCATGGGGCTCATCCTGCTCGCGATGGTCTCGTGGTTCTTCGGGATCATGATGTCGGTCGCCCAGGACCTCCCGGCGCTCGAGAACCGCGAGCAGTACAAGCACGCCCAGAACTCCGTCGTCCTGGATCGCAACGGTGAGCAGCTCGCCACCCTGACCAGCAACGACCGCCGCATCCTCGTCCCCTCGGAGGACATCTCGCAGACGGTCAAGCAGGCCGTGGTCGCGGTCGAGGACCAGCGCTTCTACGAGCACCGCGGGATCGACTTCCAGGGCATCGGGCGCGCGATCGTCCAGGACCTTCTGCAGCAGAACACGGTGCAGGGGGCGTCGACGATCACGCAGCAGTTCGTCAAGAACGCGCTGCGCGCGCAGGGCAGCCGGACCGTGTTCCAGAAGCTCCGTGAGGCGGCGCTCGCATACCACCTCGAGCGCCGCTGGTCGAAGGACAAGATCCTCACCGAGTACCTGAACTCGATCTACTTCGGCGAGGGCGCGTACGGAATCGAGGCTGCCGCCCAGACATACTTCGGCTGGAACCATCCCGACTGCGGCGGCGAGGAGACCCGCTGCGCCTCCGTGCTCGCTCCGGAGGAGGCGGCGCTGCTCGCCGGGATGATCTCCTCGCCGAGCGCGTACTCACCGCGCACCAACCCGGAGGCGGCGACCGAGCGCCGCAACCTCGTGCTCGACAGGATGGTCGACCAGGGGGTGCTCACGCCGGAGCAGTACACGGAGCTCGCGGGTGACGGAACCGAGAATTCCGGCGTCCCGATACCGCGGCCCGGCCAGATCGAGGCGCCCGCGGAGAACTCGCAGTCGCCGTACTTCACGACCTGGCTGCGCCAGCAGGTGGTCGATCGCTACGGGGCCGGCGAGGCGTTCGGCGGCGGCTTGCAGATCACCTCGACGCTCGACCTCGAGTACCAGCGGGCGGTCGAGGAGATCGCGTACAGCACGCTGGCGGGGATCGAGCCGACGGCGTCCGTCGCCGTGATCGACAACCAGACCGGTGGCGTGCTGGCGATGGTGGGGGGCAACGATTACGAGAAGGCGCCGTTCAACCTCGCGACGAACGGTCACCGCCAGCCCGGCTCGGCGTTCAAGCCGTTCACCCTCGTCAGCGCGCTCGAGGACGGTCACTCGCCCGACGAGGTGTTCACCTCGCAGCCGAAGACGCTCGACTTCAAGGTCCCGGGCTACAAGAAGCCGCAGGTGTTCGAGGTTCACAACTACGAGGACAATTACCTCGGCTCGGCGTCGATCGCGACGGCGACGCAATACTCGGACAACTCCGTGTTCGCGGAGCTCGGCCTCCAGGTCGGCCCCGAGAGGATCGCCAAGACCGCGCAGGAGATGGGCATCCAGACCAAGGTGTCGACCAACCCCGCGATGATCCTCGGCGGGCTCGAGACCGGCGTCAGCCCGCTCGAGATGGCTTACGCGTACTCGACGCTCGGACGCAGCGGCGCGCGTATCGGCGGGACGATGGACAGCGTGCCCGGCTCGGGGCTCGGGCCGCTCGGGATCATGAAGGTGACGACCCGGGACGATGCCGAGGAGGCCGTCGACGACAAGACGGGCTCCTCGGGCGAGAACGACGTCCAGACCGACCAGGTGCTCGACCCGGCGGCCGCCGACACCTCCGTCGACCTGCTCGAGAACGTCGTCTCGGGGGGAACGGGCGAGAACGCCGCGACGGGCGACTTCGCGTGGGGCAAGACGGGGACGACCGACGACAACGGCGACGCGTGGTTCTGCGGCGGAACCGAGGACATTACGGCGTGCGTGTGGGTCGGCCATCCCAACGACGTGACGCCGATGGAGACCGAGTACTCCGGCGGGCCGGTCGACGGCGGCACCTATCCCGCCGACATCTGGCACGACGTGGTGCTCGCCTACGACTCGATCATCGGCCCCGACGGCGAGGACGAGGAGGACTCGACGACGGACACCGGGACGGACCCGGGCTACGTGCCTCCGGCGGAGTCGACGGCGCCCGCGCCGGCCGCGCCGGCCCCCACCGAGCCGGCCCCCACCGAGCCGGCCCCCACCGAGCCGGCGCCCGCGGCGCCGGAGGACGCCGCACCCGCACCCGCTACCCCGGCCCCGACCGACGGCGGCACGGGCGCGACCGGGGCGGCGGGCTAGCTCCGCGGTAGCGGCCGCGACAGGAACGCGCTTCCGGCCGCGCAGAACCGCCACGGGTACTCGACTCCGCGCGAGATCCCGATCCGTGGCGCGCTGACGACCTCGACCCGCTCCCACCCCCCCGCCCTGGCGGTCAGCTCGAAAGGGGGCTCGAGCAGGCTGGTGCCGTTGTGGCGCAACTCGACGCCGATCGCCTCGGTGAGCTTGCCGGGGCCGGAGCACAGCTCGCGCGGCCGCGACCGTCCCCGGCGCTCGTTCATCGCGTCAAACCCCCACAGCGGCTCGATAGCGCGGATCAGCACGGCGGCGGCGGACCCCGGCGGCTCGCAGACCGCGTTCAGCAGGTTGTGGACGCCGTACGAGAAGTAGACGTAGGCGAGCCCGGGCCGGTCGAACAGCACAGCGTTGCGCCGTGTGCGGCCGATGTACGCGTGGCACGCCGGGTCGTCGGCGTGGTAGCTCTCGACCTCCACGATCACCCCTCCGGCGCCGCCGAATCGCAGCCCGCAGCCGACCAGATCGCGCGCGACGTCGTGGACGGAGCGGTCGAAGAAGGCATCGTCGAGAGGCCGTCCTTCGGCAGCGTCCGCGCCCATCGTGGCGACCGCGGCGCCGGGCGTCGAGCGCGCGGCGCTCACTCCGACGTCGCCTCCAGCCGCCTCAGCGCCTCCCGAGCCGCCTCGAGCTGCTCGCCCACCCGAACCGACGCCGTGCCGCCAGGCGACAGCTTCGACTCCAGCGAACGCTCCGTGCTCAGCACGCTCGTAGTACTCGTCGTCCAGCAGCTCGGAGAACGACGCCAGCTCTTCGCGCGACAGCTCCGAGAGGCGCACTCCACGCTCGAGCGATTCGCGGACCAACGCGCCCACGACCCCGTGGGCCTCCCGGAACGGCATTCCCCTGCGGACGAGCAGGTCGGCGACGTCCGTCGCGCACAGCAGCTCGTCGGACGCGGCGGCGGCGAGCCGCTCGCGGTTGAAGCCGATCCCGCTCAGCAGGCCGCCGGAGGCCTGCAGGCACAGCTCGATGCTGTCGGTGGCGTCGAACAGCGCCTCCTTGTCCTCCTGCATGTCCTTCGAGTAGCCGAGCGGCAGGCCGCGCAGCACGCCGAGCAACGTGTCGCCGTCGGAGACGATCCTCGCGGCCTTCGCGCGCACCAGCTCCGCGGCGTCGGGGTTCTTCTTCTGCGGCATGATGCTCGAGCCGGACGAGAAGGCCTCCGCCGGCTCGCAGAACGAGAACTCGTCGCTCGACCACAGCACGATCTCCGCGGCCAGCCGGAGAGGTGAACCGCGCAGACGGACGCCGCGGCCAGGTAGTCGAGGACGAAGTCGCGATTCGAGACGGCGTCGATCGAGTTCTGCGCCGACCGACGTGAACCCCAGCTCGCGCGGCGACCGCGTCGCGGTCGAGCTCCCAGTTGAGCCCCGCGAGCGCCCCCGAGCCGAGCGGTAGCTCGCCCGCGGCGTCGCGCGCGAGCGCGAAGCGGCGCGCGTCGCGGCTCAGCATCCAGAAGTGGGCGAGCAGGTGGTGCCCCAGGTACACGGGCTGCGCGCGCTGCAGGTGCGTGTAACCGGGCATCGGCCAGTCGGAGTGATCGCTCGGCGAGCTCGAGCAGCCGCGCCATCAGCGCGCGCACGAGGCCGATCGCGACCTCGCTGCGCTCGCGCACGTACAGGGCCGTGTCCGTGGCGACCTGGTCGTTGCGCGAGCGCCCCGTGTGGAGCTTTCCCCCAACCGGCCCCGCGATCTCGATCAGGCGGCGCTCGATCGCCATGTGGATGTCCTCGTCGTCGGGATCGAAGCGAAACTCGCCCGTCTCCAGCTCGCGGGCGACCGCGTCGAGGCCCTCGTCGATGCGCCCCAGCTCCTCGTCGTCCAGCACCCCGACGGCGCGCAGAGCGCGCGCGTGCGCGTGCGATCCCCGAATGTCGTGGGGCGCCAGGCGGCGGTCGAACCCGACCGAGCTGTTGAGCTGCTGGAATCGGGCATCGGGCGGATCGCGGAATCTGCTCACGCGGGCCAGTTTATGGACGGGACCACCGCGTTGATTACCCTGCGTCCGGTGAGGCTCCTGGTCACAGGTGCGACGGGAAAGGTCGGCAACACGGTCGCGCGGCGCCTCGTGGAGCGCGGCGACGAGGTGGTCGCGCTCGTCCGCGACGTCAACAAGGCCCGCGAGCTGCTTCCCGCCGAGGTCGAGCTGGCGCCGCGGTGACGTCACCGACCCGGCCTCGGTCCGCGAGGCCGCTGGCGGCGCGGAGGGCGTGTTCAACTGCATGGGCCTGTACGAGCAGTGGCTCCCGGACCCGAACAGGTTCGAGCTCGTGAACGCGGTCGGGGCGCTCAACGTCGTCGCCGCCGCCCGCCAGGCGGGCGTGCGACGCGCGGTACACACCTCGACCTTCGACGTCTTCGAGGCCGAGCGCGGCGGCACAGTGCGCGAGGACCGCGTCGCCGAGGACCCGAAGCGCACGCCCTACGAGCGCTCCAAGCAGCGCGCCGAGGAGCTCGTGCTCGGCGAGGCCCGCCACGGGATCGAGGTCGTGATCGTCAACCCCTCCGCCGTGTACGGCCCCGGGCCATGGGCGGCAGCGGGTGTGGACCGCGTGCTGCGCGACGCGATCCGCGGTCGCCTCCCGGCCGTCCCCCCGGGCGGGATGACGCTCGCGTTCGTCGACGACGTCGCCGACGCGCAGCTCGCCGCGTTCGACCGCGGCCGGCCCCGTGAGCGCTACATCCTCGCCAACGGCTTCGCGACGAATCGCGAGCTGTGCGAGGCCGCCGTCGAGGCGGCGGGCCGGGGTCGCGTGCCGCCGACGCTGCCGGCACCGGTCGCCAGGGTCCTCTCGACGGTCGGCGAGGGAGTGGCGCGGGTGATCCGACGCCCGCCGCTGCTCGGCCGCGGCCAGCTCCACTTCGTGCTGTGGGAGGCGCGCGCGGACTCCGCGAAGGCGCAGTCCGAGCTCGGTTTCCGCGCCACCCCGTGGCGTGAGGGCATCCCCCGCACCGTGCGCTGGATGCTCGACAGCGGGCGCGTCTGAGCGTGCTATGCGGCCGTGCGCTGCCCCAGCGCGGCGGCCAGCGCCCCGGACACCCGATCGACCTGCTCCTCGCTCATCGCGGTGAAGAACGGCAGGCCGAGGGACCGCTCGGCGAAGCTCTCCGCGACCGGGAACTCACCGCCGGCGAATCCGAATCGCTCCCGGTAGAAGGGCATCAGGTGGATGCACGGGAGGTAGGGCTTCGCCGCGATTCCCCGCTGCGCGAGCCCGGCGATCGCCGCATCGCGGTCGGCGTGCTCGGGAAGCTGGACCACGTACACGAACCAGCTCCGCCGCTCGGCGCCCCGATCGTCGCAGGGAAGGGTCAGGCCCTCGACATCCGCGAGTCGCTCGCCGTACAGCCGCGCGAGCTCGGCGCGCCGGGCGAGGATCTCCTCGGCGCGCTCGAGCTGGGCGACGCCGATCGCCGCCGACAGGTCCGTGAGCCGGTAGTTGAAGCCCAGCCGCTCGTGCTCCAGGCGCCCCATGTCCGCCGCGCGGCCCTGGTTGCGCTCGCTCCGCACCCGCGCGGCGACCTCCGCGTCGGGTGGGATCAGCGCGCCGCCCTCGCCCGTCGTGAGCTGCTTGTTGGCGTAGAAGGCGAACGTGCACGGGATCGCCGCGCGCGCCCACCTTGACGCCGTCGGAGTCCACGGCGCCCAGCGCCTCGCACCCGTCCTCGAGCACCCCAAGGCCCCGCTCGGCGGCCAGCGCAGAGAGCGCCGGGAGGTCGGCCGGATATCCGAAGATGTCGACCGGGAGCAGCCCCGCGGTCCGCTCCCCGATCGCCGCCCGCGCGGCCTCGGGATCGAGGTTGAGCGTCACCGGGTCGACGTCGCAGAACACGGGCGTCGCGTCCTCGTACAGGAGGCAGTTGGCGGACGCGACGAAGCTGAGCGGCGAGGTGATCACCTCGTCGCCGCCGCGCCATCCCACCGCCCGCACCCCGAGATGCAGCGCGGCGGTCCCGCTCGAAACCGCGACGGCGTCGTCGACGCCGAGCCACTCGGCGAGCGCGCGCTCGAAGCGAGCGAGCATAGGCCCGAGCGACAGCGACCCGGACCGCAGCACCTCGAGCACCAGCTCCTCCTCGCGCGGCCCCAGATCGGGCTTCGCAAGGGGTATCTCAGGCAACCTCATCCCTCCTCAAACCCGCTCGAACCGGAGGCGGGAGCGAACGAGCATCATGACCGGTCGTGCGAGTGCGAGTGAGCGGGAGCCGAGGATTCGAGCGGAATTGATTTTGGCTGGAAGGCGTACTCCAGCGAGTCGACGAGCGCCTCCCACGACGCCTCGATGATGTTCTCCGAAACGCCGATCGAGCCCCACTCGTCGCTGTCCGTCGGATGAGTCGAGCAGGACCCGCGTCACCGAGCCGGTGCCGTGGTTCTCGTCCAGGATCCGCACCTTGTAGTTGGTCAGCTCGATCTCGGCAAGGTGTGGATGCAGCTCGGTGATCGCGTCACGCAGCGCCCGGTCGAGCGCGTTGACGGGGCCGTTTCCCTCGGCGGTGCGAAGGAAGCGCTGGCCGTCGACCCAGATCTTGACGGTCGCCTCCGTCTCCACCCGGCCGTCCTCGCGCTTCTCGGTCACGACCCGGAAGCTCTCGAGCCGGAACAGGGACTCGTACTCACCGGCCTCGCGCCGCAGCAGGAGCTCGAACGAGGCGTCAGCGGCCTCGTACTGGTACCCGCGGTGCTCGAGCTCCTTGACCCGCTCCACCGCGCGCGCGGCGGCCTCCTCGTCGAGCTCGATTCCGACCCGCTCGGCGTGGCTGATCACGGAGCCCTTGCCGGCCAGCTCGGAGATCAGCACCTCGCGGCTGTTGCCGACGAGCTCCGGATCCATGTGCTCGAACGTGCGCGCGTCCGCGTTCACTCCCGCCGCGTGCATGCCGGCCTTGTGGGCGAAGGCGTTGCGGCCCACGTACGCTCGGTCGGGGTCGGGGGTCAGGTTGCAGATCTCGTCGATCAGGTGGGCGGTCTCGGTCAGCCGCGCGAGCCGCTCCGCGGGGACGCAGGCGAGCCCGAGCTTGAGCTGCAAGGCCGGCAGGACCGAGAACATGTTCGCGTTGCCGCACCGCTCCCCGTAGCCGTTCGCCGTTCCCTGGACCAGCGTCGCCCCCGCCTCGACGGCGGCGAGCGAGTTCGCGACCGCGCACTCGGCGTCGTTGTGGGTATGTATCCCGACGGTCAACCCGTCCTCGCCGGCCAGCGCCTCGACCGCCGCCGTCGTCGCCTCCCCGACATCGTGCGGAAGGCTCGACCCGTTGGTGTCACACAGGGTCACGTTCTCGGCGCCGCCCTCCGCGGCGGCGCGCAGGCACTCGAGCGCGTAGGAGCCGTCCTCTCGCCATGCGTCGAAGAAGTGCTCGGCGTCGTACACCACCCGCTTCCCCTCCGCGACCAGGAAGGCGATCGAGTCCCGGATCATCGCCAGGTTCTCGTCCCTCGACACCCGCGTCACCTTCTCCAGGTGCAGGGCCCAGGTCTTGCCGACCAGCGTGCACACGGGCGCGAACGAGCGGGCGAGGACTTCGAGCGCCGGGTCGTCCGCAGCGGCCACGTCGCGCCGGCGGGTCATCCCGAACGCACACACCTGGGCCTGGTCGAGCTCCTCGCCCGAGAGGATCTCGAACAGCTCCGCCTCTTTCGGGTTGGAGGCGGGAAACCCGGCCTCGATGAAATGCACTCCGAGCCGGTCGAGCGCGTGCACGACCCGCACCTTCTCGGCCGCGGACAGCGACATGCCGTGGCCCCCCATGCCGTCGCGCAAGGTTGTGTCGTAGAGCTGTACCTGTGTCATGGAGTCCTTTCGCTGCCTTCGTGGGACCGGACGATGGGGAACCGCGGCCGCGCTAGGCGGCTGCGGAACCCGTAATTCGCCCGATTGCCTCGAAGGCGCTGAGACTCATCACGACGTGACTTTACTCGCTCGTTCGACGCTCGGCTGCTCGACGAGGTCGAGCCATTCCAGGTACTCCTCCGCGCGTCCGTGCAGGGCATCGTCGAACCTGGTCTGAAGCTGGGTGGTGATCTCACCCGGCTTCCCGATCGGGTGGTCGTCGATCTCCCGCACCGGTACGAGCTCGGCCGCGGTGCCGGTCAGGAACACCTCCTCGGCCAGGTAGAGCTCCGCTCGCGCGATGCCGCGCTCCTCGATCGTGTAGCCGAGATCGCGCGCGATCTGGATCACCGACGCGCGGCTGATCCCGTCGAGGATCGACGAGGTGTGCCCGGGCGTGCAGATCACGCCGTCCCGGACCACGAAGATGTTCTCGCCAGAGCCCTCCGAGACGGAGCCCTGCTGGTCGAGCAGGATCGCCTCGTCGTAGCCCGCCTTGACCGATTCCTCCTTCGCGAGGATCGAGTTCAGGTACTGGCCCGCGGCCTTGGCGTGCGGGATCAGGCTGTCCGCCGAGATCGCGCGCCACGAGGACACCTTGGCGCGGATGCCGTTTCGCTTGCCCTCCTCGCCGAGGTAGGCGCCCCACGGCCACACCGCGATCAGCACGTCGATCGGAGCCTGCTTTGCGTACAGGCCCATCTCGCCGTATCCCCGGAAGGCGATCGGCCGGATGTAGCAGCTGCGGAGGCCGTTTCGCCGGATCAGCTCGTGCGTGGCGTCCCGGAGCTGATCGGTCGAGAACGGGAGCTCGAGGTAGTACAGCTCCGCCGACTTGTGGAGTCTGTCGAGGTGCTCGCGGTGACGGAAGATCGCGGGGCCGCGCTCGGTCTCATAGGCGCGAATCCCCTCGAACACGCCGGTCCCGTAGTGGAGCCCGTGGCTGAGTACGTGCACCTTGGCGTCATCCCAGGGCACGAACTCGCCGTTCATCCAGATCCACTCGGTCTTATCCACCTGCTCCTCCGGCTTCGTCGCGTTCTCGGGCCCAGCAAGTATGCCGGATGCGGCCCGGTGCTCAAGCGTTCTGCAGCTCCTCGATCACCGCGTCGGTCATCTCTTCCGTTCCGACCTCGACCTCTGCCGGGAGATCGGACATCGGCGGCCGCCCGGGCTCGACCCATGAGAGGTCGGGCGTCCGCAGACCGCGATCGAGCACGGCCTCGACGGCCGCCTCCACGCGCTCGGCGTCGCCGGAACGGTCGAGCCCGTAGCGGAGCATCAGCGCCACCGAGAGGAAGGTGGCGAGGGGGTTCGCCATCCCCGTGCCCGCGATGTCGGGGGCGGAGCCGTGTACCGGTTCGAACAGCCCCGGACCGTCCTCCCCCAGGCTGGCGGAGGGCAGCATCCCCAGCGAGCCAGTGAGCATCGCCGCCTCGTCGCTGAGGATGTCACCGAACATGTTCTCGGTCAGGATCACGTCGAAGCGCGCCGGCGCGGAGACGAGCTGCATCGCGGCGTTGTCGACGAGCACGTGCTCCAGCTCGACATCGCCGTAGTCGGACGCCATCCGCTCGACGGTCTCCCTCCACAGCCTCGACGTCTCGAGCACATTGGCCTTGTCGACGGAGGTCAGCTTGCCGCCCTTCGCGCCGCCCACCGCCCTGGAGCGTGCCGCCTCGAACCCCGTGCGGCCGATGCGCTCGATCTCCTCGACCGTGTACACGCAGGTGTCGTGGGCCTCGCCGTCGGCGCGGCCGCGATCGCCGAAGTAGATCCCGCCGGTCAGCTCGCGGACGACGAGCAGGTCGGTTCCCCTGATCCGCTCCTCGCGCAGCGGGCTCGCGTGGGCGAGTGCGACGCTGGGACGGACGGGTCGCAGGTTCGCGTACAGGCCCAGGCCCTTGCGCAGCCCGAGCAGCCCTTGCTCGGGACGCGGCGCATCGGGGTCGGTCGTCTCCCACTTCGGGCCGCCGACAGCGCCGAGCAACACCGCGTCCGCGGCGGCGCACGCGTCGAGGACCTCGTCGGTGAGCGCGGCGCCGTGCTCGTCGATCGAGCAGCCGCCCACCAGATGCTCTTTTACGTCGAACTCTCCGAGCGCGTCCAGCAGCCGGCGCGCCGCGGCGACGACCTCGGGGCCGATCCCGTCGCCCGGCAGGGCAATGATCCGGGGGCGTCGATCGGCGGCGGTCACGCGCCGCGGCCTCCACCATTGGACCTCGACCGGGTAGGCATCGCCGTACTCCTCATTCACGCGGCTCTCGCGCGGCGGGCGTCGATGTTCAGCCGCACGTAATCGAAGCTCAGGGGCGAGGGCATCCGTTCGGCGACGGCGTCGATGAACGGCTGCGCCTGAGCATCGGGCAGTCTCGCCAGGTGCGGCCCCAGGGCCGAGGTGGCCAGGTAATCGAGCGGGTCCTCCGGCGTGACGTGCTTGTCCTCGAGCCAGCACTCGACCTGCTCGAAGCCGGCGGCTCGAAGCCGGCGCGTCGCGTCCTCGGGCGAGGAGAAGTTCCAGGGCACGTCCATGCCCGCCAGATGCTCCACGAAGGGCGGTCCGCTCGCGACCTCGCCGATCGCCCGTGTCAGCGCCGCGACGTTGCCCTTGCCGCCGCACTGCGCCACCAACGCGCCCCCCGGCCTCAACGCGTCGTGGAGGCGGCGGAACAGGAGATCGTGATCTCCGATCCAGTGGAACACGGCGTTCGAGAACACCGCGTCGACGGGCTCGTCGAGCTCCAGGTCCGTGAGACTGCCTACCCGAACCTCGGCCCGGTCGCCCAGGGTCCGGCGCGCCCTCTCGATCATCGACTCCGACGCGTCGACCCCGATCACCCTGCCCCGCGGCAGCCGCTCGACCAGCAGGGCGGTTACCCGTCCCGTCCCGCAACCCGCGTCGAGCACGACCTCATCCCCGCGCAGCGGCAGCCGCTCGAGGACCTCGGTCGCCCACTCGAACTGGGGGTCGGACACGCGGTGGTACACGTCCGCGTTCCACTCGCGGGGTCCGACGTGCGAGGCCTCGGGCCGGCTCACAGCGACGTCGTCACGGGCCCGCGCTGCGCCCCGCCGGCTCGCTCGAAGGAATCGATCCTGTCCGCGCGCTGGAGCGTCATCCCGATGTCATCGAGCCCGTGCAGGAGACGGTGCTTGATCTCCTCGTCGATCTCGAATCGGACCACCCCTGCGGCGGAGTCGACGGTCTGCTCGTCGACGTCGATCCGAGCCTCGCCGGCGTCCGCGATCCCCCGGCGGCGCTCCTCGTCGAGGATCACCGGCAGCAGCCCGTTCTTGGTGCAGTTGACATAGAAGATGTCGGCGAACGACGGCGCGATCACCGCCTCGAAGCCGAAGTCCCGCAGCGCCCATACCGCGTGCTCGCGCGACGAGCCGGAGCCGAAGTTGCGTCCCGCGACCAGGATCGGGTTCGGCTCCAGCTTGATCTCGCCGGAGCGCATCCAGTCGTGGAACAGGAACCGCCCGAACCCGGTGCGCTCGATCCGCTTCAGGAACTGCTTCGGGATGATCTGGTCGGTGTCGACGTCGGCGCGGTCGAGCACCGAGACCTTGCCCTCGATGATGTCGACCGGATCCATCAGGCCCAGTCCCTGATGTCGACGAAATGCCCCTCGACCGCAGCTGCGGCGGCCATCCGCGGGCTGACCAGATGGGTGCGGCCGCCCTTGCCCTGGCGGCCCTCGAAGTTGCGGTTCGAGGTCGAGGCGCAGCGCTCGCCCTCGGTGAGGATGTCGGGGTTCATCCCCAGGCACATCGAGCATCCCGCCGCGCGCCATTCGAACCCGGCGGAGCGGAACACGTCGTCCAGACCCTCCGCCTCGGCCTCCGCCTTCACCTGGGCGGACCCGGGCACGACCATCGCCCGGATCGAGTCGGACACCCTGCGCCCCTCGACCACGGTCGCCGCCTCGCGCAGGTCGCCGACCCGGGAGTTCGTGCACGAGCCGATGAACACGCGGTCGAGCGGGATCTCCCGCATCGGGGTCCCGGGCTGGAGCGCCATGTACGCGAGCGCGCGCTCCGCGGACTCGCGGTCGCTGGGCGACTCGAAGCGCGAGGGGTCGGGTACGGAGTCCGTGACCTCGACCACCATCCCGGGAGTGGTTCCCCACGTGACCATGGGCGACAGCGAGGCAGCGTCGATCTCGACCTCGCGGTCGAAGCTCGCGCCGGGCTCGGTCGGAAGCCCGCGCCAGCGCTCCACGGCGGCGTCGAAGTCGTCCGGGACACCCGGCCGACCCGACATGTACTCGAAGGTCACCTCGTCCGGCGCGATCATCCCGGCACGCCCACCGCCCTCGATCGTCATGTTGCAGATCGTCATCCGTCCCTCCATCGAGAGAGCGGAGATCACAGGCCCCGCGTACTCGACGGCGTGCCCGGCCATCCCCCCGGTTCCCAGCCTGCCGATCGTCGCCAGGATCAGGTCCTTGGGCGTGACGCCCGCACCGAGCTCGCCCGAGTACTCGATCCGCATCGTCTTCGGCCGCCGCTGGATCAGGCACTGGGTGGCCAGCACGTGCTCGACCTCTGATGTCCCGATCGGGATCGCCAGCGCGCCGAATGCGCCGTGAGTCGCCGTGTGGCTGTCACCACACACGACCGTGAGCCCGGGCTGGGTCAGCCCCAGCTCGGGACCGATCACGTGCACGATTCCCTGGCGCTCCGAGCCGAGCGAGTACAGCGGCACCCCGAACTCCTCGCAGTTGCGCTCCAGCGTCTCGACCTGGACCCGCGACAGCTCGTCGGCGATCATCCCCGCCGCGTGGGTGCCGTCCGTGGGCACGTTGTGGTCGGCCGTGGCGACCGTCTTGTCGGGGCGGCGCACGGCCCGGCCCTCGAGCCGCAGTCCCTCGAAGGCCTGCGGCGAGGTCACCTCGTGGACGAGGTGGAGGTCGACGTAGATCAGCCCGTCGGCGACCTCGTGCGCCTCCCAGATCTTGTCGAACAGCGACTTCGGCACCGCTAGCTCCTTCTCAGGCCGGCCGCGACGACGGCCAGGAACTCCGCCGCCTCGTCGCCCCTGTTCTCGAAATGATGCGACAGGTCGGCGTCGAACGTCACGCTGTCGCCGGTCCGCAGCTCGTGCTCGGCGCCGTCGACCGCGAGGAGGACCTCCCCCGACTGCACGTACACGGTCTCACGGCTGCCCGGCTCGTGCATCGGCGGGTCATCGGCACGCCCAGTCGTGGCGCCGGGCTCGAGCAAGTGACGCGAGAGCTCGGCCCGTTGCCCGGGAAGCGGCGGGGTCAGCTCCTCGACGCGATGGCCCGCGCGGCGGCGCTTGCGTCCCTCGCCGCGCCGCGTGATCACGAGATGGCGACCCTCGTCGAGTCGCAGCAGCTGGGACAGGGTGAGCTCGAGCCCCGCGGCGATCCGCGCGGCGACCGCCAGCGTCGGGCTCGTCTCGCCGCGCTCGACCTGCGACAGCATCGGGGCGCTGACCCCGGTGCGCTCGGCGAGGTCGCGCAGCGACAGACCCATCGCCTCGCGCAGGGAGCGAACGCGAGCGCCCAGAGCGTTCGTGTCCGCCTCCGAGGCGACCCCGTTCCGCGCTTGCACCGTCGTCCCCGACGCCATACCAGCGTACGCTATCACGTACGTGTGTATTGAAACCTCGGGCTACGGGCCAGCGGTTCGCTCGCTGGCGGCGTCCGCGGTCAGGGCCTCCGCCTCGCGTATCGCGGCGCCCTCGAGCGCGTTGGAGAGCGCCCTCACGTAGGCGCGCGCCGACGCCTCGAGGATGTCCGTCGAGACGCCCTGGCCGCTCGCGAGACGGTCAGCGGCGCGCAGCATCACGGTCACCTCGCCGAGCGCGTCGCCGCCCTCGGTGACCGCGGAGACCGTGTACTGGCGCAGCTCGCACTCGACGTCGACCGCCTTCTGGATCGCGCCGAAGATCGCGTCCACGGGCCCGTCGCCGGAGGCCTCACCCTCGGACTCCTCGCCCGAGGGGAGCGCCACCGCGACCTTCGCGTGCGGCTCCCGCCGCGATGATGCCTCGACGTCGAACCACGCGAGGTTGTAGCGCTCCGAGCGCTCCCGGACCTCGTCGGAGACGATCGCCTCGAGGTCGAGCGCGGTGACGGTCTTCTTCTTGTCGGCGAGCTGCTTGAAGCGCTTGAACGCGTGATTGAGCGCCTGGCCGTCGACCCTGAAGCCGAGCTCCTGCAGCGCGTCGCGCAGCGCGTGGCGCCCGGAGTGCTTGCCGAGCACGATCCGGTTCGAGTCCAGGCCGACCTCGGTCGCGTCCATGATCTCGTACGTCGTGCGCTCCTTCAGCACCCCGTCCTGGTGGATGCCCGACTCGTGCGCGAACGCGTTGCGGCCGACGATCGCCTTGTTGGGCTGGACGGGATAGCCGGTGAAGCGCGAGACCATGCGGCTCGTGCGCGCGATCTCGCGCGTGTCGATCCCGGTGTCGAGCCCGTGCTCGTCGCGACGCGTCCGAAGCAGCATCACGATCTCCTCCAGCGAGCAGTTGCCGGCGCGCTCGCCGATCCCGTTGACGGCGCACTCGACCTGCCGTGCGCCCGCCAGGGCGCCCGCGTAGGAGTTCGCGACCGCGAGGCCGAGGTCATCGTGGCAGTGGACGGAGAGACGCACGTCGCGCAGGCCGGGCGCGAGCCGGTACAGCTCGGCGAAGTAGCGCTGGTACTCCTCGGGCGTCGTGTATCCGACCGTGTCGGGGATGTTGACGACCCGGGCGCCCTCCTCGACGGCGATCGCGCACACCTCGGCCGTGAACTCGACGTCCGCGCGGGTCGCGTCCATGGGCGAGAACTCGACGTCCTCGGTGTAGGAGCGCGCCAGCGCCACGGCGGCGCGCGCCTGTCCCTTCACGTCCTCGCGCGTCGTCTGCAGCTGATGCTGGATGTGGATGTCGGAGGTCGAGATGAACGTGTGGATACGCGCACGCGAGGCGTCCTTGATCGCACCCCACGCGGCATCGATGTCGGCCTTGTGGGTGCGGGCGAGGCCACAGATCACCGGCCCCTCGACATCACGGGAGATCGCCTCGACGGCCTCGAAGTCTCCCGGCGAGGTGATCGGGAAGCCGGCCTCGATGACGTCGACGCCGAGCCGCGCGAGTTGCTGCGCGATCTCGACCTTCTCCTGGGTGTTGAGGGAGATCCCCGGCGACTGCTCGCCGTCGCGCAGCGTCGTGTCGAAGATGTGGACGCGGTTCTGACTCTCGACTCCCGGGAAGTTCGCTTGCGAACTTGCCGCTTGATTCCCGCTCATGGACCTCCTTCTCGTTGAGACCGACGATGACCTTTGTGTCTCGCGGCTGTCGCGCCGCCCAGCGCTATTCCCCCCGAAGGGGGAGGAGAAGGAGAAGCGCCAGGCTGTCGAGCCGGTGCGTCATCGGGTGCGGGGACTTTACCGGATGCGGGCGGTCATCCGAGCGCCCCGCCGATTCGTATCACCCAGCGTAAGCTGCGCAGCGAACCGCCGCGGATCCAGCGGCGGGTCAAGTCAAGAGGAGGGAAGCACATGCACAGACGCAGGGGACTGCTCGCCGCGATCGTCGGCGCGATCTCGATCGTGCTCGTCTTCGCGCTCGTAGGCGGCGCCGCGGTCGGGAAGAAAAAGAGGAAGACAGTCAAGCTGTTCGCGCCGGACATGATCGGCGCCGTCGACGTCCCGCCCGGTGACCCCGACGGGTCGGGCGAGGCGAGCTTCAAGTTGAAGAAGACGAAGAAGCGGATCTGCTTCAACATCTCGTTCCAGGGGATCGACAATCCCACGGACGGGCACATCCACAAAGGTGATCCGGGCGTGGCCGGAGCGATCGTCGTTCCGCTGTTCACCGGGACTCCCGGACTGCCGTCGCCGATCTCGGACTGCGTGAAGGCCAAGAAGAGCCTGATCAAGCAGATCGCGAAGCACCCCGGCGACTTCTACGTGAACATCCACAACGAGGCATTCCCCGGCGGCGCGCTCCGCGACCAGCTGCAGAAGAAGAGTGGCGGCGGAAGCACCGGCGGCGGGGGCGGAGGCAGCCCGACTCCTTACTGAGCCATACAGGCATCGCAACGAGAGCCTGGCGGCCACCGGCCGCCGGGCTCTCTCGTGCCTGCGCACGGCCCCGGCAGGGACGCCACGGCTGGCGGCGAAACTCGGCGCCTGAGGGAAGACCGTGCAGGCTGCGCGAATTCAGGGCTGGGCCGTGGTCAAGGTCGTGACGATCTCGCTCGTCGTGATCGCCGCCGCCGTGCTGCTGGCGCTGATCGTGCTCGAGATCCGCACCACGCTCCGGTGGGCCTTCGCGGGGGTCTTCCTCGCGCTCGCGCTCGCGCCCGCGGTGGGCCTCGTCGAGCGCGTCCACGTGCGGGGGCGCTCGCTGCCGCGCTGGCTGGCGATCCTCGTCGTCTACGTCCTGTTCGCCGCCGCTGTTCGTGTTCCTGATGCTGCACGTGATCCGGCCGATCATCAGCGAGGTCGAGGCGCTGGCGCCGAAGCTGCCCGGCTACGTCCACGACTTCCGGCAGTGGGCCAACGACAACGAGCAGTTCCGCGAGCTGAACCAGAAGTTCGACATCACCCGAAGCTCAGCGACGCCGCGTCCGAGTCTCCCGTCGAAGCTCGGCGACGCGGCGGGCGAGGCGAAGACGCTCACGGTGTCGCTGCTCAACAACCTGCTGGCCGCGATCACGATCCTGGTGATCGCGTTCTTCCTCCTGATCGACGGCGATCGCCAGTTCGAGCGCATGACCGGGCGCTTCACTCCGTCAGCGCGCGACCGCGCTCGGCGAATCGGGGAGCGGATCTACCGGATCGTCAAGGGCTACGTGACCGTCAACCTCACGCTCGCCGCGGCGGTCGGCGTGATCACGTGGCTCGTTCTCGAGCTCCTCGGGGTCGAGCTCGCGGTGCCGCTCGCCGTGCTCGTCGCCTTCCTCGACCTGATCCCCCTGATTGGGCTGACGATGGGTGGGCTGCTGGTCGCGATCGTGGCGGCCTTCCACGACTTCCCCACGACGCTGATCATCTGGGGCGTGTTCTTCCTCGTCTACCAGCAGCTACAGGACCGCGTGATCCAGCCGCTGCTGTACAAGAACGCGGTCCAGGTGCACCCGGTGATCGCGATCATCGCGATCCTGATCGGCGCCCAGCTCCTGGGAATCCTCGGCGCCCTGCTCGCGATCCCGGTCGCCGCCTCGATCGGCGTGCTGATCGACGAGGCGAGCGCCTACCAGCGCGAGCACGCGGACACCGCAGACGCCAAGCCTGTTCAGCTCGAGCCGCCCGCTCAGCCCGAGCCCGCGGGCGACTGAGCGCGCGCCCGCGCAGCCGAGCCCAGCAGGTGCTCGAACGGTGCCTCGCTCCTTCTCGATCCGGTGCTTCGCCTTCGCCTTCTTCTCGTCGCTGTAGAACCACTTCGCCCACGGCGAGTGCGCCTTGCCGAGCCGCGACGGCGCCGACGAGCGCGACGGGCGGCAGGAACAGGCCGACGACGCCGGTGACGAACTTCTCCTTCGTGAAGTTGACGATCACGCAGCAGGATCGTGACCAACCCGAACGAGCCGACCACGCTGACGATCGCGTCCTCTACACCCTTCGCCACGTCGAGCCCCGCCTTGACGCCGATCAGCATGATCCCGGCGAACGTCGCCATCACGATCACGGCGTCGATCGAGCGCCGGCCCTGCTCGGTCCAGTACACGTCCTTGAGGTTGAGCCACAGCGCGAACTCGTCGAGCGTCAGCCCCGTTGCCGATCCCGAACAGGACCGCGAGGTACTCGTGCCACGGCGACTCGGGCGAGATCGCGATCTCGAGGTAGCCGACGATCAGCAGCGTGCAGATCCCCCACACGAGGTGGTGGATGTGGGTCCCACCCACCTGGACGTTGCCCGGCCACCAGCTCACCTGGGCGCGGATCATGTACGCGCTCGTGCGGATGAAGCCGAACGTGATCAGGAACGAGACCAGGAACAGCAGCTCGGGCTCCTTGCCCGTCTCGACGATCGTCCGGTCGTAGAGGCTGCCGATACTGGCTGTGAGAACGCCGCTCACGGCACGAGGACCACCTTGCCGATGTTGCGACGATCCTGAATGAACCGATGAGCGTCACCGGCGCGGTCGAACGGGAACGTCTCCGCCACGACCGGGTCGATCTCGCCGGCATCGAGCGCGGCGGTAAGCGGGTCCGTGAGGCGCGTCATATCCCCCTCCTGGTCCCACCAGTGCAGCATGTTGAGCCCGAACACGCCCTTGTTCTCGTTCATCGCGCCGAGGCTCTTCCACCACGGCAGGGTGGCGAACGGCATTCGGGCGAGGTTGCGCAGGACGGCCGGGATGTCTCGCCGCTCGCCCGTCTGCGCGTCGGCCAGGCCGTACATGATCAGGCGACCGCCCGGCCTCAGCAGGCGGTAGTCCTTGCGGAAGCTCGCCGGGCCGAGCGCGTCGATCACCACGTCCACGCCCTCGCCGCCGGTGATCCGCCGCACCTCCTCGGCGAAGTCCTGGGAGTGGTAGTCGATCGGGTGATCGACCCCCTGTGTGCGGATCGCATCGTGCTTGGCAGCGGAGGCCGTGCCGAACACCTCCGCGCCGCGGGACTTGGCGATCTGGGTGGCGGCTATCCCGACGCCGCCCGCCGCCGCGTGGATCAGCGCGCGGTCGCCCTCCCGCAGCCCGCCCATGATCACCAGCGCCGCGTATGCGGTCCCGTAGTTGACCGGGAAGGCGGCGCCACGCTCGAAGGACACCTTCTTCGGCAGCGGGTACACCTGCTCGGCGGGGACCGCGACGCGCTCCGCATAGCCGCCGAAGCGGGTCATGGCGATCACCCTGTCGCCCTCGGAGACGGAATCGACCCCCTCCCCCACCGACTCGACCTCGCCCGCGACCTCGTAGCCGAGCACACAGGGCGGCGCCGGAGCGTCGGGGTAGATCCCGGACCGAGCCATCATGTCCGCGAAGTTGATCCCGGAGGCCCGCACGGCGATCCCCACCTCCCCGGGCCCGACCGTGGGATCGCGACGCTCCTCGACCTGCAGGACCTCCGGGCCGCCGTGCTTGGTGATCGCCACAGCGCGCACGGGCGGCGACTCTACAGGTCGACCGCGCGGCCGATGTCGAAGTCGTCCGTTGAGGCGATCTCGGCGACCACCTCGTCGGGCACCTTCGCGTCGGTCGTCAGCGCCATCACGGCCTGCTCGGGCCTGGCCTCCGCGCCGACCGCCGCGGAGACGATGTTCACCCCGTGGCGTCCGAATGCCGTGCCCACTCGCCCGATCATCCCCGGCTTGTCGTTGTAGCGGAAGAGCGCCAGGTGCTCGGCGAACGGCATGTAGAAGCTCTCGCCCCACACCTTGACCAGGTGCGGGAGGTTGCGCGGCCCGACGGCCGTTCCGGCAACCTCCACGGCCTCCCTCCCCGACTCGATCCGCACCGTGACGAGCTCGGTGAACTCATCCGAGACCACGTCCCTCATCTCCATCAGGTCGATCCCGCGCTCGGTCGCCATCGCGGGCGCGTTGACGAGGTTGACGGGCTCCTCGGTGTGGCCAGACAGGATCCCGACGAGCACCGCGATCCCGAGCAGACGCGTGTCGTGCTCGGCGAGCCGCCCGCGGAACTCGGCCTGCACGCGATCGATCGAGCCGTTCCCCAGCCCCTGAGCGAGGCGCCCGAGCTTCTCGCACAGGGGCACGAAGGGAGCGAGCGCCTCCATCGCCTCGCGTCGAACCGCATAGATGTTGACCGCGTTCGTCACCACACCGCCGGTCAACGCCGCGCGCACCTGCTGGGCGGTGATCACGCCGGCCCGGTCCTGCGCCTCCTCGGTGGAGGCCCCGAGGTGCGGGGTGACGACCACGTCGGAGCGCCCAAACAGCGGGTGCTCGGTCATCGGCTCCTCGGGAAACACGTCGAGTGCCGCACCCGCGACCTTCCCCGAGTCGAGCGCCGCCTCGAGCGCGTCGAGGTCGACCAGCTCACCGCGGGCAGCGTTGATGATCAGCACGCCGTCCTTCATCCTCGCGAGCGCGTCGGCGTCGATCCAGTTCACCGTCTCGTCGGTGCGTGGGAGATGGATCGTGATCATGTCCGCGCGCGCGTACAGCTCGTCGGTCGAGTCGACGCCCTCGATGCCGAGCTCGCGGAATCGCTCCGCGGCGACGAACTTGTCGTAGGCGACGACGTCCATCCCGAACGCCATCGCCCGCTGGGTGACGAGTTGGCCGATGCGACCGAATCCGATCACCCCGAGCGTCTTGCCGTACAGCTCCCTGCCCCTGAAGCTGGAGCGCTCCCACTTGCCGGCGGTTAGCGAGGCGTGCGCCTGCGGCACGTTCCGGCACAGCGCGAGCGCGAGCGCGAGCGCGTGCTCAGCCGCCGCGACGGAGTTCGACTCGGGAGCGTTGGCGACGATGATCCCCCGCTTCGTCGCCGCCTCCACGTCCACGTTGTCGACCCCGGTGCCCGCGCGTCCGATCACCTTGAGGCGCTCGGCGCGCCCGATCAGCTCCGCGGTGACCTGGGTCGCGGAGCGGATCAGCAGGGCGTCGAACTCGCCGATCCGCTCCTCGAGCTCCGACTCCGCCATCTCGAAGCCGAGCTCGACGTCGAACTCGCCCCGCAGGAGCTCGATCCCCGACTCGGCGATCGGCTCCCTGACCAGCACGCGCTCCGTCATCAACCGACCGGCTCGGGAGCGACCCCGGCCTCGGCGAACGCCCGCTGCGCTGCGCCCACCCCGGCCCCCGGATCGACCTCGGCACCGAGGTCGCGCATGGCCATCTCCAGCGCCGCGAGGGCGACGACGATGTCGAAAGCCCCGTAGTAGCCGCAGTGCGCGATTCGGACGATCCTGCCCTTCAGCCGGCCCTGGCCCCCGGCGACGGTGACCCCATAGCGGTCCCGCATCTGCTTCGGCACCCGCGCCCCGTCGATCTCCTCGGGAAGCAGGGCAGTCGTGACCACGTTCGCGTTCTCGTCCTCGGGGCCGAAGCGCTCCAGCCCGATCGCCTCGATCCCCGCGCGGGCGGCCCGGGCGAGCACCGCGTGCCGCGCGAACACCCGCTCGAGGCCCTCGGCGAGGATCTGGTCGAGCGCAACGTCGAGCGCGCGGAACAGGGTGACCGGCGGCGTGAAGGCGCTGTTCGGGGGATCCTGGCGCTGGCCGGCCGCGGTCAACGCCCAATCGAAGTAGTGGCGGCGACCCGGATTCTCGGCCGCCAAGGCGAGCGCGCGCTCGGACGCGGAGACGAAGGCCAGCCCCGGCGGGCACATGAGCGACTTCTGCGAGCCGGCGACCACGACGTCGACACCCCATTCGTCCTGCGGCAGGTCCACCGCGGCGATGCCCGAGACGGCGTCCACGCACAGGACCGCGCCGCGGGCGCGGGCGACCTCGTTCAAGGCCCGAACGTCGTTGATCACCCCGGTTGAGGTCTCGGACTGGGTCGACGAACACCGCCCGCACCGGCGTATCGGCCCCCGCGAGCACCGCGTCGACGCGTTCGGGGTCCAGCTTCTCGCCCCACTCGAAATCGACGTGGATCGTCTGCGCGCCGTACGCGTCGCAGAGGTCCGTCCAGCGCTCGCCGAACTTGCCTGCCGATGCGACCAGCGCAGGCTCGCCGGGGACGACGAGGTTGGCCGCGGCCGACTCCATCCCGCCCGTGCCCGATGCGGCGAAGCACAGCACGTCGTTCTGCGTCTGGAACACGGCCCGCAGCCGGTCGAGCGCCCGGGCGTAGATCTCGATGAAGGCGGGCGAGCGGTGGTACAGGACCGGCTCGGCCATCACCTGACTCACCGCCGGCGGCAGGGGCGTCGGCCCCGCGGTCATCAGGTACTGCTTCGCGAATGTGTCGGGCGGCTCGGTCATGCGGCCGGACGAAGATTACGGATAGGCACGGAGCCGTTGGTCGCGGGCTGGCATGCGTCCCCCCTCGGGTGTCATGCGTCCCCCGTCGGGTATAGCCTGCGAATGTCGAGTTCGACAAGACGAGCTCGGCATCGACAAGAAGCAGGTCAGGAGGGAAGCCATGTATCCGATCGCCTATGCGCAGGACCACGAGGCCGAGAACAGAAACCGGTTGACGACGTTCTTCCGTGGCATCGTTGTGATCCCGTGGCAGATCGTCGCCTATCTGTGGGGAATCGCGGCGGGTGTGGTGGCCGTCATCGCCTGGTTCGCGTTGCTGTTCACCGGGCGCTACCCCGAGGGGATGTACGACTTCAACGCCAAGTACCTGCGCATGGCCACCCGGACGAACGCGTTCTACCTCCTCGCCACCGACCAGTGGCCTCCCTTCCACGGTGACGACGACGATTCCTACCCGGTGCGTATCGGCGTCGGCCCTGCCAAGGCCGAATACAGCCGGATGAAGGTTCTGTTCCGCATCATCGTCGGAATCCCGGTCTACATCCTCGCGCTGATTCAGGGGCTGATCGGCACCGTCGTCGCGATCATCGCGTGGTTCGCGATCCTGTTCACGGGACGCTTCTCCGAGGGGCTGTACACCCCGCTGCGCGCAGCGCTCGCGTACACCACCCGCGGGACCGCGTACTTCCTGCTGATGACGGAGGACTACCCGCCGTTCTCGTATGACGATGCCGTCGAGCAACCGGCGCTGGCCGGTGGACCCCCGCCGCCGCTGGAGTCACCCCCGCAGCAGCCCGCGGAGCCCGAGCGGCCGCCCGAGCGACCCGCAGGGTAGCCACCGCGGACAAGGGGGCGTGCCCCCCGGCGATCACTCGCTCAGCTTCACCACGTGGGTCTCGGCGACCATGTCGTGCACGGCGCGGTCATGGTCGTCGAACAGCGGCCACATCGCGTCGACGATCCAGAACAGCCCTCCGGTCACCAGGATCCCGAAGAACTGCTTGACGACAAATTCGCGCAGCATCCCCAGCCAGAAGGTGATCGGGAGGCCGTTGTCGCGCACGACGCGCAGCTTCGCCGCTCGCTTGCCGATCGTCTGACCGTTAGCGGGCCCCTGGCGGGCCATCATCAGCGGCGCGTACAGGATCGCGCCGAGCAGACCGGCGACGATCAGCAGGACGCCCCCGGCGATCGCCCAGCCGCCGCCCACGGCAACGAGGATCGCGCCGGCCACGATCCCGAACACGAGCAGGAAGCCGGCGATCGCCAGGTCGACGAGCGCCGCGCCTGTGCGCTCGCCCCAGTCGGCGGTGCTGGCGGGCGCGTCGTCATTCACCGTCATATAGTGCCCGGGTCCCGGGCCATGGGGGGTCGCCGGGTGTCCATCCCGTATTCGCAGGTGACCGAGGAGAGGGCGTCATGAATCCGATCAGCTTCGAATCCGATTACGAGATCGAGCGCAGCAGGCTGACCACCTTCTTCCGCTGGATCATCGTCATCCCGTGGGCGATCTGGGCGTCGATCTACGGGATCGGCGCGTTGGTGGTCGTGATCATCGCGTGGTTCGCGATGCTGTTCACCCGGCGCTACCCGGAGGGGATGTACAGCTTCGTCGCAAGCTATTTGCGGCTGTCGACTCGGGTGTCCGCGTACGCCCTCCTGTTCACCGATGAGCTTCCCTCGTTCGGGGGCGGCCCCGAGCCCGATTATCCGGTCAAGGTCGACGTCGCCACGCCACAGGAGCGCTACCACCGCGCGAAGACGTTCTTCAAGTACGTCCTCTACTTTCCCCAGGCCCTGATCGCCGGCTACGGCCTCGTCTACGTCACCCTGTGGGCAGCCTTCATCAGCTGGTTCCGGATCCTGTTCACCGGCAAGCAGTCGATCACCATGCACGAGGCGCTGGTCGGCTCCACCGCGTACGTGGTGCGCTCGAACGGCTTCCTGCTCCTGCTCACCGAGGCGCATCCCCGGATGCTCGAGGTGCAGCGGTTCGACCCGCCTCCGGACGCGCCGGGACTTCCCCCGGCGACTCCCGCGCCGGCCGCCCAGGTTCCGCAGGACACCGGTCCGCAGGCACCGCCAACGCCTCCGCCCCCGCCTGCGCCGGAAGCATGAGGTCGCACACCGTCTATCGCACGTTCGAGACGGAGGCCCGGCGCGAGTTCGTCCGCATCACCGAGGACGTTCAGGCCGCCGTCGACGAGTCCGAGATCGGCGAGGGGATGGTGCTGGTCTCGGCGATGCACATCACCGCCGCAGTTTGGGTGAACGACGACGAGCCGGGCCTGCAGGCGGATGTTCTGGAGTGGCTGGACAAGCTCGCGCCGCCGAGTTGGCAGCCGCCCGCCAATGACGTCGCCCAGCAGCTCGCACCCGACCCCGGCGACTATCGCCACCATCGGGGCGGCGAGGACAACGGGGACGCCCACCTCAAGAACCTGCTCGTCCATCACCAGGTGGTCCTGCCCGTGACCGAGGGCCGGCTCGACCTCGGCCCCTGGCAGCAGGTGTTCTACACCGAGTTCGACGGGCGGCGCCCGAAGCGGCTCGTGATCAAGGTGCTTGGAGAGTGAGCGCGAAGGGAGTACGTTTGCGGCGGCTCACAGCACCGATGCACGACTGACGAGGAGGGATCGCGATGGCGGAGGAGGTTCGAATCGGTGGCGGCCCGGGAACCGCCAAGATCAGGCATCCCGTGGGCGTCGCGGTTCTGATCCTGATCACGCTTGGGATCTACGGCCTCTACTGGTGGTACCAGGTGAACCGCGAGATGGTCGACCTCGGCAAGGCGCTGAACGCGGACGGCCTGGGTGACAACCCCACGCTCTCGCTGCTCGCGTGGTTCCCGGGCAGTTTGGTGATCGTCCCGGCGCTCGTCTCGCTGTACAACGGCGTCCACCGCATGAAGCGGGCGCAGGAGCTGACGACCGGTCGCCATCCCACGCTCAACGGATGGATCGTCCTGATCCTGTTCGTGATCGTGCTCCAAGTCGTGGCCTTCGGATACATGCAGGCCGAGCTCAACAACGCCTGGAGAGCGCAGTCCTCAGGCGCCCTGCCCGGTGGCGAGCCCGGCGCGGGCGCCGCGGCCACCGGTGCGGAAGCGACGCGTACCGACGCCTAGTCCTTCTCCAGCCAGGGCATCATCGAGCGCAGGTCACGGCCGACGCGCTCGACCTGGTGGTCGGTGCCCTCCTCGCGCATGCGCTGGAAGTTCTCCTGGCCGGCGCGGTTCTCGGCGATCCACTCCTTCGCGAACTCGCCCGACTGGATGTCGGCGAGGATCTGGCGCATCGCCTCGCGGGTCTCGTCGCTGATCACCCGCTTGCCGCGGGTCATGTCGCCGTACTCGGCGGTGTTGGAGATCGAGTCGCGCATCCCGGTGATGCCCTTCTCGTACATCAGGTCGACGATCAGCTTCAGCTCGTGGAGGCACTCGAAGTACGCCAGCCGCGGGTCGTAGCCGGCCTCGACCAGGGTCTCGAAGCCCGCCCGCACCAGCTCGGTCACTCCGCCGCACAGCACCGACTGCTCGCCGAACAGGTCGGTCTCGCACTCGTCCTTGAAGCTGGTCTCGATCACGCCCGCGCGGGTGCCGCCGATTCCCTTCGCGTAGGCGAGCACGAGGTCGTGCGCCCGACCGCTCGCGTCCTGGTGCACGGCGATCAGGCACGGCACCCCTCGGCCGTCGACGAACTGGCGCCGCACGAGGTGGCCGGGGCCCTTGGGCGCGACCATGCCGACGTCGACGCCCGCGGGCGGCTCGATCTCGCCGTAGTGGACGGAGAACCCGTGGGCGAACATCAGCAGCTTGCCCTCCGCGATCCCGTCCGCGATCTCCGCGTTCCACACGTCCGCCTGGCGCTCGTCGGGGAGCAGGATCATGACCACGTCGCCACGGCTGGCCGCGTCGGCGATGTCGAGCACGGTCAGGCCCTCCGCCTCTGCCTCCGCGCGGCTCGTCGAATCGGGGCGCAGCCCGACCACGACGTCGATCCCGGAGTCCTTGAGGTTGAGGGCGTGCGCGTGACCCTGTGAGCCGTAGCCGAGGATCGCGACCGTCTTCCCTTCCAGCAGGGAGAGGTCGGCGTCGCCGTCGTAGAAGATCCCTTCGTCGGAGCTCATGCGGGCCGACGATGCTAGAGGACAACGAGGGCCGGCCACGTGCTCGGCTGCGCCTCCGCCGCGGCCGGGTTAGCGAAGGGCTCTTCGCAGCAGCTTGCCCGACGCGGTGCGCGGAAGCTCCGGAGCGAACTCGACGCGCTTCGGGACCTTGTGGCCGGAGAGCGAGCCGGCGCAGTGGCGCTGCAGCTCGTCCGCCGACGCCCGTGCGCCATCGCGGAGCACGACCACCGCCGTGACCGCCTGCTGCCACTCGGGGTCGGGGCGGGCGACCGCCGCTGCGTCGGCGACCCCGGGGTGGCGGAGCAGGACCTCCTCGACCTCCGACGGAACCACGTTCTCCCCGCCGGTGACGATCACGTCGTCGAGGCGGTCCTCGACGTACAGGAACCCCTCGTCGTCGATTCGCCCCAGGTCGCCGGTGTGCAGCCAGTCGTCCTCGTCGGCACACCCCGGGGCCACCGTCGGCCCCTGGACGAGGATCTCGCCCCCGTGGATGCGCAGATGGGTCGTCAGCAGCGGTCGCCCGGCGGACCCGAGCTTGCGCTGCGACTCCTGCGGCTCGAGTGTCGTCACCTGCGAGGCGGCCTCCGTGAGCCCATAGGTCTGGACCACGTTCGCGCCGCGGCCCGCGGCCTCCTCGATCACCTCGATCGGAACCGGCCCGCCGCCCAGCAGGATCGCGCGCGGACCCGACAGGTCGACCGCGGCGTCCAGCAGTCGCCCCAGCATCGTCGGGACCAGCGAGACGACCGTGACGCCGTCGTCGGAGAGCGATTCCGCGACGCGGTCGACGTCGAATCCGTCGTGAACGACCGCCCCGGTTCCGTAGATCACGCAGCGCATCAGGATCGACAGCCCCCCGACGTGATGCAGCGGCAGGCAGCAGAGCCAGCGATCGCCGGGGTCGACGCCGATCTTGAACGCCGACCCGACGGCGCTCCACAGGTGGTTTCCGTACGTGAGGCCGATCGCCCGCGGGCTCCCGGTCGTTCCGCTGGTCATGATCCGGCAGTGGATCGCGTCCAGGTCGTGCTCGCCGAGCAGCGGCATGTCCGCCTCGGGCCCGCCGGCGTCCTCGGGCGCGGACACCACGAGCACGGGCCTCACCTCGTCGATCTGCGCCTCTCGCTCGGCCGGACTGAGGCGGCCGCCGAGCGGGTGGGCGACGGCGCCGATCTTCATCAGCGCGTGGAGCAGGATCGCGAAGTCGGCGTCGGCGGGTAGCTGAAGCACCACGGCGGCGTCCCGGCGCACCCCCCGCGCCGCCAGGCGCCGCGCCGCCGCGCTCGCCTCCGCTCTCGAGCTCGGCGTAGGTCAGCTCGCGCCCGGCGGCGATCAGCGCCGTGCGATCCGGGCTGGTCAGGGCGCGTTGGGCGAGCCAGTTGTCGAGGAGCACCGTGCTGAGAGGTCGGGAGCCCTCGGGCTACGGGGCTATGCGTTGCTACGCGCATTCTCTGCGAGTCGCGCGGCCTGATCCTTCAGGGGCTATCGTTGTCCGCATTCTTGCGATCCGCGATGGGCCGAGCCGTCTCACTCCATGCCCACTCCACACAAGGACGCGCCCCCGCGCGACGAGCTGTACGCGCCGATCGAGTGGCGCTCCGCGGGCGAGTTCGAGGACATCCTGTACGAGAAGGCTGAGTCGATCGCGAAGGTCACGATCAACCGCCCCGAGGTGCGCAACGCGTTCCGTCCCCAGACCCTGCGCGAGCTGCGCGAGGCCTTCGAGCGCGCCCGCGACGACCTCGAGGTGGCGACGATCGTCTTCACCGGCGCCGGCGAGGACGCCTTCTGCTCCGGCGGAGACCAGCGGATTCGAGGCGACGACGGCTACATCGGCGACGACGCGGTCGCGCAAGAGGGAATCGGGCGGCTCGACGTCGGCGACCTGCACGTCGCGATCCGCCGCCTGCCGAAGCCGGTCGTTGCGATGGTCGCCGGATACGCCGTCGGCGGCGGCCACATCCTCCACCTCGTCTGCGACCTGACGATCGCCGCCGAGAACGCGCGCTTCGGTCAGACGGGACCCCGCGTGGGAAGCTTCGACGGGGGCTTCGGGGCGGGACTGCTGACCCGCACGATCGGCCTCAAGCGCGCAAAGGAGGTGTGGTTCCTCGCCCGCCTGTACACGGCCGAGGAGGCACTGAGCATGGGGCTCGTCAACGACGTTGTTCCGCTCCAGGCGCTCGAACGAGAGACGGTGGCATGGTGCCGCGAGATGGCCGCCCTCTCCCCGCTCTCGCTGCGGCTGCTGAAGTCGAGCTTCAACGCCGCCGAGGACGGCCTCACCGGCGTGCAGCAGCTGGCGCACGACGCGACGCTTCTCTTCTACATGACCGAGGAGGGTCAGGAGGGACGCGACGCGTACGTCGAGGGCCGCAAGCCCGACTTCTCGAAGTTCCCCAAGAGACCTTGAATCCGCGCATATGGTTGATGGCCGCGCGGCCGAGGACGCTGCCCGCGGCGGTGGCGCCGGTGCTCGTCGGGACGGCGGCGGCCGTGGAGGCGTCGGATGATTTGCGGATCGGCGCCTTCGTGGCGGCGCTGGTGGGCAGCGTCTTCATCCAGATCGGGACGAACCTCGCCAACGACTACTCGGACGCGAAGCGCGGGGCCGACTCGGTCGATCGGCTCGGCCCCGTGCGCGTCACCGCGTCGGGGCTCGTCGCCCCGCGCCGCGTTCTCGTCGCGACCTGGGTGGCTTTCGCGGTCGCCGTCGCGGCGGGCGCGTACCTGACCGCGGTCGCCGGGCCGGTGATCCTGGTGGTGGGCGTGGCCTCGATCCTCGCCGGCGTCCTGTACACGGGAGGCCCGCGACCGTACGGCTACGAGGGGCTCGGCGAGGCGTTCGTGTTCCTGTTCTTCGGCCTGGTTGCAGTCAATGGCTCCTACTTCGTCCAGGTGGAGCGGCTCGACTGGCTGCCGTTCGCCCTGTCGCTCCCGGTTGGATTCCTGTCGACCGCGATCCTCGTCGTCAACAACGTCCGCGACATCGACACCGACAGGCGCGCCGGGAAGCGGACCCTCGCGGTGCGGCTCGGCCGCCCCCGGGCGCGGGCCTTGTACGCGGCCTTGATCGCCGGCGCGTACCTCGGGCTCCCGGTGGCGCTTGGGGCGGCGGAGGGGCCGGCGTGGGGACTGCTCGCGCTCGGCTCGGTTCCGCTCGTGCTTCGACCGCTGCAGGCGGTCAGGACGCGGACCGACGGCGCCGCGCTCAACGCCGCGCTGGCGGGAACCGGCGCCGTGCTCGCGGCGTTCAGCCTGCTGCTCGCCGCGGGCCTGCTGCTCGCCACCTGATGCGGATCGAGCGCGCGGAGCTGGTCCCCTACGCCCTGCCCTTCCGGGAGCCATACGTCACGGCGCGCGGGACGCTGCGGCGGCGCGAGATGATCCTGCTGCGCCTCCACACCGACGAGGGAATCGTCGGGCTGGGCGAGGCGGTCCCGCTGTCGCTGCGGGGCGGCGACGACCTCGCGCGGGTCGAGCGCCGGCTCGCGCGGGCGACCAGGAGGTTGGCCCGCCAGGACATCAGCGACTTTCGCGGCGAGGCGGCGCTGCAGGCGGCCGTGGGGGCGTTCGTTCACGCGGCGGCGGGCCGGAGACTGCCGCCACCGGTCGCAGCCGCCCTTGAGATGGCGCTGTTCGACCTCGCCGGCAAGGCCACCTCGACGCCGCTGTGGCGGCTGCTCGGCGCGGACGCGGCGCACCCGGTGCGCTGCAACGCCACCCTCGTCGCAGGGCAGCCCGACCGGGTGGCGGAGAGCGCTCGCGCCTGGGCGGCGGGCGGCTTCGAGACCTTCAAGCTCAAGCTCGGCGTCGGGGACGACCTGCGCCAGGTCGCAGCCGTGCGGGAAGCGCTCGGCGAGAGCGCCCTGATCAGGGTCGACGCCAACGCCAGCTGGAGCCGACGAGGACGCGATCGCGATCCTGCGCAGGCTGGAGCCGTCGAGGATCGAGCTTGCCGAGCAGCCGACCGCGGGCCTGCGCGACATGGCGGCGGTCGCGGAGGCGACGGAGATTCCGATCGCGGCCGACGAAAGCGTGACGACCGGGAAGGAGGCGGCGCGCGCGGTGCGCGCGGAGGCCTGCGAGCTGGCAACGGTGAAGCTTGCGAAGACAGGCGGTATCGGCGGGGTCGCCGGGATCGCCCAGCACCTCCCCGTCTATCTCTCCAGCGCCCTCGATGGGCCCGTCGGGATCGCGGCCGCGGCGCACGCCGCGCAGGCGATCTACCGCGAGGCGCCCGACCCCGGCCTGGCACACGGGCTCGCGACGCAGCGCCTGTTCGCCGACGCGATCGCCTCCCGCGAGTGCGAGCTGAGCGACGGTGAGCTGCGGGTGCCCGACGGCCCGGGGCTCGGCGTCGAGATCGACGAATCCGCGCTTGCTCGGCTGCGGCTCCGAGACGGGGGCGACGGCGGCTCGGAGTAGCGTTCGGTCGATGGGCGTCGATCGCACCAACGCCAACACCGCGCTGGCCTCGGCGCTGGTCGAGGAGCTGGCCCGCTGCGGCGTGCGCCACGCGGTGCTCGCGCCCGGCTCGCGCTCCACCCCGCTCGCGCTGGCGCTGTGGCGCAATCCCGCGATCGAGGCGACCGTGCACGTCGACGAGCGTTCGGCCGGGTTCCTCGCGCTCGGCGCCGCGCAGGCCGGCGGGCGTCCGGCGGTCGTCGCCTGCACGTCGGGGTCGGCCGCCGCCAACCTCCACCCCGCCGTCGTCGAGGCCGACGAGGCGGCGGTGCCGCTGATCATCCTCACCTCGGACCGCCCGCCGGAGCTGCGCGGAATCGGGGCCGGCCAGACGATCGACCAGCTGAAGCTGTACGGGCCCGCGGTGCGCTGGTTCTGCGAGGTCGGCACCCACGATGCCGACGACCCCGGCCTGCTCCACATGCGATCGGTGGCGTGTCGCGGCTACGCCACCGCGCGCGGCGAGCCGCGCCCGGGCCCGGTGCATCTCAATCTCGCCTGGCGCGAGCCGCTCGGCCCCGAGCCCCGCGAGGGAGACGTCACGGCGGGCTCCCGGCTCGCGCTCGAGGGACGCGGCGGCGGGCCGCTCACCGCCGTCGACGCCCCGGGCGCGTCGGCGCCCGACGCGGAGCGGATCGACGAGCTCGCCGCCCGCCTCGCGACGGCCCGCCGCGGCCTGATCGTGTGCGGTCGGCAGCCGCACCCGCACGCGGTCGCGATCGCGTCGCTCGCGGCCAACACCGGCTATCCCATCCTGGCCGAGCCCACATCGCAGGTCAGGCTCGGCGGCCACGACCGCGAGCTCGTCGTGTGGCCGTACGACTCGATCGCCCGGCTGCGCCCGGCCCACCTCGAGCCGGAGCTGATCATCCGCTTCGGCGACATGCCCACCTCGAAGCCGCTACGTCAGTGGCTGGCGTCGATCGACGAGATGCACGAGGTCGCGATCGACCCGCTGTACGGCTGGAACGACCCCAATCGCCGCGCGGCGACGCTGCTGCGCGCGGACCCGACCGCCACCGCCGATGCCCTGACGCGCCGACTCGGGCGCCGTGAGAACGCCGAGTGGAGCGAGGCGTGGAGGGACGCGGCTGGGGCGACTGCCGAGGCGATCCGCGGGGCGCTCGGCCAGATCCCCGGGCCGAGCGAGCCGGGCGTCCACGCCGCCCTCGGCCGCCTGTACGCCGACGGGGATCTCGTCTACACGGCGTCCAGCATGCCGATCCGCGACCAGGAGGCTTACGTCCCCAGCGGACCCGCCCGCGTGCGGTTCCTGTGCAACCGGGGCGCGAACGGGATCGACGGCCTCGTCTCGTCCGGGATCGGCGCGGCGAAGTCGAGCAGGCAACCCACCTGGCTCGTCCTCGGCGACCTGTGCCTGTACCACGACATGAACGGGCTGTCCGCGCTCCGAGGCGTCGACGCGCCGGTGCGCATCGTGGTGATCAACAACGGCGGCGGCGGGATCTTCGAGTTCCTGCCCCAGGCGGAGTTGATCGAGCGCGACGAGTTCGAGACGCTGTTCGGCACTCCATCCGGTGTCTCCGTGGAGCGGATAGCGGCTCTCCACGGCATCGCCCACCGAAGGATCGACGACCTCGCGGAGCTCGCCGACCTGCCGCGCGAGTCCCGGGTGATCGCGGAGGTGCCCGTCGATCGGCGGGAGAACGTCGCGGTCCACCAGAGGATCGCGGACGCCGTCGCGGCGGCTGTCGCCTGACGCCCGAACGAGATGATCAGGCCGCGATCAGCGGCAGCAGCGCCTCGAGCTTGACCTCGGTCTCGGCCAGCTCGGCGGCCGGATCGGACTCGGCGACGATCCCGCCGCCGGCGTACAGGTGCGCCGTGCGATCTCGGATCAGCGCGCTGCGCAGGCCCACGCACAGCTCGCCGTCCTCGGCGGCGTCCATCCACCCGATCGGGCCGGCGTACCAGCCACGGTCCATCTGCTCGAGTTCGGGAATGGCGGCGATCGCCTCCTCGCGCGGCTCACCTCCGACCGCCGGGGTCGGATGTAGGAGTCCCGCCAGCTCGAACGCCGATCGCGGCTCGGCGAGCTGGGCGTGGATCGGAGTCGCCAGATGCTGGATGTTCGCCACGCGAGCCAGCTCGGGGTCCGCGGCCGCCTCGACCCATACCGCGTGCGGGCGCAGCGTGCGCTCGATCCGCCGCGCGACGATCTCGTGCTCGTGGCGCTCCTTGGAGCTGCGCCGCAGCTGCTCGCCGAGGTGATCGTCCACAGCAGGATCGGCACTCCGCCGTGTCGAGGCGGCGAGCGCCGTGGTCGCCGCCACGGCCCCGCTGCGGCGCACCAGCAACTCGGGGCTGGCGCCGAGGAAGGCCCCCTCCGGGGTGCCGCAGCAGAAGCAGAAGCAGGAAGGAAACAGCTCCCTGAGCGCACCGTAGAGCGCCGCGGGGTCATGGGCCGAGGGCGCCTCGACCACGACCTCGCGCGCCAGCACGATCTTCTCCAGCCGGCCGCCTCGGATCAGCCCGGTGGCTCGCTCGACCGCGGCCTCGAACCTGCCCGGCGCGCGGGCGTTGCGGATCGTCGTCGCGCCGGCGGGGTGAGGATCAAGCAGCGGGATCCGATCGTGCCGCAGCGACTCGACGCGCGATCGCAGCCGCTCGTGGAGCTCCTCGGGCGCGCTCCCGCGCCAGGCCACCGCGGCCAGCGTCAGGTACGAGCTCTCCCCCGCCCGCCACAGCGTCAGCTCCGGCATCACGGCGAGCGCGGGCGGAAACGAGGACCACGGCGGTGAGCGCGCCGCCGTCGGGGGCGAACGCAAACCCCGCCACCCACACGGGCCCCGCTCCCGGGGGAAGATCGTCCGGCTCCGCCGCGAGACGATCGCGGGACAGCTCCGCGCAGCCCGTCTCTATGTCGGTGAAGCGTCCGGGCCCCCGGGAGACGATCTCCCATGCGCTGCCGATCCCCGCGATCGCGAATCCCTCCCGGTCGGGCTGCTCCCAGCAGAACCAGCGATCCGACGCGAGGCGGGACGCGAACGCTGTGGCGCTCGGATCCAGCGCCCCTACCTCGATCGTGGCGCTGACCAGGGTGCGGCGACCCCGCTCGCTCGCCTCGACGAGCAAGCCCTCCGATGCGCCGAGGAGCGAGTCCGCGGCTTGATCGAGGTCGGGGCCGGACACCGCGCCCGAGGCTACGCCTCGGGGCGGGAGCGAGTGATCGCGACCTCGCCCGTGCGCGCCATCTCGACCAGGCCGTGGGGCCGGACCATGCGCTCGAAGGCGTCGATCTTCCCGGTGTCCCCGGTCACCTCGATCGTCAGCGTGCGGCGCGAGACATCGATCACCTCGCCGCGGAAGATCTCGGCGAACTGCATGATCTCGGCGCGGCTCTCGACGCTCGCGCTGACCTTGAACACCGCCATCTCGCGGGCGATCGTCTGGTCGGGCTCCATGTCGCGGATCTTGATCACGTTGACCAACTTGTGGAGCTGCTTCGTCACCTGGTCGATCGGGTGCAGCGCGCCGTCGACGGTCATCGTGATCCGCGACGTGTCCGGATCCTCGGTCGGGCCGACGGCGAGCGTGTCGATGTTGAACCCCCGGCGGCTGAACAGCCCCGCGATCCGGGCCAGCACCCCGGGCTTGTTCTCGACCAGCAGCGAAAGGACGTGCTTGCGGCCGGTGAGGCCGCTCGTCACCTCGAGGTCCTCGAGCTTGATCAGATCGGGCGTCCCGGCTTCCATCCGGATCAGCCCACCATGTCCCGCGCCGCGGCGCCGGCCGGAATCATCGGGTAGCAGTTCTCTTCCTTGGTCACATGCACGTCGACGAGCACCGGCCCATCGGTCTCCAGCGCGGTCTTCATCGAGTCCTCGATCTCGCCCTTGTCCGAGCACCGCATCCCGGTCCAGCCGAATGCCTCGGCGAGCTTCACCCAGTCGGGGCTGTCGCCGATCGCCACCGACGAGTAACGGCGATCCCAGAACAGCTCCTGCCACTGGCGAACCATCCCGAAGTGGCCGTTGTTCATCAGGAAGACCTTGACCGGGATGTCGTGCAGCTTCGCGGTCGCGAGCTCCTGGCAGACCATGATCAGGCTGCCGTCGCCCGCCAGGCAGACCACGGTGTCGTCGGGGCGCGCCACCTTGGCCCCGATCGCCGCGGGCAGCCCGAAGCCCATCGTCCCGAGCCCGCCGGAGTTGATCCAGCGCCGCGGCTGGGGGAAGTCGTAGTACTGGGCGCACCACATCTGGTGCTGGCCGACGTCCGAGGTGATGACCGCATCGCCCCCGGTGACCTTGTACATCGCCTCGATCATCCGCTGGGGCTTGATCTCGGAGTCCTCGGAGTCCTCGTAGTGGAGCGGATACTGCTCCTGCCACTCGACGATCCGGTTCCACCATTCCTCGACCCGCGAGGTGTCCGGCTGCAGGGCGCGGTACTCCTCGGTCAGCTTCGGCAGCACGTCCTTGGCGTCGCCGACGATCGGGATGTGCGCCGGGACGTTCTTGGAGATCTCCGCGGGGTCGACGTCGATGTGGATGAACTTGGCCCGCGGCGCGAACTCCGACAGCTTGCCCGTGATGCGATCGTCGAAGCGTGAGCCGACGGCGACGATCAGGTCCGCCTCGTCCATCGCGTAGTTGGCGGTCCGCGTCCCGTGCATGCCGAGCATCCCCAGCCACTGCTCGTCGGGGGCGGGGTACGCGCCCAGTCCCATCACCGTGAGGGTGACGGGGAAGCGATCCGAGCGCGCGAACTCGCGGAACTCCTCGGAGGCGTTGGCGTTGACGATCCCGCCGCCGCCGTAGATCACCGGTCGCCGCGAGTTGGCGAGCGCCTTCGCCGCGAGCCGGATCTGCTTGATGTTCCCCTCGGTGGAGGGCTTGTACCCGGCGAGCTCGGGGGGAGCGGTGATCGGCTCGTACTCGATGTCGGCGCGCGACAGATCCTGCGGCACGTCGATCAGCACCGGACCGGGGCGCCCGGTGGACGCGATGTAGAACGCGTTGTGGACGTACTCGGGGATCTGGCGCGGGTCGGTGACCAGGAACGAGTGCTTGACCACCGGCAACGTGATCCCGGTGACGTCGGCCTCCTGGAAGCCGTCGGTCCCGATCAGGTCCGTGCGCACCTGGCCGGTGATGAACACCGTCGGCACCGAGTCCATGATCGCGTCGGCGATCGCGGTGACCATGTTCGTGGCGCCGGGCCCCGAGGTCGCGAGCGCCACCCCGACCTTTCCGGAGGCCTTCGCGTAGCCCTCGGCCGCGTGTCCCCCGCCCTGCTCGTGACGCACCTGGATGTGCTCGATGTCGGCGTCGTACAGCGCGTCGTAGGTCGGCAGGTTGGCGCCGCCCGGAATCCCGAAGACGTGCTTCACGCCCTCGGCCTTGAGTGCCTCACAAAGTGCGTCGGCGGCCCGCATCGCTCGCCCAGTTCGTCCCTTCGGTTCGGCTCGAAGTTGAAAATACCCGCGCCCACGCACGAGTTTGACGAGTGTAGCCAATGCCCGACAAGTCCTGCTCAATATCCGCGCGAGGGGCGAGTGTTGTCCCGGGCTGGGTAGGGCGGCGGGGGAATGCCGCAAACGCGGCATTCGGTACCCATCGCCATCGCTCGGCAGAACGAGATCCGCGTTTGCGGCGTTACGCCCACTCCCCCACCCAGCCCATCAAACGATCGCGCCTCCCGCCGACCTCAGGGGCGCTCGGAACCGTTGCCTATCGGGGCTGTCGAACCTCAGACGGATCCGGCAGGTACATGTCCTCGCCGCAGCGGGCGCACACCTGGACGTAGAGCTTGTGGACGGCGCCGCAGCGCGGGCAGCGTCGCTCCGGCTCCGTCTTCTCGGAGCGGTAGAGGATCACCGCGATCAACCCGAGCAGCGGCAGCACGGTGCCGACGGCGAGCCAGATGAAGAACGAGCTTCCCTTCGCCTTGCCGATGATCGCCGTGGCGAGGCCGAACGAGATCGCGATCAGGACGTACCCCATGCGCCCTCCATTGTCGCCCTTGGCGTGCCCGAGCCTACTCGACGGGCCTGTGCGTTCCGCCGTGCGCGTACTCCTCGGCGCGCAGCGGCCGCGGATGGCCGATCGAGCCGACCTCGGCGGTGTCGCGGCGGAACGGGAGGCCCACCGTCCAGTCGGCTACGGCTCGCAGCTTGCGCGCCGTGCCTGGGATCTGGCTCACGTGGTAGGTGCGCGCCATCCACCAGGCGGGAAAGCCGCGGAACTTCCACCGCAGGAACTTGGCAACCGCCTTGTGGCGTCCCAGGTTCACGAACGCGCCCCTGTCGTGATAGGCGAACGGGCGGGCACTCCCGACGCCGAGCGCAGCGGCGACGTTGCGGCCCACCGTGCGGCCCTGGCGAATCGCGAACTGGGCCGTCGCCGGTGAGATGCCGCCGGCCGGGTTGGGAACGGCGGCACAGTCGCCCAGCGCCCACACCGCGTCCAGCCCGCGCACGCGCATCGTCTCGTCCACCGGCACGCGGCCATGCTCGTCGAGCGGGACATTGAGCGAGCGCAGGCTCGGGTGCGGGGCGACACCGGTCGTCCACACCACGGTCCGGGTGGGGAAGGTCTCTCCGGTGGACAGGCGCGCTGTGCTCTCGGTGAGCTCCTCGAGCCGCGTCCCCATGCGCACGTCGATCCCGCGGCCGCGCAGCTCGTGGAGCGCGTACTCGGCCAGGTCGGCGTCGGTCTCGGGCAGGATGCGGTCCTGGGCCTCGACGAGGATCCAGTTCATGCCGTGGAGCCGAGCGCGCGGGTAGCGGTCCATGGCGTCGACTGCGAAGTCCTGGAGCTCGGCCAGAGCCTCGACGCCCGCGTACCCGCCGCCGACGAAGATGTAGGTGAGCTGCTCGGTGCGCCGGGCGGCATCCTCCGACGCGTTAGCGGCCTCGAGCGTCTCGATCACGTGGTTGCGAAGCCAGATCGCGTCGGCGAGGCTCTTGAACCCGATCGCGCGTTCCAGGCCTGGGACCGGCAACAACCGCGACACCGAGCCCAGCGCCAGCACGAGCTGGTCGTAGCGGATCTCCTCGACCGTTCCCTCGTGGGTGCGAAGCTCGACGGTGCGGGCGGCCGGATCGTGGGCGGTGATCGCGCCGAGCCGCAGGTGGGTGCGCCTCAGCATGTCGCGCAGCGGCGTGACGACATGGCGCGGCTCGAGGGTGCCGGCGGCCGCCTCGGGAAGGAACGGCGTGTAGAGCAGGAAGTTGACGTCGTTGACGAGGTTGAGCCGCGCCGACTGGCGCGGCATCACTCGCTCGAGCTCGCGCGCGGCATGCGCTCCGGCGAAGCCCCCACCCGCGATCACGACGTTCCAGGCCATCGCCGGCCAGTATGCCACCGGGTGGCGGCTTGTAACAGCTAGTTACAAGCCGAGCTTCCGACGGATCAGCCTCGTGACCTCTCCGCCGTCGGCGCGGCCCTTGGTCTCCCCCATCACCGCGCCGACGATCGGGCCGACCGCCTTCGCGTTGCCTTCGCGCACCTTCTCGGCCGCCTCGGGGTTGGCCTCGAGCGCGCGCTCGACCGCCGCCTCGAGCTCGTCCGAGTCCGAGATCTGGGCCAGCCCCCTGGCCTCCACGATCTCGGCCGGGTCCCCGCCACTGGTGACGAGCTCCGCCAGCACCTCCTTGGCCGCGCCGTGCGTGACGCGCTTCGCCTGCACCATCCCGACCAGGGCGGCGAGCGCGGCGGGATCGACCTTCGCGGGGTCCTCCTCCCCGGCCTCGCGCAGCTCGGCCGCCAGCTCTCCGGTGACCCAGTTGGCGACCGCCTGGGCCTCGGCGCCGTCGGTGGCCGCCCCGAGCACGCGCTCGAAGTACGCACCGAGCTCCGCCTCGAACGCGAGCTGGGTGGCCACGTCCTCGGCCAGCCCCAGCTCGTCGCGGTAGCGCTCCCGACGGTGTGCGGGAAGCTCGGGCAGCGCCTCCCGAGCCGCGCTCAGCATCTCGTCGGTAGGCGCCAGCGGGACCAGGTCGGGCTCGGGGAAGTAGCGATAGTCGTGGGCGTACTCCTTGCTGCGCAACGGGGTCAGCGATCCGCTGCGGGGGTCGAAGTGGAGCGTGTCCTGGGTCACGGGCTCTCCCGACTCGAGCAGTTCCCGCTGCCGCTCCAGCTCGGCCTCGATGCCGCGCTCCAGGAAGCGGAAGCTGTTCATGTTCTTGAGCTCGGTCTTCACGCCGAGCTCGTCGCTGCCGGTGGGGCGCAGCGAGACGTTGGCGTCGCAACGCAGGCTCCCCTCCTCCATGTTCACGTCGGAGACGTCGAGCTGCTTCACCGTGGTGCGCAGAAGCTGCAGCCACTCGCGCGCCTCGGCCGCCCCGCGCAGATCGGGCTCGGTGACGATCTCGACCAGTGGCGTGCCGCCGCGATTGAAGTCGACGAGCGACTGCCCCGACCCGTGGATCCGCCCCGACTCCCCGAGGTGGATCAGCTTCGCCGCGTCCTCCTCGACATGGACGCGATGCACCCGCACGTCGCCGAGCCGCCCGCCGCTCGCCAGCGGGATGTCGTACTGGCTGATCTGGTAGCCCTTCGGCAGGTCGGGGTAGAAGTAGTTCTTGCGGTGGAAGATCGAGCGCGGCGCCACCTCGCACTCGAGTGCCACAGCGATCATCAGCGCGTACCGGACCGCCCGCTCGTTGGTCACCGGAAGCGTCCCGGGATGGCCCAGGCAGACGGGGCAGGTGTGGACGTTCGGCTCGTCCCCAAACGACAGCGCGCAGCCGCAGAACATCTTCGTCCGGGTCGAGAGCTGGACATGGATCTCGAGCCCGATGACGGGTTCGAGTTGCTCGTTGCTCGTTGCTCGTTGCTCGTTCATCCGCTCGGGGGCTTCGCGTCGAATCCAATTGCTTGCTCGAGCGCGAACGCGGCGTCGAGGATCGCGTTCTCGCTGAACGCCGGCCCGGCGATCTGAAACCCGACGGGTAGCCGCGGACCGCCGCCGTCGGGCTCGGCGAGTCCCGACGGGATCGAGATCGCGGGGATGCCGGCCAGCGGCATCGGGACCGTGAAGTAGTCGTTGAGGTACATGGACAGCGGGTCGTCGAGCTTCTCCCCGAGCTTGAATGCGACCGAGGGCGAGGTCGGCGTGACCACGAAGTCGAAATCCGCGAACGCCGCCCGGAAGTCGTCGGCGATCTTCGTCCGTACGCGCAGCGCCTTCCCGTAGTACGCCTCGTAGTAGCCGGAGGAAAGCGCGTAGGTCCCGAGCATCACCCGGCGCTTGACCTCGTCGCCGAAGCCGGCCGCGCGGGTGCGCTCGTACAGCTCGGTCAGGTCGCCGTCGCCGACCCGCAGGCCGAAGCGAACGCCGTCGTAGCGCGCGAGGTTCGCCGACGCCTCCGCGGGAGCGATCACGTAGTAGGCCGAGATCCCGTGCTCGGCGCTGGGCAGCGGCGCCTCCCCCACCTCGCCGCCCAGCTCCTCGAGCTTTGCGAGCGTCGCCTCGAAGTTCGCCTTCACTCCGGCCTCCACCCCGTCCATCGCGAGCCCCGTGGGGACCGCGAACCGCAGTCCCTTCAGGTCCTCGCGGTCGGGCGGCCTGACACCCTGCTCGATCCCCACGGACGTCGAGTCGCACGGGTCGCGGCCCTGGACTATCCCGAGCAGCAGTGCGGCGTCGGTGACGTCGCGGGTCAACGGACCGCACTGGTCGAGGGACGACGCGAAGGCGATCATCCCGTAGCGGGAGACGGCGCCATAGGTGGGCTTCATGCCCACGATTCCGCACAGCGATGCGGGCTGGCGGATCGAGCCACCGGTGTCGGTGCCGATCGCCCACGGGGCCAGCCCGCCGGCGACCGCCGCGGCGGAGCCGCCGGAGGAGCCGCCCGGAACCCGTTCGCGATCCCACGGATTGAGCACCGGTCCGTAGCCGGAGTTCTCATTCGACGAGCCCATCGCGAACTCGTCCATGTTGGTTTTTCCCAGCACCCCGACGCCGGCCTCGGCGAGCTTGCGCACCGCGGTCGACGTGTAGGGGGGGTGATATCCCTCTAGGATCCGCGAGCCCGCCGTCGTCGGAGCGCCCTGGGTGCAGAAGATGTCCTTGACCGCGATCGGCGGGCTCGTCGCCCCGCTTCCGTCCTGGGCCGCGCGCCACAGGTACGCGTTCAGCTCATCCCCGGCGGCGGCGCGCGTCCACGCCTCGAAGCACTCCTCGGCGGAGACCTCCTTCGAGGCGATCCCGGCACGCGCCTGCGCCACGGTGAGCTCGACGACCTCGCTCATCTATGACTCGGCTTGAGGCGAGGGGACCCGGAATGCGCCCTCGGCCGGGTCGGGGGCCGGCTCGAGGACCTCCTCCTTCGGCCAGCTCGGGCGCGGCTCGTCCGCTCGCAGCACGTTCTCCAGCTCGACGACGTGTGACGTCGGCTCCACGCCCTCGAGCTCCAGCCGGTTCATCCGGTCGACGTGCTCGAGGATCCCCGAAAGCTCGCTCGACATGCGCTCCACCTCCTCGTCGGTGAGCTCGAGGCGGGCAAGCCGCGCGACGTGCAGGACCTGGTCCCGATCGATCATGGCCGGGATTCTACGAGCGTGGCCGGGGCGCCAATCCGCGCGCTCTTGCGGCCGCGACGGATAGCATCCCGCGCGCGCATGACCGGGGAGAGAGCGGAGCGCTTCGTCGTCCTCAATCTGCGGCTGCTCGCGGCGAGCTTCGCGGTGGTCGGGCTGCTGTTCATCGCGGCGCCGGATGGAGTGCTCGACGTGATCTCAGACCTCGGGGACGCGATCGGCGATTTCCCTCGCGCCCCCGAGACGACCGAGCAGCTGTGGCTGGCGCTCGGATTCGCCTACATGGTCGTGATCACGGGCATCTGCCTGGTGGTGCAGGCCGACGTGGTCCGGTACCGGCCGTTGCTGCTCGTGCTCGCCGCCGGCAAGGCGGCCTCGTCGCTGGCCGCGCTGGGCTTCTTCGTCTTCGACCAGGACGTCTTCATCTATCTGCTCAACTTCCTCGTCGACGGCTACCTGGTCGGCGCCTCGCTGCTGCTGTGGTCGCTGAGCGGCAGGGTCGGACGAGTCGCCGCGCCCACCTGAAGGCGCAGGCCGGGGCTGAGCGCCGCTGAGCTCCGGACCCTCCGGGCCTTCGCCGAGGCGATGGCACCGGGAGTCGGGGCCCTGCCGGCGGCCGAGACCGAGGTTCCCGTCGTGGAGTCGTTCGCGCGCCACGCGCGGACGCTCGAGCCGCGGCGCCTCGCCCAGGTCCGCCTCGCGCTGCGGGCCTTCGAGTGGCTGCCGTTCCCGTGGCGGTTCAGCCGCTCGAGCCTCGAGGCGCGGGAGCGATTCCTCACCGACATGGAGCGCTCGCGGCTGTCGCTGCACCGTGACCTCCTGCTGGTGATCAAGGTGCTCGCCGGGACGCACTACGCCAACGACGAGCGCGTCCGGCTCGCGGTCGGATACGAGGAGCGCTGTGCGGTGGCCCCCGGCGAGGGCGCCCCCGAGCCGCAGCGGGTCGGACCACGGCTCGGCGACCTCGTGCCACCGGCCGACGGCGAGGAGTGCGACGTGGTCGTCGTCGGCTCGGGAGCGGGCGGCGCGGTCACCGCCGCCGTCCTCGCCGACGCCGGACTCGACGTGATCGTCCTCGAGGCCGGGCCCTACCTGACCCGCGACGACTACCCGGACGACCCCGTCGGGGCGCTCTCGACCCTGTACCGCGACGGAGGCCTGACGATCGCCGAGGGTCGCCCCGCGGTCCCGGTCCCGGTCGGTCGCGCGGTCGGCGGCACGACCGTGATCAACTCGGGGACGTGCCTGCGCGCCCCCGAGGGCGTGCTGGAGCGTTGGCGCGAGGAGCACGGAGTCGAGTGGGCGACCGAGCTCGAGGCCGAGTTCGCCGCGGCCGAGAAGGAGCTGCACGTGATGCCCGTCGACGTGGAGCGGATGGGGCGCAACGGCCGGCTGTTCATGGAGGGCGCGGAGGCGATCGGGGCAAGCGGAGGGCCGCTGTCGCGCAACGCGGGCCGGTGCGTTCAGTGCAGCTCGTGCCCCAAGGGTTGCCGCCTCGACGCGAAGCGGGCGATGCACGTCAGCTACCTGCCGCGGGCCGTGGAGGCGGGCGCCCGCGTGAGGGCCGGCGCCAACGCGGAGCGGATCGTGCTCGAGGGCCGGCGGGCGGTCGGGGTGCGTTGCAGCGTCGACTCCGACGGTGAGGGGCCCCGTCGGGACTACGCGGTGCGCGCGCCTACTGTGGTGTGCGCCGGCGGGGCGTTCGGGACCCCCGAGCTGCTGCTGCGTTCGGGCATCGCGGGCGGCAACGGCGCGCTGGGGCGCAACCTGCACGTCCATCCGGCCGCCTGGATCGGGGCGCGGTTCGACGACGAGGTGCGTGGGTGGGACGGGGTGATGCAGAGCTACTACGTCGACGAGTGGTTCGACCGCGGGCTGCTGCTCGAGGCCACGTTCACGCCGCTGGCCTTCGGAGCGCAATGGCTCCCCGGGGTGGGCCGCGAGCACCAGGCCCGGATGCTCGCCTACGACCGCATCGGCTCGACCGGGGTTCACCTCAGCGACCACTCCTCGGGTCGGGTGGGGCTCGCCGGCGACGGGACCCTGCGGCTGCGCTACCGGCTGACCGGGGACGAGGCGCGCACGCTGGCGTACGGGATCGCACGCGCCGCCGAGATCTTCTTCGCCGCGGGCGCGCGCGAGGTCTACCCGCAGGTGAGCGGCAGCCCGGTGATCCGGCCCGGCGGTGTCGCCGCCTTCGAGGCCTCGCCGCCGCGCCCCAGCGAGCTGCGGCTCGAGGCCTTCCATCCAATGGGCACCGCCGCGATGGGCGGCGAGGAGTCGGGTGGCGTGACCACCCCGGACGGCGCGGTGCGCGGCGCCGAGGGCCTGTACGTCGCCGACGCCAGCCTGCTGCCGACCTCACTCGGAGTCAATCCGATGATGACGGTTATCGCCTGCGCGTCGCGGATCGCGGGCAGGCTCGCCGACACGCTGGCAGCGTGAGCCCGGGACGGCTCTGGGCTAGTCGGTGGAACCCCGCCTCGGCTGACCCCGGGAGTCGCGCTCCAGGGCGAGCCAGCCGCCGACGGCGACGCCCAGTGCCGCGAAGAACCCGATGAAGAGCCCGTACTCTCGTCCCGCCTCCCCGATCGGGTTGATCACTCGGTACAGGACGAGCAGGCTCGATACGCCACCCAGCCCCGCGGTGATCGCGGTGGCGCCGGTCATCGCCCGACCGCCGCCCTGCCTCGCGACCGCCGCCACCCCGGCGCGGATCCCGGCGAGCGCCGTCAGCAGCAGGACCAGGTCGACGAACGAGAACGCCTGCCAGGCGTTGTCGGTCACGTCGGGGCTCGCCTGCGGCTCCCCGCCGGCCTGCAGGGTGATCTCGTTGGCCCTCTCGATCGCCTCCTCCAGGGTCGCGCCCGGTCCGAACCACGGGAGGAACATCGAGATCAGCAGCACGACCCCGGCGATCCCCGCCACCAGATCGGCGAGCTGCTGGCCACCGCTGACGTCGCTGCGCGCAGCGGCCGCGCGTCGCGGCCGCCGTCGTTCAGATCTCGTGGACACCGGACGCACCCCGTCCGGCCACCGCGTCGCCTATGGACCGCTGGACGGCGGTGGTGGTGGCGGCGGCGGGGGTGGCTCGCCGGCGCTTGGGCCTTCGCCGCCGCCACCGAGCCGATCGGCCTCGCCCCCGAACGACGTGCCCTCCTCTTGCATCGCCAGCCAGCCTCCCAACGCGATTCCGGCGACAGCGATCAGCCCCAGGTAGAGCCCGTACTTGCGGCTCGCCTCCTCGACGGGGTCGATGACCCGGTAGATGACCAGCAGCGTCCCGAATATCCCGAGCCCTGCCGTGACCGCGCTGGCCGCGACGGGTAGCTGAACGCTCGACTGAGCGGCCGCCAGCACGGCCAATCCGACGCCGGCGATCACGGCCAGGAACAGGACGATGTCGATGAAGTCGAACGATTCCCAGGCGTTGAAGTTGGTCGAGCCTACGTCGACACCGGCGGCGTTTCCGAACTGCTCGAGCGTCTCCTCGACGACGCCGGACAAGCCGAACCACGGCAGGAACATGATGATGAACAGCGCGATGCCCGAGGCCCCTGCGAGCAGCTCCCCTGTTCGTACCCTGCTGACGTCCATCTCGTCTCCTTGTCTGAGACCCGTTGAGGCGCGCGCAGCGTATACCGTTGCGCCGCTCGGCCGCGACGGCTGCCTACCCTGCCCGCAGGCTCGCCGCGCGCAGCGTGTTCGACAGCAGCATCGCGATCGTCATCGGCCCGACTCCGCCCGGGACCGGCGTGATCGCGCCGGCCACCTCCCGCACCGCCTCGAAGTCGACGTCGCCCACGAGCCCATCTTCCGTGCGGTTGATCCCGACGTCGATCACGGTCGCGCCCGGCTTCACCATCCCGGCGCCGATCATGCGCGGTGAGCCCACCGCCGCGATGAGCACATCGGCGCGGGAGGTCACCTCGGCGAGGTCCCGGGTGCGGGAGTGGCACACGGTCACCGTCGCGCTGGCGTTCAGCAGCAGGCTGGCGAGCGGCCGACCGACGAGGATCGAGCGCCCGACGACGACCGCCTCCGCACCCTGGGCCTCCACCCCGGCGACCTCGACCAGACGCATCACGCCCTGCGGAGTGCAGGGAACGAGGCCCGGCCGGCCCTGGGCGAGCAAGCCGGCGCTCGTCGCGGTCAGGCCGTCGACGTCCTTCTCGGGGGCGATACGGGCGATCACCGCATCCTGGTCGTGGTGATCGGGAAGGGGCAGCTGGACGAGGATTCCGTCAACGGCGTCGTCGGCCCCCAGCTCGTCGATCAGCTCCAGCAGCTGCCCGGGCGAGGCCGAAGCGTCCAGCGCATGGTGGATCGAGCGTATCCCGACCTCCTCGGACAGCTTGCGCTTCGAGCCGACGTAGACCTGCGAGCCCGGGTCCTCACCGACGAGCACCGTCGCCAGCCCCGGCGGGCGGCCGTGCTGGTGTGTGAACTCGCTCACCCCGGCGGACACCTCGGCGCGCACGGTCGCCGCGACGGCCTTGCCGTCTATGACATCGGCCGCCAGGCCTCAGCCCGCCTTGCGAAGCGGCGCGTAGTCGGCCATCAGCTTGCGCTCGGTGCCGTCGGCGGCGAATCGCACGACCACCACCGAGCCGGGCTCGACTCCGGTCACGACCCCCTCGCCGAAGCTCGCGTGGACGACGTCGTCGCCGACACCGAGCTCGACGGCGGGGCGCGGCTCCCGCGCGCTGGACAGCGGCGACGCGGTGGCTCCCTCGGACAGCCACCCGGTCGCCTCGACGCCGCCCTCTCGTTCGACCAGCTCCTCAGGGATCTCGGACAGGAACCGGGAGGGCAGGTTGAAGCCGCGCGCGCCGTACAGGCTGCGCTGGCGCGCGAAGCTGAGCGTGAGGGCGCGCTTGGCCCTGGTCGCCCCCACGTAGCAGAGGCGGCGCTCCTCCTCGAGGTTTCCCTCCTCGATCGAGCGCGAGTGCGGGAACACTCCCTCCTCGCACCCGATCATGAACACCGCCTCGTACTCCAGGCCCTTGGCGTTGTGGAGCGTCATCAACGTGACCTGCTCCTCGTCGTCGCGCAGCGCGTCCTGGTCGGTGTACAGCGCGATCTGCTGCAGGAACTCGTCGAGCGGCGCGATCTGCTCGCCCTCGGAGGACTGCTCCAGCGCGCGGTTGGCGTCGAACTCGCCCGCGACGCCGACCAGCTCGTGCAGGTTCTCCGCCCGACCCTCGGCCTCGATCGTGCGCTCGGCCTCGAGGGCGTCGAGATACCGGCTCTCCGACAGCAACACCTCGAGGAGCTCGGCGACCGGCGGCGCGGCGGCGGCGCGCTCGCGCAACCCCTCCATCGTCTCCGCGAACCGGCTCACGGCCTTGATCGCCGCCGACCCGAGCCCGGGGACGTCCTCGGGGCGCTGCGCCACGTCCCAGACCGATTGTCCGGTCGTGTTCGCGTGCGAGAGCAGCCGTCCCTGGGTCGTCTGCCCGATCCCGCGCCGCGGCGAGTTGACGACGCGCGCGAACGACACCGCGTCGGCCGGGTTGGCGAGCAGGGTCAGGTAGGCGATCGCGTCCTTGATCTCGGCGCGCTCGTAGAACTTCGTCCCCCCGATCACCTGGTAGGGAACGTCGAAGCGGACCAGCGTGTCCTCGAGCACGCGGCTCTGCGCGTTGGTCCGATAGAAGACCGCGATCTCGGTCCGCGACACGCCCTCGTCGCTGGCCAGGCGGTCGACCTCGCCGGCGATGTAGCGGGCCTCCTCGTGCTCGTCGCCCAGCTCGGCGATCCGAACCGGGTCGCCGCCCTCGATGTCGGTCCACAGCCGCTTCGGCTTCTGGCCCCGGTTGTTGGCGATGATCGCGTTGGTCGCGTCGAGGATCGTCTGCGTGGAGCGGTAGTTCTGCTCCAGCTTCACCACGTCCGTGTCGGGGAAGTCGCGCTCGAACTCGAGGATGTTGCGGATGTCCGCGTTGCGGAAGCCGTAGATGCTCTGTGCGTCGTCGCCAACAACGAACAGGTTGCCGTGCTGCTCGCACAGCAACTGCAGCAGCCGGTACTGGACGCGGTTGGTGTCCTGGTACTCGTCGACGAGCACGTTGCGGAACGCGCGCTGGTATCGCTCGCGGACGTCGTCGAAGAGCTCGAACACGTTCACGGTGCGGACCAGCAGGTCGTCGAAGTCCATCGAGTTCGCCTCGTGCATCCGCTTCTCGTACAGCTCGTACACGTCGGCGGCCGTCTGCTCGAAGAACGAGCCCTGCTGCTCGCGGAACCCCTCCGCGTCGAGCAGCTGGTTCTTGGCGCCGGAGATCTGGGCCTGCATCGCGCGCGGCGGGAAGCGCTTCGCGTCGAGCTCGAGCTCCTTGAGGCAGCGCTTCACCATCCGCAGCGAGTCGCTCGCGTCGTAGATCGTGAACGTGCCCTTGTAGCCCAGCCGGGTCGCCTCGCGGCGCAGGATCCGCGCGCACGCGGAGTGGAACGTCATCACCCACATCAGGCGCGAAACGCGGCCCACGAGCTGCTCGACCCGCTCGCGCATCTCGTCGGCGGCCTTGTTCGTGAACGTGATCGCGAGGATCTCGCCCGGCTGCGCCCGCCCGGTCGCGACCAGCCACGCGATCCGGTGGGTGAGCACGCGGGTCTTGCCGGACCCGGCCCCCGCGAGCACGAGCAGCGGCCCGTCGCCGTGCGTGACCGCCTCGCGCTGGGGCGGGTTGAGCTCGGCGAGCAGCCGCTCCTCCGGCGTCGCTCCAACGTCTACCGGCGCCCCGGTGTCCTGCTGATCCTCGGTCACAGCCATCGTTCCGAGCATAGCCACGGCCGCGGCCGGGTCAGGCGTCAGCCTCCCGCGGAGGAGGGCCCCTTCTTCGGGCGCAGCTCGCGCACGCGCTCGGAGGGCGGCGCCTCGCCGCGCTCCTCGGCGAGCTGGCGCTCCAGCTCGGCGATCCGCTCGGACAGCCCCTTGATCGCGTCGGCGACGGGGTCCGGGAGGTGGATCCAGTCGGTGTCGGGGCCCTCGACCCGGTTCCCCTCGACGCGCACCGGGTGTCCCGGGTTACCGACCACGGTCGAGTTCGGCGGCACGTCCTCGATCACGACCGTATTGGCGCCGATCTTCGCCCCGTGACCGACCTCGATCGGGCCGAGCAGCTTCGCGCCCGAGCCGACCGTGACGTTGTCTTCCACCGTCGGGTGGCGCTTGCCGCGCGCGAACCCGGTGCCACCGAGCGTCACGCCCTGGTAGAGAGTCACGCGGTCGCCGATCTCGGCGGTCTCGCCGATCACCACGCCGGATCCGTGGTCGATGAAGAAGTCGTCGCCGATCGTCGCCGCGGGGTGGATCTCGATCCCGGTGACGGCTCTGCTCCCATACGCGATCGCGACCGGCAGCATCGGCACCTCCGCGGCGTGAAGGGCGTGCGCGATCCGGTGCGAGAGCAACGCCTGCACTCCGCCCCAGCCCGCCAGGATCTGGACCGTCCCCGCGCTCCGCGCCGCCGGATCACGGTCGCGCGCAGCGGCGACATCGGCGCGAATCTCGCCTACCACACCGCGGAGCGTCTGCAGCCCGAACATGGGACAGAGGTTAGGGCGCGAAGAACGGCAGGGACATGTAGCGCTCGCCTCCGTCGGGGACGATCGCGACGATCCGCTTGCCCGCCATCTCGCGCCGCGAGCCGAACTCCATCGCGGCGTGGATCGCGGCGCCCGCGGAGATCCCGACCAGCAGGCCCTCCCGCGTCGCGGCGAGCCGCGCCGTCTCGATCGCGCTCTCGTCCTCGACCTGCACGATCTCGTCGATCACCTCGCGGTCGAGGACCTCGGGAACGAACCCGGCGCCGATCCCCTGGATCTTGTGCGGCCCGGGCGAGCCGCCGGAGATCACGGGGGAGCTCGCGGGCTCCACCGCGACGACCTGCACGCCGGGGCGACGTTCCTTCAGCACCTGGCCGACACCGGTGATCGTCCCCCCCGTCCCGACCCCGCACACGAACGCGTCCACCTCGCCGTCGAGGTCGCGCCAGATCTCCTCCGCCGTGGTCCGGCGGTGGATCTCTGGATTGGCGGGATTGTTGAACTGCTGCGGCATGAACGCGTTCTCCGACGCCTCGACGATCTCGCGCGCGAGGTCCACCGCCTCGTTCATTCCTCCCAGCGACGGGGTCTCGCGGACCACGGCGCCGTAGGTGCGAAGCAGCGCCGAGCGCTCCTTGCCCATCCCCTCGGGCAAGGTGAGGATGCAGTGGTAGCCGCGCGCGGCGCACACCATGGCCAGCGCGATCCCGGTGTTGCCGCTAGTCGGCTCGACGATCAGCGACCGCCCCGGCTCGATCCGCCCCTCCGCCTCCGCGGCGTCGATCATCGAAACACCGATCCGGTCCTTGACCGACCCGGCCGGATTGAAGTACTCGAGCTTGGCGACGACCTCCGCGGCAAGGTTCTCGCCCAGGCGCCTCAGCGTCGACGAGCGGCGTGTTGCCGACGACGTCGGACGCCTGGCCGCCGATCCGCCGCGCGGTCGCGCCCGTCGATCCCGGTTTGGACCCCATCAGGGCCCAACCTACCCGGAACAGCGGTCCCCGTGAGCGTGGCGCCTGATGCGGATTGCAACAGCTCCGACGTTTGATCCATTGCACGCTGGGCAGCCGCCGACTGGACGCTAGGAAAGGACGAGAGATGAGCATCATCGACAAGGTCACCGGCAAGGCCAAGCAGGCGGCCGCGGATCTCACGGACGACGAGAAGCTGCATCGCGAGGGCCGTCAGGAGGAGCGCAAGGGCGAGGCCAAGGAGGAGCGCGACCGCGCCCACGAGCAGGCCGACAAGAAGGCGACCGAGGTCGCCGACCTGGAGCGCAAGACCTGACGCACAACCAACCTGACCCCCTCTCTCTCGCCGAGCCCGGCCGCAGGTCGGGCTCGGCGCCGTTTGGCGCCGAGGTCGAGGGAGTCGGGACGCGATACTGCGCGGGTGATGTCGCAGGAGAACGTCGAGGTCGTGCGGAACATCTACGAGCGATGGCGCCAGGGCGACTTTCGCACCAGCGTCGATGTATTCGACCCCCTGGCCTTGCTCGTCATGCGCCGCGAATTTCCCGACGCTGGGACCTACCTCGGCCGCGAGCGACTCGCCGAGTACACGCGAGGCTTCCTCGAGCCGTGGAGCCGGATCACGATCGAAGCCGAGGACATCACCGATGCCGGGGACAGCGTGGTTGTGGCCGTACGTCAGGCCGGAGTCGGGGGAGGAAGCGGCGCAGCCACCGAGTTCCGCTACTTCCAGGTGTGGTCATTCCGGGGGCGCAAGGTGATCCGACTCGAGAACTTCCGAGAGCGCGCGGAGGCCTTCGAAGCTGCCGGGCTGAGCGAGTAGCGCAGATCTGGGCCAGAGTACGCCCGGCCGACTGAGCCCCGCGGCCTCGTTACGCGCCGCCCATGGGTCGCGACAGAAGCGATGTGGAATCACAAAGGAAGGCCCTCCCCCCGACCGACGAGGGGAGGGCCTCCACGGCGAGCTAATCGCCGAACCTAATTCACTTCACGCACACGATCCATTCGGTGGCAAGGCCCGGTGCTCCCGCTAGGTCGACAAACCCGAACCGCCAAGCACGCTTGCTGTCGGGTCGGGATATATCGGCGGTCACGAAACGGTCTGTCTCGTAGCCACCAGCGACCACGAGTCCCTTACTGGGGCAGGTGAGGAACGTGGGGGCGGTCGCTCCATTCGCTGGAACGACCGTAGGCTGGGTAGCCGAGAAGATGCCGACCTTCTTGAGGGGGCGGGTCTTTGCGGCTATCGCCTGCGCGCTGGCCGTCGCTGAGGATGACTTCACGCGCTCGACTTCCTTGTGGACTGCAGGCCCGGACACGGCCTTTGGGTCCTCGTCGCCGAGGCCTGTTGCCGCGAACAAAGCCGACACGACCAGCACCACGCCAAGCGAGGCGAGCAGGATAGGGCGTCTCATCGGTCCTCCCTTTATAGAGACAGTGAGATCGTTCGCAGTATCGCTCAGGATCATCCCGGTTGCCAATCCGTTACTACATGGTCAGGCATTCCACGCATGCAACGGGCCCGGACAGGGGTTCCACGCGGTCTTCTGCTAGTCCGCGTCTAGTCCCTTGCCTGGCGGGTCGGCGCCGGGGTTCTTGTCGGCGCCGGCCCCGCCGATGGTCGGCGCAAGTAAGTTTCAGCCCACCGCTAGACCGTGATCGGCGTAGGCCGGGCGCCGTTCCGTGAGCGCAGGCTCAGGGGTTGCAGCTTCGTAGAGTGTCGCTCCCGGCGCCGCCCTTGCAGCGGTCGCGGCCCTTGCCGCCGGCCAGCAGGTCGTTGCCCCCACCACCCGTCAGGTTGTCGGGGCCGCGGTTCCCCTTAAGGGTGTCGCCGCCGAGCTGGCCCTTGGCCGTGTCGCTCCCGCCCTGGCCCTTGGCGAAGTCGTTGCCGCCCCCGGACCGGGTCAGGTCGTTGCCGTCGCCGGCGCAGATCAGGTCCTTTCCGCCGCCGGCGTTGATCTCGTCGTCGCCACCGCGCGCGAGGATCACGTCCTTGCCGTCGGTCCCGGTCAGGGTCTCCGCGGCGTCGGTCCCCTCGATCGTGGCGGCCTTCTTCTTGCACGTGGCCGCGCTTGGAGCCTCGGTCACGGTGGTGGTCTCGGAGGCGCGGTTGTCGGCCGTGTTCGGATCTGGCACTTCGCTCTCGACCTCGGCCTCGTTGGTGATCAGCCCCGCCTTCTTCGGCGTGACCTCAATCGTCACGGTGGCGGACGCTCCACTGGCGAGCGTGCCAAGCTCGCAGTTCACCTTCTTGGCCTTGATCTCGCAGTTGCCGGTCGAGGGCTCCGCCGAGGCGGGGTCGACCTGACTCGGAAGGTCGTCGCTCACGACGACGTTCGTGGCGGAATCTGGCCCGGCGTTGTCGACCTCAAGCGTGTAGGTGAGGACTGCGTTTTCGACCACAGGATCCGGGCTGTCCGACTTCGTCAGCGAGAGATCGGCCGGATCGCCTGGGCTTGCACCCGCCTCGCCGGCGCCACCGCTCGCAACCATCAGCGCGACGCCAGCAGCAGCGACCGCAAGCGTTGCAGCGGCCCAGAAGCGCCGCCGCATCCCTTTGTCGTCGTGATGTCCCTGGCTAGTCGCGACTCGTCGCATCGTGCTCATCCCTCCTCCAAAGCTGTAACCGTCTCCCTGTTACCGCTCTTCCTGAGCTTCAAACCCCCGCGGCGTATGTAGTTGCGGTGCTCGCCCCTCGCCCTCGGTACCCGAGGTGACCATCGCGATCGAACCGCCGGGCTGTGGGGTGCGGCTAGGTGTGCGAGCCATTGCGCAGGGCTACCCCCAGATGCGATATTACGTCTTGGATGGCGCGGCGAATGCGGAGCTCGCGGTTGGGGAGACGGAGCAAGGACACGAAGATCGAGCTTCTGAGCAACGTGCCTCTCTTCGCGACTTGCAGCAAGCGCGACTTGGGCCGGATCGCCGCGCTTGTGGACGAGATCGATGTTCCCGAAGGAAGAGTCCTCACCCGCCAGGGCGAGCCGGGGCGGGAATGCTTCGTGATCGCCGACGGCCAAGCGACCGCATCCCTGCGCGGAAGGCGGTCGGCTTCACTGGGACCTGGCGACGTCGTGGGCGAGATGTCCCTCCTTGACCAAGGGCCGCGCTCCGCGACCGTGACCGCGAGGACCGACATGCATTTGTTTGTGCTCACCTCACGCAACTTCTCGTCGCTGATCAACCGGTTTCCCGTTGTCGCACGACGGATCATGGCGGGCCTGGCGGGAAGACTGCGTGACGCGCAACCTCGCCGCCCGGAGCACTGAGCGAGCCTCCAGTCGGGGCGCGTCGGTCGCGTGCAATCGAGATCGTCGATGGCCCACTCGAGGTCGAGGACGGCGTCTTGATCACCGAGAACGTGGCATACCTGCGAGGACGAGACGGCATCGATGTTCAGGCTCGAAGCACGTTGCTGGCGACGATTCGAGACGGCGAGCAGACGTCGCTCACGCTTTACCAGACGAAGCAGGAAGCCCTCGAAGCCGCCGGGCTGCGGGAGTAGGGCGCTCACTCCACATCACCTTTCAAACTTGTGGATTCGTACAGGACGTGCCGCGCGTGGACCGGCGGTTCCTGATCTGCGCGGTTCGCGATTGACCGGGTGCCCCCGCTGTGTCAAGCGGCCGATCCCTCCTGCCCCGCGGCGTAGGACGGACCGCTGGCGCCTCCCAGGCTTCCAGCCTTGCTCTGCCCTGTCGGATGGACTAGAGAGCCTGTTCACGACAGAGCGCGATACTGAGCGGGCGTGTCGCAGGAGAACGTGGAGGTCGTCAAGGGGGTCATGAGCCGATTCGAGGCAGGGGATCGCCATGCGTGGCGTGAGCACTTCGATCCCAACGTGGTCTGGGACACGTCCGCGAGCCGGCTGCCAGCGGCGGACGTCTACCACGGCCACGAGGGAGTCGTGCGGTTCTTTCGTGACTGGCTTGAGACGTGGACGGACTACGAGGTTGCGACCCGCGAGTACATCGATGCGGGGAATGCGGTGGTTCTCGTGTTCCGCCAGAGCGGGACGGGCCGGGGTAGCGGGGTGAGAGTCGAGCGCGACTTCTTCGGCGTCTGCGACCTGAGGGAATCGAAGGTGGTCCGCTTCCGTCTGTTCGAGTCGCGGAAGGAGGCCCTCGCAGCCGCCGGGCTGTCGGAGTAGGCGATGTCGCAGGAGAACGTCGAGAGGCTTGCTCCGAGGGCTGGGCCCCGATAGGTTCGCGTCGGCAGCCGGCTCACGAAAGGAGCACAGATGGCAGCGGAGGTCAAGAACTTCGACTCCCCGGACGAGACCCGACCGTTTGAGGGCAAGGGAAAGGCCGACGTCGTCAACGTCGGGGACAAGGTCATCGGAAAGTCTGTCTTCGAGCCTGGCTGGAAATGGTCCAACAACGTCAAGCCGATCGCCCAGACCGACTCCTGCCAAGCGCACCACCTCGGCTATTGCGTCTCCGGCGGCATGACGGTCCATATGGAGGACGGGACCACCGTGGAGATCAGTGCTGGTGACGTGTTCGAGATCCCGCCGGGTCACGACGCCGAGGTCACCGGCGATGAGCCGTGCGTCCAAGTCGACTTCGGTGGGTTCAAGAAGTACGCAAAGCGGGAGTAGCTCTTTCGCGACAGTCCCTCGAAGCCGCCGGGCTGTCGGAGTACGCGAGATCAGGAGAACGTCGCCGGGTGTCGCATCCCGCTCTGCGAGCCTGCCGCGCAAGGTGTACGCTCGCGCCGGTACCGAACGGGAGACGGGGTAGGCGCGCATCGCTAGCCCAGGGAAGGGAAGGGACAACATGCGTAACGGGCTCGATCTAAGGACGGCTTCCGTGCGCGTGCGTCTGCTGTTCTGCCTAGTCGTTCTCGCACTCGGCGCCTTCACGGCTAATGCCCACGCCGGGAAGCGTCTGGAAAAGCTGGATCGGCAGCTCCACGAGCTGGTGAAGCTCGAAGAGGGTCCGCCGGGAGCGTCGGCGCTGGTACAACGGCGCGGAAGGGTCGACTTCCTGCGGGCGGGTGTGAGCGACGTCGAAAGCGGCCGACCAATCCGCCGCAACGATCACCTGCGAACCGCCAGTAACGGAAAGGCGTTCAACGGCGCCGTCGCGCTCCGGCTCGTCGACGACGGGAGCCTGTCGCTCGACAGCACGATCGCGGAGGTCCTGCCGGCTCAGCCTGCCGCGTGGGGCGCGGTGACGCTGCGCCAGCTCCTCCAGCACACGAGCGGGGTTCCGAGCTTTCCGAAGAGCGATGCTTGGCAGGACTTCGTGCGGATGAACCCCCAAGCGACGGTCACGCCCGAGTTCACGCTCGGCTTCGTCGCCAACGAGCCCCTCGAGTTCACCCCGGGATCCAGTTACAAGTACTCGAACTCGGACAACCTCATCATCGGCCTGATGGCCGAGGCCGTCACGGGCCGGCCATACCACGAGCTGCTGCAAGAGCTCGTCTACTCGCCGTTGAAGCTGAAGCAGACGAGCCTGCCAAGCGAGGTGGAGCTGCCACGGCCCTTCGTGCACGGATACGACATCGCGCCGCCCGCCCCACCGGAGGACATCTCCGAGTTGCTCAACCCGGCACTGTTTTGGGCGGCCGGGGGAATGGTCTCCACGCAGACAGAGCTGAACCGCTTCATCCGCGCGTACGCCAGCGGCCGGTTGATCGAGAGGAGCACCAAGCTCGAACAGCGCAGCTTCATCCCGGGCTACGGCGGCGAGCCCCCAGGACCAGGACACAACTCGGCTGGGCTGGCGCTGTACCGATACGACACCAGCTGCGGCACGGTGCTCGGCCACGCCGGCAACTTCCCCGGCTACACCCAGTTCATCGGCGCCACTCCGAACGGCCGCCGCTCCACCGTCGTTTTCGCGAGCGAGCAGCTTGCGGAGGACGCCAAGCCGGAGGTCTTCGAGCAGCTGCGCCGCGCCTTCAGGCTCGCGGCCTGCGCGGCGCTGCCGCGCTGACGCCAGTAGACACGCCGCCCTCGAAGCCGCCGGGCTGTCGGAGTAGGCGATGTTGCAGGAGAACGTGGAGGTCGTGCGACCGGATTCGCAGCTCCGGATGGTCGCCACGGTTCAGGCATGCACGAGGCCGACCGCGAGAAAGGAGCCCATCAAGGTGCCTTGAAGCCCCGACTCGAACGGAAGGGGCTCACGTGCGCAGTCGGAACATCGTCGGACCGTTGGTCGTCATCGCATCGCTGGGGGTGTCGGTGCCGTGCGCGAGCGCGTCGGCCCCGCACGTGGTTCAGCCAGGCGAGACCATGTGGTCGATCGCGGCCTCGAACAACCTGACTACGCGAACGGTCGCAGTCTTCAACGGGGTCTCCGAGGACTCCCAGGTCGTCGCCGGCCAGACGATCGACGTTCCGACAGTGGCGGAAGGGGCTGCGGCTCTCGCGGCCGCCCCCGCCGCGGCCCCCGCACCCGCGGACGCCGGCTCGGGCGCCTCGCATACCGTCGCCTCGGGCGAAAGCCTGTCGTCGGTTGCCGCCGCCAACGGGGTAACCGTCGACGAGCTGGCTGCGGCCAACGGACTGGCGTCGGACGCCTACCTGATCGAAGGGGAGGCGATCCGGGTGCCCGCCGCGACCGCGTCCGCGACCGCCCCAGCCGTCCCTGGGATGGCGGACATCCCGTCACCCTGGGGCACGCTGTACCTGCGCGCGGACGCGGCTGAGGCCTGGAACGCGATGCGCGCCGAGGCGGTGCGCCTGTACGGCGTCGATCTACAGCCCGAGGGCCCGCTGTCCGCCTACCGCACCTCCGACCAACAGGCCGAGCTGTACGACCTCTACCTCTCCGGCCAGGGCGCGCCTGCCGTCCCGCCCGGAAGCTCGTCGCACGAGCTCGGCCTCTCGGTCGACCTTGCGACACCCGGGATGCGCTCGATCGTCGACCAGATCGGCGGCCAGTTCGGCTGGGGCAAGGTCAACGGACCCGGCGAGTGGTGGCACGTGGACTACGTCGGCGGTTGACGGTCGGCGTTCCGTCGCGGATCCTGCCACGCGGTCACGTTTTCCTGCGACATCGCCTACTCCTGCAACCCGGCGGCTTCGAGGGCTTCCTCAGGCCGCGAGTGGAGCACCATGCGGGTGATCCTGTCGCCCCGTATTTCATAGAGGACCGCATAGCGGGTCTCGACTTCGATGCCGCTCCCTTTGGCCCGACCACGCTGCGTGGAGACCACGACCACGTGGCTGCCGAGGTCGCGTATCTCCTCGATCTCTTCGCGCCAGTCATCCCAGGCTCCCACCCACCGAGCTACCATCGTGGCGACCGCGTCCCGACCGTGGCCGATTCCCTCATCCACCCGGACGGATGCGTCGACCTCCACCTCGGGGTCGAAGTAGGCCAACGCTTCGTCGGCGTCGCCGCGGTGGAAGGCTTCGTACATCCGCTGGATGAGCTCGACGTTCTCCTGCGACATCGCCCGCGCAGTATCGCGCTACGGGGGAGGGTTGACCATCGGAGGGCTGCCGTTACGCAGACCGCCGGAAAACAACGCGTGCACTAATTTCAGCGGGGGGAGGGCCGGGCGGCTTTCCGGTAAAAAAAGCGCCGTGAAAAATGACCCGCGATGAAATGCGCGCTGGAGAGTCGCGGCCCGGAGGCCGCGACTCTGTGGATCTTCGGGTGCTCGGTGCGCCCTACTTCGGGAGCGCCGCGACGTGGAAGGGCAGATTCGTGAAGACCGCCGGAGCCACGGCGGCCAAAGCCGTGTTCACGCCCACGTGCTCGCTGTCGTTGGGGGCCTCCGGGGAGCAGTCGCTGCCGACGCCCGTTCCTCCGTTGCAGAGAGTCGCGTCGGCGATCACCCTGCCGTTGACCCCGGTGGCCATCAGCGCCCGACCCGAGACATCCTCGCCGAAGTCGATCACATAAGAACCGCTTCCCAGGGCCGTCACCGAAATGCCGCCCGACTGGTCGGTGACGGTCCCGTTCGACTGGACGCCCGCCCAGAGAGTCCGTTGATCTGGGCTCTGGGCGGCGCGGGTCACGGCTTCGTCCGCAATGTCGCCAGCTCCAATCGGAAACCGCTTGTTGATCTGCTTGTTGGCGATCTTCTTGACCTTCTTCTTGGTCACCGCGCTGTCGGTCGCGATTGGATCGGCGGCGACCGCGGTTCCCGCTAGCGCGGCGACGAGCGCCAGGACCGCGACGATGAGCGCCGGGTTCGGCCGCGCTCGTGTAATGCCTCTCATCTGCCCTCCCTTCCTGGCCTCGATCCGCCTCCTCTGTGCGAGTCGAAGCCGTCAGTCGCGCCGCACACTCCCGTAATTCCCGCCGTTTGTCAAACTAGGCCTGAGTCCGCTTCAGCATGCGCGTGAGAGCAGGCGTGCGCACAATCTCGACGTTCTGCCGCGACATCGCCTACTCCGACAGCCCGGCCGCTGCGAGGGCTTCCGCCTACGACAGCGCCTTGGCTTTGATGGCGTCGAACTCCGCTTGGCTGATCGTGCCCGCGTCGAGCAGCTCCTTGGCCTTGGCGATCTCGGCGGCGGACCCGCCCGCCGACTCGCGCACGTACTGGTCAAACGCCTGCTGTTGGGCCTGCGCGTGCTTCTCGCTGCGCTCGCGCATCCCCTCGTGCTGGGCGATCAGATAGACGAGCACGCCGAGGAACGGCAACACGATGATGAACACCGTCCACGCTGCCTTGCCCCAGCCGCTGATGTCGTGGCGGCGGAACACGTCGATCAGCACGGTGATCGCGATCCAGATCCAGATCACCCAAGCGAAGAAGATGATCATCGACCAGAGGATGTTCAGGAATGGGTAGTCGGCCGCAAAGAGCATCTGCTGTCCTTTCAGCTTGGCGTCGTCGCGGCGCGATCCTAGCGGCCCGATTCGTTTCTCGCTACCACCGCGCGTTGCGGCAACGCGCAGGGTCGACGCCGAGCGGCGATGGTGTCGCCTCTTCCTTCGGGTACCCGTTCACGTGGAAGCGGCCCGCCAGGCGTACCCTTCGGATGTGGTCGAGGCGCTGCGGAATCGAGTGCGGGTTGGGTCAGCGACGATCCTGGTTGCCGCAGCCGTTGTGGCCGCCACCGCCGCGACGGCGAGCGCCCAATTCCGCCCCGGGGCGGCGGGGCTGGGCGATCCGTTCTTTCCCAAGGCCGGGAACGGCGGCTACGACGTCAGCGACTACGACCTCGCGCTTTCCTACCGCCCCGGCCGGCGTGTGCTCGGCGGTCGCGTCCTGCTGACGGCGACGGCCACCCAGGACCTGAGCGCGTTCGACCTCGACTTCCGCGGCCCGCGGATCCGCTCGCTCGAGGTGAACGGCGACCCGGCGCGGTACAAGCGACGGGGACAGGAGCTTGTGATCACGCCCCCGGCCGGCATCGCTGACGGCGCCGGATTCACCGTCGAGGTCGCCTACCGGGGTCGCGCCGGTTTCGTCCGCGATCCGGACGGCGCCAAGGACGGCTGGATCCCCACCGACGACGGCGCCGCGGTGGTCGGCGAGCCGCAGGGCTCCCCGACGTGGTTTCCGTGCAATGACTATCCGACCGACAAGGCCCTGTTCACGTTCAGCATCAAAGTCCCCCGTGGCCGCGAGGCGATCGCGAACGGCGCCCTCGTCGATCATCATTCGGCCGGCCGTCCCGGTCATCGCCGCTGGACGGTGTGGTCGTGGCGGGTGGACGAGCCGATGGCGACCTACCTGGCGACCGCGAGCATCGGCAACTTCAGGCTCAAGCGCTCCACGGTGAACGGGCTGGAGTCGGTGACGGCGGTCGACCCCCGCGAACTGAGAGAGGCGCGACCCGCCCTGCAAAGATCCGGCCGGATCATCTCCCTGTTCAGCTCGCTGTTCGGTCGCTACCCGTTCGGCCAGACCGGCGCCATCGTCGACCGCGCGCCCGTCGGCTTCGCGCTCGAGACCCAGACGCGGCCGTTCTATGACGAGGCGCCGGGCGGCGCGCTCGTCGCGCACGAGCTCGCCCACCAGTGGTTCGGCGACAGCGTCAGCCTCGAGCAGTGGCCGGACATGTGGTTAAACGAGGGCTTCGCAACCTGGGCGCAGTGGCGCTGGGTGGAGGAGGCGGGCGGGAAGACGACCGCCCGCAAGCTCGCCGAGCTGCGGCGCGAGCCGCGCGGCAAGCAGGGGCTGTGGAGCCCGCCCCCGGCGAAGATCCCGAAGCCCAAGCGCCTGTTCGCGACCTCGATCTACATCCGTGGCGCGATGACGCTCGAGGCGCTCCGACAGCGTGTCGGCGACGCGGCGTTCTACGCGACCATGCGCGCGTGGGTCGCCGAGCACGCGTATGGCAACGCGAGCATCGCGGACTTCATCGCGCTCGCCGAGGCACAGTCGGGACAGCAGCTCGACGCGCTGTTTGCCCGATGGCTCGTCCAGCGCGGCAAACCCTGACAACGAGAGCGCTGGGGCCTTCCAGATATAAAGGCAGCACCATGACCGACAGCGTTTCCGCCGAAGCCCGAGGACAAGTGACGCTGCGGGAAGCAGAGCCCGGCGACACCGAGGCCTGCGCGCAGATTCTGTTCGATGCTTTCGGTGGCCTCCACGACCACCACCGGTTTGCGCGGGACTTTCCGGAGCTCGACGCGGCTACGAGCTTCATGGGGATGTGGATCCCGCATCCCTCGGTGTGGGGGGTGGTCGCCGAGATCCACGGGCGGATCGTTGGCTCGAACTTCCTCGACGAGCGCGGTCCGATCCGGGGCGTCGGTCCGATCACCGTCGACCCAGAGGGCCAGAACGCGGGCGTCGGACGCAAGCTGATGGCGGCCGTGATGGAGCGCGGCGAAGGTGCGCCCGGGGATCCGGCTTTTACAAGACGCGTTCCACATGCGCTCGCTCTCGCTCTACCAGTCGCTCGGATTCGACGTAAAGGAGCCCGTTGCGGTGATGACCGGCAAGCCGCGCAATGACCCGGCCAAGGAGGTGGAGGTGCGGCCGCTCGCGGAGGGCGACTCTCGATCAGTGCGCGGCGCTCTGCAAGAAGGTCCACGGCTTCGAGCGCACAAACGAGCTTCGCGACGCAATCCAGGCGTTCGACCCGTTTGTGGCCGTGCGCGACGGACGCCTCGTCGCCTACGCCTCGAGCGTTACGTTCTGGCCGATGAACCACGGCGTCGCCGAGAGCGAGGACGACATGAAAGCACTGCTGATGGGAGCGGCAGCCGTGGTGGAGGAGCCGCTCGCGTTCCTCGTGCCCTCTGCGCACGGGCTTGTTCCGGTGGGGCCTCGAGGAAGGCCTGCGCTTGGTGAAGCCGATGAACCTGATGGCGCTTGGCGAGTACCAGGAGCCCCGGGGTTCCTGGTTCCCGTCGGTGCTGTACTGAGCAAACCAGCACAGGCGCGCTGCCGCTCTTCGCAGTCCTCCGTTGGACGACGAGCAGCAGCGACGGCGCGGTTGACTGCGCGCCTCCTTTCGCGTGATAGCGCAAACCGAAGTAGTGCCACCGTGACTTCCGCTTTGGACGAAAAGGGGCTGTTCGAACGCTGACTGGC
>CAVWEV010000015.1:0-182500 GCA_963754225.1 uncultured Thermoleophilia bacterium
CGCCGACGCCGGGCGAAGACCGCGCGTACATGCCCTCGACCTGCGTCCTCGTCGGTGACGTCGGCCTGCAGCGCCAGGTCGCCCTCGGCGTCGGCGTCGAGGTCCACGCCGACGACCCGTGCCCCTCGGACGCGAACAGCTCGCGCCGCCTCGGCGCCGATCCCGCTCGCGGCGCCCGTGATCACGCAGACCTTCCCTCGAGCCGTCCTGCCATCAGGCTCCTCGGTCGCGAAGTAGACGTTCTTGACCTCGGTGTAGTGCTCGAGCGCGTCGGGCCCAGCTCGCGCCCGACGCCCGACTGCTTGAAGCCCCCGAACGGGGTCGAGACGCGCACCGACGTGTTGGCGTTGATCGACAGCACGCCGGTCTCGATCGCGCGCGCGACGCGCAGCGCCCGGCGCCGTCGCGGGTCCAGATCGAGCCCGAGAGCCCGTAGATCGTGTCGTTGGCGAGCCGCACCGCCTCGTCCTCGCCCCTCGAAGGGGATCACACACGCGACCGGGCCGAAGATCTCCTCGCGGGCGGGCGGTCGTCGTTCGACACCGGGCACAGCACCGTCGGCGGGAACCAGTAGCCCGGGCCATCGGGCGCCGAGCCGCGGATCGCCACCGGGGCGTCGTCGGCACGATAGGAGGCGACGGTCTCGCGCTGGCCGGCGGAGATCAGCGGCCCCATCTGGGTGCGCTCGTCGAGCGGGTCGCCGACGCGCAGCGCGGCGACCTCGCCCTCGAGCGCGGCCATGAACGTGTCGAGGACGGAGCGCTCGACGAGGATGCGCGAGCGCGCGCAGCAGTCCTGGCCCGCGTTGCCGAACACCGCCATCGGCGCGGCCGCCGCCGCCGCCTCGACGTCGGCGTCGGCGAACACGACGTTGGCCGACTTGCCGCCCAGCTCCAGCGTCACGCGCTTGATCGTCTCCGCGGCGGCCTGCGGCGATCCCGCGCCCGACCTCGGTCGAGCCGGTGAACGCGATCTTGGCGACGTCGGGGTGCTCGACGAGGCGCTGGCCGCACACCGCTGCCGGGCCCGGCGACGACGTTGAGCACCCCCTCGGGCAGCCCGGCCTCGAGCGCGATCCGCTCGAGCTCGAGCGCGGTCAGCGGCGTCAGCTCGGCGGGCTTCAGCACGACCGTGTTGCCGGCCGCGAGCGCCGGCGCGATCTTCCAGGAGGCGATCACGAGCGGGAAGTTCCACGGCACGATCAGGCCGACGACGCCGAGCGGCTCGCGGAAGGTCATGTCGACGCCGCCGGCGACCGGGATCGTCTTGCCGAGTCAGGCGCTCGGGCGCGCCGGCGTAGTAGCGGAAGCACTCGGCGACCATCCCGATCTCGCCGCGCGCGTCGCCGATCGGCTTGCCGGCGTTGCGCGCCTCGAGCGTCGCGAGGTCCTCGCGTGCTGCTCGATCGCGTCGGCGAGGCCGTGCAGCAGCGTCGAGCGATCGCGCGGGCGCGACCGCGCGCCAGGCCGGGAAGGCGCGCCTGCGCCCGCGCGACCGCGGCGTCGGCCTCGTCGGCGCCGGCCCGCTCGACCTCCTCCATGACCTGCTCGGTCGCGGGCTCGACGACCTCGATCACGCGTGCGATTGTCGCGCACCGGGCGAGCGGATAGACTAGGCGCCGGTGTCGTCGGATCGGCTGCCGGCGACGAACGGGAGGTTCGATGGCGTGGTTCAGGAGGAGACGCGCACCGCGGCCTGGGGGCCCGGCGGGACGGCGGGCATGCTGTCGCTCGACGATCTGAGCAAGGAGGTCGACGAGGGCACGATCGACACGGTCGTCACCGCGTTCACCGACATGCAGGGGCGGCTGTTCGGCAAGCGGATCCCGGCGAGTACTTCCTCGACGAGGTGACCGAGCACGGCGTCGAGGGCTGCAACTACCTGCTCGCGCTCGACATGGAGATGGAGCCCGATCCCGGGCTACGAGATGGCCAACTGGGAGAAGGGCTACGGCGACTTCGGGATCGCGCCCGACATGGCGACGCTGCGGCGGATCCCGTGGCTCGACCGCACGGCGCTGGTGCTCTGCGACGTCGTCAACCACGACGGCTCCCCGGTCGTCGCCTCGCCCGCGCCAGGTGCTGATCGCCCAGTACGAGCGCGCCCGCGAGATGGGCTTCACGCCGATGTGCGCGTCCGAGCTCGAGTTCTACCTCTACAAGGAGAGCTACGCCGAGGCCCACGAGAAGGACTTCAACGGACCTCACCCCGACGATCCCCTACATCCTCGACTACCACATCCTCGCGACGACGATGGACGAGCAGTACCTCGGCGCGATCCGCCGCGGCATGCACGCCGCCGGGATCCCGATCGAGTTCTCGAAGGGCGAGGCCTGGTACGGCCAGCACGAGGTCAACACCCGCTACGCCGACGCGGTCACCTCCGCCGACCGCCACACGATCTACAAGAACGGCGTCAAGGAGATCGCCTTCCTGAACGGGATCTCGGCGACGCTTCATGGCGAAGCCCTCGGAGAAGGACATCGGCAGCTCGTGCCACATCCACTCCGAGCCTCGTCGACGCGAGGACGGCAAGAGCGCCTTCGTCGACGGCGAGCGAGGAGACCGACATCTTCCGCCACTTCCTCGGCGGGCAGCGCGCCCACATCCGGGAGCTGGCGCTGTTCATCGCCCCGTCGATCAACTCCTACAAGCGCTACGCGGCCGAGAGCTGGGCGCCGACCTCGATCTCGTGGGGCCGCGACAACCGCACCTGCGGCTTCCGGATCGTCGGCCACGGCCAGTCGCGGCGGGTCGAGTGCCGCATCCCGGGCGCCGACGCCAACCCCTACCTCGGCTTCGCGGCGCTGCTCGCCGCCGGCCTCGACGGGATCGAGAACGGAGACCGACCCGGGGCCGGAGCTGAAGGGAAACGCGTACGAGGCCGGCGAGGCGGAGCCGTTCCCGTCCTCGCTGCGCGAGGCGCGTCGACCTCTGGGAGGGGAGCGAGTTCGCCAAGCAGGACGTTCGGCGAGCGCGGTGCACGCCCACTACCTCAACTACGGCCGCAACGAGCAGAGGCTGTTCGACGAGGTCGTCACCGACTACGAGCGCCGGCGCATGTTCGAGCGCGGCTGAGCACGCACATGGCCCCGAGGCTGCTGCTCGGCGTCGACGAGGGGACGACCGGCGTCAAGGCGGCGCTGTTCGACGAGCGCCTGCAGACCGTCGGGGAGGCGCGTCGAGACAAGGTCAACCGTCATCCGAGGGAGGGGTGGGTCGAGCAGGACGGCGGAGGAGGTGCTCGACACCGTCGTCGACGCCATCGCCGAGCTGCTCGAGGACCCGCCCGGTGAGATCGTCGCATGCGGACTCGACCACCAGGGCGAGTCGGTGCTCGCCTGGGACCCGAGACCGGCGCCCCCCTGTCTCCGATCGTCGTGTGGCAGGACAAGCGCTCCCAGGAGGTCCTCGACCGCCTCAGCGAGCACGAGGAGGAGGTCCGGAAGCGCAGCGGCCTTCCCTTCGACCCCTACTTCTCGGCCGCGAAGCTCGCCTGGCTGCTCGAGCACGACGACGACGTTGCCAAGGCGCGTGACGCCGGAACGCTGCGGATGGGCACCGTCGACTCGTTTCTCTGCGATCGGCTCGGCGCGGGTTTCGCCACCGACGCCTCGACGGCCTCCCGCACGCAGCTGCACGCTCTCGGCACGCCCGGATTCGATCCCTGGCTGTGCGACTGTTCGGCGTTCCCGCCGACGTGCTTCCGGAGGTCCGCGACACCGCGGGCGAGCTCGGAACGCTGCGCCACGACTCGTGGCCGATCGAGTTGCCGCTGCGCGGGCAGGTCGTCGACCAGCAGGCGGCGCTCGCGGGCGCGGCGTGCGTCGTCCCGGGCCGGGTCAAGGCCACCTACGGCACCGGTGTGTTCGTGCTCGCGCACGTCGGCGAGGAGATCCCACGGCCCGCGGGCGGCCTGCTGCCGACGGTCGCGTGGCGGGTCGACGGCCGCACCGAGTACGCGCTCGACGGCGGGGTGTTCGCCGCCGGCGCGATGCTCGAGTGGATGTGCAACGAGCTGGGGCTTGCGGAGGACCCGCCGGCGCTCGGCGAGCTCGCGCGGCGAGGCCGACGGCTCGGCGGGAGCGCGCGTGCTGCCCGGACTCGCGGGGATCGGCGCGCCGTGGTGGCGCCCGAACGCGCGCGCCGTGATCAGTGGGATCTACGGCGGCACGACCGGGGCCAACGTGGCCCGCGCGGCGCTGGAGGGCATCGCGTGGCGGGTTGCAGACGTTGTCGCGGCGATCCGCGAGACCGTGGACGTCGACACGCTACGAGTCGATGGAGGACTCACGAACGAGCCGCTGATGCTCGAGCTCCAGGCCGACGCGATCGCCGCGCCGGTCGAGGCGGCGAGGGGCGGACGCCACGGTACTCGGCTCCGCCGCATTGGCGGCGGTCGGCGCCGGGATGATCGGCTCGCTCACCGAGCTACCGGATCTGCTGCCCGTGGATCGCCGCGTCGAGCCCGAGCGCGACGACGCCTGGCGCTCGGCCGAGCACCAGGCGTGGCGCGAGTTCGTCGAGGCGACCGCCGCGCTCGACCCCGGCTAGTCCGCCGTTATCTCGTCCTCCTCGAGCGTCCGCACCGGGCCCTGGTACTTGTTCTTCGCCGAGATCAGGTACCAGACCCCGAAGATCAGCGGCAGCAGGATCGCGAGCGGCGTGTAGTTCACGACGCTGCGTGTCGAAGTCCGCGTTCCACGGCAGGCCGGTCGGCGTGTACGGGAGGTCGAGGCTGAACACCACCAGCGACCACGAAGGCGATCGCGAGGATGTTGACCAGCTTGTAGCGGCTGCCCAGGTTCCACGGACCCGGTTGGAACGAGTCGCCCGCGCGCAGCCTCAGATACACCGGGATGATGTAGGCGAGGTACAGGCCGACGGTGCAGATCCCGGTGATCGCGAAGAACGCGAACGGGATGTCGTTCTTGCCGAACAGCGCCGGGATGGCGACGATCAGCGAGAACACCGACACCGCGATCACGGCGTTGAACGGCACCCGATCGCGGTTCACGCGGCGGAAGATCACCCAGCCGGGGATCGCCCGATCGCGCGAGAACGCGTACCAGGTGCGCGAGGCGCTCGTCAGCCCCGCCGCGCCGCAGAACAGCTGGCCGACGGTGGCGATGATCAACACTAGCTTCGCGGCCCACGAGTCCATGACGCTGGTGAAGATCGCCCCGACGAAGCCGCGCGCTCTGGTTGATCTCCTTCACCTCGGTGGCCGCAAACAGGAAGGCCAGAAGCAGAACCCAACCAATCAGCGCCGAGAAGAACACCGATCGCCACACGCCCTGGGCCGCGCTGATCGCGGCGCCCTGGGTCTCCTCCGCCGTGTGCGCGGAGGCGTCGTACCCGGTCTGCGTGTACATCGCCAGCAGGAAGCCCGAGTGGCAGGACCAGGAGCCAGAAGCCGAGGCCGCTGGTCGCCTCGTCGTGGAGGCCGGAGTTGTTGATCCGCTCGCCGAACACGAAGCTCGCGCTCTGGTGGTCGTCGGGCACGAAGACCAGCAGCCCGATGATGATCGCGACGCCGAGCAGGTGCCACCCGACCGAGATGTTGTTGATCAGCGCCAGCAGCCGGTCGGCGAAGATGTTGACCACCGTGTAAAGCACGAGGATGATGAAGAAGAGCAGCCAGGTCTCGCCGAGGATGTGCTTGCCGTCGGCGAAGTTGACCCCAAATATGTCGACTTCGTACAGGGCCAGCGTCGCGTTGAGGAAGATGGCGGCCCCATACCCCACCGAGGCGACGATTCCGATCAGGCCGACGATGTTGAACCACCCGGTCATCCAGCTCCATCCCTTGCCGCCGAGATCGTGCGCCCACCAGTAGGGGCCGCCCGCCGTCGGGTACCTGGAGGTCAGCTCGGCCATCGAGAAGGCGACCATGAGCACGAACGCGCACAGGATCGGCCATCCGATCGACGCCGCGATCGGGCCGCCGTTCTGCCACGCAAACGAGAACGTTGTGAACGTCCCGGCGAGGACCGAGATGATCGTGAACGAGATCGCGAAGTTGGTGAACGCGCTCCACCCGCGGTGAAGCTCCTGCTTGTAGCCGAGCTCGGCGAGTCGTTCCTCGTCGCGCTTGGTCTGGTCGACGTCGGAAATGCCCTCTGGTGACATCTTTTCTTCCTCTCCCTCGTGCCTCTCCAAGCGGTCGAGCCCTCCATGCGATGGAAGGTCCGTCCAGTGAGCGTCTTGACCCTAATTACTCCCGGGTGCAGTAGTCAAGAGCAAGGGATGAACTGGCGCACGCACCTCTCGCCCGAGCGCGCCGAGCCCGCGACGCCGGTCGAGGTGGAGATCTTCGGCACCTGGGTCGGCGGCGAGGCCGCCAGGGAGCCGCTGCTCGATCCCGAGGGCGAGCGGATCAGGGCTTGAGGGGGGTACCGTTGGGCGAGCCCGACGCGGGCACCGCCGGCTAGCTCATGCACGACATAGTCGAATTCCTTCACCTCCATCCTCCTTTCGACGACCTCGACGAGCCTACGCTCGAGGAGCTCGCGCGGAAGGTGGAGGTGGAGTTCTTCCAGGCGGGGTCGACAATCTTCCGCCAGGGAGCTGAACCGTCCAAGCACGTGCGCGTCGTGCGCCGCGGCGCCGTGGAGCTAGTTGATCGGGGCAGCGTTCTCGACTTGCTGGGCGAGGGGGAACTGTTCGGGCATGCCTCGATGCTGGCCGGCCTGCCGACGGGGTTCGAGGCTCGGGCCAAAGAGGACACCCTCTGCTACCGGATACCCGCAGATGCCGTGGTTCCTCTTCTCGAGAGGCCGGCCGGCGTGCGCTTCGTAGCTCGCAGCCTATTCATCCGCTCGAAGCCGGACCCCGGGTCGCTGCCCGCGAACGTAGATCCGCAGCAACAGCACGCGGGGGGCCTGATCCGCGGCGAGCCGCTCGTGTGCGAGCCGGACAGCACGCTCCGCGAGGCGGCCCGACTGATGTCGCAGTCGGGCAACGACGCCGCGCTGATTCGCCTCGACGACGGAGGGGTGGGGATCCTCACGGATCGCGACCTTCGCGCCGTGGTGGCCGACGGAGTGCCCGCGGAGGCGCCCGTCACCGAAGCGATGAGTGCGCCGGCGTTCACCGTCACGCCGGATCGGTTCGGCGGCGAGGTGATGCTCGAGATGCTGAAGCGCGGGATCCGGCACGTCCCGGTGGTTTCTCCGCTCGGCGAGCCAAGGGGCGTGCTGAGCGACATCGACCTCCTCGCGGCGCAGACGGAGGCGCCCTTCGTGCTGCGGCGGTCGATCGACGACGCGGGGAGCGTCGACGAGGTGCGAGAGGCAGCAGCCCAGCTTCCCTCCATGGTCGTGGCACTGCACGACGCGCGCGTCGCTCCGTCCCAGGTCAGCGAGATCATCTCGATCGTCGCGGATGCGAGCACGACCAGACTCATCGAGCTGACGATCGGCGAGCTCGGAGACCCGCCCCGCCCGCTCGTCTGGCTCGCGCTTGGCAGCCATGGGCGCAGGGAGCTCGCGCCTTCATCCGACGCCGACTCGGCCCTGGCGTGGGAGGGGGATCACGACGATCCGGATCAGCGGGAGTACATGGAGACGCTCACCGACCGCGTCGTCGAGCAGCTCGCCGCCGCCGGATTCACCGCGGACGATCACGGCGCCAGCTGCGCCCAGCCGCTGTTCCGACGCTCCGTGGTGTCTTGGCGGCATCTCCTTCGCCGGGCGATCCAAAACCCGGAGGAGAACAAGGGGCTGGTCCTGACCTCGCTCGTCGCCGACGGCCGCCCCGTGTACAGCTTTGGCCAGCCGCGTGACTTTCGGGAGGAGCTGAGGGCGGCCCATGCGCGAGGCGGTCTGCTGCGGCTGATGCTGAGGCTTGCGCTGGTGCACCGCCCACCCACCGGATTCATGCGCTTCCGCGACCCGCCACGCGATCTCGTCGTCGAGCATTCGGGCGAGCACCGGGGCCGACTCGACATCAAGCACGGTGGCGTGCTGCCGATCACCGCGATCGCCCGCTACGCGAGCCTGGCCACGGGGGGAACGGCGACGTCCACGGTCGAGCGCTTGAGGCTGGCCGGGACCGCGGGCAGGCTCGACTCCCAGGTCGCGACGACCCTTGAGGAGGCATTCGGGCTCTTCTCCGGTCTGAGGCTCGAGCACCAGGTCGAGCAGATCCGGCGCGGCGCCGAGCCGGACGACTACATCGACCCCCAGGCGCTGAATCCCCTCACCCGCCGCTATCTCAGAGATGCGTTCAGCGCTGTCCGAGGCGTCCAGCGCAAGCTCCGGGGCGTGCTGAGCGGCGAGACGACGTTCGGATGAAACCCCTTCTTCGCGGCCTCCGGAGGCACAGATCGGCCGCCGCTGCCAAGTACCGGCGCTGCGAACCTGCCCCGGCGGACACGCTGTGGCGGCAAGCCGCCTTTGCGGTGGTCGACCTAGAGACGACGGGCCTCGACACTCGGAGGGACGAGATCATCTCCTTCGCCGCGATCCCGATCGAGGAGGGCAGGGTGGTCGCGGGGGGGATCCGCACGGCGATCATCCGCCCGGAGCGGATGCCGGAAGCCGAGACGATCCGGATCCACGGGCTGCGACCCGCCGATCTCGTCGACGCTCCGCCGCTACGTGAGGTGCTCGACCTCATACTCGAATGCCTCACCGGCCGCGTGCTTGTCGCTCACGCAGCATGGGTGGAGCGAGGATTTCTCGACGCCGCGCTGGGGCGGGCCGGCCTGCGCGTCGCCGAGCCCGTGCTGGACACGTCCGTGCTGGCGCGGCACGTTCTGGGGGGCAACGGCACCGCGGAGGAGGCGATGCGGTTGAACGATGTCGTGGAGCGGCTGGGGCTTCCGGCGCACCGCCCCCATCACGCCGAGGGCGATGCGCTTACGACGGCGCAGCTCTTCCTCGCGCTGGTCACCCGCCTCGACGCGGACGAGCCGCAGACGATCGGGTCGCTGGGACGGCTTTCCGAAGACTGATGACGTCGGACCGCGACCCGCTTCGTGAGGGTCCCGCGCCCGCAGGTCCGTTCGACATCGCGATCGTCGGGGCAGGCGTGGTGGGGTGCGCCACGGCGCGCGAGCTGACGCGGCGCGGCGCGTCCTGCGTGTTGATCGACAAGGCGCGGGACGTCGGCACCGGGACGAGCAAGGCGAACACCGCGATCCTCCACACCGGCTTCGACGCCAAGCCGGGCACGCTTGAGGCGGAATTGGTGCCGCGCGGTCACGAGCTGCTGCGGGTGTACGCGGGCCGGGTCGGGATCCCGACCGCGTCGACCGGCGCGCTGATGGTCGCGTGGAGCGGCGAGCAGCTGGAGGCGCTGTCGGCGATCGAGTCGGGCGCGGTCGAGAATGGCTACCGGGACGCGCGCCGAGTCGAGGCCGAGGAGCTATACGAGCGCGAGCCCGCGCTGGGACCGGGCGCGCACGGCGCGCTCGAGATCCCCGGCGAGGGGATCGTGTGCCCGTGGACGACCACGCTCGCTCTCGCCACCGAGGCGGTCATGAACGGATGCCGGCTGGTGCTCGACGCGGGGGTCGCGGCGGTCGAGCGCGGCGCCCGGTTCGAGCTTCGCACCTCGCGGGGGCCGATCGTGGCCGACCACCTCGTCAACGCTGCCGGCCTGCGCAGCGACGAGCTCGACGCGATGCTCGGGCATCGCGAGTTCACGGTCCGCCCCCGGCGCGGCGAGCTGATCGTGTTCGACAAGCTGGCCCGCTCCCTCGTCAACCACGTCCTGCTCCCGGTCCCGACCGAGAAGACGAAGGGCGTGCTCGTCGCGCCTACCGTGTATGGCAACCTCCTGCTCGGCCCGACGGCCGAGGACATCGACAGCAGGGACGACCGCTCGACGACGGCCGACGGCCTCGCGCTCCCTGCTTGCCGACGGCGCCCGGATCGTCCCCGCGCTCGCGGAGCACGAGGTGACGGCGACGTTCGCCGGGCTGCGGGCCGCGACCGAGGACCGCGACTACCAGCTCCGTGTGCACGAGGAGCGAGCGCTACGTTTGCGCCGGGGGGATCCGCTCCACCGGGGTGTCGGCGTCGATGGCGATCGCCGAGCGAGTGCGGGAGGGGCTCGCCGCCGCCGGGCTGGAGCTGTCGGCGGAGGCGACCGGGGCGGAGCCGCGGATGCCGAACATCGGCGAGACCTCTCCGCGTCCGTTCGAGCGTCCCGAGCTGATCGCGGAGGACCCGGACTTCGGCCGCGTCGTGTGCTTCTGCGAGCGCGTCACCCGGGGGGAGATCGAGGCGGCGATGCGAAGCGCGATCCCGCCGGCCGACGTCGACGGGCTGCGGCGCCGCACCCGCGTCCTGATGGGCCGCTGCCAGGGGTTCTTCTGCGAGGCCGAGGTCGACGGCGCTTCTCGGTCGGGCCGATGGCTGACGGGGTGGTCGTGATCGGCGGCGGCCCGGCGGGGCTCGCGGCCGCGATCGAGCTGCGGCGCCGCGGCGTCGAGGCCGTGACCGTGATCGAGCGCGAGGCCGAGCCCGGCGGCATCCCGCGGCACGCGAACCACACCGGGTTCGGCATGCGCGACCTGCGGCGGGTGATGTCCGGCCCCCGCTACGCGCGCCGCTACGGCGAGCTCGCGGAGCGGGCCGGGGTGGAGCGTCCTGGCCGAGACGATGGTGACCGAATGGATCGGGCCGGCGGCTGTGGCTGACGTCACCGGGCGGCCGGCGCCGAGCTCGACGCCGGGCGGCGATCGTGCTGGCAACCGGGTGCCGGGAGCGTCCCCGCTCGGCGCGCCTGGTGCCGGGGTCGCGCCCGGCCGGGGTGATGACGACGAGCACGCTGCAGCAGCTCGTCTACCTGCACGGCGCGAACGTGGGGCGGCGGGCGGTGGTGGTCGGCGCCGAGCACGTCAGCTTCTCCGCCGTCGCCACGCTGGCCCACGGCGGCGCCTCGGTGGCGGGGCTCGTCACCGAGCTGGCGCGGCATCAATCGCTGGCGGCGTTTCGGATCGGGGCGGCGATCCGATACCGGGTCCCGGTGTGGACGAGGACGGCGATCACCGGCATCCACGGCGAGCGTCGGGTCGAGGCGGTTGAGCTGACCGACCTCGACTCGGGCCGGACGAGGCGCATCCGTGCGATCTTGTGGTGTTCACCGCCGACTGGATCCCCGACCACGAGCTGGCCGTGATGGCGGGATGCGAGCTCGACCCCGGGACCCGCGGGCCCGCGGGTGGACGCCGGGCTCGCGCACCGAGCTCCCGGGGTGTTCGCCGCCGGCAACGTCGTCCACCCGGCCGAGACCGCCGACGTCTGCGGCGCTCGGCGGGCGCCACGTCGCGGCTGCGGTCGCCGACGTACCTCGGCGGACGGCGCGTGGCCCGTCCACGTCCCGGTCGCTCGCCCGAGCCCCCGCTGCGCTGGGTCGCGCCCAACCTCGTGTCGCCGCGACGCCGGCGCGCCGCCGCGCGGATCGCTTCCTGCTGCGCTCGGACGCGTTCCTGCGCGCGCCGCGGCTCGAGGTCGTGCAGGGCGGGCGAGCGCTGTGGAGCGGGCGGCTGGCGCGCCTGGCGCCGGGGCGCTCGGCGCACATCCCGCGGCGGCTGGACCGCGCGGGTCGACCCCGACGCCGGGCCCGTCAGGCCGGTCGCGTGGTCGTGACCGCGACGAGCGGCACTCGACGCTCGGGCGCTAGGCCGCCGCGGCCGCCACGAGCGCCGCGATCAGCCGCTCGTCCTCGCCCTCCTCGGGATGCCACAGCACCCCGAGGGCGAAGCCGTCGCCGGACAGCTCGATTGCCTCGACGATCCCGTCCGCGTCGCTCCACCCGCTCGCCACCAGTCCCTCGCCGAGCTCGTCGATGCCCTGGTGGTGGTGGGTCTTCACGGTCAGCCGCTCCGCTCCGGTCGCCCGAGCCGCGAGCGAGCCGGGCTCGAGCCGGACGCCGTGCTCGGCGAACTTCCCCGGGGCCGGCTCGTGGCGGTCGTCGCCCAACTCGTCGGGCAGGTGCTGGACGAGGGTTCCGCCGCGGGCGACGTTCAGCAGCTGCATCCCGCGGCAGATCCCGAGCAGGGGAAGGTCGCGCTCCACCGCCTCGCGGGCGAGCGCCAGCTCGAAGCGGTCACGCTCGGGCCGGGTTCGCACGATCTCGGGATGCGGGTCGCCTCCGTACGAATCGGGGTGGATGTCGGCGCCGCCGATGAGCAGGAGGGCATCGATCGCATCGACGAGGGGGCCGGGCGAGTCGGTGCTCGCCGGGTCGGGCGGCAGCAGGAGCGACAGGGCGCCGGCCGCGCCGAGGACATCGAGGTAGGAGCGAGGCACCAGCATCGCGTCCTGGTCCCAGGGTCCCCAGCGGGCCTGCTCGATCGCGGCGCAGACTCCGATCGTTGGGCGGGGCATGGTCGCGGACGGTAGCGGTCGCCGCGCCGCGAATCCGCCGCGCGCCGTTTACTAGCCTTTCAGCGTGCCGTTCTTCATCTGTCCGAGCTGCGGGAACCGCCTGATGAGCGGGGAGCGGACGGCGGGGTTCACCTCCCGTCCCAAGAGCTGCCCCAAATGCGGGTTCGGCTTCCTGTTCGAGCTCCTCGACGATTACTACCCCGCGCCCGACGCGGCCTTCTTCACCTGCGACCAGCAGGGCCGCGTGATCGACATCGGCAAGGGGGGCTTCGAGCTCACCGGTCTCAAGGACGAGGACGTGATCGGGCGCCCCGTCCAGGACGTGCTCGGGCTGCGCTGGGTCGAGGAGGGCGACGGCGGCGAGACGGCCGACATCGACGGCGACGGCAGGACCGACCCGATCGAGACGACGCTGGAGTGGGGGGTGCGCTCGCTCCGCAAGAAGGTCGAGGTCCGTGCCGAGGGCGATCTCCCCGCGAGCGCCGTGGCTGACATCTTCCCCGCGTACGACGACGACGGGGGCCTGCTGATCGTGCTCACGCCCGAGTGAGTGGCCCCCGCCGCGAGTCCCAGGACGACTAAGGTGGCGTAGCACCGATGGTGGGTAGGCGGCGCAACCTCTTCATCCTGCTGTTCGTAGTCGGCCTGGCGATCGCGTCCGTCCTGGTGATCTTCAGCCAGCCGACCAAGCTGGGACTCGATCTGCGCGGCGGTACGTCGCTCGTCTACGAGGGCGAGCCCACGCCGCAGTCCGAGGTCAACTCGGAGTCGATCGACCGCGCGATCGAGATCATCCGCCAGCGCATCGACACGCTGGGCGTCTCGGAGCCCGAGATCAACCGCGTCGGGGACACCCAGATCGACGTCAGCCTCCCCGACGTCACCGACATCCAGCGCGCGACCGAGGTGATCGGGACGCACGGCCCAGATCCACTTCTACGACTGGGAGCCGAACGTGATCTCCGAGGACCCGAACGATCCGAGCGCGACCGAGCGGGGCTTCAACCGCCTGTTCGACGCGGTCAAGTTCGCCTCGAAGCAGAAGCCCGAGTGCTTCAAGGACCGAGTGCACGACGAACGGCCCCGTCTACTTCCTGTTCGACCGCGACACCCTGCAGCCGCTCGCCGAGCCCTCGCAGGACCGCTCAGACCTGTTCCTCGACTTCCCGCGCGAGCAGCAGCCGAAGGACAGCACCGTCGTCGCGGTCCCGCAGGGCACGATCGTGGTCTCCGAGAGTCGCCGCAGGACGATCCGGCTACCGAGGACGACGAATCCACAGGTCCTCCCGAGTACTTCGTGCTGCGTGACCGCCCCGAGCTGTCGGGGACCGACATCACGAACCCGGAGCAGAACTCCGACCCGACGACGAACCAGCCCAACGTCACATTCGACTTCACCGACGAGGGTCGCACCGCCTTCCAGGAGGTCACCCGCCGGATCGCCCAGCGCGGGCTGGCGCAAGCGCCGCCTGGGGTCACCGGCGCCCAGGCCGATCAGTTCTCGGACAGCTTCGCGATCGTGCTCGACACGGCGCGACCGACGCCGAGGGCGACGTCGTCTCGCGGCCGATCATCAACTTCGCCGAGAACCCGGACGGGATCGACGGGCGCACCGGCGCCCAGATCTCCGGGCAGCTTCTCGATCCAGGAGGCCCAGGACCTCGCCGAGCTGCTGCGGATCGGCGCCCTGCCGATCGACCTCAAGCTGATCAGCCAGAGCACGGTCTCGGCGACGCTCGGCCAGCAGGCGCTCGACCAGGGCCTGACCGCGGGGATCGTCGGCCTGATCCTCGTCGTGCTTTTCCTGCTCGCCTACTACCGCTTCCTCGGCCTGGTCGCGGCGATCGGGCTCGGCGTCTACGCGCTGTTCTTCCTCGCGCTGATCAAGCTGATCCCGATCACGCTGACGCTGCCGGGGATCGCGGGCCTGATCCTGACGATCGGCGTCGCGGCCGACTCCAACATCGTGATCTTCGAGCGCATCAAGGAGGAGGTGCGCGAGGGCCGCTCGATGCCCGTCGGCGATCACGGCGGGCTACCGCAAGGGGATCGCGACGATCGTCGACGCGAACGTGATCATCCTGATCACGGCGTTCATCCTCTTCGTCCTCGCCACCGCTGGGGTGAAGGGATTCGCGTTCACGCTCGGCGTCGGGACGATCGTCTCGCTGCTGACCGCTGTCGTGTTCACGCAGGCGGTGCTCGGAACGCTGGGGCGCGCGCTTCCTCGACTCGCCGCGGCTGCTCGGCGCCGGCGAGCAGCGGGTGCGGTGGCACTTCGACTTCACCGGCGCCAGCAGGTGGTTCTTCTCGATGTCGGGCGCGATCCTGGCGATCGGGGCGATCTCCTTCGCCACCCTGCAGCTCAACCTCGGGATCGACTTCGAGTCCGGGACGCGGATCAACGCGGCTCTGGGCGAGTCGACCGATGTCGAGACCGTGCGCTCGACCCTCGCCGACACGGGGATCTCGGGCGCCGACAGCGCCGAGATCCAGGAGGTCGACAACCCCGACGTTCGGCGAGAACGTGTTCCAGATCCAGGGCGAGTTCGGTACCGAGCAAGCCGGAGCCGAGATCCAGACGGCCCTCGAGGACCGCTTCGGCCTCGAGGGCGGCGACCAGGGCTTCCAGAACACGACCATCGGGCCGAGCTTCGGCGAGCAGGTGGCGACGAACGCGATCCGAGCGATCGTCCTCTCGCTGCTCGTGATCGCCATCTACGTGGCGATCCGCTTCCAGCCGAAGTACGCCGTCCCGGTGCTGATCGCGCTCGTCCACGACATCCTGATCACGGCCGGCGTCTACTCGCTGAGCGAGCGCGAGGTGACGAGCGCCACGGTGGCGGCCTTCCTGACCATCCTCGGGTACTCGATGTACGACACCGTGATCGTGTTCGACCGAATACGCGAGAACGAGCCGCGGCTGCCGCGCGCCGCCTTCTCGCAGATCGTCAACCGCTCGATGAGCGAGGTGCTCACCCGTTCTCTGATCACCGGCCTGTCCACCGTGTTCCTGATCGGGGTGCTGCTGATCTTCGGCGGCGAGACGCTGAAGGACTTCGCCTTCGCGATGCTGGTCGGGGTCGCGTCCGGTACCTACTCCTCGATCTTCATCGCCGCGCCCGTGCTGACCGCGTGGAAGGAGCGCGAGCCCTCCTACCGGGCGCGCCACGCGCGGATCGAGGAGGCGATGGGCTACGTCCCGGCGTTCCCGGAGGAGAACGTCGTCGCGAGGATCGAGGACGGCGAGGAGCGGCCGCTGCCCGAACGAGCGGAGGCTCCGCAGCCGCCGCCGGCTCCCGAGCAACCGCCCCCGCCCGCGGCGCCTCCCGCACCGCGTGAGCCCACGCCCCCGGTGGGTGCTCCCGGCGGGGACGGTGGTGACGGGCCACCGGGCGACGGGGCTCCCGAGCGTCCGGCCGAGCCGCTGGTCGGCGCGGGGGCCGGTGAGCAGTCGGGTGATCGCCCCCGCGAGAGCAAGCGCAACCGTCGCCGCCAGAGCCGGCGGCGCCGCAAGCACGGGAGGCATCGCTGATGGCGGCGCTCGTGTGGTTCACCGTCGGCCTCGCGCTGTGGCACTTCACGGTGTTCGTCCCCGACCGCTTCTGGAGCGGGATCGTCGGAGCCTTCCTCGGCGCGATCGCCGGCGCCATGATCACCGGGGGCGTCGCTCAGATCGCGTCCGGCAAGAGCATCGGGGACACCGACATCGTCACCGTCCTGGTGGCGATCCCCGGGACGCTGATCGGAATCGGGATCGTGTATCTGATCGGGCTCAGGGCGGAGCGGGCGGAAGCCGTCTAGCGTCCGCACGCCCGATCGCGCCGGGAGCGAAGCCGCTAGGCCCGCGCCAGCCGGCCGGCGGCGGCGAGCAGGGTGACCGAGGTGAGCGCGAACAGCGCCGCCACCAGCAGGTAGGGGACGGAGTCGCTCGTCGCCTCGGCGATCCCGGCCCCGCCGGTCCCGCCGATCACCTGGCCGCCGGCCCACGCGAGGTTGACGAGCGCGGCCGCGAATCCCAGGTCGAGGCCGCGTGCAACCGCGCCGTCCGAGAGCAGCGCCATCGCGGGCGCCCACAGCAGGGCCAGCGAGAGGATCGCGGCGAGCACCGCCACGGCGACGAGCAGCACCGTCCCGGGGAGCGTCAGTGCCACCGCCGTGACCCCGCCGGCTATGAGCCCGGCCCCGATCGGAACCATCCGCCCGCGCCGATCGGAGAGGCTGCCGAACAGCGGGGTGCATGCCGCCTCGACCGCGGCCGAGACGAGGAAGATGGCCCCGATCGCCACCCCGCTCGCCCCCAGCTCGTCGAGCCGCAGCGGGGCGAGGACGTTGAGCGTCCCGGCGAACAGCGCCGGGAGCGCGACGAGCCACGCGCCGGTCAGCACCGGGGCGCTGAGCATCGTTCGGGCCAGCTCGCGGACGCGCGGCGCGGTCGCGGCCGGCGGCGGCGGCAGCGTTCGAGCCCAGGCGGCGAGCGCCACGCCGACCAGCGCGACGGCGCTGAAGATCGGCTCCGGCCCGGCCACGGTGGCGGCGCCGCCGAGCACGGGGCCGAGCAGAACGCCGACGATCGCTGCGGCGAGCGCCGAGCCGATCAGCTCACCACGGCGATCGGCCGGTGCCATCGTCAGCAGCCACGCGAGCCCACCCGTCCACGCGCAGGCGCCGCCGATGCCCTGGGTGAACCGGGCGGCGTCGAGCACCGCGATCTCGCTCGCGAACGCGAACGCGAGGCTCGACGCCGACATCAGCGTGAGCCCGAACAGGATCGTCCGCCTGGCGCCGTAGCGCGTCGCGAACCAGCCGCTGGGCAGCGACCCGAGCAGGGTCCCGGCCGCGTAGGCGGCGCTCAACACCCCCGCCGACGACTTCGAGAGGCCGAGATCGTCGACGTAGTGGGGCAGAAGCGGCGTGATCGCCGCGTAGAACATCGTGTCGACGAGGACTACGGTGGCGACGAGCGCGAACAGGCGGCGCATGCCGCCCACGCTACCGGCGCTCGGCGCTTGCGAGGCCGGTCAAGCAGGAGGGCGGCGATTCCGTCCCCGGGCGAACTTAGCCTGGCCCGGTGTCCGCTACGGGGTCCGATCGATCATTTCGCGTCGAGCCGTACGCGTACGCCGAGGCGCGGGCCCTCGCCGACGAGCTCGGGCTGTCCGATCCCGTGGCGACCACGCTCGTGCGGCGGGGCTACCGGACCGTCGAGGCGGCGCGGGAATTCCTCGACGCCTGCGAGACCCACGACCCGTTCGAGTTCGAGGGCATGGACGAGGTGTGCGAGCGGCTGCTCGAGGCCGCTCGCGGGGGGCGCACGATCACGATCCACGGCGACTACGACGTTGACGGCGTCTGCTCGACGGCGATCCTCGTTGCAACCCTGCGCAAGCTCGACGCGCGCTGCGACTGGTTCATCCCGGACCGGGCCGCCGACGGCTACGGGCTGACCGAGGCAGGCGTCGAGAGGCTCGCCGCGCGTGGCACCGGCCTGCTGCTGACGGTCGACTGCGGAATCACGGCGGTCGGCGCGGTCGCGGCCGCGCGGGCAGCGGGGATCGAGGTGATCGTCACCGACCACCACATGCCCGACGAGCAGCTTCCCGATTGCCCGATCGTGCACCCGCAACTCTCGGGTTACCCGTGTCCCGAGCTGTGCGCCACGGGGGTCGCCTACAAGCTCTCCGCCGCGCTGCGCAAGCGGGCCGGCGCCGGCGCCGCGTCGGCGGACGAGGACCTCGACCTCGTTGCCCTCGCGACGGTCGCGGATCTGGTGCCGCTGGTCGGCGAGAACCGTGCCCTGGTACGGCGAGGCCTGACCGAGCTACGCGGAGGCCGTCGGCCCGGGCTGCGCGCGTTGATCGCCGCCGCCGGGGTGGAGCCGTCACGGCTCGACGAGGGAGACCTGGCGTTCCGCCTCGCGCCGCGGATCAACGCCGCCGGGCGCCTGTACCGCGCCGACGCCGGGGTGGAGCTGATGCTGTGCGAGGAGGAGGGCCGCGCTGCCGAGATCGCCGCCGAGCTCGATCGCGCCAACCGCGAGCGCCGCGAGGCCGAACGGGAGGTGCTCGCGGGCGCCGAGTCGGCGCTGGCCGAGCTGCCTCAGGGGCCCGAGGCGCCCGCGATCGTCGTCGCCGGCGAGGGGTGGCATCCGGGCGTCGTGGGGATCGTTGCCTCGCGGCTGGCCGAGCGCCACTGGCGGCCCACGATCCTGATCTCCCTGGATCCGGCCGGCGGCGGGCGCGGGTCGGGCAGGAGCATCCCCGGCTTCGATCTGCTGTCCGCGCTCCGCGCGTGCTCGGAGCACCTGCTGCGCTTTGGCGGGCACCGGGCGGCCGCCGGGCTGGAGATCGAGGCGGAGAAGGTGGGCGCGTTTCGGGAGGCGTTCGTCGCCGGCGCGGCCGAGCACCTCGAGTCCGCCGACCTGATCCGAACCGAGACCGTGGACGCTGTCGTGGGTGGAGATCGGCTCGGGCTCGACACCGCCGAGGAGCTGGAGCGCCTCGGTCCGTTCGGGATGGGGAACCCGGGGGTGCGGCTGTTGGTCCCCGCGGCGCGAATGCGCGACGTCCGCCCCATGGGCGAGGGCAAGCACGCACGGTTCAGCGTCGAGAGCGGGGCCACGCGGGCGCTTGGGGTGGCGTTCGGCAGCACCGACCGGTCGCTCGCCTCCCACGACGGCGCCCCGGTGGACCTCTCGGTGCGCCTCGAGGTCAATCAGTGGAACGGTGCCGTGGAGCCGCGGGTCGTGCTGAAGGAGCTGTACCCGATCGAGGCATCCCCCGCGGGATGTCTCGAGCCGGAGGGGGACGAGGAATGGTGGCGCCGGTTCGAAGCGGAGCGTGCGTCCCGGCTCGACGAATGGCCGCCCGCGGCGCTGCGCGACGGCACCACGGAGGCGAGCGCCCGTCGCAAGACCGTCGAGCGGGCGGGCGGCTCGGGGGTGGCGACGCTCGCCGATCTGATCTCCAGCGGCTCACCGGTGCTGGCGCTGTGCGCCGACTCGTCGCGGCGGGCCGCGCTCGCAGAGCGCGCCGATCCACGCCGCTTCGGGTGTGGCCCGCCGGTGCACGCGTGCGGGCGCTGTGCGGAGGATCCTCTCGCCGGGCGTGTCTCCGAGCTCGTGGAATCCGGCCGCGGGCTCGTCCTGGCGGACTGGGCGGCGCTGGCCCGCGATCCAGACCTGCCGCGCCACTTCGAGCACGTCGTGCTGATCGATCCACCTCCTTTCGCGCATCTGGAGACGCTGGCCGCGCGCGGCCGCGGCTATCTGCACCTCGCCTGGGGGGGCGATGAGCTCGAGTTCGCGTTCTGGGTCCACGCGAACGAATGGGAGCTGCGGAGCGCGCTGGGGAGCGTCTACCGGGCACTGCGCGGGCGCGGGGGGGCGCCCGGGGGCGAGCTGATCGGCCTGCTCGCCGGCGACGGCGCGTACCCGCGCACGCCGGAGGTGGCGGCGCGGTACGTGCGTGTGCTGGAGGAGCTCGACCTCGCCAGGTGGGAGACCGAGGGCGGCGGTCGCGCGCTCGGGGTCGTATCCTCGGAGGCGACCGAGTTGGAGCGATCGGGGGCGTACGTCGCCTACCGGGCCCGCCACGAGGAGGGCAGGCGATTCCTAAGCAGGCAAAGACCAAAAGCCGCGTAGCAAGCGGCAACGGAGGCCGCTCCTCCAAGAGCAAAGGCTCCGGCGCGAAGACGAAGAACGCCGCCGCGCGGCGCAAGGCCGCGGGCAGGACCGTCGAGCGCACCCGGGTAGGGCTAGAGGGCGACGGCAAGCGCACCACGGCCGTCCCCGCCGACGCGATCACCAAGGAGCTGACCGCCGACGAACGCAAGCTGCTCGGCGACCTCGTCGCGGTCGTCGAGGAGCACAGCGAAGACGCGGCGGCCTCCGTGGACCGCGAGGCGGTCGAGCGCGCGTTCACGTTCGCCTGCGAGCGTCACGCGGACCAGCGCCGGCGCTCGGGCGAGGACTTCGTCACCCACCCGCTCGAGGTGGCGAAGATCTGCGCCGGCCTGCGGCTCGACACCGAGACGCTGTGCGCGGCGCTGCTGCACGACACCGTCGAGGACACGAGCGCCAGCCTCGACGACGTCCACGAGGCGTTCGGCGACCGGATAGCCACACTCGTCGACGGGGTCACGAAGCTGACCGGGATCACCTTCCAGAGCCGCGACGAGAGCCAGGCGGAGAACTACCGCAAGATGATGGTCGCGATGGCCACGGACGTCCGGGTCATCCTGATCAAGCTCGCCGACCGGCTGCACAACATGCGCACGCTGTCGGCGCTGGCGAAGCAGAAGCAGCTCGAGAAGGCGCGCGAGACGCTCGAGATCTACGCCCCGCTCGCCCACAGGCTGGGGATCCACGCGATCAAGTGGGAGCTCGAGGACCTCGCCTTCGCGACTCTGCACCCGCGCAAGTACGACGAGATCAAGAAGCTCGTCGCGCAGCAACGCCGCGAGCGGGAGCGCTACGTCGAGGAGGCGGGCGGCTTCCTGCGTACGGAGCTGAAGAAGGTCGGGATCGAAGCGGAGATGTCAGGCCGCGCGAAGCACTTCTACTCGATCTACACGAAGATGACCAAGAAGGGGCGGGAGTTCAACGAGATCTACGACCTCACCGCGATGCGCGTGATCGTGGACTCGGTCAAGGACTGCTACGGGGCGATCGGGATCATTCACTCGCTGTGGAAGCCGCTCCCGGGCCGCTTCAAGGACTTCGTCGCGACACCGAAGCTCAACCTCTATTCGGCGCTGCACACGACGGTGATCGGCCCCGAGGGTCGCCCGCTCGAGATCCAGATCCGGACCCGCGAGATGCACGATCTGGCCGAGTACGGGATCGCGGCGCACGTGATCTACAAGGAGGGTGCGAAACCCTCCCTCAAGGATCCCGAGAAGGAGAAGATGACCTGGCTGCGCCAGCTGCTCGAGCTGGAGTCCGACCAGGATCCCGAGGAGTTCCTCGACTCGCTCAAGGTCGACCTGTTCGAGGACGAGGTGTTCGTGTTCACGCCCAAGGGCGAGGTCAAGAACCTGTCCGCCGGGTCGACGCCGCTCGACTTCGCGTACGCCGTCCACACCGACGTCGGCCACCGCTGCGTGGGCGCGAAGGTGAACGGAAAGATCGTCCCGCTCCACTACCAGCTGTCCAGCGGCGACATCGTCGAGATCCTGACCGCGAAGCAGGAGCGCGGTCCCTCGCGCGACTGGCTCGGTCTCGTGCGCACCAGCCGGGCCCGCAACAAGATCCGCGCCTTCCTCAAGCGGGAACGGCGCGAGGACGCCGAGCGCCGCGGCCGCGAGGCGCTCCAGGCGGCGCTGCGCAAGCGTGGGCTGCCGGCGCAGCAGGTGGCGGGGACGCCGTTGCTCGTCGACGTGGCCCGCGAGATGGGATTCCGCAAGGCGGACGACTTCTACGTCGCGCTGGGCCAGGCCAAGGTCGCTCCGAAGACCGTCGCCAACAAGGTCTTCCAGCGCCTCAAGCAGGGAGAGGCGGTCGGCGAGGAGGAGGACCCCGCCGTCCCCACGGGCGTCCTGCACGGCAAGGACGAGCGCCAGCGGCGCACCGACGACGCCTCGGCGTACGGGATCAAGGTCAAGGGCGTCGAGGACGTGATGGTCCGGCTGGCGAAGTGCTGCCGGCCCGTCCCCGGCGACGAGATCCTCGGCTACGTGTCGCTGGGCCGGGGGATCACGATCCATCGCGAGGACTGCCGCAACGTGAAGGCGCTGAAGAAGTCCCCGGAGCGGTTCACCGACGTCTCGTGGGACGGGGAGAACGCCGCCTCGTACCGCGTCGAGCTGCAGGTCGACGCGTGGGATCGAACCCGGCTGCTCGAGGACCTCTCGCGGACCTTCGCCGAGGCCGGAATCAACATCCTCGAGGCGAAGTGCATGACCAAGCACCCGATGGTCAAGAACCGGTTCGTGGTCGAGGTGGGGGACACCGGCCAGCTCAAGCAGTGCATCGGCCGCCTGCGCCAGCTCGACTCCGTGTTCGACGCGTACCGGATTACGCCGGGGGTTTGAGCTGCCTGACGGCGGGTCGGGAGAGGGTAGGTAAGGGCAGCGAGCCGGGAGTACCGCGCGTGACGCTGCCGCCTACCCCTGATGGGGGACCCAGATCGACGCCGCCACGGAGCGAGCCCCGCATGACTCCCCCTACTCGCCCTTCCGTCAGCGTCGTCGTCCCCTTGTCGGAGACCCCGCCGCAGCCGCGCTGCTCGCCGCCGATCTGCGACGGCTCGGGGGCGTCCCGGCGACGAGCTCATCGTCGCCGACAACACGCGTCACGGCATGTCGACGGACCCGCTGGCTGCCACCGTGCGCGTGGTCCGCGCTGCCTCCGAGCGCTCGTCGTACCACGCGCGCAACACCGGCGCGCGGGCCGCCTCCAACGACTGGATCCTGTTCCTCGACGCCGACTGCCGACCGGTCCCCGATCTGCTCGAAGCTTATTTCGCCCAGCTGCCGCCGGAGCGCTGCGGGGCGATCGCGGGCACGGTGGTGGGCAGCCCCGCCCAGGGCGCGTTGATCGCCCGCTACGCTCGCGCGCGCGGCTTCCTCAACCTCGCGGGCGGCGCCGAGGGACCCGACTGGCGGATCGCCGTCGGCGGCAACGTGCTGGTCCGGCGCACCGCGCTCGAGGAGATCGGTGGGTTCACGGAGGGCATCCGCTCCGGCGGCGACGTCGATTTCTCGCGCCGCCTCCAGCGCGCCGGATGGACCATCGAGCGCGCTCCTGCCGCGCTGGTTGAGCATCGCCACCGCGAGCGCCTGCTTCCATTCCTCGCCACCATCGCCCGCTACGCCGCCGGCTCGCGGTGGCTCAATCGCCGCTACCCGGGACACTCACCGCGCTGGCCGCTGACCAAGCAGCTCGCGCTTGCGATGCGCGATTCCGTGACGCTCATCGCGCGGGGGCAGCGCGAGGAGGGGGTGTTTCGCGCGTTGGATGGCGTCGGGCTCGTCGCCCACAACCTTGGCTATCTCGCCGGCAACGCCGCCCCCGCGCGTGCGAAGAGCTGAGCGCTACGGTCGAAAGGACAGTTGACCCCGATATGGGGGGTCAAATGACCACTCGTCTGGGCACAAGGCCTGGAGGACAGCGGGAAGCGAAGGCGCCAGCTCGGAATCGAGCTGTAATCCGCTAGCCGGGCTCCTGCAGCTCCGCGATCGTGGCCCGTAGCTTCTCGGCCACCTCGGCCATATGCGCCTCGCTGTCGTACTTTCGCCGCGGCCAGAAGAAGCCGCGGAGGCCGTCCTTGCGTCGCCGCGGAACGACGTGGCAGTGGAGGTGAGGGACGCTCTGGCTGACGACGTTGTTCATCGCGACGAAGCTCCCCGGCTTGTCCATCGCCTGTGGAACCGCCCGCGACAGCAGCTGGGCGGCGGCGAAGAACGGCTCGAGCAGCTCCCGGGGCAGGTCGGCGAGCGTCTCGTGGTGCTCGCGCGGAACGAGCAGGGAGTGGCCGGGGAACAGGGGACGATGATCGAGGAAGGCGAGCGAGTGTTCGTCCTCGAACACGACGTGCGCCGCCTCCTCGTCGCCCGCGACGATGGCGCAGAAGCGGCAATCGGGATCGGTCATGCCCGCTGCCTCAGGCGACGATCGTCAGCGCCCCGGGCTCGATCCCGAGGTCGAGCTCGGTCTGGTCGCCGATGTAGTCGCCGTCGACCTGGAGCGGGAAAGGACGGATCCTGCCCTCGGGGTCGCGGGAGATCGACTCGACCCGCGCGGCGGTGACGCCTTCGAAGTGCGCGAGCTGGCGATGGTCAGAGGTGGCAAGCCGCTGCGAGAGCACGCGTGTGGCAATCGTCGGCACGTCGCGCTGCGCGGCGCGCTTCAACATCGCCAGCGACAGCGTTCCGTTGTCGAGCGCCGCCCCCTCGCAGATGTGAAGCGCCTGATCCCTGAAGTAGGTGTAGGGGTCGGAGTTCTGCACGAGCGCCGTGATCCCCTCGGCCTCCTCGCCGTCGACCACGAGGCGCAGGCGCACCGGATCGCGCAGGTAGCGCCGGTAGAAAGCCGACAACGCGGACCACGTGAAATACCACTCGGCGGCGCGTGCCTTCAGCTTCGGGTGCGAGTCCACCCGCTGCACGACGGCGGCGTCGAGCCCACCACCGCAGGCGAACACGAAGCGGCGCCCGTTGACGACGCCGAGGTCGATCCGGCGCGGCTTGAGGTCATCGGCGAGCCCGAGCAGATGCTCGGCGGCGTCGACGACGTCGTTGGGGATCCCGAGGGTCCGGCAGACCACGTTGGTCGAGCCCCCCGGGAGCACCGACACGGGGACGGACGTGCCGGCGAGGCCGTTGGCGACCTCGTTCAGGGTCCCGTCGCCACCGAACGCGACCACGATGTCGTAGCCGCCGTCGCGCGCCTCGCGGCCGATCTCGATCGCGTGCGCGCGCGCCTCGGTCATCACGGCGGTGACGTCGAAGCGCCCCTGGAGCGCGTACACGACCAGGTTCTTGAGCCGATCCGAGACGGTGGTCGCGTACGGGTTGACGACCACCAGCATTCGCTGCTTCGCCGTGGTCACATCACCCATGTGTTCGCGCTCGGCCCAAGATCAAATTCCCCGCCCACCCCCACCCTTGTTGAGCCTCGCGCTCACGGCACCGCCTCGAAGCGGATCACTCCGTTCTCGGTCACCTCGCGGGCGCGGCCCTCGTTGATGAGCAGGTCGACATGCCCGATCACCTCGGACAGCGTCAGGAATGCCTGCGTGACGGCGACGTCGCCGAACAGGGCCTGGGCCAGCTCGTGGCCCGTGCGGGGCCGCTCCGCGATCAACCCGTGGATCTTCTCCGCGCGGCGCCGCGAGCGCTCGATGCGATCGTCGATCAGCGCGACGTGGTCGGTGACGGGCTCGCCGTGGCCGGTGAGCACGATCTCGGCCGGAAGCTCGCGGGTCTTGCGCATCGACTCGAAGTAGGAAACGAGCGCCTGGGTGCGCTGGTCTGAGCCGTCGAGCGGTCGCGTGATCAACGCGTTGGAGGAGATGTGGGCGAGCAGGTGGTCCGCGGCGAACAGGATGCGGCGATCGGCGTCCCACAGCAGCGTGTCCGAGGGGCTGTGGCCGGGGCGGTGCTGCACCTCGAGCGCACGGTCGCGGAGCGCGAGCGTCTCGCCGTCGTGCAGCGGCCGCGTCACCTTCGGCCGTGCGCCCCAGGCGCGGAAGCTGCGCGAGACGCTCTGCAGCGCTGTGACGACGTCCGGTGAGATGCCGTGGCTCAGCATCAGCCTCCCCGCGAACTCGTCGTCGCGCTCGGCGTCCTCACCGAAGTTCTCGAGAAAGGGGACGGCGACGTCGATCGCGGCGACGTCGGCGCCGGAGCGCGAGGCGATGATCTCGACCAGACCGATGTGGTCGATGTGCTGGTGGGTCAGGATCACCAGCTGGAGGTCCTCGATCTCGTGGCCATGGTCCGCGAGCTGGCGCTCCAGCTCGTCCAGCGCCTTGCCCGAGTTCGGGCCGGTGTCGACCAGCGTCAGCGGCTCGTCCTCGATCAGGTAGCAGTTGACGCGCCCGACCATGAACGGCGTCGGGATGCGCAGCGTGTGAATCCCCTCCTGGGCGGCGCGCTCGAGCGCCTCCTCCGGAGTCACGAGCGGATGAGCTCCAGCACCTCGTCCCGCTTCCGTTCCATGTCCTCGCGCGAGACCAGCGACTCGAGGTTGAGACGCAGCAGCGGCTCGGTGTTCGAGGGGCGCACGTTGAAGTGCCACTCGGGGTAGTCGACGGAGACTCCGTCGAGCCAAGACACGTCGCCGTCGGAGTAGCGCTCCGCCAGCTCCCGCATCTTCGCCTCCTGGTCGGCGACCTCGGAGTTGATCTCGCCGGAGATGAAGTACCGCTCCCGGAAGGCGCCGACCATCTCGGCGAGGCCCTTGCCCTCGACCGAGATCAACTCCAGCACGAGCAGCGCCGGGATCGTCCCCGAGTCCGCGCACCAGAAGTCGCGGAAGTAGTAGTGGCCAGACACCTCTCCGCCGAACGCGGCACCGTGCTCGCGCATCCCGATCTTCATGAACGCATGGCCGACCCTGTTGACGTACGGGACGCCGCCTTGCGCGGTGACCGTGTCGGGGACGGCGCGGCTGGCCCGCGCGTCGTAGAGGACGGCCGCCCCCGGGCTCTTCCGCAGGATCGACGAGGCGAGCATCGCGGTCAGGAAGTCGCCGTCGACGAACGCGCCCGCCTCGTCGATGAAGAAGCAGCGATCGGCGTCGCCGTCCCACGCGATCCCCAGGTTGGCGCCCTCGTCGCGCACGCGCTCGACGATGAAGCGCCGGTTCTCCTCCAGCAGCGGATTCGGCTCGTGGTCCGGGAACTCGCCGTCCGGCTCCCAGTACGTGGTAATGAGGTCGAGGTCGAGCCGCTCGAGCAGCGGCCCCACCATCGGCCCCGCCATCCCGTTGCCCCCGTCGACCACGACCCGGTGGGGTGTCACGCGGTCGGGATCGATGAAGGAGAGCGCGTGGCGGTGGAAGTCGCCGTAGATCTCGCCTTGCTCGACCGAGCCGCCGCCGGGCGCCTCAGGCATCCCCGCTTCGATCTCGGCCCGGACGTCCGCGATCCCGGCGTCCCCCGAGAACGCGAGCGCGCCCTCGCGCACCATCTTGACTCCGGTCCAGGCCTTCGGATTGTGCGAGGCGGTGACCATCGCGCCCCCGTGCAGCTCACGCGAGCCGACGAGGAAGTAGAGCATCTCGGTCCCGATCATCCCGGCGTCGATCACGTGCGCGCCCTCCGCGACGATCCCGTCCCGCACGCGCGCGGCCATCTCCGGGGCGGTGAGTCGCATGTCGCGCCCGAGGCCGACGCGAAGCTCGGAGGGATCGACGCCGGCGAGCCGCGCGAGCACTCGCGCGAACGCACGCCCGAGCAGGTAACCGACGTCGCCGTCGATCTCCTCGCCGTACAGGCCACGAACGTCGTAGGCCTTGAAGATCCCCGGTGATACGGCGCTCAAAATTTCCCCTTCAGCGCCGCGTAGCTCTGCTCGAGGCTCTGCGGCATTACACGGGTGTCGGCAAGCACCGGCATGTAGTTGGTGTCGCCGGCCCACCGCGGCACGACGTGCATGTGGATGTGGGAATCGAACCCGGCTCCCGCAATTCTGCCCTGGTTGAAGCCGACGTTGTAGCCCTCGGGGCCGTACGTCTCCTCGATGATCGCCATCGCCCGTGACGCCAGCGCCATCAGCTCCGCCACCGTGTCGGAGTCGAGGTCCTGCAGCCTTCCGAGGTGCTCGAAGGGAGCGACCATCAGGTGGCCGTTCGTGTACGGGAAGGTGTTGAGGATCACGAAGCAGAGCTCGCCGCGGTGGACGATGAACGTCTCCTCGTCATTCCCCTCCGCGGGCTTGGCGCAGAAGATGCACTCGGTGTCCTTCGAGGCGTCCTTCACGTAGGGAAGGCGCCAGGGCGCCCAGATCCGGTAGTTGGCCACTCGGCCATCCTAGATGTGGCCGGCGAGGTCCCTGGTGCAGCCGGCGCTACTCGGGCTCGGGTATCTGCGGCCAGCGCTTCAGCATCGGAAGGGGATCGATTGGCTTTTTGTCGACCCCGCGCCCCAGCCGGACCTCGAAGTGCAGGTGGACGCCGTAGCAGGAGCCCGTGCAGCCCATCGCGCCTACCTGGTCGCCGGCGCCGACATGGCCCCCGCGCTTCAGCCCCGAGGGACGCAGCATGTGCAGGTAGACGTAGGTCTGGTCCTCCGCCTCGCTGTAGATCGCGATGTAGTTGCCGCGCCCGCCGTCGTTGCCCTTCTCGATCACGGTCGCGTCGCGGACCGCGAGCAGCGGCGTCCCGGACTTTCCGAACATGTCCTGGCCCTCGTGCACGTGGCCGTACCGGGAGGCTCCGAACCTCGCCTCGCCGTCGCCGTAGTCGATCGGCCCGCTGAGAGGATTCACGGGGCCGGATTCGGAGGTGATCGCCTGGGACGTCGGAGCCTCGGTTGACCCGATGGCGGCCGCGTTGTGGGAGCGCACGCCGTCCCCCGAGCCCAGCGTGGTCAGGGGAAGGCCACCGATGACGGTCAGGACCGCCGTGGTGATGACGCCGAGGACCAGCGAGCCCGCGACCGGACCCACCCGGGAGGGTCGGCGCCGCGGAGCCGGTTGCCGCGCTCGACGCGGTGGAGGGTCGGCCGGCTCAGGCGCGACCCACGGTGGTGGGTCGAGGGAGTCGGTGTGTACCGCGACCGCCGCGCCGTAGCGGGACTCGTCGCCACGGCTGAACCGCCCCGTCCTGCGGGTGCGGCGACGTTGCCCGCTGTCTGTCGAGTCGGCCATCGGGATGATTCCCTCCGAGCGTCTGGCGGTCTCGGGTCACGGATGCCCAAACACACCGGGCCGCCGGCCCGGTGCTTGCCGAGTGCGCGAAATGTAACGAAAGCATCAGATCCCTCACATATCCCTCACGACCGCGGACCGAGAAACGCGGAATTTGGGCGCTACAGCCAGCCGCGGTGGCGGAAGTAGGCGAGCATCCCCAGGAGGATCGCGACCATCGCCGGTGAGCACCGCGTAGAAGGCGCCCAGGTCGCCCTCGCCCGGGACGCCGACGTTCATGCCCCAGATGCTGGCCACCAGCGTCAGCGGGAGCACGATCACGCTGATCGCGGTCAGCACGCGCAGGATGTCGTTGACGCGGTGCGAGATCACCGACTCGTTCGTCTCCTCGAGCGCCTCGACGACCTCCTTGTCGGTCTCCAGCAGGTCCCAGATCCGCTCGTGCGCGTCGACGATGTCGTCGAAGTAGATCTCGAGGTCGAGATCCGGGGCGAGGAACCGCCCCTTGACCTGCTCCAGGTCGCGCAGCACGGGCCGCTGCGGGCGGATCACCTTGCGGAAGTTGATGATCTCCTGCTTCACGTTCGAGATGTCGCGCACGACCTCCTCGGCGTGGCCGGAGAAGATCTCCTCCTCGATCGCCTCGAGCTTGTTCTCGATCTTGCGCAGCATCGGGAAGCAGTAGTCGAAGCTGTCGTCGACGATCCGGTACAGCAGGTAGCCGGATCCCCTGGAGAAGATCTGATCGCGCAGCTCCTCCTTCGCGCGGCAGCGCTCGAACAGGTACTCGACCGGCTGCAGGGGCTGATTGGGGATCGTGATCAGGAAGTCGGGGCCGACGAATATGTCGAGCTCGCCCGCGTTGAGGCGGCGCACCGCGCGGTCGAAGATCGGGAAGTGCAGGACGATGAACAGATAGTTCGGGGTACTCGTCGATCTTCGGTCGCTCGTTTCGCGACAGCACGTCCTCGAGGTCGAGGCTCTCGAACTCGAAGTGCTCCTCGAGCCAGCCCCATTCCAGCGAGCCGGGGGACTCGATCTTCACCCAGCGCAGACCCTCGCCCGCGATCGTCTCTACGTTGGGCTTCTGTCGCTCAGGCGCCGGCGCCGGCGAGGTGAGCTGGTTGCCGCGCGCCCGGCGCAGCCTGGGCTTCGGGAGGTTCGGCATCGCTCTGGCTCATCTCGGATTCAAGGTCGGGCATCGGATTCACCCTAAGAGTACGTCACGCGATGGCCGCCGTTTTGGCGAACATGTAACCGGGGATAACTCTGGCGAGGGGAGATGAGCAGGGCGTTGCACACCGAAATCAGCAGCTACGAGGAGGCGTGCGATGCCCACCGCTGGGACGTTCCCGAGCGCTACAACATCGCCGCGGACGTGTGCGACAAGCATCCGGCCGACAAGCCGGCGATGGTATTCGAGGACTTTCGAGGGAACCTCCGCGGCTGAGCTGGGGAGAGCAACGCTCGCTCGCCAACCGCGCCGCCAACGTGCTCGCCGCGCACGGGGTGCAGCGCGGTGACCGCGTCGCGGTCTGCGCTCCGGCTTCGCCCGAGACGGCGGCGATGCTCCTGGGGACGTGGAAGCTCGGGGCGATCCTGCTCTCGCTATCGGTGCTGTACGGGGACGAGGGCATCCACCACCGGATCAAGGACTCCGAATCGAAGCTGATCGTCACCGACGCGGAGAACGCGGGGCGGATGCCGGCCGAGCTGGTGGAGGAGGTGATCAGCTCGACGAGGGGCTGCTCGCGGGCGCCGACGATCGCTTCGAGACGGTCGACACCTCATGCGACGACCCGGCCCAGATCTACTACACGTCGGGAACGACGGGGATGGCGAAGGGGATCCTCCACGCCCACCGCTACCTCCTCGCCCACGAGGAGTTCGTGTACTGCCACGACGTACGTGACGGCGAGCTGTTCCACGGCATGGGCGAGTGGGCGTGGGCCGCGGGCATCGCCCCGCTGCTGGGGCCGTGGCGCTACGGCGCGACCCAGTTCGTGTACCGCGTGAGGGGGGCTTCGACCCCCACAAGCAGCTCGAGGTGCTCTCACGCCACGGCGTCACGAACGTGTTCACCACCCCACCGCAATGCGCGCGATGATGGCGGTCGAGGACGCCGGGGAGCGCTACCCGCAGCGGTTCCGGATGGTGTGCTCGGCGGGCGAGCCGCTCAACCCGGAGGCGATCCGCTGGTTTCGCGACCAGTACGGCGTCACGGTGCTCGACTACTACGGGCTGACGGAGTCCTATCCGCTGTGCGCGAACTACCCCTTCATGGAGGTCCGCGAGGGCTCGATGGGCAAGCCGATGCCGGGCTGGGACGTGGAGATCCTCGACGAGGACGAGAACCCGTCGAAGCGGGCGAGCGCGGGGAGATCTGCCTGCGCGCCCGCTCCAACCCCCACTACCCGCTCGGCTACTGGCGCAACGAGCGCGCGGGCGAGGAGACGTTCGGGGGCGAGTGGTTCCACAGCCAGGACGCGGCGGAGCGCGACGAGGACGGTTACTTCTGGTACGCGGGTCGCGCCGACGACGTGATCATCTCGGCCGGCTACCGGATCGGGCCGTTCGAGGTCGAGTCGGCGTGCATCGAGCATCCCGCGGTGCTCGAGGCGGCCGCGGTCGCCTCGCCGGAGGAGAAGCGGGGCAACGTCGTGAAGGCGTTCGTCGTCCTCACGCAGGGAACGGCGCCCTCGGAAGAGCTGGGTGATGACATCAAGCAGTTCGTGCGCCGGCACCTCTCGGCGTACGCGTATCCGCGCCGGATCGAGTTCGTCGACGAGCTCCCGAAGACACTGACCGGCAAGATCCGGCGGATCGAGCTGCGCGAGCGGGAGCGCGCCGAACGACTCTCGGCCCAGGGCGGCGGCGAGTAACGAGCGCACGGCCCGTCCGGCCGAGGATCGCCGTTGGCTAGCCTGAATGCATGGCCACGGCGACCGCGGTGAAGACGGCTCGCGATCGCGCGGCCGAGGCCGACTGGACGCCCAGCCTCCCCGCGCGCAACGAAGGCTTCGCGCTCACCGATCTGCTCGTGCCCGTGGAGTGAGCGGGGATGCGAGTGGGAATCGTCGGGGCGGGGCGGATCGGTGGTAACGCCGGCACGCAGCTCGCGAGGGCGGGCCACGAGATCATGTTCAGCTCCCGCCATCCGGACGCGCTCGAAGAGCTGGCCTCGGGCGCGCCCGGCGCCACCACGGGACAACCAGAGGATGCGGTTGCGTTCGGCGACGCGGTGATCTTCGCCGTCCCGTGGAGAATGGTCGACGACGCCGTGGCACAGCTCGGAGCGCTGGAGGGCAAGGTGGTCGTCGACACGACGAACCAATACGGCGCGGGCGGAGTCGAGACTCTCCCCGACGGGTTGACCGCGGTTGAGCTGAACGCGCGCAGGATGCCGGGAGCGCGCCTGGCCAAGGCGTTCAACACCATGACCGCCGGCTTTCAGCGCGACGTCGCCGAGGGCCGGGTGGATCGCGAGGTCGCGATGTTCTTCGCGAGCGAGGACGAGGCCGCGGCGAGCGCCACATCCGAGCTGATCGGCGGATGCGGCTTCGTGCCGGTGCGGATCGGCGGCTGGGAACAGGCGAGCTTGATCGAGGCGCCCCGCCGCGACGGCGCCGTGTACGGCGAGACCTACACTCCCGACGACGCGCGCAGGATCGCCGAGGCCGCCGCGCGGGACCTCGACGAGGCGGCACGGCTGGCGTCAGAGCTCAAGATCGCCGACTGACCAGAGCGCGTCGCACGCGTTGATATATTGCTCAGCCACATAACCGCCACATCGAGAGGGGTGGAGGGACTGGCCCGAAGAAGCCCCGGCAACCCCCCCGGAAGGGGAAAGGTGCCAACTCCAGCAGGTGGATTTGCCTGGAAGATGTGAGTGAGAGTCCCAACAGGACCTCTGCTCACAGCCCGGCGGAGGTCTTTTCACAGGTCGACATAAAGGAGACGGTGGTGTGGGACTCGAATCGCTCAGATGCAAGGAATGTGGGGCTGACTACCCGCTCGACGCGCGCTACGTGTGCGAGCAGTGCTTCGGCCCGCTCGAGGTCGCATACGACCACACGGCGCTCGACGCCCCCGAGGCGAAGCGCAAGATCCAGGCCGGCTCGCGGGGGATCTGGCGCTACTCCGACTTCCTGCCGTTCGACGGCGTCCCGCCCGCCACGCGCAGCCCACTTGAGCCCGGGCTCACGCCGCTGATCCGCGCCGACCGCCTCGCCGAGCGGCTAGGCCTGGGTGAGGTGTGGGTCAAGAACGACGCCGCAAATCCCACGCATTCGTTCAAGGACCGGGTCGTCGCTGTGGCGATCGCGAAGGCGCGTCAGCTCGGCTTCGACACGGTCGCCTGCGCGTCGACCGGCAACCTGGCCAACGCCGTCGCCGCGCACGCCGCTGCGGCCGGACTCGGCTCCTATGTCTTCGTTCCCTCCGACCTCGAGGAGCAGAAGCTGCTCGCCACCGCGGTCTACGGGACGACCCTGGTCGGCGTGCGAGGCACCTACGACGACGTCAACCGCCTGTGCACGCAGCTATCTGAGACGCGAGGGTGGGCGTTCCTGAACGTCAACCTGCGCCCCTACTACGCCGAGGGATCGAAGACGCTCGCGTACGAGACGGTCGAGCAGCTCGGCTGGTCGCTCCCCGATCGGGTCGTGTGTCCGATCGCCTCGGGTTCGCTCTTCACGCGGCTCGGCCGCGCGTTCTGGGAATGGCGCGATCTGGGCCTCGTGAAGGGCGAGCTGCCGAGCTTCAACGGCGCCCAGGCCGGCGGCTGCGACCCCGTGGCCGAGGCGTACGGCGCCGATCAGGACGTCTGCCGGCCACAGCGCCCCGACACGATCGCCAAGAGCCTGGCGATCGGCGACCCCGCCGACGGCCCCTATGCGCTCGACCTCGCGCGGCGCACCGGCGGGGCGATCGACTCGGTCAGCGACGAGGAGATCCGCGAGGGGATCCGCCTGCTCGCCGAGACGACCGGGGTGTTCACCGAGACCGCGGGCGGGGTCACCACCGCGGTGCTGGCCAAGCTCGCCGAGCGCGGCGACATCTCACCCGACGAGCGCGTGGTCGTGTATATCACCGGCGAGGGTCTCAAGACCCTGGAGGCGACGCGGGAGCTGTTCCAGATGCACGAGATCGACCCGACGCCTCGAGGAGTTCGACGAGCTCGTCGATCGCGAGACTGCAGTCGCCGGCTCCGGTACGGTTGCCTGATGGCGGTCACCGTGAAGATCCCGGCCCAGCTGCGCGTCGTCACCGACGGCGAGGGTGAGATCGAGGCCGACGGGGAGACCGTGGGCGAGGTGCTGGACGCGGTCTTCGCCCAGCACGAGGACCTGCGCGAGCGGATCACCGAGAACGGCGACCTGCGCCGCTTCGTCAACGTGTACGTCTCGGGCGAGGACATCCGCTTCAAGGACGGCCTCGAGACGCAGATCGCCGAGGGCGAGGAAGTCACGATCCTGCCCGCGGTCGCCGGCGGGTAGGGCCCGCCGGCCGATACCCCTTCATAATCGCCGCCATGCAAGGTGCAGGCAGCGTCGTCGTGCTGTGCGGCGGGCGCGGAACGAGGCTCCAGGAGCACACCCACTCGATCCCCAAGGCGCTGGTCGAGATCGGTGGGCGCCCGATCCTGTGGCACGTGGTGCGGATCTACGCCTCGCAGGGACTGCGCCGCTTCGTGCTCTGCACCGGATACCTCGGTGAGATGATCGAGCGCTTCGTCGCCGAGGAGTCGTGGCCCGAGCGGGTCGAGATCGAGTGTGTCGACACCGGCCTCGACACACCCACTGGTGGCCGCATCAAGCTGATCGAGGAGCGGGTCGCCGAGGGCGCCTTTCACGCGACCTACGCCGACGGCGTCGCCAACATCGACCTGGCGGCGCTGAGCGAGTTCCATGCCGGGCACGGCGACCTCGCGACCGTCACCGTGGTGCGCCCGCACAGCCAGTTCGGCGTCGCCGAGCTGGACGGCGAGGGTCGGGTCCGGGGCTTCGCGGAGAAGCCGCAGCTCGATCATTGGGTCAACGGCGGGTTCTTCCGCTTCGAGCCCGGCGTCTTCGGATACCTGGAGGAGTCGAGCGTGCTCGAGCGCGAGCCGCTGGAGCGCCTGTCCACGGATCACCAGCTTCACGCGTACAGGCATGCCGGCTTCTGGGAGTGCATGGACACCTACAAGGACGCGGTGCTGCTCAACGATATGTGGGGGTCCGGCGAGGCGCCGTGGCGAGTGTGGGAACCGGCGGCACTTCCCTCGTAACGGGGGGTCGCGGGTTCGTCGGCTCGTGGCTCGTCCGCGGGCTTTTGGAGCGGGGCGGTCGCGTGATCTCGTTCGACGTGGCGGGCGAGTCGGCACGGCCGTCCGGGCTCGAGCTGCACGGGATTGAGGGAGAGGTGGAGGAGGCGCGCGGCGACCTGCGCGACGCCGAGCTGGTGGCGACGACGATCGCCGATCGCGACGTCCGGTCCGTGTTTCACCTTGCCGCGCAGACGATCGTCGGCACCGCCGCCGGCTCCCCCGCGGAGACGTTCGACGTCAACGTTCGCGGCACATGGACGCTGCTCGAGGCGTGCCGTGAGCATGGGGTGGGGCGGGTCGTGGTCGCATCGTCCGACAAGGCCTACGGCGCCCACGAGGAGCTGCCCTACCGCGAGCATTTCGCGCTGCAGCCGACGGCGCCGTACGAGGCCTCGAAGTCGGCCGCGGACCTGATCTCGCGCAGCTACTGGCACTCCTACGGCGTCCCGGTCGCCGTGAGCCGCTTCGCCAACATCTACGGCGGCGGCGACCTCAACTTCTCGCGCCTCATCCCTGAGGCAGTGAGCGCGGCGATCGACGGGCGGGCGCCTGTGATCCGCTCTGACGGTTCGCCGGTGCGCGACTTCCTCTACGTCGAGGACGCGGTGGCGGCGTACCTCGCGATCGCCGACGCGCTCGATCGCGACGAGGTGCGCGGCGAAGCGTTCAACGCCGGCGGCGAGCGCCCCTATACCGTGGGCGAGGTCGTGGAGCTGATCGCGAAGCTCAGCGGCTCCGGCGTCGAGCCTGATATCCGCGGCAAGGGCAACCCTGACGGGGAGATCGACCGCCAGTTCGTCGACGCCACGAAGATCCGCGACCTGGTGGCGTGGAGCCCCGCGGTCTCGCTCGAGGAGGGCCTACGCCGCACGATCGAGTGGTACCGCGCGCACCCCGAGGCGCGGGCGCCCGCACCTGCGTAGCCGGGCGGTCTGACGCCTGATTGAAGGATTGGGTAGTCCATCGGGCGCCCAAACCCTTCAGTTGTCGTACTTGGGCTGCCATGATGGGACTGTGCCCGGGGATCGACAGTCGGGTGCCCCGATCGAGCTCGACAACGTAGTCAAGGAGTTCGGCAGCGAGCGAATCCTGGACGGCGTCGACCTCGCCGTGCCGGCGGGCGCGATCACCGTCCTGCTCGGCCCCTCGGGGGCCGGCAAGACCGTGACCGTCAGTCACATCTTCGGCCTGATCCAGCCGACCGCCGGCGTCGTCCGGGTCGAGGGCAAGGACCTCTCCGCGATATCCGAGGAGGAGCTGTACGAGCTGCGGCGAGGGATGAGCGCGGTGATGCAAGGCAGCCTGCCGTTCACCTGCGGCCTCTTCTACTCGCTTGACGTATACGAGAACGTCGCCTTCTCCCTGCGCACGCGCAAGCCCCGATGGTCACCGGAGCGGGTTCATCAGGTGACCATGGACCACCTGGGGATGGTGGGCCTGCAGGACCGCGCCAGGGACATGCCGGACGTGCTCTCCGCGGGGATGTCCAAGCGGGTCGCCCTGGCGCGGGCGCTCGCGCTCGAGGCGCGGATCGTGATCATCGACGACTTCGACAGCGGGATCGACGGCGTCCGGCTCGCGCTGCTGTGCGAGCTGATTCGCGATATGCAGCGAACGACGGGCGCCACGTTCCTCGTCACGACCCACGACATGTCGGCGGCGCGCGAGCTGGCCGAATACGCGGCCGTGATCCACGAGGGCCGCGTCGTCGCGAGCGGAGACGCCGGCGCCGTGTTCGCCTCGACTGACCCGATCGTGCACCAGCTGATCACCGGCGAGCTGTCGGGCCCCCTCGAGCTGCGATCCAACTAGTCCTCGAGCCACTCCTGGATCACGTGGTCCGAGGGGTGGATGGTGACCATGCGAAGGACGTCGTCGCCGGAGTTGACGAAGCCGTGCGCGGCACCCCCAGGGACGACGACGATCTGGCCCGGGCCGGACTCGATCGTCTCGTCGTCGACCGTGAACGTGACGTTGCCCTCCTGGACGATGAACGTCTCCTCGTACGGGTGGCGGTGGAGTCCCGGCCCGCCACCGGGCGACGCGTGAACGAGGAAGCTGGAGACGGTCGATCCGTGGTCCTGGCCCTCGAACAGGGTCGCGTTCTCACCACCTGGTAGCTCGTCGATGGTCACTTGCGCTGGCATGTCTCCTCCTTTTCACGTGGCGCACTCAACTCTCCATGATCTTGAAGCAGACGGCTCTCGTCCCCCCTGGAGCTCGACCAGCCGCTGCTCGAGGAAGCGCCGCTCGGCGTCTGAGTTGACGAGCTTCAGCGCGCGGTCGTAGGCCGCGCGGGCGTCTTCGACGCGATCGAGCCGGCGCAGAAGCTCCGCCCGCGTCGAGTGCAGGTAGGGGTAGCGGTCGAGCCCGAGGCGCTCCACCAGGGCGAGTGCTGCCGCGACGTCAGCGGGGGTGACGCCGGGGGTCTGGTTGATCGCCCGGTAGTCGGCGTAGACCGCCTTCTGCTCGTCCTGCGACAGGCTCTCCCACTCGTCCGACCCCGGCAGCGGGGGTGGAGCCTTGATGAATCAGCAGCATGTACTTCATCGCTTCCTCCTTCTTGTGGAGCGTGGTCGCCCCTGAGACGAACGGGGGAAGAGGAAATGGACAACCTCGCGCGGATTGCTGCCCGGCTCCCTGCATGCCACGCCCACGGGCGCCACGGCGTGCCAGCGACGGCCTCGCCAGCGCGCCCGACAGGACTCGAACCTGTGACCTCGTGCTCCGGAGGCACGCGCTCTATCCAACTGAGCTACGGGCGCTAGGCTCCGCAGCTTAGCCCGTCGAGGCATCTTCAGCGGGCGAACATATGTTCTGTCCGATGGTGAGCGTACGATCGGACGAGTGGGGAGTCGGACGAGAGGGAATCCGGGCGAGGCAGCAGTCTTAAATGCACTCGTGAGCCGGGGTTTCGATGTGCTTGTGCCGTTCGGAGGCGGACAACCGTACGATCTGGTTGTTGACCTTCCTCCCAGAGCCTTCCTGCGAGTCCAGTGCAAGACCGCCTGGTTCCGTGGCGGATGCGCGATCTTCAATTGCCGGATGACCGACCACGGTGGGGGGCCGCTTCCTTACGTTGGGCTGGCTGACATCTTTGGCGTGTACTTCCCGCCGCGCCGATCCGTATATCTGGTGCCGATCGAGGAGGTGGCTGAAAGTGAAGGAAGGTTGCGCTTGGAGCCGACGCGCAATAACCAGCGTCGGCGGGTGCGACTTGCCGCCGACTACGAGGTCGAGCGCTGGACGTTCCAAAGGCTGTGTGAGGTCGCCCGCACGCCGCCTTCGCATGAGATGCACGCCTTACCCGCCTGAGTTACGAGCGCCCGCGCCCAGTGCAACATTGGAGCCGCCGCGGCGACTTGCGCCGCATCTAGGCTAGGCGGCGTGGATCTATCGCTGGTGTTTCTCGGCACGGGAGGGTCCGTGCCCACCGCGCGTCGCGCTACGGCGTGCCTGCTGCTGCGCCGCGGCGGCGATCGGCTGCTGTTCGACTGCGGCGAGGGCGCGCAGCGGCAGATGCACCGCTCGACCGGGCTCGTGCAGCTCGACGAGATCTACATCACGCACTACCACGCCGATCACTACCTCGGCCTCCCCGGGTTGCTCAGGACGTACGCGCTCCAGGACCGCGACCGCCCTCTCGTGATCTACGGCCCGCCCGGGCTCAAGGACCTGTTCGGGTCGATCCGGCGGATCGTGGGGAAGCCCTCCTACGGCCTCGAGCTGGTCGAGCTGGACGAGGGGGAGGCGGTGCGGCGTGAGGGGTACGAGATCCGCTCGTTTCCCGTCGACCACCGCGTCCGTGCCTACGGCTACGCGCTGGTCGAGGACGATCGGCCGGGGCGCTTCGATCCCGACGCGGCGGCGGAGCTCGGCGTCGAGCCGGGACCAGATTCGGGCGCCTGCAGCGCGGCGAGGAGGTCCGCGGCGACGACGGCGCCGTGCGGCCCGAGGACGTGATGGGGGAGACCCGCGCGGGGCGCAGGGTCGTGATCAGCGGCGACACCGCGCCGTGCAAGGAGACCGCGAGGGCGGCGAAGGCGGCGGACGTGCTGGTGCACGACGGCAGCTTCGCGATCGAGGAGGCGGACCGCGCCGTCGAGACCGGCCACACGACGGCCCGGGACGCCGCGATCCTCGCGCGCGGCGCGGGGGTGCGGCTGCTCGCGCTCGTCCACGTCTCATCGCGCTACAACGTCACCGAGTTGCTTGCGGAGGCGCGGGAGATCGAGAAGGGCGCCGTCGCACCGCGCGATTTCGACCTCGTCGAGGTGCCCTTCCCCGAGCGCGGCGAGCCGAAGCTGATCCACAAAGGTGCGCTGGAGCGGGGACCGCACCGCAGCAACGCCGACGCCGACCAGGGTCGATCGGCAAGCGCGGAGGGCTCTGAGCCAACGACCTAGCGGTGGCGTTTGGCCAGCGTGACGATCGCGCCGGCGACCGCCGGCGCCTGGTCCTCCTGGAGGAAGTGCTTCGCGGGGAGCAGGATCGGGTCGTCGATGCCCAGCGCCCGTTGGGCGGCGAGGCGCCGCTCCTCGCCCAGCGCCGGGTCCCGGGCCCCCCACACGATCTGCGCCGGGAAGGCGCGCCGCTCGGGCGCGAGCCCGTCCCACAGCAGCCGCTGCTTCTCCTCGGTGAGCTCGAATCCGCGCATGATCCGCAGGAACGCGCGGCCGCCGTCGTCGCGCTTCAGCAGGTCGTACGTACGCGTACGCCTCCGCCCGCGGGGTCGCCGCCCGATCCGCGACGCCCTGGAGGTAGAACAACTCCGAGAACGCGAACCGGGTCATCGCGCGCAGATACACCTCGCCGATGCCCCGGATCGCGAACGGCTGCATCGACCACGGACGGCGGAAGGTTGCAACGTCGAGCATCGTGTTGAGCGCGGTCAGCGACAGCACCCGGTCGGGGTTGCGGACCGCCCACTCGCAGCCGATCGGCCCGCCGATGTCGTGGACGACGAGGTGGCAGCGCTCGATCCCGAGCGCGTCGAGCGCCTCGCCGGTGAACCGCGCCAGCCCGCCCCACGAGTAGTCGAAGTCCTCGGGACGGTCGGCCAGCCCGAGCCCCGGAAGTCGAACGCCACAGCCCGCAGGCCCTCGGCGGCAAGCAGCGGAATCACCTTGCGGTACAGGAATGAGCTCGAGGGGACGCCGTGCAGGAGCACGACCGCCGGGCCCGTCGCCCTGCTCGCGCACGAAGCTCCCGACCCCGCCGGCCTCGAAGCCGCCGTCCCGCCGCCCGGTGGGCCTCGATCACCTCGCTCATTGCGGCGTCCACGTCCCCATCATCCTGGATCGGCGTCAAGGCGCCCTGGTACGCTCACCTCGAGTCGTTCCTTTAACCCGGTCCGGAGAGGCCAGGAAGGAGCAAGGTGACAAAGCACGAGAGGATCGTGCTCGACGGTGACGACGTGCGGCGCACGCTGGTGCGCATCGCTCACGAGATCGTCGAGAAGAACCCGGGACAGCGAGCCCCGGATGGCGAACGGTATCGAGGCCGACGCCATTCCGGCGACGGGACGGAGCCGGAAGGGGGAGGCCGAAGAGGCCTGGGGCTGGTCGGGATCCACACCCGCGGTGCGGTGCTCGCGTCCCGCCTGCACGCGCTCGTCGGCGAGCTGACCGGCTCCGAGGTTCCGCTCGGGGACCTCGACATCTCCTTCTACCGCGACGACGTCGAGGATCGCGGGCCGGGCGCGCAGCCGGTCGTGCACGCCTCGCATCTGGACTTCGACCTCAACGGGCGCACGTCGTCCTCGTCGACGACGTCCTGTTCACGGGCCGCACCGTGCGGGCGGCGATCGACGCGCTGTTCGACTACGGGCGCCCGGAGCGGGTGCAGCTCGCGGTGCTCGTCGACCGCGGCCATCGCGAGCTGCCGATCCGCCCCGACTACGTGGGCAAGAACCTGCCGACCTCGCGCGGCGAGCGGGTCAACGTCCGGGTCGAGGAGCTGGACGAGCGTCGACGAGGTGACGATCGGCGCCGCCGCCGGAAAGGGAGCGGCCGTCGGCGCCCCACAAGAGGAGGAAGCGTGATGAAGCACCTGCTGGCGGTCGAGCACCTGGAGCGAGCCGACATCGAGCGGATCATGGAGCGCGCCGAGAGCTTCGCCGAGGTGGGCCGGCGCGACATCAAGAAGGTGCCGACCCTGCGGGGGCGCACGATCGTCAACCTCTTCTTCGAGTCCAGCACCCGGACCAGCTCCTCGTTCGAGCTCGCCGCGAAGCGCCTGTCCGCCGACGTAGTCTCGATCCGGTCCACGGGCTCCTCGGTCGACAAGGGCGAGTCGCTGAAGGACACCGTCGCGACGCTGAGCGCGTACGCACCCGGAGGCGATCGTGATCCGCTCCCCGCATGCCGGCGCCGCCGATCTGGTCACCCGGTGGACCGACGCCTCGGTGATCAACGCCGGCGACGGCAAGCACGAGCACCCCAGCCAGGCGCTGCTCGACGTGTACACGCTGCGCATCCGCCTCGGCTCGCTCGAGCGGAAGCAGGATCTGGATCGTCGGCGACGTCCTGCACAGCCGCGTCGCGCGCTCGAACATCCTCGCCTTCGGACGGATGGGGGCCGAGGTGACGGTGTGCGGGCCGCCGACGCTGATCCCGCGCGGGATCGAGCAGCTCGGCTGTCGGCGTCTCCTACACGCTCGACGGGATCGGCGAGGCGGACGTGATCTACGCGCTTCGCATGCAGCGCGAGCGCATGGGCGAGAGCTTCGTCCCCTCGATCCGCGAGTACGCCGCCAACTACCAGATCGACTCGCGCCGGATCTCGCCGCGCCAGCTGCTCATGCACCCAGGGCCGGTCAACCGCGGCGTCGAGCTGTCGCCCGAGGTGATCGATTCGCCCAACTCGCTGATCGCGGAGCAGGTCGAGAGCGGGCTGGTCGTCCGGATGGCGATTCTCTACGAGCTGCTCGCCGGCGGACGAGCGTCCCGGGCGGCGCGCGGCGGCGGCCCGAGATCTCCGAGCCCTCGCCGATCGGGGAGCCGGCATGAGCGTCCCGATCTCCTCGCTGAGCTGGCGGCGCACCGAGGGCGCCGGCCTCGTGCTGCGGGGCGCGCGAGGTCGCTCGACCCGCGCGCCGGGATCGAGGGCCCCCACGACGTCGTCGATCCGCGAGGGCGAGATCGCCGAGCTGGCCGCGCCCGGGAGCGCCGACGCCGACGAGCTCGAGTCGGTCGACGCCGAGGGGCGGCTCGCGCTCCCCGCCTTCTTCGACCCCCACGTTCACCTGCGCGCCCCCGGGCACGAGCACAAGGAGGACCTCGAGACGGGAACGCGCGCCGCCGCGGCGGGCGGGTACTGCGGCGTGCTGGCGATGCCGAACACCGATCCTCCCGTCGACTGGGCCGCCGCGGTCCAGTGCCCTGCGCGGCGCGCCGAGCGCGAGGCCTCGGTCCCGGTCGGCTTCCTCGCCGCGATCACCCGGGGCATGGCGGGAGAGGAGCTGACCGAGATGGCCGAGCTGCGCGAGGCCGGCGCGGTCGGGTTCACCGACGACGGGTGGGCCGTCCCGAGCGCCCGGGTGCTGCGCCGCGCGCTCCAGTACCAGCGCCTCGTCGGCGGGGTGCTCGCCCTGCACGAGGAGGACCCCGACCTGTCCGGGGACGGGCGTGATGCACGAGGGCCCGGTGTCCGCCGCGCTCGGCCTGGCCGGGATCCCGTCGGTCTCGGAGTCGACGATGATCGCCCGCGACGCCGCGCTCGCCGCGTACGAGGACGCCCGGATCCACGTCCTGCACCTGTCCGCACGCCAGTCGGTCGATGCGGTCGCCCGTGCGAAGGAGGCCGGCGTGCGGCTGACCGCCGAGGTCACCCCGCACCACCTGATCCTCACCGACGAGGAGGTGCGCAGCCTCGACGCCCGCTTCAAGATGAACCCGCCGCTGCGCGCCGAGGAGGATCGGCGAGGCGCTGATCGACGGGCTGCGCTCGGGGGTGATCGACTGCGTCGCCACCGACCACGCTCCGCACTCCCAGGAGGAGAAGGAGGTGCCCTTCGAGGAGGCGGCGATGGGAGTCACCGGGCTGGAGACGGCGTTCTCCGTCCTGCACACGGAGCTGGTCGTCCCCGGGGTGCTCGAGCTCGAGCTGCTGGTCGAGCGGATGACCGCCGGCGCGGCCGCCTTCGACTTCGAGCGTGCCGACTCTCGCGCCCGGAAGCGAGGCGAACGTCGTCCTGATCGATCCCGACGCCGAGTGGGAGGCGGGAGCCGAGGGATGGGAGAGCCGCTCCTCGAACTCGTGCTTCGCGGGCCGGCGGCTGCGAGGCCGGGTCCTGATGACCGTCGCCGCGGGTCGGGTCGCCTACCGCCAGCGCAGCTTCGCGATGGGGGTGGCGGCGTGAGGAGGGGAACCGAGGTCGGGCGCGCCGAGCTCGCCCATCGCGTCGCGGGAGCGAAGCTCGATCCCGCGCGCGCGGCGCTTGTCGTGATCGACGTCCAGGAGGCGTTCCGCAAGGCCGTCCCGGTGTTCGACGACGTCGCGCGGGCGGCCGGCGTCCTGGTCGAGGGGGCCAAGGTCGGTCGGGATCCCGATCGCGATCACCGAGCAGTACCCGAAGGGCCTTGGGCACACCGTGCCCGAGGTCGCGGACGCACCTTCCGGAGGGTGTGGAGCCGATCGAGAAGGTGGTGCTTCTCGGCCGCCGAGGCCGACGGGTTCGATCTCGGCGGCGCCGACCAGGCGCTCGTCTGCGGGATCGAGACGCACGTGTGCGTGAACCAGACCGTCCTCGACCTGCTCGCCGAGGGCGTCGACGTCCACGTCGCCGAGGACGCGGTCGGGTCGCGCTCGAAGCAGAACTGGCGGCTCGGCCTGAGAAGGTCGAGCGAGCCGGCGCGACGCTGACCCGCGTCGAGACGGCGCTGTTCGAGCTCGTGCGCCGGGCCGGCACCGACGAGTTCAAGCAGGTGCAGAAGCTGATCCTCGAGTGCGGCCGACCGTGAGCGGCTATCGTCCTGCTGGAGGACGGCACCCGCTTCGACGGCGAGCTGTGCGGCGCCTCCGACTCGATCACCGGGGAGGTGGTCTTCAACACCTCGATGACCGGCTACCAGGAGGCGGTCACCGACCCCTCCTACGCCGGCCAGATCATCACCTTCACCTACCCGCTGATCGGCAACTACGGCGTCTCGCGCGGAGGCGATGGAGTCGGATCGGGTGCAGGCGCGCGGGGTGATCATGCGCGAGGCGAAGAACGCCGAGGACTCCCCGAGGCCGAGGGCGGATGGCTCGACTGGCTGCGCGACTGCGGGGTGGCGGCGATCACCGGAGTGGACACGCGGGCGCTCGTGCGCCACATCCGCGACCGCGGCGCGATGCGCGGCGGGATCTTCCCCGCCGAGCTCGGCGAGGCCGAGGCGCGCGAGCGGGTCGAGGCCGAGCCGCTCGATGGCTGGGCGCCGACCTCGCACGCGAGGTGACCCCGGAGGAGCCGGTCGAGCTCGGACGGCGATGGGCCCGCACGTGGTCGGCATCGACACCGGGATCAAGCTGAGCATCATTCGGCAATTTCGCGAGCGAAATTGCCGCGTCGACGTTGCTGCCCTGCACGCGCGAGCGCCGACGAGGTCCTGGCAGCGCGACCCGGACCTCGTCTTCCTCGCCAACGGCCCCGGCGACCCGGCGGCGCTCGACTACGTCGTCGGCACGGTGCGCGAGCTGGTCGGCAAGCGGCCCGTGTTCGGGATCTGCCTCGGGCCACCAGCTGCTGTGCCGCGCGGTCGGCCTCGAGACCTTCAAGCTGCCCTTCGGCCACCGCGGCGCCAACCACCCGGTCAAGGACCTGGCCAGCGGCCGGATCGACATCACCTCCCAGAACCACGGCTTCGCGGTCCAGCGGGCCGGACGGCGAGCCGACGGATCGAGGGCGACGAGCCGGTGCGCTGGGAGACCGACTTCGGCGCCGCCGAGCTCTCGCACCTCAACCTGTACGACCGCACGGTCGAGGGGCTCGTGCTCAAGGACGTCCCCGGCGCGACCGTCCAGTACCACCCCGAGGCCGGCCCGGGCCCCACGACGCCCGCTACCTCTTCGACCGCTTCCTGGAGCTGGCGGAGAGATGACGGCGCCAGCGGACAAACCTCGAGCGTCTTGAGCTCTGGAGCGAGACCTACGAGCGCGAGGGCTTCCAGGGAGCGGAGCGGATAGTCGATGAGGTATTCGACCCCGAGGTCGAGTTCTCTCCGCTAGCTCAGTAGAGAGGTCGAGGGGCGAACCTATCGCGGCCACGAAGGAATTCGCGCACTTCTTCCGGGAGCTGAACGAGACGCTCGGGGAGACTCGGTACACACCGTCCGAGTACCACCCGGTCGGAGACAACGTGATCGTGTTGCTCACTCGCCTGATGGCAACGGGCCGAGGCAGCGCGGTATCGATCGGTCAGGACCTGGGCATGGTCTACGAGTTCCGGCACGGGCTCGTTCGATCGCGTCACCGCCTACAGCTCCCATGACGTTGCCCTGAGGGAGGCGAGGGAGGCTCAGCGTGCCTAGGCGTGACGACATCCACAAGATCCTGCTGATCGGGTCGGGGCCGATCGTGATCGGGCAGGCGGCGGAGTTCGACTACTCCGGGCGTCCAGGCCTGCAAGGTGCTGCTCGCCGACGGCTACGAGGTCGTGCTCGTCAACTCGAACCCGGCGACGATCATGACCGACCCCGAGTTCGCCCACCGCACCTACGTCGAGCCGCTGCTGCCCGGCCCCGTCGCGCGGATCATCGAGCGCGAGCGGCCCGACGCGCTGCTGCCCACTCTGGGCGGGCAGACGGCGCTCAACCTCGCCAAGGCGCTGCACGACGACGGCACCCTGAAGCGGTTCGGGGTCGAGCTGATCGGGGCCGACTACGAGGCGATCCACCGCGCCGAGGACCGCGAGGCGTTCCGCGCCACGATGGAGGGGGCGGGGCTGCGCGTCCCGTGGTCGGAGATCGTGACCAGCGTCGGGGAGGCGGAGCGCGGCTTGGCGCAGGGGCGGATCAAGCTGCCGGCGATCGTGCGGCCGGCGTTCACGCTCGGCGGCCACGGCGGCGGGGTGGGGCGAACCGATACCGAGCTTCACCAGGTGGTCTCCGAGGGGCTCGCGGCGAGCCCGATCAACCAGGTGCTGGTCGAGGAGTCGGTGCTGGGATGGGGCGAGTTCGAGCTCGAGGTGATGCGCGACCGCAACGACAACGTCGTCGTCATCTGCTCGATCGAGAACATCGACCCGATGGGGGTCCACACCGGCGACAGCGTCACCGTCGCGCCGGCCCAGACGCTCACCGACCGCCTCTACCAGGAGCTGCGCGACCAGGCGCTGCGGGTGATCCGCGCGGTCGGGGTCGAGACCGGCGGCTCCAACATCCAGTTCGCGGTCGACCCGGCAAGCGGCGAGGTGGTGGTGATCGAGATGAACCCGCGCGTGTCGCGCAGCTCCGCGCTGGCCTCGAAGGCCACCGGATTCCCGATCGCCAAGATCGCGGCGAAGCTCGCGGTCGGCTACGCGCTGGAGGAGATTCCCAACGACATCACCCAGGCGACCCCCGCGTCGTTCGAGCCGACGATCGACTACGTCGTAACCAAGGTGCCCCGGTTCGCGTTCGAGAAGTTCCCCGGAGCCGAGGGGCGGCTCTCCACCCACATGAAGTCGGTCGGCGAGGCGATGGCGATCGGCCGCACGTTCCGCGAGTCGTTCGCCAAGGCGATGCGCTCGCGCGAGCTCGACGCGCCGGCCCAGGTCCCGGAGGGGACGGGGGAGATCCTCGATCGGCTCGAGACCCCGTCGTCCGACCGCTACGACCTGCTGCTCGAGGCCTTCCGGCGCGGCGCGCCGATCGATGAGGTCCGGCGAGCGCACGAGCATCGATCCGTGGTTCCTGCGCGAGCTGCACGCCCTGGCGACCGACGGCGACGGCACCCGGGGGCTGGTCCGCACCTACCGCTCCGTCGACACGTGTGCCGCCGAGTTCGAGGCCCGCACTCCCTACTACTACTCCGCCCACGAGCGCCCGCCGAGCAACGAGCAACGAGCAACGAGTCTCCCCGGCGAGGTTCGCCGCGGTGACCGCGACTCCGTCGTCATCCTCGGCTCGGGACCGAACCGGATCGGCCAGGGCATCGAGTTCGACTACTGCTGCGTCCACGCCGCGATGACCGTGCGCGAGTCCGGCCGCGACGCGGTGATGATCAACTGCAACCCGGAGACGGTGTCGACCGACTACGACACCTCGGACCGCCTCTACTTCGAGCCGCTGACCGCGGAGGACGTGCTGGCCGTGGTCGAGATCGAGCGGCCGGAGGGGCTGATCGTCCAGTTCGGCGGCCAGACGCCGCTGCGTCTCGCCCGGGCGCTGGAGGAGGCCGGGGTGCCGCTGCTCGGCACGCCCGTCGACGCGATCGACCTGGCCGAGGACCGCGGCCGCTTCGCCGCCCTGCTCAGCCGGCTGGAGATCGCGCACCCGCCCTACGGGACGGCGATGTCGGCCGAGGAGGCGGTGGCGATGGCGGAGCAGGTCGGGTTCCCGCTGCTGGTGCGGCCTTCGTACGTGCTGGGCGGTCGGGCGATGGAGATCTGCTACTCGCCCGAGGGGCTCGCCGCCTACCTGGAGGCCAATGTGAAGGCCGACCAGGAGCACCCGCTGCTGCTCGACCGCTTCCTCGAGAACGCGATCGAGGTCGACGTGGACGCGCTCGCCGACGGCGAGGATGTCCACCTCGCCGCGATCATGCAGCACGTCGAGGAGGCGGGCGTGCACTCCGGCGACTCGGCCTGCGTGATCCCACCGATGAGTCTCGGCGAGGAGATGCTCGAGGAGATTCGCGGGACCACGCGCCGGATCGCGCGCGAGCTGGGGGTCGTTGGGCTGATCAACATCCAGTACGCGGTCGCCGAGGGAGACCTGTACGTGCTCGAGGCCAACCCGCGCGCCTCGCGCACGGTGCCGTTCGTCAGCAAGGCGGTCGGCGTGCCGGTGGCGAAGATCGCCTGCCGGCTGATGCTCGGCGAGAGCCTCGCCGACCAGGAGCTTCCCGAGCCGCCGTCCGAGCAGGTGAGCGTGAAGGAGGCGGTGATGCCGTTCGCGCGCTTCGGCGGCGTCGACGCGGTGCTCGGGCCGGAGATGAAGAGCACCGGCGAGGTGATGGGGATCGCCGAGGACTTCCCGACCGCTTTCGGCAAGGCGCAGAGCGCCGCCGGCGTGGGGCTGCCGGACGAAGGCACCGTGTTCATCACCGTCACCGACACCGACAAGCCGGCGGCGACGCAGATCGCCGCGCGCTTCCATGACCTCGGCTTCCGGATCATCGCCACATCGGGGACGGCGCAGGCGATCTCGCGCATGGGGGTGCCGGTGACCGCGATCAACAAGATCGCCGAGGGCTCGCCGCACGTCGTCGACTTCATCACCCAGGGCGAGGTCGACATGGTGATCAACACGCCGACCGGCAGCGGGGCGCGCAGCGACGGCTACGAGATCCGCACCGCCGCGGTGCGCCGCGGGATCCCCTGCCTGACGACGATGACCGGTGCCTCGGCGGCGTCGCGGGCGATCTTCGCCCAGCGCGGCGACGGCGCCGGGGTGCGCTCGCTGCAGGAGATGCACGCCCGGACGGCAGACGGCAGACGGCAGACAGCAGTCGGCGGGACCGACGGATCGTGAGTCCCCGCGCGGCTGCGTCCGCTGAGGCACCGACGGGGGAGGACGGGCGCGTGGTCGCGCCGCCGGGGCGGCGGCTCGTTGAGGTGACGGGCAACGTCGCCTCGGGGTCGTACCGGATCTTCACGGCGCTCGACACGGATGGCCCGGCGCCTCGGGCGGGGCAGTTCTACATGCTCGCCGCGGCGCAAGCATTGGGCCGCGAGGGACGAGCGTCCCTATCTCGCGAGGGCGTTCTCGGCCGCCGGAGCGACCCCGGTCGCCGACGGAGTCCGGCTCGAGTTCCTCGTCGAGGCGCGTGGGCCCGGGGACCGAGCGGCTGGCCGACGCTCGATCCCGGGGAAGGCCTGTGGATCACCGGCCCGCTCGGTCGTCCCTTCTCGCTCCCGCGCGAGCTGTCGCGCGAGGCGGCGGGGGCGATCCTCGTCGGCGGAGGTATCGGGATCGCGCCGCTGGCCATCTGGCGTCGCCAGCTCGCCGAGCGCCGGCGTTGCGGCCCGGGTCCTGCTCGGATTCCGCGACCGCGCGCACGCCGGTGGGCTCGACCTGTTCGACTGCTCGGAGGTTCGGCTCGCGAGCGAGGACGGGCACCGCGGCCACCGCGGCTACGTGACCGATCTGCTCTCGGTGCTGCTGGACGGAGACGACGCCTCGACGGCGGCCGTGTACGCCTGCGGGCCGCCGGCGATGCTCGAGGCGGCGCGAGCGATGTGCTCCACGCGCGGGGTGGCCGCGGAGCTGGCGATGGAGGCGCCGATGGCGTGCGGGTTCGGCGCCTGCATGGGCTGCGCGATTCCGCTCGCCGACGGTGGCTACATGCGGCTGTGCGTGGAGGGGCCGGTGGTGAGCGCCGACCGGATCGAGACGGCGCTCGTGAAGGGATCCGGGCACTGACGCGAGCCGATCTCAGCGTCGATCTCTGCGGTATCCGCTTGAGCCACCCGATTCTCAACGGCTCCGGGACGTTCGACGCGATCGCGGCGCGGCGGACGTTCGGCCCGGAGCTGCAAGATCGGTTTCCGTTCTCGGCCTTCGTGTCCAAGACGATCACTCCGGAGCCGCGGGCTGGAAACCCGCCGCCGCGGCTGTTCGAGACCCCGGCGGGGATGATCAACTCGATCGGGCTGCCGAACAAGGGGCTGGACGGCTTCCTCGCCTCGGACCTCCCGGCGCTGGCCGAGCTGCCGGTGCCGCTGATCGTCTCGGTGATGGGGACGAGCCACGAGGAGTTCGTCCGCCTCGTGGAGGGCGTCGCGACGCGCGAGGAGGTCGCCGGCGTGGAGCTGAACGTCTCCTGCCCCAACGTCGAGTCGGGCCTGATCGTGGGCGAGGTGCCCGAGGAGACGCGGACGCTGGTCCGCACGTTGCGAGCGCTGACCGGCAAGCCACTGATCGTGAAGCTGACCCCGAACGTCGCCGACCCGGCCTCCGTGGCCGGCGCGGCCGAGAAGGGGGGTGCCGACGCCGTGTCGCTGATCAACACGCTGAAGGCGAGAGCGGTCGACCCGGCGACGCTGCGACCGTGGCTCGGGGCGGGGCGGGGCGGCCTCTCCGGGCCGGCGGTGCGGGCGATCGCGCTGGAGCAGGTCGGCGCCGTGGCTGCCGCAGTCGGGATCCCGGTGATCGGGATGGGTGGGATCGAGCACGGCGCGGATGCGCTCGCCCTGATCGCCGCCGGAGCGAGCGCGGTGGCCGTCGGCACGGCCAACTTCCGCGATCCGCTCGCCGCAGAGCGGGTCCGTCTGGAGCTCGCCGAGGAGCTGCGCCGGGCCGGGCTGTCCGAGGTCGCCGAGGTCCGGGGTCGGGCGGTCGCGTCTACCTCAACTTGAGGTCGATGCGAATTCCGCCGAAAAACCGGCACCCCCCTTGCGCCTCAACGCACCGTGGATATACTCGCGCCCGCTCGATGGCCGGTTCCTCCGTCCAAACGCCCGTAACCGCTGTGCCAGAAAGGACCCACGACCAGCGGCTGCGGGCACTCAGGCGGGCGAACGAGATTCGCACCAAGCGCGCACAGCTCAAGCGCGACTTGAAGGCGGGGAAGGCGAAGATCGAGACGCTGCTGCTCGACCCGCCCGAGTACGTGCTGTCGGCGAAGGCCTTCGACATGATCCTCGCCGTCCCCAAGTACGGGCGCGTGAAGGCGAACCGGATCCTCGGGCCAGTGCCGGATCTCGCCGAGCAAGACGATCGGCGGTCTCTCTGAGCGCCAGCGAACCGAGCTCGTCGGCCAGCTGCGGCGCTAGCGTCCGACGCGACACCGGGGGGCGAGCGTCTGCCGTAGACGCTTAGCTTCATCGGATGGCAAAGGTCTTCGTGATCACGGGACCGAGCGGCGTCGGCAAGGGAACGCTGATCGCGCGGCTTCTGGAGCGCGTCCCCGAGCTCGAGCTATCGGTCTCCGCGACGACACGTGAGCCGCGGGAAGGGGAGGTCGACGGGCGCGACTACCGCTTCCTCGAACCGGATGAGTTCGATCGCCGCGCCCGCCAGGGGGAGTTCCTCGAGCACGCCACGTACAGCGGCAACCGCTACGGGACGCTTCGCACAGATGTCCAGCAACGGCTAGCGAGAGGGCGCTCGGTCGTCCTCGAGATCGAGGTCCAGGGGGCGCGCCAGGTGCGCGCGGCGATGCCGGAGTCGGTCCAGGTCTTCATCGCCCCGCCCGATCCCGTCCGACCTGCGGCGCCGCCTCGAGGGCCGCGGGACCGACGACCCCGAGGCCATCCACGGGCGGCTCCGAACCGCCGAGATGGAGCTCGAGGCCGAGGGCGAGTTCGACCACGTCGTCGTCAATGACGAGGTCGACCGGGCGGCGTCCGAGCTGGAGCGAATCGTGCGTGAGGAGCTGGTCGCGAGGGGGCGAGCCGCTCGGCCCACTAGACTGCCTCCCATGCTGATCAAGCCCAGAGTCGACACGCTCCTCGAGCAGACGGACTCCCACTACGCTGCCGTGGTCGTCGCGGCGAAGCGGGCCCGCCAGCTGAACAGCTACTACCGCGCCCTCGGCGAGGGCACGTACGAGGAGTACACGCCGCCGATGGTCGAGTCCGAGACCGGCAACTACCTGACGATCGCGCTCGAAGAGCTGGCCCAGGGCAAGATCAAGTACGAGTACCGCAGCTAGGTACGGGCTTCAATGGCGCGGATCCTGCTTGGCGTCAGCGGCGGGATCGCCGCATACAAGGCGCTGGAGCTGGCCCGACTCGCGACCCGCGCCGGCCACGGGGTGAGGGTCGTGATGACACCGACCGCGACGCGCTTCGTCGGCGCGGCCTCGTTCGAGGGGATCGTCGGCGCCCCGGTGCTCATCGACGAGTTCGAGCGCGACCCGTTGCGCGGCGCGCTTCCCCGGCGAGCAGCCACCCGCCCATGATCCGATCGGCCATCTCGAGGTGGCGGCGAACGCCGATGCCTACCTCGTCGCGCCGGCCTCGGCGAACACGATCGCCAAGCTCGCCGCGGGGATCGGCGACTCGATGCTGACCACGGCGTTCCTCGCCTGCACCGCGCCGCGGGCGGTCGCCCCGGCGATGAACGACCGCATGTACGAGGACGCCGCGACCCAGGACAACCTCCGGGTGCTGCGCGAGCGCGGCGTTCGAGTGATCGATCCCGAGTCGGGGCCGCTGGCCTCGCGCGGCGAGCACGGGGTGGGGCGTCTGCCGGCCCCGGAGAGCCTCTTGGGCGAGATCGAATCCCTGCTGCCATCGCCGCCCGGTCCGTGGGACGGCATGCGGGTCCTCGTCACGGCGGGTGGGACCCGCGAGCCGATCGATGCGGTGCGCTACATCGGCAACCGGTCAAGCGGCCGCATGGGCGTGGCGCTCGCCGAGCGGGCTGCGCGCCGCGGCGCGGAGGTGACGCTGATCGCCGCGAACGTCGCGCTTCCCACGCCGCGCGGCGTTCGCCGCGTCGACGTCTCCACGGCGGCGGAGCTCGCCGACGCGGTCCGGGAGGAGTTCGCCGACGCGCACCTTCTGCTGATGGCCGCCGCCGTCGCCGACTTCCGTCCTGCCCGCGCGGAGCCCGGAAAGATCTCCCGCGAGGACGCCGGGGACCTGGATATCCACCTCGAGCCCACCGACGACGTACTCGCCGCCGTCGCGGCAGGGCGGCGCGACGATCAGATCGTCGTCGCGTTCGCGGCCGAGCACGGGGGGGACGCCGTGGCAAGGGCCCGGGACAAGCTGCATCGCAAGCGCGCCGACGCGATCGTCGTCAACGACGTCTCGCGCGGTGAGATCGGCTTCGACAGCGAGCAGAACGAGGTCGTCGTCGTCGACGCGGAGCGACGAGCATCCCGTCCCACTGGGTCCGAAGGAGGAGGTCGCCGACGCGATCCTCGATCGGGTTCAAGTTCGTCGCGCCTACACTTGACAGCGTGGTAGATGACTACGGGCACACGCCGGGCGATGAGCTGGGCGGCCCCGAGTCCCTGTATGCGCTCTACCGGCAGGGCATGTCCCTGCTGGACAGCGGCGACTACGAGCAGGCCACGGTTCCGCTTCGCAAGGCGGCCCGGCTCGACCCCGACAAGAGCTCGATCCGCGAGGCGCTGGGCCGGGCCTACTTCCGCAGCCGCCGCTACGCCGAGGCCGCGGAGGAGTTCGAGGCGGTCGTGGAGCGTTATCCGGTGAACGACTTCGCGCACTTCTGCCTCGGCCGTGCGCTGTCGTTGACCGGCCGCAAGAATCGGGCCCGCCGCCACCTGGCGATCGCCGCCAACCTGCGCCCCGAGCGGCGCGACTACCGCATCTATCGCGAGCGCCTAGCCGCTCGTCTCTGACCAGCCGACCAGCCCCGCCTCCTCAAGAGCCTGCCGGCGGTCGAGGTACATCCGCAGGCTCGTCGCCTTCCCGCCCGAGTTGTGCGTCCAGATGTGCGCGTCCCTGATCTCAACGGGCAGGCCGCTCAACTTTCCGCGGGCTCGGTTGAGCGAGAGAACCACGACGCAATCACCGCCACGTAGCCACGCCGAACGATCTCGACGTTCTCCTGCGACATGCGAGCGCAGTATCTCGCGCCCCCCTGATCAGCGCTTGGGGCATAGTTCGCCCATGCGGGCGCTGGTGCAGCGCGTCGAACGGGCCGCGGTGTCCGTGGACGGCGATCGCGTGGCCGAGATCGGACCCGGACTGCTCATCTTCCTGGGCGTGGGCGTGGATGACGTCGAGGCGGACGCCGACCGCCTCGCCGACAAGGTGCGGGCGCTTCGCATCTTCAGTGACACCGAGGGGCGGATGAACGAGCCGCTCGGTGAGCGCGAGGCCCTGTGCGTGAGCCAGTTCACGCTGTATGCCGACACCCGCAAGGGCAACCGGCCGAGCTTCACCGGCGCGGCTCCCGCCGAGCTGGCCGAGCCCCTCTACGAGCGCTTCTGCGAGCGCCTCGGTGCGCGCCGCGGCGCCTTCGGCGCCCGAATGGCGGTCGAGCTGGTCAACGACGGCCCCGTGACGCTGATGCTCGAGACGTGAGCGGCGCGCTGCGCGAGTTGCCGGCCGAGGCGCAGCCGGGCGCGGCGCGGGGGTGGTTCCTGCCTTGATCGGCTCGAAGCGCCGAGGCTATACTGGATCCAGCCTTTTTCGTACCCGATCCTGTTCCAGGTGGGCCCGGGCCCGCCATTTTTTTGGCCAGTAACGGGCCCTCCGGGCGCCGCCGGACGCGGTTGGGCGGCGACCGAAGGTGATCAGCAAGGAGATGGACGAACTGCAGCAAAAGATCGAGCACACGCTGTCGACCCGCGAGCCCGAGATCGAGTTGATCGCTCTCGAGCGGCCGTCGGGCGACACGCTGCGCCTGTACATCGACCATCCGGAGGGCGTCGATCTGGGTGACTGCGAGCGGGTCACCTCACACCTGCGCGACCTGCTCGAGAGCTACTCGCTCGAGGTCTCCTCGCCGGGCCTGGACCGCCCGCTGACCAAGCCCGATCACTTTCGCCGCTTTCTCGGCCACCGCGTCAAGGTACGAACGGCCGACGCGATCGAGGGTAGGCACAACTTCACCGGCACGCTGACGGCGGCGGATGAGCGCAGCGTCTGCGTCGATCCAGGGGGCGGCGCCATCGAGATTCCATTCGACCGGGTTCGCCGCTCCAATCTCGTCCCCGAGCCCCCGGAGGTGCCGTCATGACCAGGGAGATCGTCGAGGCCGTCAGGACCCTCGAGCAGGAGAAGGGCATCGCGTCCGACACGCTGATGGCGGCGCTCGAGGACGCGCTTCTGTCCGCCTACAAGAAGACCCCCGGCGCGGCCAAGTACGCGAAGGTCGACCTCGACCGCCAGACGGCGGACTTCCGCGTCTTCGAGCTGATCCTTCCGCCCGAGCTCGAGGAGCAGCTCGTCGCGGAGGCGATCGCCGAGGAGGAGCGCGAGATCGACCCCGAGACGGGTGAGCTGCGCGAGCCCGCGGAGCCGGAGCTTGACCCCGAGCGGCTGCGTCCCTACGAGGATCAGATCACCAGCCGCGACGTGACCCCGGACGACTTCGGTCGCATCGCGGCCCAGACGGCCAAGCAGGTGATCCTGCAGCGAATCCGCGAGGCCGAGCGGGCGATGATGTTCGAGGAGTACCAGGACCGCGTCGGCGAGCTCGTCACCGGGCTGATCCAACAGTCCGACAGCCGCTACACGCTGGTCCAGCTCCGCGAGCGCGTCGAGGCGCTGCTCCCCAAGTCGGAGCAGGTGTGGAACGAGCGCTACGACCACGGGGCCCGGATCAAGGCCGTGATCACGGACGTCTCGGGCGAGGGCAAGGGCCCGACGATCGTCGTCTCGCGCCGCAATCCCGAGTTGATCCGCAAGCTGTTCGAGCTCGAGGTGCCCGAGATCGCCGACAAGCTGGTCGAGATCGTCAACGTCGCCCGTGAGCCCGGCTACCGCTCCAAGATCGCCGTGATCTCGCACGCCGACGGCGTCGATCCGGTCGGCGCCTGCGTGGGGCCGCGCGGCTCGCGCGTCCGCATGGTCGTCTCCGAGCTGCGCGGGGAGAAGATCGACATCATCCCCTTCAACGAGGAGCCGGCCCGGTTCGTGGCCAAGGCCCTTTCGCCGGCGCGGGTCCGCGAGGTCCTGGTCGAGGACGAGACCAAGGAAGCGACCGTGATCGTCCCCGACGACCAGCTCTCGCTGGCGATCGGGCGTGACGGCCAGAACGCCCGCCTCGCCGCCAAGCTCACCGGCTGGAAGGTGGACATCAAGTCCGAGACCGAGTTCAGCGAGGTGGCGGAGGACATCGAGATCGAGGGCGCTGAGGACGCCGACGGGCGCTGCGCGGCGGTTCTCTCCGCGGGCCGCAGGTGCCCCAACGCCGCGCTTCCGGGGTCCCGCTACTGCGGCTTGCCGCAGCATCAGGCGCTCGCCCGCTTCGACACCAACCAGGTAACCGTGCTGGCGGCGCTCTCCGAGGAGGAGGTCGCGAAGCTTGCGGATCCGGAGTCCGACGACGCGGAGATCGCGCCGCTGGTCGAGCGGGCCGAGGTGGAGTTCGGCGGCGAGCAGGAAGCCGGCGAGGCCGAGGCCGAGGCGGAAGCCGAGGTCGCCGAGGCCGAGGAGGAGGTCGCCGAGGAGGAGCTCGAGGAGGCTGAGGAGGAGGGCGAGGACGCCGACGAGATAGCCGAGCAGGCGCTCGAAGCCGCCGAGGAGGCCGAAGGAGAGCCGTCTGCCGAGGTCGCCGAGGAGGAGCCATCCGAGGATGAGCCCGCCGAGGAGGAGGAGGTCGTCGAGGAGGAGATTGTCGAGGAGGACGCCTCCCGACGAGGAGCCTGAGCCGGCGGCGGCTTCCGAGAAGGAGACCGCGGAGTAGCGGGAGCGGGGGCGGATGGCTAAAAAGCGTGTCCATGAGATCGCCAAGCAGCGGGGACTGACCAGCAAGGAGGTCCTCGCGGCGCTGAACGCTGCCGGCGTCGAGGCGACGGCCGCCGCTTCGAGCGTCGAGGAGGAGGTCGCGCTGAAGGCGCTTGCCGCGAACGGCGGCGACGGGGCGCAGGCCGACTCCGAGACGAAGGCGCCCGCCACGAGCAAGCCGAAGGCCAAGGCCGCCGGAGACGGCAAGCCGGCAGCCGAGAAGGCGCCCCCGAAGTCGGGTGCCGCCGACGGGCAGGGCGCGAAGGGCAAGCCCCAGCCGGTTCGCTCCGAGGGCGGTCGACCCGCGGCGCGTTCCGGCGGCAAGCGCCGTCGAGTGGTGATCGACTCCCAGGCCTCACGCCGTGAGCACATGCCCCAGGCGCCGCCGCGGCGCCCGCCACGCAGGCGCGGTGGCCGGCGGAGGCGACCGCTTCTCGAGCCTCCGTCCGAGCCCACGCCGGTTGCCGAGCCGGACCCGACCAAGGTCCACTCCGGCGCCACCGTGCAGCAGGTCGCAGAGACGCTCGATCTCGGAAGCGCCGAGCTGATCAAGAAGCTGATGGAGCGCGGGGAGATGGCGACCCTGACGCAGACGCTCCCCGACGAGACGATCAAGATGCTCGCCGACGCGTTCGATCGCAAGGTCGAGATCGTCTCCGCGGCGGAGGAGGAGGTCGAGGAGCCCGAGTACGAGGACTCCGACGAAGAGCTCGAGGAGCGCCCGCCGGTCGTGACCGTGATGGGACACGTCGATCACGGGAAGACGTCGCTGCTCGACGCGATCCGCGAGACGGAGGTCGTGGCCGGCGAGGCCGGCGGGATCACCCAGCACATCGGCGCGTACCAGGTTCACCAGGACGACAAGGCGATCACGTTCATCGACACTCCGGGTCACGAGGCATTTACCGCTATGCGTGCCCGCGGCGCCCAGGTCACCGATGTCGCCGTGATCGTCGTCGCCGCCGACGACGGCGTGATGCCGCAGACGGTCGAGGCGATCGACCACGCGCGAGCGGCCGGGGTCCCGATCATGGTCGCGGTGAACAAGATCGACAAGCAGAACGCCCAGCCCGACAAGGTCCGCACCGAGCTCGCGGGCCACGACCTCAACCCGGAGGAGTGGGGTGGGGAGACCGTGTACGCCAACGTCTCCGCGAAGACCCGAGACGGCCTCGACAACCTGCTGCAGATGATCGTCCTGGTCTCCGAGCTCGAAGAGCTGAAGGCGAACCCCGACGCCCCCGCCTCGGGGACGGTCGTCGAGTCACAGCTCGACCAGGGGCGCGGCCCGGTCGCGACGGTGCTGGTCCAGCGCGGCACGCTGAGTGTCGGCGACGCGGTCGTCTCGGGACCTCAGTGGGGCCGGGTGCGCGCGATGCACGACTTCACCGGCGCCCGGGTCGACCAGGCCGGTCCCGGGATGCCTGTCGAGGTACTCGGCTTCCAGGGAGTGCCGGAAGCGGGCGATCGGGTGCAGGTCGTGGACAGCGAGCGCCAGGCGCGCCACATGGCCCAGGAGCGCGAGACGCGGCTCAAGACGGAGGCGCTCGCGCGCCAGGAGGCCCGCAAGGTCACCCTCGAGGAGGTCTTCGCGAAGGCCCGGGAGGGCGAGATCAAGGAGCTCAACATCGTGCTCAAGGCCGACGTCCGCGGCTCGCTCGAGGCGCTCCGGGACGAGGTCGCGAAGCTTCCCCAGGACCAGGTGACGATCAACATCATCCGCGCCGCCCCGGGCGGGATCAACGAGTCCGACGTGATGCTCGCCGCCGCCTCCGAGGCGATCGTGATCGGGTTCAACGTGCGGCCCGGCACCGAGGCGCGCCGGGCGGCCGACGCGGAGGGAATAGAGATCCGCACCTACTCGGTGATCTACAAGGTCACCGACGAGCTCAAGGCCGCGATGGAGGGCATGCTGGAGCCCGAGGAGGTCGAGGAGACGCTCGGCGAGGCCGAGGTCAAGCAGCTCTTCCGCTCCTCGCGCTGGGGCACGATCGCCGGCTCCCAGGTCATCGATGGCAAGGTCACCCGGAACGGGAAGGTGCGCCTGGTGCGCGACGGAACCGTCGTGTGGACCGGCCGCATCGGCTCCCTGCGCCGATTCAAGGACGACGTCGGCGAGGTCGAGGAGGGTCTCGAGTGCGGGATCGTGCTCGACGGCTACCAGGACGTCAAGGAGGGCGACGTCCTCGAGGTCTTCGAGACGAAGCAGGTCGAGAAGACGCTGGAGTAGCGGGGCTGGGTGGGCGGGCCGGCGAAGTCCGCTCCCTGAGGCGGGGCGCGCCCGCGGCGCGCCAATCAGAGTGCGCCTTCGACGCCGAGTTGCGCGGGTAACGAAGCGTCCCTATACGCGACGGCTCGTTGCACGGGAGCGCCATACGCTGCGCTCGCGCCCTGTCGGACGCCTCCCGCCGAGCGTAGAGTTCCGCCCGTGACTGCGTATGTCTACCTGATCGAGGCCCAGCTCCACTTCGGCGAGACGCACGACCTGAAGGGGAAGCGCAAGCTCCTCAACTCGCTGAAGACGCAGGTGCGGCAGCGGTTCGGCGCCTCGGTGGCGGAGGTGGACGGGCACGACAAGTGGCAGCGCGCGACCCTGCTGTGCGCGATCGTCGGCGACTCGGGGACGGAGTCCAGGGGAAGCGAGATCGAGCGCTTCATCGAGTCGCGCTGCCCCGACGGCTGCCGCTTCGAGCGGGACCTGCTGAGCCTGAACGACGTTCGCGGATAAGCCGCTTGTATAGTCGATGCCGCGATGCCTTCCGCTCGGATGCGGCGCATCAACGAGTCGCTGCGCGAGGTCGTCGGTGAAGCGATCTCGACCGAGCTGCAGGACCCCCGGATCGGGTTCGTGACCGTGACATCCGTGCAGACAAGCCCTGACCTCCGCTCCGCGCGCGTGTTCGTCAGCGTGCTCGGAACCCACGAGGAGCGCGACGCGACGCTCGAGGGCCTGCGCTCCTCGCACGGCGTGCTCCAGGCGGCGATTGCGCGCCAGATGCGGATCAAGCGGACCCCGACCCTAAGCTTCCAATACGACGAGACCGTCGAGCGTGCGGCCCGGGTCTCGAAGCTGCTCGATCAGTGAGCGAGGCGCCCGGAGTCTTGACGCGCGAGCCCGGTCGCAACGAGCTCTTGAAGCCCGTCGCAGACGAGATTCGCGCCGCCAATCGCTTTCTTCTAACCACGCACGAGAACCCCGACGGCGACGCGCTGGGCTCGCTGCTGGCGATGCACCGCATCCTCGGGTCGCTGGGCAAGGACTCGGTGATGTTCCTGTCGGAGAAGGAGTTCCCGCTCCCTGTCGAGTACCGGTTCCTGCCGCTCGAGGAAGTCTTCCACGAGCCACCCGCGGACCACGTTGACCGGGTGGTCGTGTTCCTCGACTGCGGCAACATCGATCGCATGCCGGTCGAGTGGCTGCAGCGCGAGAACGTGTGCATCCTCAACATCGACCACCACCACGACAACACGCGCTTCGGGGATGTGAACGTCGTCGACACCGAGGCCTCCTCGACGGCCGAGATCGTCTTCGAGCTGGCGAAGGAGCTCGGCGTCGAGCTGACCCCGGCCATCGCGTCGGCCCTGTACGTCGGGCTCGTCACCGACACGGGGCGCTTCATGTACGAGAACACCGATCCACATGCCCACCGCATGGCCGCCGAGCTGATCGAAGCGGGGGTCAACGTCAATGACACCTATCGCCGCCTGTACGAGCGCGTGCCGATCGAGAAGCTGCGGCTGGTGGCGCGCGCGCTCGACAAGGTGCAGCAGGTCGACGGCGGCGCGCTCGCGATCACCTACATCACCGCCGAGGACTACGAGGCGAGTGGCGCGAGCGAGGTCTTGACCGAGGGGATCATCGATCACCTGAGATCGCTGGAGGGCGCGTCGGTCGCCGCGCTGGTCCGGGACAAGGCGGACGGGCCGACGTCGCGCAAGGTGAGCCTGCGATCGATGAACGGCGGCGTCGACGTCTCCAAGATCGCGCGGGCGAGCGGCGGAGGGGGACACGAGCGCGCGGCGGGGTTCTCGACCGATCTCGAGTACCCCGAGCTGGTCGAGTTCCTCAGTGCAGCGGTCAAGGCACAGCTCTGACGGAGTGTCGGCGCGGGGTGAGCGCCCCGAGGGCGCGCAGCCGCCCGGTGTCCTGCTTTGCGACAAGCCGGCCGGCCTCACGTCCCACGACCTGGTCGAGCGCGTGAGGCGCGATCGCGGTGTCAAGGCCGGCCACGCCGGGACCCTGGACCCATTCGCGACAGGGCTCCTGGTCGTACTGCTCGGCCGGGCGACCCGGTTGCAGCGCTACCTGCTCGGCCTGCCGAAGACCTACCGCGCGGTCGCCAGGCTCGGGTGGAGCTCCACGACGGGAGATCCCGACGGCGAGCTGACCCACACCGGCCGGGTCCCGGAGCGACTCGAGCTGCCGACGGGCCGGGTCGAGCAGCGCCTGCCGATGACGGCCGCGGTCAAGGTCGAGGGCGAGCGGCTCTACAAGCGCGCTCATCGTGGCGAGGAGATCGAGACCCCGATCAGGGAGATCGAGGTGTACCGGGCCGAGCTCGTGGACACCGATGGCGAGCGGGCCGAGTACGAGCTCGAGTGCTCGTCGGGAACCTACGTCCGGACACTGATCGAGACGCTCGGCGACGCCTACTGCGAGCGCCTGCGGCGCACGGCGGTGGGCGGCATGCGGGTCGACGACGCGGGTGGCGAGCCGATCGCGCTCGCGGAGGCGCTCGCCTTCCTGCCCGAGCGGCGCCTCACCAGGGAGGAGGCCGTGCGGGTCCAGCACGGCGTCGCCGGTGGAAGTGGCCGGGTCGAACGGCACGGCGGTGGGGGAGGGGGAGGCCAGCCGTCTGATGCACGAGGGGCGACTCCTAGCCGTGGCCAGACGGCGAGGCGAGCTGCTGCGGCCCGAGGTGGTGCTCGCATGAGCATCGCGGTCACGCGGCTCCCCGATGCGAAGCCCGCTCGGCGGCACGTGGCGATCGGGACCTTCGACGGCGTGCACGTCGGTCATCGCGCCGTGATCGAGGGCGCCGACACGGTGCTGACCTTCGAGCCCCATCCCCTGCGCATCCTGAACCCGGAGGCGGCGCCGAAGCTGATCATGCCGTTCGAGATCAAGCGCGACGTGATCGAGGGGCTGGGGGTCGAAGGAGCTGGTCGTGATCCCGTTCGACGAGCAGTTCACGCGAATCGAGGCCGAGGAGTTCATCGGCGGCGTGCTGGTCGAGCGACTCGGCGCGCAGAAGGTGTCGGTGGGAGAGAACTTCCGCTTCGGCTCGCGGGCGCGCGGCGACCCCGGGATGCTCGCCGCGCACGACGAGTTCGAGACACGGGTGGTGCCGCTCGTGGAGGTGGACGGCGAGACCGTGTCATCGAGCCGGATCCGGGCGCTGATCGCCGCCGGGGACGTGGCGACGGCCGGCCGCTGCCTCGCGGCGCCGTTCCTGCTCGAGGGCGAGGTCGTGGAGGGGGACCGCCGCGGGCGAACGCTCGGCTTCCCGACCGCCAACCTGGTCCCGGACGATTCACTCGTCGTCCCGGGGCACGGCGTGTACGCGGGCTTCGCCAACGGGGCGCCGGCGGCGATCAACGTCGGGGTCCGACCGATGTTCCAGACGGGCCGCGGGCTGCTTGTCGAGGCGTACCTGATCGACTACGACGGCGACCTCTACGGTCGCCGGGTTCGGGTGGCGTTCATCGAGCGATTGCGGGGGGAGAAGCGGTTTCCCGGCGTCGATGATCTGGTCGCGCAGATGCAGCGAGACGTGGATGAGGCGCGAGAGCTCTGTGCTAGCTTCACGCCTCCGAGATGACTCTCACGAAGGAACGAAAGCAGGAGCTGATCGGCCGCTTCGGCGACTCCGACGCGGACACGGGCTCCGCCGCGGTGCAGATCGCCCTGCTCACCGAGCGGATCAACGAGCTCACCGAGCATCTGCGCCTGCACACCAAGGACCATCACTCGCGGCGCGGGCTGCTGATGCTGGTGGGCAAGCGGCGCCGCCTGCTGCGCTACCTGGAGAGCACCGACCTCGACCGTTATCGCAGCCTGGTCGGCGAGCTCGGCCTGCGCCGCTAACCCGGCGCGCCGCCTCAGTGATCGAGCCGGGTACCCACGCCCCCGACTTCTCGCTCCCCGACTCGGAGGGCAACATGGTCGGGCTCAGGGACTTCGCGGGCCGCAAGCTCGTCCTGTGCTTCTACCCGCTCGACTTCAGTCCCGTGTGCAGCGACCAGCTGAGCATCTACCAGGAGGTGCTCGGCGACATCGAGGCGAAGGGCGCCAGCCTGGTCGGCGTCAGCGTCGACTCGGCGTACTGCCACCGGGCCTTTCGCGAGCGCCTCAACCTGACGCTGCCACTGCTCGCCGACTTCCATCCCAAGGGTGCGATGTCGCGGGACTATGGCGCCTATCAAGAAGAGTTCGGGACGGACAACCGATCCCTGGTCCTCGTCGACGGTGATGGGATGGTGCGGTGGTCCTACGCGACCGACTCGGTCAAGGACATCCCGGGCGCCAACCTGATCTTCGACGCCCTCGGCGGTTGAGCGAGCTCACTAGCGCCGGGGTGCCGCCGGTCGGCCCGGAGGATCACGCCCGCGGCGAGGGTCTCGAGGTGATCGCCTACTTCGACCTCGCGTGCCCGTACTGCGCCGCAAGCTGGCTGCGGATCCGCGAGCTGCCGCTGCGGCTCGTCTTCCGCCACTTCCCCGTGGCGAGCAAGCACCCTCGCGCGCCGGCGCTTCATGCCGCGGTCGAGGCGGCGGGGCTGCAGGGGCGGTTCTGGGAGGTGTGCGACTCGATCTACCTCGACCAGGGCCACATCGACGACCCGCACCTGTGGGACAGGGTGCGGCGCTTCGAGCTTGACCTGGACCGCTTCGAGCGGGAGCGGCGCTCGGACGCCGTCGCCGAACGCGTGCGCCGCGATTTCAAGACCGGGATCAGGGCGGGAATAGCCTCGACGCCGGCGGCCTTCGTGGACGGAGAGCGGGTCGAGGGGAAGGTCGAAGAAGCGCTCGCGGTCAGGGCCGAATGAGCTCCGTGTAGCCCGGTCCGGCACCCGGCGCCGGTACCGCCACGACGGGATCCCCGGCGCCCGGCAGCGGAAAATCGGTCACCCGGGGACCCTAGTCGACCCGAGGCCCCATCCGCCCCCTGTACCATTGACCGCAATTAGGCAGAGGAATCTGTGAAGCAAGGGGTCGCAAACGGCGACCCGAAGGGAAAAACGAATACATGAGTATGTTTGACGTGAGCCGCGTCTCGGTGGAGATCAGCGGCACTGAGATCTCTTTCGAGACCGGCAAGCTCGCCAGGCAGGCGAGCGGAGCGGTTGTTGTGCGCGCCGGCGAAACGATGGTGCTTTGCACGGCGACCGCCGGAGGCCTGCGCGATGTCGACTTTCTGCCCCTGACGGTGGACGTCGAGGAGCGCCACTATGCCGCCGGGAAGATCCCTGGCTCGTTCTTCAGGCGGGAGGGACGTCCCGGCGAGAAGGGCATCCTCACCGCGCGGATGATCGATCGGCCGCTGAGGCCGCTGTTCCCGAAGGGTTGGCACTACGAGACGCAGCTCGTCTGCCAGCCGCTGTCGGCGGAGCACGATCACCCTTACGACATCCTGGCGATGAACGGCGCCTCCGCGGCGCTGGCCGTCTCCCACATTCCGGTCGGCGCCCACGTCGGCTCGGTGCGGATCGGAAAGCTCGACGGCGACTTCGTCATCAACCCACCGGAGGAGTCGTACGAGAACCTGGAGATGGACCTGATCGTCGCCGGCACCGACGAGGCGATCCTCATGGTCGAATGCGGGGCCGAGGGTGTGACCGAGGCTGAGATCCTCGACGCCCTTGACATCGCGCACGGCGAGATCAAGAAGCTGTGCGGCACGATCGAGGAGCTGCGCCAGAAGGCCGGCAAGCCGAAGCAGGAGGTGGAAGCGCCGCAGGTGGACGAGGCGCTGGTCGAGGAGATCAGGGTCTCCCACGGGGCTGCGCTCGACGAGGCCACCCAGGTGGCCGAGAAGCTCGCCCGGCAGGATGCCGCCAACGCTGTCGGGGAGCAAGTGGTCGAGCAGTACGCGGGCGCCACGAACGGCGAGGAGCTCGACTCGGAGCGCATCGCGGCCGTGAAGGCCGCCTTCGACGCGCTCGAGAAGGACATCATCCGGCGCCGCATCGCGGTCGACAAGAAGCGGCCCGACGGCCGCGCGCAGGACGAGATCCGGCCCATCGAGTGCGAGGTGGACCTGCTCCCGCGGGTGCACGGGTCGGCGCTGTTCACCAGGGGCGAGACGCAGATCCTGTCCAACGTGGCGCTGGGAACCACGCGCATGGACATGCGCGTGGACGACCTCAGCCTGCGCGAGACGAAGCGCTTCTTCCACCACTACAACTTCCCGCCGTTCTCGGTCGGGGAGGCGGGCTTCATGCGCGGCCCGAAGCGCCGCGACATCGGCCACGGCGCGCTCGCCGAGCGAGCGCTGTCGCCGATGATTCCCTCGGAGGAGGACTTCCCGTACGTCATTCGGGTCGTCTCCGACACGCTGGAGTCCAACGGCTCGTCCTCGATGGGCTCGGTTTGCGCGTCCTCGATGGCACTGATGGCGGCCGGCGTCCCGGTCGCCGCTCAGGTCGCCGGGGTCGCGATGGGCCTGATAAAGGAGGGTGACGATCACGTCGTCCTCACGGACATCGCCGGTGTCGAGGACCACCTCGGCGACATGGACTTCAAGGTCGCCGGGACCGCGGAGGGCATCACTGCGCTGCAGATGGACATCAAGATCAGCGGCGTTACATTCGAGATCCTCAACGAGGCGCTCGAGCAGGCTCGCAAGGGCCGGCTGTTCATCCTCGAGCGGATGAGCGGGGCGATCGACACGCCGCGCGAGCAGCTTGCGCCGCACGCTCCGCGAATCGAGTCAATCCAGATCGATCCCGAGAAGATCGGTGCCCTGATCGGCAAGGGTGGCGAGACGATCCGCGCCCTCTCGGAGGAGTTCGAGGCGGAGATCGACGTCGACGACGACGGCACGGTGCGGGTCTATGCGGCCTCGGGCGAGCTCGTGGACGCCTGCGTCGAGCGAATCCTGTCAATGACCAAGGAGGCCGAGGTCGGAGACCGGTTCAGAGGCAAGGTGGTGAAGACGACCGCGTTCGGCGCGTTCGTCGAGCTCACCAAGGGGACCGATGGGCTTCTGCACATCTCCAACGTGAAGCCCGGCGAGCGCGTAGACACCGTCGAGGACGTCCTCAAGGCGGGTGACGAGCTCGAGGTCACCGTGGTCGAGGTAGACCGCGAGCGCGGGCGCATCGGACTGCGCCTCAGCGACGATCCGGCGATCGAGGGCAAGGCCGGGACCGAGCTGACCGAGGTCGGCACGGGGGATCCCGGCCCGAGGCGCAGGGACGACGGCGGCGGCCGAGGCCGCGGCGGTGACCGGAGCCGTTCCCGCGGCTCTGACGGCGGCAGGCGCCGTCAGGGACGCCGGTGAGCCCGGACTCTTCCTCCGACCGGCTTCCCCCCGGCGTCGAGCTGAGCGAGCTCCCGGCCGGGATCCGCGTGATCACCGAGGCGGTTCCCTCGGTGCGCTCCGTGGCACTCGGCCTGTGGGTCAGGGTGGGCTCCCGCGACGAGGATCCCGAGCACGCCGGGGTGTCCCACTTTCTCGAGCACCTGCTGTTCAAGGGGACCGAGCGGCACTCGGCCGAGGAGATCGCCCAGATCTTCGACGGGCTCGGCGCCTCGGTGAACGCGGCGACCGGCAAGGAGTCGACCCACCTTCACGCCCGCTTTCTCGACATGCACACCGAGCGAGCGTTCGAGTTGCTGTCCGAGATGTTCCTCGGGCCCAGCTATCCGGAGGTCGACTCCGAGCGCGAGGTCGTGCTCGAGGAGATCGCGATGTACGAGGACGAGCCGCAGGACCTGGTCCACGACGTGCTCGGCGAGGCGGTCTTCGGCTCGCACCCGCTGGGCCGACGGGTGCTCGGGCGCTCCGACGTGATCGCGTCGATTCCCGTGCCCGAGATCGACTCCTTCCATCACACCCATTACGTGGCCCCGAGCATCGTCGTCGCGGCCGCGGGACACCTCGAGCACACCCGGATCGCGGAGCTCGCCGGGCGCCACCTCGTCCCGTCGACCGAGCGCGCCGAGGCTCAGGGCAATGGGACCGGGCCCGATGGGGCTGCGCGGATCCGCTTCAAGCAGAAGGAGACCGAGCAGTACCACGTCTGTTTGGGCGGCCCGGGAATCCACCGCGACGACGAGCGGCGCTTCGCGCTCGGTGTCCTCGATGCAATCTTCGGCGGCTCGACCTCTTCGCGGCTGTTCCAGGAGGTGCGAGAGAAGCGCGGGCTCGCGTACGCGGTCGGCTCCTACACCGAGCAGTACACCGAGTGCGGGATGGTCGCGATGTACGTCGGCACGCGCGAGGACAACGTCGCCGAGGCGTGCGAGATCATCGGCCGCGAGCTGGCCTCGCTGCGGGCTGACGGCATCTCGGGCGAAGAGCTCGGGCGCGCGAAGGAGCACGTCAAGGGCCGCATGGTGCTCGGGCTCGAAGCGACCGCGGCGCGGATGTCCAGGATCGCGCGCTCCGAGCTCCACGCGGTGCCGCTGCTGTCGCTGGACGAGATGCTGGCGCGGGTGGACGCCGTCACGGAGCAGGACCTCGCCGAGCTCGCCCGCGACCTCTACGACCCCGGCCGGCTCTCGGCCGCTTGCATCGGGCCGAGCGAGGAGCGCTTCCGCGCCGCTCTTGCGCCGGTCAGCGAGGCGCTCACCGCGGCGTGATACGAGTTGCCGTTTCCGGGGCGGCGGGGCGGATGGGCCAGACCGTATGCAAGGCGGTCGAGGGGGCCGAGGACATGGAGCTCGCCGGTCGCGCCGATCCGAGTCTGGATGCGCCGCTCTCGGACGCCATCGACGGCGCCGATGTGGTGGTCGACTTCACGACCCCCGACGCGGCGCCCGGAAATGTCCGCGAGGCGCTCGCAGCCGGCGTGCACGCGGTCGTGGGGACGACCGGGTACGACCTCGAGGAGCTGCGTGCCGCCGCCGAGGGAACAGACGGCGCGCGCTGCTTCGTGGCGCCGAACTTCGCGATCGGCGCCGTGCTGATGATGCAGCTGTCGCGCCAGGTCGCCCCGCACATGCCCCAGTGCGAGATCATCGAGTTGCACCACGAGCGCAAGCTGGACGCGCCCTCGGGGACCGCCAAGCGCACCGCCGATCTGATCCGCGAGGCCGGGGGGGAGGTTCACGATCCGATCCACTCCGTGCGGCTCCCGGGCCTCGTCGCCCATCAGGAGGTGATCTTTGGCGGCGAGGGCCAGACGCTCTTGATCCGCCACGACTCGACCGACCGGCGGTCGTTCATGCCGGGGGTGTTGCTGGCCGTGCGGCGGGTCGGCGAGCTCCCCGAGCGGCTGACCGTAGGGCTCGAGAATCTGCTCTAGGCGGCCGCTCGCCGCAATGCGGCTGGGAAGGGTGGGGGACTCGAGAGTGCGGCCTCGCGCTGAGTGACGAATTTGGTAGTCCATGGGCTACCGAATGCTGCAGTCGGCGGCAACCGAGAGGGGAACGAGATGAGCGACGAGCTGGCGAGGATGGACGCGACCGCGCAGGCCGAGCTGGTTCGCGGCCGGGAGGCGAGCCCGGCGGAGCTCGTCGAGGGCGCGATCGAGCGCATTGAGGCGCTTAACGGCGATCTCAATGCCGTCATCCATCCGCTGTTCGATCGCGCCCGCGAGGAGGCGTCCGGTCAGCTGCCCGACGGCCCGTTCCGCGGCGTGCCCATGTTGCACAAGGACCTGGGCGCACATTTCGCCGATGAGCCCTACCACGAGGGCATCAAGCACCTGCGAGACCTCGGCTGGACCGAACCGGCGGAGACGTGGCTCGCCGCACGGTGGCGCGGGGCGGGCCTCGTGAGCTGCGGGAAGACCAACACGCCGGAGCTGGGGATCCTCCCGACCACCGAGCCCGAGGCGCACGGTGCGAGCCGCAACCCGTGGGACACCACGCGCTCGACCGGCGGCTCAAGCGGTGGGTCGGCGGCGGCCGTGGCCGCCGGCATGGTTCCGATCGCGCACGCCAACGACGGCGGGGGGTCGATCCGGATTCCGGCCAGCGCGTGCGGGCTAGTCGGGTTGAAGCCCTCGCGGGCCCGGATTACGCTCGGCCCCCAGCTCGGCGAGCCCGCCAGCGGGCTGATCTGCGAGCACGTGGTCACGCGCTCGGTCAGGGACTCGGCGGCGATCCTGGACGCCACCCACGGCGACGGACCGGGCGACCCGTACACGGCTCCCGCCCCGGAGCGCCCGTACGCGCAGGAGCTCGGCGCCGAGGTGGGACGGCTTCGCGTGGGCCTGATGACGGCCGCCCCGGCGAACGAGTTCGAGACCCATCCGGACTGCGTGGCGGCCGCCGTGAGCGCCGCCGTGCTGCTGGAGTCGCTCGGCCACGGTGTCGAGGAATCGCATCCCGAGGCGCTCGACGATCCCGACTACGTCGAGCGATTCATCGGGCGCTGGTGCACGGGCATCGCCGCGAGCCTCGAGTACTGGTCGATGAAGACGGGCACAGCCCGTGACCGCCGACGGGGTTGAGGCGTCGACGTGGCGCTCGCCGAGATCGGGCGGGCGCTCAGCGCGGTCCAGCTGATGGGCATCATCGGCTACCAGCAGGGCGTGACCCGGGCGGCGGCGGGCTGGTGGGAGTCGGGCTTCGATCTGCTTCTCACGCCCACGCTGGGCGAGCCGCCGCCGGCGCTCGGCAGCTTCCTCGCCGACCCCGACGAGCCACGCGCGGTGCTCCGCAGAGCGACCCCGACCGCCGGCTTCACGGCGTTCTGGAACGCTGACCGGCCAGCCGGCGATCTCGCTGCCGCTGCACTGGAACGACGACGGACTCCCGATCGGCGTCCAGCTGGTCGCCGCATACGGCAGGGAGGGCCTGCTGCTCGAGGTGGCGGCGCAGCTCGAGCAGGCAAGGCCATGGGCCGAGCGGACGCCGCCTGTCTTCGCCGGAGCAGCCGGCCTAAACTACGGCGCGATGGCGACGATCTCGGGCGTGATCACGGCGATGGTGACGCCGTTCGACGACGACGGGCGTCTCGACGTCGAGGCGCGCGCGCCGGCTCGCGCGACACCTGGCCGACGCACGGCTCGCACGGGCTCGTGCTCGCCGGGACCACGGGCGAGTCCCCGACCCTCGCCGACGACGAGAAGCTGCGAGCTGCTGCGCGCGGTCCGGAGCGAGCTCGGCGAGGAGCTGACGTTGATCTGCGGCACGGGCTCCAACGACACCCGCCACTCTGTCGAGCTCACCCGCCGCGCGGTCGAGGCCGGCGCCGACGCCGTGCTCGTCGTGACGCCGTACTACAACAAGCCGAACCGGGCCGGCCTGCGCGCCCACTTCGAGGCCGTGGCCGAGGCGGCGGGCGACACTCCGGTCGTCCTCTACAACATCCCCTCGCGCTGCGTGATCAACCTGCCGCCCGACCTGCTCGCCGAGCTGGCGCGAATCGACAACGTGGTCGCGGTCAAGCAGGCGAACAACGACGAGCTGGGGCCGATCGAGGGTCTCGACGTGCTGGCGGGCAACGACGAGATCTTCCTGCGCTGCCTCGAGCTCGGGGGGGACCGGGGGGATCCTGGTCGCCTCGCATCTGGTCGGGCCCCGAGATGCGCGAGGTGTACGACGCGGCCATCGCCGGCGAGCTCGACCGCGCGCGCGAGATCGAGTCCGGCTTGCACGGGGTGTACGAGGCGCTCGACGGTGACCTCCAACCCGATCCCGGTCAAGGCCGGGCTCGAGATGCTCGGGGTGATCGGCGGCGCGGCTGCGGCTGCCGATGGTCGAGGCCGACGAGCGAGCAACGCGCCGCGGTGCGCGCCGCCCTCGAGCGCCAGGGACTACTGGCCGCCAGCGCCGGGTGAGCTCCCCGCTGCGGATCCTTCCCCTGGGCGGGCTGGGGGAGATCGGCAAGAACATGACCGTGCTCGAGCACGACGGCCGGATCGTGGTCGTCGACACCGGGCTGATGTTCCCGACCTCGGAGATGCTCGGGATCGACCTCGTGCTGCCCGACTTCACCTACCTGCGCGAGCGCGCGGGCGACATCGAGGCGATCGTGCTCACGCACGGCCACGAGGACCACGTCGGCGCGCTGCCCTACGTGCTGCGCGAGGTCGGGAATGCCGGAGGCGATCTACGGCGGCGCGCTGACGATCGGGCTGGTGCGCTCGAAGCTCGAGGAGCACAAGATCCGCGACGCGCCGCTCGAGGTCCTCGACGCGGGCGACCCGATCGAGGCCGGCCCGTTCGGGCTCGAGCTGGTCCACATGTCGCACTCGATCCCCGACTCGTGCGCCGTCGCGCGTGACGACGGCGCTCGGGACGGTGCTGGTGACGGGCGACTACAAGTTCGACCAGACGCCCGTCGACGGCAAGCCGGCCGACGTCTCGCGGCTCGCCGAGCTCGGGCCGCGAGGGCCTGCTGTGCCTGTGCGGGGACTCGACCAACGCCGACCGCGCCCGGGATGGCGCCGTCGGAGTCGAGCGTCGGCCCGGCGCTGCTGGAGGTCGTTCTCGCGCTGTCAGCGGCCGGATCGTCGTCACCAGCTTCGCGTCCAACGTCCACCGCGTCCAGCAGGTGATCGACGCCGCCGCCGCAGCTCGACCGCAAGGTCGCGCTGGTCGGGCGCTCGATGCGCAAGAACTTCAACATCGCCCGCAACCTCGGGCTCGCGTCGGCGCCCGACGGGCTCCTGATCCCGCCGAAGGAGATCCAGGACTTCCCCGACGAGCGCGTCGTCGCGCTGTCCACCGGCAGCCAGGGCGAGCCGCTGTCGGCGCTGCGGCGGATGGCGCACGGGGACCATCCCGACGTCGAGCTGCATTCCGGCGACACCGTGATCTTCTCGGCGACGCCGATCCCCGGCAACGAGCGCTCGGTCAACGAGACGATCGACCGGATCTTCCAGATCGGGGCGTCGGTGATCACCGCGCGCGACGCGCCGATCCACGCCTCGGGCCACGGCTGGCAGGAGGAGCTGAAGCTGATGCTCAACCTGACCAAGCCGCGGTTCGTGTTCCCCTTCCACGGCGACCACAAGCGCCTCCACCTCCACGCCCAGCTGGCCGAGTCGGTCGGTGATCGAGCCGGAGCGGATCTTCAAGGGCCGCAACGGGGTCGCGCTCGAGATCCACGAGCGGGGGCGAGGCGCGGTTCGGCGACGACGTCCACGCGGGGATGATCTTCGTCGACGGCGTCGACATCGGCGATCCCGACGACGTCGCGCTGCGCGACCGCCGGATGCTGTCGGCCGACGGCGTGTTCATCGTCGTCGCGACGATCTCGTCCGACGACGGCAGCTCGGTGGCGCGCGCCCGAGGTCATCTTCCGAGGCGTTCCGTTCGTCGAGGAGGCCGACGGGCTGCGTCGAGGAGCTGCGCGGGGTAGTGGAGACGTCGCTGGCCGACGCGGCCAGCGACGAGGTCCGCGAGGTCGGCCTGCTCCAGGAGGACCTCCACGACGACGTCGCGGAGTTCGTCTACGAGCGCCTGCGGCGCCGTCCGATGATCCTTCCGGTCGTCGTCGAGGTCTAGGGCGAACGCGGGGGCCGACGGCGCCCGGTCAATGCGCTAACGTGGCGGTGCGTTTGGGGAGGTCGTGGCGGAGCTGTGACCTCCTCAGGGAAGAACAATAGCTACAGGGAGTCATAGTGCGATCGCATCAACCTGGGTCGACGGCGTCTGTCTCGGAGCCTTGTCGTCGCGCTCGGGGCGTTCGCCCTGGCGGTCGCCGGCGCGTGCGGCGGGGACGATGACGACGACTCGGGCGAGCGACGAGGCCTCGGCGACCGACGTCACGGTGACGGCGAAGGAGTACTCAGTTCGATCTCTCGGCCACGCCGACGGCGGACACGCAGGAGGTCACGCTCAGAACGAGGGAAAGCTGCCGCACGTGCTGATCTTCGCGCGGATCAACGAGGGGTTCACCTCGACGAGGCGTTCGAGCTCGAGGGCGAGAAGGGCTCGGCGAGGAGGTATTCAGCCTCCGTCGAGGCCAAGCCGGGAGAGACGAAGACGGCCAGGTGAAGGGGCCGCTCGAGCCGGGCAGCTACGCGATGGTCTGTCCGATTCCGGCCGGGCGGCGGCAAGACCCACTACGACCTGGGCAGGTGCAGGAGTTCGAGATCGAGTAGCCGAGAGGGCTCGATCCGTGCGCGCGCCTCGCTGGGCCTAGATGCTGCGCCGGCCCGCGACCGCGCTGATCAGCAGCAGCAGCAGGATCGAGCCGCCGATAGCGATCAGCCATGTCCCGAGGTCGAAGAAGTCCTCGATCCTGCCGATGTCGAGCGCGGTCGCGATGAACCCGCCGATCAGCGCCCCGAGGACGCCGACGGCGGTCGTGCCGATGCACCCGCCGGGCTCGGTCTCGACCGGGGATGACCGCGCGCGCGATCGAGCCGGCGAACAACCCCAACAGAATCCATCTGATGATTCCCATGCGGTCGAGACCCTATCCGTGGCGAGAAAAGAAGTGGCCCGCCGGGGTCAGGGAGGGGAAACCCCGGCGGGCCGTTGGCTCAGGCTGGCCATGGGACACCGTCGAACCACGCTTGGGAGGGGCACGACGGGCCCTTGTCTCATCCGTCGGCAGAGTACGAGGGGTTGCTAAAGGAGCCCTTAACGATCGCTTTCACGCCCATGACCAGGTCGTCGTGATACAAGCGTGTCGATGCCCGGCGGCACATCGTCGATCCCCACCTACGTCCACCTCCGTGCCGCCAAGGACCTGATCGACCGGCGCTACGCCGAGCCGCTCGACGTGACACGGATCGCCGAGGAGGCGTTCGCGTCGCCGGCGCACTTCAGCCGCAGCTTCAAGCGCGCTTTCGGAGAGCCACCGCACCGGTACTTGCTGCGGCGGCGGATCGAGCGCGCCAAGAAGCTGCTTCGCGAGACCGAGATCTCGGTCACGGAGGTCAGCCTCGAGGTGGGCTTTCGCGGCCTCGGCTCCTTCAGCACGGGGTTCCGGACTGGTCGGCGGCACCGAGCCGGTACGCGCGGCGGTGGAGGGCGAACGGGAGGCCTCCGATCCGGGTGCTTCGCTCTCATGCACACGCGGCCGGTGCAATCGAGCAGTTTTGGATAAGCGGGCTCGCGTCGCTCGGGCTAGCGTGGCTCGCGCAACCGACCCAGGAGGCACAGCGAGGATCGACATGCTCTCCCACACCACGATCTGCGTCCTCGACCAGGACGAGGCGCTCGAGTTCTATACGCAGAAGCTCGGCTGCGAGGTACACACGGACGCGAAGCTGGACAATTTCCGCTGGTTGACCGTACCTCCCGAGCGAGCGGACTCCAGCTGATCCTGTTCGAGCCCGGTCCGCCCGCGGTGGACAGGAGACGGCCGGGCAGGTCAAGGAGCTGATAGCGAAGGGGGCCCTGGGACCCGGCGTCCTCCGAACCGACGACGTCAAGAAGACCTACGACGATCTCCGCGGGCGCGGCGTGACCTTCTTGTCGGAGCCCGGCGAGCGCGCGTACGGCATCGAGGCAACGATGCGCGACAACTCGGGGAACTGGTTCAGCGTCGTCCATCTGACCGAGGAGTAGCCGCGATGCGCGGCGGCGTGTGCTCGCGGACGAACGTCAGCCGTGCTCGGCGAGCGCGGTGCGACGAGGCTCCGCGTCGAGCGCGGGCAGGCGCACGGTGAACCGTGCGCCGCCCTGCGCCGAGCTGCCGGCCTCCGCGCCGCCGCCGTGCGAGGTCGCGACGGCGTCGACGATCGCGAGGCCGAGCCCCGTCCCGTCGCCGGCGGCCTGGTCGGCGGGGCCCGCTGCCGCGAACGAAGCGGCCGAACACCTGATCCTGCATCCCGGCGGGGATCCCGGGTCCGTCGTCGGAGACCTCGAGCACGGCGAGGCCGTCCTCGCCGCGCGACCTCGAGCTCGACCTCGGTGCCGTCGGGCGTGTGGCGGACGGCGTTGTCGAGCAGGTTGAGGACCATGCGGTGGAGCTCGTCGGGGTTGCCGTCGACCGTCACCGGCCGTCGGCGCTCGATGCGACAGCGTGCGCGCGCCGGCGACCGGCTCGACCTCGGCTAGGGCCGCGGCGGCGATCTCGGCGAGATCGCAGTCGTGCCGCGCGCTCGGCGCGCCCCGCGTCGGCGCGGGCGAGCAGCAGCAGGTCGGAGACGAGCCGGCTCATGCGCTTCGAGGAGCGCAGCGCCGAGCCGACCGCGGCGCGGTCCTCGTCGTCGCCCGCCTTCTCGAGCGAGGCCTGGAGCAGCTCGAGGTTGGCGAGGATGCTGGTCAGCGGCGTGCGCAGCTCGTGCGAGGCGTCGGCGACGAACTCGCGCTGGCGCTGCATCGCCTGCTCGGTCTCGGATGCGCGCCTGCGTCGAGCGAGCGCAGCATCTGATCGAGGGTGCGCCGCGAGCTCGGCGACCTCGTCGTCGGTGGTCGGGCGCGGGATGCGGCGTGAGGGGTCGCGGGTCGAGGCGATCTCACGCGCGGCCGCGGTCAGCGAAGCGATCGGGCGCATCGCGCGGCCGGCGACCGCGAGCCCGGCGAGGTAGGCGAGCAGGGTGCCGACGAGGACCCCCGCGCCGAGGAAGAGCCACAGCCGGTCGATCGTCGTCTGGAGGTCGTTGTGGTCGCGGGCGTACTGGACGTAGACGGTCGGCAGCCCGAGCTCGCTGGTCGCGATCGGCGCGGTCGCGACCTCGTAGCGGCCCGACGGTCTGGATGGACTCCGGGCTCGGGGGCGCCGAGGTCGGCGAGTTGGTGGCTGTCCGTACGACCTGCCCCGACTGGTCGACGACCCGAACGCCGGGCTCGTTCGGCCATCGCGACCTGCTCGAGGTCGGGCTGCAGTCCGACTCCCGTGGTCGGTCCGCGACGCTGGATCTCGAACGCGAGCTCGCCCGCGGTGCTGCGCAGGTCGTCCCGGAAGTCGTCGCTCGAGCTTGTTGCTGGTCAGGCGGCCGACGACGAGCGCGAAGCCGAGCAGGATCACCAGGGTCAACGCCGCCGAGACGGCGGCGAGGCGCCACCGCACCGGCCAGCCCTGGCGGCGTCGCCACCGCGCGCTGGACGATGCCCGATGCGCTCGGCAGCGGCATCGAGCTCAGTCGCGCAGCACGTAGCCCGCGCCGCGCTTCGTGTGCAGGATGCGCGGCTCGCTCGCCGGCCTCGAGCTTGCGGCGCAGGTTGGAGATGAAGACGTCGATCGTGTTGGTCATCGCCATCGGGTCGTAGCCCCACACCTCCTCGAGCAGGCGCTCGCGGGAGATGACCAGGCGCTCGTTTCGCATCAGGTACTCGAGCAGCTCGAACTCGCGGTTGGTGAGCTCGATCGCGGCGATCGCCGCGGGTGACCTCGCGCGTGTCGGGATTGAGGACGCAGGTCGCCGACCGTCAGCGAGGCGCTGCCGCGAGGTGGCCGCCGCCGCAGCAGGGCGCGGATCCGCGCCAGCAGCTCCTGGCGCTCGAACGGCTTCACGAGGTAGTCGTCGGCGCCGCTGTCGAGTCCCTCGACGCGGTCGTCGAGCTCGGTGCGCGCCGTGAGGATCAGGATCGGGACGTCGCCGCTCGCGCGCAGCCGCCGGCACACCTCGACGCCGTCGAGCCCGGGGAGGCCGAGGTCGAGGATGACGAGGTCGGGGACGAACTCCGAGGCCGCCGGGAGCGCCTCCTCGCCGTCGACCGCGGTCCGCACCTCGTGACCCTCCTGGCGCAGGAAGCGTCGCAGCACGTCCGCGATCTCGGCGTCGTCCTCGACGACCAGCACGCGACCGGTTGCGACCTCGCTAGTGACCATGACCACTTAGGTTAGAGCGCCCGATCCGCGCCACGCAGCGGCTTTATCGACCTTTTAGGCGCGCAGGGGTGGCTCCGCAGGCGTCGAAGTCCACGTACGTGTTCGAAAGATCGAAGCCGAGCACGCGTGGTCGCAAGCCCGCGCGTCGGCGCACGTCCAAGCGGGGCACGACTCCAGGCAAGCAGACGCGGGCGCGGCGCGCGCCCGACGGGTGGGGCGGGATCGCCGGGATCGAGCAGCGCTATCTCGACCTGATCGGGCTGGCGCTCGTCGCCGTGGCCACCTACCTCTTCTGCGTGCTGTACCTGGGCTGGGACGGTGGCCGGGTCGGCGCCGCCTCCGCGGACGCGCTCGCCTACGTGGCGGGTGCATGCGCCACGCTGGTGCCGGTCGCGATAGCCGCGGCGGGTGTCGCCCTGGTGCTGCGTCCGTTCATGACCTCGCCGAGCGCGGTCAACGCGGGCGCCGTGTGCGTGCTGGCGTCGCTGCTGCTCGCCTACGCGGCCCAGACGGCGGGCCTGGGGCCGGACGGGCCACCGAGCCGCCACGGTCAGTACTTCGACCCCGACTTCTTCAGCGACCACGGCGGGATCCTCGGCGAGACCCTGTACTGGGCGACGACAACCCTGTTCCAGCGCATCGGCGCGCACATCATCTCCGTGCTGCTGCTGGTCGCGGGGCTGCTGCTGCTCAGCGGAAGCACCGTCGCGGGGCTGATCCGCACCACGATGGATGCGAGCGGCCGCGCTCGGGACGGGGCGCGCGACCTGGCGACAGCTGTACGGGAGACGGGACGCCGACGGCACGCCGATCCCGACTCCGAGCACGTCCTGACGCGCGTGGCCTCCACCGAGCCGATCGCGACCGAGCTGCTCGGCCCCGAGGACGAGGACGGCGACGACGCGCAGACCGGAGACATCGCGGTCACCGAGCCGGCGACGGACGGCGACGGCGCACCGGTGCCGATGAGCTTCGACGCGCCGCTCGACGCTCACGCCTCCGAGGACGATCGTCCCGGAGAGCCGCCCGAGCCGCGTGAGGAGATCGAGGTCGCCCGCACCCCGCAGGGCGAGCGCCGCAGCGAGGTCACCGAGTCCGACGAGATCGACTACGAGCCGCCGTCCACCGAGCTGCTCGAGCAGGGAGGGCACGACCCCGGCCCCGACACCCGCGACCGCGAGACGGTCGGCCGCGCGCTGCTCGAGACGCTGGGGCACTTCGGAGTCGACGCCGAGATCGTCGGCACGGTTATCGGGCCGCATGTCAGCCGCTACGAGCTTCGCCTCGCGCCGGGCACCAAGGTCACCAAGGTCACCCAGCTCAAGGACGACCTCGCCTACGCGCTCGCCTCGACCGACATCCGCATCCTCGCCCCGATCCCCGGCAAACAGGCGATCGGCGTCGAGGTGCCGAACCAGCGCCGCCGCATCGTGCGGCTCGGCGACATCTACCAGGGGCGCCCCAAGGGCTCGTCGCCGATCGTCGGCTGGCTCGGCAAGGACATTGCGGGACACGCGGTGTGGACCGACCTCGCGAAGATGCCCCACGTCCTCGTCGCCGGGACCACGGGATCGGGGAAGTCAGGCTGCATCAACGCGATTCTCAGCTCGATCCTGCTGCAGGCGTCGCCGAACGAGGTCCGCTTCGTGCTCGTCGACCCGAAGCGGGTCGAGCTGAACCACTACGAGCAGATCCCACACCTCCTGACGCCGGTCGTGACCCAGCCACGGCTCGCCGCAAACGTGCTCGCCAACCTGATCGGCGAGATGGAGTCGCGCTACGAGGTCATGGGCGCGCTCCGCGCGCGCAACCTCGTGGAGCTGAACCGCGCCCGTCGCAAGGTGGGCGAGCCGCCGCTGCCGCACGTCCTGTGCGTGATCGACGAGCTCGCCGATCTGATGATGGTCGCCCCCTCCGAGGTCGAGGACTCGATCATCCGCCTGGCCCAGAAGTCGCGCGCGGTGGGCATCCACCTCGTGCTCGCGACCCAGCGTCCCTCGACCGACGTGATCACCGGAACGATCAAGGTCAACATTCCCGCCCGGATCGCGTTCGCCGTCGCCTCCCAGGTCGACTCCCGCGTGATCCTCGACCAGGGCGGAGCGGAGACCCTGCTCGGCCAGGGAGACATGCTGTTCCGCCCCGCCGGGACATCGAAGCTGCAGCGCATCCAGGGCGCTTTCGTGACCGAGGACGAGATTGCGAAGCTGACCAAGCACTGGTCCCGCCAGGGCGAGCCCGAGTTCGTCGAGGAGCTGCTGGAGGGCCAGCCCGACTCTGCGGAGGGGGAGGGCGAAGGCGAGCTGTCACCCGACCAGGACGACCTGCTCCGCGAGGCCGTGCGCATGGTCGTCTCCACCCAGACCGCGTCGGTATCGATGATCCAGCGGCGCCTGCGCGTGGGATACACGCGGGCCGGGAGGCTGATCGACATGCTCGAGCGCCGCGGCGTCATCTCGGGCTACGAGGGATCGAAGCCGCGCCAGGTGCTGGTCTCCGAGGGCGAGCTGCCGCGAATGCTGGAGCGGCTCGACTCCCACCACGACCGCGAGCAAGACGGGGCGCCCGAGGCTGAGCCGGAGCCAGTCAGCGCCCACGGCGGGTCGGGGACGACCCCCGAGGAGTAAGGCCCCGCGACAATAGGGGTCGCCGATGGCGACTCAGCCCGGAAGCGACCAGCCGCTCGAGATCGGCTCCGTTCTCACCCAGGCGCGCATGCGCCAGGAGATCGACCTGGAGACGGTCGAGGCCCGGACGAAGATCCGGATCAAGTACCTGCGCGCGCTGGAGGACGAGGAGTGGGACGTTCTGCCCGCGCCCGCCTACGCCCGCGGCTTCATCCGCGCCTACGCGGACCTTCTCGGCTTGGACGGCGACGTGCTGGTGGACGAATACCGCCGCCGCCACGAGGAGCCGCCCACGACGACGTACGAGTTGCCCGAGCCGCTTCTGCGTGGCCACAGGCCGGATGGCGCTCCGCGGCGCCCGATATGGGGGCGGGTGATCGTCGCTGCGGTGATCGCCGGTGTCGTGGCCGTGCTGTTGGTGGTCGGGCTGACGACCGGCGGTGAGGACGAGGGCGGCGAGCCGCGCTCGGGCAAGGGGAAGCGTCAGGAGCAGGGCCGAAAGCAGCGCGGTAACTCGAGCTCCGGGTCGGCGGACGCGAAGGTCGCGGAGCCGCCGAAGACCGCGACGGTCAAGCTGGTCGCCCGCTCGGACGTCCAGGCGTGCCTGGTCGACGATCAGGGACAGGTGCTCGTGCCCAACCAGCTGTTGACCGCTGGGACAGAGGACGGGCCCTACGTGTCGAAGAAGTTCAAGCTCGAGCTCAACCCCGGGGCCGCGCAGGTCATGCTGAACGGCGAGGAGGCCCGGACACCGCCTTCCTCCGAGCCGGTCGCCTACACGGTGACGCCGGCGGGCATCAAGGAGACCACCTTTACCGGCGCGCTGTGCCCGTGAGCGTGAGGGGCGGCATCGTGGTCACCGGGACCGAGGTGCTGACGGGACGGATCAGCGACCGCAACGGGCCGTGGATCTCGGAGCGACTCGAGGAGGCCGGCGTCGACGTCGCCCACATCGTCACCGTGGGCGATCGCCCCGACGACCTCGAGGCGGCACTGCGGTTTCTCGCCGCCCAGGGCGTGGGCCTGATCGTCACGAGCGGCGGGCTCGGGCCGACCGCGGACGACCTGACCGCCGAGGTGGTGGGCCGGTTCGCGGGCCGCGAGCTGGTCCTCGACGAGGGAATGGAGCAGAAGATCGCGGCGATCCTGCGGTCCTTCGCGCGCCGGATGAGGTTCGACCGCGAGGCGCTGCGGGATGCGAATCGCAAGCAGGCGATGGTCCCGGACGGGGCGACGACGATCGACCCCGTCGGCACCGCCCCGGGGCTCGTCGTCCCCGCCGACGGCAGCGTCGTGATCGTGCTCCCCGGCCCGCCGCGCGAGCTCCACGCGATGTGGCCCCAGGCGCTCGACACCGAGCCCGTGCGGTCCGTGCTCGAGGGCGCCACCGTGTACCGGACGGAGACGCTGCGGATATTCGGGATCCCGGAGTCCGAGCTCGCCAAGTCGCTGCGCGAGATCGAGGGGGAGATGGACCTTTCGCCGCTGGAAATCACGACCTGCCTCCGCCAGGCGGAGCTGGTCGTCGACATTCGCCACCGTCCCGAGGACGAGGAGCTCTCGCGGAGGCTGCGGCAGGCGATCGTCGAGCGGCAGGGTCGGTTCGTATTCAGCGAGGACGGGACCTCGGTGGACGACCAGGTCGCGAGCCTGCTGGCCGGAAGGCGCCTGGGACTCGCGGAATCGATCACGGCCGGCCGGCTCGCGGCGCGTCTGGTGGATCGTTCGGGCGCGTCGCAGTACCTCGCGGGAGGCATCGTCGCCTACTCGGACGCGGCGAAGACCGACCTGCTGGGCGTTCCCGAGGAGCTGATCGCCGAGCACGGAGCGGTCTCCCCCCAGGTCGCCGAGGCGATGGCGGACGGCGCAATCGACCGGTTCGGCGCCGACGTGGCGTGCGCGATCACCGGGATCGCGGGCCCGGAGGGGGGGAGCGAGGACAAGCCCGTCGGCTACGTGTGCTTCTGTGCCAAGGGGTCGGGCGGACGTACGATCGCCCGCGATCCGGTGCTGCCCGGGCAGCGAGCCGACGTCCGCGACCGCTCCGTCGCGGTCGCGATGCATCTGCTGCTGCACCTGCTGCGCGGCGAGGAGCCACCGCTGTGAGCGTCGGGCAGGTGCTCGAGCGCTCCCAGCCGCTGGGCGAGCCGGGGACCGGGCCGGGTGGGCTGGGTAGGGGGCAGAGGGCGTCGAGAATGCACACTCGGCGATCTCCGCGGGTCGGAGGTGAGTTCACCTCGCCATACGAGGCAAACTGCACTCTCGCGGTGCGGCGGGAATCGAGGTGCGGTTATCGACGGTGCCGGAGGCCTCTCTCCTACTCGCTCCCTTATTGCCGCCGTGGTCCGCCCGCGCTATGCCTACTCACCAAAGAACGACAGCGCCCGATCCAGCACCAGATCAGGGCGCTCGTCGGCGATGAAGTGTCCGATGCCGTCGAACAGCTCCACCCGCATGTCCTCCGCGTACCGCCTCGACCCCTCGAGCGCCCGCGGGCTCATCGCCCGGTCCCCGGTGCCGAACAGCGCCAGGGTTGGCGTCGAGAGCCGCCGTCGCCGATAGCGGCCGCGGATCAGCGGCCCGATCTCGCGGAGCTGGAACGCCCTGTAGTACTGGACGCTCGCTCGCGCTCTCTCGGGCTCGCGAAGCTGGTCCAGGAAGCTCTCACGCTCCTCGTCGTTCCACGCCCTCGGGCCGGCGCCCACCCAGCGGGAGACCGGATTGCTCCCGGAGGCCATCTGCCGCACCGCCCACGCTCCGAGGCCCGGCGCGGCGATCACCCACTGGTACCACAGCCGCCATATCGAGAGCAGGCGCCGGGCCTCGAGCGGGACGAAGGGCGGGAGGATGTTGAGCGCCAGGTAGCGTTCCACACGTTCGGGCTCACGCAGGCAGATCAGGAATCCGACCCACCCGCCCCAGTCGTGGCCGACGAGCTTCACGCGGTCCAGCCCCAGTAGCTCGAGCAGCGCCAGGACGTCGCTCGCCAGCTCCTCCTTCTCATAGCCGCTCGGGGGTGCGTCCGTCCAGCCGAGGCCGCGCAGGTCGGGGCAGATCACCCGGTAGCGCTTGGCCAGCGAGGGGATCAGATGGCGCCACTCGTACCAGTGCTGCGGCCACCCGTGCAGCATCACGAGCGGCTCGCCCTCGCCCGCCTCGGCGACATGGACCCGCAGGCCCCGCAGCTCGAGGAATCGATGCTCGACCCCATCGACGTGTGGCAGGTCCCGGCTCACGCGCCGCGCGAGTCTACGCGCGCCGCGCGCGACGGGAGGCACACATCCGGAGCCCTCGTGCCTTGTCCCGCGCGAATCGCTCGCGTAGCTTGCGGCGGATGGCAAAGGAGCGGCTGAAGAGCCCGCGGGCGCGGCTGTTCGTGGCTCTCGACCTGCCCGAAGCGGTACTGGAGGGCGTGGCGGCCTGGCAGCGCGAGGAGCTCGTGGACGAGAGCCTGCGGCCCTCGCGCGCCGAGACCCTGCACATCACGCTCGCCTTCCTCGGCTACCACCCGGAGCGCGCGATCGACGCGATCGCCGAGGCCGCGGTGGGCTTCGAGGCGAAGCCGCCGTGGGTCCGCCTGCTCGCGGATCCGGTCCCGGTTCCGCGGAGCCGCCCCAGGCTGTACGCGATCGACTCGGAAAGCGACGAGACCATCGCGCTCCAGGCCGAGGTCGAGCGGCGGCTCGTCGAGGCGCGCTTCTACGAGCCCGAGAAGCGCGATTTCTGGCCACACCTCACCGTCGCCCGCGTGCGACCCGAGCGGCGGGCCGAGGGTGACCGCAAACGCCGGCGTCGGGGCCCGCCGATGCGCGTGGAGAACCCGCCGGGGCCGCTCCCGGAAGCCCTGCTGGAGCCGTTTCGAGGCGTCCGAATCACTCTCTACCGTTCGCACCTCCGGCCCACGGGCGCGGAGTACGAGTCCGTGGCGCAATTGGAGCTGCCGCCGAGCGGCGGCGGAAAGGTGACTTAGACATGGCAGACGAGAAGCGACCCCCCTGAAGGCAAAGGAAAACGGCGCCAAGGACGCGAAGGCAAAGGACGCGGCGCTGCAGGCAGCGTTCACCCAGATCGAGCGCGAGTTCGGCCAGGGCTCCTTGATGCGGCTAGGCGACTCGAGCGCGATCGAGGTGGAGGCGATCCCGTCCGGCGCGCTGTCGCTCGACATCGCGCTCGGCGTCGGCGGCGTTCCCCGCGGCAGGATCGTGGAGATCTTCGGCCCCGAGTCCTCTGGCAAGACGACGCTCGTCTACCACATCATCGCCGAGGCCCAGGCTCGCGGGGGAATCTGCGCCTTCGTCGACGCCGAGCACGCGATCGACCCGATCTACGCGCGCCGCATCGGGGTCGACACCGACGAGCTGCTGGTCTCGCAGCCCGACTACGGCGAGCAGGCGCTCGAGATCGTCGACGTCCTGGTCCGCTCCGGCGCCGTGGACATCGTCGCGATCGACTCGGTCGCGGCGCTGACCCCGCGGGTGGAGCTGGAGGGCCAGATGGGGGAGACCCAGGTCGGCCTCCAGGCGAGGCTGATGTCGCAGGCCCTGCGCAAGCTGGCCGGGAACCTCAATCGTGCCAAGACCGTGTGCGTGTTCACGAACCAGATTCGCGAGAAGATCGGCGTCAGCTTCGGAAGCCCGGAGACTCAGCCGGGTGGCCGAGCGCTGAAGTTCTACTCGAGCCAGCGGCTCGACATCCGTCGCATCGAGACGCTCAAGGAGGGCACCGAGGCGGTCGGAAACCGCTGCCGGGTGAAGGTGGTCAAGAACAAGGTGGCGGCGCCGTTCCGACTGGCCGAGTTCGACATCGAGTACGGGACCGGCATCTCCAAGGCGGGCTGCCTGCTCGACCTCGCGCTCGAGCACGACCTGGCCCAGAAGTCCGGATCGTTCTTCTCCTACGGGGACCTGCGGCTGGGCCAGGGCCGCAACAACTCGAAGCAGTACATCGCGGAGCACCCCGAGCTCGCCGCGGAGCTGGAGAGCAAGATCTACGAAGCGCTCGGGATCCAGCGCCCCGGCCCCGTGCCCGTGGAGGCGGTGCCGGACGCCGAGGAAGCCAAGGCCGCCAAGAAGGCCGCCAAGAAGGCGGAGCCGAAGGAGCCGGAGCGCAAGGCGGCATAGCGGTCCCGGAGCGCCCGCGGTGTCCGACGAGGCATTCGAGCTCGCAGTCAAGGCGCTGGGGCGCCGGGAGCGGAGCATCGCCGAGCTGACGCGCTGGCTCACCGAGCGCGGCGTCGCTGCCGAGGAGGTCGAGGATGTGGTCGCCCGGCTCGAGGAGCTGGGCGAGCTGGACGACGCCCGCTTCGCGCGTCGCTACGCCGAGGACAAGCGCGAGCTCGCGGGGTGGGGTGCGGAGCGGATCCGTGCGACGCTGCTGGAGCGTGGGGTCCCACCCGAGTACATCGAGGCCTCCCTGGCCGCCGACGACGCGCCCGAGTCGGAGCGCGCCGCCGCGCTGCTCGTCCGTCGCGGCCAGGCGCTGCGCTCCGAGGCGGACCGTGGCCGGGCGCTCGGGTACCTGAACCGCAAGGGCTACACGTACGAGGTCGCCCACGAGGCGATCCGCGCCGTCGAGCGCGATTCGGAGTAGCGGCCCGGACGAGTTGCGGCGCCCGCGGTTGCCAGAACCGGCCCCTGCCACTACGATCATTCATGGCGGCCGTGTGCCGCTCGTGACACGACGCTTTGGCTGTTTGAACACTTTGAACACTGATTGCAGAGAACTTCGATTGGCCGTCCAGCAAGGGGCCCTTGCGCAAAGGAGGTCCTGCCGCTAGAGGCGGGCCACCGCCCAGAGCGCTGCCGGCCCGCCGCACTGCCCATTCTCGGAGGCGGGTGACCGGCATCCCCGGCAACAGCGAGGCAGACGTGTCTGCGAGCGCCGCGGTCACCAAGACCGTCCGTGACGGTCCCCGGATCGACAACGAGCTATCGGCCCTCGCGGGCCGGGGAGATGAAACGAAATGGAGCTAGGCGCACTGTGGCCCTTCGGCCGGCACCGCCGTGCCGAGACGCCCGAAGGCGAAGCCGCGCAGAGTCCACCCGACGCCCCCCCGGCGGCGGTCGAGCCACCTCCGCCGGCCGCCGAGGTGGAGGCCGATCCGGGTGCAACGGAGGAGCTGCGCGCCCGGCGGGCGGAGATCGCGCGGATGGAGGAGCATGCGCTGCGCCAGGCGGAGTCGATCAAGGTTCAGGTCGCGGAGCTCGAGCGCCGAACGCAGGCGCTGGAGGACCGAGAGCGCAACGTCGAGCAGCAGGCTGACGAGCTGAAGCGAGCCAAGCGCGTACAGCGGCGGGAGCTGGAGCAGATCTCGGGTCTGAGCGCGGCCCAGGCCAAGCAGCTTCTGATCAAGGAGGTCGAGGCGGAGGCGCGCCAGCAGGCGGGTCTCAGCCTGCTGCGGCTCGAGGACGAGACGAAGCAGGATGCGGAGCGCCGGGCGCGCAGCATCCTCTCCGTGGCGATGCAGCGCCTCGCGGCGACGCACGCCAGCGAGACGACGACGAGGCTCGTCGAGCTGCCCAACGACGAGATGAAGGGGCGGATCATCGGCCGGGACGGCCGCAACATCCGCGCGCTCGAGAACCTCACTGGGGTCGACTTCATCATCGACGAGACGCCGTCCGCGGTCGTGCTGTCGAGCTTCGACGGCGTGCGCCGCGAGATCGCCCGGCTGACGCTCGAGCGGCTGATAGCGGACGGCAGAATCCATCCCGCGCTGGTGCGAGGAGACCTACGAGCAGGCGCGAGCCGAGGTCGAGACCCAGATCGTCGAGCACGGCGAGCGCGCCGTCCTCGATGCGAAGGTTCACCGGCTCGACCCCGAGCTGCTCCAGCTGCTGGGGCAGCTCAGGTACCGCACGAGCTACGGCCAGAACGTCCTCGACCACCTGGTCGAGTGCGCTCACCTCGCCGGCCTGATCGCCGAGGAGCTGGGGGCCTCGGTCGAGACCGCGCGACGCGCGGCGCTGCTGCACGACATCGGCAAGGCTGTGACGCACGAGGTCGAGGGCTCGCACGCGCTAGTCGGCGGCAAGCTGGCCCGGCGCCACGGAGAGAGCGAGGCCGTGGCGCACGCGATGGAGGCGCACCACAGCGAGGTGGAGCCGCGAACCGTCGAGGCGGTGATCGTGCAGACGGTCGACGCGGCCTCGGGCGCGCGGCCCGGCGCCCGCGGCGAGTCGCTGGAGCAGTACGTGGGCAGGCTGCGCGACCTCGAGGAGATCGCATCGCGGCACCCGGGCGTCCACAAGGTCTTCGCGATGCGCGCCGGCCGCGAAATCCGGGTGATGGTCGACCCGGGTGAGGTCGACGACGAGCAAGCGGCCCTGATCTCGCACGAGATCGCCACTGCGGTGGAGAAGGAGATGGAGTACCCGGGCCGGATCAAGATCACGGTTATCCGCGAGAGCCGCTCGACGAGCTACGCGGGGTAGGATCGACACGATGGTGGCGCGGAGCCGGAGCCACAACGGCAACAGGGCAGGCGAGGGCGTACACGTCGGCGACGCGACAGGCAGGTTGGTGTACTGATGGAGCAGACGGCGTTCTTCGTGATCGGGATCGCGCTCGTGCTGATCGCGCTGACGGTGTCGGTGATCGGACTGCGCTACGAGCGCTTCCCGGGCTCCCGTCTGGTGCTCGCCGCGGGCGCCACCGTGCTGATTGTGTTCGTGGCCGGGACGACCACCGCCGCGGTGATCAACGCGCGCGAGGAGCAGAAGGAGCACAACGAGGAGGCCGCGGCCGAGGAGCAGAAGACCGAGACGGAGGCCGAGGAGGCCGGCGAGTCGCCCAAGGAGCCGACCAGCAGGGCGCCGAGGAGGGTGGGGCCACCGGGGCGTCGAGCCTCGACCTGTCCGCCCCCGAGGACGGGACCCTCGCGTTCGACACCGACCAGCTCGACGCCGCGGCCGGCGAGGTGACGATCAACTTCGACAACCCGGCGGCGATCGAGCACGACGTGGCGATCGAGCAGGACGGCGACGAGGTCGCCAAGAGCGATCTCGTCAGCGAGGGCAGCACGGACGTCTCGGCCGACCTCGACCCCGGCAAGTACACGTTCTACTGCTCGGTGCCCGGCCACCGCGAGGGCGGCATGGAGGGCACGCTGACGGTCAAGTAGTCGGCGCTACGCTCCCAGCGATGCCCAGCCGATATCACGTCACCACCTTCGGGTGCCAGATGAACGAGCACGACTCCGAGCGCATGAAGGGGATGCTCGACTCGCTCGGCTACGAGGAGTGCGCCGGCCGCGACGAGGCCGACCTGATCCTGTTCAACACCTGCTCGATCCGCGAGTCGGCGGACAACCGCTTCATCGCCCATCTCGGTGAGGCCAAGCGCCTCAAGGGCGAGCGACCCGGAGCGCATCGTTGGGGTCGGAGGCTGCTGGGCACAGTCGGTGAAGGACGAGGTCTTCGAGCGCTTCCCGTTCGTCGACGTCGCCTTCGGCCCGGGCCAGATCCACAAGCTGGCCGAGTTCCTGACCGCCGACTCGATCACCGCGCAGGGCTTCTTCGAGTTCGAGGACGTCTCGGGGCACCTGCCGATGAAGCGCGAGCGCGAGTTCCAGGCCTGGGTGCAGATCTCGCAGGGGTGCAACTGCGTGTGCGCCTACTGCATCGTGCCCTCCACGCGGGGGCGCGAGGTCAGCCGCTCGCCGGACGAGATCGTGGAGGAGATCTCGCGCGCTGGCCGCCGACGGCGTCCGCGAGGTGACCCTGCTGGGCCAGAACGTCAACAGCTACGGGCGCGACCTGCCCCGCGAGCAGCGCATCCGCTTCTCCGAGCTGCTGGCCCAGGTGGACGCCGTCGACGGAATCGACCGGATCCGCTACACGAGCCCGCATCCGAAGGACATGCGCGAGGACGTGATCCGCGCCCACGCCGAGCTGCCGGCGCTGTGCGAGCACATCCATCTGCCGCTGCAGTCGGGCTCCAGCCGGATCCTGAAGGCGATGAGGCGGACGTACGACCGCGACCGCTACATGGACCGCGTGGCGCAGATCCGCGAGCACCTCCCCGACTCCGCCCTGACCACCGACATCATCGTCGGCTTCCCCGGCGAGACCGAGGCGGACTTCGCCGAGACGCTGGAGGTCGTCGAGGAGGTCGGCTACGACGGCGCGTTCACTTTCGTGTTCTCGCCGCGTCGCGGCACGCCCGCCGCCGAGTATCGCGGCCAGGTTCCCCATCCCGTGAAGCGGGAGCGCATGCAGCGCCTCGTGGAGGTCGTCCAGCGACGGGCCCGCGAGCGCGCCGAGCGGTTCGTCGGCCGCACGATGGAGGTCCTGGTCGAGGGGCCGAGCCGCACCGACCCGACGCGGCTGCGCGGCCGCATCCGCCACAACAAGACCGTCAACTTCGACGGCACGGCCGCCCCGGGCGACCTCGTCGAGGTGGAGATCACCGGCGCGACGTCGACGACGCTGTCCGGCCAGGAACGGCTGCTCAGCCGCGTCCCCTGAGCACGCGCTCCCGGATGGAGATCCTCGCGATCTTCGGGCCGACCGCGGTCGGCAAGACCGGGGTCGCGATCGCCGTCGCCGAGCTGCTGCGGGAGCGGGGCGAGGACCCGGTGGCGCTCAGCTGCGACGCGATCCAGGTCTACCGGGGCCTGGAGGTCCTCACCGGCGCGGCGACCCGCGACGAGCGCGCGCGGCTCGAGCACCGGCTGATCGGGATCGCCGAGGTCGGCGAGGAGTTCAGCGCCGGGCGCTTCGCGGCGCTGGCGCGTGCAGAGATCGACTCGCTGCTTGCCGCGGGACCGCAGGCCGATCGTGGTCGGCGGAACGGGCCTCTACCTGCGCGCCGCGCTCGTCGGACATGGAGCTGCGCCCGCCGGTGCGGGCCGAGCTGCGGGACCAGGTCGAGCGCGAGATCGCCGAACGCGGACCCGAGGCGCTGCACGCCGAGCTCGACTCCGGAGCTCGCGGCCGACGTGCACCCGAACGACCGCAAGCGGATCGCTCGCCTCGCCGAGCTCCAGCGCGCCGGCATCGAGCCGCCGCCGCCCGGCGGCGGAGAGCTGTGGACCGCGCGGCTGCGCCACCCGACCCTGCTGTCGGCCTCGTCGATCGACCGCGACGAGCTGGCAAGCCGCATCGACGCGCGGGTGGACGAGATGGTCGCCGCGGGGCGCCGCGGAGGAGGCTCGCGCCGCGGACGCGGCGGGCGCCTCGCGCACGGCCCGCGCCGCGCTCGGGTTCGACGAGCTCCTCGCCGGCGACGTCGAGGCGATGAAGCGCGCCCAGCGCGCCTACGCGCGCCGCCAGCTCACCTGGATGCGCAAGATGCCGGGCGTCGAGCTGATCGACCGCACGGGGCGCGGCGACGACGAGGTCGCGGACGAGATCGTCGCCGATGCTCCGACCATCGAGGCTGCGAGCAGCCGATGAGGTTCGAGAAGTGGCAGGCGCTGGGCAACGACTACGTGATCGTGGAGCGCGACGCGCTGCCCTGGGAGCTGACGCCGGAGCGCGTGCGGCGGATCTGCGACGCCGCACTTCGGGGTCGGCTCCGACGGGATCCTGCTGCTGTCGCGCCCGGCGAGCGGCGACCATGTCGCCGAGCTGCGGATCTTCAATCCCGACGGCTCGGAGGCCGAGCTGTCCGGCAACGGCGCCCGCGAGGCGGCGCTCTACCTGCGGCGCGGCGGGGTGGACGGACGAGGACGAGTTCACGATCCTCACCGCGGCGGGCGAGATCCGGCCCACGATCATCTCCGACGACCTCGTGCGCGATCGACGATGGGACGGGCGAGCAGCGACCTCGGAGGACTTTCCCTCGGGCGGCCCCGACGGCACCGGGGTGCTCGACAGCCGGCGGGCGCGAGTGGGGCTTCCAGCACGTCTCGATCGGCAACCCGCAGTGCGTGATCGAGGTCGGCGACGAGGTCGAGGAGCTCGACCTCGCCGCGATCGGGCCCGAGATCGAGCGCCACGAGCTGTTCCCGAACCGCACCAACGTCTCGTTCACGCGCGTCGACGGCGGCACGGTCCGGGCGCGGATCTTCGAGCGCGGGGTGGGGGAGACGCTCTCGTCCGGGACCGGGGCGAGCGGCGCCGCGGTCGCGGCCGTTCTGCGCGGGCGCCGCAGCCCGATCACCGTCAGGCTGGACGGCGGCGAGCTCGAGGTCGAGGTGAGCGACGAGCTCGACGTGCGTCCTGACCGGGCCGGCCGAGCCGGTGTTCGCGGGCGAGCTCTCGCCCGAGCTGCTTGCACGGCTCCAGAACGCCTAGCTGACGCGACGCCCTAGTCTCTGGCGCCTCGATGGCCACCTCCGAGACCCGAAGCGCTCGCTGACCGAGCCCTCGCGGCGCCTCGAGGCGATGCCCGCCGTACATGTTCGCCGAGCTGGAGCGGCGGGTCGCCGACAAGCAGGCGGCGGGGATCGACGTGATCAGCCTCGGGATCGGCGACCCCGACCGCCCCACCTACCCGCACATCGTCGAGGCGATGCAGGCGGCGGTCGCGGATCCCGCCAACCACAGCTATCCCGACCAACCGCGGCCGCGACGAGTTCCGCGCCGCGCTGCGCCGCCTTCTACGCCGAGCCGCTTCGGGGTCGAGATCGACCCCGAGACCGAGGTGATCCCGGCGATCGGCGCCAAGGAGTGCATCTACAACCTCTGCTTCGCGTTCCTCGACCCCGGCGACGTCGCGCTGGCCGCCGACCCGGGCTACCCCGTGTACACGGCGGGGCCGGCGCTGGCCGGCGCCGAGGCGGTGCTGATGCCGCTTGTGCCCGGAGCTCGGCTTCGTCCCCGACCTGGAGCGGCGATCCCGACGAGCGCTCGTCCGCGCCCGGCTGATGTTCCTCAACTACCCCAACAACCCGACCGGCGCGGTCGTCCCCGAAGGCTTCTTCGAGCGCGTGGTCGAGCTGGCGCGCGAGCACGAGGTCCTCGTCGTCCACGACAACGCCTACTCCGAGACCACCTACGACGGCTACGTGGCGCCGAGCTTCCTCGCCACGCCCGGCGCGAAGGAGGTCGGGGTCGAGGTCTTCTCGCTCTCCAAGGGCTTCAACATGACCGGCTGGCGCTGCGCGGCGATCCTCGGCAACGCCGACGCGATCGCCACCTACTGGCGCCTGAAGACGAACGTCGACTCGGGCCTGTTCGAGGCGGTCCAGCTCGCCGGCGCCGCGGCGCTCACCGGGCCGCGCAAGGCCGATCGAGCGAGATGAACGAGATCTACGCCCGCCGCCGCGACCTGGTCGTCGGGACGCGCTGCGCGAGATCGGGGTGCGAGGTCGAGCCGCCCAAGGGGACGATCTACGTCTGGGCGCCGGTCCCCGAGGGCCACACGTCGACCTCGTTCGCCGAGCTCGTGCTCGAGGAGGCCGCGGTGGTGGTCTCGCCCGGGTCGATGTACGGGCCGAGCGGCGAGGGCTTCTTCCGCATCTCGCTGACGACGCCCGACGAGCGCCTCGCCGAGGCCATGGAGCGGATGCGCGAGCACCTGAGTTGAACCCATGATCGAACTCGGCATCCTCCTCGCCCTGGCCTGTGCGTTGGCGACCAACGTTGCCATGCTCTGCAAGCACCGTGGGGCCGTGGCGGCACCGGATGTGCGGATCGTGCACCCGCTGCGCAGCGCGGTGGCGCTGTTCCGCTCCCGCTGGTGGACGATCGGCTTCGCCGTCGGGGCCGGCGCCTGGGGGCTGCACGTCGCGGCGCTCGGGCTCGCGCCCCTGTCGCTCGTCGAGACCGTGATCTCGGGCTCGATCGTTCTGCTGGCCTACCTGGCCCAGCGCTGGTTCGGGCTCAAGGTGAGCCGCCGCGAGTGGCTGGGGCTCGGGCTGATCGCCGCCGGTCTGGCGTTTCTCGGCGCGACGGTGCCGCAGGCGGCGCACGGCTCGAGCGACTATTCGCTCGCGGCGATGATCGCCTTCGAGGCCGGCGCGGTCGGCGTCGGCGCGCTGCTGCTCCTGTCCGGGACGCGTCGGCCCGCTCGGCAGCTCACGCGGGCCGCTCCTGGGCGTCGCAGCCGGGCTGCTGCTCGGGGTCGCCAACGTCTCGGTGAAGGCGCTCACCGGGACGGTCCCCGGCGACCCGCTCAGCATCGTCAGCCCGTGGTCTGGCGCATTGCTGATCGCCGGCGTCGGCGCCTTCTTCGCCCTCGCTCGCGGCCTGCAGATCGGCGGCGCGATCTCGGTGATCGCGCTCTCCTCGGTCGCCGCCAACTGCGCCTCGATCTGCGGTGGGGTGCTCGTCTTCGGTGACCCGATCGGCGCCGACGCGCTTGGCATCGTGCTGCGAAGCATCGCCTTCGGCGTGGTCGTCGTCGCGACGGCGTTCCTGCCGGCCCGCCTCGGATCGCCTACGCCGCGGGGCGCGCCTGCCGGGGTTTAGGGTCGGCGGCGCTCGCGCGCTTGCCGGAGCCGCGGGCGCGACCGCATCAGGGCACACTTCCACCGCATGGAAAGGCAACGAGTCTCCTCAGGCTCTCCCTACGAGCCGAAGGTAGGGATCTCTCGTGCAGTTCGCGTCGGGGGCCGGGCGTGGGTTTCCGGCACGGCGCCGATCTGGCCGGACGGCTCGTGTGATCCGGATCCCGAGGTCCAGGCCCGGCGCTGCTTCGAGATCATCGTCGAGGCGCTTCGCGAGCTGGGCGCCGGGGCCGAGCACGTCGTCCGCACTCGCATATTCATCACCAGCGCCGAGGACGCGGACGCGATCGCCGCAGCTCACGCCGCCGTCTTCGGCGAGGTCAGGCCGGTGTCCACAATGGTCGTGGTGACGGGCTTCCTCGACCCACGCTGGAAGGTCGAGATCGAGGCCGAGGCGACCCTCGACGGCTAGCCCTTGACGACGCCGATCGGGCGGAGCTGAGCCACCTTCGCGGCGAGGCCGGCGCGCTCGACCACGTCTACGACGACCTCGACGTCCTTGTAGGCGAACGGCGCCTCCTCGCTGAGGCCGCGGTTCGAGGGGCAGCGGACCGTTATGCCGTCGGCCTCGAGCTCACGGCGCAGCTCCGTGCCACCGACCTGCTTTCGGGCGCGGGTGCGGCTCATCCGCCGGCCCGCCCCGTGGCAGGTGGTGCCGAAGGAGCGACGCATCGAGGCCTCGCGGCCCGCGAGCACGAAGCTCGAGGTCCCCATGCTGCCGGGGATGAACACCGGCTGGCCGGCGACGGCGTACTCGGCCGGTATCTCGGGATGGCCGGGAGGGAAGGCGCGGGTGGCCCCCTTGCGGTGCACGCACAGCTCCCGGCCGTGGTACGGCTCGAGCTTGGCGACGTTATGCGCGACGTCGTACACGAGGCGCGTGCGGTCGGCGACGTCGGAGCCGAGCACCTCGCCTATCGCCCGGCGAACGGAATCCGCGATCGCGTGCCGGTTCGCCCACGCGAAGTTGGCGGCGGCGGCCATCGCCCCCAGGTAGCGACGGCCCTCGCCGGAGGCGATCGGGGCGCAGGCGAGCTGGCGGTCGGGGAGCTCGATGCCGTGCCGAGGCAGCGCGGCGTCCATCAGCTTCACGTGGTCGGTGCACACCTGGTGGCCGAGCCCGCGCGATCCCGAGTGGATCAGGACCGTGACGAGGCCGGGGGAGAGCCCGTAGGCGCGGGCCGCCCCCTCGTCGAACACTCGCTCGACCCGCTGCACTTCGATGAAGTGGTTGCCGGACCCAACGGTCCCGAGCTGGCTGGAGCCGCGCTCGTGGGCACGGGGGGAAACTGCGTCGAGGTCGGCGCCCTCGAGCCGGCCCCCCGACTCTGTGTGATCGACGTCGTCCTCGGTTCCGATACCGCGATCGAGCAGGGCGCGCGGGCCATCGCGCAGCACGCGGTCGAGCTTCGCGCCCGCCAGCTTCAGCCCGCCTTCGCGGCCTGCCCCTGCGGGGGCGCGGCGCGAGATCTCGTGCACCAGCGACTCCTTGCGGGCACCCAACTCGTCTGCGCTCAGCGGTACGGCGAGCAGGCGCACGCCGCAATTGATGTCGTAGCCGACCCCTCCGGGAGAGACGACCCCGTCGGGCGGCTCCGTCGCCGCGAGCCCGCCGACGGGGAATCCGTACCCCTGGTGAATGTCGGGCATCGCCATCGCCGCCTCGACTATCCCCGGCAGCGTGGCGACGTTCTCGAGCTGCTGTAGCGATTGGTCGTCGCGGATCGCGTCGAGGATGTCGGAATTCGCGAACACGCGGGCGGGCACGCGCATGTCGTCGCGCTCCGAGGCTGGGATCTCCCACAGGGTCTCGTCGAGCTGTCTCAGCGCCGCCATCGCCGCTCCGACGAGGGAATCAGACGTCGAGCACGACCGTCGCGTGCCAGCCGCCGTCGTGCTCCTTCATGTCCAGCCGATGGTAGGTGACCGCCTTGACCAGATGGGGAGGCGCCGCCTTCCGGCCGCTGATCGTGGCGTCGAGGTCGAGCGCGCGATTTGCGAGCAAATCGCGCGGTTTGGGTTCCGTGATCGACAGCGCCTCCACCGTCTCGGGAATGAATTGCTCCGACTCGGCCAGGAACACCAGCTCGTTCAGCCACTCGGCGAGCAGGGTCGGCCGGTCCGGTGCGCTGGCGTTCACCTCGTGCGCGGCGGGCCTGCCGCTTGACCGATCAGAGTGCTCTTGAAGCAGCTCGCCGAGCGCCGCAAGGGCCTCCCGGAACACGCCCTCCTCACTTGAGGCCTCGACGCGCAGCTCGAGCTCGGCGGTGTGATCGACCCAGCGAAACATCACACCCCATTTTCGCCGGATTAGCTGCAGGCGGAGGGACCTGACGCATGCTCCGGCATCGAACAGCATCCGCGGCCTCGCTGCTGGCTGCAGGCCGGTTTCCGTCCGATCACACGAGCGTGTTCAGCAGGCTCGCCTTCCCGTAGCGCCCTAGATGTCGCGCCGCGAGGTCAGCACCGTGGCGGCGCCTACAAGGACCGCCGTATAGGCGGCCCACAGCAGCGCGGCGAGCCAGAACGGCGGCAACTCGTCGACTCGGGACTCCTCGGCGGTGCCGCCGATCAGAGCGGCCTCGAGGCCGCTGAGCGAGTATCTGTCGTAGCCCTCGACGAGGGCCGCGATCGCGGGGTCGACGACGAACAGGATCACGAGCACGAGCACGATCGCGACCACCTGATTGCGCAGCACGGCGCCCATCCCGGCCCCCAGGGCAGCGGCCAGAGCCGTGTAGAGCGCCCCGCCGGCGAACACGCCAACCAGCTGGCCCGTGGACAGGGATGCCGCGTCCTTCGCGGCCAGCCAAGGCAGCGCTATCGCAGCGGTGAGTGCGGCGATCCCTACGCCGACGACCGCGCCCGCGACCGCGCACGCAAGCGCCTGCGCGACCATTACCCGCAGCCTGTTTGGCGTCACGAGAAGGGTCCACGCGATCGTTCCGTGCCGATACTCCCCTGCGCTGAATACGGCTCCGAGCACGAGCAACAGCAGTCCGCTTGCGCCCGCGGTCGACAGCACGCCACGAACATCGCCCTCGGTGTTCAGCTTCGTGTCGAGCGCGAGCGTCAGCACCGTGATCAACACCACCAGCCCCACGGCAGTACCGACCAGGGCCCAGAAGGTCCGCGTGGTGCGCAGCTTCAGGAGCTCCGATCGCAGCTGCCGGAGGATCATCGCCCGGCCTCCGTGTCCCCGGTGAGGTGAAAGAAGACGTCCTCGAGCGACTGCCGGTCGCGTAGCAGTTCGTGGACGGCGATCCCGCATTCGGCCGCCGTGTCGCCGACCGCCTCGAGCGGCGCACCGTGGACCGACAGCCAGCCATTCCCGTCGAGCTCGGCCACGATGTCCTTCGCCGCCAGCGCTTCGCGGAGCCGGTCGGGCTGGGGGGTTCGTACGCGGACCGGCGCTGCAGCGTCGCGCGTCAGCTCGTCGATCGCCCCCTGCGCCACCAGCCTGCCCCGGCTGATCACGACGACTTCGTCCACGGTCTGGGCTACCTCGGCCAGGACGTGGCTCGAGATCAGGACCGTGCGGCCCTCGGAGGCCCTGGCGCGGAGGAAGTCCCGTAGCCAGCGGATCCCCTGGGGGTCGAGGCCGTTCGCGGGCTCGTCGAGCACCAGCGCGCGCGGATCGCCGAGCAGCGCGCCGGCCAGGCTGAGGCGTTGGCGCATGCCGAGTGAGTAGCCCTTGACGCGCCTCCTACCGGCGCCGTCGAGCTCGACCAGTCGCAACACGTCGTCAACCCTGCTCGTGGGCAGCCCGGCGGCAGTCGCCAGGACCCGGAGGTGATTGCGCCCCGTCCTGCCCGGGTGGAACTGCGGGCCCTCGAGCACGGCGCCCACAACCTCGATCGCGTCTCGCAGCTCGCGGTAGGGGCGCCCCTCGACGGTGGCGGTGCCCGATGTCGGCAGCGTCAGGCCGAGCAGCGTACGCAGCGTAGTGGTCTTCCCGGCCCCGTTCGGGCCGAGAAACCCCAGGACCCGGGCGGGCGAGGCGCGGAAGCTCAGCTGGTCGACGGCGAGCGTGGCCCCGAAGCGCTTGGTCAGCTCATCGACGGCGAGCATCGCCGCGGATAGCTCAGGACGCTGCCGGGAGCTTGCCCTCGGCCTCGAGGGTGTCGCGGAGGCCCTGCTCGAGCCCGCGCGGCGAGTAGTCGAGCTGCTCGATCGCCTTGTCGTGCTTGGCCCAGTAGGTGACGCCGTCGGCGGCGCTGATCAGCTCGGAGAGGTTTGGCGGCTGGCCCATCAGCTTGCCCACCACCGGGCCGATCGGGGTCATCACCTTGAGCAGGGACGTCGGCACGGCGCGCTTGGGGGCCTTCTTGCCGGCCACCCGCGCCAGCGTCTCCATCGACTCGCGCATCGTCGTGATCTGACCACCGAGTACGTACGCCTCGCCGGCCCGGCCCTTGTCGAGCGCCAGCAGCACCCCGGCCGCGACGTCGTCGACGTGGACCATGTTGAAGCCGAGATCCGGGAACGGGATCAGGGGCATGCGGCCGGCGAGGAACTGGTTGATCTGGGTCCCGATCGCGGAGTGGTCGCCGGGGCCGTAGACGCCGCCCGGTTGCACGATCACGCAGGGAAGCCCTTCGTCGTCGATCAGGCGCCTCGCGATCTGGTGAGCCTTGACCTTGGTCTCCTCGTAGTAGGACGTGTAGTCGCCGCCCGGGTGGGTGTAGGTCTCGTCTACTACGTTGCCGCGGGTGTTCCCGAATGCCCCCACCGTCGAGATGTAGACGACCTTGGGGATCCTCTCCTCGAGCGCGGCTCGAAGCACGCGCTCGGTGCCGAGCACGTTGGCCTCGTACATCGCCTCGTGCTCGCTCTTCGGGATCCCGACCTCGTACACGGCGGCGCTGTGGATCACCGCGTCGCAGCCGCGCATGCCCTCCCGCAGGGTCGCCTGATCGGACAGATCGCCACCCATCAGGTCGCACCCGATGTCCCGCAGCGGAGCTCCCTTCTCGGGGCTGCGAACGAGCGCGACCACCTCGTCGCCCCTGGCACGGAGCTGGCGGACCACGTGGCCGCCAATGAACCCCGTTCCTCCCGTCACGAACACCTTCATGGCCGGAGCCTACACTTGTGGGAGTGCCACGCACCCGCAACGGCAGGAACGCGCAGACGCGCTACGGCGCGGGCGGGGCGGGGGTTTCGAATCCGCGTGCCCGCCAGCGCGCCGTGGTCATCGGCGTCATGCCCGAGGTCGCCGAGGACGATCCGCTCGCCGAGCTCAAGGAGCTGCTGCGCACCGCCGGCGTCGCGACGGCGGGCGAGCTGATCCAGCGCCGCCCGCAGCCGGACCCCGACCGCTACCTCGGACGCGGCAAGCTTCGAGACCTCAAGCAGGCCCTGGCCGCCGAGGACGCGAACCTGGTCGCGTGCGATGACGAGCTGGCTCCGCGCCAGGAGCGCAACCTCGAGGCGGCGCTCGGCGTCCCGGTGATCGACCGCACGGCGGTGATCCTCGACATCTTCGCCGACCACGCCCAGAGCGCCGAGGGCAAGCTGCAGGTCGAGCTGGCGCAGCTCGAGTACAACCTCGCGCGGATGCGGGGACTGTGGACCCACCTCGAGCGACTGGGGGCCGGGATCGGGACCAGGGGTCCCGGCGAGAGCCAGATCGAGACCGACCGGCGCCTGGCTCGCGACCGCATCGCGACCCTGCGTCGACGGCTGGAACGCCTGGAGCGCAACCGAGACCTGATGCGCGCCTCCCGGGAGGAGGCGTCGCTCCCCACCGTCGCTCTCGCCGGATACACGAACGCGGGCAAGTCGACGCTGCTCAACGCGCTCACCGGCGCCGGCGTCGGGGTGGGGGAGAGGTTGTTCCACACCCTCGATCCGACCACGCGCGCCTTCGAGCACGATGGCCGCCGCTATCTGATGACCGACACGGTGGGCTTCATCCGCAAGCTGCCACATCAGCTCGTCGAGGCGTTCAAGGCGACGCTGGAGGAGACCGTCCTCGCAGATCTGATCGTGCACGTCGTCGACGCCGACGAGCCGGCGGAGCAGCGCGCCGAGTCGATCGCCGCGGTGGACACGGTGCTGGAGGAGATCGGAGCAGGGGACAAGCCGCGGGTGCTGGCGTACAACAAGATCGACCTGCTCGGCGGGGACGAGCGCCGGGAGCTGCTGATCGGCGAGTCCGACGCCGTCGCGATCTCCGCGAGAACCGGGGAGGGGGCGGATGAGCTTCTGGACTGGATCAGGGCGGCGTTCGAGGAGCGCCTTGAGGCGGTCGAGCTGCTCGTCCCCTACTCGGCGGGCGGGCGCCTGTCCGAGCTACACCGCATCGCGGGCGACCTCGAGCGCGACGACCGGCCCGAGGGCGTGCTTGTCAAGGCTCGCATCCCGAGGCGCGCTCGGCCATCGCTTCGCCGAGTTTGCGGTCAATGGCGACGAGGCGTACCCCGTCGACGGAAACCGCGGCCGGCACCGCGACTAGGCTGCTCCGCGTGGAGCTTCGCGTCGCGCGCCTGCACCAGGACGCCCGCCTTCCCGCCCGTGCGCGCCCGGGCGACGCCGGGCTCGACCTGTACGCGGCCGAGCCCGCGTCGATTGCCCCCGGCGAGCGGGCGAGCGTCGGCACGGGGATCGCGGTCGCGATCCCGGAGGGCCAAGCGGGGCTGGTCCTGCCGCGCTCGGGACTGGCGGCGCGACACGGGATCACGCTGCCCAACGCGCCCGGGTTGATCGACGCCGGCTACCGGGGCGAGCTGCGGGTTCTGCTGCTCAACACGGACCCGTCCGGGAGCTTCGAGGTGGCGCCCGGGGACCGCATCGCCCAGCTGGTCGTCACGCCCGTCGCGGAGGCGGTGCCCGTCGAGGTCGAGGCGCTGGAGGAGACGGCGCGCGGGCTCGCCGGGTTCGGCTCCTCGGGACGGTAGCGTCAAGCCCGAACGTCGCGCCGGTCCTCGACCCCAGCGGTGACCGCGCCCGGGACCGCGGCGTACAGGGCCAGCAGTATGTGCTCAGCGGCGTGAGGCAGCGAGTCGGGCGGACTCGTGCGCAGCCGCCTCGAGGCTGTCGTCGAGCGGCTCCAGCTCCGGCTCGGTGCCGGTGTGCCTCGCGAGCGCGAGCGCGATCAGCCGGTCCGCGAGCCACGCGTTCTTGGGCAGCAGCGGGCCGTGCAGATACGTGCCGATCATGTTCGCCCGTCGCACTCCCTCGCGGCCGTCCTTGCCGTTGTTGCCGTGCCCGCTGAGCACCCGGCCGAGCGGGTCGGCGCTCTGACCCAGGTAGGTTCGCCCGCCGTGATTCTCGAACCCGGCGAGCAGGCGTGGGCCGTCGCCCAGGTCGACCTCGATCGTCACGTTGCCGATCAGCCGCGGCCCCGGCTCACGCACGGTCTCCAGGTCGGCCAGGCCGAGTCCGGCGATCCGATCCGCGCCGAGCTGGTAGCCGTGGCCCAGGAGCTGGTAGCCGCCGCACACGGCGAGCACGACGGCCCCATCCTCGACGGCGGCGGTGAGCGCCTGGCGCTTGGTCTTGACCATGTCGGCGGCGACCAGCACCTGGTCGCGGTCCTGGCCACCGCCGATGTAGACGAGGTCGTGCGCCCCGGGATCGAATCGCTCCCCCGGCCCCGAGGCGGCGTAGGAGAAGCCGATCCCCCGCCACTCGCAGCGCCGCTGCAGGAAGATGATGTTGCCCCGGTCCGCGTAGATGTTCATCACCTCGGGGTAAAGGGCCAGAAGCCTGAGCTCGCTCATCGTGCCGCCTCCAGCAGGCAGACGGTGGAGCCGACGTGCGCGTCGGTCTCGGGAATCTGCCGCCGGCCCGCCGCCCGCAGGCCGGCGGCGGCCTGCGCCTCGACCTCGAGCTGCGCGGGGGACAGGGGGTCGAGCTCGGTTATGTCAACCTCCTCGGCGAGCTCGCCGGAGGGCGACACGGTCTGGCGCAGGCGCTGGATCGCGAGCGCGCCGTCGCGATCGCGCACCGCTAGCGGCAGGCTGGAGAAGATCCAGCCGTCGACCTCGCGGACGTCCGGGAGCGGGACGCCGGCTCGATCGGCATCGGGCTTGAACTCGGGCAGGGAGTCCGACTCGACCAGTGGGGCGGCGAGCACTCCGCCCGGACGCAGATGCGCCGCCACGCTCGCGAGCAGCCCGCGACGCTTCGCCGCGCCGCCGACGATCTGGACGAGCTGCATCGGCGCAAGCGCGAGCGCGAACGTCTCATCGAGCGCGAAGCCGGTCGCGTCGTCGTGTCGCGCCCGCACCGGGAGCCGCTCGGCGTCGGCGCGTGACGTGACGGTTCCGACGAGGGCCGCGTCGACGTCGATCCCGCACACCTCGTATCCAAGCCGCCCGAGGTGGAGCGCGACCCGGCCCGCGCCGCAGCCCAGCTCCAGGATCGGACCGCCGCCGCCGGCGGCAAGCTCCTCCCACAGCGGCAGGTCAGCGGCGTAGGAGCCGCACTCGACCTCGTGCCAGGCGATGGCCTGGTCGATCAAGCCCAGTACTCCCGGGCGAGCCCGCGGTCGGCGAGCAGGTTGCGGAGCTCCAGCAGCGCGGTGTAGGTGGGAAGCGCGAACAGGCGACCGTCGGCGCGCTCGAGCGCTCGGTCCAGTGAGCTGGGGATCTCCTCGACGACTTCGATCGACTCGAGCGGCCAGCCGGCGTACTTCAACCGCACCGCCATCTCGGCCGCTCGGGTGCCGGCGCATGTCACCGTCCGCACGGAGTCGGCCAGCAGCTCGAAGTCGGCGTCCCACACCCATGAGACGTCGCGCCCGTCGGCGATCCGGTCGTTCAGCGCCAGCCAAAGGTCGATGCCCCGCTCGCCGCTCTCGAGCCGCAGCGTCCGCAGGACCTCGTTCGCGCCCGCCGGATTCTTGATCAGCAGGATGGAGACCGGGGTGCCGGAGACGTCGATCGTCTCGACTCGGCCGAACACCGCCCGCATCGTCTCCAGCCCACGGCCGACCGCGTCCAGGTCTACGCCCAGCCGAAGCGCAGCCGCGATCGCCGCGACCGCGTTGTAGACGTTGTAAAGACCGGGGAGGGGGAGGCGGGCACGAAGCTCTCCCTGAGGGGTCCGCACGGCGAGGCGCGAGCCGCTCATGCCCTCGAGCGTGACGGCTGTCGCCGCGATGTCGGGGGCAGGGCGGTCGGCGTCGCAGTTCGGGCACGTGTAATGGCCCAGGTGCCCGACGAACGCACGCTCGTACACGTACGCCGCCCCGCAGCGGCGGCAGTGCTTGGCGTCGTGGGCGTGCTCCAGCTCCGGCAGCGCCACGCTGGGGTCGTCGATGCCGAAGTAGGTGACGTCCCCTCGCCGCCGGCCCGCGCGGTCCCTGCCGGCGTCCGCGACGAGCGGGTCGTCGGCGTTGAGGACGAACTCGGTCGACCCGGTCCGCGCCTCGACCAGCGCTGCCCATTCGTCGGCGAGTCGCTCCAGCTCGCCGTAGCGGTCGAGCTGGTCGCGGAACAGGTTGCCGAGCACGATCAGCCGCGGCTCCAGCTCGGCGGCCACCGCCGGCAGCCACGCCTCGTCGACCTCGAACAGGCCCTCGGTGCCGCGCTGCTCCAGCAGCGCCGTGGCGACGCCCCAGCTCATGTTCGAGCCGGCGCGATTGTGCACCGGGGCGCGCCCGTCGGCGCGCAGGATCGCGGCGACCATCCCCGCCGTCGTCGTCTTTCCGTTGGTGGCGCTCACGATCGTCGAGCCGTCCTCCAGCGAGGTCGCGAGACGGCTTAGCGCGTCGGGGGCGAGTCGCAGCAGCAGGCGGCCCGGAAGCGTCGTGCCTCCGCCGCGCCCGCTGCGCCGGCTGACGGCTCCGGTCGCGCGAGCGAGCGCGAGCTTCGGCCCGAACAGCGCGCTGCGTCGGCGCTCGGGGGTGGTGGTGCTCACTCCGGCGGTGTCGGTGGCGCGATCACGCTCAGCGCCGCGGGCAGCACGCGCACCGCGGCCGGGAGGTCCGCGAGGTGGTCGCCGTCGGCGTACACGGCGAACGGCCGGTCGGCCTCGATCTCGACCTCGGCGGCACGCAGGATCGTCACCTCCTCGTTCTCCACGTGGGCGCCCTTGAACACCTTGGGCAGGTTAGCCAGGAAGCGCAGCTTTCCCACCTGGCCGGTCATCACGACGTCGAGCATGCCGTCGTTCAAGAGGGCATCGGGCGCCAGGAACATCCCTCCGCCGTACGCCTTGTTGTTCGCGGCGGCCACGGTATAGCCCGTGAACTCGCGAACGCTCCCGTCGAGGGTCACGGTGAACCGCGCCGGCCGCCATGCCGCGAGCGCGCGCAGCCCCGCGTACAGATAGACGAGGTTGCCGCGAATCAGCTCCGCCTCGTTGGCGATCCGGTTGGCGTCGGAGTCGAAGCCGCAGCTCGCGATGCCGAGGAAGCGGTGCCCGTTGACCTCGCCTACGTCGATCCTTCGCGTCTCGCCGGCGGCGAGCACGTCGGCGGCGCCGCCGATCTCGGTGGGGATCCCGAGCACGCGGGCGAGGTCGTTGCCCCGCCCGCCGGGGATGATTCCCAGCGGCACCTCACCGCCGGTCAGCACGCCGCCGATCTGGCCGATGAGGCCGTCGCCGCTCATCACGACCGGGATCTCGCCGCCGACCGCGGCGTCGCGTGCCTCGTGGATCGCGTGTTCGAGCGCCTCGGTCTCGACGGTGCGGTGCGAGACGCCGCGGGCAGTGAGCGAGCGCTCGACCTCGGGCAGCAGCTTCAGCGCCCGCCCGCCGCCGGCGGAGGGATTGACCAGGAGCAGGTGGCGTCGCGCGTCGGTAATGGGCAGAATCTAGTCGTGGCGACGGAAGCGCCCGAGACTCGGTACGCCAGGAGCGGCGAGTACAGCATCGCCTATCAGGTGGTGGGGGAGGGCGAGCTGGACCTCGTCTACGTCCCCGGGCTCGCGTCGCACCTGGAGCTGTTCTGGGAGGAGCCCGAGTATTCGCGCTTCCTGCACCGGCTCGCGTCGTTCAGCCGGCTGATCCTCATGGACCGGCTGGGGACGGGGTTGTCGGACCGGCTGCCGCCGAATCAGGTGTCGACCTACGAGCAGCGAATGGACGACATCCGTGCCGTGATGGACGCGGTGGGATCGGAGCGGGCGGCGGTGCTGGGATGGTCGGAGGGGGGGCCACTGTGCGCGATGTTCGCGGCTACGTATCCGCAGCGGGCGAGCGCCCTGGTCATGTACGGCGGCATGGCCCGGTTGCTCCGCGACGAGGACTACCCCGTCGGCATGCCGAGCGAGGCGATGGACCAGTTCATCGAGGCCATCCCGACGGCCTGGGGGCAGGACGAGGAGCTGCTCAGGTTGTGGGCCCCGAGCGTGGCGGACTCGCCCGGGCCGAGACGCTGGTGGACCCGCTTCGGTCGCCATGCCGTGAGCCCGGGGGCCGCGACGGCGCTGTTCGAGATGCTGCGGGAGCTCGACGTACGCGACATCCTTCCGGCGATCCGTGTCCCGACGCTGCTCGTCCACCGCACGGGCGACACCTTGATCCCGGTGGGGCACGCCCGCCACATGGCCGAGCGTATCCCGGACGCGAAGCTCGTCGAGCTGCCCGGCGAGGACCACCTGTGGTGGTTCGGGGATCAGGACGCGATCGTCGACGAGGTCGAGGAGTTCCTCACCGGCGCCCGATCGGTGCCCGAGCCGGATCGCGTCCTGGCGACGGTGATGTTCACGGACATCGTCGGATCGACCGAGCGGGCGGCAGAGCTGGGCGATGGTCGGTGGCGCGACGTGCTGGAGAGCCACGAGTCGATCACCCGCCGGGAGCTCAGGCGCTTCCGCGGCACCGAGGTGAAGACGACGGGCGACGGGTTCCTGGCCACCTTCGACGGCCCCGCCCGCGCGATCGGATGTGCGCGCGCGATCGCCGAAGGCGTGCGCCCGCTGGGGATCGAGGTCCGAGCCGGACTGCACACCGGCGAGTGCGAGGTCATGAACGGGGACGTCGGGGGGATCGCCGTCCACACGGGTGCACGGGTCTCGGACCAGGCCGGGCCCGGCGAGGTGCTGGTCTCCAGCATCGTCAAGGACCTGGTCGCCGGCTCGGGGATCGAGTTCGAGGACCGCGGCAGCCACGAGCTCAAGGGGGTCCCGGGCGAGTGGCGGCTGTACGCCGTCAGCTGAGGCGTCGACGCCCCACGAAGTAGGTGCCGTGCTGCACCTCACCGGTCCTCACCGGCTCGATCCCGCGACGTCGAAAGGCGCGCTCCAGGACCGTGTTGGGCGTGTAGAACGGGGTGTCGGCCCCCCAGCTCGCCGCCACGATCACGTGTCCAGCCGGGCGCAGCACGCGGGCGATCTCGTCGAAGAAGGGCGGCATGTTGAGCTGCGCGACGAGGTCGAACGATTCCTCGCCGAAGGGCAGGGACGCCGCGTCGGCGACGCGGAACGCGACCCTGCCCTCCGGATCGAGACCGATCTTGCCCTGCGCCGAGCGGACCATCTCCTCGGATATGTCGATTCCGCGCACGCTCGCCCGCGGGAACTCGCGCGCCAGCAGCAGGGCGCCCTCACCGGTCCCCGTGCCGATGTCGAGCACACGTTCGGGTGGCCTGGCGACGTGCAGCGCCGCCGCGGCGAGTGGTGCGAGATGGTCGGGCGAGCCGGCGCCGGTGCGCTCGTCCCAGCCCGGCGCGGAGCGATCGAAGAAGCCCTGGACCGCCGGTCTCAGAGCGGGCCACAGCCAGGGCGCGATCACAACCGTCCTGTTGAGGGCCCGGCCGATGATCCGGACTCGCGCCGGCGGCACGGTGCGCTGGGAGGATTCCATCGGCGCCATCATCGCAACCAGCTACGCTTGCGCGCTCGATGCGCGTGCGCGCAGCTCCCCTCGTCGCTCTCCTGCTGTCCGCCGGCCTGATCGCGGCATGCGGGGGAGGGGACGACGAGGCGGAGAGCGAAGCCGCTCAGGTTCCGCCGGGCTGCGAGCAGGTTGAGGCCCCGGGACCGAAGGACGTCGAGCTGAAGCGACCCAAGGGGCTCGAGTCGCCGTTTGGAGGCGCCACGGCCACGGTCGACACGAGCTGCGGGTCGTTCGACATCGAGCTCGCCGCCGGGACGAAGACATCGGCGTCGTTTGCCTACCTCGTCGAGCACGGGGTGTACGACGGCACCGCTTTCCACCGAATCGTTCCCGACTTCGTGATCCAGGGCGGGGACCCGCTGGGCGATGGGACAGGAGGGCCCGGCTACTTCGTCGACGAGCCCCCACCGGCCGACACCGAGTACACGAGGGGCACGGTCGCGATGGCCAAGAGCCAGGTCGAGCCGCCCGGGCGCTCGGGAAGCCAGTTCTTCGTCGTCGTGGGGGCGGACGCCGGGCTGCCCCCGGACTACGCGCCTCTGGGGAAGGTGAGCACCGGATTCGGGACCGTGCAGCGAATCGCGCAGGCGGGTGACGCGTCAAGCGGCCAGACGGGGACGCCGCGGGTGCCCGTGACGATCGATCGGATCACGCTCGAGCGCGGCTAGGCGTAGACGGGCGCGGAGGCTAGGCTGAGGCGATGGCGAAGGTCAACGTCGGCGACGCGGCACCGGATTTCGAGCTTGCCGGCACGGGGGAACGGACCTACCGCCTGTCCGACTACCGGGGCAGATGGGTGATCCTCGCCTTCTACCCCGGCGACTTCACCACGGTGTGCACGCGGCAGTTCTGCTCCTATCGCGACGGTGGCGACCGCCTCGACGAGCTCGGTGTCGAGGTGCTCGGGATCTCGCCGCAGAGCGCTGATTCCCACGATCGCTTCGTCGCAGAGCACGACCTCACGGTGCCGCTGCTCGCCGACGAGCAGCGCGAGGTGATTCGGGCGTACGGGGTGGCGGCGATCGGAGGCCTCGTGAGGCGCTCGATATTCATCGTCGACCCGGACGGGGTCGTCCGCTACCGGCACGTCGCGCTGCTGGGCCTGCACTACAAGGACATCAACGACCTCGGCAAGGCGCTCGACGTCGTCCGCAAGTGAGCGACGAAGCTCGCCTGGGGAGCCTGCGGGGCCTGCTGCTCGACCTCGACGGCGTCCTGTACGTCGGTGACGAGCCGGTGGACGGCGCCCAGGAGGCCGTGGGCGCACTCCGCGAGGCGGGTCTGGAGCTGAGATTCGTGACCAATACGACGGAACGCTCCCGGGCGGACACGGTCGACAAGCTGCGGCGCCTCGGGTTCGAGCTCGCCCCGGAGGAGCTCGTGACCCCCGCCGCGCTGGCTCGCCGCCACTGCGTCGACGCGGGTCATCGCACCGTCGCGCTGATCATGAACGACGCCGTGAAGCGGGACTTCGAGGGCCTGGAGGAGGTGGACGAGGGGCCCGACGCGGTGATCATGGGCGACCTCGGGGAGGCGTTCGGGTTCGAGATCCTCAACCGCGCCTTCCGCATGGTCATGGACGGCGCCGAGCTGGTCGCCCTGCAGAAGAACCGCTTCTGGCTGACCCCCGAGGGCCTCTCGCTCGACGCCGGTCCCTTCGTGGCGGCGATCGAGTTCGCGACCGGCCGCGACGCGGCGGTGGTCGGAAAGCCGTCGCGCTCGTTCTTCGCGCTGGTGCTCTCGGACCTCGACGTGGAGCCGAGCGACGCAGGGATGGCGGGCGACGACGTGGAGACGGATGTCGACGGGGCGATGCGCGCCGGACTGGCTGGGATCCTCGTGCGGACAGGGAAGTATCGGGAGGAGTTCGTGCGCGCCTCCGGCGTTCAGCCCACGGCCACGGTGGACTCGGTCGCCAACCTGCCCGCGTTGCTCGGAGCTTGAGGGGGCTGTCCGATCGCCGCCTGGGATCCCGAGGGAGAGCGCCTCGACATCTCGCGCAACGGGCAGACGATCGCCGCGGAGGCGCTGGGAGAGGGCCCGGCGGTGGTCCTGCTGCACGGGATCACGGCGAGCAGGCGCTACGTGGTCCATGGCTCGAAGCTGATCCCGCGCCGCGGCTTTCGGGCGATCTCCTACGACGCGCGCGGGCACGGCGACTCGAGCCCGGCGCCCGCGGGTGGCTATTCCTACGAGGCGATGATTGACGACCTCGGCGCGGTGCTCGACGCCGAGTCGGGGACGCGGCGTGCCGTGCTCGCGGGTCACTCGATGGGCGCCCACACGGTGACGGCGTTCGCCCTGCGCTTCCCGGAGCGAGTGGGGGGGATCGTCGTGATCGGTCCCGCGTATCCGGGACTCCCGACGTCCGAGGAGGCGCTGGCCAACTGGGATCAGCTGGCCGACGGGCTCCAGAGCGGCGGCGTGGATGGCTTCGTGGCCGCCTACGAGCGCCAGGGGCTCGATCCCGAATGGCGCGACACCCTGATCCGGATCACCCGCGAGCGCCTGCTTACGCACCGCCATCCCGAGGCCGTCGCCCAGGCGATGCGGGAGGTGCCGCGCGATGTCCCCTTCGATGGCCTCGACGAGCTCGAGTTCCTCGAGCCGCCGGCGCTGGTCGTCGCGAGCCACGACGAGGCCGACCCCGGACATCCGTTCGCGGTGGCGGACGCGTACGCGGCGCGCCTCCCCAACGCCCGGCTGATCAGCGAGGACGCGGGAAGCTCGCCGCTGGCGTGGCAGGGCGGGAGGCTGTCGCGCGAGATCGCCGCGTTCTGCGACGAGTCGCAGGTCGCGGAGCGGCTGTCGGGCTAGCGCTGTTATGTAAACCGCCCGGTGCGCGAAGAGCCCGACTCAGTGGTACCGGGGCTTGCTTATGCTTCCTACACGATGGCGATCGACGAAGGCCCACCGATCCATTACACGGCGGTCGAGCGGGGAACGCCCGTGTACAGCTCCGACGAAGTCAAGGTCGGCGAGGTCGACGACGTGCTCGACAACTACCGGGAGCACATCCTGGACGGGATCGTGCTGGTCACCAACAACGGCGATCTGCGGTTCGCGGACGGGCCCGAGGTGCAGCGCACCTTCGAGCGCGCGGTGATCCTCAACATCACCTCGGAGGAGGCCGCGAACCTGCCGGCCCCGGAGCGGGCGCCGGGGATGTTCCGGCCGCGCCGCTCATCGGGCAGGCTGGGGCGCCTCTTCGGTGGCGGCTGGAAGCGTCAGTAGCGTCAGGTAGCGCTCGGGTACCGAGCTGCTGGCTTTCGCGCCCAAGTTCACATAAGAACGGTTATCGGGCACTGAGCCGGGGCGGGCCTGGGCACGATCCTCACGCCGGCGGATCGCGCCTTGATATATCGTGCCCTCCCCCAGACAGGGGAAGCGCCGACGCAGGGAACCCGAGAGGAGAGACATGACGCGGCGTTGGGCTCTGTTGGGGGTTGCGGGGATGATCATGGCACTGGGTGGCGCGTCGACGGCGCAGGCGGGCACGACGGACCCGGCGCAGACGGCGCTCAACATAATCCCGTCGGGGCAGTGGGGCAGCTTGCCCGTACCACCGGGGGCGGACAGCCAGGCGAAGATGTACGACGGCCTCACCCCCCTCTTCGACCAGGTGTCGAACGGCGACCTGACGAAGTTCTTCAAGTCGGAGGGTCTCGGCATCGGTCCCGACGGGCCGGGCACGGTTGAGCCTGTGCCGCGCCCCGGGGTGACGATCACACGCGACAGGTTCAACGTCCCGCACGTCGACGCCGAGACGTACGACGGCGGGATCTGGGCGGCCGGCTGGATCGCCGCCGCCGATCGCCACCTCCTGGGCGAGCAACTTCGCTACAACGCTCGCGTCTCCGCGATCGACGCTCCCGGCCTGGACGCGCTGGGGCTGGCCGAAGCGCTGCAGAACTTCGAGCCCAGCCAGCAGACAGAGGCCGAGGTCGCCAAGCAGACCAAGGTCCTGAAGAAGAAGGGCAAGGAGGGGCGCGCGGTCCTGCACGACATCGACACCTTCATCTCCGGGATCAATGACTTCATCGAGGCGAACGACCTGCCGGACGCGCCGTGGACCCGCAACGACATATATGCCGTCAACGCGCTGAAGGGCGAGTTCGTGGGCGAGGGTGGCGGCGACGAGGCGCGGCGCACGCAGTTCTTCTCCAGCCTCAGAAGCACTCTCGGGCCGCAGCAGGGCGTGAGCGTGTTCAACGACCTGCGGCAGTTCAAGAACCCGGGCAGCCCGACGACGGTCGACGGCAAGTTCAAATACGGGCACCTGCCGAAGCGACGGCGCGGGAACGTGATCATCGACCCGGGGAGCTTCGAGCCCACCCCGGCCGCCGGCGACGCGGTCGCCGATGCCTCCACCGACAATCCCGTCGAGGCCAGCAACACGCTGATGATCGGGGCCGATCGATCCACCACGGGGCACCCGCTGATGGTCGGCGGCCCCCAGATCGGCTACTTCTATCCCGGGCTCACGTGGGAGATCGACATGAACGCCCCAGGGCTGCGGTGGCGCGGCGCGACCTCGGCGCCCTTCCCCGGCTACCTGCTGATCGGGCGCGGGGTCGACTTCGCGAGCTTTGCGGGAACCGCATCGAGCGGCGACATCATCGACCAGTTCGCCGAGCGCGTGTGCGGCGGAAGCGACGAGAGGTACCGCTACAAGGGCAAGTGCCGCCCGATGGAGCACTTCGACGCGGGCACGCTCTCCTCTGGTGACCCCGTCAGCTTCCTGCGGACGGTGCACGGCCCGGTGGTCGGGTACGCGACCGTGAACGGCCGCAAGGTCGCGATCTCGAGGAAGCGCTCGAGCTACGGCAAGGACGTCCTCGACCAACTGTTGTTCCGCCGGCTCTCGAACGGCCAGGTGCACAGTCCAAAGTCGTTCTTCAAAGCGGTCGCCAAGACCCCGCAGACATTCAATTCCTTCTACCTCGACGATGAGCACATTGCCGAGTTCACGAGCGGCAGGCTGCCGATCCGGGCCCCTGGCGTAGACCCGGGCCTGCTCACGAAGGGAAGCGGGAAGTACGAGTGGCGAGGATTCCTGGCCGAGAAGGAGCACATCCACGGCATCGACCCTCGCGACGGGACGATGACGAACTGGAACAACGTCGCCGCGCATGGGTTCGGCGCCGCCGACAACAACTGGGGTGGAAACGGCTCGGCTGCCCGGGTCGACCTGCTCGACTACAACCTGGACCGCCTGCAGCGCGACGGAAAGTGGTCGCTCGCCTCGGTGACCGCGGCGATGAACGCCGCCGCGACGCAGGACGTGCGCGCGATCGACACGGTGCCGCTACTGCAGAAGCTGCTCGAGGGGTCCACGCCGCCCTCATCGCAGGCGGGGCAGATGCTCTCGTTGCTGGGCACGTGGCGGGCCAACGGCGGTAGCCGCCTCGACCGCGACCTCGACGGGCTGATCGACGATCCGGGCGCCGCGATCATCGACGCCGCGTGGCCGAAGATCGCGGACGCGTTCATGGGCACGCGGTTGACGCCGGGGCAGCTCGACGAGCTCGACACGCTGTTCTCGCGCTTCGACCAGCCACCCGGCGGCCAGTACGACGGCTGGTACCAGTACTTCGACCGTGACGTTCGTAACCTGCTCGGCGAGCGCGTGACCGGGCCGCTCGAGAACTCGTACTGCGGCAAGGGCAGCAAGGGCGCCTGCCAGCAGGCGATCTGGCAGGCGATCGCCGCTGCCGGTGAGGAGCTCGCGGCGGCGCAGGGAAGCCCTGACCCCGCGGCGTGGCGCGCGGACGCGACCGAGGAGCGGATCAGCTTTGCCCCCGGCCTGCTTCCGACGACGATGCGCTACACGAACCGGCCCAGCGGGATCCAGCAGGTGATCTCGTTCAAGGGACGCTAGTCGGTCCACCAGTTCGGCGCCGGCTCGACGTCCTCCCTCGGGGGGTCGGTGTGCGGCGCGCCGAACGCGAGGAGCTCGAGTCCCTCGGGACCGCCTTCAACGCAACGGGTGATCTCGGGCGGGATCCGCACCGCGTCCCACTGCTTCAGGTCGACGATCTCGTCGTCGAGCTTCAGGCGACCGCTGCCGCCGACGATCACGTACATCTCCTCCTGGTGCTTGTGCCTGTGGCCGAACGGCTGGCGGAAGTTGGGCGCGTAGCGCTGGTAGCTGACCCCGGAGTTCTCGAGCTCCAGCGAGCCCCCGGCGAAACGCGCCTCGATGTTCGGTGCGTAACCGAAGTTTGGCGCCTGATCCTCGACGTCCTGCTTCAGGTTCAGGTGTGTGTATCGGGCCATCGCATCCTCCTATCGCGAGCCGCGCCAGCATAGGCCCTAAGCTGAGGACATGGTCTTCGACGTCGACGAGGCGCAGTTCGAGCAACGGGTGGTGGAGCGCTCGCGCGAGCTGCCCGTCGTGGTGGATTTTTGGGCCGAGTGGTGCGGGCCCTGCCGCACCCTCTCCCCCGCCCTCGAGGCCGCGGCCGGCAAGCGTGAGGGCGAGGTCGAGCTCGCGAAGGTGGACACGGACCGCAACCAGGGTCTCGCCGGCGCGTTCGGAATCCAGGGGATTCCCGCGGTCAAGGCATTCCGCGATGCGAAGGTCGTAAGCGAGTTCACCGGCGCGATCCCGCCGGCTCAGGTGGAGACTTTCTTTGACGCGCTCGTCCCCTCCCCCGCCGACAAGCTGGTCGAGTCGGGCGACGAGGAGGCGCTGCGCAAGGCGCTCGAGCTCGATGCACGTCACGTGGACGCCGCCCGCCGCCTCGGGCGGCTGCTGCTCGAGCGCGGCGACACTGAGGAGGCGCTGCAGGTGCTCGACAGCTTCCACGGCGACTTCCTCGCCGAGGGGCTCGCGGCCCGGGCCCAGCTCGCCTCGCTGGACGGCAACGGCGCAGCGGCCGATTCGAACGGGCTCGGGCGGGCGTTCGCCGCCTGGGACGACGGTGAGCACGAGGCGGCGCTGGAGGGTCTGGAGGCGGCGCTGAAGGAAGCCGACGATCCGGAGCGCCAGGACCAGATCCGCAAGGTGATGGTCGCGATCTTCACCGAGCTGGGAGCCGACCACCCGCTCGCCCGCGAGTACCGGCGACGCCTCGCGGCCGCGCTCAACTAGGCATCGGGCCGCGGCATCGCGATGAACGGAGGCTGAGCGCGGTGGAGAGCGATCCGGCGGCCGGCGTCGGAGTGTTCGCCGCTCTCGCGGCGGGCCTGGTCTCCTTCCTCTCCCCCTGCGTGCTGCCGCTCGTCCCCGGCTACCTGTCCGCCGTCACCGGCGTCGCCGCCGCCGAGCTCGACCAGGCGAGCTGGCGGCGGGTGCTCGTCCCCAGCCTGCTGTTCGTCGCCAGCTTCTCGGCGATCTTCATCGTCCTCGGCCTGACCGCGACCGGGCGTCGGCGACCTGCTGCACGACAACCGCGAGCTGCTGAACAAGATCGCCGGCGTCGTGATCATCGCGATGGGCGTGCTGTTCGTCGCCGCGCTGTTCGTCACCCGGCTGAACCGCGAGTGGCACGTCGAGGCGCTGATGGCGCGCGCCGGCAAGGGCGGGCCGGTCATCGCCGGCGCCGCGTTCGCGATCGCCTGGACGCCGTGCATCGGCCCGACCCTCGGCGCGATCCTCAGCGCCGCGGCGCTCTCCGAGTCGGCCGGGCGCGGCGCCTTCCTGCTCGCCGTCTACTCGGCCGGTCTCGCGATCCCCTTCCTGCTCACCGCCCTCGCCTTCTCCCGCATGACCACCGCCTTCGACGCCGTCAAGCGCCACTACGCCGCGATCATCGGCGTCGGCGGCGTGATCCTGATCGCGATGGGCGTGCTGATCTTCACCGGCGAGCTGTTCCAGCTCAACATCGAGGCCCAGAAGCTCCTCGACCGCTTCGGCCTCAACTTCTTCGCCGACGTCTAGGGCGTCCGGAGCTCAGTTCGGGCTCTGCACGGGGACCTCGATCGGATCGCCGATCGCCTCGGCCTCCTCGAGCTCTCCGCCGTCGCCGTCGCGCGAGCAGACGATCCGGAAGCGGCCCGTGCCGATCGCGGGGTCGCCGACGATCGGCAGCCCGCGGATCTCCTCCCAGCCGAGCCGCTCGACCTCGAACGGGTTCATCCGCACCTCGGCGGCCGGGAAGGGGCAGTTGGAGTTGTGCTGGTCGATCGCCTTCGAGATCGCCTCGAGGTTCTTGGCTCGGGGCTGAGCTCACGCTGCGAAATCTAGCGCGAGGCCGTCCTCGCCGCTCCCTACGATCGCCACGTGGCGCGCACGATCGCCCATGTGGACATGGACGCGTTCTTCGTCGCGGTGGAGCTGCTGCGGCGGCCCGAGCTGCGCGGCAAGCCCGTCATCGTCGCCACCGGGACCGATCCGCACGCTCGCGGCGTCGTCATGACCGCCTCCTACGAGGCGCGCGAGCTTCGGCGTCCACTCGGCGCTGCCGCTCGCGGTCGCCCACCGGCGCTGTCCCCAGGCGGTGCTGATCCCGCGCGACATCGAGCTCTACCGGCGGGCGTCGAAGCGCGTGATGGAGGTCCTCGCCAGCTACAGCGAGCGCGTCGAGGTGGCGGGCCTGGACGAGGCCTACCTCGACCTCTCCGACTCCCCGGCCCCGAAGGCGCGCGCGCGCGAGCTGAAGCGCCGAGATGCGCGCCGAGACGCGGCCTCGTCTGCTCGGTCGGCCTCGCGCCGAACAAGCTGCTGGCGAAGATCGCCTCCGACCTGGAGAAGCCCGACGGCCTCTGCGTGCTCGACCCGGAGCGGATGCTGGAGGCGGTCGGCGAGCGGCCGGCGACGCTGATGCCCGGGGTCGGCCCGCGGACCGCAGGAGCGCCTGGCCGAGATCGGGATCCGGACGGTGCGCCGAGCTGGCCGAGGCGCCGTCCCGCGGGACTCGAGCGGACGTTCGGCCCCCGGCTCGGGCGCTCGCTTCGGGACACGCGCGAACGGCCGCGACGATCGACCCGTGACGACCGAGCGCGCAGCCGAAGTCGGAGAGCCGCGAGACGACCTTCCCCGACGGACGTCGACGACCGCGCCGTCCTGCGCGAGACCCTCGACCGCTTCGCCGGCCAGGTCGGCGAGCGCCTCGCCCGCGACGGCTACGTCGGGCGGACCGTGACGATGAAGATCCGCCTGCGCCCCTTCCGCACCCACACCCGCTCGCGGACGCTCCCGGAGCCGACGCGCGACGCCGGCGGCGATCCGCGCGGTCGCCCGCGAGCTGCTCGACGACTTCGAGCTCGACGCGCCGGTGCGACTGCTCGGGGTCGGGGTGGCCGGCCTCTCGCGCCGCGGAGAGAGCCCGGAGACCGAGCCGCGAGCGACCGCGCCCGGAGAGCCGCAGCCGCTCGCGTTAGACCTCGGCTAGCGCCCGCCATTGCAGCGTGCGTGTGACTCCGGTCACACACTGGGCAGTTCTGCGACGATTGGCTCGTGAGCGGGGATCGCCTCTCAGGACTCGATGCCTCGTTCCTCCATCTGGAGCACGGACGGCGCCCACATGCACGTCGCCGGGACCTCGATCTTCGAGGGCCCGAAGCCCGAGTACGAGGAGTTTCGCGAGCACGTCGCCTCGCGGCTGCACCTCGTCCCGCGCTTCCGCCAGAAGCTTCGCTTCGTCCCCTTCGGGCTCGGGCGCCCCGTCTGGGAGGACGATCCCCACCTCAACCTCGACTACCACGTCCGCCAGACCGCCCTCCCCCCGCCCGGCAGCGAGGAGCAGCTCGGGTCGCTCGCCGCGCGCATCTTCTCGCAGCGGCTCGATCGCTCCAAGCCGCTGTGGGAGATGTGGCTCGTCGACGGCCTCGAGGACGACCGGTTCGCGATCGTCGGCAAGAGCCATCACGCCCTCGTCGACGGGGTCTCCGGGGTTGACATAAACACCGTGCTGTTCGACACCGAGCGCGAGCCCGTCGGCCCGCCCGGGTCCCCCGACCACTGGCTCCCCGGCCCGAGCCGAGCGGCGCCGAGGTGCTCGCCGAGGCGGTGCTGGAGCGGCTTACCAACCCGACGCGAGATCGCGGCGAGCGCGACCGGAGTACTGCGAGCACCACGGGAGATCGCCGGCAGGATCCGGGACAGCCTCACGGCGGTCGGCGAGTTCGCCGGCGCGGGCCTCGGTGCCCCCTCCTCCCCATTCAACGTCGAGATCGGCGGACACCGCCGCTTCGCCTGGGTTCGCGGCGACCTCGGCCAGCTGAAGCAGATCAAGAACAGGCTCGGAGGGACCGTCAACGACGTCGTGCTCGCCGCAGTGGCCGGCGCGCTGGGGCGCTATCTGCGCGCTCACGGCCACTCCACCGCGGGGCTCGAGCTGCGCGCGATGGTCCCGATCAGCGTCCGCACCGAGGACGAGCGCGGCGCGCTCGGCAACCGCGTCTCGGCGATGATGGCGCGCCTCCCGGTGGGCGTCGAGGACCCGGCGGAGCGGCTTCGCATCGTCAACGACACGATGGGCGACCTGAAGTCCTCCCGTCAGGCGGTCGGGGCGACCCTGCTGACGGAGCTGACCGGGTTCGCGCCGCCGACGATCGTCGCCCAGGCGGCGCGGCTGCAGTCGCGCCAGCGCTTCTTCAACCTCGTCGTGACCAACGTGCCCGGCCCGCAGTTCCCGCTGTATCTGCTCGGCCGCGAGATGCAGGCCACCTTCCCGATGGTCCCGCTTGCCAAGCGCCAGGCCGTGTGCGTGGGGATCATGAGCTACAACGGCCAGATCAACTTCGGGCTGATCGGCGACTACGACGCGATGCCCGACCTCGACCGGCTCGCCGGCGATCTCCACAAGGCGCTCGCGGAGCTGGCAGCCGTGACCGAGGCGTCCCCCACGCTCGGCGAGGAGCGAGAGGCGGCGCCGCGAGGCCACGGCAGCCGCGCCGGCGCCTGACCCTCAGCCGACGCCGAGCGCCGCCGCATGCGGCGCCCGCCGAGCGCCCCAGCCCGGCGACGGAGCAACCCTCAACAAGAGGTCGAGGTCGTGTTCCCGCGCCTTGTCGTACGCCGATCCCGACCCGGGATCCGCGTAGCCGGGATGCACCATCCACTCGGTCACCCCCGCGGGCAGCGTCCGGCCCGCCGCGAGCAACGGCGGCAACATCGGCTCCGAGGGATCGAGACGGCCGATGAGACGGTCGGGCGTCGGGACCCCCGCCTCGTGAAGCAGGCGGCGATGGCGCGCGTCCACCGAGCGCACGGGGATGCGCCGCGCCGCGGCCAGCGCGGCGACATCGCGCGCCACCCCGTCGCGCGCATGGCAGTGGTGATGCCCGTCGAGGAACGCGGGCGGGCGGGCGAACAGCCGCTCGAACCGCTCCACCTGGTCGCCGATCTCCCCGGACGCCGTGTCGGCCAGCTCGAGGTGCAGGCCGATCTCGATCCCGGTCTCGAGCAGGGGCTCGGCCCTGCACGACCCCCGCCCCACCATCGCGCTGACCGCGTCCACCGCCCCGGCCCGCACGGCATCGAGGATGCCGCGGTCGTAGCCGGGTGCGTAGCCATAGTCGTCGGCGGTCACGATCAGGATGGGACCGCCGCGGGCCGTCGTGCTCATCCGCCGATTGTCCCGCTCGGCGCGGCATCGGCCTATCCCGGTGGACAAACCCCGCTGACGAAATCCTGTACCGGCGGCCAATGCCGCGGCCCTCCGAGCCTACGAGGATCTACCCGGTGGATCTGCCACACCTCGATCTCCTCTCGCTGATCAACAGCGAAGAGCTGAAGGAGTTCACGAAGCCGCGGCTCAACGAGCTCAGCGCCCGCATCGACACCCTGTGGGTGTACATGGCGGGCGCGCTGGTGATGCTCATGCAGGCGGGCTTCCTGCTGCTCGAGGTGGGCTTCTCGCGGATGAAGAACGCGGGCACCGTCGCGGCCAAGGTGATCGCCAACCTCTCGATCGCGGCGATCGCGTACTGGGCGGTCGGCTTCGCGCTCGCCTTCGGCGGAGACAACGGCAGCACGGGTTGGTTCGCCGGCAACTGCCGGGTTCTTTCTCCAGCACACGAGCGAGATCGACCTGCCCGCGCTGTCCTTCTCCGACGCCACCGTCGGCTCCAAGTTCTTCTTCCAGTTCGCGTTCGCGGCGGTGTCGCTGGCGATCGTCTGGGGGACGACGCTGGAGCGGATCAAGTTCGGCGCCTACCTGATCTACGCGGTCATCTTCGCCGCGGTCATCTACCCGCTGGCGAGCCACTGGATCTTCGGCGGCGGCTGGCTGCAGGCGAACTTCGGGATGCAGGACTTCGCCGGCTCGACCGTGATCCACATGGTCGGGGCGACCGGGGCGCTGGCCGCCCTGCTCCTGCTCGGCGCTCGGCAGGGGAAGTACGAGGCCAACGGGCGCCCCAACGTGATCCCCGGCCACTCCATGCCCCTGGTCGGGCTCGGCGTGGTGATCCTGTGGTTCGGATGGTTCGGCTTCAACCCCGGCTCGACCCTGAGCACGCTCGACGGGCGCTTCGCCGAGGTCGCGATCGTCACCTGGCTCGGCGGCGCCGCCGGGGTGCTGGGCGCGATGGGGACGATCTGGCTGCTGACCCGCAGCTTCGACATCGGCATGACGCTGAACGGCGCCATCGCGGGCCTGGTGGCGATCACCGCGCCGTCGGGCTACGTCGAGTTCTGGTTCGCGCCGCTGATCGGCGTGATCGCCGGAGTGATCGTCGTCTTCGGCGTGATCACGATCGACAAGTACCTCGACGACCCGGTCGGGCGCGCTGTCCGCGCACGGGCTGGCGGGGATCTGGGGGACGCTTTCGTGCGGCCTGTTCACCGCGCCGCGGCTCGCCGAGTACAACGCGATCGGCCAGGGCGGGCTGGTCTACGGCGACGGCTTCGAGCAGCTCGGCGTCCAGGCCCTGGGGGTCGCGGCCGCCTTCACGAGCGTGTTCGCGATCAGCTTCGCGATCTTCTTCGCGATCAAGGCGGTCTACGGCCTGCGCGTGAAGCCGGAGGAGGAGCGCTACGGGCTCGACATCGTCGAGCACGGGATGTGGGGCTATCCGGAGCAGTTCATGCCCGTGCCCGGCTACGAGTACCACCAGCCGCACCCCGCCCGCCGGACGCCCACGCCGCGCCCGCCCCGCTCCGGTCGGCCTGGGCACGGCAGAGAGCCCGTCCTGAGGAGGCGCGGATGGAGATTCGAGATCAACAAGATCGAGGCGATCATCCGCTACGAGCGCCTGCAGGCCGTGCAGGACGCGCTCGACGAGATCGGCGTCAGCGGCCTCAACGTGACCGAGGTCAAGGGCTGCGGGCGCCAGAAGGGCTACACCGAGCACTACCGTGGCTCGCAGGCGAACATCAGCCTGCTGCCCAAGCTCAAGGTCGAGAGCGTCGTCCCCGCGGAGCTCACCGAGCGCGCGGTGGAGGCGATCGTCGCCGCCGCGTACACCGGCGAGACCGGGGACGGCCTCCTGTTCGTGCTCCCCGTCGCCCAGGTCGTGCGGGTCCGGACCGGGGAGCGCGGCGTCGACACGATCCGCCATCAGGCGCCGGTGGGTTGGGGCTACTGATGAAGACAGCAGACCGCGGACAGCAGCCAGCAGGGCGGAGTCCGAAGGTCTGCTGTCTGCTGACCGCTGTCTGCTGACCCATGCCTCTCTGGCGCTACACCAAGCGCGTCGTGAGGGACCAGACCGGCGGTGTCGAGCCCGTGCATGTCGGTCTGGAGCGCAACCCGGGAGCCGTCGTCGAGCTCGGCGCCCACAACCCCCCCGACGTCCCGATCTACATCCTGCGGGTGGGGATCAGCGGCGGCTTCGGGGGCTCGCGGGCCGGTCTGCCCGTGTTCCGCCACGAGAATCCCTCCCCGCATCCGATCCTGAAGGAGATCTACCGCTGCGAGGTCGCGGGGAAGGTGCTCGAGGCGGCGAACGTGCACGCGCTGCGCGACAAGGTCCGGCGCCAGCTCGAGGTCATCGCGCCCACCCGCTCGCTGCCGCTGTGCTACTTCCGCGCCGCCCGCTTCGACTACTCGCTGCCGGTTTACGAGCAGGGATCGCGCCTCGTCTGCCCCGTGCTCACCGGGCCGAAGATCAAGGCCCACGATCTCGCGGGTCTCCGCGGCCCGCTCGTGCGATGGCTGAGCGCCGCCGGCTATCTCGCCGAGGGCGAGGAGCCCGAGGTCCTCGTCGTCCGCCCCTCGGACATGCGCCTGGTGGCGCCCGCCGCGATGATCCGCTGCCTCGACGACCCCGGGCTGTGGCTGGCGGCCGTCGAGGGCGCCTCCGAGGAGGGCCCCGTCGTCGGGTTGCTCTCCCACCCCGCCGAGCTGCGGACCGAGGAGCGCCGCCGCCGCGGCGCGCCCGCCGCCACACCCCCGCCCTCGGCGCCCGACGTCACCGGGCTGCTGCGCTACATCGGGCACGAGATGGCGGTCCGCGGGCGGCTGCCGGACCCGTGGGCGCTTTACGCGTGCGAGGTTCGTCCCGAGATCTGGGCCCGCGCCGAGGAGCTCACCGAGCCGACGAACCAGCGACTCGCCTGCCAGCTCGACGGCGGCGAGAGCCTCGAGGTACCGATCCGGCACACCGCCGCCGGCGAGGTCGTCGCCGGGATGCAGGAGCGCGAGATCACCGTGTTTCTCGCCGGCGACAGCGAGGCGCTCGCCTCCTCGGTCGCGCGCTATCTGGTCGAGACCGGGTTCCTGCGCCACCCGGGCGAGATGCGCGGTCGAGACCGCCGTCGAGCGCCCGGGCCGAGTCGCTCGACCCAGATGAGATCTGGACCCACACCCAACCTCAGGAGGTCACGCAGACATGACGGTTGCCCTCATCGTCGCAGCGTCGGTCGTCGCCGGGCTGCTTCTGATCGCATTCATCATCTGGGCGCACCAGTACACGAAGGCTGGCCCGAACGAGGTCCTGATCATCTCCGGGCGCAGGGCGCGCAGGCGATCCGGCGGTCAAGGCCGGCTACCGCATCGTGCGCGGCGGCGGCACCTTCGTGTCGCCGTTCCGCGAGCAGGTGCAGCGGCTGTCGCTCGAGCTGATGCAGTTCGACGTGCGGACCGGCGAGACGTACTCCGAGCACGGCGTCCCGATGCAGGTGGACGGCGTCTGCATGGTCAAGATCGACCCCACCGACGAGGGCATCGAGCTCGCGGCGGAGCAGTTCCTGTCGCGCGGCCGCGACGACATCGTGCGGACCGCCCAGCAGGCGGTCGAGGGGCACCTGCGCTCCGCGGTCGGTGGGCACTCGATCGAGGACGTGTACCGCGAGCGCGCGAAGCTCGTCGAGGCGACGAAGCAGCTCACGGGGCCCGACCTGGAGCGGATGGGTCTCGAGATCGTCTCGCTGACGATCCGCCAGATCACCGACAAGCAGGGCTACCTGGAGGCGCTCGGTCGGCCGCGCACCGCGCAGGTCAAGCGCGACGCGATTCGCGGCGAGGCCGAGGCCGAGCGCGAGGCGAAGGCGGCGCGCTACACGGCCGACACCGCGATCGAGGAGTCGCGCCGCGACTACGAGATCCAGAAGTCCACCTTCACGCAGGAGGGCCAGACGGCGCGGCGCGGAGTCCGACCTCTCCTACGACCTGCAGCGGGCGATCACACAGCAGCAGGTGCGCGCGCAGGAGCTCCAGGTGGAGATCGTCGAGCGCCAGAAGGCGATCGAGCTGATGGAGGCCGAGGTGCGCCGCCGCGTCAACGAGCTCGAGGCCGAGGTGATCGAGCCCGCCAAGTCCGAGGCGCGCAAGATCGAGGCGCTGGCCGAGGCGCGCAAGGAGGAGCTCGCGGCCCAGGGCGCCGGCGAGGCCGACGCGGTCCGCCTGCAGGGGCTCGGCCGAGGCCGAGACGATGGTCGCCAAGGCCGAGGCGTGGAGCAAGTACAGCGACGCCGCGATCGCCGATCGCCTGCTCTCGATCATGCCCCAGCTCGCCGCGGCGGTCTCCGAGCCGCTGTCCAAGACCGAGAAGATCGTCATGCTCGGCGGCGACGGCAACGGCGGCGTGGGTGCGCACCGGGTGACCCGCGACGTGATGAAGATCGTCGCCGAGCTGCCCGAGGTGCTCGAGTCGCTGACCGGCAAGAGGCTCGACGAGCTGGTCAAGGCGCTGCCGAAGACGGGCGAGAGTGACTCCGCCTCCAAGCGCGGCGCGGGGAGCTGACGATGCCGCCCGAGCAGACCGCGGACGCGCTCCCGCAGACGGTGCAGGAGTTCGCCGGCGAGCGGGAGATAGAGCCCAAGCACGCGCTCGAGATGGCCCGCGAGCACGGGGTGCGGATGGTGGACTTCAAGTTCACGGACCTCCCGGGCATGTGGCAGCACGTCTCGCTGTCGATCCACGGGCTCGACGAGGATGCGTTCGAGGACGGGCTCGGGTTCGACGGATCGTCGATCCGCGGCTTCCAGGAGATCTCCGAGTCGGACATGATCCTCGTCCCCGACCCGGCGACGGCCGTGATCGACCCGTTCCACGAGCAGCGGACGCTGTCGATCGTCTGCAACATCTTCGACCCGATCACGCGCGAGCCGTACACCCGCGATCCGCGCTACGTCGCGCAGAAGGCCGAGGGCTACCTGCTCGAGACGGGCGTCGCGGACACCTGCTTCATGGGCCCCGAGGCGGAGTTCTTCATCTTCGACCACGTCGCCTTCGACCAGACCGTCAACAAGGCGTTCTACGAGGTCGACTCCAAGCAGGGGTTCTGGAACCGCGGCGCCGGCTTTCAGGGCAACGGGTCGCGGAACGGCGAGCCGGGCAACCTCGGCTACACGCTGCGGCCGCAGGAGGGCTACTTCCCCGCCCCTCCGGCCGACACCCACTCCGACCTCCGCGGCCGCATGGTCGTCGTGCTCGAGCAGATGGGGATCCCGTGCGAGTTCCACCACCACGAGGTGTCGGCCGGGGGCCAGGCGGAGATCGACCTGCGCTTCGACAAGCTGCTGCGCATGGGCGACAGGCTCCAGACCTACAAGTACGCGGTCAAGAACGTCGCCTGCCAGGCGGGCAAGTCGGCGACCTTCATGCCGAAGCCGCTGTTCGAGGAGAACGGCTCCGGGATGCACGTCCACCAGTCGCTGTTTCGCGGCGGCGAGAACGTGATGTACGACTTCAACGGCTACGGGCTGCTGTCGCGCGAGGCGCTGAACTACATCGGCGGGGATCCTCGAGCACGGGCGGGCGCTGATGGCGTTCTGCGCCCCGACCACGAACTCGTACCGCCGCCTGGTGCCGGGATACGAGGCGCCCGTCAACCTCTGCTACAGCCAGCGCAACCGCTCCGCGGCGTGCCGGATCCCCGTCTACTCACGCCTCGGCGAAGGCGAAGCGGGTCGAGTTCCGCCCCCCGACCCGACCGCCAACCCCTACCTCGCCTTCTCGGCGATGATGATGGCCGGGCCTCGACGGGATCCAGAACCGGATCGACCCGGGCTTGCCGGTCGACAAGGACCTGTTCGAGCTCGCCGCCGAGGAGCTGGCCCGGATCCCCAGCGTCCCGGGCTCGCTCGACGAGGCGCTCGACGCGCTCGAGGCAGGACCACGAGTTCCTGCTCAAGGGCGGCGTGTTCACCGAGGACCTGATCGAGACCTGGATCGAGTACAAGCGCGAGCAGGAGGTGCGACCCGATCCGCCTCCGCCCCCACCCGTGGGAGTTCGCGCTGTACTACGACGTCTGAGTCACACCTCGGGCGGCGGCGTCGCCTTGTCGTGCGGGATCCCGAACCGCTCCTCGTAGGCGGCGTTGAGGCCCGCCCACGCCTTCTCGGGGCCCGACATCACCTGGCGGGAGTCGGGATTGCCTTCCAGGGCAACCGCGAGAGCGTCGAGGCATACGTGCCAGCCGGCCGCGTCGCGAGCGGCCTTGAAGTGATCGTCGAACGTGTGCGTGAGGATCAGCACGCAGCCCTCGTCGTGCGGTCGCAGCTCCCAGCGCAGCCGATCCTCGTCCCAGGTGTAGCCGAGGACGCGCGGCGGGTCGTAGTCGGTGACCTCGCCGTCGGGCATCTCGGGGGCATCGGGGGCCTGATCTGTGGAGACGTACCGGACGGTCCCCCCCACCTCGGGCTCGATCTCGAACGGAGTCGGATGCCACCCGGTGAGCTCACCCCGCTCCGTCAGCGCTCTCCAGACACGCTCCGGCGGGTGTGCGAGCGTGCGCTCGAAGCGCAGCACCGAACGCCCCTCGTGGTCTTGAAGGACTGCGTCAGCGGCGTCAGGCATATGGGTCACTCCTTTCGTTCCATTTCGTCGAGATGGCGTTCGAGGGCGTCGAGGCCGCCTTCCCATAGGCGGCGGTACGGCGCGAGCCAGCGCTCGAGCTCGGCGAGCCCCTCGGGCCGCACGTCGTACAACCGCTGCTGGCCACGGGGCTTGAACTCCACCAGTCCCGCCTCGCGCAGGATCCTCAGGTGCCGGGACGTGTTGGGTTGGCTCAATCCGGTCTCGACGACGAGGTCCCCCACGGGCCGCGGTCCCTCGATCAGCAGATCGAGGATCTGGCGACGTGCCGGTTCTGCGACGGCCTCGAATGCGGTCATGGTCCGTTAGCTAAGCAAAGCCTTATATATGTGTCAAGTCATATACCCCTTTTGCCCCAGCTCGTAGGGTTGCGCCGTGCCCACCGTCCGCCCCGCGAAGCCGTCCGACGCCGAGACGATTGCCGTGATCTTCAACCAGGGCGTCGAGGCTCGAGCGGCGACGTTCGAGACCGGCGATGCCGACGCCGGGCAGTGGGAGCGGCGCATCGCCTCCGAGGACGAGCTCGTCCTCGTTGCGGAGCACGACGGCCAGGTGATCGCCATGGCGGTCGCCGGGCCCTACGCCGATCGCCACCACTACTACGACGGGATCCGCGAGGCGACAATGTACGTGGAGCGGGGCTCGCGCCGGCGCGGCGTTGGGCTGTCCTTGCTCAACGCGCTCGCCGACGCGGTGGAGCAGCGCGGCGCGTACAAGCTCGTGGGCAAGATCTTCACGAGCAACGGGCCGAGCATCGAGCTGGTGCGCCGCTGCGGCTTCCGGGAGGTCGGGATCCACCGGCGCCATGGCCGCCTCGACGGAGAGTGGAAGGACGTGCTCGTGGTCGAGCGGCTGATCGGCGACGCCGCCGACGAATGACGCGCCTGCCGTCGTGAGATGATGCGCTGACGCGATGGCCGAGCGCCCCCAGTACACCGACCCCCAGCGCAGACACCACCGCGAACACCACGTGCGGACACCGACCGGCGAGCTCACGCACGAGGACAAGCTGCACCGCCAGCAGAGGCACATCACCGTGCTCAGCCTCGTCCTGGTCGCGGTCCTCGCGCTGCTCGCCTACTCGGCGGCGTTCGACCTCGACAACTGGGCCGAGTGGGTCGTGTTCGGCGGCATCTGCGCCACGGCGATCGGGTTCATCGTCGCCGTGCACTCGCGGTAGGCGCGACACGCTCGGAACGACGGTCTCGCAAGCAATACTTGACCCATGGCCTCCGACGGCGGAAAGCTCCGCGTGGCGCTCGCCCAGATCAACCCCACCGTGGGCGACATCGAGGGCAACGCGGCGCAAGATCACGCGAGGCGATCGCGCGGCGCGCGGCGCGAGCGGGCGCAGCTCGTGGTCCTGCCCGGAGCTGGCGGTCCCGGGCTACCCGCCCGAGGACCTGCTGCTGAAGCGGCACTTCCTGGCCGCCAACATGCGAGCGCTGGAGGAGATCGCCGAGTGGCGTTCGCGGACATCGTCGCGCTCGTCGGCTACGCGGAGGCGCGACGGGTTCGTCCACAACGCGCTCGCGGTGCTCGCCGACGGCGAGGTCAAGGCGCACGCTACACGAAGATGCTGCTCCCCAACTACGGGGTGTTCGACGAGCGCCGCTACTTCGAGCCCGGCCCCTCCCCCGCGCTGATCGAGGTCGGCGGCCGGATCGTCGGCCTGACGATCTGCGAGGACATCTGGTTCCCGGGGCCCCCCGCCGCGGCGGAGGCGCTGGCCGGCGCGGGACTGATCGTCAACGCGTCGGCATCCCCCTATCACCGCGGCAAGGGAACGTCAGCGCGAGCGCGAGATCGTCGCGGCGCGCGCGCCGCGGAGGTCGGGGCCGCGTTCGCGCTGTGCAACACCGTCGGCGGCCAGGACGAGCTCGTGTTCGACGGGCACAGCGTGGTCGTCAACGAGCGCGGCGAGACCGTCGCGCGCGCGGCGCCCAGTTCGCCGAGCAGCTGCTCGTGTGCGACGTCGAGCTGCCCGCCCTCGGGGCAGCGAGCGCCGCCCCGCGGAGGTCCCCGGGGGGATGGACGCGCCGGTCCTCGCCCGCCTCGAGGTGCCCGAGCCGGAGCGTCGCGCGTGCGCGCCGCGCTCCCCGAGCCGCTTGCCCGAGGAGGCCGAGATCTACGAGGCGCTGAAGCTCGGGCTGCGCGACTACGTGCGAGAAGAACGGGTTCGAGCACGTCGTGCTCGCGCTCTCGGGCGGGATCGACTCCGCGCTCGTGGCCCTGATCGCGGCCGACGCGCTCGGAGCCGAGAGCGGGTGACCTGCGTGGTCATGCCCTCGCCCCACTCGAGCGAGGAGACGCAGTCGGACGCGCGGCGCGATCGCGCGCAACCTCGGGGTCGAAGTGCTCGAGATCCCGATCAGCCGAGGCGATGGAGGCCTACGGTGACCTGCTCGAGGAGCCGTTCGCGCGCGCCGCGGGCGACGGCGTGCCCGAGCCGGCGGCCGCAGCGGCCAACCCCAACCCGCCGCCCGGCCAGCGCGTGGCGCCCGATCTGGCGGTGGAGAACATGCAGGCGCGGATCCGCGGCAACCTCGTGATGGCGCTCTCGAACAGGTTCGGGTGGCTGGTGCTGACGACCGGCAACAAGAGCGAGCTGTCGGTCGGGTACGCGACGCTGTACGGCGACATGGCGGGTGGCTTCGCGGTGATCAAGGATTGCTTCAAGACGCTCGTCTACCGCCTCGTCCGCTACCGCTGCGGCGTCGAGGAGCGCGAGCTGATTCCCGACTCGGTGCTCGAGCGTCCCCCGTCCGCCGAGCTTCGCCCCGACCAGCGCGACGAGGACTCGCTGCCCCCGTACGAGCTGCTCGACCGCATCCTCGAGGCCTACGTGGAGCGCGACCAGGGCCGCGACGACATCGTCGGGGCGGGGCTTCCCGAGGACGTCGTCGACGAGGTGCTCGCGCATGGTCGACCGCGCCGAGTACAAGCGCCGCCAGGCGCCGCCGGGGATCAAGATCACCCCGAAGGCGTTCGGCCGCGACCGCCGGCTGCCGATCACCAACCGGTTCGGCGGCTGAGCAGCCCTCAACGCGCCTCTCGCAGCGCGACGACGACCTGGGCCAGCGCGCACAGGCGGCCCTCGTCGTCGGTGATCTCGACCTGCCACACCCACGAGGTGCGGCCGCGATGGCGGACGTTCGCGGCGGCGTTGACGTGGCCCTCGGAGATCGGGCGCAGGAACGTGGCGTTGTTCGATTGGCCCACGGCGAGCTTGCCCTCGGGCGTCACGGCCTCGTTGGTCGCCTTGGAGCACATCGCCTCGGCGAGCACGGGGTAGACGCCGCCGTGGACGAGGCCGTAGGGCTGAAGGATCCGATCGCTGACCGCGATCCGCGCCCGCGCGCTCGCATCGCCCGGCTCGAGGTGCTCGATCCCGATCAGATCGCCCAGAGCGTCGCGTCCCGATGGCTCGGCGCCGGCAGGCACGCGCGCACCCTATTGGGAGAGGCGCGCGAGCGCGGGCATCAGCAGCGCTCGTGCCAGCACGAGATCGAGCAGCAGCCCGGCGGCGACGGCGAGACCGAGCTCCTTGGCGGCCACGAGGTCCGCTCCGACGAGGACGAGCGTGGCGGCGGCGACGATCAACGTGGCGGCCGTCACGGCGGGAAGCGTGAGCGCGGCGGCGAGCGGCACCGCGGCGCGCGGCGGGAACCCGAGCTCCCGTTCCACGGCGAGCCCGGCGACCAGCTGGATCGTGCGTGCGGCGGAGATCGCGGCGATCGCGCCGACGGCGGCGATCAGGGCGCCGAGCGTCGGGGCTCCCAGCGGAGCGTAGTCGAGCGGGCCGGTGAGGCGACCGTCCTGGAACACGATCACGAGCAGCCCGCCGGCCGCTGCGGCGGGAAGCAGCGTCACGATCGCCAGCGCTGCGGCGGGCAGCACGGCGCGCAGCCGGCTAGGAACGACCGTTCCGAGGACGACGAACAGCAGCACGGACAGCAGGCCGACCGCGACGGCGGCGGCGACCGGAAGCCAATCGACGAGCGCGCGGTGAGCGTCCAGCGCCTCGGCGTCGCGGCCGCCGACCGAGACCGCCACCGGCGCGGGAACGTCCCGGATCGCCTCGACCGCGTCGCGCGCGCCCAGCGAGCCCGGTCGAGCCTCGGTGCCGGCGCGCAGCAGCTCGCGACCCGATCCGGCGTCCGTCGGCCCCTTCGCCACCGCCACCCCGGGGAGGCGCGCGAGCTCGAATCGGAAGCTCTTCAGCTGCGCCCGTCCCGCGGACTGCGCCGACACGAGCACGGGGGCGGTCGTCTCGGCGCCCAGCTCGGCTGTCGAGCGGACCTCGGCCCGATGGGCCTCCGCATCGTCGGGCAGCGAGGCGGCCGCGATCGGCAGCGTCTCGGCGCGCAGGCCGGGTGACGCGATCGCGATCAGGGCGGCGATCGGGACGAGGACGAGGACGGCGGCGACCCCGCGCCACCGCGTGAGCGCGGACTCGAGCCGGTACCAGAAGAAGCTCCCCTCACGCCCAGAACCAAACGGCAAGTTCGCAAGCGAACTTGCCGGTGGTCTTGGGTTCGCAAGCGAACTTGCCGGTGGTCGCTCACCTGGCCGGTCCGGAGCCGAGAGGACGAGCAGGCTCGGCATCGCAACCAGCGCCACCGCCCCGCTCACCAGGGCGCCGAGCGCGCCTCCGAGCGCGACCGACCGCGCGTCGAGAACCGGGACCACGGCGAGCGACGCGGACACGGCGGCGGCGCCCAGCGTGGCGATCACGACGGCTCGTCCCGTCGTGTCGAGCGTGCGCCGCAGCGCGTCCTCTCCCGCCCCCAGCGTCGCGGCCTCGTCGCGGTAGCGGGCGGCCAGCGCCATGCAGGACTCGATTCCGAGCGCGATCGCGACCACGGCGGCGGGCGCCGCGCCGAGCACGGACACGGGCGCCACATCGTTGAGAAGCCCGATCAGCCCGAGGGCGGTGAGCGCGCCCGTCGCGGCGGCGAGCACCGGTCCGGCGGCAAGCCGCACCCCGAGCGCCATCCAGAGCACCAACAGGGTCACGGGCAGCGCCAGTAGCTCCAGCGGGCCGAGCTCCCCCCACAGCCCGTCGCGAGCGTCGCGCAGCACGGCCGCCTCTCCGCCGAGGGCGACGTCGAGCGGGCCGGGATCGAGCTCTGTGTGGAGGTCCCCCACCGCCTCGTTCGGGGACCGGGGATCGTCGTCGTCGAAGTACAGCTCGAGGACGGTGGTGCGCTCGTCGCGCGAGACCGGACCGCGCCGGACCTCGGCGAGCGCCGGCGCGGTCTCCGCCTGCGAGGAGATCACGTCGAGCGCGACGCCGTAGACGCCGGAGTCGACGGGCGCCTTGCCTCTGGTCACGATCAGGACGCCGGGTTCGGGCTCGCGCCCCAGCCCGGCGGCGAGCTCGCCGGCGGCCCGCTCGCTCTCCGAGCCCGCGACCTCGGGCGCCGCAAGCGGCACGCGGTCGCCGGCCCGCACGGCGAGCGCACCGGCGAGGATCAGCACGGCGAGCGTCGCCGCGAGCATCGCGCGCGGACGGTTCAGCGCCGCATCGGCCAGCGCACCCAGCATGCCCAACCTTACCTCCCTGCGTCCTGCGAGATGACGAGTCCGTAGGCTTGCGGCATGACGCTGACGGCCGACCAGCAGGCGATGCTCCAGCTGCTGCTGGAGCGGGGGCAGAGCTACGCGGACCTCGCCTCGGTGCTCGGCGTGGGCGTGGACGAGGTGCGCTCGCGGGCTCGGGCGGCGCTCACCGAGCTGGGCGGCGCCGACCCCGACGCCGAGGTCGGCCTCACCGACTACCTGCTCGGTCAGGCCGATCCGATCGGGCGCGCCGACGCCGTCCGCCACCTCCAGGCCGACCCGGACTCCGAGCGCCTCGCGTCCGAGCTGACCGAGCGACTTCGCGGAATCGCGCCCGATGCCCAGCTTCCCCGGCTCCCCGAGCCGAAGGAGCGTCGCCGCATCCTCAAGCGAGGCGCAAAGGCACCTCCCGCCGAGGAGGGCACGGGGCCATCCGTGCCGGCACGGCTGCGCGACACGATGTCCCGTCGCCAGCAGCAGGCGATCATCGCGCTGGTCGCCGCCGCGGTGCTCGTGATCGCCGCGGTGCTGGCGATCGCCGGCGCGTTCGATGGCGGCGGCGAGGAGCCGGCGCCGGCGGCCGAGACAACGACGAGCGCCGAGGCGGAGGGAGAGGTGCTGACCAGCGTCCCGCTCGAGGCACAGAGCGGCGGGGACGCGAGCGGGGAAGCGGCGTTCGGCGTGGCCAGCGGCGACCAGCCGTACGTGGACATCAGCCTCAGCGGGCTGAACCCGCCCTCACAGGGCCGGACGTACGTCATCTGGCTGCTGCTCAGCGATCGCCAGGGCTATCCGCTGTCACCGTTGGAGCTCGGCGGATCGGGAGACTTCTCCGAGCGCTTCCCGATTCCGCAGTTCGCGATCCCGATCGCCAGCCGGGCGCGCTTCGTGGACATCTCCCTGAGCGCCAACCGCACCCTGCTCGGCGACCTGCGCAAGGCCGTCGACCAGCAGAAGCCGATCCTCGGCTACCAGGGAGACAGCGTGCTTCGCGGCGAGATCCCGACCCAGGAAGGCGCGCAGGGTCAGGGAGCGACCCCGGATGACGGCGGCCAGGGCGGCGGCGGAGGGCCTTAGCCGAGCAGCTTCCCGGGGTTCATGATCCCCGCCGGGTCGAGCCGCTGCTTGACGGCCCGCAGCACCTCCAGGCCGAGCTCCCCCACCTCCGCGGCCATGTAGGGCGCGTGGTCGCTGCCCACGGCGTGATGGTGCGTGATCGTGCCTCCGGCGCCGACGATGGCCTCAGAGGCCGCGTCCTTGACCGCCCGCCACTGCTCGATCTCGCGACCGGCGGTTCGCCGGGCGAGGAAGGTGAAGTAGAGCGAGGCGCCGTCCCGGTACGCGTGCGATATGTGGCAGAAGACGAGCCCCGGCGTTCCCTCGGCCTCGAGCGCCGCGCCGATCGCTCCGCGCACGGCCTCGTACAGCTCGTCCAGCCGCGTCCACGTGTGCGCGGTCTCCAGCGTCTCGACCATGTAGCCGAGGTCGAGGAGCTCGTCGCGCAGGTACGGTCCCTCGAACCGTCCCGCGTACCACGCGCGACCGGGACGAGCGCCCAGCGAGACCGCTCCTCCGCCCCGCAGGACGCGCCCGGCGAGCGAGCGTCTGCGCGACACGGCCTCGCGCTCCCCTTCCCAGCCGGTGATCAGGATGCAGCCGCCCTCGCGCCGGCGCAGCCTCAGGTAGGAGTCGAGCGCGCGCCTTGCCACCCCCTCGGTCCCCGCGAGCGCGAGCGACACCCGCGTCTCCTCGCGGTCGGAGAGCCGGATCACGTCAGGCAGCACGTCCTGCTGGGCGAGCAGGCGGACGATCTCGGCTCCGGACGCGAAGTCGGGGGCGACCCAGGCTTCGTAGCGGCGCTGCTCCGGGGCCGGTCGCACTCGCACGGCGACCTCGGTGATCACCCCGAGGACGCCTTCCGAGCCGACCACCAGCTCGCGCAGGGCGGGCCCCGCCGCGCTATGGGGGGTGTCGCGCGTCCGCAGCTCGCCCGCGGGCGCCGACAGGCGGATGGCGGTGACGAGGTCGTCGAAGCGCCCGTAGCCACTCGACGCCTGGCCCGCCGATCGCGTTGCCGCGAACCCCCCGATCGTTGCGAGTTCGAACGACTGCGGGAAGTGGCCGAGCGTCATCCCGGCCTCGGCGAGCGTGTGCTCCGCCTGCGGGCCCGTCAGCCCTGGCCCGAGGCGCGCGGTGAGCGAGCGCCGGTCGACCGAGACCGAGCGCAGCCGCGAGAGGTCGAGCGAGATCACTCGCTCGAAGCCGCCGCGGAGCGGATTCACCCCGCCGACCACGCTCGTGCCGCCGCCGAACGGGACCACGGCCACGCCCTCGCGGGCGCACACGTCGAGGACCGCCACGACGGCCTCGCGATCCTCCGGGAGGACGACGGCGTCGGGAGCGTCCTCGATGTGCCCGCTGCGCAGTCGGATCAGGTCCGGGTAGCCCTTCCCCGCCGAGTGGCGGAGGCGGGGTTCGGTGGTAGTGAGCACGTTGGCGGCTCCCACCGATCGCTCGAGTGCCTCAGGCAGCGGCGCCGGCGGCGCGACCCGCACCTCCTCGAGCGCCACCGGTGCGCTGGACTCGGCGGCGCCCAGCAGCTCGGTCAACGTCTCGCGCCCCCGTGGGCCGACCGGCGCGCGCCTGTCCACCGCACCCCACCCCCACCACTTGGCGTCAGCCATCGCCCACCAGCGCGCGGTCCAGTCCGTCCAGCGCCTCGCTCACCGTCCTCGAGGTCGCGCGCCGCATCAACGGCGAGCCGAGACGCGAGAGCCCGCGCAGCACCTGCCGTATCCGCACGGTCACCTCGGTTCCGCCGTTGGCGGGACGCATCCGAACCTCGGTCCGGGCGCCCTTGAGGATGCGCTCGAAGGGAGTGTCCTCGATCTGCTGCTCCCACAGATAGCGCTCGTTCCTCGCCGCGCTGATGCAGCGGTAGTCGGCGCGCACACCGCGCCCGGCCTCCGTGCCAAGGACCGCCGTCCAGCGCGCGCGGTCAGCGCTCGCGCCGCGCTGAACGTTCTCGACCCGCGTGACGCGCGGCCACCACCGCGGGAGGTGGTAGGGATCGGAGACCAACGACCACACCGCCTCGACCGGCGCGGCGATCACGCGGTGTCGGGAGACAGAGGGCACTGTCGGCAGGGGCTACACCGCCAGGCGGCGCAGGTCCCTGACCAGCAGCAGGTGCTGGAGATGGGTGCAGACCGCGGCCAGGCTCTCGAGGTTCTCGATCGCCTCCTTGCGCCGCGCCTGGCTGTGCGAGCGGAGCGCCGGGCCGAGCAGCTGCTGCAGCAGTGCGGCCTCCCGGTCGGCCGAGGTCCGGAAGAGGCGCAGGTTGCGCCCGGCGACGCCGTAGCGGCCCAGCTCGCCGGCCGCCCGCACGATCTCCAGGTCGGTCTCGTCGAAGACGACGCGGCCCTCGCGCCGCTTCGGCTCGACGATCCCGAACTCCTCGAGCTCGCCCAGCAGCTGCTCCGGGGCGCCGGTCTGCTCGACAACCTCCTCCGCCGTGTAGTGCGCCGAGGGCGCGTCCACCGTGACCGCCCGGCGATGCGGCCCCGGTGAGGCGTGCCGGCCCGTTCCCTCGTCCCCGCCGGCCGCGAGCTCCTGCCGGATCACCCGCAGTGGCAGGAACTCGTCGCGCTGCATGCGCAGGATCGTCCGCAGCCGCTCGACGTCTGCCTGGCTGTACAGCCGGTAGCCGCCCGGCGTGCGCCGCGGCGCCAGCAGCTTCTGGTCCTCGAGGTAGCGGATCTTGGAGATCGAGATGTCCTCGAACTCCTGGCTGAGGATCTTGCACACGGCGCCGATCGTCAGCGCCTTGCGGGGGCGGGACCCCCCACGCTCGCGTTCCGGGGCGGCCTTTTGAGTCGCCTCCGCCGTTCTGCGTGCCGCGACCGCCATAGTCAGCGCTCCAGGTAGCTGAGCTTGTACTTGCCGATCTGGATCTCGTCGGCGTCCTCGAGCTTGTGCGACTCGATTCGCCGCCGATTGACGTAGGTGCCGTTCAGCGACCCGAGGTCGTCGATGTACAGGCCGTCCTTGCGACGCACGATCAGCGCGTGGTTGCGCGACACGGTGACGTCATCGAGGAAGACCTCGGCGTCGGGGCTGCGGCCGATGCCGGTGCGGTCTCCGTCGATCGTGAAGCTCTCGCCCGAGCGTCCCCCGCCGGAGCGGATGACCAGTGCGGCGCCGGCCTCCTCGACGACCTCGTCGATATCGACCGGCTGATAATCGCCGGTCTCATCGACCTTGTAGGTCATCGTCGTGGGGTCGTCCTCGCCCTCCGATCGGGTGAGATAGGCGCCGCACTTCTGACAGTAGTTCGCACCCTCCGGGTTGACGAACCCGCATTCCGGACAGTGGAGGGCCACGGCTACCGCGCCTCGTCGGCGTCAGGGACCCTGCCGAGCAGGATGTCGGTCAGCTTCTGGACGTCGTCGCCGGAGATCAACTCGTCGCCCTCCTCGCGCTTCGTGCGCAGGCGGTTGACGAGCTCGGCGCGCAGGATGTCGATCCTGCCGTGGAGGATGCGGCGCCGGTAGGACACTCCCCTCTCCTCCTCGGCGAGCGTCGCGATCAGGTCCTTGAGCTCCTGGTCGCTCATCGAGCCGATGTCGGGAAAGGTGTCCTCCATGTGTGTCGCCGGCCGCGTCGTGCTGCCCGCCGCGCGATTATACGCCCGAATGGCAAGGGTCAAGTAGAGGTTGAGGTCTGGGCGGAGCCTTGCGATCAGCGCCCGGAATCGCCGCGGGCGCCCCCACAGCCCCACGCGCGCGTACTGCACCGTCGCAACGATCAGCGCCGCGAGACCGACGAGCAGGACGGCGCCCGAGACCCAGGTCTCGACGGCGAGCGCGAAGAAGATGCCGGTCATCACGAGCCAGACGCCGATCCTGCCGAGCCAGTTGACCTCCACGTCGAGGCCGCGCCGCAGCCCGATCTGCGCCAGGGTCACCGTGACCAGCTCGCGGACGACCAGCACCGCGAGGGCCCACCGGGGCAGCAGCTCGAAGTGCCAGCAGACCACCACGCCCGAGAGGATCGTCAGTCGGTCCACGACCGGGTCGAGGATCGCCCCCATGCGGCTGTACTGGCCGGTCGCGCGGGCGACGAGCCCGTCGAGGTAGTCTCCCCCGGCGATCGCCAGGTAGAGCAACGCGGCGGCCGCGCTGCGGCCGTCCCCCGACTCGAACGCCAGGTAGAGGAAGACCGGGATACCGGCGAGGCGCGCGTAGCCGATCAGGTTCGGGATCGTGAACGGACGCAGCGGCTGTCCGCGCCTCGTCTCGGCGGGCTCGGGGCCCGAGCGGTCGAGCCCGACGAGCCGCTCCGTGGTCAGGCGCCGCGAGTCGCGGGGGGCGCGAACGTCGCTCATCGCCGTGCTCGCCGCCCTACCCCGATCGCTCGAGCAGGTCGAGCGCGGCGGAGGCTGCGTTCGCTATCCCGAGGCGCTCCTCCGCACCGCTGCGGCGCGCCTGCGCCTCGATCGCTCCTTCGGCGAGCGCGCGGGGCCCGACGGTGAGCCGCAGCGGGCAGCCGAGCAGCTCGGCGTCCGTCAGCTTCTCGCCTGTCCCCGCTTCGCGGTCGTCGTACAGGACCTCGGCCCCGGCACCCCGCAGCTGATCGTAGATCCGCTCCGCCGCCGTGCTCACCTCGTCGCCGCTGCGGCCGAGGGCGACGAGGTGGATCTGCCATGGCGCGATCGACCGTGGCCACACGATCCCCCGCTCGTCGGCCCCCTGCTCGATTGCCGCGGCGACGATGCGGGCCGGCCCGATCCCGTAGCTGCCCATGACGATCGGGCGCTCCGCTCCCCCCTCATCGAGGTAGGTGGCGCCGAGCGGCTCCGAGTACCTGGTCCCCAGCTTGAAGATATTCCCTACCTCGATCGCGCGCTCGAGCCGGATCTCATGACCGCCGGGGGAGCGGTCCCCGGCCTCGACCGCGCGGATGTCCGCCTCCTCGAAGGAGAAGTCGCGGTCGGGAACGATCCCGATCAGGTGGGCGTCGGGCTTGTTGGCGCCCCCGACGTAGCCCTCGCCGCGGATCGCGGCGTCCTTGATCACCGGCGCCGACGCGCCGACTGGACCGATGAACCCGGGCGGGCCGAGCTCGGCCTCGATCTCCTCCGTGCGCGCCGGGCGGAACTCGGCGCCGAGCACGTTGCGCAGCTTGATCTCGTTCAGACGGTGATCGCCCCGCAGCAGGGTGAGCACGAAGCCGCGTCCCTCGACGACGACCGGGATCGCCTTCAGCGCCGCGCCGGCGGGTACGCCGAGCGCAGTCGCGACCTGCTCGACGGTCGTCAGCCCCGGCGTCGGCGCCTCCTTCGGCTCGTCGAGGCGCGGGGGCAGCGGGACCGGCCGCGGGGCCGCGCTCGCGATCTCGACGTTCGCCGCGTAGTCGGGCGCGATCGCGATCTCGTTCTCGCCGGCCGCGCACGGCGCCATGTACTCGTGTGCGCCGAGGCCGCCCATCATCCCGACGTCGGACTCGACGCGGTAGGTGCGCAGCCCCGCTCGCTCGAAGATGCGGTCATAGGCGCCGATGTGGAGCTCGTAGCTGCGCTCCAGCCCGGACTCGTCGCGATCGAAGCTGTAGGAGTCCTTCATCGTGAACTCCCGGGTCCGCAACACGCCCGCTCGCGGGCGCGGCTCGTCGCGCTCCTTGGTCTGGATGTGGAAGAGGATCATCGGAAGCTCGCGATACGAGCGGACCTCCCGCGACACGTGGTAGGTGACGCTCTCCTCGTGGGTCATGGCGAGCACGAGCTCCGCCTCCTTGCGATCCCGGAGCTTGAACAGCTCCGGGATCTCGTAGCGCCCCGTCTCGCGCCACATCTCCGAGGGCTGCAGCACCGGCATCAGCATCTCCTGACCGCCGATCGCCTCGATCTCCTCGCGGAGGATCGCCTCGACGTTGCGCAGCGCCCGCCATCCGGCCGGCAGATAGGTCCACATCCCCGCGCCGAGCTGACGGATCAGCCCGGCACGCACCATCAGCTTGTGGGAGGTGGCCTCGGCGTCCGCGGGCGCTTCCTTGAGCGTTGGGAGAAAGAGGCTGGACAGCCGCGTCATGGCCGGCTGAGCCTAGATGAATCACAACGGACGAACCGCTGCGGGCGGCGATAAGCTGGCGGTCGGTGCCATCCGCGGAGGAGCAGGTCGCGCAGGCCGTCGCAACGAAGCTCGACGCTGGCACGAAATGGCTGCTGCGGCGCGAGATCGCGAAGCTTCCCGGTCTGCTCCCGGAGGGCGAGGAGATCGTCGACATGGCTCAGGGCCGCCACGAGGGCGCCACGGGCCTGATCGTCGTCACCGACCGTCGACTGATGTTCGTCGAACTCGGCGCCGCGCACCGACGGGTCGAGGACTACCCCTACGCCGAGGTCGACTCGATCCAGGCGGACGTCGACGTCGTGTCGAGCGCGCTGACGATCTCCAGGTTCGACGAGGAGGAGGCGACGATCAGCCGCGTGTATCCCAAGGCGAGGACGATGGAGATCGCTGACTACGTCCACAGCCGCACCTCGCTCTCGAGCGAGCCCGGCCACACCCTGGGGCGGCCGCCGACCCAGGACTAGCGTCAATCGGGCGGCGACACTGAGCGGGCGGCGGGCGATCATCCGGACGGGGCTGGTCTTGCTCGCCCTGCCCCAGGCCCTAATCGGGATTTGGGCGCTACTTGCCCCGGCGGGTTGGTTCGAGACGTTCCCGGGGGCGGGCCACAATTGGCTTCCGGCCTACGGCGCCTACAACGAGCACCTCGCGACCGACGTCGGCGCCACCTTCGTTGCGCTCGGTCTGCTGCTCCTCGGAGCGGCGTTGTACCTCGAGCGGCGCCTGGTCCAGGTCGCCCTGGTGGCGTATCTCGCCTTCGAAATCCCGCACTTCATCTACCACCTGGGTGCCGACGACGCGCTCACGAGCGGTGACCGGATCGCGAGCGCCGTCACCCTCGCCCTCACCGTGGTGCTGGCGGTGGCGCTGTTGACGCTGACGCGCGAGCGACCGGCCGGGGACGGAGGCGCAACTACGTCCGCGTGAAGCGGCGTCCCGCTACCGGCGAAGCATCCTCGTCGAGCTGGGGGCGCGCACGCGCAGCTTTGCCGTCCTTCACCGGCGCAAGGGTGGGAAGCGGCTCGGCGTCCCCCCCGTTCTCCTTTGCCGCCTGCGCCTCCATCTGAGCGATCCGCTCGGGGGTGAGCTCGTCGGCGTTCTCATCTTCGATCTTTTGCAGCCACTCGGCACCCTCGGCCGACTTGCGCTCGTCGACGTCGACCTTCCCGCGGTCCAGGGACTTGTCTATCTCGACGAACAGCGCGTCCACGAGCTCCGCCTGCGGGACCTTACGCAGCGGCTTGCCGTGGGCGAAGATCAGGCCCTCGTTCTTGGCCCCGGTGATCCCGAAGTCGGCGTGGGAGGCCTCGCCGATCCCGTTCACAGCGCAGCCCAGGACCGCGACCTCGACCGGCTCGGCGTAGCCCTCCAGCCGCCGCTCGATCTCGGCCACGACGGTGTCCATGTCGAACTGGAGCCGTCCACAGGTCGGGCACGCGATCAGCACCGGGCCGCGCTCGCGCAGCTGGAGCGCCTTGAGGATCTCCCACGCGACCTTGACCTCCTCCTCGGCGTGGAAGGTCGAGAGGCTTATCCGGATGGTGTCGCCGACGCCGTCGGCGAGCAGGGTGCCGAGCCCGACCGCCGACTTCAGCGAGCCGGTCCACTTCGTCCCCGCCTCGGTGATCCCGAGGTGGATCGGGTAGTCGATCTTCTCCGCCAGCAGCCGGTTGGCGGCGATCGTGTTGGGGACGTTCGTGGACTTGATCGACACCTTGAAGTTCTCGAACTCGAGCCGCTCCATCAGCTCGACGAACCCGATCGCGGCCTGCACCAGCGCCTCGACGGGGTGAGCGCGCTCCAGCTCGTGCAGGTGCTTGGGCAGCGACCCGGAGTTGACCCCGATCCGCATCGGCACTCCGGCCGCGGTCGCCTTCTCGGCCACCTGGGCGACCTTGTCCTCCCCACCGATATTGCCCGGGTTGAGCCGGATGCAGTGCGCACCGGCGTCGATCGCCTTGAGCGCCAGCGTGTAGTTGAAGTGGATGTCGGCGATCACCGGGATCGGGGACTGCTTGACGACCGTCTTCAGCGCCTCGACGTCGTCGTCGCGGGGCACGGCGACGCGGACGATGTCGGCGCCGGCGTCGGCGACCTTGCGGATCTGCTCCATGGTCGGCTCGAGGTTGGCGGTCTCGGTCTTGGTCATCGTCTGCACGGCGACCGGGGCGCCGCCGCCGATCGGCACGCCTCCAACCCATATCTGGCGCTTCGAGGCCATATGGCAAGGGTACCGGCGCTTCGGCCGCCGGTTGTTACGGGTGCGTGCCTACGTGCCCGCTCAGTCGGCGTACAGCGTCTCGATCTCGTCCCCGTACTTGTCCGCGATCGGCTTGCGCTTCAGCTTCATCGTGGGGGTCAGCTCGTCGCCGCCGGGCTCCCACGGGGCACCGAGCACCTTGAACCGCTTCACCTGCTCGACGCGCGCGAGAGCCTGGTTTGCCTCCTTGACGCCGCGCTCGACCTCGTCGACGAGCTCGTCGTCCCGCGCGAGCCCGGCGAGGTCGGGGTCCTTGCCGTGCCCCTTGGCCCAGGCGGCGGCCGCGTCAGGGTCCAGCGTCAGCAATGCGGTGACGTACTTGCGGGAGTCCCCGATCGCCACGGCCTGATCGATCAGCGGGATCTGCTTCAGCTTCGACTCGATGTTCGCAGGCGATATGTTCTTGCCGGCGGCGTTGATGATCAGCTCCTTCTTGCGATCGACGATCTTCAGGTAGCCGTCCTCGTCGATCTCGCCGATGTCGCCGGTCAACAGCCATCCGTCCTCGGTGATCGTCTCGGCGTTCTTCTCCGGCATGTTGCGATAACCGGGCATCACGGAGTCCCCCTTGACCAGCACCTCGCCGTCGTCGGCGAGCTTGATCTCGATGCCTGGGACCGGCGGGCCCACCGTTCCAAGCTTGATCCGCTCCGGGGGGTTGACGGTGGCGGCGCCGCACGTCTCCGACAAGCCCCACAGCTCCCCCACCTGGATCCCGATCCCGTGGAAGAACTCGAGCACCTCGATCGGAGTGGGTGCTGCCCCGACATGCAGGGCCGCGAGCTCGTCGAAGCCGAGCTGCGCGCGGAGCGCGGCGAACATCGACTCGTCGGCCTCGGCGACAGCCTGCCGGAGCTCCTCCGGGACCTCCTGCCCCGCGCTCTCGAGCCGCACCTTCTTGACGCCGGCCGCCACCGCCTTTCGCGCCGCCTCGCCCTCCTCGCCCGGAATGCTTGCCAGTTTGGTCTCCAGCCCGGACTTCAGCTTCTCGAAGATCCGCGGCACCGAGAAGAACCACGTCGGCCGCACCTGTGGTAGGAATTCGATGATCTTGCGCGGGTCGGGGCAGATCGTGACCTCCACGCCGCGGGTCACGGGCAGGTAGTAGTGCGCCCCGCGCTCCGCAATGTGTGCGGCGGGAAGCCACGAGATCACCTTCGAGCCCCGCTCGGGCAGCTCGATCACGGCCTCGACGGCCGATACGAGGCTCAACAGGTTGCGGTGGGTGAGCTGGACGCCCTTCGGCGGCCCGGTCGTCCCGGAGGTGTAGATCAGCGTCAGCAGATCGTCGGGCTCGATCGAGTTTGCGATCGGGCTCGGATCGAACTCGGGGTCGGCGCTCTCCAGGTCGGCCAGGGTCGCGGTTCCACCCTCGCCGTCGACGACCACGACGTGCTCGAGATCGGGCAGCTTCTGTTTGATCTTCTCGATCAGCGGGAGGAAGGTCCCCTCGACGACGATCACGCGCGTGGCGGCGTCCGAGAGCACGTACTCGATCTGTTCTGGCGCGGCGGTCTGGTAGATCGAGAACGGGACCGCGCCCAGGGACACCGCCGCGAGGTCGATGGGGATGAACTCGGGCCGGTTGTTGAGCATCAGCGCGACCGTGTCGCCCTTCGAGACGCCGAGGCCGGCCAGGCCGCCGGCGATCGCGTGCACCCGTCGCCTCAGCTCGTTCCAGCTCAGCGCGACCGAGTCGTCCGGCGTCCGGATCGCGATGTCGTCCGCGAGCCGCTCGACGGTGGCGTCGAAAGCCTCGACGAGGTTGCGTGCGACCAGCTCCCTGCCGGGACCCCCGCTCGCGTACCGCTCAGCCGTGGTGGTCTCCAAGGCCTCTCCTCGGCCCGGAACCTTATCTGACGTCGAATCCCTCGCCGCTGAGGCGGTCGATGTCGTTCGATAACCCGACCAGGAACAGGAGCAGCACCAGCAGGAACCCGATCATGCCGGCCCGCTCCATGACCCTGAACGGGACCGGCTTGCCCGCGAGCCTTCTCGACCAGGCTCCAGAAGATGTGGCCGCCGTCCAGCGGCAGGAAGGGGAACAGGTTGATGACCGCCAGCGACAGGCTGATCACCGCGATCAGCGTGAGCGCGCGCCGGGAATCGAACTCGATCGCCTGGCGGGTGGTCTCGTAGCCGCCGACCACGCCCGAGATCTGCTCGCGCTGCTCGGGGTCGAAGAGGCGCGCGATCACGCTCACGGTGGCGCTCGTCACCTGCCACATGAAGTCGACGGAGATCCGCGCCGCCTCGGGCACCGACGGATTGACGGGCATCGTCGCGTAGGCGAACCCCAACCGGCTGCGGTCGAGGTCAGCGTCGTACTCCGGCGTGATCTCGAGCACCTTGCGTTGCCCGTCACGCTCGATCACCACCCGAGCGGGAGTCGCGGCGCGGCACCCGTCCACCTCTTCGTCGGCGGCGACATTTGTGGCGGTTGACCGCCGCTCGCCAGGTCGATCTGGTCGCCGCGCTCGCCGTCCACCGAGACGATCCGGTCGCCGGGCTGCAGCTGCTTGGCGGCCGGCGAGCCCGCCTCGATCTCCCCCACGTTCTCGGTCGGCTCGCTGACCCCGAAGGCGAGGAAGAACAGCAGCACGAAGGCGATCAGCAGGTTCATCGCCGGCCCAGCGGCGATCGTCACGATCCGCTTCCAGACCGGCTGGTGGTAGTAGGCGCGCGGGGCGACCTCGGGCGGCAGCTCCTCGTCGGGGTTCATGCCGGTGATCTTCACGAAGCCCCCGAGCGGGATCGCGCCGATCCCGTACTCGGTCTCCCCCCGCTTGAACTTGGCGATCGCGGGCGGGAAGAAGAGGAAGAAGCGCTCCACCCGCATCCCCGTCGCCTTCGCGGCGAGGAAGTGGCCGAACTCGTGCAGGATGATCAGCGCCGCGAAGCCGGCGAAGGCGAGGAACCAGCTCACTGCGACGCTCGTTTACCGCTCGTCGTACGCCCGGTGGGCGGGGTTCCGTTTGCGCGCTCGACCAGCCGCCCGGCCTCCTCGCGCGCCTCGGCGTCGGCCGCGTAGAGGTCGTCGAAAGTGGGTCGGCTCGGTCGGCGGAAGCGCCTCCGAGCGCGCCCTCGACCACCTCGGCGATGCCGGTGAACGGGATCCGCCCGTCGAGGAAGGCGGCCACCGCGACCTCGTTGGCGGCGTTGAGGACGCACGGCGCCGTCCCCCCCGCCTCGCCCGCCTCGCGCGCCAGGCGCAGGCAGGGAAAGGACGCCAGGTCGGGCCGCTCGAAGCTGAGCTCGCCGGTCTCGGCGAGGTCGAGGGTCGGCACGTCGACGTCTGCCCGCTCGGGATAGTGCAGCGCGTAGGAGATCGGCACGCGCATGTCCGGGTAGCCGAGGTGCGCGAGCGAGGCGCCGTCGTTGAGCTGCACGAGGGAGTGGACGATCGACTGCGGATGGACGAGCACGTCGATCCGCTCGTAGGGGATCCCGAACAGGTGGTGGGCCTCGATCACCTCGAGGCCCTTGTTGATCAGCGTCGCGGAGTCGATCGTGATCTTGCCCCCCATGTCCCAGGTGGGATGGGCGAGCGCCTCCTCGGGGGTGACGCCGCTCAGGTCCGTGCGGCCCCGGAACGGCCCGCCCGACGCGGTCAGCGACGAGGCGGTCGACGTTCCCGGTCTCGCCGCGGACGAGCTGGTGCAGGGCCGAGTGCTCGGAGTCGACCGGGATGATCCGCGTGTCGGTCGCCTCGGCGAGCGCGGTGACGAGCTCGCCGCCGACCACCAGGCTCTCCTTGTTGGCGAGGGCGAGGTCGATTCCCTCGGTCAGCGCGACGATCGTCGGCCCCAGCCCAGCCGAGCCCACCATCCCGTTGAGGACAAGATCGGCATCGGAGGTGGCGACCAGCTCGCGAAGCCCCTCCTCCCCCGCGAGCACCCTGCCCTTCCAGGCGGCGCGCGCCGACTCGGCCGCCGCGGGATCGGCGAGCGCTATCGGGGCACCGTGCTCACGCCCCTGCTCCAGCAATGGCTCCCAGCTCGTGCCTGCCGACAGGCCGACGATCTCGAGCTCGTTCGAGGCGGCGACGACCTCGAGCGCCTGCACGCCGATCGAGCCCGTGGACCCGAGGATCAGGACCTTCTTCACCCTGCGGAGTGTAGGAAAGGGGGTTAGTAGACCAGGGCAATCGAGAGGTAGAACCCGGCGACGACCGTGAACAGCACGGCGTCGAGCCGATCGAGCAGACCGCCGTGAGGGCCAAACGCGCGCCCCGTGTCCTTGACCGCGAGGTCGCGCTTGATCATCGACTCGAACAGGTCTCCCATCGGCGCCACGGCGGCGATGCACGCGCCCATCAGCAGCGCGTCCACCCCCGTCAGCCAGTCCTGGTACAGGCCGGCGAACCAGAAGCCCAGCGTGCCGCCGACGAACCCCGCGACGAGCCCCTCGATCGTCTTGTTCGGGGACAGGTTCGGAGCCAGCGGATGGCGTCCGAACAATCGCCCACCCAGGTACGCCGCCGTGTCGGCGAGGAAGGTGGCCACGAGCACGTCGACGAGCAGGGCGCCGCCATGCAGCGGTAGGTCGCGGAGCAGCACCGCATGGGCGAACGGCGCCCCGATCCAGGCGATGGCGAGCAGCGTGGCCCCGAAGGAGACCGTGATGCCCTCGCGCGATGGTCGGCCCGCCGCGAAGGCGAACATGAGCGGGAACGACAGCCCCGCGATCAGAGCCGCGGTTCGCCCCGTGCTGTAGTGGGCCGCGACGATGATCCCGGCTACCACGACGAAGCCCACGGGGACGAACGGTCGCGCGTCGGCGGTCATGCGGAAGAACTCGACCAGCCCGAGGAAGGCGAGCCCGATCATCGCGAACATGAACGGCACGCCGCCGGCGATGATGATCACGATCGCGAAGACGATCCACGGCACGGCGACGAGCGTCCGTGCCAGCGTCTCGAAGCGAGCCCGCCGCCCGGGGCGGCGCCGGCGAGGCTCGGAGCCTTCGGGAGGTTCCCGCTCGGGCACGAGCGGGACGAATTCGTCGGTTGGCGGTCGGCCGCGCGCCGCTTCGGCCGGGTCGTCGAACAGCGCCGTGGGGTCTTCGAGGTTCTGAGGGCTCGCGTCGGCGCGGTCGCGGGACGCGCGCCGCCGGGGGGGCCTGCGGGGAGCCATCGAGCCCGACCCTAGCCGACTAGCGGGCCCCGAAGCGTCTCTGGCGCGCCTCGAATTCGTCCAGCGCGGCGCGGAACGCGTCCGGGCCGAAGTCGGGCCACAGCTCGTCGCGAAACACGAACTCCGAGTACGCGCACTGCCACAGGAGGTAGTTGGAGATCCGACGCTCGCCGCTGGTCCGGATCAGGAGGTCGGGGTCGTGCATCTCGGGGGCGTACAGACGCTCGCGGAACTCATCCTCGGTCTCCCCGTCGAAGCCCTTCGCTGCGTCGATGATCTCGGCGCGCCCGCCGTAGTTGAAGGCGACGAAGAGCGTGATTCGCTCGTTGTGGCTCGTCAGCTCCTCGGCGTGCTCGATTCGCTCCACCAGCGTCGAGTCGATGCCCGCCCTGCGGCCGATGAACCGCATTCGCACCCCTTCCTCGTGAAGCTCCGGCGTCTCGCGATCGATGCGCTCGGCGAACATCCGCATCAGGCCCTGCACCTCGTCGTCCGGCCGCGCCCAGTTCTCGGTCGAGAACGAGTACACGGTCAGCTCCTCGATCCCGAAGCGCACGGCATCGCGCAGTCGCGCCTTGACGACGTCGGCGCCGGCGCGGTGCCCTTCGATCGGCGGAAGGCCGCGCTGCTGCGCCCATCGCCCGTTGCCGTCCGTGATGATCGCGACGTATCTCGCCGCGTTCACACCTCGAGAATCTCCTCTTCCTTGCCCTTGAGCAGCCCGTCGATCTCCTCGATCGTGCCGTCCGTCGCCTTCTGGAGGTCGACCTCGGCGCGGTGCTCCTCGTCGGAGCCGGCGTCACCCTCCTTCTTCAGCTCCCGCAGGTCGTGCATGCAATCGCGGCGGATGTTGCGGATCGCGACCCGTCCCTCCTCCGCGACCCCGTGCACGACCCTGACCAGCTCCTTGCGGCGCTCCTCGGTCAGCTCCGGGATCTGCAGCCGGATCACGTTGCCGTCGTTGCTCGGGGTGAGACCGAGATCGGACTCGAGGATGGACTTCTCGATCGCCGAGATCGACGACTTGTCGTACGGCGTCAGGGTGAGCAGCTTGGCGTCGGTGGCGGCCACCTGAGCGATCTGCTTCAGGGGTGTCTCGGTGCCGTAGTAGTCGACCTCCACGCGGTCCAGCAGGTGGGGCGACGCGCGACCGGTGCGCACGGTCGCGAGCTCGTTGCGGGTCGACTCGACCGACTTCGACATTCGCTCGCGAGCATCGGTGATGAGCTCGTCGGTGAGCTCGCTCATGTCTTCTCCCCGGCTGGCTCCACCGTCGGTTGCGCCTCGGCGCTGACCAGCGTACCGACCCTCTGGCCGGAGACGACTCGCTCGACGTTGCGCTCGTCGGCCATGTCGAAGACGTAGATCGGGAGCTGGTTGTCCATGCACAGCGACAGGGCCGTGGAGTCCATCACCTTCAGCCCGCGCTCGATCGCCTCCCGGTGAGTGATCTCGGGCAGGAAGCGCGCGTCCGGATGCTCCGCGGGGTCGGCGTCGTACACGCCGTCCGTCCCGTGCTTGCCCATCAGGATCGCCTCGGCATGGATCTCGAGCGCCCGCAGCGCGGCCGCCGTGTCGGTGGTGAAGAACGGATTGCCCGTCCCCGCGGCGAAGATCACGATGCGACCCTTCTCCAGGTGGCGAATCGCCCGGCGGCGGATGTAGGGCTCGGCGACCTCGGTGACCGTGATCGCCGAAAGCACGCGGGTGTGCGCTCCCAGCTTCTCGAGCGCATCCTGGAGCGTGAGCGCGTTGAGCACGGTGGCGAGCATCCCCATGTAGTCGGCCGTCGCCCGGTCCATGCCGCGCGCGGCGCCGACGAGGCCGCGGTAGATGTTGCCGGCTCCGACGACGAGCGCGATCTCGACGCCGCGCGCCGAGACCTGGCCGATCTGGGAGGCGATCCGCTCCACCCGGTCGGCGTCGGTCCCGTACTCCAGACCGCCCATCAGGGCCTCCCCCGAGAGCTTCAGGAGGACCCTGCCGAACGCGGCTCCATCGCTGCCGGCGACGTCCTCCGCTTCGCCGGGCTTCGCGGCGTTCATCACTCCTCCCCGATCTGGAAGCGAGCGAAGCGCGTAATTGTCACGTTCTCGCCGGTGCGAGACGCGATCTCGGCGCGCAGCTGCTCGATCGTCTTCCCCTCGTAGCGGTCCGCGTTGATGTGCTCCTGCTCCAGCAGCGCGACCTCGCGCTCCCACTTGGCCATCTGGCCATCCGCGACCTTCTCGACTATGTCGTCGGGCTTGCCGTCCTCGCGGGCCCGCTTCTCGAGCACCTCGCGCTCCGCCGCACGGGCCTGCTCCGAGATCTCCTCCTTGGACACGTATTGCGGCGGTGACGGAGCGCCGGCGATGTGCACCGCCACCTCGCGGGCGAACTCGCGGAACTCGTCGGTGCGGGCGACGAAGTCCGTCTCGCACTGGACCTCGACCAGGACGCCGACCTTGCCGGTCGCGTGGATGTAGGAGCTGACAACGCCCTCGCCTGTGGTCCGACCGCTGCGCTTCGCGGCCGACAGCCTGCCCCTTGACGCGCAGCAGCTCGATCGCCTTCTCTGTGTCACCGCCGGCCTCGTCGAGCGCCGCCTTGCAGTCCATCATCCCCGCGCCGGTGCGCTCGCGAAGCGCCTTGACGTCGGCCGCGCTGACCCCGGGCTCATTTCGCCTCTACGGTATCCGCCGATCCCTCGCTGGGCGCTTGGGTGCCGCCACCTTCGGCCGGGGCGGCGGACTGTCCCTCGGGCGGCGCGGTCTGCGGGGTCCGGCCGCGGATGCTTCGCTCGGCGCCTGCGACCCCTCCTGGGCGGCCTGGGCGGCCTCGGCCTCGCGGCGCGGCTGCCTCGGCCGCTTCCTCGGCCTGCTTGCGCGCCTCCTCCTCCCGGCGCTTGCGCTCCGCCTCCTCTGCCCGCTTGCGCTCCTCCTCTGCCCGCTTGCGCTCCTCCTCGGTGCGCCACGCCGTGGCCGACTCGGTGATCGCCTCTCCGACCGTGCGGATCACCAGCTCGCAGGAGCGGATCGCGTCGTCGTTGCCCGGGATCACGTAGTCCACGGGGTCGGGATCGCAGTTGGTGTCGACCAGCGCGATGATCGGGATTCGCAGCCGCTCCGCCTCGCGCAGCGCGATCGCCTCGGTCTTCAGGTCGAGGATGAAGACCGCCTGCGGAAGGCGCTTCATGTCGCGCACGCCGCCGAGGTTGTATTCGAGCTTGCGCAGCTCGGCCTCCCTCGCCATCCGCTCCTTCGTCGGCAGCAGGTCGAGCTGGCCGTCCTTCTCGAGGCCGGTCAGCTCGTGCAGGCGGTCGATCCGCTTCGAGATCGTGCTGAAGTTGGTCAGCAGCCCGCCCAGCCAGCGCTGGTTGACGTAGGGCATTCCCGAGCGATCGGCCCACTCGGCGATCGCGTCGCGGGCCTGCTTCTTGGTACCGACGAAGAGGATCGTGCCGCCCTTGCTGGCGACCTCGGCGCCGAACTCCTGTGCCTCCGCGAGCAGCGACTGCGTCTGGATCAGGTCGATGATGTGGATTCCGTCGCGCTCGCCATGGATGTAGCGGCCCATGCGCGGATTCCACCGCCGCGTCTGGTGGCCGAAGTGAACACCGGCCTCCAGCAGCTCCCTCAGTCCTACTTCGGCCATTGGGCTCCCTTTCGGTTGCTTGTTCTCGCCCTGCCGGCGCCGCGGGGACCCGGCGTCAGCCGGGCAGGGCCCCGCTGCTCTCCGGCAGGGGTTGGTTACCGGTCGAGGGGAATTGTAGGGGGCTACACGTGCGCACGAGGCGCGCGCGCCTCAGGCGCCGCGGGCGCGCTCCAGCGCGGCCGCGAGGTCGGGCGGGAGCTCGGAGGAGAAGCTCAGCTCCTCGCCCGTGCCGGGATGGCGGAACGTCAGTCGGGAGGCGTGCAGGAACTGGCGCTCGAGGCCGTGGCGGCGACCGTGCCCGTAGCGCGGGTCGCCGGCGACCGGATGCCCGATCGCCGCGAAGTGGGTGCGGATCTGGTGCGTGCGGCCGGTCTCGAGGCGAACCTCGACGAGGGAGTCCTGCTGGCAGCAGCTCGACGACCTCGAAGTGGGTGCGTGCCTCGCGCGGCCGCCTTCCGCCCACCGCCATCCGCTCGCGGCGCGCGGTGGTCGCGCCCGACCGGGGCGTCGATCGTCCCCGTGCGGGAGCCCAGCGCTGCCCTCGACCAGCGCCACGTAGTGACGGCCCACCTCCCGCGTCTCGCACCTGGCGCGGCGAGGTCGCGGTGGCGCCTCCTCGCTGGCCGCGACGACCATCAGGCCCGAGGTGTCGCGGTCGAGCCGATGGACGATGCCGGGCCGCTCGCGAGGGCCTCCTGCCGGCGATTCCGCGCAGCTGGTCGACCAGCGTGTCGCCCGCGATGCCCCGGCGCCGGGTGGACGACCAGGCCCGGCGGGCTTGTCGACCACGACGAGCGAATCGTCTCTGTGGACGATCTTGGCCTTGGGGGTCACGGCGAGGCCGCCGGATCCGAATCCGGCGCTGGGGCGGTGGATCAGCACCAGTACGACGAATCCCGACGGTGATCGCGATGTCGGCGACGTTGAAGGCGGGCCACAGCGGGTGGGTCGATGAAGTCGATGACCTCGTCGGCGCGCACCCGGTCGAGCGAGATTGCCGAGCGCGCCGCCGGTCAGCAGCCCGACGCCGATCCACAGCCCGGGGCGCGAGGGGTTGAGGGCGAAGAAGCCGAGGATCAGGACCAGCGCGGCGGCCGTGACCGCGATCACCAGGCCCTGGCCGTCGGCGAGCAGGCCGAACGCGATGCCCGCGGTTGCGGACGTCGGCGAGCTCGAAGCCGAGCGCCGAGGTCCCGACCCGCTCCGCCTGGATCCAGCGCCGCAGACGGCGATCGCCTTGGTGACCTGGTCGAGCGCCACGACGACGGCACCGAGCGCGACCGCCCGGAGCCATCCGCGCGACGACGGAGCTCACCCGCGGATCAGCCCGACGACGACCGCCTGGACGACAAGCAGCACGACGATCGCCAGGATCGGGCTCAGATCGAGGGCGAGGCCGCGTCCGCCGACCGGCGGGAGGAAGCGCCGGAACAGGTTCAGGTACGGGTCGGTCACCTGGTGGATGAAGTCGACCACTGCCCGCAGGTAGGGGTTGTACGGCATCCGCGGGATCCACGACAGCAGGATGCGGATGAAGATCAGGATCAGGTAGACGAGGAACACCGCCTCGACGTAGTCGGCGATGTCGTTGCGGCCGAGCGCCACGAGCAAGGTCATCGGCGCATTCTCTCCATTGACGCCCGGACCGCCTCGTGGATCGCCGCCTCGAGATCGCGCTCCGCAAGCGCCTCGAGGCCCGCCTCGGTGGCGCCCCCCGGTGAGGCGACGGCGTGCCGAATCGCCGCGGGCTCGCGGCTTCGGAGCAGCTCGGCCGTTCCGGCGAGCGCGTCGACGACGAGCTCGTGCGAGAGCGCCGCTTCGAGTCCCTCGCTCTGCCCGGCGGCCGCAAGCGCCTCGCGAGACGAGCGCGATGTAGGCGGGCGAGCACGACATCACCGCCCCCGCGGCCTCGATCAGCTCCTCCTCGACGGGCACCATCGTGCCCAGCGTCCCGAGGAGCTCCAGCAGCGGGTCGAGCTCGTCCCGCTGTTCCCCTCGAGGAGGGACGTAGCAGATCACCCCACGGCGCACCTCGACCGGCACGTTCGGCATCGCCTGGAGCGGCCGGCACCCCGGGAAACGCCTCCTCGAGTCGCGAGCCTCCGACCCCGGCGAGAACCGAGATCAGCGGTGGGACCTCGGCCTCCAGCTCACCGGCGACGGCGTCCAGCGCGGCCGGCTTCACGGCGAGCACGATCACGTCGGAGCCGGGACGGGAGCTCGCCGACCCCTTGAACGGCCTCGCCCCCCACCTCCTCCGCGAGTCGCGTCGCGCGACCCGACCCGTCGTCGGCGAACAGCATCTGCTCGGGGCTCCGCTCCGCTCCCGCCCAGCCGCGCGCCATGGCCGCGGCCATGTTGCCCGCCCCGGCGAATCCGATTCGCATGGCGGGAAGACTATGGGAAGGCCATCCGTGCCCCGAGGGAGTCGGAGGCCCGCCGCTCAGCTCTGGTTGAAGAAGCCCTTCTCGACGAGGCGCGCCTGCTGCTCCGCCGACACCTCGACGTTGCGCGGGGTGAGCAGGAAGGTCTTCTCGGCGATCTTCTGCATCCCGCCGTCGAGGGCGTATGTCATTCCGGACGCGAAGTCGATCAGGCGGCGCGACAGTTCGGTGTCGGCGCTCTGCAGGTTCATGATCACCGGGATCGAGCGCTTGAAGCGGTCGGCGACCTCCTGCGCGTCGTTGAACGTCCGCGGCGTGACGAGGTGGACCTGCACATCGGCGCCGCCGTTTCCGACCGGGCGGAGCACACGCTCGCGGTGGGTGGCGGTCGGCTCCTCGGCGAAGATGTCGTCGATCTCGTCGCGGCGGCGGGAGTCGAGCCTGCGCACCGACGCCCTGGACTCGCGCCGGGGGGCCTCGACCTCGCCCGCGGGGGCGTCGAACGGCTGCTCCTCGCCCGCGGTCTCGTACACCTCAGCGCCCTCCTCGTAGTCCTCGGCGAGGCCGAAGTAGACCAGGGCACGGTGCCATGTATCACGCAGAGCCATCGTGGCGATCTTCGCTTCCTAGCGGGGTTTTCCTTCGATCCATCGGCTTTCCGCCATCGCGGATTATGCCGGGTTTCGATGGTTGTTCGAGCCTATTCGCCGAACTGGGAAAGCTGCGTCAACCGCCGTACAGGGTGGTGCCGAGGCGCAGGATCGTCGCCCCCTCTTCGAGCGCCACCTCCCAGTCCTGGCTCGTGCCCATCGAGAGCCGGGAAAGCTCGTGCTCGGCCGCCAGCTCGGCGAGGCGCGCGAAGTAGGGCCGCGAGTCCTCGGGGTCCTGGGTGAAGGGAGGCATCGCCATCAGCCCGGCGACCCGCACCGGACACCGGGAGATGAACTCGCCCAGCTGCGCGGGCGGGACCCCGCCCTTCGAGCCCTCTCCGGCGACGTTGACCTCGACCAGAACCTCCGTGTCCGGCGAGGTGTGACGCCCGAGCTGGTCGAGCGCCGAGTCGCTGGCCACCGAGTGGATCAGCCGCACGCGGGGCAGCAGCTGCTTGACCTTGCGGCTCTGCAGGTTGCCGATGAAGTCCCACGTGAAGCCCTCCGGCCAGCGCTCCCGCTTGCGCTCCAGGTCCTGCAGCCGGTTCTCGCCGACCAGCGTGGCCCCCGCCTCGAGCAGCGTGCCCATCTCGTCGACGGGGACGTACTTCGTCGCGGCGAGCAGCTCGACCTCCGGGCCCGCGCGTTCGCGGACTCGCTCGAGGCTGGCGCGGATCACGTCGGCTCGGAGTCCGTGGATCAGCCCGGGCATCAGTCCATCCACACCAGGCCGGCCTGGCGGCCCGTGCGCTCTCCGTCGCGCCGGTGCGAGAAGAACAGCTCCGGATTGCATTTCGTGCACAGCCCCGACGCGACGACCGACTCGACGCCGGCTCGATCTAGCAGGCGGCGCGCGACTTCGGTCAGATCGAGCATGCGCCCCCGGCTGACCCCCTCGCCCAGCTCCTCGAACGCCGCCAGCACCTCCTTCCCCACCTCGTAGCAGCACGGCCCGATGCCCGGTCCGATCGCCGCCGCCCTCGCATCGACTGCCTCCACGCCGCGGGCCAGGATCCCCGCCGCGAGGCCTCGCCACCCGCAGTGGATCATCCCCACACCCGCCGGTCCCGCGAGAGCCACCGGAAGGCAGTCGGCGACCATGACCAGTGGCACGAGGCCCGGTCGATCGGTGATCTGACCGTCGACCGGCGGCAGCTCGGGCCCCGGCTCGGCGTAGGCGCTCGGGACCGAGGCCGCATCGTGGCGGGCGACGTCGGCTCCGTGCACCTGTCGGCCGATCAGCACGTTCTCCGGGCGCAGCCCGAGCCCGGCGGCGAGCCGGTGACGGTTCTCTCGGACGTCCTCACGCCTGTCCCCGGTGAGGATCCCGAGGTTGAGGCTGGTGTATGGGCCCGTGCTGACGCCGCCGAGGCGGGTGCTGAACGCGGCGCGGGCGCCGGGCAGCTCGGCGCCCAGCCAACGAAGCCCGTCTCGCTCTAGCCAGTCCACAGACCTCAGGATGTCATTGCGCCCGATTTGCGAGATGTCACTGGCGATTTGCAAGAAATCGCGGTTTGCGGTGCCTGCGCATGTCACTCTCGCGCCGCATCCAGGGCTGTGCGCAGCTCCTCCTCGCGGCCCGAGATCTCGCCGTCGAGCTTGCGCCGCAGGGCGACATCGAGCCCGCGGCCCAGCGCCGGCCCCTGCGCGACGCCCGCCGCCAGCAGGTCCTCACCGGTGATCTCCAGCCCGACGTCGCGCCATTCGGAGACGTAGCGATCCAGCCACTCGGCGCCGAGCGCCCGCGCCAGCGCCAGCTCGATCCCGCCCCGGCCGCGTGCGAGCTCCACGGCCTCCGAGGGCCGGCCCGGCGAGGCGCTCGCAAGCTCGCGCGCCGAGGCGAGCAGGTCGCGGAGCCTCCCTGCGGCGCCGGGCGCTCGCCCCGTGGCGGCCGCGTGGACCGCCAGCGCGCGGTCTGCGACCCCCGTCCAGGGCGGCCGCTGCAGCAGGTCGGCCACTGCATCGATCAGATCCCCGGAGCCCTCCGGGAGGGTGACGAGGCCCCACGCGTCGAGCAGCTCGAACCCCTTTCGCGGCTCCGGTTCGGCGGACAGCCTGACGAGCTCGGCCTCCGCGCGGTCCTCGGAGACGGTGGTGAGGTCGGCCTCCCGCGCGAGGCGTTGGGTGTCGGGCTCGACGCCGAACCCGAAGCGCGCCGCGTAGCGCGCGGCGCGCAGGGCACGGGTCGGGTCGTCCACGAACGAACGCGGGTGGAGAACCCTGATGATCCCGCGCTCGAGGTCCTCCCGCCCCCCGTGTGGGTCGATCAGCTCCGGCTCGCGGTGCAGGGGCACGGCCATCGCGTTGATCGTGAAGTCTCGCCGGGCGAGGTCCTGCTCGAGTCCGGCCAGCCGCACCTCGGGAAGCGCCCCCGGGCGGGCGTATGACTCGGCCCTCGCGCTCGCCAGGTCGAGCTCGACCCCGTCCAGCGTCAGCTTCGCCGTGCCGAAGCGCTCGTGCGAGACCGTGTCTCCACCCAGCCGGCCCGGCCAGCGCCGCGGCGTCACCCTCGACGACGACGTCGAGGTCGGCGCGCTCGCGGCCCAGCAGCAGGTCCCGCACCGCTCCCCCGACCAGGTAGGTGGGCAGCTCCCCCGCGGCGTCGCGGATGCGATCCAGGCCACCGAGGGTGGAGAGGCGCTCGCGAAGGTGTGTCGGATCGGCGGGATCTGGGATTGGCGGCGCTGACACGACCGTTTCGTAGCATGAGGTGCTTCCCGGATGGGGCGAGCACTCGAGATCTGGCGGGGTTGGTCGGTGGGCCGGCGGCTGGCCGTGGTCGCGGGCGCCTGCGCGCTCGCCGCCGGGGCGGTTCTCGTCGCGTATCTGGTCCTCAAGCGCCCCGGCGACGTCGTCAATTCCGAGGCGACGTTCAAGCCCGAGGAGGTAAGCAAGAAGAAGGAGAAGAAGAAGGCGGAAACGGTGAACTGGCCGCTGTACGGGCTGAACCGCGCCCGCACCCGCTACCTGCCCGCGAAGGGCCTCGGCCCGCCGTTCAGGATGCTGTGGCACTTCGACGCCGAGCAGCTGCTGGAGTTCTCGCCGATCGTCGTCCGCAGCACGGTCTACGTGATGAGCAACGACGCCAAGGTGTTCGCGCTCAACTCGAAGACCGGCAACGTGAAGTGGAAGCGCAGGATCGGCACCCTGAGTGCGTCAGCGCCGGCGTTCGCGCACAGGAAGCTGTACGTGACCACGCTCGAGCCCGGCCAGGCGGTGGCCCTGAACGCGAAGACCGGCAAGGTCGAGTGGCGACGCCAGCTTCCGGGGCGCTCGGAGTCGTCCCCTCTCGTTCAGGGCGGGCGGGTGTACTTCGGCGCCGAGAGCGGCGAGGTGTTCGCGCTGGATGAGCGCAACGGCAAGGTCGCGTGGCAGACCCCCACCGGAGGCAATGTGAAGGCGGGGCCGGCGCTGCACGACGGTACCCTGTTCGTCGGCAACTACGCCGGCCAGATGTACGCGCTGCGCGCCTCCGACGGAGCGGTGCGGTGGAGCTCATCGGACCTGGGGGCCGGACTCGGCCGCTCGGGGCGCTTCTACTCGACGCCCGCCGTCGCCTTCGGGCGCGTGTACGCCGGCAACGCCGACGGGCGCGTGTACAGCTTCGAGGAGCGCAGCGGCGATCTCGCCTGGAGTCAGTCGCTGTCGGGCTACGTGTACGGCGCCCCCGCGGTCGGCGACGCGCCCGGGACACCCCCGAGCGTGTACATCGGGTCCAACGGCGGCGTCGCCTACGCGCTGGATGCGCGCAGCGGCGAGCAGATCTGGAGCGTCGCGGTCGGCGGCGAGATCAGCGGCGCCGGAAGCGTGGTCGGAGACGTCTTCTACGTCTCGGACGTCGACCTCGACAAGACCGTCGGCTTCGACATCGCCACCGGCAAGGCCGTGTACAACATCGACCGCGGCGAGTACAACCCGATGGTCTCGGACGGGCAGCGCCTGTATCTGACCGGCTACGCGAGCATCACCGGGCTGGAGCCCAAGCGCGACAAGCCCAAACGCGACGGCAAGCCGAAAGGCTCGAAGCGGAAGCAGGACAAGGGCTCGAACAAAGGCTCGAAGGGCAAACGGCCGACGAAGCGCAAGCGCTGATTCGCAGGTTTTCTTTCAGGATTTCGCCGCGGGCGCGCGAACAACCTGAGAAATGGCCGAGCACGAGGCTGCAGACGCCCCCAGAGTGCGCGCCGACTACGTGCGCGGGGATCCCACCGAGGACGGACCGATCACCCGTGGCCAGCTCGAGCTCGAGCCACAGGGGCTTCACTTCAGCGCCCCCGGCCACCCGGACCTGCGCATCGAGCTGGAGCGCCTGGAGGGCCTGACGGTCAGCGGGCGCTCGCCCTACGAGCGGCCGCGCAGGCACGCGCGCGGCACCATGTTCGTCGCCGCGCGCCGCAACGGGGACGTCGACGTGTGGGAGTTCGCGGTATCGCGCAAGGCGGGCGCGACCCTGCGTGACTCGATCCACCGCGAGCTGCACGCACGCGGCCTGCGTCGCCCCCCGCTCCCGTTCGTCGAGCAGCTGGTCGGACCGATCGAGTCGCTGCATGACGATGCACCGACCGCCCGGGCGGAGAACGGCCACGCCTCCGAGGCGCGACGCCGCCCCCGGCTTCCGCGGCTCCGGGTCGTCCTGCTCACCCTGATGATCGTGGCGGTCGCGGCCGCCGAGGTCGTGCTCGGCCTGGCGCTGCTCCGCTAGCCGAGGCGCACCGGGATCCCAGCGTCGCGGAGGTGCCGCTTCGCGTCGTGGACCCTGTACGTCCCGTAGTGGAAGATCGACGCGCACAGGACCGCGTCCGCGCCGCCGGTCCTGATCGCGGTGGCGAGGTGCTCCAGCTCGCCCGCCCCGCCGGAGGCGATCACGGGAATCCCGACGGCGTCGGCGACCGCACGCGTCAGCTCGAGCTCATAGCCCTCGGTGGTCCCGTCGCGGTCCATGCTCGTCAACATGATCTCCCCCGCCCCGCGCTCGGTGACCTCGCGCGCCCACTCCACGGCCTCGCGATCGACGGGGTCCCTGCCCCCGTTTACATAAACCCCCCAGCCCTCGCTCCCCCGCTTGGCGTCGATCGCGACGACGACGCACTGCGCGCCGAACACATCGGCGAGCTCCTCGATCAGCTCGGGTCGCGCGAGGGCCGCCGAGTTCACCGAGACCTTGTCCGCACCCGCGTCGAGCACCGCCTGCGCGTCCTCCGGGGAGCGGATCCCGCCCCCGATCGTGAACGGGATGAACACGTTGTCCGCGGTGCGGCGCGCCAGCTCGACGATCGTCTCGCGACGCTCGTGGGAGGCGGTGATGTCGAGGAAGACCAGCTCGTCGGCGCCCTCGGCGTCGTAGCGCGCCGCGAGCTCGACCGGGTCGCCGGCGTCGCGCAACCCGACGAAGTTCGTGCCCTTGACCACTCGCCCGCGATCCACGTCGAGGCACGCGATGACGCGCTTCAGGACCATTGGTCGAGGGTACAGCCGGCCCAGAGGTGCAGGCCGGCTGGCGCTACCGAGCCCGGCGCTCCACCTTGCGCACGCGATCAGCGCGGTCGACCCGCGCCCGGTCGTGGTGGCTGGCGCCGCCCCGGACCAGGTCCCGGGCGCCGTCCCGCGCGGCGAGCAGGTCTGCATTGCCGTGACCCGAGAGCCGGTCGTGGTTGGCGCCGCCGCCGATCTTGTCCTTCCCCTTCTTGCCATTGAGGTTGTCCGTGCCGCCCAGGCCCAGGATCAGATCGCCACCCTTGTTGCCCGTGGCGCGATCGTCGCCGTCGCCGGTGTCGATCACGTCGCGGCCCCCCTTTCCGGAGATCGCGTCGTTGCCCCCCAGGCCGCACATCACATCGTTCTGGCTCGTCCCCCTCATCCTGTCGGCGCCGGAGGTGCCTACGATCGTGCACTGAGCGGACGGGACCTGCGAGCCACCCGGCCCGCCGCCGACCAGCGCGTCCAGGTTGAGGCTATTCATCACGGCGGTGATCTCCGCGCCGGTCATCGGCGGCCTCGGGAACGTGACGCCGGGCGAGTTGCCGGGCGGGCTCGGGATGGCGAGGGCGACGTTGTCGAAGCGCACATCGCCGAAGATGTCCTCTCTCGGGCTCCGCCGTCGTCGTGATCGATGCGTGGAGCTCGATGTGGTGGATGTGCTCGCGGGTCACCGTCCCGGTCTCGGCGGTAGCTGTCTGCCTCTCGAACTCGTTGTCGTCGGCGTCCAACGTCTCCTCGATCAGCTCGGTCGTGGTTCCGGCGGTCTCGTCGACGACCGTCGCGACGATCTCGGCGTCGGGGTCGAGCGTGATCAGACCCCCGGCGTCGAAGCGGCGGTCGAAGCCGAACTCCGCCCCGCGCACCTCCGCGCCGGGCTCGCCCGGAACCCTGAACGACGGGGACCGCCATGTGAAGTCGCTGTCGAAGGGAATGAAGCCGACCTCAAGGAAGAGGCGCGAGCGAAGCGACCCGGCCGGATTCCCAACCCCCGCGTCGTGCGAGTTCGTGGCCGAGCATCCCTGGCCGGGCCCGCCCCCGGCTCCCTGGCAGGTCGCAAGCTCGCTCGTCCACCCGTCCGTGCTCGAGGCGAAGCCAGAGCCGCCGCCCGGCTCCACCGCCGCCGAAGCGCCCGCCGGCACCGCCAGCGCCACCGCGCCGACCAGCACCGCGACGAGGCGCTTCGCAAGGCTCACCTGCTCACCTGTGTCCTCCCATACGGACGAGAGGTTAAGGCAAAATCCGTTCGGAGCGCGGGAACTTCCCTGCAACATGCCCTGCGTGCAAGGCGAATCGCCGAGGCTCAGGCATGGAATCAATCAGCTAGACGACCCATCGCCGCTTTCTTGACCAGCTCCCATAGCCGCTCGCGCTCCCGCTCGGTGAGGTTGGAGCGACGGCCCTTCGACTTGCGCAGCAGCTCTCCGAGGTTGCCTCGCTCCTCGGGCGTGAGGTTGTCCCAGCGCTGCTTACCGTGCTTGTAGACGAGGCGCCCCGCCTCGAACAGCGCGATCCAGTTGATCGCGCGGCCGCGAGACACGAGTCGGGCAAGGGCGCCGGACATGGCGCGATGCTAGCCGAGCACCCGCTGCCCCTCGGCGACGTCGAAGCGACCCTCGTACAGGGCGCGACCGACGATCACCCCCGCCAGGTTGGGGACCCCCGAGCCCGCCAGCGCCCGAAGATCGTCCAGGGAGCCGATCCCGCCCGAGTAGATCAGCTCGGCGTCCGTGGCGGTCGCCGCGCCTCGCAGCTCGTCGAGCGCCGGGCCCTCGAGCGTGCCGTCGACGTCCACGGGCGTGTACACGAACCGCCGCACCCCTCGCCCCGCCAGCGCCGCCAGCAGCTCGCCGGCCGCGGTGTCGGTCCGCTGCGTCCAGCCCGAAAGCGCCACCTTTCCGCCGCGCGCGTCCACCGACACGACGATTCGCGCGCCGTGCGCCTCGACGAGCTCGCCGAGCAGATCGTGGTCGGAGTGGCCGGCGGTCCCGAGCACGACGCGCCGCGCGCCCGTCGCGAGCGCCGCGTCAACGCTCCGAGCGTCTCGCAGGCCGCCCCCGAGCTGGACGGGGACATCGACAGCGTCGACGATCCGGCGAGCGCGCTCCAGGTTGACCGGGCGCCCCTCCCGCGCACCGTCCAGATCGACCACGTGGAGGAACCGCGCGCCCTGCGCCACCCAGCGCGCCGCGGCGTCCACGGGATCGGCGTCATACGCGGTCTCCCTCTCGTAGTCGCCGCGAAGCAACCGCACCGTCCGCCCCCCGCGAATGTCGATCGCCGGGTAGAGGATCAAGCGGAGCAGATCTGCGTGAAGTTGGACAGCAGGCGCAGGCCCGCGGCACTCGACTTCTCGGGGTGGAACTGCACCCCGTACAGGGGCGGGCGCTCGACCGCGCAGGCGAAGCGCTCCCCGTAGGCCGCCGTCCCTAGCACCTCGTCCGGGGTTCCCGGCCGCGGCGTGAACGAGTGCACGAAGTAGAACGGCGTCTCCTCCTCGCAGCCCGTCGATCAGCCGCGAGGGATGCTCCCAGCGGACCAGGGACCAGCCGATGTGCGGCACCTTGAGGCCGTTGGCGGACAGCGGCTCCACCCCACCGGCCATCAGCGCAAGTCCGTCGGCACCCTCGTTCTCGACCGACGCCTCGAACAGCAGCTGCAGCCCGAGGCAGATGCCGAGCACCGGCGCGCCGGCCTCGAGTCGTTCGCGAACGAGGGAATCGAGGCCGAGCTCGCGCACGCGCTGCATCGCTCGCGGGAACGCCCCCACGCCGGGGAGAACCACCCCGTCGGCGGCCCGCACCCGGTCGGGATCGTGGCTGATCTCGGCCGCGGCGCCGACGCGCTCGAGCGCCTTCTCCACCGACCGCAGGTTCCCCATCCCGTAGTCGAGGACAACGACGCGGGTCATGGTCTGCTGTCTGCTGTCTGCTGTCTGCTCACTCGGTCAACGTCCCCTTGGTCGACGGAACGCCGCTCTCGCCCGGGTCGATCTCGACGGCCTCCCGCAGCGCCCGGGCGAACGCCTTGAAGCACGCCTCGATCATGTGGTGGGCGTTGGACCCGTAGCGGGTGCCCAGGTGCAGTGTCAGCTTCGCGTTGGTCGCCACGGCGCGGAAGAACTCCTCGGTCAGCTCCGTGTCGAACCCGGCGATCGAGCCCGGGGGCAGCTCCGCCTCGAACAGGCACAGCGGCCTCCCCGAGATGTCGATCGCGCACATCCCGAGCGCCTCGTCCATCGGAACCGCCATGTAGCCGTAGCGGCGGATGCCGGCCCGGTCCCCTAACGCCCGGTCGATCGCCTGACCGAGCGCGATGCCGACGTCCTCGGTCGTGTGATGGGCGCCCGTGGCGAGGTCGCCTTTCGCCTCCACCGTGAGACCCAGCCGACCGTGTCGCGCGAGCAGCTCGAGCATGTGGTCGAGGAAGCCGACGCCGCTCGCCACGCTGATCTCCCCGCCGTCGAGGTCGAGCGACAGCTTCACATCGGTCTCGCCGGTACGGCGCGCTATCTGGGCACTGCGGCTCATGCGTCACCTCCATTCTCGCCGGCTCTGGCCTCGGCCGACTCCCCGTGCACGGGAAAGCCCTCCGCGCGGGCGAGCGAGGCGACCGCGGGCGCGAGCCCCGCGGCCGCCGCGGGCGGGATCGAGACGATCGAGGAGCGCCGCAGGAACGTGCGCGCCCCGAGCGGCCGGCCGAAGCGGGCGGCGCCGCCGGTCGGCAGGACGTGGTTCGACCCGGCGGCGTAGTCCCCGAACGCCGCGGCGCCGCCGCGCCCGACGAACACGCATCCCGCCACCCTGTCGCGGGCGAGCGCCTCGTCGGCGCCCTCGAGCTGCAGCTCGAGGTGCTCGGGCGCCAGGGCGTCGGCGAGCACCAGGCCGGCACGAGGGTCCGGGACCGCGACGAGGGCGACGACTGCGTCGGTCACGCTGGGGCGCTCCGCGGCGATCTCCGGCAGCCGCGCCGCGATCCGCTCGAGGACGCCGGCCTGCGGCGAGAGGGCGACCAGGAGGCCGTCCGTCCCGTGCTCGGCCTGGGCGCAGAGGTCGAGCGCGACCCAGTCGGGCTCCACGGTGTCGTCCGCGAGCACCACGAGCTCGGTCGGCCCCGCGATTCCGTCCATGCCCACCCGGGCCGAGAGCAGCCGCTTCGCCTCGACGACGTAGCGGTTCCCTGGCCCCGCGATCATGTCCACCGGGGCGACGCTCTCGGTTCCCAGGGCCAGGGCGGCGATCGCCTGCGCGCCCCCGATCGCGTACACCTCGTCGACCCCGGCGACGGCACACGCGGCGAGCACGCCCGGATGCACGCCTCCGTCCCGCCCGGGCGGTGACGCCACCGCGATCCGGCCGACCCCCGCGGTGCGCGCCGGCACGCAGCACATGAGCACCGACGACGGGTACGCCGCCCTTCCGCCCGGCGCGTAGACGCCCACTGCGGCGACCGGCGAGTCGATGAGCCGAATCCGTTGACCGTCCGCGAGTCCGACGTCCACCGGAAAGCTGGCCGCCAGCTCGGCCTCGGCCACGGCCCGGATGTTCGCCGCCGCAAGCTCCATCGCTGCTCGCACGTCGGCGGGCGCCACGTCCACGGCGCCACGAACGGCTTCCTCGTCGGCGCGAAGTGGCCGGCCGGCGAGATCGACCCCGTCGAGGCGCCGGGTCAGCTCGCTCACGGCCTCCTCCCCGCGCTCGCCGACGTCGCGGACGATCTCGGCCACGGCTCCGGAGACCTGCCCCGGATCGGGGCTCGCCGCGCGCAGCGCCCGGGCGAGCGCCGCGGCATCGCGCCCGTCCCACTCCATGCGCTGCGACCCTCATGACCCGGTCGCCCTTCGGAGCCGCTCGGCGAGCTCGTCGACCTCCTCGCCGCGCAGCTTGTGCGCTACCCGGTTGCCGACCAGGCGGGCGGTGCAGCGCGCGATCTCCTCGCGGACCTCGAGCTCGTTCTCCGCCAGGGTGCGCCCGCTGTTCACCAGGTCGACGATCCCGTCGGCGAGCCCGACGAGCGGCGCCAGCTCGACCGATCCCTTGACCTCGATCACCTCCGCCTGGCGTCCGCTCTGCTCGAAGTAGCGATGCGCGACACGGGGGTACTTGGTGGCGATCCTCATCGCTCCGAGGCGACGCTCGGATTCGCCGAGCCTCTCGTCCCCCCGCCGCCCGGCGAGGACCATGCGGCAGGCGCCGTATCCGAGGTCGAGGAACTCGTACACGATGCGATCGTGCTGCTCCATGAGGACGTCCTTGCCCGTGATCCCGAGATCCGCGGCTCCCGCCTCGACGTAGGTCGGCACGTCCGAGGGTCGCATCGTGACCAGGGTCACGTCGCCGGTCTCGAAGACGAGCGATCGCGAAGTCGGAGCGAAGCGCGGCCACGTCGACCCCGATCGCGCCGAGCGTCTCCACGGTGTCGTCGAACAGCGCCCCACGTGGGACGGCGAGCTTGAGAGGACCGCCGATCCTGGCCCTCGTCGGTCCCTCGACCGGGCTCATCGGGTCTCACCCTCGCTCAGTCGCTCCTCCTCGGCCTGCGCGAGGTGCACCCGCTCGAGATAGAGCGCGAATCCCGCCGCCGGGAGCTCGCGGCCGAACCGCCCCATCAGCTCGTCGTATCGGCCGCCGCCGCCCAGGATGTGCCCCAGCGCGGGGTCGTAGACCTCGAGGATCGCGCCGGTGTAGTAGCCGAGGTCGCGGAGCAGGCCGAGATCGAGCTGCACGCGGTCGCCGATCCCCCGCGCCTTCAGCGCCTCGAAGGTCGCCTGAAGCCGCCTCGTTGCGCGCTCCACGGCCTCCCCGCCCATCTCGAGCGCGACCTCGAGCACCTCGCTCCCGCCCCTCAGCGTCGGCAGGCGGAGCAGCGTCTCGCGGTCGCGCGCGGCCAGCCCGCTCAGCCCACCGACCGTTTCCTCGATTCCGACCAGGTCGTGGGTGGCGAGGCGGTCGAGGAGCTCATCGCGCACCTCACCGGCGACGCCGACGTCCGCCAGGAGCTGGCGATAGAGGTCGGCGTCCCCGAGCCCGATCACCGCTCGCGTCAGCCCGGCGGCGTCCAGCGCTGCGACGAGGACCTCGACGACCTCCGCCGTGCCCTCGGGGGCGTCGGGGCCGATCAGCTCGACTCCAGCCTGCATGAACTCGCGCATCTGGCCCCGCTGGGGGCGCACCGCGCGGTACGCGTTGCCGATATAGAAGAACCGGTACGGAGGCTCGGTGCCCATCAGCCGTCCGGCCACCAGGCGCGCGATCGGAATCGTCATGTCGGAGCGCATCGCCAGCAGCTCGCCGCGCTCGTCGAAGAACCGGTACGCCGCGGGGGCGCCCTTGACGTCGCCCCGCGCGAGGACGTCGTGGTACTCGATCGTCGGCGTCGCAACCTCGCCGTAGGAGAAGCGCTCGAATGCCTGCGCCAGGTGGCGCTGCAGGCGGCGCAGCTCCTGCATCTCTGCAGGCATGATGTCGCGAGTTCCTGGCGGGATCGGATGGATCACATTGGGCTCCTACGCCCGCGTACCTTCGCAGGCGCGCCTGCGGCCGGCCGTGCGCGAAGCTCAGGCCGGGACGCGTTCTGCGGAGACCCTGTCGATCTGCGCCCCGAGCTCGCGCAGGCGAAGGTCGATCCGCTCGTAGCCGCGGTCGATCTGCGCGATGTTCCCGATCTCGGACGTCCCCTCGGCGGCCAGGGCCGCGATGAGCATCGCCATCCCCGCGCGGATGTCGGGGCTCTCCAGGCGAGCGCCGTGAAGACGGCTCGGACCGCTGACGATCGCCCGGTGGGGATCGCACAGCGTGATCCGAGCGCCCATCGCCACGAGCTTGTCGACGAAGAACAGCCGGTTCTCGAACATCTTCTCGAAGATCAGCACGGTCCCGCGGGCCTGGGTCGAGAGCGCGAGCGCTATCGAGGTCAGATCCGCCGGGAAGGCGGGCCAGGGGCCGTCGTCGATCTTGGGGATCGCGTCGCCGAGATCGTCCTGGATCTCCAGTCGCTGCTCCGGCGGGACGAGCACGTCGTTGCCCTCGACCCGCGAGTTGAGGCCGACGCGCCGGAAGTGACGGCGGATCGCGAGCACGTCATCGGGCTCCGCCTCGCGGACGCGAAGCTCCCCGCCGGTGGCAGCGGCGAGCGCCATGAAGCTCGCGACCTCGATGTGATCGGGCCGGATCACATGCTCCGCGCCCCCCAACCGGTCGCGGCCGTGCACGGTCATCACGTTGGAGCCGATCCCGTCCACCTTCGCGCCCATCTTGACCAGGATGCGAGCGAGGTCCTGGACGTGCGGCTCGCAGGCGGCGTTGCCGATCGTCGTCGGGCCGGGGGTGAGCGCCGCCGCCAGCAGCGCGTTCTCGGTTCCCATCACCGATGGCTCGTCCATGAAGATGCGGCACGGCTTCAACCCCTCGCTCGGAGCAGCGATCTGGAGCCATCGCTCGCCCTCGACGCGGGCCCCGAGGTCGCGGAACGCATCCAGATGCGGGTCGAGCCGGCGGCGACCGATGAAGTCGCCGCCCGGCGGCGGCATTCGCACCTCGCCGAAGCGGGCCAGCAGCGGGCCCGCGAGCAGGAACGACGCGCGGATCAGGCTCGCCAGCTCCTCGTCGACGACCGTCGCGGTGACCGAGTCGGCGCGCAGCCGGACCTCGTTCTCGCCGCTCCACGCGACCTTGACGCCGAGCCCCTCGAGCAGCTCGAGCTGAGTCTCGGTGTCGCTGATGCGCGGCACGTTGCGCAGCACCAGCTCCTCCTCGGTCAGCAGGCAGGCAGCGAGGATCGGCAGCGCGGCGTTCTTGTTGCCGGCCGGAGTGATCTCACCCGAAAGCGGGCTTCCACCCTGAATCACGAACTTCTCCATGGGCTGGGCTAGGGTAACAACGGCTCATGGCTGAACCGACGCGTGACGAGGCGTGGGAGCTGTTCTGCGAGTGGACCGAGTCCGACTCGTTGCGCAAGCATGCCCTGGGCGTGGAGGCGGCGATGCGGGCGTACGCGCGCAAGTTCGACCAGGACGAGGAGCGCTGGGCCGTGACTGCGATCGTTCACGACCTCGACTACGAGCGCCACCCCGACCTCGACACCGGGCACCCGCGCATCGCGCTGGAGGAGCTCCGCAAGCGCGATTATCCGGACGAAGTCGTCGACGCAGTGGCCGGCCACGCCGAGTTCCTCGACGTCCCCCGCGAGACGCTGATGGCGAAGACGCTGTTCGCGGTCGACGAGCTGTCGGGCTTCATCGCGGCGTGCGCCCTCGTGCGTCCGACGGGGATCGAGGGGATGAAGCCGAAGTCGGTGCGCAAGAAGCTCAAGCAGCCTTCGTTCGCGGCCAAGGTGGACCGGGACCAGATCCAGCGCGGGATCGAGGATCTCGGCGTCGATGAGGGCGAGCACATCCAGTTCGTGATCGACGCGATGGCCGAGCGGGCGGACGAGCTCGGCCTCAGCGCCGAGCAGGTCTCCGGTTGAGCCGCGGCTGGAAGATCGTCATCGCGGTTGTGGCCGCGCTCGCGGTGCTGCTGGCGGCCAACACGGTCGCGGTGGACAACGAGACCAAGGGCGCCGAGGTGACCGTGGACGGCGGCCAGATCCTCGAGCTGTCGGGGGGTGACATGCAGGTGTGGGAGGACGGTCCGCTCGAGGGCGCCAGCGGGGACCCACCGATCGTGCTCCTGCACTGCTACGCGTGCTCGCTGCACTGGTGGGACCACATCGTGCCCATGCTCAACGAGCGTCACCGCGTGATCCGGCTCGACCTGCTCGGCCACGGCGGCTCCGACAAGCCGCAGAGCGGCTACTCGATGGAGGAGCAGGGTGCGCTCGTCGCGGAGGCGCTCAACCGCCTCGACGTCGAGGGCGCGGTCGTGGTCGGCCACTCGCTCGGCGCGACGGTGGCGACCGCGCTCGCGGAGCAGAGCAGTGAGCTGGTCGACCGCATCGTCGACATCGACCAGGCGCCCGACAACAGCTTCGGGGACCTGCCCTTCCTCGCGACCCTGGGCTACGTGCCGGTGCTGGGGCAGCTGCTCGCCAGGATCACTCCCGACTTCGCGATCAAGGACGGCTACAAGGACGCGTTCGCCCCCGATTTCGACATCGACAGCGGGTTCGACAACCCCGATCAGGTCGTCGAGGACTTCAAGGCGATGACCTACACCTCGTTCGACGAGTCATCGAGCGCCGAGGACGACTACGTGGAGGAGATCCCGCTCGACGAGCGCCTCGCGACCGCGGCGATCCCGCTGCTGGTGATCTTCGGCGACGAGGACCAGATCTACGACGCGGACGAGTCGGTGGCTGCCTTCGAGGACGTGCCCGGTATGCGCTCGGCGTTGGTCGCGGGAGCCGGCCACTCCCCGCTGGTCGAGAAGCCCGAGCAGACGGCCCACCTGATCCTCGAGTTCGCGGACGAGGCAGGCGACGAGGCCGAGGTGCCGCAGCCGCCGCGCAAGCGCCAGGAACCGAAGCAGCAGCGCAAGAAGGACAGCGGGAAGAAGAACCAGGGCGGGAAGAACCAGGGCGGGAAGAAGAACCGGGGTTAGCCCCCGCCCGCGCTACCCGAAGAGCCGCGGCGCGCGGCCGAGGGACTCGCGGTCCAACCTCTCTAGAGTCAGCGGTGTGGCCCCGCGCCCACGGCTGATCGGCATCAACCACATCGCACTCGAGGTCGACGACGTGGACGAGGCGCTGTCCTTCTACGGGCGGATCTTCGAGCTCGAGCTTCGCGGACGCATGTCGGGGATGGCGTTCGTCGACATGGGCGATCAGTTCGTCGCGCTGTCGGAGGGTCGCTCCCAGCCGCCCGACAAGGCCCGCCATTTCGGTCTCGTGGTCGACGACAAGGAGACCACCCGCGCGGCGCTCGAGGATGCCGGCGTCGAGATCCTGCGCGGACGCGGGCTCAACTTCCGCGATCCGTGGGGCAACAACGTCCAGGTCGTCGACTACCGCGACATCCAGTTCACGAAGGCGCCCAACGTGCTGCGCGGGATGGGCCTCGAGGACATCGAGAAGCGCCCGGAGGCGCTCGGCGAGCTGCGCGAGAAGGGCTTCCTCTAGGGCCGAACGGCGGGCATCTCCTGCCGCCCCCTATCGCCACCTCCCTCCCGCCTTCGCCCACTCCACCAGGTGCTCGACCGAGCAGAAGTCGTCGGGCACGCGATGCTCGCCGCGGTGGCGGACGAGCAGGACGTGGACATCCCCGAGCTCTCTCCCGCACTGGGCGCAGCTGCGCGGGCCCTCGCCCATGGAGGCCGGTTCCTCCACCGTGCCCGCCCCCCAGTGCGGCCCCTGGATCGACCACGGAATCACGTGCTCGAGGCGACAGAACGCCGCCCGCCTCTCCCCCGCCGGCTCGTAGAGCCGGAAGCCGTCGTCGCGCTCCACCTCCACCCCACACCAGGAACAAATCATTCCGGCCACGTCGTCGGCTCACGCCTCCGCCGGGGCCGGGTACTGGAATAGTTCCCGCGCATGCCGGCGCTGAGGATAGTGGTGCTCGAGGGCGACGAGACCGGGCAGGAGCTGCTTGAGCAGGCGCTGCGCGTCCTGGCGCCGGAGGTGACGCGGGTGGACGTCGAGTTGGAGCGCTTCGACCTCTCGCTCGACAGTCGCCGCCGGACGCAGAACCGCGTGTGCCACGACGCGGCGGAGGCGATGAGGGCCGCGGGCTACGGGCTGAAGGCGGCGACGATCACCCCCGAGGGAGCCGACGACGTCGGAAGCCCGAACCGGATCATCCGCGAGCAGGTCGGAGGCAAGGTGATCCTTCGCACCGGGCGGCGGATCCCCGGTGTGACCCCGGTGGCCGGGATCCACGACCCGATCTCGATCTGCCGCATGGCGGTCGGCGATGCGTATGGCGCCGAACAATGGCGCGACTCCTCGCCCGGGGACGAGATCGCCTACCGCACCGATCGCATCAGCCGCTCGGTGTGCCGCGCCGTCGCCGAGTTCGCCTTCCGCACCGCCACGGCGCTCGGAGGGCGCGTGTACGGGGGGCCGAAGTGGACGGTGAGCCCGGTATACGAGGGGATGCTGAAGGAGGAAATGGATGCGGCGGCGCAGCGCTATCCCGGCGTCCCCTACGAGCCGGTGCTGATCGACGCCACGTACGCGGGGCTGGTCAGCGGCGCCGCCGACGGGCCGCTCGCGATCCCCGCCCTGAATCGCGACGGCGACCTGCTGTCCGATCTCGTGCTGCCCCTGTTCGGCTCGATCGCGGGCGCCGAGTCGGTGCTGCTCGGGCTCGACTCCGAGGACCGGACCACGGTTGCGATGGCTGAGGCCCCGCACGGGACCGCACCCGCGCTGCTGGGCAAGGACGTCGCCAACCCGATGGCTATGATCCTCGCCGTCGCGGCCGTGCTCCATCACGCCGGCGAGGCCGGCCACGAGGGTGCAGCGAGCGCCTCGCGAGCGATCTACGAATCCGTGTTCGACGCCACCGCGGCCGGCGTTCGCACGCCGGACCTCGGCGGTCATGCGGGCACGATCGACTTCACGGATGAGGTGATGGCGCGCGTACGGGCCAGGCTGGAGGCGTAAGAGCGGCGCTCAGGGGGGATAACGGGGTACGGAGAGGAGAACGCCCGCCCGATGCCGAGCAAATACGATAGGAACCGCTGATGGAGGCAGGAGCACTGTCGCCCAGCAGGGAGCTGACGCCGGCCGAGCGCCTGCGCGAGGCCGCCAACCGCCGGCCGGCCGCCGCGGCGCGCGGCCGTCCTCGGCCTGATCGTCGTCATCCTGGTCGCCTCCAAGGGCCTCCACGACGTCGCCCAGACGGGGCTCAACGGCCTCTCGCTCGGCGCCATCTACGCGCTCGGCGCGGTCGGCCTGACGCTCGTGTACGCGATCCTCCGCCTGGTCAACTTCGCCCACGGCGACTTCCTCACCTTCGGCGCGTACATGGCCTACCTGGTCCAGGTCACCTGGGGGATGCCGCTGATCCTGGGGATCGCCTTCGCGATGGCGACCACGGCGCTGCTCGGGATCTTCCTCGAGCGCGTGATGTGGGGTCCGATGCGCGCCAAGGGCGCCGGAGTCCTGCAGCTGATCCTGATGTCGCTGGGGCTGGCGCTCGTGATCCGTTACGTGATCCAGTACATCTGGAGCACCGAGATCCGTTCGCTCGACGTCAACAAAACCGACACCGTGAACTTCCTGGGCGTCCAGATCGGGCAGACGAAGCTGATCGTGATCGTCGTCGGGGTCGTCGTGCTGGTGGCGATCGGGCTGATGCTCCGCTACGCGCTGCTCGGCAAGCGCATGCGGGCGCTGGCCGACAACCTCGACCTCGCCGAGACGTCGGGCATCGACACCTCGCGGGTGATCCTGTGGACGTGGATCTTCGCCGGCGGGCTCGCCGGGCTCGCCGGGGTGATGGCGGCGGCGATCACCGACATCCGGCCCGAGCTCGGCTTCGAGCTGCTGCTGCCGATCTTCGCCGCCGTTGTCCTGGGCGGCATCGGGGACGCGTTCGGGGCGCTCGCCGCCGGGCTGGTGCTCGGGGTCGTGATCGAGTGGTCCACCCTCGTCATCGACGCCCGCTGGAAGACCTTCGTCGGCTTCGTGATCCTGATCCTGGCCCTGCTGATCAGGCCGCAGGGGATCTTCGGGAGAGCGAGAGACGTATGACCGGACTTCCGTTCGATCCCCTGTTCGCGATCACGTTCGAGTCGTTCACCGACATCGAGTTCTGGACCAGCGTCGGGATCCTCGCGGGCACCTACACGATCCTCACCCTGGGGCTGCAGCTGAACGTCGGCTACACGGGGATCATCAACTTCGGCCAGGCCGGGTTCATGGCGGTCGGGGCGTACTCGATGGCGATCCTGACCACCGGTGGCCCTGAGGCGGACGAGGCCCTGATGAGCTTCTGGCTCGCGCTGCCGCTGTCGGTGCTGATCACGATCGCGTTCGGGCTCCTGGTCGGGCTGCCGTCGCTGCGGCTGCGCGCCGACTACTTCGCGATCGCGACTATCGCCTTCGCGGAGGCGGTGCGGCTATTCGCGCTCAACGCCCGCTCGCTGACGGGCGGGAACCAGGGGATCTTCGGCTTCGGCACCGAGTGGGACTCGATCTCGTCCACGATCGAGGGATGGATAAACGACGTCGGTTGGAGCGACCCCCCGACGCTGTTCCCCCTGCTAATTGTTGTGTGGGCGGTGGCCGTGATCCTGACATTCGTCATGCGCCGGCTCCAGAACACGCCGTGGGGCCGCGTGCTGCGCGCGATCCGAGAGGACGAGGACGCGGCCCGGGCGCTGGGCAAGAACGCGTTCGCCTACAAGCTCCAGTCGCTGACGATCGCCGCGACGCTGGGGGCGGTCGCGGGATGGTTCCTCGCCATCAACCTCAACTTCGTCAACCCGACGGAGTTCGAGCCGATCGTCACCTTCATCGGCTTCGGGATCCTGATCCTGGGCGGGCTGGCCAGCTACTGGGGCGTCGCGTTCGGGGCGATCATCTTCTGGTTCCTGTTCGAGGGCCTGCGGTTCATCGAGCTGCCGCTCGAGGAGGTTCAGATAGCGGCGCTCCGCTACGTGATCGTCGGCCTGGTGCTGATCCTGCTGATGGCGTTCCGGCCGCAGGGGATATTCGGCAAGAAGGAGGAGATGGTCCTTGGCGACTGAGACCGCCGGCCTGGCCGCCGCGCCGACGACCCGCAACGGAGGGCCGATCCTCGAGGCGGCCGACGTCGTGAAGCACTTCGGCGGCATCTTCGCCGTCGACGGCGCCAGCCTCGACGTTCGCGAAGGCTCGATCACCGCGCTGATCGGACCCAACGGGGCGGGCAAGACCACGTTCTTCAACGTGATCACGGGCTTCTACGGACCCGACGGCGGGGCTGCGACCTTCCAGGGGTCGTCGATCCTCGGACGCCCGCCGCACGCGATCGCGCGGCTGGGCATGGTGCGGACGTTCCAGATCACCAAGGCGCTGTCGCGGATGCCTGTGATCGACAACATGATGCTCGCCGCGCCCGACCAGCCCGGGGAGCGGATCATCGGGCTGCTGACGCGGCCGGGCGCCTCGCGGCGCCGCGAGAAGGAGATTCGGGACGAGGCGATGGAGCTGCTCGGAGTGTTCAACCTCGAGCCTCTCGCCGACCACTACGCCGGAACGCTGTCGGGCGGCCAGCGCAAGTTGCTCGAGCTCGCGCGCGCGCTGATGACCCGTCCGCGCCTGCTGCTGCTCGACGAGCCGATGGCCGGGATCAACCCGACCCTGGGGCGCCGCCTGCTGGACCACATGCAGCGGCTGCGAGCGGAGCAGGGCGTGACGTTCCTATTCATCGAGCACGACATGGAGGTGGTGATGAACCACTCCGACCGCGTCATCGTGATGGCGGAGGGCCGGGTAATCGCGGACGGGACGCCGGACGAGGTGCGCGCCGACAAGCGGGTGATCGACGCCTACCTGGGCTCGGGGACCGTGAAGGAGGCGGGCGTGGGAGGCAACGGTGGCCGTTGACGGAGTCGTATTGCGGGCGGACGACCTCGTGGCCGGGTACGTGCCCGAGGTGGACATCCTCAACGGAGTCTCGCTCGAGGTGCGGGAGGGCGAGGTCGTCACCGTGATCGGCCCCAACGGTGCGGGGAAGTCGACCCTGATCAAGACGATCTTCGGGCTGCTTCGCCCTCGCGAGGGCCACGTGATGCTTCGCGACCGCGAGATCACCGCCAGCAAGCCGCACGACATCACCCGCAGCGGGATGAGCTACGTGCCGCAGCTCGACAACGTGTTCCCCAGTCTCACGGTGGACGAGAACCTGGAGATGGGCTCGCTCGATCAATCGGGCACCAAGGAGCGGATCGCGCACATGTTCGAGCTCTTCCCGCGCCTCGGCGAGCGCCACGACCAGATCGTGGGGACGATGAGCGGCGGCGAGCGCCAGATGGTCGCGATGGCGCGAGCGCTGATGCCCGACCCGCAGGTCCTGCTGCTGGACGAGCCCTCGGCCGGCCTCGCCCCCGCCTTCGTCGACGCGATCTTCGACAAGTGCGGGGAGATCAACCGCACCGGGGTGACGCTCGTGATGGTGGAGCAGAACGCGCGCCGTGCGCTGGCGATGTCGAGCCGCGGATACGTGCTCGACGTCGGGACCAACCGCTTCCAGGGGAGCGGGCGCGAGCTGCTCGAGGACCCCAAGGTCGCGGAGCTCTACCTCGGCGGCACGGCGAGGGTCGACAGGCCCCAGGAGGTCACCTAGGCACCACTACGACGAAGCGGCCGGAGCCCTGGGCCCCGGCCGCCTCGTTTGCCTGCGCAGCGTCTGGCTGCGCTCAGGCTCCTACCGCTAGTCCGTTTCCTCGACCTTCGCGGCCACGGGCAGCTCGTCGAATACCTCGATCGCTCCACCCTTGTAGCGGTATACGTCGTAGACACCGGCCGTTGCGTCGCCGGCCTCGTCCATGTCGATCTCGCCGGACGCGCCGTTGTAGTCGATGTCATCACCGTCCTGCAGCGCCGTGATCGCGTCGGACAGCGTCAGGAAGGTGAACGAATCGCCGGGCGGGCCGCTGATGTCCCTGACCTCCGCAGCCATGTCCGTGCCGTCCGTCGAGCCGGCGGCGACCGCCGCCAGGTAGCACAGGACCACGGCGTCGAAGTTCTGGGCATCGAACGTCTGCCGCTCGACATCCTTCGGATCGAACTGGTTGTACGCCTGATCGAACTCATCGGTCGGCGAACCCTTGTCCGGAGCGCCCGGCGCCGTGCCGCGTGCCCCCTCGGTCGCCTCGGCGCCCGCGCTCTTGGGCAGGTCGCTCGACGCGAGCCCGTCGGTCATGAACGTCTTCGACGCATCGAAGTTCCCGGTCCGGACGAGTGCCGGCCCGACCTTGTCGTAGGTCTCCGGGAAATCGATGATCACGAACGCGTCGGGGTTGCCCGACGTGATCTGCTCGGCCTCCGAGTCATAGCTCGGCTGCTCGGGGTCGTAGATCACTTCCTCGCCGATCGTGCCGCCCTTGTCCTGCCAGGCAGCGCCGAAGGTGTCCGCGAGGCCGGTCCCGTAGGCGTCGTTGCGGGCGCCCACGTTGACGGTCACGCCCTCTGCTCCGCCGAGCGCCTCCTCCATGTAATCGGCCAGGGTCGGGCCCTGGAAGGCGTCGGGAGGCGCCGTGCGGTTCATCAGCCCGTCGGGATCGTCCAGCCCGGTGATCTCGTCGCTCGTCGACGCCGGCGAGATCTGCAGCACGCCCTCGCGGGAGGTCGCCGACTCGAACGTTGGAATCGTGTCGGAGGACGCCCACGCACCCGCGATGCAGCTCGCGCCGTCGGAGCTGATCATCTTGCGGGCGGCCTGGACGGCTGCCTGCGGGTTGGTCTCGTTGTCCTCGGTGACGAGGGACACCTTGTGATCGACCCCCGCGTCATCGATCGCGCTGTTGATCTCGCTGATGGCCAGCTTGGCGGCCTTGTCCCCGGGCGGGCCGAAGTCGGCGAGGTCGCCGCTCAGCGGAACGGAATCGCCGACCGTGAGATCGAGCGACGTCTCGCCTGGGCCTCCTCCGTCGTCGTCGTCGTCACCGCCGCAAGCGGCAAGTCCCATCGTGAGGCCGGCCACCGCGACGGCTAGCCAGACGAACTTCAAGCGTCTCATAAGTCTCCTCTCTCCGGATCTGCCTGATTGACCCGTTTTCATGGCGACAGGACCTTCGTGACCCGTCCGCAGGTCATACCTATACCGAAGGGCCCAAATAGTCAATAGGAATGCGTTGCGTGCAGGTTAAGTAACGCGTCCCGGTGCGGGGGGTTGCCCTGTTCCCACGCGTCGCCACTCGACGATCTTCCCCTCCCGGATCACGAACGCGGTCTGCGCGGTCTCGCCGGTTCCGGTCCCGCAGCTCCCGGGGCCGGGTCGCTCCGTGAGCCTGAAGGTCGCGGTGGTGAACTCCCCCGTGCTCTCGGCGCGGATCAGGCGACCCCCGCAGGGAAGCGACTGGTTGAAGCGGCGGGCGTCGGCCTCGCTGTCGATCTGGACCAGGAGCGGGCCGTTCTCGGCGACGCTGGGGATCGCGAAGCTGTCGGATGCGGCGTCGATGTCGCCGCGCCGCAGCGCCTCGGACCATGCCGATATCACCTCGATGTCGTCGGGATCGGCGTCGCCAGCGATCTCGCTGGGCGCGGGGCCCGCGGGCGCCGACGCGTCCGCTCCCCCATCGTCATTCCCATCCCCGCATCCGGCGAGCGTCGCCAGCGAGAGGGCGAGCGCGACGAGGAGCGGGAGTGGCCTCATCGCAGCCATCATCGCATGAGGCTTGAACTTCCAGTGAACATGAGCGAACATATGTTCGTGATCGTGTGCATTCTCATTCCCCGCTTTTCGCTCCTGGCCGCTGTCGGCGCTCGACGCGAGGCGCTGCTGCGCCCGGTGGCGTTGGCCCCCGAGCCCGGCGGGGTGCAGGCGGTCGGCGAGGCCTCGGGGCCCGCCGAGGCGTTCGGAGTCCGGCCGGGGATGGCCCTCGGGGAAGCGCTCGCCCGCTGCCCCGAGCTGATCCTGGTCGCGCCGGACGCCGAGCGCACCGAGTCGCGGTGGGAGGAGCTGCTGCGCCGCCTCGAGGGCCTCGGCGCCGCGGTGGAGTCCGCGAGCCCGGGGGCGGCGTTCTTCGAGGCGGATGGCCTCAGGGGGCTGTGGGGTGGGCATCTCGAGGGCCTCGTGCGCCGTGTCCGTCGGGCGCTCGGCGCCTCGGCAAGGATCGGCGCAGCGCCGTCTCGCTTCGCGTCCTACGCAGCAGCCACCGAGCGCGGCGCGCGCGGGCCGTGGTCGAGGCGGTGGCGTAATCGTCCCGCTCGGCGCGGTGAGAGCCTTCCTGGCGCCGCTGCCGGTGACCCTGCTGCACGGTCATTTGCCGGTGGATATGCCCGGGGAGATGGAGCGGCTGGGGATACGCACGCTCGGGGAGCTGGGGACGCTGCCCGCCGGCGATGTCGCCGATCGCTTCGGGGCGCCCGGCCTGCGGGCGCGCGAGCTCGCCGGGGGCGATGACCGTCCGTTGCGCCCCCGCCGGCCCGCGGAGGATGTGTCCGAGTCGCTCGAGCTCCCCGAGGCGGCGTCTGGGACGCAGCTCGCGCAGGTGCTGTCGCTGTTGATCGGGCGCCTGCTCGCGCACCCCGCCCGGCGGGGGCGAAGCTTCCGCGCGGTGCGGGTGACCGCTCGCCTGGCCGCGGGCGGTGGGTGGCGGACGGACGTGACGCTGCGCCGGGCGAGCGCCGAGCCGGAGCGGCTCCGCCTCGCGCTGCTCCCCAAGCTCGATGAGCTGCCCGGCCCCGCCTCCCGGCTCGGCCTGCGCGCGCTTGCCCTGGGCCCGTCCGGCCACGACCAGCCCACGCTGTCCCGCAGCCCCGGCGAGCGCCGGCGCGAGCGGCTCGGCGAGGCGGTTCGACAGGCGAGGGCGGCGGGGGGCCGCGACGCGGTCCTGCGCGTGCTCGATGTCGATCCCCGCTCGCGGATCCCCGAGCGGCGCACGATGCTGACCCCCTTCGAGCCGGAATGAGCCTTTACTCCCCGACTCCCGTGAACGTCGGCCCAGCCGCGGATGGAGCGCCCGGGACGGTGGGAAATGTCGTCGTCGACGCGGTGCGGGAGGAGTGGCTGGTCGAGGATCGCTGGTGGACGTCCACCCCGCTTCGCCGCCGCTACTTCGAGCTCGCGCTCGCCGACGGACGGTGCGTGGTCGTGTTCCGCGAGCTGGAGGGCGGCCGCTGGTTCTCGCAGCGGGCATAGTGATTTTGGCGTCGAGCATCGAGCGCGAAGCGGTCGACTGCGAGGCGACTAGCAGGTCTCCGTTCTGATTCATGTACATAGAGCTGCACTGTCATTCCGCCTACTCCTTCCTCGACGGTGCGTCGACACCCGCCGAGCTGGCTGCGGCGGCGGCCGAGCACGGCTATCCCGCACTCGCGATCACCGACCACGACGGGCTATGGGGGACGATGGAGTTCGCGCACGCCTGCAAGGGGCTGGGGGTGCGCTCGATCACGGGGGCGGAGCTGACGGTCGAGGACCCTCGGCCGGGCGGCGACGCGTTCCATCTCACCCTGCTCGTGGAGGACGCGACCGGCTACGGGAATCTCTGCCGGCTGATCACCGAAGCGCACCGCGGCACCCGCCCGCACCCGGATCGAGAGCCACTCCCCCCCGCCGTGCCGCTCGCGGAGCTGGAGCGCCGCACAGACGGTCTGGTATGCCTGTCCGGATGCGCGCGGGATGGGGCGCTGGCGGGACGCTGGGAGCGTGACGGAGGCGGCGCCGAGGCGCTGGGGCGGCGCCTGGTGTCGGCCTTCGGGCGGGAGCGCTTCCGGGTCGAGCTGCAGCGCCCGATGTGGCGTCGCGATCGCGCCCGCAATCGGTGGCTGGCCGAGCTGGCCGAGCGGCTCGGGGTGGCGTGCGTGGCGACGGGCGACGTGCACGCCCACGCCCCCGCGCGTGCCCGTCTCCAGGACGTCCTGGTCGCGGTGCGCCTCAAGGCGACGCTTGAGGAGACCGAGCCGGAGCGGCGCGGAAACGCGGCCTCGGCGATGTCGGCGGAGGAGGAGATCGCGACGCGCTTCCGCGACCACCCCGAGGCGGTGGCCGAGAGCGGACGCCTCGCCGAGCGGCTGCGGTTCGACCTCACCAGCGACCTCGGATATCGCTATCCGGGCTCCGAGGATCCCGACGCCGACCGCCGCCTGGCGGAGCTGTGCCGGGCCCGGCTCGGCGAGCGCTATCCCGACGGCGAAGAGGGGGACGAGGCCGAGCGACGGCTCGAGGAGGAGCTTCGGGTGATCCGCTCGCTGCGCCTGTCGGGGTTCTTTCTGCTGCACCGCGACATGCTCGAGCTGGCGCGCGAGGTGGCGCGCGAGGTGCGGGGGCCGGAGTCGGCGCGGGCACTGCTGCCGCCCGGGCGCGGCCGGGGGTCGAGCGTGAGCTCGATCGTGTGCTATTTGACCGGCCTCTCCCATGTCGATCCGGTGCGCCGCGGGCTGTTCCTGGGGCGGTTCCTCAACGAGGAGATCAGCGAGGCGCCGGACATCGACCTCGACTTTCCTCGCGACATCCGCGAGAAGCTGATTCCGCGCGTGCACGAGCGCTACGGGCCCGACCGCTCGGCGCTGGTCGCCGCTTTCGCCACCTACCGCTCGCGGGGGGCCGTGCGGGACCTGGGCAAGGCGTTGGGTCTGCCGCCCGGCGAGATCGAGCGGGTGGCGCGGTCGGTCGACATACACGCGCGGCCCGACTCGATGGAGCGCGACCTGGCGGAGGCGATCGGGCCGCGGCGGGCCGCCTCGGAACGCTGGAGGGCGCTGGTCGAGCTGGGTCGGGAGGCGTGGGGATTGCCCCGTCACCTCTCGCAGCACCCCGGCGGGATGGTGCTCTCCACCCGCCCCCTGGTCGACCTGTGTCCCGTGCAGCCGGTTGCGATGGAGGGACGCCAGGCGGTGCAGTGGGACAAGGACTCGTGCGCGGACGCGGGCTTCCTGAAGATCGACCTGCTGGGACTGGGGATGCTGTCGGCGGTCGAGCGCTGCGTGGAGGAGATCGCCCGCGTCCGCGGCGAGCGGATCGACCTGTCGCGGATCCCGCTCGACGACGAGGAGGTCTACGGGACGATCCAGCGCGCGGAGACGACGGGGACTTTCCAGATTGAAAGTAGAGCCCAGATGCAGATGCTGCCCCGCAGCCTCCCGGAGAGCCTCGACGACCTCACGGTGCAGGTGGCGCTGGTGCGCCCCGGCCCGATCCAGGGTGGCGCTGTGCACCCGTACCTGGAGCGGCGCAAGCGCCTGCGCGAGGATCCCTCGTTCCGGATTCCCTACGACGATCCCTCGCTGGAGCCGATCCTGGAGGACACGCTGGGGGCGATCGTGTTCCAGGACCAGGTGATCCAGGTGGCGATGGCGCTGGCGGGGTTCAGCCCCGGCGAGGCGGAGGGCCTACGCCGGGCGATGAGCAGGAAGCGGTCGGACGCGGCGCTGCGCGCCCACCGGGAACGGTTCATCGAGGGAGCGGTGGCGCGCGGGGTCGCGGAGGAGGTCGCGGTGCGGGTGTTCGAGGGGATCCTGGGGTTCTCGGGATTCGGGTTTCCGAAGTCGCACGCCGCCGCCTTCGCGCTGCTGGCCTACCAGTCGACGTGGCTGCGGGTCCACTACGGGCCCGAGTTCCTGTGCTCGCTCCTCAACGAGCAGCCGATGGGCTTCTATCCGCCGGACGCGCTCGTCCACGAGGCACAGCGACGTGGGATCGAGGTGCGGGGGCCGGACGTGAACAGGAGTCGAGTGGAATGCATGACCGAGGACGGCTCGGTTCGGATCGGGTTGGGCTACGTCACCGGGATGCGCGAGGAGGATGCCGGGCGGGTGGTCGAGGAGCGCGATCGTGGCGGCGCGTATCGCGATCTCGCCGGCCTGGCATCGCGCTCCGGGGTCGGCCGGGACGCGCTGGGGCGGCTGGGATGGGCCAAGGCGTGCGAGTCGCTGGACGGCACGCGTCGCTCCGCGCTGTGGAGGTTGGGCGTTCCCGCCGGCGGGACGCGGTCCGGCGCCGGCGTGCAGCTGGCGCTGCCGCTCGCGGTGCCGGCGGCGCCCGCGCTGCGAGAGCAGACGCCGTGGGAGCAGGTGGTCGCGGATTACGCTTCGATCGGGGTCGCGTTGGAGAGCCATCCGATGGCGCTGCTGCGCGAGGAGCTAGGCGATTCGGTTTCCTCGAGCGCGGATCTGAGGCGGGCCCGGGACGGCGCGTCGATCGAGGTGGCGGGGATGGTGGTGGCGCGCCAGCGACCGGCGACGGCGCGCGGCGTCGTGTTCATGCTGCTCGAGGACGAGCGGGGGACCGCCAACGTGATCGTCCCCCCGCCGGTATACGAGCGCCACAGGATGGTCGTGCGCACGGCGTCGTTCGTTCGAGTCACGGGCAGGCTGGAGCGGCGCGAGGGGACGATGAACGTGGTCGCCTCGGCGCTGCAGACGCTGTCGCGCCCCGACCTGCCCCAGGCCGAGGTGCGCCATATCGAGCCGCCGGTGGAGCGGGAAACGGGACGGGACGCCGCCCTGTCCGATCTCGCCTCGGCGCTTCCCGCCGCACACAGCTTCGGCAGGCGAGGACGCTGAGCGCGCGTGAGCGCTCGCACGCGCTCGTGCAAGATCGATTGCAGAACGTATGTTCCGTCCTGTCCCGTCCGTAGTGTCGCCGCCATGAGCCCGAGTTCGAAACGCCTGGTCCACCGCATCATGGGCGGGATCGACCTGTTGATCGACTTCGCCACGCTTGGCGAGTACGGGCTCGAGGAGCTGCCCGCAGACGGGCCCGGCTGCGAAGGGACCGGCCGTAGGCGCGCTGCCCCGATCACGCCCCGGGGCGCCGCGCCGACCGGTTGGGAGGCCCTCGCGCCGGCCCGTCGCGGCACGCTCTAGGTTGCCGCGGTCGTCCGCGGGGCGGCCTCCTGGGACTCCTGGGACAACAGAAAGCGCCGCCTCGTGGGCGGCGCTTGAAGAAGACCGGCGGCGACCTACTCTCCCGGGCGCTTTCGCGCCAAGTACCATCGGCGCTGAGGGGCTTAACGGCTCTGTTCGGAATGGGAAGAGGTGTTTCCCCCTCGCTATCGCCACCGAAAATGGCGGGACCATCGGTCCCGGTGAGGCTTGAAAACTGCACAGGACCAAAAGGGTTAATAAACCCGTCAAGACCTCGGCCCATTAGTACCGGTCCGCTTAGTGCATTGCTGCGCTTGCACGGCCGGCCTATCAACCTGGTGATCTACCAGGGGCCTTACTCCCTCAAGGGGATGGGAGAGCTCATCTCGAGGTAGGCTTCCCGCTTAGATGCTTTCAGCGGTTATCCCGTCCGCACGTAGCTAACCTGCAGTGCCCTTGGCAGGACAACAGATACACCAGCGGTGCGTTCATCCCGGTCCTCTCGTACTAAGGATGACTCCTCTCAACTCTCCAACGCCCGCGACAGATAGGGACCGAACTGTCTCACGACGTTCTGAACCCAGCTCGCGTGCCGCTTTAATGGGCGAACAGCCCAACCCTTGGGACCTACTCCAGCCCCAGGATGCGACGAGCCGACATCGAGGTGCCAAACCGGGCCGTCGATATGGACTCTTGGGCCCGATAAGCCTGTTATCCCCGGAGTACCTTTTATCCGTTGAGCGACGGCACTTCCACTCGTAACCGCCGGATCACTAAGCCCAACTTTCGTTCCTGCTCGACCCGTCGGTCTCGCAGTCAAGCTCCCTTGTGCCTTTACACTCTGCGCACGATTTCCGACCGTGCTGAGGGAACCTTTGGGCGCCTCCGTTGCACTTTAGGAGGCGACCGCCCCAGTCAAACTGCCCACCTGACACTGTCCGCATCCCGGTTCACGGCGATGCGTTAGAGGCCCGGAACACCAAGGGTGGTATCTCAAGGTTGGCTCCCCGGCAGCCGAAGCCACCGGTTCACAGCCTCCCACCTATCCTGAGCGAGATGCCCCAGACTCCAATGTCAAGTTGCAGTAAAGGTTCACGGGGTCTTTCCGTCTTGTCGCGGGTACTCGGCATCTTCACCGAGACTTTAATTTCACCGAGCCCCTCGTTGAGACAGCGTCCAGGTCGTTACGCCATTCGTGCAGGTCGGAACTTACCCGACAAGGAATTTCGCTCTAGCTGTTACTAGCCAGGCCTCCTCAAGCCTGACTTCGACCGGAACAGCGTTCCGGCGGGCCGGACATTTCTGCCGACCTCTCCATGTCGCCATGAAGTACGGACTGTCTCTTCCCCGAAGCGACTTGCCTCGGAGCCCGGCGTACAGTCTCTGAGGGGTCAATCCCTTGTCGGGACGACTTCCCTGCTGATTGTCCGCACCGTCGCATTGTCACTGCCGCAGTGGCGGCGAGTAGCGCCGGATGCTCGGAGTTTCCAGCATATAGCCAGAGAAGGCTCGCTTGGAACCTTAGGACCGTTCGTGTTGTTACTACCTCGCCTATCGCGAGGCGGGTGGCTCATTTCTGACCACCTCTCACGGTCGCCCGTGAGACCGGACTATCTCATCTCAGCCGCGGATCGCGGGTGAGCTCGGCGTATAGTCTCTGAGGATTCTCTCCATGGTGTAGCGACGCTTGCCTCCTCCGTTCATACCCTCTCGGAGGAGCAGGACGTCCACGTAGTCCGAGTCCGTTAGGCCGTCACGCGCCAGGATCTCGACCGCGCGCTTGAAGCGATCGAAGTCCTTGGCCTTCGTCCCAACCAGCGGAAACCGCTCGAAGAACGGCACGACGCGTGTCTGGATATCGGTGAGGTCGTTGACCTCCCAATACCAGCCGCCGTTGCCGGCCTTCCGCATGGTCCCGCAGCCCAGCACGTCTCGAAAGCGATCGAGTGGTTCACGATCGCGCTGAGACACGTTGAATGCCGCTGAGATCCTCCAGCGTCGCGTGTAGTCGCCTCGAGGGCGACAAACGAGCATGAAGCTGGCCTCTCCCAGCGCGAACCCAGAGAAGAAGGACCCCGTGCTCGCCGGAATCCCCTCTACGGAGAGTCTTTCCTGCTGATTGCCTGCACCCGCCACGTTGTCACTGTATGCGGTCTACCGGACACGAGTGTCCAGCCAAAGCACACGAGTAGTGCGGGATACTGCACCTTTTTCAGGACAGGCGTTCCAGCATATAGCCGAGTTTTACAACTACCTCGGTCAACTGATAGTTACGGCCGCCGTTTACCGGGGCTTAGCTTCAGTGCTTCGCGGCCGAAGCCGCTAACACCTCCGCGTAACCTTCCGGCACCGGGCAGGCGTCAGCCCCTATACGTCGTCTTTCGACTTAGCAGAGGCCTGTGTTTTTGGTAAACAGTCGCCTGGACCTATTCACTGCGGCCCCCTCGGGCTCCACCAGCAAGTGGCTTCACCCTACCGGGGCGCCCCTTCTCCCGAAGTTACGGGGCGAATTTGCCGAGTTCCTTAACGAGGGTTAGCTCGCTCACCTCAGTGTTTTCCACCTGTCCACCTGTGTCGGTTTACGGTACGGGCACGAGTGTCCTGCCTAGAGGTTTTTCTCGGAGGCATGGCTTCAGGGACTGGCCGGCGGTCAAGCCAGCTGGCATCGCGCCTCGCGTCAAAACGCCACGGCGGGTTTTCCTACCGCGACTAGCTACACGCTTGCCCCAGGACGACCATCGCCTGGGTTCCCTTAGCCTTCCCCGTCACCCCTTCGGTCATAGCGGACACGTCGTGGTACGGGAATATCAACCCGTTGGCCATCGGCTACGCCTTTAGGCCTCGCCTTAGGTCCCGACTAACCCTGAGCAGACGAACTTTACTCAGGAAACCTCGGACGATCGGTGGAAGGGATTCTCACCCTTCTTTCGTTACTCATGCCGGCATTCTCACTTCCGGCCGCTCCACGCCCGCTTTCGCCGACGCTTCACTGCGACAGGAACGCTCTCCTACCGTTCACGCCTCCCGCAGGATGCGCGAACTCACAGCTTCGGAGGCTAGCTTGAGCCCCGTTGAATTGTCCGCGCCCGAACACTTGACCAGTGAGCTGTTACGCACTCTTTCAAGGGTGGCTGCTTCTAAGCCAACCTCTTGGTTGTCTCGGCATTCGGACATCGTTTCCCACTTAGCTAGCACTTAGGGTCCTTAGCTGGTGATCTGGGGTGTTCCCCTCTCGCGTACGGAGATTATCCCCCGCACACTGACTCCCAGGATGAACATGACGGTCTTCGGAGTTTGCCTGAAGTCGGTAACCTGGTAGGGCCCCTAGTCCAAGCAGTGCTCTACGGCCGTCACGCACTTACCTGAGGCTATACCTAAATATATTTCGGAGAGAACCAGATATCTCTGGGCTTGATTAGCCTTTCACTCCTATCCACAGGTCATCCGCCCACATTTCACGGTAGGTCGGTTCGGTCCTCCACGAGGTCTTACCCCCGCTTCAACCTGCCCATGGATAGCTCGCCCAGTTTCGGGTATACCGCCCGTGACTGTGTCGCCCTGTTCGGACTCGCTTTCGCTACGGCTCCGCTCATCGCTTAACCTCGCCACAGACGAGTAACTCGCCGGCCCGTTATGCAAAAAGTACGCCGTCACACCCGAAGGTGCTCCGACCACTTGTAGGCAAACAGTTTCAGGTACTATTTCACTCCCCTTCAGGGGTGCTTTTCACCTTTCCCTCACGGTACTAGTTCACTATCGGTCACCAGGGAGTACTTAGCCTTGGGGGGTGGTCCCCCCGGGTTCAGACCGCGTTTCACGTGGGCGGTCTTACTCAGGAACTCCACCGGCAGGCCAGCTCGCTTTCGTCTACGGGACGATTGCCCTCTGTGGTGCGAGGTTCCACTCGCTTCGACTAACGACTGGCTTGGTAACTGCCGCCGGGCCAGGCACGGCCCGGACGCAGAGTCCTACAACCCCCGGCAGGCAACGCGTGCCCGCTTACACCTACCGGGTTTGGGCTGATCCCCTTTCGCTCGCCACTACTCAGGGAGTCTCGGTTGATTTCCTTTCCTCGGGGTACTGAGATGTGTCAGTTCTCCCGCTTGCCTTCCTGCGCCTATGTGTTCAACGCAGAACGACGCCGCATTACCGGCGTCGGGTTTTCCCATTCGGAGATCCGCGGGTCAAAGGCTGTTCAGCGCCTCACCGCGGCTTATCGCAGCCGTCCACGTCCTTCTTCGGCTCCTGGTGCCAAGGCATCCACCGCTTGCCCTTATTATCTTGACGGGTGAGCACCGCCGCACTCACGTGCAGCGGTTGTGATTAACCCTTCCGAGCCGCTCGAGGAGCGACTCGGTTTTTTGGCTCTGTGCAGTTTTCAAGCTTCGCCGAGGCCGGACGACGGAGTGCTTCCGCCGACGGTCCCTCAAAACTGAGCAGCGCTGCGGGGCATCGCACGTAGCGACGCCCGCCAGGCCCGGTCGACATTAGGGAAATGTCTCCCTAGAAAGGAGGTGATCCAGCCGCAGCTTCCGCTACGGCTACCTTGTTACGACTTCACCCCAATCAC
>CAVWEV010000016.1:0-5853 GCA_963754225.1 uncultured Thermoleophilia bacterium
CACACGCGGTTAAGGAGATGACCGGCGTCCGCATCACGCAGCAGGTGGAGTCCAACGCCGTGTTCGCGATCCTTCCTCCGCCTGTCACGCAGCAACTGCTCGCCGACTGGCCCGGAGAGCTGCCGTTCCACGTGTGGAGCGAGGAGACGGGCGAGGTCCGCTGGATGACCGCATGGGACACGACCGAGAACGACGTCGACGGGTTCGCCGCCGCGGTTGCTAAGGCGTGCGCGGCCCACTTCGACTGAGCCCGTCGTGGCGCTAGAGTGAGCCCGGAGCGCCCGGATAGCTCAGTTGGTAGAGCACTTCCATGGTAAGGAAGGGGTCGCCGGTTCGAGTCCGGCTCCGGGCTTAGCTTGCTGGTCGCATGAGCCCGAGCCTTGACGAGTCGCCTCGCCTCAGCCTCGGGTTCGCGCTTCGCAACGCGGTCGGCGTCGCGATCCCGCTCGTCGCGGGGGTGATCGCGGACGACCTCCCCGCCGGAGCCGTCGCCGCCGGCGGAGCGCTCATCGCCGGGTTCGCCGACGTCGGCGACACGACCCGCCACCGCGTCCTCGCGATGCTCGCCGTTGCCGTCTTCGGCGCGTTCTCCACGTTCGTCGGCGTGCTCGCGTCCGACTCCGAGGTCGCCTCGCTGATCGTCACCGGACTTTGGGGTCTCATCACCGGCCTGATGGTCGCGGGCGGCCCTATCACCGGCTCCGTCGCGCTCTCCGCCACCGTGGCCCTCGTCGTGTTCGCTGGAAACCCCACTGGCTCGCACTCAGAGCTCGAGCTCGCCGGGTTCACGTTCGCCGGCGGGGCCTTCCAGGCGGCGCTCGCGGCGATCGTCCCGACCCGCTCCGGCTACCCGGCGCACCCCCACCCGCTTACGTACTTGCGCAACGCAATCGCCGGCGCCCTCTCGTGGGCGGACCCGATCGGCCGCCACGCCGTGAGGCTGGGACTCGCGCTCAGCGCCGCGACCGCGATCTACAGGGTGCTCCCGGTCGACCGCGGCTTCTGGATCCCGATCACGGTGCTGTTCGTGATGCGCCCCGAGGCGGGCCGCACCCGGACCCGGATCGTCCAGCGCTTCCTCGGCACCGTCCTCGGCGTGGTGGTAATCACCCTGATCGTCGCGCTGGTCGAACCCGGCGCGCTCGTTCTCTCGCTGATCTGCGCAGCGTGCATGGTCCCCGCGTACGCGTACCTGTGGATCGACTACACACGGTTCAACGCCGGCCTCGCCGGCGCCGTCGTGGCGCTCGCCGCCCTGCTCGGGCTACCGGAGGACATCGCTGCGTTCAGCCGCCTCATCGACACGGTCGTCGGCCTGGCGCTCGTATTCGTGTTCCTCGCCCTTTTGCCGGAGACACCGCGCCGAGCGACGCCCGCCCGCCGCTAAGGTTCCGCCCCGTGGACTTCGCCCTCACCGACGAGCAGCGGGGACGGTCGATCACCGTGACGGAGGACCCGCGCTCGCTCGAGCGCGCCGAACCCTAGCCGAACCGACATCTGTCAGGGTTGGGGCTCTGCGCGCGTAATTGAAGGGTGTGAGGCGCCAGTTCGGAGCGGGTGGCGGTGCGGCGGCGCGGAGAGCGGGCTTGATGGCAGGGCTGGCCGCTGCCCTGCTGCTCGCAGCCGTGGTGCCGTCCGCACACGCCGTGGGTGGGGTCTCGGAGGCGGCTAACCGCGGCCTCAAGCTTGGTGTGTGGGATCGCGCCTTCCTGTCGGACGATCCTGCGACTCGCGCACAATGGCTCGATCGCACTGCGGGCGTTGGGGCAACGCAGGTGACGATCGCGGCCAACTGGCGAAAGATCGCATCCGGAGCGAGGCCCGCCGATCCGACCGACCCGAGCGACCCCGCGTACGACTGGGTTCGACTGGACGCCGCGGTACGCGACGCCACCGCGCGCGGGCTGTCGGTCATGGTCATGCTGTTCCAGGCTCCGGACTGGGCGGAGGGACCGAGTCCTGCCCCCCCCGCGAACGCTCTTCCCGGATCGCGGCGTCCCTCCCCGCGCTTGCTTGGACAGTTCGCCCGCGCGCTCGGCAGCCGTTACTCCGGAGAATTCCCGGATCCGCTCGCACCCGGCCGCAGCCTGCCGCGCGTGACGCTGTGGGAGATCTGGGGAGAGCCAAACTATGGGCGCAATCTGAATCCACAGTGGGAGCGATCGGGCGGGAAGTGGCGCCCGGCCGGGCCGGAGCACTATCGAAAGATGATCAACGCCGCCTACTCCTCGCTCAAAGACGTGGACCGATCGAACCGCGTGATTGCGGGTGGTTTTCTCCCTGTCGGTGACTACAAACGCGGAGGGGACCGGTTCGAGCCGCTTCGCTTCTTGCGCGAGTTCTTTTGCCTGCGCGGGCGCCGGGCGCTGAAGCCGAAGAAGTGCCCCGGCAAGAAGCCCCATCTTGATGTGCTCGCACACAACCCGCTCTCGGGGTTCCGCCGCGGCGTCAGTGCCTTCGAGCCCGCTGCGCTGCCCGACGACGTGTGGCCTCCGGACATGCACAAGCTGACGCGAGTCATCCGCGCCGCTCGGGCCCATCGGCGGATCGCGCCGCGACGCGGGACCGAGCTGTGGGTCACGGAGCTGCTCGCGTTCAGCGAGGCGCCGTACGGCGTCAACCAGACCACGCCAGGCGAATTACCTTGCCGACGCGCTGTTCGTGCTCTGGAAACAAGGGGTCTCACAGGTGACCTGGGTTGGGATCAAGGACGCCGGCGCGCAACTTCGCATCGGGCTGTACGACGACAACGGGAATCCGAAGCTCGCCTCGCAAGCGTTCCGCTTCCCATTCGTCGCGCGCGGGAAGAACAAGCGTCGGGTGCGAGTGTGGGGAATGGCTCCCGTGAACGGGGGCGTCAACATCGAGCGACAGACCGCATCCGGTTGGCAGGTGATCAAGACGCTCGGTTCGAACGGACGCATCTTCACCGGTCGAGTTGAGGGGCCACAGAAGGCGCCGCTACGGGCAACTGCGGGGGGCGAGCACAGTCTGACGCGTTGAGCGGGCACCCGGGGGCGAATACGAGCCTCCCCCGCCGCCCGCGGTGATCGCCGCCCCCGCCCTGCCTCAGTAGAGTCCGCGCAGATGCCATCGGCGGGAAGTCGTGTCCTCGTCACGGGGGGCGCCGGATTCATCGGCTCTCACCTGGTCGAGTCCTTGATCGAGCGGGGCCACGAGGTTTGCGTGCTCGACAACTTCGCGACCGGGCACCGGGACAACCTCGCTGCGGTCCGCAACGACGTCGAGGTGATCGAGGGAGACATCCAGAGCTACGAGCGCGTTCACAATGCGATCCGCGGCTCGGAGCTCGTCTTCCACGAGGCGGCGCTCCCCTCGGTCCCGCGCTCCATCCAGGACCCCCTGACGAGCACGAACGTGAACGTGACCGGGACGCTCAACGTCCTGCTCGCCGCGCGGGACGAGGGCGTGCGCAGGGTGGTCTACGCAAGCTCCTCGTCGATCTATGGAGCCAACTCCGAGCTCCCCAAACGGGTCGAGATGACCCCGGAGCCGATCTCCCCCTACGCGGTCGCAAAGCTTGCCGGCGAGGGCTTCTGCCGCTCCTTCTCCGGGGTATTCGGGCTGGAGACCGTCTCGCTGCGCTACTTCAACGTCTTCGGGCCCCGCCAGGATCCCCTGTCGCCCTACGCGGCGGTGATCCCCCGGTTCATCGATGCCTTCCTCGACGAGATCCCGCCGACCGTGTACGGCGATGGAGAGCAGTCGCGGGATTTCACCTATGTCGACAACGCGGTCGATGCGACGCTCCTCGCTGCGGACGCCGAGGGTGTCTCGGGCGAGATCTTCAATGTGGCCTGCGGGGAGCGCACGTCGCTCAACGAGCTGCTCGATGAACTGAGGGCCGCAAGCGGCAATCAGATCGAGGCCAGGCACACCGACCCCCGGCCGGGCGAGGTCCGTCACTCACTCGCCGATATCGGGCGAACGCGGGAGAAGCTGGGCTACGAGCCGGCGGTGGACGTGCGCGCCGGGGTCAGACGCACCTTTGAGGATCACCTGAGGCGCCGCGGGGTCGAGACGCCCACCGCATCGGGCTGACCTCCCCAACCGTCGCCATCAGGCGGCGAAGACTGTCTGAATCCGGCGCCCGCGTGCGTATCTATTGGGCAATGGAGGCCGTCGCCCGAGCACCCGCGAGGCTCATCGGGATCTCTCGCCTGCGCGTGGACCCGGCCGGGTTCGCCGCCTGGCTGAGTCGCGGCCCTTCTCGATCGTCTACCTCGCGCTCAACAACGGCGGCTACGGCGTGATCGAGCGCAGCGAGGCCGGGATCGTCGTCTGGTGGGTCGTCCTCGTCGGTACGCTGGTCGGGCGCGCTCCCGGTGGCCGGCGGCACCCGCACAGGCCGTCTTATGCTGGTCGTGCTTGCGGTGTTTGCCGGCTGGACCGCGCTATCGCTCGGCTGGACCGAGAGTGCCGAGCGGACCGCGACCGAGCTGGCCAGGGTCGCCGTCTACCTCGGCGTCTTTGCCCTCGCGCTGGCGATCCAGGGCGAGGGACGGTGGCGGCACATGCTGCACGGGATCACCGTCGGGATCGCGATCGTCGCCGGGCTTGCCGTGCTGTCGCGCCTCGAGCCGACTTGGTTCCCCGAACGCGTCACCGGCGAGTACCTCCCCGGGATCGAGATCGAGCGCAGGCTCGCGTACCCGCTCAACTACTCCACAGGGCTCGCGGCGCTCAGCGCCATGGGCCTCCCCCTGCTGCTGGCGGCGACCGCGACGGCGCGGACGGTCCCCGCTCAGGCGGTCGCCGCGGGAGCCGTGCCGGTGGTCGCGCTGGCGCTCTGGCTCACGTCATCGGGCCTGTTCGTGCCGGTTACGGCGGGCGCCCTGCTCGTGTTCTTCGCCCTGGCACCCGACCGCATCCCGAAGCTCGCCACGCTGGTGGTCGCGAGCGCCGGGTCGGCGATCCTGTTCGCCGCGGTCGAGCAGCGCGACGCCCTCGACCGCGGGCTTCCGACAGCGGCGGCGCAGCAGCAGGGCGACGAGATGATCGCGATCGTGCTCGTCGTGTGCGCCGGGGTGGCGCTCGTCCAGGCCGGGATCGGGCTCCTCGTGCGCTACGGGAGGCGGCCCGGCTGGCTCCGGGTCCCGAGGGAGCCGGCGCTTGCCGCCCTGCTCGTGGCATTGCCGATCGTCGCCGTGCTCGCGATCGCGGCCGGCGTTCCCGGCGAGCTCTCCGACCGCTGGGAGACGTTCAAGGGGACGCGACGATGAACGCCTCAGAAACCAGAGTCGCGGCGAGCAGCTCCTCAACGTGAGCGGAAGCGGCCGCTACCAGTTCTGGGAGGCAGCGGTGGACGCGAACGAGACCGAACCGCTGATCGGGATCGGCCCAGGGACGTTCGAGTTCTGGTGGGCGCGCAACGGCCTGGAGACGGGGTTCGTTCGCGACACCCACTCGCTCTACGTCGAGACGCTGGGCGAGCTCGGGATCATCGGGCTGATCCTGATCGCCGGGTTTGTCCTCGGGGTGGTCGGAATCGGCGCGGTGCGCGCCCTGCGCGCGCCGCCGCAGCTTCGCGCGGGCCTCGCGGGCGCGACCGCGGCCTGCGCGGGCTTCGCCGCCGCAGCCGCAGTCGACTGGGTGTGGGAGCTGTCGGTGATCCCCGTGGCCTTCATGGGCCTCGCGGCCGTCGCCGTTGCGGGCGGCGCCGCGGCGAAATCCCGGTCGCGCGCGCGGCGCTCCACCCATCACGGCTCGCCCCGGCTGGCCACCTGGTGGCAGCGGTATCGGCGGACAGGCTGCCGTGGGGGTGCTATCGGTCGCCGCACTGCTCGTCATCGCCATCCCCCTCGCCGCAGACGGGGAGGTGCGGGAGAGCCG